>NZ_LIXJ01000001.1 GCF_001905795.1 Streptomyces sp. CB01580
GCAAACCCGCGAAACACCCCGGATCCTCCCCCGCCAGAACATCGAACAGCGCCTTCGTCAAGAACACCGACCCCACCCCAGCCGCAACCGCCTCACGCACCACCGCCGCACCCAACTCCACCTCCGCCACGACCACGGTCCCACCGTTCAGCAACGGCACCCACACCTCATACGTCGCCGCATCGAACGAATGCGGCGAATGGAACAACACCACCCCATGCGCACCCGAACCCCAACGCCCGTCCGCCGCCAACGCAACAATGTCCCCATGCGTGACCGCCACACCCTTCGGCACACCCGTCGACCCCGACGTGAACATCACATACGCCAAAGACCCCGACCGAATCACCGCAGGCAGGTCACCCACACCGACCGGCACCGCACCCACCGCCAGAGCCGGCACACCCCCGACCTCACCCACGCCCCGGTCCGTAAGCACCAGCCCGGCACCAGCCTGCACCAGCACCTGCCGCACCCGCTCCTCCGGATACGAGGCATGCAACGGCACATACACACCACCCGCCTTCAGCACGGCCAGCATCGCCACGACCACATCGACCGACCGCTCCAACAGCAACCCGACCCTGGACTCGGACGACACACCCCCCTCCACCAGCACCCGCGCCAACCGATCCGAAGCCGCATCCAACTCCGCATACGTCAGCACGACATCACCACACCGCACCGCCACCGCACCCGGCGCCGCAGCAACCCGACGGGCAAACGCCTCAACCACCGACACACGACCGTCGAACTCCACCACCGCACCCCGACCGGCCACCAGAACCCGGTCCCGCTCCCCCGCGCCCAGCATCGGCACCTCCGCCAACGCCACACCCGAAGCAGCCACCAACCCCTCCGCGAGACCCACCCAATGCCCCGCCATCCGCTCCACCGTCACCGCATCGAACAAATCCGTGCTGTAGGAGACGACGGCGAACAGGCCCTCTCCGTCAGTGGGTTCGAACTCGATGTTGAGGTCGAACGGGCTCGTCTCGACCGGCGGCAGGACTTCCTCGACCAGGAGCCCCGGCAGTGCGAACGTCTCGCGCGGCGCGTTCTGGAGGGTGACCGCGGCCTGGACGAGCGGGGTCCTGCTGGGGTCGCGTTCCGGGGCGAGGGCCTCGACGAGGCGGCTGAACGGGGCCGCCTGGTGCTCGAAGGCCGCCAGGGTGGTCTCCCGTACGTCGCCCAGCAGCGTGCCGAAGTCGGCATGGGCGTCGATGCGGGTGCGCAGCACGAGCGTGTTGACGAAGAAGCCGACCAGGGGTTCCAGCTCGGTGCGCTCCCGCCCCGAGACGGCCGTGCCGACGGCGATGTCGTCCTGGCCGCTGTAACGCGAGAGCAGCAGCTGTGTGACCGCGGTCAGGGCCATCGACAGGGTCGCGTCCTGCGCACGTGCCGCGTCGGCGAGTGCCGTGGTGAGACGCTGCGGTACGCGGAAGGAGTGCAGGGCGCCGCGCCCCGTCCGCACGGCGGGGCGGGGTCGGTCGGTGGGCAGCTCCAGGGGTTCGAGACCGGCCAGCCGCTCGCTCCAGTGGTCGAGGTGGGGCGCGAGGGCGTCCTCGGTGAGTTGTGCACGCTGCCAGACCGCGAAGTCCGGGTACTGAAGGGATGGTTCGGGTAGCACGGGGCCACCGTCGGACGCGTCCACCACCGCTGTGTAGAGGGCGCTCAGCTCGCGCGTGATCACGCCCATGGACCAGCCGTCAGTGACGATGTGATGCATCGTCAGCATAAGGGTGGAATCGTCCCGTCCTGCCCGCTCGACGAGGAGCACGCGGAACAGCGGTCCGGTGCGCAGGTCGAACGGCTGGGCGGCCTCGGCCCGCAGGGTGCGTTCGTGCTCTTCCTCGCTCGCCGCCCGGACCGTGCGCACGGGCACGTCGAGGGTGTCGTGGACGTGTTGGGTACCGCCCCGGCCGTCGGCGGCGTCGAAGGTGGTGCGCAGTGCCTCGTGGCGGGCGACGAGCCCGGCGACGGCGGTGCGCAGGGCGGCGGTGTCGACGACACCGGTGAGACGCAGGGTGGTGACGACGTTGTACTCGCAGCCACCGGGGGTGAAGGCGTCGAGGAACCAGAGCCGCTCCTGCGCGTAGGCGAGCGGCAGCGGGCCCGCGCCGCGTGGCGCCGGGGTGATCGCGGCCTGCGTCGTCGCGCCCGCCGTGGCGGCGCAGGCGGCGGCCAGCGAGGCGACCGTGGGATGGTCGAACAGGGCGCGCGGCGAGAGGTCGGCGCCCAGCGCGGTGCGCAGCCGGGAGGCGGCCTTGAGGCTGGTGATGGAGTCGCCGCCGAGGTCGAAGAAGTCGTCGTGCCGGCCGATCCCCTCGCTGCCGAGCAGTCCGGCCCAGACGGCGGCGATCAGCTCCTCGGCCCCGGCGTGCGGGGCCTCGTGGACGGTGGCGGTGGCGTGGTCGTGCTCGGGAGCGGGCAGGGCGCGCCGGTCGACCTTGCCGCTGGAGTTCAGGGGCAGGGCGTCGAGGACGACGTACGCGGAGGGGACCATGTACGAGGGGAGCAGCGCCGCGGCCTCTTCCCGTACGCGGCGGACGTCGAGGTCGGCGGCCGTGGCGTCCTGCGCCGCGGGGACGAGGTAGGCGACCAGCCGCTTGGAGCCGCTGCCGCCCGGCCGCCCGGTGGTGACCGCTTGGACGCTCACCCGACCGATGCCGTCGCAGCGCGCCAGGGCGGCCTCGATCTCGGCGAGCTCGATGCGGAAGCCCCGGATCTTGACCTGTCCGTCGCCCCGGCCCAGGAATTCGAGGCGGCCGTCGTGGCGTCGCCGGACGATGTCGCCGGTTCGGTAGAACCGACCACCCGCGGGACCGAACGGGGCGGCGACGAACCGCTCGGCGGTGAGACCTGGACGGCCGTCGTAGCCGCGGGCCAGCCCGGGGCCGCCGAGGTACAGCTCACCGGTCTGGCCGGTGCCGACCGGGCGCAGCGCCGCGTCGAGGACGTAGGCGAGCGTGTTGTCCATGGGCAGGCCGAGCGGTACGGCCGCACCGTCGGCGAGGTCGGCGACGTCGAGCGGGCCGCAGACGGCGAAGGTGGTGGCCTCGGTGGGCCCGTAGACGTGGACGAGCCGGGTGTCGGGGCAGTGCTCCAGCATGCGTCGCATCGCCGGGCGGGAGGCGGCCTCGCCGCCCGTCCACACCTCGCCGAGCCCGGAGAAGCAGGCCGGGTCCTCGTCGGCGAGGGCGCCGAAGAGGGCGGTGGTCACGAACAGGGCGCTGACGCCGTGTTCGGCGACGGCGTGGCGAACGGCGGTCGCCGTGAGGTCGCCGTCGGCGACGATGACCGTGCCGCCGTTGAGGAGCGGGGCCCAGACCTCGTAGGTGGCGGCGTCGAAGGAGTGGGAGGAGTGGAACAGGACGCGCTGCTGCGCATCGTGCGTCCAGCGGCGGTCGGCGGCGAGAGCGGCGATGTCGCGGTGGGTGACGGCGACGCCCTTGGGTTCACCGGTCGAGCCGGAGGTGTACATGATGTACGCATCGGCGTCCGGGGCGACATGCGTCGGCCCGTCGGCCGGGGCCGTGGTGTCGCCGCCGGGGATGTCGAAGACATCGAGGGTCGGGATGTCCGAGACGTCGAGGGTCGGGATGCCGTCCGGTGCCGGGAAGACGCCGTCGGTGAGGAGCAGCAGGGCGCCGCTGCCGTAGAGCATGGCGCGCATCCGGTCTGCCGGGTGTCCGGAGTGCAGCGGGACGTAGGCGGCCCCGGTCCTGAGCACGGCGAGCATGGCGACGACGACGTCCGCCGAGCGGTCGAGCAGCAGTCCGATCCGGGATTCCCGGTCGGCTCCGCGCGCCCGCAGCGCGCACGCCAGGCGGGCCGCGCGTTCGTCGAGCTGCCGGTAGGTGAGCGTGCCGGACGCGCCGGTCACGGCGACCGCGTCGGGAGTTTCGGCGACCCGTCGTGCGAAGAGTTCCGGCAGCGAGGTGTCCGGCACCGCGGTCGCGTCGAGCGCGCCGGTCCACGCACCGTCCAGAACGCGGGTCAGCTCGTCGGCACCGGTCAGCGGCAGGGTGCCGAGCGTGGCCGCGTCGCCGGCGTCCGCAAGGGCCTCCAGGACGTGGGCGTAGCGAGCGGCGAGCAGTCGGATGGTCGCGACGTCGAAGAGTTCGGGGTCGTAGCCGAAGGTGAGCAGGAACTCCCCGGCGGGGCGCGCGGTCAGGGTGAGCGGGTAGTTGGTCGACTCGGCGGCGTCGAGCCCGGAAAGGCTGATGCCGTGGCGCGCGGTGGCGTCGACGTCGACCGGGTAGTTCTCGACGACGACGAGGCTGTCGAACAGGGGCGTGCCGGCCGGCAGGCCGGGCACTTCGATCTCGTGCAGGGCGACATACTCGTACGGCCGGGCCGCTGCCTGGGCATCGCCGAGGCGGCGCAGCCAGGCGCCCACCGGCTCGTCCGGCGGCGTGACGACGCGCACGGGCACGGTGTTGATGAACAGTCCGACCGTCGACTCCGCGCCCGGCAGCTCCGCCGGACGGCCGGAGACGGTCGCGCCGAACAGGACGTCGTGCGTTCCCGCGTACCGGCCGAGCAGCAGCGCCCACGCGCCCTGGACGACGGCCCCGACGGTGACGCGGTTGCGCCGGGCAAAGTCCGCGACCGCGTGCGCGGTGGCGTCGGGAAGGCCGAGGGTGACGCGTTCCCCCGAGCGTGCGTGTCGGGACCCGCGCGGCGAACGGTCGTACGGGAGCGGCGTCGGCTCCTCGAAGCCTGCGAGGCGGCCGGTCCAGAAGGCATGTCCGGCGGCGTGGTCCTGTGCGGCGAGCCACCGCAGGTGCTCGCGGAACGGCTCCCGGGGCGGCAGGGGTTCGCCCGCGCAGAGGGCGGCCACGTCGGAGAGGACGGCGGCGCTGCTCCAGCCGTCCATGAGCAGGTGGTGGAAGGACCACAGAACGCGGACGACGTCCTCCTCGACCCGGACGAGCGTCAGCCGCATCAGCGGCGCGTCGAGGCCGGTGACGACGGACCGGTCCGCGGCGAGCAGGTCCGCAAGCAGCGATTCCTGTTCGTCGGCGGTGCGATCGGTCCAGTCGGCGTACGTCACCGGCAGTGGCCGCGTCCCGGCGCGATGGACGACCTGGACGGGCTCGGCCACTCCCTCCCAGACGACGGAGACGCGCAACGCGTCCGAGGCGTCGACGACGGCCTGCCAGGCGCGCGCCACGGCCCCGACGTCGCCCACGCCTGCCATGACGAAGGTGAACTGCTCCAGATAGGCGGGCGATCCGGGCGATCCGGCCGCGCCGAGTGTGTGGAAGAGCATGCCCGACTGGAGCGGGGTCAGCGGGAGGATGTCCTCGATGGCGCGGGCGTCGCCGACACGCGCTGCGATCGCGTCCACCTCGCGCTGGGCGAGGCGGACGAGGGGAAAGTCCGACGGCGTGCAGCCGGAGGGGCCCTCGGGCGCGGTGCAGTGCGCGATCAGGGAGCGCAGCTCGTCCGCGTACCGGTGGGCGAGGTCCTCGACGGTCGCGAGGTCGTGAAGGTTCTCGGAGTAGGCCCAGGTGAAGGTGAGGACGCCGTCCTGGACCGCGCCGACCACCTCGATCAGATGGGTGCGCCGTTCGCCCGGGTGATGCTCGCCACCGGGGTTGAGGACGAGGGAACGGTGCAGACCGGAATTCCCCTCGTCGAAGTGCCCGAGGTAGTTGAACGCCAGTTCCGGAGCGTCGCCCAGGCCGGTGGCGTTGCCGAGGTGACGCAGGGCGCCATAGCCGATGCCCTGGTCGGGCACGGCCCGCAGCAGTTCCTTGACCGCCTTCACGGTGTCGGCCCAGTCCTCGGCGTACGCGACGGGCAGCGCGACCGGATGAATGGCGGTGAACCAGCCGACGGTACGGGTGAGATCGACGTCGTCGAAGAGCTCCCCGCGGCCGTGCGCCTCCAGGTTCACGGCCCACCGGGGAGCGGCCCCGCCCTCCGCGGGTCGATCGGCTCCGCCCGTCGCCCAGGGGCCGGCGGCGCGGGTCAGGGCGGCGAGGAGCACGTCGTTGGGGCGCGTGCGGTACGCCCCGGGGACGTCGAGCAGCAGGGCCCGCGTCTCCGCGGCGGACAAGGAGACCGAGACCGTGCGCTCGGAGGCCACGGTGTTGTCGCCCCCGGGCCGGTCGACGGGGATCCGCGAGGTGACCGCCGCAGTCGCGTCACGCCAGTACGCCAGCTGGGCATCGAAGCCGCCACGGGCGGTGTACGCGGCGAGCCGGTCGGCCCACTGCCGCACGGAGGTGCCCTTCGGGCCGAGGTCGACCGGTCGGCCTGCGACAGTCTGCTCGTACGCCGTGCTCAGGTCCTCCAGCAGGATGCGCCAGGAGACGCCGTCCATGATCAGGTGGTGCGCCACGACGATCACACGCACGGGTCCGGCCGTCGCCGTCCGGACGAGCACGCGCACCAGGGGGCCGGTGGCGAGGTCGAGCCCGGCCTGTGCGTCGCGGACGAGTGCCTGCCAGCGTGCCTCTGCTTCTCCCTTGGCGCCGGTGTCGGGGGCGCTGTCCTCAGGGAGCGTGTGGAAAGTGAGAACGGCGTCGAGGTCGATGTCGGATGTGATCCGGCCGGTCCAGACGCCTTCCGCGTCCTGGACGAACGTGGAGCGCAAGGCGTCGTGCTGGGCCGCCAGGGCCTCGACGGCGTTGCGGAGGGCGCCGAGGTCGGTGTCGTCCGGGAGGGTGAAGGCGGCGGCCATGTTGAAGTGGCCGGGGGTCACGGGGTGGGTTTCGAAGAACCACTCCCGTACAGGGGTCGGGGCCACGACGCCGGTGACCGTACCGCTCTCGGTCAGCCGGGAACGGGAGGCGGTATCGACGTCGAGAGGGCGGGCGTGCGGGGCAAGGGTGGAGATGGTGGGGTGCTGGAAGACGTCCCGGGACGAGAGCACGAGTCCTGCCCGACGGGCTCTTGAGACGACCTGGAGGCTGATGATCGAATCGCCACCGAGGTCGAAGAAGTTGTCCTGGACACCGACTTGCTCCAGCCCGAGAACCTCGGCCCAGACGGATGCCAGGACCTGTTCCGTCCCGGTGCGCGGAGCGACGTATCCGGCCTCGTCCCCGGTGAACTCCGGGACGGGCAGGGACTTGCGGTCCAGCTTGCCGTTCGCGTTCAACGGCAACTCGTCCAGAACCACGAACACCGACGGCACCATGTACTCGGGGACCGCAGCCGCCACGTGCTCACGCACCCCGGCGACGTCCAGCCCCGAACCGTCGGCCACCACATACGCGGCCAGACGCTTCACCCCCGGCCGGTCCTCACGAGCAACAACCACCGCCTGGCTCACACGCTCATGCGCGACCAGAACGCTCTCGATCTCACCCAGCTCGATCCGGAAACCACGCACCTTCACCTGGTCATCGCCACGACCCGCATACTCAAGCGACCCATCCCCATGCCAACGCACCACGTCACCCGTGCGATACAGCCGGCCACCATCGCGGAACGGATCGGCGACAAACCGCTCCGCCGTCAAGTCCGGACGCTCGTGATAACCACGCGCCAGACCACCCGCGAGATACAACTCACCCCACACACCCACCGGGACAGGACGCAGACAGGCATCGAGCACATACGTGCCCTTGCCCGCCACGCCCCTGCCGATCGGCACCATGGATCCAGTGCTCTCCCCGTCCCGCTCCGAGAACCAGCCGGTCGCATAGACGGTCGCCTCGGTCGGACCGTACAAATTCGCGACCGCCGCACCCGGCATCACCTGACCAATCCGCTCCCGCAGACTCGACGGAAACGCCTCACCCGCCAAAACCACCAGACCCGCATCCACCCGGGCATCCTGCTCCAGCACCGCCGCAAACGCCGACGGCACCGCCGACACCAACGAACCCGACCACGACCCCCGCTCAGTCAGAGCAAGAACATCCGGCACCACCTCCAACGTCCCACCCGCAGCCAACGTCCCGAACAACTCGAACACCGACACATCAAAATTCAACGACGTCGAAAACAGCACACGCGAGAACCGACCCACCCCCAACGACACCGCCCACTCCACCAGACCCGCCATCGACCCATGCGGAACCACCACACCCTTCGGACGACCCGTCGAACCCGACGTATAAATCACATACGCAGCCGACCCCAACGACACCGAACCCACCACCGGCAGCTCCGCCGACAGCAACTCCCCACCCATCACACCCGCATCGACCACCACACGCACACCACTGTCCGCACGCATGAACTCCAACCGGTCCGACGGATACTGCGGATCCAACGGCACATACGCACCACCCGCCCGCAACACCGCCAACACCGCCACCACCAGATCCACCGACCGCGGCAACGACACACCCACCCGCGACTCCACACCCACACCCAACGCCACCAAATGCCCAGCCAAAGCCTCCACCCGACGCCACAACACCTCGTACGTCAACGACTCCCCACCACACACCACCGCAACCACCCCAGGAACAGCCCCCACACGCCCCGCGACCAACTCCACCACCGAACGACCACCCACACCCACACCAGGACCCGCCCACTCCCCCAGGGCAAGTTCACGTTCGCCCGGGTCCAGGCACTCCAGCCGGGCAAGCGGCGTCATCGGCGACGCGACCGCCGCCTCCGCGAGGGCTATCCAGTGGCGGCACATCCGCTCGACGGTCGAGGCGTCGAAGAGATCGGTGCTGTACTCCAGTTCGGCTGTCAGACAGCCGTTCTCCTCCCAGAACTCCCAGGAGACGTCGAACTTCGCCGTCGCTCGCGGAACGAACTCGCGCTTCGCCGGACGGCCGGCGAACTCGCCCTCGAGACCGAGGGAGTTCTGGAGTACGACGAGAGCCTGGACCAGCGGGCTCCGGCTCGGGTCCCGTTCCGGTTCGACGGCGTCCACCACGCGGTCGAAGGGGACGTCCTGGTGGGCGAACGCGTCCAGGGTGGTCGCGCGCACCTCCGAGAGCAACTCCCCGAAGCCCACGGACTCGTCGATCCGGGTACGCAGCGCAAGGGTGTTGACGAAGAACCCGACGAGGTTCTCCAGCTCCGTGTGCTCGCGACCCGACGCGACCGTGCCGACCGTGACGTCCCGCCGACCGCTGTAACGCGAAAGGAGCAACTGCGTCACCGCCGTCAGCCCCATGAACAGGCTCGCCCCGCACTCCTGGCCCGCCGCCCTGAGCCGGTCGACGAGACCGGACGGGATCACGAACGTGTGGAGGGCGCCGGCCGAGGTGCGCACGGCCGGACGCGGCCGGTCCGTCGGCAGCTCCAACGGCTCCAGACCCGACAACTTGTCACGCCAGTAGTCGAGCTGACCGTCGAATGCGCCACCCGCGAGATTCTCCCGTTGCCAGACCGCGAAGTCGGGATACTGGATGCGCGACTCCGGCAGAACGGCTTGCTCACCCCGCACAGCGGCTGCGTACAGCGCGCTCAGCTCACGGATGACCACGCCCATGGACCAGCCGTCGGTCACGATGTGGTGCATCGACAGCACCAGCACGTGCTGACGCTCGGAGAGGCGGACGACCAGAACCCGGACGAGCGGGCCTCGGTCGAGGTCGAACGGGGCGGCCTGTTCCTCCCGCAGGACCCGCAGCAGCGCGTCAGGCCGCGCACCGTCGGCCTCGGCCACGAGGTCCACCACCCGCACGGGCACCTCGACGTCCTGCTGGACGTGCTGGCGTCCGTCGGAGAATGTGGTGCGCAGCGCCTCGTGGCGGGCGACGAGCCCGACCAGCGCGGTGCGCAGCGCGGACGCGTCGACGTCACCGAAGACGCGCAGGGCGAGGCCGGTGTTGTACGTGGAGTCGCCGGGCGCGAAGTCGGCCAGAAAGGCGAGGCGCTCCTGGCCGTAGGACAGCGGAAGGGTTCCGTCGCGCTCGACGCGCGGGATCGCCGGCTCGGCGGAAGCCTCGGGCACGCCGGGCGCGACGAGGCCCCGGGCCAGTGTCTCGACGGTCGGGTGGTCGAAGAGCGTACGGGAGGACAACTCGCCGTCGAGGACCGAGCGGACATGGCCGACGACCCGCAGGGCGGAGATGGAGTCGCCGCCGAGGGCGAAGAAGTTGTCGTGGACGCCGACGCGTTCGACACCGAGCACGTCCGCCCACACGCCCGCGAGGATGCGCTCGGCATCGGTGCGCGGGGCGACGTACTCCTCACCCGCCTCTGCCTCCGGAGCGGGAAGCGCCTTACGGTCGACCTTGCCGTTCACGTTCAACGGCAGCGCGTCCAGGACGACGAACGCCGACGGCACCATGTACTCCGGCAACAAACCCGCCGCATGCCCACGCACGCCGGCCACGTCCGCACTTCGCCCGGAGGCCGCGACCGCATAGGCCACCAGGCGCTTCGCCCCGGGGCGGTCCTCACGGACCTGCACCGACACCCGCCCCACCGACGCGTGCCGGGACAACACCGCCTCGATCTCGGCCAACTCGATACGGAAACCCCGCACCTTCACCTGACCGTCACCACGGCCCAAAAACTCCAGACGGCCATCCGCCCGCCACCGCACCACATCACCCGTGCGATACAACCGGCCGCCGTCACCGAACGGATCCGCGACAAACCGCTCCGCCGTCAGATCCGACCTGCCGTCATAACCACGCGCAAGACCCGCACCACCAAGGTACAACTCGCCTGACGCACCCGGGCCCACCGGTCGGAGCGCCGTGTCCAGCACATACGCCCGGGTGTTGTCCATCACCGACCCCAAAGGAATCACCGATGCATCCGTATCCCCGGCCACGACCGGCCCGCACACCGCGAACGTGGTCGACTCCGTCGGACCATAGACATGGACCAGCTCCGTGTCCGGACAGTGCTCCAGCATCCGCGCCATCGCCACACCCGACGCCGCCTCACCACCCGTCCACACCTCACGCAAACCCGCGAAACACCCCGGATCCTCCCCCGCCAGAACATCGAACAGCGCCTTCGTCAAGAACACCGACCCCACCCCGGCCGCAACCGCCTCACGCACCACCGCCGCACCCAACTCCACCTCCGCCACGACCACGGTCCCACCGTTCAGCAACGGCACCCACACCTCATACGTCGCCGCATCGAACGAATGCGGCGAATGGAACAACACCACCCCATGCGCACCCGAACCCCAACGCCCGTCCGCCGCCAACGCAACAATGTCCCCATGCGTGACCGCCACACCCTTCGGCACACCCGTCGACCCCGACGTGAACATCACATACGCCAAAGACCCCGACCGAATCACCGCAGGCAGGTCACCCACACCCGTCGGCACCGCACCCACCGCCAGAGCCGGCACACCCCCGACCTCACCCACGCCCCGGTCCGTAAGCACCAGCCCGGCACCAGCCTGCACCAGCACCTGCCGCACCCGCTCCTCCGGATACGAAGCATGCAACGGCACATACACACCACCCGCCTTCAGCACGGCCAGCATCGCCACGACCACATCGACCGACCGCTCCAACAGCAACCCGACCCTGGACTCGGACGACACACCCCCCTCCACCAGCACCCGCGCCAACCGATCCGAAGCCGCATCCAACTCCGCATACGTCAGCACGACATCACCACACCGCACCGCCACCGCACCCGGACCGGAGACCACCCGCTCACCGAACGCGCCCACGACCGACGTCATCGACTGCTCGTGCTCGAACATCGTTGTTTTCCCCTGGTGTCAGATGGGCGTGCAGTGGTGGTGGGAGTCCCGGAACGGCTGGGCGGGGCCGGGCGTGGAGGTGACGCCGCTGTCAGAGCCGCTGGAGCGCGCGCCCGCCGTACTGGAGAAGGACGATTGGGCCGCCGGACCGCTCGCGGACGAATCGGCCGACGATCGGCAGGCCGTCGTGCTCGTTGTCCTGGGCCACGAAGCGGTCGTCGGTGTGGATCGTGAGGCGGTAGTCGGCGTAGTCGGCGCGCGTGAGGTAGAGGCTGCCATCCGGCCCGGGCATGACGACGAGGTGCAGGTCTCCGTTGGCATACGTGCCGAGGTAGGCGTCCGGCTCCGTGACCTGCGGGGCGTCCGGCTCGGGGAGCCGGTAGTGGCCGAGGTCCAGGCCCGCGGCGCGGAGTTCGGCGACGAGGGCTTCCCACAGGCGGGGTCCCGCGGTGGAGTTGGCGGTGAGCGCGAGCGCAGTGTTGTCGGCGGGGTGGAGGCGCACGTTGCAGCTGGCGCCGCCGACCGCGCCGTCGTGGCCGAACCAGACGCCCCCTGCGCTGCGGTGGCTCATGAGGCCGAGGCCCCAGGCATCGGCGAGACCGAACGGCTCGGCGGCTGGGATCGGTTCGTGCATGATTCGGACCGCGTCCTCGGGGAGCAGGTGCTCGTGCGCGAAGCGGGCACGGTCGTCGAGGTGGAGGCGGGCGGCGGTGACGAGGTCGACCGCGCTGCCGACGAGGCCGCCGGCCGCGGCGAGCGACAGGTCGGTCATGTGGTCGACGATTTCCGCGTTGTCGCTGTCGGCGCGGACGGCGTGGCCGTCGGCGATGCTGCGGGCGGCGGGTGCGCTGCCGGGGCGGGGATCGTGCAGGAAGGCGGGTTCGATGCCGAGGGGGCGCAGCAGGCAACTGTCCATTGCCGTCCACCAGTCCATGCCGGCCACTGCCTCCACGACCGCTCCCAGCAGGCAGTAGCCGGTGTTGGAGTAGGAGAAGGCGAGGCCGGGTGCGTGGAGCGCGGGTGCCTGGGCGCAGGCGGTGGCGAAGCGCCGGTAGGAGGGGCCACGCATGTCGGCGTACTCGATGCTGTCCGGCAGTCCGGCGGTGTGGCTGAGGAGTTGGCGCACGGTGGCGGCGCCCAGGCCGGTTCCCGAGCCACCGGGTGTCCTCAGTTCGGGAAGGAGATCGGCGAGGGGTTCGTCGAGGTCGATGTCGCCGTCGGACACGAACTGCATGACGAGGGCGGCGGTGAAGAACTTGGTGACCGAGCCGAAGGGGAAGGCGGTCTCCTGGGTCACGGGGCGTCCGGTGCGGACGGATTCCGTTCCGTAGGAGTGCGCGTGGAGGGTGCCGTCGTGGTAGAGGGCGATCTGCGCGCCGGTGACCCGGTGTTCGCGGGCGAGTTCCTCGAAGATCCCGGGCAGGGACCGCGCCAGACCCTCGGGCAGACCGCCGGCCGATTCCCGGGAAGTCTCCGGAGCCGTTTCCGGGAGTGTTTCCACGACCGTTTCCGGGACCGTCACCACGACCACTCTCCTGTTCGGGTTCTCTCCGCCGCCGGCGGCAACCGGTCACCACCGGGAGCGGAGGGCGCGACGATGCGTCGCGTGAGCGTGGTGTCGGCGAAGGCGGCGGACGGCACGGCGATGCGGACGTGCCGTGCTTTCGGTCCTCAGGCTCTCCCGCCGCCACGGTCGTTCGCAATCTTCTTCGAGTGCGGTGAAAACGCGCAGCACGAAGGGCCGGCTCCGTGTGTCCGGAGACGGCCCTTCGTGGAGGTGGCGGGTGCGTGCGGCGCGTGTTTCACATGGTGACGGCCACGACGACACCGACCCCCACGGCCACTGCCACCAGGACCGCGGTGACGACGAGGAAGCGGAGGTTGCCGAGGTTGACGGTCCAGCCGAATCCGACGCGGCGGGGGACGGTGATCGCGGGATCGTCGGTGTTGACGTAGATCATTCCGGCGCCGTGCCAGAAGCGGTCGTCGTCGCGGGGCACGAGACCGCTGTCGGGTTCGGTGATGTCGGCGGGGAGCCGGCTGCCGCCGGGGCCGACGCGAAGGACGAGGTGGGCGATGATCCCGAGGACGGCCAGGACGGGGACGCCGACGACGAGCGCCATGAGGCTCTGGGAGCGGTTGTCGCTCCACAGCATTCCGGACAGTCCGAGCAGCATCAGGTTCAGCAGGGCGGCCATGCCGAGCAAGGAACGCGACATGCTGGTGAGGTAGCGGCGGTATCGGGCGGCGCTGGTCCTGGGGCGGCTCACGTCCAGGTCGGCGCGGGCGCGCAGGATTCCGGCGACGGTGCCGGCCATGGAGGCGGTGACGAGGATCTGCGCGAGAACCAGGGCGAACGCGGTCCAGAAGGTGGTCGGGTACGTCTGGTAGACGGTTCCGGAGAACGACTTCTGGGGCAGTGCGATCTCGGCGGGCAGGTCCGGGTAGACGACGGCGCCGACGAGGGCGGAGACGGCGACGATCGCGAACGCGGGAATAGCCCACGGCCAGGGGAAGCGGACGGGATCGGTGCGCAGGGAGGTGTCGGTGACGGCGCCCTGCCGGGTCTGCTCGTACCAGCCGCCCTGTTCCTTGGCGTCGGCGACGGCCCGGTGCGCGCGGATCCACAGGGCGACGCCGACGACGGTGAGCAGGAGGCTGCCGCCGACGGCTCCGACGACGAGGCTGTCGAGCGCCGCGCAGGCGACGAGCGCGAGGACCGCTACGGCCGTGGTAGCGGCGAGCAGCAGGGCTCCGTATCGCCGCCGCTGCGCGGCGACTTCGGGTGCGTTCGCCTTGTCCGGGGGCACGCGGACGCCGAAGGGGACGGACGGGGAATTGAGGAGCGGGCTGGGGGCGAGGGCCAGCGCGCCCCAGACGGCCGCGAGAATGCCGAGGTTGAAAAGTGCGTTGTACAGCACGGTGTTCACTCATTTCGTGTTCAGGATTTCCCGGTGGGGCGGGATGTCGTCGTGTCGGCACACTGCACGACATTCCAGGCTCCCGCGCGGATCGTCTGTCCGGCAACCACATTCGGGCGTTGATGAAACTCGCAGGTGGCGACTGCTTCGGCGGCTGGCGCGGCGGACGTTTTCGGGGAGTGCCCGGATCCCCTTCCGGCATGATGTGCCGCATGCGCGAGGAGGATCACGGAAGTACCGCGAAAGGGAATCCGGCGCGGCGGACGGGGAGCGGACTCACCATTCATTTCACGTTCGACGACGTGATGAACGTCCGGCTGTTGAAGACCGTCGGTCCGGCGGCGGAGTCCCTTTTCGCTCTTGCGTCGTTGGGTGCCGGCCAGGGCCCGGGCGGCCGGGGACGCGACGGGGGCGAGGACGTGTTCGCCCAGTGGCGCAGGACGGTGGTGTTCCGGCCGGGCAGTCGGCACAGCAGACACCTTCCGCTGTTGTCGCGGATGGCGGAGGCGCTCGTCGGGTCGCCGGAGTTGATGTCGGTGGTCCGCTCCCCCACGGGCCGGATCTCGGCGTGGATGGAGCATCCCGCCGGCGGGCCGGGCGTGACGGTGGGACGCGGGCTGCTGGCGAACCACCGGCTGGCGGTGGCGCTCAGGGTGTTCGCGCAGTCCGCGGTGCAACCCTACTGGCCGCGGATCCGCAGCCGCCTGGAGCGGGAGTGCGAGGCGAACGGGCGGGCGATGACGGTCGGCGGCGTGGAGGAGTTGTTCGCCACGGTCGGGCCGACGGGCCTGTGCTGGCGTCCGCCGGTGCTGAGCGTGCCGGCCGAACGGCCCCGCGAGGTACGACTGTCGGGCAGCGGACTGCTGCTGGCGCCGTCGTTGTTCCTGACGGGGCCGCCGCGTCTGTTCCTCGACGAGCGGACGCCGGGCAATGCCCCGATCCTGGTCCATCCGGCGCGGACCGCGGCGGCGACGGCCGCTTCCCTCTGGGGGGATGCCGGCCGGGGCTCCGGGCGGTCCGGGGAGTGGGCGGCGGGCGACGTGCCGCAGACCGACGGCGTGGGCGAGCGGCAGCCGCTGGGGCTCCTGGTGGGCAGCACGCGGGCGGCCGTCCTCCAGGCGCTCACCGTGAGCCTGACGACGAGCGAGCTCGCCCGGCGTGTGGGGGTGACGCCGGGTTCGGCGAGTCAGCACGCGAGCGTGCTGCGCCGGGCGGGGCTGGTGTCCACGACGCGTACGCACACCTCGGCCATCCACACCCTCACTCCGCTCGGCGCTGCCCTGCTGCGGGCCCCCTGGCTGCCGCCTGGTCCGGACGACGGCCCCCGGGCCACCCCCTGAGCACACCGCCCGTAACGCCCCGCCGGGCCCTGTCGTCGAAGCGTCGCCCGCCGTTCGGGGGCAGGCGCCGGGGCGTGTTTCGAAAGTCCCGTCAGGGCCCTTCGGGCGGACGACGCCACTTTCGGAAAACGCCCTATCCACCGTCGTCCTCCCTGCCCGGGAAGCCGTCGAGGGTCGCCTCGACATACGCCATCACCTCCCCCTTCGGGATGCCGCGCACGTCCAGCTCCGCGAGGAGCGTGCGCATGCGCCGGTCCCAGTCGACCCCGGTGCGCAGGTCGTCCACGGACTGCTGCTTGACGTCCGGTCGGACCGCCGCGCCGCTCTTGCGGTTGATGCGGATGATCCCCTCGCGCCGGAGCAGGTCGTAGGCCTTGTTCACGGTGTGGAAGTTGATCGCCAGGTCGACGGCCAACTGCCTGGTGGACGGGAGACCGGCACCGGGCGCCAGCGCGCCTTCCGCGATGGCTTCCACCACCCGGTCCCGGATCTGTTGGTAGATCGGTACCTCACTGTCGAGGTCGAGTACGAGATGCACATGCCCACTCTATCTGATATACATCTACTAGAACAGACGCTCATGGCAGCGGAACCGCGCTCCGACCCGGACGGAGGGGTGCGGCCCCGAGGGAGGGATGGACCCCATGGCACTGATGAAGATCTCCGGCACCGAGCTCGTGGTCGAGTTCAGCGGACGCGAGCAGACCTGGCTGCGCCGCGGCACACTGAGCGTCCCGCTGGCCGCCGTCCGCCGGGTCGTCCCGGTCGACAACCCCTTGCGCGAGGCGCACGGCGCCCGCAAGGGCCTCCAGGTCTCCGGGGTCGCCAAGATCGGCACCTGGGGCCTGATGCTGGGACCGCGCCAGCTCGTGGCGGCGTACCGGGGCAAGCCCGGCCTGCGGGTCCAGCTCGACCGCGCCGCCTCCGGCGAGCAGTACGACGAGCTGGTCCTCTCCCTCGACGACGCCGGCGAGCTGGCCCGCCTCATCGGCCGCCACCAGGAGCAGAACTGATGACACAGCAGCACGAGGCGAACGGCCCGCGCATCGAAGTCACCGGCCTCACCAAGCGGTTCGGTGCCGTCACCGCGGTCGACGACCTGAGTTTCCGGGTCGAGCCCGGCGTGGTGACCGGCTTCCTCGGACCCAACGGGGCCGGGAAGTCCACGACCATGCGGATGATCCTCGGTCTGGTCGCCCCGACCTCCGGCACGGCGACCATCGGCGGCCGGAGATACGGGGAGCTGACCCGGCCCTCCGAGGTCGTCGGCGCCGCCCTGGACGCGTCCGCGTTCCACCCCAACCACACGGCCCGCGACCATCTGCGCATCTACTGCACGATGGGCGGTCACCCGGCCTCGCGCGTGGACCGGCTCATCGAGGAGCTGGGGCTCGCGCAGGTGGCCGACCGCCGCACGCGCACCTTCTCCACCGGGCAGCGGCAGCGCCTCAGCCTGGCCACCGCCCTGCTGGGCGACCCGCGCGTGCTCCTCCTCGACGAGCCCAGCAACGGCCTGGACCCGGAGGGAATCGCCTGGCTTCGCCGGTTCCTGCGCGGCCTGGCGGCCGAGGGGCGCACGGTCCTCGTCTCCAGTCACGTCCTGAGCGAGGTCCAGCAGATCGTCGACGACGTCGTGATGATCAGCCGGGGCCGGCTGGTCGCGGCGGGGCCGCTGGCCGAGATGGAGCGCTTCGTCCCGCGGTCCGTACTCGTACGGTCCCCGGACGCCGCGGCGCTGCGCGACGCACTGCTCCGGGAGTCCTCCAGCGCACAGGTACGGGTGGAGACCGCCCAGGACGGCTGGCTTCGGGTGTACGGGGCGACCGACACCGTCGTCGCCGACCTGGCGGCTGCGGCCGGACTGCGGGTGCACGGCCTCGTCACCGAGGAGGCGAGCCTGGAGCAGCTGTTCTTCCGGCTGACCGGCGACGGGGACGGGGCCCGTGAACCGGCGGTGGCCGGCGCGGCGGCCTCGCACACGAACGACGAGGGGATCGAGCGATGAGCACACTGATCAGGGCCGAGTTCCGCAAGCTGCTGGCCACCCGGATGTGGATGTGGGCGCTGCTGGTGGCCGTGGTCCTCGGCGGCGGGATGGTGGGGCTGCTCACTCTGGTCGGTCCGGAGAACTTCGACCCGCCGATGCCCGGTCTGGACACCGAGGACGGCGTGCGCTCGGTGCTGGGGATGCTCGGGTTCACGGTGATCGTCCCGGCGGCGCTCGGAACCCTGGCGATGACCTCCGAGTACCGGCACCGCACGGCCACGTACACCTTCCTGTTCGCGCCGAAGCGCTGGCAGGTGCTGACCGCCAAGATCGTCGTCTTCGGGGTCGCGGGACTGGTCTACGGGGTGGTGCTCACCGGCACCGCGGGGGTCGGCTTCTTCGGCGGGGCGGCGGCCCGCGGGGTGACCCCGGGCATGGAGTCCGCGGAGGTCCTGGCTCTGCTCGGGCGGCTGGCCGTCACCATGGCCGTCTACACCCTGCTCGGGGTCGCCGCAGGGGCACTGATCCGCAATCAGATCGCCGCGCTCGCGGTCGTGGTGGGCTACCTGTACATGGGTGAGCTGACGCTGATGATGATCCCGGGCGTCAAGCTGCTCTACCCGCTGCTCCCCGGCGGCGCCACCTCCTCGCTGACCGGCTTCACCTACATCGCCGACACCCTCGCCGACCAGTTGGCGACCAGTCCGGTGTCGCTGCTCTCGCCCGTGGGCGGTGCGCTCCTGCTCACCGGCTACGCCCTGCTCGCGGCGATCGCCGCGGTGCTCGTCCCGATGCGCCGGGACGTGCACTGAGACCCGGTGCCGTGACCGGCACCGGAACGGAGCGGGTGCCCCGGACCGACTTCCGGGACACCCGCGGGATGTTGGTGCGAAGGGACGCGCGTCAGGCGGCGGCGCCGGCCGGGCTGGCCGGCTCCGCCTCCAGGCCCTCCATCTCCCGTATGAGGCTGGCGGGCCTCATGTCCGTCCAGTTCTTCTCGACGTACGCGAGGCACGCCTGGCGGGTGTCTTCGCCGAACACGACGGACCAGCCCTTGGGAACCTCCGCGAAGGTGGGCCACAGCGAGTGCTGGTTCTCATCGTTCACGAGTACGTAGAAAGAACCGTCCTCGTTGTCGAACGGGTTCTCCATGATGATTTCCTCCTCAAGAGCGGGATCCGGATGCGCCCGGCCCCGCGGAATCGT
This sequence comes from Streptomyces sp. CB01580, assembly GCF_001905795.1. Classification (GTDB taxonomy): domain Bacteria; phylum Actinomycetota; class Actinomycetes; order Streptomycetales; family Streptomycetaceae; genus Streptomyces. The sequence goes on from NZ_LIXJ01000001.1 coordinate 19,075, forward strand.
CCATCGCCCGCTTCCGGACCGACAAGTTGTTTCGTCCGGCACCGAAACGCGGGGGTCGTGCATCGCCCGGCCCGTGTCAGCCGTTCTGTCGGAAGAATGCGAGCAGAACGGAATTCACCTGGTCGGGACGTTCCAGATAGCCGTAGTGCCCCGCGTCCCGGATCTCGGTGTACCGGGCCCCGGGGACCGCGTCGGCCACCTCCCGGCTCAGATGCGGAGGCAGCACCAGGTCGTCGGCGAAACCGATCACCTGGCACGGCGTGCGGATCGCGCGGTAGGCGTCGAGACGGCTCTCCTCGACGTCGACATCGAGCTGGGCCCGGTAGCCGGCCGCGTCGGCGACCGGGGACAGCTCGAAGATGTCGAGCCAGTCCCGGATCTCCTTGTCCTCCCGCAGCGTCGCGGGCGACAGGTTCTGCATCGCCCGGAGCGTCGCCCCGTACAGCGGCGTCAGCCGGCCGCCGCTGTCGTAGAACTCCCGCTCCGCCCGGACATGTGCCCGGCGCATCACGTCGCTGCGGCCCCGCGTCGCCATCAGGACCGCCTGGCTGACCAGGTCCGGCCGGGCCAGACACAGCTCCTGCACCACGTGGGCGCCGAGCGAGGTGCCGACGAGTCGGCACGGACCCGCGTCGAGATGCTCGATCAGCGCCGCGGTGTCCGCGACGAGATCGTCGATCGTGAAGCCCTCGGAGCAGGTATCGGTGGGCGGAATGCCCCGGTTGTTGAAGGTGATCACCCGGTAGCCCGCCTGCACCAGCGCCGGCACCTGGTGCAGATGCCAGGCCCTGCCTCCGGCGCCGGATCCCATGACCAGCACGACCGGGTCGCCCTGTCCGGTCACCTCGTAGCTCAGGCTGATGCCGTTGACACTCGCTGTCGGCACTGGTCGCCCTCCCTTCCCCGCCCGGTACGGGCGCACTGTCGAATCGTTGACCACGAAACCGCACGGGCGGCGTCAGGCCGCCTTCGGCTCCTCGCTCGTCCGCGCCGCCGCCCGGTCCCAGTACGGGCCGAACAGCGCGGCCTCGTCCGGAACACGTTCCCGAACGGGACGGGAGATCGTGGTGTAGTTCAGGAAATGCCGCCAGGTGACGTTCCCCGACACTCCGGAACCGCCCCAGCTCCCACTGGACAGGGTGGTGGTGAATGGCACACCGCTGCTGAAGGATCCGGTGTTCGTCATCGTCGACTGGTTCACCACGACCCGGCAGTGCGTGACGCTCTCCGCGAGCCGCATGACCCGGTCCGGCCGGCTCGTGTGGATCGCGCAGCTGTGCCCGATGCCGCAGCGTTCCGAGATCCGCTGCACGAGCCGCACGGCCTCGTCGAAGTCGGTGTACTCCGACAGGGAGAGCACGGGAGAGATCTTCTCCCGCAGCAGCGGACCGTCCTGCCCGGCATCGGGCTGGTCCGCGACGAGCACGGAGACCTTGTCCGGCACCGTCAGCCCGGCCGCCGCCGCGATCTGTGCGGCCGGCCGGCCGATCAGGTCGCGATCGAGGGTACGGCCGTCCGGCCACATCGCCGCGACCAGCGCCGCGGTCTCCGCCGCGTCGCACAGATGGGCCCCGGCACGCACCAGACCGTCGCGGAAGTCGTCGGCGACGGAGCGGTGCACGAGCACATTGCTCTCGGACGAGCAGGACGTGCCGTGGTTGAACCCGGCGCCGGTGTGGATGTGGTTCAGGGCCTCGTCGAGGTCCGCGGTCTCGTCCACGAGGACCGTGGGGTTGCCCACCCCGGCACCGATCGCGGGCGTGCCGCTGCGGTAGGCGCGGCGCACGGTGTTGGAACCGCCGATGGCGACGACGAAGTCGGCGGCGGACATGAGGCGTTCGCCGGCGTCACGGCCGGTCACCGGCAGGCACTGGACGAGGTCCTGCGGGGCCCCGACCTCGGCCAGCGCGGCACGCATGACCTCGGTCGTGGCGAGCGCCGTCCGGTGGGCGCGCGGATTGGGACTGAAGACGACGGCGTTGCGGGTCTTCAGCATGGGCAGGGCATTGCAGATGATGCCCGGGGCGGGTGCGGTCGCGGGGCTGGCGACGGCGATCACGCCGAGTGGTTTGGCGAGGGTGACGAGTCCCCGTTCGGGCTGCTCCTCGACGACGCCGACCGTACGGACCCCGTGCAGGTCGTACAGGATGCCGAGCACCCGTCTGCGCTGGAGTGCGTACATCGCCTCGGCGTCACCGAGACCGGTCTCCTCCTCACTGAGCCGCGCCAGAGCGCGCGCGTTCTCCTCCCGATAGCAGTGCCAGCCGACGGCCGCCACGGCCTCGTCGATTCCGGCCTGCGACCATGACGCCACTTCCGCCTCCGCCACGCGGGCGCGGCGTACCGCTTCGTCCACGGATTCGCTGATCACAGCAACTCCCCTACGGCGATCGCTGGGGCGCGTCCCTCCGCGCGAGCCCGCTGCGGGACCTCGCCATCGGGCGTGCGCGCCGTGCTTTCCGGCAGGTCACGGGCCGTACCCAACCTCCGGCAGGGGGCTCCGGCCCCCCTGCTGGCGCAAGGTAGCCACAATCGGCCCCCGTTCACCACAGTTTCTGTCGACGGCAAATGCCCTGCGGTGAGCGGCCGTTCGGGCGGCATGGTGAAGGCGTGCGTATTCGGCCAATCACGGCCGTCGCACTGGCGCACCTGAAAAATTCATGATCCACGCGCTGAGACGGTCATGGGTGTTCAGGGAGCGTCGCACTGTCGGCCGCCGCCCGCCGCATGACACGGTCACTCGTGTTCCGACTTCCCCCCGGACGACGGCAGACGGCGCCCCGCGGCGCGATCCGCCGACCTCGGCCGCCGATCGAACCCCATTTCCCCGGTCCGCCCGTCCGACGCCCGTGGAGCGTCGTGCGGTAGGGACCGGGGCGGCGGCCGGACGAGGCGCCGTCTCCGTGCCTGGGCGGGGAGTCGGCCGCCGGGCCCGGGCAGCCGGGTCCCACAAGACATGGGGGCCGTTCGATGCAGAGAATCCACTTCACCGCCGCAGATCTCGCGCGCACCCGAATGCAGAGCACCCTCGGCCCGGTGGCCGAGGGCGTGTTCGCTCTGGGCGCGCTCACGAGGTCCCGCAGCGCCGATCTCACCGGCTGGCGCGCCGAGGTCACCGCCCGACTACGGGAGAGTTCTTCTCTGAGCCAGCCGCTCGGCCCCCTGCTGCAGTCGTTGAACGCCCCCGACGACCTGCTGTTCCTGCTGGATTCCTCGCCGGACGCGGACGCCTCCGCGCTGGCCGCGCTCTCGCTGACCCGGACGGAGGCGGTCCGGCTGGCCGTCGGCGTCTGGCGGGCCGGGGTCGCCCCGCTGTGGGACTCGGTGCAGCAGCGGCTGGACACCGAGTGCGACGCCCACGGGAGGATCGCGATGACGGGCGGGGTCGAGCGGCTGTTGTCGACGCTGCACCCGAGGATCGTGTGGAACCCGCCGGTCCTGGAGATCCACGACCGCACCGACCGGGACGTCCATCTGTGCGGGCGGGGCCTGTTGCTGGTGCCGTCGGCGTTCCTGACGGGCGTCGCGGGCCGCGTCATCGGGACCGAGCGGGACAGCGGGCAGGCCGCTCTCGTCTTCGGCATGCCGTCGGACGTGACCTCCCTGTTCTCGCTGCTGCCCGAAGAGGAGGAGGTCGGCGGCGAACAGGCGCTCAGCGCCCTGGTGGGACAGACCCGGGCGGCCGCGCTGCGGCAGCTGACGGACACCTGCACGACGAGTCAACTCGCGGCCCGGCTCGGCATCTCCCCCGGAACCGCCAGCCAACACGCCTCGGTGTTGCGGGAGTCGGGGCTGATCACCACTCGTCGCGTGCGCAACTGCGCCCTGCACACCGTCACTCCGCTCGGCATGGCGCTGCTCGGCGGCCGGCTGCGTACGCGCCCGGCGCCGTCACGGACCGGGCCGGGCGCGCACGCGCCGGGGGTGAAGTCCCGCGGCCCGCTGCCCGTTCCGTGAGGCGAGCCCCGTCCTCGTACGACCACCCCGCACCCAGGGCGTGTTGCGAAAGTCCCGTCCGGCCTGCGACTCCCGGCACGGCGCCTCGCCACGTTGTCGGGATCTTCCACGTACGCCCGGTACGAGGACGACCCTCCGCCTTGCGATGCACCGCGCCGGACGCCGCGGGCCCCGCCCTTCGGGCGGACGACGCCACTTTCGCAACACGCCCTGGAAGTCACCGACGAACAAGAGGGAAGGAACACCCGATGAACTTCTCCGATGTCTCCGCACTCCGCCCCGACGCCGCGACCGGACCGGTCCGCGGCGCGCTCGGCGCCCTGGTGATCGAGGACCTGGACGGCGCGTCGGACGACGCGGTCGCGCTGTTCACCATCTGCATCCGCAGCACGCCCGCCGGCTCGTCGGCCGCCGTGCGATAGCCCACCGGACGTCCGACCGGCGGTGATCCGGGAACGGCCGGCGCGACTCCGTGCTCCGGGAGCGCGACGTCGCGCCGGCCCTGACCGCGCGTCGGATTCGGGCGGTCAGGGCCGTTCGTCGAACTGCCGTCGTCCGGCCGGAGGCCGGACCGTGCGGCATCCGCTGCGTGCGGCCTCCAGGCGGAGGGTCGTCCTCGTACCGGAAGACCGTCCCCGGGCCCTCCTGACGGCGGATCACCCCCCATGCCCGCCGCGGCCCGGCCTCACGACCGGGAATTCCCGTCGTCGCCGCACCACTTATGATCTTCGCATGTGCACTGGAGTTCGACGACTTCGCGGGAAGCGCCACCGAAGATCGCAGACCGCGCATGAACGGGACGGTCGCATGAAGCAGGGGGGCAGCCGCTCGTCCGGCACGAACGGGGCGGACAACGGGGAAGCAGCAGAAGGAGGGACCACCGCGGGGCCAGGGGCCGGAACCGGACCCGGCGCGCGAAAGCTCTCGCCGCTGCCGGATCTGCCGGCACCACGCCTGGCCGGGACGATCCTCAAGGTGGCCTTGCTCGGCTATCTGAGCATCACTCTGATCAACCTCGCGAGCGCGGCGCACACGGCTCTGTCGCTCGGCGCGTGCGCGGTGGCGCTGCTCCTCGTCTTCCTGCTCCAGATGCGCCACTCCAGTGCGCACGCCCATCTCGCGCCGACCTGGCAGAAGGCACTCACGCTCTCCGCCCAGGCGCTGCTGACCTATTTGCCGCTCGCGCTGTTCCACTCCCAGTGGGGCGCGATGGCCGGGTTCCTCGCCGGTTCCCTGCTGCTGCTCCTGCCGCCGAGGGTGGCCTGGCCCGCGTACGGCGTGGTCGGGCTGTCGATGTCGCTGCCGCCTCTCGCCGACGGCTATCCGCTGCGGGAAATGTTCTATCTCTCCCTGTCGACGCTGCTGACCGGTCTGGTGGTGTTCGGGCTGTCCCGGCTGTCGGCGCTGGTCCACGCCCTGCACGACACCCGTCTCGAGCTCAGCCGGATGGCGGTGACGCAGGAGCGGCTGCGGTTCGCCCGGGACCTGCACGATCTGCTGGGCTACAGTCTCTCCGCGATCACGCTCAAGAGCGAGCTGATCCACCGGCTGGTGCCCACGCATCCGCGGCGCGCGATGGACGAGGTCAGCGAACTCCTGGAGATCTCGCGGCAGTCGCTGGCCGATGTGCGGGCGGTGGCCAGTGGGCTGCGGGCGATGTCCCTGAAGCAGGAGCTGGGGTCGGCGCAGTCGCTGCTGGAGGCTGCCGACGTCCGGGTGGAGACGGACATCCGCTTCGGCACCGTCGACCAGCAGGTGGACACCGTGCTGGCGGCGGTGCTGCGCGAGGCGGTGACCAATCTGCTGCGGCACACCCGGGCGACGACGTGCCGGATGGAGGCCGTGCAGGAGGGCGACCGGGTACGGCTGTCGATGACCAACGACGGGGTGGATCCCGCCTATCGCGACGTCTCCCCGCACAGTGGCAGCGGGTTGGGGAACTTGGCGGCGCGGCTGCAGGCCATCTCCGGCAGGCTGAGCGTCGAACGCCTGCCGGACAGGTCGTTCCATCTGGTGGCGGAGGCCCCCACCCGGCTGCTGCGGCCGCTCCCGGACCTGGACGACGACCCGTACGCCGAGGACTCGGTGGCCTGAGGCACAGGGCCCCGGCATGTGAAGAGTTCACTCTCGGCAGATGATCCGTGCACTGTAAGTTCTCGGCCAAGCCTCGCAGAATCGGTTGGGTGACGCCGGTCCGCTCCTCACCCGGAAACGGGCCGGCCTCCCGAACTCTCGACGCCGTGCGATCCACGAAGGGACAAGAAACACCATGAAGGAAACGTTCTCCTCCCGTGCCAGGCTCGCTGAGAAGCCCGCTGCGCACCTGGTGATCGAGGATCTCGATGCCGCGTGCGCCCAGGCCCAGGCATTGTTCACCATCTGCATCCGCAGCGGGCCGGCCGCCGCCGACGCGACGGGTGAGCCCGCGCCGTCGGCACGGCTCGGGGCATGACCGTCGGCCAGGGACAGGACCTCTGGGCCGCCTCGGGGGACGACCGGATCCGGGTGGGCTTCGCCGGCCACCTCGAACCCACGGTCGTCCCCGGCGAGGCGGTCTATCTGGTGTCCCAGCGCGGTGTGACCGCGCTCCACGGCGAGCACGCGGAGGTGCTCGCACCGCTGCTGGACGGCAGCCGCACGGCGGCGGGCGTCCTGCGGGAAGCGGCGGCTCGGCTCGGGGCCGACGGGGCCCGTGACTCGCTCACCGCTCTCGAACGGGCGGGCCTGCTGCGCCGGTTCGCCCCCGACGGCGCGCGGCCCCCCGCCCCGCGCGGCACCGTGGCCTACTGGGACCTCGCCGGCCTGGACGGGGCGCGCGCCGCGGCGGCGGCCGGACGGGCACGGGTGCGGATCGTGGACCTGACCGGCACGGCGGACCACGGCCGTCTGCGGGCGGCGTGCGAGGAGTCGGGGCTCACCGTCGCCGAGGTGAGCGACGCGAGCCGGAAGCCCTACGCGCTCCCGGAGGCGGGCCCCGACTTCGCGATCGTGCTGTGCGACGACTACCTGACCCCTCGTCTGCGGGACGTCGACGCCGCCCACCGGGCGCGGGGCCTGCCCTGGCTGCTGGCGCGTCCGGGCGGCGCGGAGCCGTGGGTCGGCCCGGTGTTCCGCCCGGCCGAGGGCGGCGCCTGCTGGTCGTGCCTGGCGGTGCGGCTCCGCGGGCACCGGCGTTCCGAACGGCCGCTCCAACTGGCCCTGGGCATCGACGGACCACCGCCGCGACCGCTCGGCGCCCTCGCCTCCTGCTACGCCCTCGGGCTGCATCTGGCGGTGCTGGAGTCCGCCAAGTGGCTGGCCGGGGTGCGCGATCCGGCGCAGGACGCCGTCACCACGCTCGGCACGCTCCGGTCGGGGTCGGCGCAGCACGCGGTCACCCGGCTTCCGCAGTGCGCCGGATGCGGAGACCCGGGGATCGTCGCCCGGCGCGCGTCCACCCCGTTCGTCCCCGTCTCCCGGCCGAAGGCGGAACGGGACCTGGGCGGCCACCGGGCACTGACGCCCGATCAGATGCTGGCGGCGTACGGCGGTCTGGTCGACCCGGTCACCGGGATCGTCAAGGAGATCCGCCGGGCGCCGAACAGCCCCGGCTTCGTCCACCCCTATCTCTCCGGGCACAACCTGGCCATGGGCTCGTCGACGCTGGCCGGACTGCGGGCCGGGCTGCGCGCGCTCAGCGGCGGCAAGGGCGTCACGCGGACCGAGGCCCGGGTGAGCGCGCTGTGCGAGGCGGTGGAACGGTACAGCGGCACACGGCACGGCGACGAGGCGGTCGTCCGCGACACCTTCCGCGCGCTGGGCGACGCGGCGGTGCACCCCAACGCCTGCCAGCTCTACGACGAGCGGCAGTTCCGCGACCGGGACCGCTGGAACAGCTCCGGGTCGCGGCTCAGTCACGTGCCCGAGCGGTTCGACGTGGACCGGCCCACCGAGTGGACCCCCGTGTGGTCGCTCACCTCCGGGCGGCAGCGGCTGCTCCCGACGTCGATGCTGTACTACGGCGACGGGTGGGGCACGGACGGGCTGTCCGCCGACTCCAACGGCAACGCAGCCGGCAGCAGTCCGGAGGACGCGCTGGTCCAGGGGTTCCTGGAGCTGGTGGAGCGGGACGCGGTGGCCCTGTGGTGGTACAACCGCACCCGGCAGCCGGCCATCGACCTGGACGCCTGGGACGAGCCGTACGTGGACCGGATCCGCGAGGGCTGTGCCGGACTGAACCGTGAGGTCTGGGCGCTCGATCTCACGTCGGACCTGGGCATTCCCGTGGTGGCGGCGCTGTCCCGGCGCGTCGACAAGCCCGCCGAGGACGTGATCTTCGGTTTCGGCGCGCACTTCGATCCCCGGCTGGCGGCGCGCCGGGCCCTGACGGAGATGGGGCAGCTGCTCCCGGCCGTGTGCGACGCGCGGCCGGACCACACCGGCTACCGGATCACCGACCCGGAGCCGCTGGAGTGGTGGCGGCGGGCGACGACGGCCGGCGAGCCGTACCTGGCTCCCGACCCGACCGCACCGGCCCGTATCCCGGCGCACTGGAGCTACGCACCGCGCGGTGATCTGCTCGACGACATCGCCGCGATCACCGACCTGGTGCGTGCGCGCGGCATGGAGCTGCTGGTCCTGGACCAGACGCGGCCGGACCTCGGACTCCCGGTGGTGAAAGTGATCGTTCCGGGCCTGCGGCCGTTCTGGGCGCGGTTCGCGCCGGGCCGGCTGTACGACGTGCCGGTGGCGCTGGGGCGACGGTCGGAGGCCGTCGCCTACGAGGACCTCAACCCCGTTCCGCTCTTCGTCTGACGCCGGATTCGGCCGGAATACGACGGTGGCGAGGGACGTTCGGACGGCGCCGCCGGAGCGACGCGGCGGCAGTCCACGGACGGACGCCGCAGTTGAGGAGTGGCTCGATCACTTCACGTGCTTCACATCATTCACATAAAATCGACGGCAGTCACAAGAATCCGTGGCTGTCCGGAATCGCTCCTCGTCGCCATCGAGGCCGCGACTCGCCCCCGCCGCTCCGCTCAACGGTGCCCGGCCCCGGGGGCATCCCCCGGAAACGGCGAGGGATTATGTGCAGTGGACACGGGGGGAGCGGAAAACATGGCGATACGCGTACTGCTCGCGGAGGACATGAACATGGTGCGCGGGGCGCTGGTCGCCCTGCTGAACCTGGAGGACGACCTCCGGGTGGTGTGCGAGCTGGAGCGTGGCGACGAGATCGTGCCCGCGGCGCACAAGTACGGCCCGGACGTGGCGGTCATCGACATCGATCTGCCGGGCATGGACGGCCTGACGGCGGCGTCACGGCTGCACGAGGAGCTGCCGGACTGCCGGACGTTGATCCTCACCAGCATGGGCCGCCCGGGTACGCTGCGGCGGGCCCTGACGACCAAGGTCGACGGCTATCTGCTCAAGGACGCCCCGCCCGGCGAACTCGCCGACGCCGTGCGGCGGGTGGCCGCGGGCAGGCGGGTGATAGACCCTCAGCTGGCGCTTGCCGCCTGGGGCGGCGCGGAGACGCCGCTGACGGAGCGGGAGACCGAGGTCCTGCGTCTGACCGCGGACGGCGCCGAGGCGAAGGAGATCGCGCGACAGCTGCACCTGTCGGCGGGGACGGTGAGGAACTATCTGACGAACATCGTGACCAAGCTGAACGCGCGCAACCGGGTGGACGCCATCCGCATCGCCCGCGAAGCGGGCTGGCTGATGTAGGGGCCGGTCCTCCGCTTCGGCCCGGTCCGGGGCAGGCCGGGTCGGGGCAGCCCGGGTCGAATCAGGCCGGGTCGGGGAACGGGAGGGCGGACGTGTCGGCCGGCGCCGCCATGGAGGCCGCGGCCAGGTAGTCGAGGATGTCCTCGGTGACCGACGGCGGAAGCGGCAGCGCCGCCGATATGTCGTCCGGGGTGGCCGGCCAGGCCAGCATCCCCACCACCCACACGGCCTCGGGGCGGTGCAGCACCACTCGGTGCGCGGAGCTGGGCGACTCCAGGATGAAGGCGCCGGGCCGCAGGGTGAGCGTGATGTCGCGCGGCAGCCAGATGAGCCGCCCGCCCGGGAGCCGCAGCAGCGCGAAGGACGCCTGACGGGACACCGGCGTCACCGAGAGCAGGGGCCCGCGGAGGTCGTCCAGGCCCAGAGTGCGCACGACGAGGTGACTGAGCCGTTCGAGAACCGACAGCAGCACCAGGACGCCGCTCCCGTCGGTGGTACCGTCGCCCGGTGGCCCGTGGGGCTCGGTCGGTCCGGCCTGCAGACCGGCATCGGCCCGGTCCGGATCGGGAACGACATTGGCGAGCAGGATCGGCCCGAGCTCCATCCGGCGCAGCGCCGCCTGCACGACGGGGTCGGCGCCGTCGACCCATTCCTCGCCCCAACGGCCGGTGAGCACAAGCTGGTCCTCGGTGTCACCGGACTCGACGGTGACGTCCTCGGCCAACGACCAGAGGTGCACCGTCCGGTGCTCAGCCGTCTCCCCCATGGCGCTCCCCCCTCGACTCTCCGGTCGTCCGGGCGACTCGGTGGACAGATTATGCAACTGGCCAGTAGCCCCCGGACAGCTACGGGCTCACGCCCCCGATATGAAGACTTCACATACCGGAAAGGGCACCGATACGTCTGTGGGAACGTCGTCCGGCCCGACGTGTGCCGAGGTCGACGCGACCGGACGTACGGTCCGCCACCCGGTGCGGCCGTTCCCCGCCGTCCGGTGGTGGCGGCGCGGAACGGCCTTCGGGTCAGGGATCCCGTCAGTAGTAGCGTCAGGGATCCCGTCGGTAGTGGCGTCAGCGCTCCCGATGGTCGTTGCCGAGGGTGGACAGCCACCGGTGAACCGCGAGCGCGGTCGCCCCTGCGTGCTCTTCGAGCATGGAGAAGTGATCCCCGGTCACCTCCAGCAGCTCGTGGTCCACGGGCCATCCGGCACGTGTGCCGTCGCCGAGCAGGGCCGTGCTGTCCGCGGCCCGTACCAGCACGGTCGGAGTGGCGACCGGTCCGGGCCGCCAGCCGTCGAGCAGTTGCGCATAGCACGCCATCGCGGTGAACTGCTCCTCGATCACGGGAAGTTGTGGGAGCTTTTCGAGGAGCCGCCGGGTCAGCACACACATTCCGCGCGCCATGGCGGTGCCGGTCGACCGGGGTGTGTCGAGCAGCACCAGCGCGGCGGGAGGGGCGCCGGCCTTCTCCAGCCGCCGGACGACCTCGTGGGCGAGCCAGCCTCCGGAGGAGTACGCGGCGAGCGCGAACGGCCGCTCCCCCAGGCGCCGGAGCAGTGTCGTCGCCAGAGTGTCCGCGGCGGCGTCCAGGGTCACGGGGAGCGGCTCGCCGACGGCGTATCCGGGGATGGCGGCGGTCCACACCTGGCGCCGGTTGTGGAGTGCGGTGGCGAACTTCACGTACTGGTGGGCCCCGGTCGGGGCGACGAGGGAGGGCAGGCAGACCAGGGCCTGTTCCCCCGCGCCGTCCGACAGCCGCAGCGTGGCCGGCTCGGGCCCGTCCCCCGCCGCGAAGACGGGCCGGATCCGGGCGGCGGCCGACAGGAGGTCCGCTGCCTGTTCCGGGCTGCCCGTCTCCACCGCCGTGCGGAGAAGACCGGCGGCGGGGCGCGCCGGTGACGCCGCCCGCGACGCGCCCGCTCCGGGGAGTCGGGCGGGGGGCGGTTCGGGCGCGTCGGGACGCAGGCGTGCGACGAGGCCGTCGACGCGGGAGCCGCCGTTCTCCAGGAAGTGGGCGGTGAGTCCCTCGACCGATTCGGCGTCGAAGAGGAGGGTGGACGAGATGTCGCCGAGGTCCTCACGCAGGGCGTTGGTCAGTTGAAGGACGAGGATGGAGTCCAGGCCGTAGTCGCTGAGCGGTGCCCAGGGGGCGATCCGGTCTGCCGGGATGCCGAGGGTCCGTGCCGCCTGTTCGCGGAGATACCGTGCCATCGTCTCCGCCCGCTCCTCCGGGACGGGGTCGGCCGGGGGCCCCGCGGTCCTGGCGGACTCCCTCGTCCCCATGGTCGCCGCAGTCCCGGCCGGGCTTTCGGAGCGCCGTCGAACGGGCGAGGCCGGATCCGGCGTTCCGGAAGCCGGTTCACGCCCCGGTTCGAGGGGCCGTTCAGGTGCGGGAACCGCATGCGGGGCCGGCGGCGCAACGATCCCGGGCCGCGTCCCGGTGCCCGTGGCCGCCCCCGGCCCGATTCCTGGACGGGGACGCCGGGGTGCGGGCGTCGCGCGCTCCGGCGCGGACACCGCCTGCCGTACGATCCCGTCGCTCTCGGCCGCGATGATCTGCTGCCCGAGTTCGTGCGCCTGGGGCAGGACGAAGACGGACGAGCGGAATCCCTCGCTCTCCAGCACCCGTCGCCAGTTGTCGGGCGACAGCGCCGGCGAGCCCGGGATGCGCAGCGCGTGGTCCTCGAAGAGCCACCAGCCCTCCAGCAGCCCGAAGGTGAGGTGGCTGAAGACGTCGAACGCGGCGAGCTCGTTCAGCAGAAGCCAGCCCCCGTCGCGCAGCGCCGCCTTCGCGTTGCGGATGGTGTTGCGGGTGTCGCGCGTGGCATGCAGCACGTTGGCGGCGATGACGAGGTCATGGCCCCCGGCCTCCACGCCCTGCCCGGCGAGGGGCCGTTCGGCGTCGAAGCGGGCGTACGCGAGATAGGGGACCTGTGGTCCGTACGCGGTGCGGGCGTGGTTCAGGAACGCCTTGGAGAGATCGGTGTACAGGTAGGTCTCGATGTGTTCCTGGAAGGGGCGCAGCGCGGCGAACATGCCGACGCTGGTGCCGCCCGTACCGGCGCCGATCTCCAGGATGCGCAGACGTGCGCCGGGGTCCAGGCGCAGCCGTTCGGCCACGACGGCCGCGGCGGCGTCGGCCATGGCCCGGTTGTACAGGTCGGCGATCCGGTTGTTCCGGTAGGTGCCCTCGACGAGTGCGACCGAGCCCTGCGGGAACAGGATGTCGGTGGGCCGGGTCCTGCCGGTGAGGATGTCGGGCAGGGCTTGGAGGGTGGCGTCGAGGAGGGCGGCCTCGGCCTTCTTGTCGGGGTCCGCGGACCACCGTTCCCGGTACCGTTCCCACTCGCGCCGGGCCTCGGCCGGTGAGGGGCCGGACGGTGGCACGACGCGGAGCGCGTGATCGAGCCAGGTGTCGTACCCGGGCAGGATTCCGGCGCGTTCGCGGAGTTCCGCGACACGGGTGGCGCGCTCGCGGGGGTCGGTGGTTCCGGGACCGGGCAGCACGCCGAGCGTTTCGAGGTGTGCGCGGAGCATGCGGGCGAGCAGCGGATCGCGTTCGGTCCTGCGCCAGTCGGCGACCGCGCGCAGTGCCTCGGGGTCGGCGGGCGCCCCGACACCGGCCCGGACCGCGTCGGGGGTGACACGGGTCCGCGCCCGCTCGTGGACGGTGATGCGTGAGCCCGGGTCGATGCCGGTGAGGGCGTCGGGCCGCCTCGACCTGACGAAGGCCACCTGTCGCTGCGGGCCGCCCAGGAGCGTGTCGAGGGCCCGCATCGCCTCGGGGGGCTCGATCGAGATCAGGCCCCAGCGCGCCATGCTCTCCCGGTGGAGCTGCGACGAGGCGCTGCCGGTGCTCCCCCACCAGCCCCAGTTCATGACCTTGACGGGGTACGGCCGGTGGCGGGAGAGGTGTTGGGCGTAGGCATCGGTGAAGGTGGATCCCGCCGCGTAGTTGCCCTGTCCGGCGGCCGTCGTGAACGACTGGACCGACGAGAAGAACAGCATGAAGTCGAGTGCGTCGTCCGCGAAGACCTCGGCGGTGGCGACGGTGGCGTCGACCTTCGCGGTGAGGGCCGCGCGGAGGGTCGGCTCGTCCATCCGGGCCAGGCTCTGGTCCCGCAGCACGAGCGCCGCGTGGACCACTCCGTGGATCCGCGGATGGTCGGCCACGATCCGGGCACGGGCGCGACGCAGGGCGGCGGGGTCCGCGGCGTCGGCGGACACGTAGCGCACGTCGCCGCGGCAGGCGCGCAGTTTCGCTTCGATGTCGTCGTCGTGGGGGCGCCGTCCGATCCAGACGACGTGTGCGCCATACCGTTCCACGACATGCCGGGTCCAGACCACGCCGAGTCCGCCCGCGCCTCCGATCACGACGTACACGCCGCCCTGCCGGTACACCTGTTCCCGCGCGCCGGCCGGTTCGTCGGGTGCCCACCGCCGGACCAGCCACTGGCCCGCGCGGTGGGCGAGGGGGCCGTCCGAGGCCGGGACGGGGAGCGTGAGGAGGTCGCCGGGAAGGGTGGTGGTGCCGAGGTCGGTCCGGTGGACGGACCAGTGCGTGTATTCGTGCCCGAGCGATCCGAAGAGTCCGTGCAGCCCGGCGTGGGCGGGGGCCGTCGGCTCCGTGTCGTACGTGGCCAGGGCACGCCGGGTGACCAGGGTGATGCCGAGCGGGCGGGCGTCGTGTCCGGTGCGCAGGAGCGCCTTGATCAGCCGGAAGGCGGCGATGACACCGCTCTCCCGGGCCGCGACGAAACCGGCGGTGTCCGTCGGCTGGAGGGCCGGCGGGCCGTCCGGCGCCGTGTCCCCGGTCTCGGGGGCGATCCAGAGGAGATGGTCGATCGGGCCGACGGTCCGCAGCCGCTCGGCCGCCTCGTCGATCGACGCCCCGGGAGCGAGGTCCCATGTCGTGACGCGCGGATACCGGACGGTGAGCGCGGCCCGTTGTTCGTCCGTGCCGCCCACGACGAGGATGTGGCCGGGGGCCGGGGCGCCGCCGTCCGTGTGCCCACGCGTGTCCGCGGGCTCCCATACCGGGGCGAAGAGTTCGGGCACCGGGTCCTTCGCGCGTCGTGAGGTGTAGCCGGTCATCCGGACGCACACCTGGCCGTCCTCGCCGACGAGGTCCACGTCGAGTCTGCTGAGCGGCGTGATCTCTCCCGCCGGGTCCGCGACCCGGATCACGGCCCGCATCGACGCCCGGCACGGGGCCAGGATCTCCAGGCGGTCGAGCGCGAACGGCACGGCCGTTTCCGGCGGTTGGGCGCCGCCGGTGATGTGGAGCGCGGTCGACGCCTGGATGGCGGAGTCCATGAGGGCCGGGTGCAGGATGTACGGTGCGCCGGCCGGGTCGGCCTCGGTGGGCAGGTCGAGGGCGGCGAGGACGGTGCCCTCGCCGACGTGCGCCTCGCGGACGGCGCGCAGCGACGGACCGTGAACGATTCCCATCGAGGCCAGCGCCTCGCGGATGCGTTCGGCGGGCACGGTGGGCGTCCCGTCGGCGCGCGGCGGCGCGATGTCGACGCGTTCGGGGCGGGAGGTGTCCAGGACCGCTACCCGCCCCGTGGAGCAGACGACGGACGCGGTGGCGCCCTCGGCCAGCGAGCTGATCTCGAAGATGAGCTCGCCGCCGCCGGAACGCGCCGGTTTCACCAGGACGTCGACGGTCACGGGCTCCTGGTCCTGGACGAGGGGCCGTATCCAGGTGATGTCGCGCATCCGCAGGGGCGTCCCCGCGTCGACCCCGAGCGCCCGGGCAGCGGTTTCGCGCGCCATTTCGAGGTGGACGACACCCGGCAGGACGCGCTGCCCGCGCACGGTGTGGTCGCGCAGCACGGGTTCGTCGCCCTTGAAGACGGTGGTGGCACGCAGTGTGCCCGGCTCGTCCCCGACGTCCCCGGCCGGGGACGTCTCGTGGATCAGCGGATGGGCCGCCGTCGGGCGGTGTTCCGTGACGGGGGACGGTGTCGGCGGGTCCGCCGGGGGGACCGGTCCGGCCCAGTGGCTCTCCCTGGCGAAGGGATACGTCGGCAGCGGCACCCGCAGATGGGCTCCGGGGGCGAAGGCCCTCCCGTAGTCGAGTGCCGTTCCCCGGGTGAAGTGCGCGGCGAGGGCGATGAGATCCGCGTGGTGGAGGTCGGCGGACGCGGTCCGTGCCGGGTCCGCGCAGCGGCGCAGCCGGGCGGCGCCCGCGTCGGCCTCCGGATCCGCGCCGGTGGTGCGCGTCCGCGTCGCGTGCCCGGTGCACGCGTCGGGTCCGTCGAGTCCTTGGCCGAGGATCCTCAGCAGGTCGGTGCGGTCGCGCGCCACGCAGGCGAACCGGTGGGCGAGCCCGGCCCTGCCGACGGTGAGCGTGTAGGCCAGGTCGCCCAGGTCGAGGGACGTCTCACGGCGGCAGTGCGCCGCCAGAAGGGCGACCTGCCGGGCGAGTTGCTCTCGTGAGTGGGCGGAGAGGAGGACGAGATGGGCGGGACGCGTCGTGCGGCGGGTGCGGGTGGTGGGCGGCGCCTCCTCGATGACGAGGTGCGCGTTCGTCCCCCCGGCGCCGAAGGAGCTGACGGCGCCGCGGCGGGGACCGCCCCCGGAGGGAGCCTCCCAGCGGTGATCGCGCGTGCTCATGTAGAACGGGCTGCCGTCCAGGCGGATGGCGGCGTTCGCGGTCTCGAAGTGGAGCGAGGCGGGGATCCGTCGGTGCCGCAGGGCGAGGAGGACCTTGAGCACACCGGCGACACCGGCGGCGAACTGGGTGTGCCCGATGTTCGTCTTGACCGAACCCAGCGCGCAGTAGCCGGACTTCGTGGTGGATGCCCTGAACGCCCGGTCGAGTGCCGAGAATTCGATGGGATCGCCGAGGGGGGTGCCGGTGCCGTGGGCCTCGACGAGCCCGATGGTGCCCGCGTCGACGCCGAAGGAGGCATGGGTGTCACGGAGCAGACGCTCCTGAGAGACGGAGCTGGGCGCGGTGATCCCGTTGGTGGCGCCGTCCTGGTTGGTGCCCGAGGCGCGGATCACTCCGTGGATGTGGTCCCCGTCGGCCAGGGCGTCGTCGAGGCGCTTGAGCACGACCACGCCGACCCCCTCGCCGGGGACGAAACCGTCGGCGCGCCGGTCGAAGGTGTGGCACCGTCCGGTCGCCGAGAGCATCCCGGCGCGTCCTGCCAGTTCGTAGAGGCGTGGGGTCGACTGGACGAACACCCCGCCCGCCAGGGCCAGGTCCGTCTCGCCGGACCGGAGCCCGCGGCACGCCAGGTCGATCGCGACGAGCGAACTGGAGCAGGCGGTGTCGACGGCCAGCGCGGGCCCCTTGAGGTTCAGGTAGTAGGAGACGCGGGCCGGGGTGAAGGACGCCATGTTGCCCGTGAACGCCTGCGCGGGCCCGTGGTCCCCGACGATGTCCTGGTAGTCCCCGCTCCAGCAGCCCACGTACACGCCGCAACGGGCTTCGTCGAGCTGTCCGCCGGCGTGCCCGGCGTCCTCGAGAGCCCTCCACGACTCCTGGAGGAGCAGGCGCTGCTGCGGGTCCATGGCCGCGGCCTCGACTCCCGAGATCCGGAAGAACAGCGGGTCGAACTCGTCGATGCCGCGCAGGAATCCGCCGCGCGTGCAGCGGGGTGATCCGTCGGGCCCGGTGCCCGGGAGGTTCCAGCGGGTCGCCTCGGTGACGAGGTCGTCGCCGTCGACGAGGTGGGTCCAGAGCTCGTCCAGGGTGTCGGAGCCGGGGAACCGTCCGCTCATGCCGACGACGGCGACCAACGGACCGGCGGAGGCGGGCCGGGAGGACGGGGGAGCGGGCGCGAAGGCCGGTGCGGGGGCAGGTTCCCGGACGGCGTCCGGGAGTACGGGGGAGGCCGCGTTCCGAGGGGCGGCCGGGGACACGGCCGTTGCCGGAGGTGTGGAGAGGACCGGTGGTGCGGCCGGGACGGGCGGCGTGGTCGGAACAGGGGTCGGAGCCACGGCCCCTATGTCCTCGTACTCCGCGAGCAGATGGGCGACGAGACGGTCCGGGGAACTGTGGTCGAAGACCACACCGGTCGGCAGGTCCAGTCCGAACGTCTCGTTGAGCAGGTGCACGAGCCGGACCGCGAGAATCGAGTCGAGCCCGTGGTCGGCGAACGCGAGCGCGCCGTCGAGCTCGTCCTGCGGCATCGCGAGTACGTCCGCGACCCTCGCGCGTACGGTGGCGGCGACGCGCCCCTCACGCGTGAGTCCATCGGCGGTCGGACCCCCGGTGTCCGGGGCGCCGGTCGGCGGGCCGCCGGTTTCCGGAGCGCCTGTGAGCGGGCCGCCGGTGGGTGGGGCGTCGGCGTTCGGGGCCTCGGCGGACGCAGCGTCGGAGTGCGGGGCGGCGTCGTTTCGGGGGCGCGACGCGCTGATCGGCGCGGCGGCGCCGGGGCCGGCTTCCCCGGCCGGCTCCAGATCACCGATCCAGTACCGGTCCTTCGCGAACGGGTACGTCGGCAGGGACACCCGGCGCGGCCGCACCGGGTGGAGACCATGCCAGTCCAGCTCCACGCCGTCGGCCCAGAGAGCTGCCAGCTTGTCGAGCTTCCCCGCCGCGACCCATCGTTCGACCAGCAGTTCCCGCAGCTCGTCGTCGGCGGCGATCTCGGCGGCGGCGCCCCGTGCGCTCCCCGCGCTCCCCCGGTGCAGGCCCGGCGCCCGTACCCCGTCCCCGGCCGTCGCGTAGTCGTGCAGCGCGTGCCGCAGTTCGGCGAGCGAGGAGACGGTCAGCGCGAGGCGTTCGCGCATGGCCCGGCGACCGGTCCGCAGCGTGTGGGCGAGGTCCGTCAGACTGATGTCCCGCCGCTCCGCGGCGTCGCGTTCACCGCGTTCCAGGTACGCCGCCAGGCGTGCGGCGGCCTCGCGGAGCCGTTCCGGCGTCCGTGCCGAGAGCACGACCAACTGCTCGCCTCCTTCGGGCACCGGCTCCGGCACAGTCTCGTCGGCCACGTACTCCTCGATCACGACGTGCGCGTTCGACCCGCCCGCCCCGAAGGACGAGACGGCCGCGATCCGCGGGCCCTCGGACTCCCAGGGTTCCAGGGTCCGCTGGACGAAGAACGGCGTCTCCTCGAACCGGATGCCCGGGTTCGGCTCCTCGCAGTGCAGGCTCGGGACGAGCGTGCGGTGCCGGAGCTGGAGCACGGTCTTGGTGAGGCCCGCGATGCCCGCCGCGGCCTCCAGGTGGCCGATCGTCGACTTCACGGACCCGATGGCGCAGAACTGCTTGTCCCGGGTGGACCGTTCGAAGGCCAGTGAGAGCCCCTGCACCTCGATCGGGTCACCGAGTTCCGTCCCGGTGCCGTGCGCCTCGACGTAGCTCAGCCGTCGCGCCGGTATCCCGGCCCTGGTCAGCGCGTCGTCGATGAGCTCCGCCTGCGCGGTCGGGCTGGGCACCGTGTAACCGTGGGTGCGTCCGCCGTGGTTGACGCCGGTCCCGCGGACCACGGCGAGGATCCGATCCCCGTCCGCGAGGGCGCGCCCGAGCGGTTTGAGGAGCACCGCCCCGACGCCCTCGCCGGGCACGAATCCGTCGCCGCCCTTGCCGAAGCTCCGCAGCCTCGGCCGGGTCGACAGCATGGTGGAACGGCACAGCTCGACGTAGTCGGACGGGTGCAGATACAGGTTCACTCCTCCGGCGACGGCGAGTTCGCACGCGCCCCTGCGCAGGTGCTCGCACGCCTCGTGGATCGCCGTGAGCGAGGACGAGCACATCGTGTCGATCGTGAGGCTCGGCCCGCACAGGTCCAGTGCGTACGAGGTCCGCGCGCTGAGCGAGGCGAAGGAGAGCGACGGCACGACCGTCTCGCCCGACGGCAGGAGCGCGGCTCCGTGGCGGGCGTGTCCGGACTTGGTGACCCCGGCGAAGACGCCGACCCTGCGCCGGTGACGGCGTGCCAGTTCCTCCGGGGTGTAGCCCGCGTCCTCGATCACCTCCCAGGCGGCCTGGAGGAACAGGCGCTCCTGCGGATCCATCGCGTAGGCGTCGCGCGGGGCGATCCGGAAGAAGGCCGGATCGAACGCGTCGAAGTCCTCCAGGAACCCACCCCACTTGTGGTAGCTGCGGCCCGTGGCGATGGCCTTGGCACGGTCCGGTTCGTAGAAGCCGTCGAGCGGCCATCGGCCGGGCGGGATCTCGGTGACGCAGTCACGTCCGGCCTTGAGGTTCTCCCAGAACTCCTCGATGTTCCCGGCGTGCGGGTAGCGCCCGCTCAAGCCGATGATCGCGATCGCCTCGTCGGGGACGGGTCGTTCGGGACGGGCGTACTCGTCCGGTGCGTCCGCCGCGGGCCGCGGCACCGGTGCCCTCACCGCGGCAGCCGGCCCGGACGGGCCGTCACCGGCGGCGGGTGCCGACGCGGGTACGGGGACGGCCGCCGGACCGGCGAGGCGACCGGCGACGGCACGCAGCGTCGGGAATTCGTAGAAGAGAGTGGTCGGGACCTCGCCGTACCGTATGGACAGTTCCCGGTTGAGCTGAATGACCATGACCGAGTCAAGGGCCAGGTCGGCGAGCGGCCGGTCGGCGTCGACGTCCTCGACGGGAAGCCCGGTGACCCGGGCGAAGGTCTCGACGACGGAGCGGAGCGTCTCCCGCTCCCGGCCGACGGAGACCGCCCCGACCCCGGACGCGGGGACGGGTCCGGAGTCGGGTAGGAGTGCGGACGCCGGTACGGATGCTGTCGGGCGGGCCGGGCCCGGCGGGGGTACGGCCTTCGCGGTCTCGCCATGGTGCACCCAGATCCGGTCCTCGCCCGCCTCGCCGAGCCGCCAGGCCCGCAGCAGGGTCTCGATCCCCTCGTCCGACTCCATGGGGACCAGACCCCGTTCCCGTCGCAGGCGGGCACGTGTCGCGTCGTCCACCGTCATACCGCCGTCCTTCCAGAGCGGCCAGGCGATCGCGAGAGTGCGCCCCGGTCGTTCACCCGCCGCCACGCGCGAGTTGCGCACGGCCGCGTACGCGTCGAGGTAGGCGTTCGCGGTCGCGTAGTCGGCCTGGCCGGGGTTGCCGGTGACGGCGGCACCGGAGGAGAAGGCGAGGAAGAAGTCGAGCGCCAGCCGCGCCGTCGCCCGGTCGAGATGCACCATGCCGTCGACCTTGGGCGCGAGCACCGCCTCCCACTGTTCCGCGGTCTTGTTCGGGAGCCGGCCGTCCCGGATCACGCCCGCCGCGTGGACGATTCCGTGGATCCCGCCGTACTCCTCGACGGTGCGGGCGACGAGGTGTCGCACCTCTTCCCAGCGGGAGACGTCCGCGACGGCGTACCGGGCCGTGGCACCGGCCTCGCGCAGTTCGGCGAGCAGCCTGTCCACGCGTGCGTCCTGTGGCGACCTGCCGACCAGCACGAGCACCGGGGCGTCGACGTCCCGGGCGATCCGGCGCGCGACCAGCGCGCCGATGCCGCCCGCCCCGCCCGTGACCAGGTACACGCCCCCGGCTCGCCAGGGCGTGCGGGTGCCGTCCGGCGTCCTCGGCTCCCAGGTGCGGACATGGCGTTCGGCGCCCCGGTGACGAACCAGTTCGTCCTCCGGGTGCCGTGCGTCGGCCGCGAGGAGCTCCGCGACGGCGTCCGCGTCGCGTTCCCCTTCGAGTCCGACGACCTGGCCGACGACCACGTGTTCGAGAGAGGCGGTGCGCAGCAGTCCGGCGAGGGCCAGGCCGACGGCCTGATCGCCCTGGGCCGGGGTCACCACTTGTACGAGGGCGCCACCGTCGGAAGCCTCCCGGACCACTTCACGCACGATTTCGAACACCTGCCGCGAGAGGTCGGTGAAGCGGCTCTCCGGTCGGGTCTTCGTCGTTCTGACGGTGTGGCAGCGGGCGTCGGGCAGGCGGCGCTCGACGGCGGTGCGCGCGTGCGCCGCGGTGTCGCACAGGATGACGGCGTGGTACCGGTACGGCTTCCTGCCGGCCGGGCCGGGAGCGACGGGCCCGGGCAGGCCGGGCATGGCGGGCTTCGGTGTCCAGCGTGGTACGAGCAGCGTCGTGCCGATCGGCGCACCGGCTCCCCGGGCCGCGCCTTCGCCCCGGGCGCCGGCAGGCGTACCACCGGCCGCCATGTCACCAGGCAGTACTCCGGCGGCCGCCCTGTCACGGCCCGCATGGCCACCGGCCGGGATCCAGTGCCTGTCGCGTGCGAACGGGTACGTGGGCAGGTGGGTGCGCGGCGGCAGGGCGGGACCGGACCGGCGGCCGTACAGCACGTGCCAGTCGGTATCGGCTCCACCCGCCCAGCGGGCGAGCAGCCCGGCGGCGTCCGAGCCGCCACCGGGTCCGGCGCCGTGCTCCTTGCCCGGGGCCGTGCCGTGCTCCGGGGCAGGTACGGTGCCGCCGTCGAGGAACGCCCTGAGTCGTTCGGCCAGTTCCTCGTGCGAGGCGACGACCCAGCCGGCCCGTTCGGCCATGGGCTCGCGCCCGAACTGGAGCGTCCTGCCGATGGAGCCGAGCGGGGCGGGGCGGGGCGTCTCCTCCAGGTACGCGAGCAGGTCCCGCGCCCGTTCGCGGAGTTGGTCCCGGGTGCGCGCGGAGAGCGGGACGACCACCCGGTCCCCGACGGCCATGCCCTGCGCGCCGCCGGTGTACGGAACGTGCCCGGTGTCCCGGTCGTGTCCCGTGTCCAGGTCGTGTCCCGTGTTCCGGCCGTGTCCCGTGTCCAGGGCGTCCGGCGCGACGTACTCCTCGACGACGACATGGCAGTTGGCACCGCCGAAGCCGAAGCTGCTCACGCCCGCCCGCCGCGGCGCGGGCAGGCCGCGGCGGTCGCGGGGCCGCTTCCACGTCTCCCGTTCCCGCACGATGCGGAACGGACTGCCGTCGAGCTGTACGAACGGGTTGATCTCGTCGCAGTTCCGGGTCGCGGGCAGGGTGCCGTGCTCCATGGCGAGCAGCACCTTGAGCAGGCCGGCGATGCCCGCCGCGGCCTCCAGGTGGCCTATGTTCGTCTTCACCGACCCCAGGCCGCAGGTGCCCCGGCCGGTTCCGCCCAGACGTCGGAAGGCGGTTCGCAGCGCGCGCACCTCGACGGGGTCGCCCAAAGCCGTGCCGGTGCCGTGGGCCTCCACGTACCCGATCGTGGCGGGGTCGGTGTCCCCCATCGCCCGTACGACGAGGTCGGCCTGTGCGGCGCCGTTCGGCGCGGTGAGCGAGTTCGCCCGCCCGCCGTGGTTCTCGGCGCTGCCGACGATGACGCCCAGGATCGCGTCGCCGTCCCGTTCGGCGTCGGCCAGGGGTTTCAGCACGACGGCGCCGACGCCCTCGCCCCGGACGTATCCGTCGGCGTCGCTCGCGAAGGTCTTGCACCGCCCCTCCGGGCTCAGCATGCCCGCCCGTGCCGCGCTGACGAACGTGTCGACGCCGAGCAGCAGGTTGACCCCGCCCGCGATGGCCGCGTCGCACGCCCCGGAGCGGATCGCCTCGACCGCCCGGTGGACCGCGACGAGCGAACTGGAGCAGGCCGTGTCGACCGGCTCGCTCGGCCCGTGGATGTCGAGCACGTAGGAGATGCGGTTGGCGAGCATGGAGTGCGCGTTCCCCGTGGAGGTGAACGCGTCGGGCGGGGTGCCGTGGGCGGAGAGCAGGGTCGCGTAGTCGGTGCCCGAGACGCCGAAGAAGAGTCCGGTGCTCTCCGGCAGACCGGCGGGGGTGTATCCGCTGTGTTCGAGCGCGTTCCAGACCGTTTCGAGGGCCAGCCGGTGCTGCGGGTCCATCAGTTCGGCCTCGCGCGGCAGGATCCGGAAGAACGCGGCGTCGAAGGCGTCCACGTCGTCGAGCACGCCCGCGTGGTGCGGGAAGTCGGCCGATTCCACGATCCGTGCGTAGGCGGCGTCGTAGCGGTGGAGGGGCAACTCCGTGACGCTGTCCCTCCCCTCCACCAGGTTCGTCCAGTACGTGCGCAGATCGGGGGCGTCGGGGAAGCGCCCCGCGGCGCCGATCACCGCGATCGGCAGGGGCGGCGCGCCGGGCGCGGAGCGCGCGGGCGCCGTGCGCGCGGGCGCCACCTCCAACCGCCCCTCGGCCTCGGACCGATCGCCCGCCTGAGCCCCGTCGCCGACTCCGGCATCGGGTGCGGCGTCGGGTGCGGTCTCCTCGGCCGGGCCCGTCGGGCGGGACCGCTCGTAGGCCGGGCGCAGGCTCTCCCCGTACTCCGCGACGAGGTGCCCGCCCAGCGACTCGAATGTGTTCAGGTCGAAGAAGGCCGCGGGTGTCAGGTCGACGCCGAGCCGGTCGCGCACCTGCCCGGCCAGGGCGACGAGCGAGATCGAGTCGAAGCCGAACGCGTCGAACCCGGTCCGCGCGTCGAGCTCGGCCGCCTCGTACTTGAGGATGCCGCTCGCCATGTCCCGCAGTTCGTCCACGGCGAAGGAGACGAGGTCGTCCCGGACCTTCCCGGCCGGTTCCTCCCCCGGCCCCCGGCAGGTGTCCTCCGCGCCGGCCACGGCCCGCGCCGCTTCCGCGGCCGGGCCGGTTCGCGGCACCTCGCCCTCGCCGCACCACAGATCGGACAGCACCGCGACCACCTCGCCCTTCTCGTCGAGCAGCGCGACGCGCCCGCCCAGACCGTCCGGTGCGCCGGTCACGTCGAGGACGACGTACCTCACCGCGTCCGGGATGTCGCTCCCCGGCGCGAAGAGCCGGATCTCGTCGATCCGGCGGGGAGTCGTGCGTGCCCAGTCCGGTGCGCCGAGGCGCTTCGCCTCGAACTGGAGCCCCTGCGCGACCGCGACGAGGACATGCGGCGGGAGGGTGACGTTCGGCCGGACGTGATCCCGTAGCAGTTCGGGCGGGAGGACGTCGAGCACCAGCCTTCCGTCCGACATCCGGTACGCGCTCTCGGTGCCGTTGCGCTCCGGCGCGTAGCCGAGTGCGCCCTCGGCGAGTTCCGCGAGGAACGCGGTGCGGGAGAGCGCGGCCACGGCGTCGGCCGCCGGGTCGTCGGCACGCAATCCCCGGTACGGTCCGGCGCCAAAGGCCCCTGCTCCGAAGACCCCGGTCGTGGCTGTGCGGGCGGGGTCACCGGCCCGTACGTCGAACTCCGCCACGGCCACCCGCGCTCCCTGCGCCTCCTCCACGAACACCGTGCCGGAGGCCGCCTTCCGGTCGGCGGCGTCGAGGACCGTCACCAGCCGGGCGGCGGCCCTCCAGTCGACCGGGGCGAGGAGGCGCAGCCGGCGTACGACCGCGCCTTCGGCGAATCCGGAGACCCGGGTGACGGCGAGCGCCAGTTCCACGGCGAACGTCGGCACGATCCCCGGCGTGCTGTCCCGCCGCTCCCCCGACGTGTATCCGTAGTCGAGGAGGTCGTCGAGGTGCACGTCGAGCACATAGCGCGGCCCGTCGACGTCCGACGCGTTCCTGCCGAGCAGCGGATGCAGCTTCTCGCGCAGGGCGAGCGGGGCGATCACCGTCGGCGCACCCCGCTCCGGTTCCACCCAGCAGCGCACGCGCTCGAAGGGGTACGGGGGAAGCGGGACCCGCCGCAACGCGCGGGGATCGCCCTCGGCCTCCCGCCAGTCGACGCTCCTGCCGCCGGCCCACGCCCGTGCCAGTGCGCGCAGGCCCTCGGACGCGGGGTCGGTGCTCGCGAGTGCCGGGCCGAGGTCGCGATCCCCCGCGAGACGGCGGTCGAGCGCGGCCACGGCCTCGTCCGCGGTCCTCGCGAAGAAGGCCCAGCGGCAAGGGAGTTCGTTGCGGCCCACGCGGAGTGTGAACGCGACCGAGGCGAGATCCGCGGGCTCGTGCGAACCGGCCGCGAGATGGGCCCGGAAGCGGGCGAGCCATTTCTCCAGGACGGCTTCGTTCATCGCGGAGAAGACGAACAGTTCCTCGCGCCCATCGCTTCCACCGTGCACGGCGGTGTCCGCGCGCGTGTACTCCTCCACGATGATGTGCGAGTTCATCCCGCCCGCGCCGATCGAGGTGATCCCCGCGCGTCGGGGATGGCTGACGCGTCGGCCGTCGACCGTCGTCACCACGGGCTCCCAGTCGGTGAGCCGCCGCTGCAGACGGAACGGCGTGCGGGAGAAGTCGATGTCCGGGTTGATCACATCGCTGTGCAGCGAGGGCGCGATCCTGCCCTTCTGGAGCTGGAGGAGCACCTTCGTGATGCCGATCATTCCGGCGGCGTGCAGAAGATGTCCCATGTTCGACTTGACCGAGCCGATCGCGCAGAACCCGGTGTCCTGCGTGTACGTGCGAAAGGCCGTGGTCAGGGCCTTGACCTCGATCGGGTCGCCCAGGGACGTCCCCGATCCGTGCGCCTCGACGTAGCCGATCGTCCGTGGGTCGATGCCCGCGTCGTCGATCGCCTTCCGGATCGCGCGCGCCTGCATGCGCGGGCTGGGGACGGTGAACCCGTTGCGCACGCCCGCGTTGGCGAGGGCGGTTCCCTTGATGACCCCGTACACGTGGTCGCCGTCGCGCTCGGCCTCGACGAGCGGTTTGAGGACGAGGGCGCCGACGCCCTCCCCGAGGATCGTCCCGTCCGCCCCCACGCCGAAGCTGCGGATCACCTCCGAGGTCGTCGTCGTGAAGTGCTCGTGCGACGAGGTGATGAGGTTGTACGGGTGCAGCAGGAGGTTCACCCCGCCCGCCACGGCCATCCGGCACTCGCCCGCCCGCAGCATCTGCACGGCCTGGTGCACGCAGGTCGAGGACCCGGAGCACATGGTGTCCACGAAGAGGGAAGGACCGGTGAACCCGTAGAAGTACGACACCATGTTGGGGAGCGTCGCCGTGTAGCTGCCGGTCGCCGCGGAACCGCGGACGAGGCTGTTCTGGAAGCCGTACAGGCCGTAGTGGTTGCTCATCGAGCCGGCGAGGACACCCACGTCCCCGTCGTACCGCCGCTGGATCGTCTCGCGCGAGTAGCCCGCGTCCTCCAGGGCGTGGACCACCGTCTGGAGGAACAGGCGCACCTCGGGCGACATGGCCTCCGCGTCACGTTTCGAGATGCGGAAGTAACGGGGGTCGAACATGTCGATCTCCCGCAGGAACGTGCCGGTCCGGATGGAGCTCCTGCCGGGGACGCTCCGGTCGCGGCTGTAGATCGCGTCGTGGTCCCAGCGTTCGCGCGGCACCTCGCGGAACTCGTGACGGCCCTGTTCGAGGATCGGCCACAGCTCGCCCAGTGTCTCCGCGCCGGGGTAGGTTCCCGCGACGCCGATGACCGCGATGTCGTGCCGGGCGTCGCGGTCCCTGGCCTCGTGCCGGGCGTCGTGCCGGACGTGCGGGGCGTCGACGGCCGGCACTCGGGCGGTGCGGGCGTCGGCGACGGTCGGGGGTTCGGCGGTCATTCGGGCCGCCGGTGCGTCCGGGACGGGGGCGACGGGAACCGGTGCGACGTCCCGCGTCCCGGGTGTGTCTCGCACCTCGGGTGCGTCTCGCTCGTCCGACACGTCGGCTACGTCGTGTGGGGAGGCTGCGGGGTGTATAGGGTCCCCGGCGTCGAGGACCGAAGCAAGCCGGTCGGCGTGCTCCTCGACGAAGTAACCGGCGACGCCCTCCAGCGTGGTGTGTTCGAAGAAGATGGTCTTGGGCAGCGGGCCGAAGAACACTTCGAGTGACGCCGTGGTCTCCAGGATGCTGAGCGAGTCGATCCCGTAGGCGATGAGGTCGACCGTCTCGTCGATGGTCCCGGGATCACGGTGCAGCACCTCGCCCACGACCCGCCGCAGCAGATCGGTCGTACGCCGCGTCAGCTCCTCCCCCGTGGCAGCGGCGGGCGCCGCCGCGGGGGCGGGCGGGTCCGTCGGTACGGGGGCGGGGGCGGTGGTGAGCCGTGCGGAGGCGCCGTACGCCACCACGAGGTGCGCGGGGCCGTCGCCGAGCACGCGGCCGAGGAGACGGAGCCCGGCCTCGGTCGGGAGCGGTTCCCAACCGCGTTCCCGGCGCATCGCTTCCCTCGTCACGTGGTCGACGCTCATACCGCCGTCGGCCCACAGCGGCCAGCTGACGGCGACGGTCCTGCCGCTCCGTTCCCCGGCGTCGGCCAGCGCCCGGCGGTGGTGGGCGAAGGCGTCCAGGAAGGCGTTGGCCGCCGCGTAGTCCGACTGCGCCGGATTGCCGAACACCCCCGCCACCGAGGAGAAGACGACGAAGAAGTCGAGTGCGGTGTCGCGCGAGGCGGCGTCGAGGTTGAGCACCCCGTCGACCTTGGGCGCCAGCACGGCACGGAGGTCCGCCGCGTCCTTGGTGTAGACGTACGCGTCCCTCAGGACGCCCGCCGCGTGGACGATGCCGTCGAGCCGCCCGTGCTCCCGCTCGATGGTGCGCACGGCGCGCTCCACCTCGTCCTTCACCGCGACGTCGACGGGGAGGTGGTGGGCGTCGACGCCCGAGGCGCGCAGCTCCCGCACGGCCGCCTCGCTCGCGGCGCCGGGCGCCGACCGGCCGCTCAGGACGACGGTGATTCCGGCGCGCCGCCCGAAGTAGCGCGCGGTGTGCAGTCCGAGGCCGCCGAGACCGCCCGTGATCCAGTACACCCCGCCCTCCTTGAGCGGTGGGATCGCCGGGCCCTCGGTCAGGTCGACCTCGACGGTGCGTGCCACATGGCGTGTTCCGTCCGGGGCGTGGCGGATCTCGCAGTCGGCGCTCTCGTCCGCCACCTCCGTCCGCAGGATCCCCGCGATGCGCTCCGGCGGCGCGGCGTCGAGTTCCGCGACGCGGACGACCCGGCCGGAGACGCGCGGGTTCTCCAGGACGACGGTTCTGAAGAGTCCGACGAGCGGTGCGTGCACCTGCCTCGGCACCCGGTCGTCCACCAGGACCACGAAGCGGTGCGGGGTCCGGGGGCTCGACCTGACCACCTCCGCCATTTGCCCGAAGACGTGACCGGTCGTCGCGGCGACGGCGTCGGCGACGCGGCCCGGTACGAGGTCGGGCAGGCGCGCGGCGGTGACACCGGTCATGCCCGTGAGGGTGTCCAGATGGGCGGCGGCCCTCCCGCCGAGGTGGACGTGGACGTGCGGGGCCTGTGCCGCGTCCCGGCCGTCGGGGCCGGACGGAGCCGGTGTCCACTGCGTGGTGGCCGTGACGACGCCGGTGCCCGCAGCGGTGTCCCGCCTCGCGGACGAGGTGCGCTGCACCAGACCGCGCAGCCGGGCGGTGACGGCTCCCCCGGCATCGCACAGGTCGATGTCGAACACGTCGAGCGTGCTGTGCCGCGCGCGGCGCCGTACCCAGGCCCAGGTCTCGGACGGGCAGGGGCCGTGGACCGTCAGGTCCTCGAACGCGAACGGCATCGGCGGGCCGTCGGCCCGTCCGTCACCGGTCGCCGCCAGGAGCAGGAGCGAGGACTGGAAGGCCGCGTCGAGCACGCTCGGGGGCAGCACGAATCCCGCCTCCGTGCCCTGGCCGTCCCCGGGTGCGCCGATGCGGGCGAGGAGTTCCCCCTCGCCCAGGCGGATCTCCCGCAGTCCGCGCATGGCCGGTCCGTACTCCAGTCCCCGGTCCCGGAAGGCGGCGTACACGTCCCGCGGGACGCGTTGCGTCGGGCACGCGGCCCGTATCCGGTCGAGATCGAGCCGTTCCGGTTTCCCGTGGTCACCGGTCCCGGCGGTGCCCGAGCAGTGCACCGCGGCCGTTCCGGTGCCGGTGGAGATCTCGAAGGCGAGCGCGCCGCCGTCCTGGGGCGCCAGTCCCACGGTGGCCTCGACCGGTGCGTCCCGCACGACGATCGGGCGCCGCCAGACGACGTCGCGCAGCCGGACGGCGAACGGGCCTCGCTCGTCGCGCCCGGTAGCGCGCGCCACCGCGGCGTGGACCAGTTCCACCTGGGCGGCGGCGGGCAGCACCCGCTCGCCGCGCACCACGTGCGAGGTCAGGAAGGGTTCCCGCCCGTCGAAGACCGCTCCGAGGCTCCCGCCCTCGGGGCCGGCCCCGCCGTCGCGCAGGAACGGGTGGGCGGCGGCTGTGGCGACGGGCGAAGGCGCGACCGTCGTCGCGGCGTCGCGGCCCGGGGCCCTGAACCAGTGGCGCTCCCGGGCGAACGGGTACGCGGGCAGGGGCACGCGCCGGGGCGCCGTCCGAGCGGTGCCCCGGTGGCCGGACGGCTCCGCCCAGTCGGCGGTGGCGCCGTCGGCCCACCGCTCCGCCGCTTCCACCGTCGCGTCCGGGTCCCCGTCCGCGCCACGCACCGAATCGCCCACGTGGATCCGGCCGGTCTCGTCCGCCCCGTCGATGAACTCCCCGAGCAGGGTGACGAGTTCGTCCCGGCCGGTCACCACGAAGGCCACCCGGGCAGGCATCTGTTCCCTGCCGGCGCGCAGGGTGTGGGCGACGTCAGCGAGCGTCGGCGCGGCCCGCCCCCGCAGATGGGCACGCAGCCGGCGGGCGACGGCCCGCAGGCGTTCCGGGGTCCTGGCCGAGAGGGGCACGAGCTCCGGGCCCCTCCCGGACGCCGCGACCGTCGGTCCGTCGTCCGGGAGGTGTTCCTCCAACACCAGGTGGGCGTTGGTGCCGCCGAACCCGAACGAGCTGACCCCCGCGCGGCGCGGCGGAACGGTGCCGTCCGCCCTCGCGGGCGGCGTGTCCCAGGGCCGGGTGTCCCGGACGATGTGGAACGGGGTGCCGTCGAGTCGTATCAGTTTGTTCTGCTTCTCGAAGTTGACGGTCGCGGGCAGTACGCGGCGGGCGAAGGCGCTGATCACCTTGGCGATGCCCGCGACGCCCGCGGCCCCTTCGAGGTGTCCGATGTTGGTCTTGACCGAGCCGATCCCGCAGGCGTCCGGGCGGGCGACCGTCCCCTGGGCCGCGTGCAGGTTCCCGAAGGCGCGCTTGAGGGCCATGATCTCGATCGGGTCGCCCACCGGTGTCCCCGGGCCGTGGGCCTCGATGTAGCCGATGGTCTCGGGGCGGATGCCGGCCCGGGTGTAGAGCCGCTCGACGAGCCTGGACTGTGCGGCCGGGTTGGTGACGGTGAGGGAGTTCGTCCGGCCGCCGTGGTTGGTCGCGACGCCCTTGATGACGGCGTGCACGGTATCGCCGTCCTCGACCGCTCGTGCAAGGGGTTTGAGGAGGAGCACGGCTCCTCCTTCGCCGCGGACGTAGCCGTCGGCGCTCTCGTCGAAGGCCCTGGCGCGGCCGGTGCGGGACAGCATGCTCGCCTGGCTGAAGGCGACGAAGTGCTTGGGCGACCAGATCAGGTTGACGCCTCCGGCCAGGGCCAGGGCGCAGTCGGCGTTGCGCAGCGCGCGGACCGCCTCGTACACGGACACCAGCGAACTGGAGCAGGCCGTGTCGTTGGTGATGCTGGGGCCCTGGAAGTCGAAGTGGTAGGAGATGCGGTTGGCAATGATCGAGTAGGCCGTGCCGGTGGGGAAGTAGACGTCCGTCCGCACTCCTTCTCGTTCCATCAGCTCCGCGTAGTCGGCGTGGCAGACCCCCATGAAGACGCCGGTCTCCGTCCCGGCCAGCGCGCTCGCCGCGTAACCGGCGTTCTCCACGGCCTGCCAGGCGAGTTCGAGGGCGATGCGCTGCTGGGGGTCCATGCTCTCCGCCTCGCGCGGCGAGATGCTGAAGAAGTCGGCGTCGAAGCGGTCCGCGTGCTCGATGAAGCCGCCCCAGACGCTGTTGGTCTTCTGGGCGCCTCGCCTCGGGTCCCCGAAGTAGTCCTCCTTGGACCAGCGTTCGGCGGGCACCTCCGAGATGAGCGAGCGCCCGGCGACGAGATGTTCGCCGAACTCCTCCAGGGTGTCGGCACCGGGGAACCGCAGGGCGAGTCCGATGATCGCGACGTCGTCGGGCGCCGGGGCCGGGTCCTCGCGACCGGGGACCGCGTCCTCGTGCGCGAGGGTCCTGTCCTCGGAGGCCAGGGCCTCGTCCTCGTGCGCGGGGGGAACTTCCTGGTGCGCGGAGGTCGGTTCGACCGTGCTCATCGGACTCCTTCTGCGCGGGGGAGGACGGGACGGGAGGACTCCGGCCCCCGGTTCTTCCGGTGGTCGTGGACTGCCCGGATGTGCATGCCGCCCCCGCCGGGGGCGCTCCGGTGCCCTTCCCGCCCTCTCACGAACCGGTGGTCGAGAACGGCGGTGGAGAGCAGGTAGAGGAACGCCTGGTCCTCCTTGGTGCTGATCCGCCGGTCGGGCGTGGTCATGATCTTCGTCACGAGTCTGCGCGCGAACACGGGATCGACGCAGTCGATCTTCGCCAGTTCCGCGTCCGAGAGGATCAGGTCCAGGTAGTCCGGCCGCTGCTCCTTGAAGACGCTCGCGCCCGGGGCGCGGTACGGCTGCTTGCGCCGCTTCAGGCTCGACTCCGGCAGCTCCCCGTGAAACGCGCGCTTGAGGATCGCCTTCTCCTCGAACCCGTCGTCGAACCGCAGGTTCACGGATGCCGCCGCCCGCACCACGGCCGGGTCGAGGAAGGGGCAGCGGTTCTCGACCCCGTGCGCCAGGCTCATGCGCTCGCCCTGCGTCGACAGCAGATAGCCGGGCAGCAGCGTCTTGTACTCCAGCCACTGCGCCTTCTGCACGGCGCTCAGCGCGGCGTAGCCCGGTGTCGTCCCCGTGAGCGCGAGCAGATCCGCGAAGGGGTCCTCGCGGCGCTTCAGCAGGCGTGCCGCGAACCGCCCGTTCTGGTAGCGCAGTTCGTGCGAGAAGAGGCCGGGCAGGCGTTCCACCGAGAACTGCTCGAACAGACCCGCCAGTCGCGCCCGGTTCGCGGGGCCGAAGTGGCTCAGCTCCGGGTGCAGGTTTCCGATCCTCTTCATCCGCTCGGCGTCCGACAGTTCGTTCCACTCCGCGCGCACCAGCGTCTCGCGGAACAGTGAATAGCCGAGGAACGCCTCGTCGGCGCCCTCGCCGGTGAGGACCACCCGTATGCCGGCGTCCCGGACGTGCCGCGCCAGCAGATACATCGGGACGAACGCGGTGCGGAACGCGGGTACTTCGGCGTGGTACACGGCCGACGGGAAGGCCCGCGCGATGTCGGCGCCGGACACGGTGATCGACGAATGGAGCGTCCGCAGGTGCGAGGCCACGACCTGCTGACTGCCCGACTCGTCGAAGGCGGCCTCCTCGAACTGCACCGAGAAGGTGCGCACCTCGTGGGAGGAGAGGTCGGTGGTCAGTTTCGTCACGATCGAGGAGTCGAGCCCGCCGCTCAGGTAGACCCCGACCTCGACGTCGCTGCGCAGCCTCATCTCCACGCTCTGCCGCAGGGTTTCGCGCACGAAGTGTTCCGCGTCGCGCACGGTTCCCGTGAACGGTGGTGTCTCCAGGGCGAGTTCCTCGTAGTGGTGCAGCGAGGTCCGGCCGTGGCCGACGACCATCCAACTGCCCATGGGGAGCTGGCGGATGCCCTGGAACGGGGACCGGTCGGGCAGCGGTGTCCAGGCCGCGAAGGTGGAGGCGAGTTCGGCGGGGTCGAGTTCGAACCGGAAGCCCGGGAACGCCTGGAACGCCTTCATCTCGGAGGCGAAGAGGAACGCACCGTCCCGGTCGCCCCCGCCGCACGTGCGGTCGGCGTAGAACAGCGGGCGCTTGCCGAATCTGTCGCGTGCCAGGAAGAGGTCTCCCGACACCGCGTCCCGGATCGCCACGGCGAAGGCGCCGTTGCACCGGGGCAGGCATCCCGGGCCCCACTGCATCCAGGCCCGCAGGAAGACCTCGGTGTCGGAGCGGGTGCGAAACCGGTGGCCGAGTCCGCGCAGTTCCTCGCGGAGCTCGACGTAGTTGTACAGCTCGCCGTTGAAGCAGATCCAGTAGCGTTCCCCGGGATCCGCCATGGGCTGCGCACCGTGGGAGATGTCGATGATCGCCAGCCGGACCGTGCCCATGGCCATGCCGTCGCCCAGGTAGTAGCCCGCCTCGTCCGGTCCTCTGTGGTGGATGAGCGACAGCATGGAGGTGATGACCTCGGGCGCGGCCCCGGCGTCGAGCGACGGCGAGACGAACCCAGCGATTCCGCACATGCGGGGTCTCCTTGCTTCAGTGGTCGTCGCGCTCGGCGATCTTCCTGGCCACGAAGGCGTCGATGGCTTCGAGGGAGGTGAAGACGTTCGCGATGAAATCCTCGTCCGTCATGTCGAGCGCGAAGTCCTTTTCGAGAGCGCTCAGGAGCTGGACGTACCCGAAGGAATCCATCACCCCGGCCTTGAAGAGATCGCTCGCGGCCGTCAGCTCGTCGTCGAACTCCACGAGGAACTGGTCCTCGACGAGTTTCTTTATGTGCCCCGCTCGGTCCATCTCTCACACCGCGCTTTCGGCTGGTTGGCTGTGGGTATCGGACTTCATCAGGCTGCGCACCATGCGGGTGAGGGAACGGCCGCCCATCTCCTCGCACTCCAGTCCCGTCCCCAGGGAGAGGAGACGGCGGATGCTGTCGGCCCACCGGACCGGCTCGACGAGCTGTCTGCCGAGCATGGCGGGGATCGTGTCGCGTTCGTGGGCGCGCGCGCTCGCGTTGGAGATCACGGCGGTCCGGGGTTGGGCGAACGTGAACTCCCCGAGGAATTTCTCGAATTCGGCGCGGACGGGCTCCATGTGCCGGGAGTGGAAGGCCGCGCCGACCCTCAGCGGGGCGTGGCGGATGCTCCGCCGCTTCAGTGCGGCGTGGGCCGCGTGCAGCGCCTGGTCGCTGCCGGCGATGACGACCTGGGTTTCGGTGTTGAAGGCCGCCAGGTCGATTCCCTCGACGCCGTCCTCGGCCAGGGCGTCGAGCAGGCGTGCGGGCGAGACGTCCATGACGGCCGTCATGCCGCCGCCGGTGGCCGCGGCCATGAGTTCGCCGCGTCGCTTGACGAGTCTCAGCCCCGTCTCGAAGTCGAAGACCCCCGCGGCCAGGAGCGCGTTGTACTCCCCGAGACTGTGTCCGAGGTAGCAGTCGGCGGGCCGCTCCTCGCGCCGCTCGCGCTCGAACGCGTGCAGCGCGTTGACGGTGTAGAGCGCGGGCTGTGTGCACTCCGTGCGGGAGAGCATGTCGTCCGGATTGTCGCGGCAGAGCGCGACGAGGTCGTAGTCGAGGAGGTCGCAGGCGTACCGCGTGAGGCCGGGGTAGCGGCCGAAGACGTCCGCGCCCATGCCCCGGAACTGCGAGCCCTGCCCCGGGAAGAGAACCGCCAACACCGTTGTGCCTCCCTGGTCCGCGCCGGATGGCCCACACCACCGGCGGCGCTGTGCCCATGCTGCGCCACACCCCTTGCCGCACGCTGGCCGGAATTCTGTTGCCGGTCCCCGGCGCCCTCCGCTTCCCTTGCCATTCGCTTGCGGATCACTTGCCGGTTCCCCGGATATATCCGGGAAACGGCCGTCTGATCGCTTACCGGCCATTCACCGGGCGCGATTCGCCGGAAGCAACATCCGCTGTTCTAGGATCAATTCATCGGGCGCGTCTCAAGCGTGAGAACGAATGGGGCCGAGTATGTCTGCACATCGGATAGGGATCACAACGACGCCCCCGCGCCCGCCCGCCCCCGACGGGCCGGTGCTCCAGGTCCTGGGGCCGATGTCGGCGCGGTACGCGGGACACGAGGTGCCGCTCGGACCGCCGCGCCGCCGGGCGCTGCTGGCCCTGCTGCTCATCAGACTGGGCCGGGTCGTCCCGACGTCCGCCCTGGTCGAAGGGCTCTGGCGGGACGACCCCCCGCTGCGGGCGGTGGCCACGCTGCAGAGCCATGTCTCCCATCTGCGCCGGTCGTTGGCCCCGGCGGGCGGTCCCGGTGGGGCCTCGGTGCTGCGTTACCAGGCCCCGGGGTACGTGCTCCAGCTGTCACCGGATCAGGTCGACGCCCAGCTCTTCGAGCAACTCGCCTCTTCTGGGCGACAGTTGTTGACGCGTGACCCGCTCGCCGCCCGTGACCGTCTCACCCGGGCCCTCTCCCTGTGGCGCGGCGCCCCGTACGCCGAGTTCGCCGCCCACCAGCCACTCGCCGACGAGAGCACCCGGCTTGAACAGGTCCGCCTCACCACCCTGGAGGCGTCCGCCGAGGCCGCGCTCGCGCTGGGGAGGCCCGCCGAGGTGGTGACCGAACTGGAGCGCGAGGCGCGCCAGCATCCGACGCGGGAGCGCCTGGTGGGGCATCTGATGACCGCCCTGTTCCGGACGGGCCGCCAGGCGGAGGCGCTGAAGGTGTACGAGTGGACGCGGGGCCATCTGGTGGAGGAGTACGGCGTGGACACGACGGCCGAGCTCCAGCGGCTGCACGTGGCACTCCTGCGGCAGGAGCTCGGTGACGAGGAGCCGGCCGGGGCGCCGGGGCGGTGGGCCGCGTCCGGGAGTGCGGGGGTCTCTGTCGGGGCCCCGCCGGTGTCCGGGGCGGCGCCCCGGGCGGTGGCGACCACGGCCCGTTCCTGTGCCGCCGGACCGGCGGCCCGGAGCCGCGCCCCCCGGGTCCGGCCGATCCTCTACGAACCGTCCCCGCGCAGGCCCGGTACGGCGCCGCCGATGACGGGCCGGGACCGGGAGCTGCGGCGCCTGGTCGTGGCGACGGCCGGTGCCGCCGATGGCCGCGGCCATCTCTCCTGCGTGTTCGGATCCTCGGGGCTCGGCAAGACCCATCTCGTGATGGAACTGGCCCAGCGGATCCGGGACGGGGACAGCGACATCGAGACGGTGCGGGGCAGTTCCTTCTCCGGGGAGGGCGTCCCGCAGTACTGGCTCTGGACGCAGGTGCTGCGCCTGCTGTCGGCCTCCCGGCCCGACGCCTTCCAGGAAGCCGCGGCGCCCTTCGGGACGTTGCTCGCCCCCTTGCTGCCCGGCTGGCGCGAGGCCGGGACGAGTGGTGGGCAGGGCTGCGAGCCGGAGGGTTCCCGGGACCCGTTCCGGGTGCACGACGCCGTCTGCGAGATCCTGTTCGCCCTGGCCGCGCGGCGTCCGCTGGTGCTGCTGCTGGAGGACGTGCACTGGGCGGACACCGCGTCCCTGGAGGTGCTGCGGCTGCTCGCCACCCGCCGTCAGGGACAGTGCCTCAGCATCGTCCTGACCGGCTGGGACCTGGAAGCGTGGCCGGACGCCTCCAGGTTCCGGTTGATGACCGAGGTGCTCAAGGGCCCCCGTACGGAGATCCTCCGGCTCACCGGACTGGCCCGGTCCGACGTCGCCGTGCTGGTCCACGCCCAGGCCGGACCGGGTGTCGACGAGCGTCTGGTGGACGCGTTGCACCGCCAGGGCACGGGCAGCCCGTACTTCGTCCTCCAGATGCTCTCCTACCTCGGCGGCGCGAGGGACCTGCGCGATTCCGGCGCCGCGGACGAACTCCTCGGCCTCGTCACGGCGTACGCGCGCAAGGTCCTGCGCCAGGAATTCGCCATGCTGCCGGAGCCGTTCCTGCGACTGCTCCGCCTGTGCGCGGTCGTCGCCCCCGACATCGAGGTGGACGCGTTGTGCCGTGCCTCCGACGGCAATTCGGCCATCGCGCTCGTGGAATCGGCGATCCGGTACGGTCTGCTGGCCCCGGACCCGAACCGCCCCGGACGATTGCGTCTCGGCTGTCCCCAGGCCCAGGAGGTGCTCACCGCCGAACTGACCGACGCGGCACGCGAACGACTGCACGCCCGGTACGCCGAGGCCCTGTCCATGCGGCCGGATGCGGAGAGCGCCCCCGAGCAGGCCGACCGCGTCGCCCACCATGCCTGGCACGCCAGGGGCGCCATGCCCGCGCAGCGCGTCCTGCCCTGGCTGCTGCGCGCCGCCGCGAACGCGGAGCCGCGTCTGGCATCGGACGACCGCGAGACATGGCTGCGCCGTGCGATGCGGACCGTCCGCCTGCTCCCGGACGACGCCTCCGCCCGCGAGCTGGAACACCGACTGCATCTGGAGCTCGGCCAACTGCTCGCGCACGTACGCGGGTTCGGGGACACGGAGGCCGAGGCGGAGTTCAACCGGGGCCGCGCCGAGGAGGCGGGCACCGCCGACGACCCGGTGGCCCTGTCGATGCTCGGCGCCTCGCTCCTCGTCCGCGGCCGCTACGACGATTCCCGTCAACTGGCGCTCCTGCTCAGGGACATCGCGGAGCGGACCGACGAACCGACGGCCCGGCTCGGTGCCGCGTACGGCGAGGCGACCGTGCTGTTCGTCCGTGGCCGGCTCTCCGAGGCGCTGGCGGAGCTGGAGCACGGCGTCGGGCTGGCCGACCGCTACTCCCGCGAGGGACGGCTTCCGGAACGGATGTACCAGTCCGACCCGCGCGTCTACTTCCGGTGCTACGAGGTGCTGGCCCGCTGGCTGACCGGCGACCGGGACACGGTGGCCGAGCAGCGCCGCGGCCTGCTGCGGCTGACGCGGCACGACAGCAGGCCCTGGGACCGGATCCACGCCCTCTACTCCCATGCGGTGGTAGCCACCTGGGAGGGCGATGTCGAGACGGCGCGGTCCTCCTGCGCCGAGGGCATCGGACTGGCCGTCGAGCACGGTCTGTACTACTGGAAGATGATGCTCCGCCTGCCGCTGGGATGGGCTCTGGCCCACTCCGGGCGGGGCGAGGGGATCGCCGAGATGAGGGACGCGCTCGCGGAACTGCGCCTGAGCGGCACACGCATCCGCCAGCCCCTCCACCTGGGCCTGCTCGCCCAGGCCCAGCACCACGTGGGACAGGTGGAGGAAGCGGTGGACACGCTGCGCACCCTGCTCGCGGTCGTCGAGCTCCGGAGCGAGTACGTGTACCTCCACTCCGCCCTGCCCGCCACGCGCCTGCTGCGCGACCTCCTGGGCGGGGGCCTCCTGGAGCCGTCCCTGCGCGAGTGAGCCGCGGGCGACCGCACGAGCGGTGCGCGCCGGGGCCGGGCCCCCTGAGCCCTCTCGGCACCTCGGCGATAAACGTCCGGCTGGACGCCCGCTCGGCCCGGCGGGGGCCACCGGGCCGTGCGGGAGCGCCGTCGCGGCGGGGCCCGGGATCCGTCGGTGCCTTCACCGCCCCGGTCCGAGCCCTGCCGCCGCACCGGGTGCCCTCGGGCGCCGTCCGGGGCCTCAGTGCTCCGTGCGCACCGGACGGGTGGAGGCGCGCGGCAGCAGCCTGGCCGGGACGAGACGGTGTTCGGGCCGGGCTCCGGCCGGCGGTGGCCGTCGTATCACGTCGATCAGCAGCTCGGCCGCCTGTCTGCCGATCTCCTCCGGGGCCAGGTCGAGCGCCGTGAGCTCGGGGCGCGCGCTGCGCGCGAACTCCCCGTCCGCGCCGACCACGATCTGCACGTCGTGGGGAACGCCCAGGCCGAGTTCGCGGCAGACGGCGAGAGTGGCGAAGCCGAACTTCTCCATCACGACGTACAGCGCGTCGGGCCGGTCGGTGCGGGCGAGCAGGCGGCGCGCGGCGGCGGTGGAATCGGTCCCGGACTCGGCCCGGTCCATGAGCACGGGACGGCCGGTTCGCCCGCACCAGTCGCGGTAGGCGTCGGCCGCGTCCTCGTCGTAGGACTGGCCGGTCGATCCGGTCAGCAGGCCGATGCGGCGGGCGCCGGTGGCGGCGAGATGGTCGAGGGCGGCGACGGCGCAGGTGGACAGCTCGTTGTCGACCCAGGGGAAGGCGTCCTTGCGGGACAGGTCACGCCCGGTGGTGACGACGGGGACACCCATGCCGGAGAGGCGGCCGAGCAGCGGATCGTCGGTGAGCGGGTCGATGACGATCGTGCCGTCCAGCGGCAGCGAGTCGAAGGGGCGCCCGTCCAGGGACGGCGGGACCAGCACGAGGGAGTAGTCGTGCGCCATCGCCGTCCACGTCGCCGCGTTCACGATCTTGACGAAGTACTCGATGTCGGTGATGCCGCCCTCGACGGCCGTGCGGTGGGTGAGACCGAGCAGCCCGGTACGGGCTCCGCGCAGCCCGCGCGCGTTGGGATTGGCGCGATAGCCGATCTCCGCGGCGACGGCGAGGACCCGCTCACGGGTCTCGGCCCCGACCCGGCCGACCCCGTTGAGCGCGTGCGAGGCAGTGGTGACGGAGACACCGGCCCGGCGGGCGACCTCGCGCAGCCCGCCCCCCTTGGGCGCGCCCGGCGCGCGGGAGGCGGCACGCGCGTTCCGGGGCCGGCCGGGCCCCGTCGGCTCTGTGACATCTGACATGGCGTCGAGCTTACCGTTTGACTGCCAAAACGTTTAGGCAGTACCGTCCGCCACGTTGCCAAAACGTTTGGGCAAGCCCCCGCACCTATCCGGGGACGCGCCCAGCGGGCTGCCGACCCCCTCGCACACCGTCGTGCGCCCCGTGTTCCGGCCTCGCCGGACCTCCCCGTACATCACCCGTCCCGTCCCCCCAGGCCGGGACGCGAGTCCGCAAAGGACGCCTGCCGACCATGGCCGAGGCCACCACCGCCGCTCCGCCCGGATCCACCGGGACCACCCCGTCCGCCGCGCCCACCGCCTCCACCGCGTCCGTCTTCACGGTCGAACAGCGCGGCATCGACGCCGTACCCGCCGAGGAGCGCCAGGGCGGGCCCAGCCGGCTCCTCGGGCTCTGGGCCGGGACCAACACCACCGTCTTCACGGTCGTCTACGGAGCGCTCGTCGTCTCCTTCGGCCTGTCCTTCTGGTACGCGGTCGCGCTGATCGTCGCCGGCAACGTGCTGGGCTTCGCCGTCACCGGTCTGACCAGCCTCCAGGGCCCGCGCACCGGCACCTCCACGCACTCGATCTCGCGGGCCGCCTTCGGTCCGCGCGGCGGAAAGCTCCCCGCCCTGCTGAGCTGGGTGATGCTCGTCGGGTTCGAGGCGGGGGGCATGGTGCTGATCGTGCTCGCCGGGCTCGCGCTGCTCGACCAGGCCGGAGTCACCGCCGGCACACCCGTGAAACTGCTGGTCATCGCCGTCGCCGCGGGTCTGCAGATGCTGCTGCCGCTGGCCGGCTACCACCTGATCATGAAGGTGCAGAAGTACTTCGCCTGGATCTTCGCCGCGATGTTCGCGGTGATGGCGTTCCTCGTCTTTCCCAAGGCGGACTTCGCCGGCCACGGCGAGGCGCCCTCCCTCGTCACCGTCTCCCTGGTCCTTGCCATGGTCACCGCGTCGGGCGGCCTGTCCTGGGCCGACATGGGCAGCGACTACTCGCGCTACCTGCCCGCCGACTCCGCGCCCCGCAAGGTGTTCGCCTGCGCCGCGCTCGGCGGCATGGTGCCCAAC
Organism: Streptomyces sp. CB01580; assembly: GCF_001905795.1. Classification (GTDB taxonomy): domain Bacteria; phylum Actinomycetota; class Actinomycetes; order Streptomycetales; family Streptomycetaceae; genus Streptomyces. The sequence continues at coordinate 59,784 of NZ_LIXJ01000001.1, forward strand.
ATCCTGCTCCAGATCCTCGGCGCCGCCGTCGCCACCGCGACCACCAACGCCGCCGACCCGATCTCCGGTCTGCCGGAGATCCTGCCCGGCTGGTTTAGCACGCCGTACCTGCTGCTCGCGATCGTCTCGCTGCTCGCCGTGAACACCACGGACATGTACTCCTCCGGCCTGAACCTCCTGGCCGTCGGCCTGCCGATCAAGCGCTGGATGGTCGTCTTCATCGACCTGACGCTGTGCACCGGCATCACGCTGTGGGCGGTCTTCTCCGCCGACTTCTACACCCTGCTGTCGAACTTCCTGAGCCTGATCGTGCTGTGGCTCGGCCCGTGGGCCGCCGTCTACCTGACCGACTGGGCGCTGCGCCGGGGCCGCTACGACGTGCCGTCCCTGTTCCCCGGGGAGACCGGCCGCCGGGGCATCTACTGGCACCGGGGCGGCGTCCGCCCGGCCGGTCTGGTCGCGGTGCTGCTGGGTCTGGCCGCCGCCGTGCTCTGGGTCGACTCCACCGTCTTCGTCGGCCCGCTCTCCCGCGCCGCGGGCGGCCTGGACCTCTCGGTGTTCGCCGGGGCCCTCGTCGCCGGGGTCGCGTACTGGCTGCTCGCCCGCCGCGACGTCCGGGCCGAGGCCGAACTGTCCCCCGCCGCCTGATCCCTCACGCCTTCCTCTCCGCCCTCGTACCACTTCTGGAGCCAACCGCATGAACCAGCCCAGCCTCCGCGCGCTCATCGACGCCTCCGAGGGCGTCGTCAAGGCCGACCGCGTCATCAGGGGCGGACAGCTCGTCAATGTCTGCACCGGCGAGATCTACCCGGCCGACGTCGCCATCACGGGCGACCGGATCGCCGCGACCGGCGACGTCTCGGCGTACGAGGGCCCGGACACCGAGATCGTCGACGCGACCGGCAAGTACCTGACGCCGGGGCTCATCGACGGACACCTGCACCTGGAGTGCTCGAAGCTGTCGGTGACGATGTTCGCCGACGCCGCCGTCCGCTACGGCACCACCTCGGTCGTCTCCGGGCTCGACCAGTTCCTCGTCGTCGCCGGCCTGGACGGGGTACGTGAGGCGCTGCGCGAGGCGGATGCGAGCCCCATGAAGATCTTCTGGGGGGCACCGTTCAAGACGCCTTACACGCTGCCCGAGACGACGGTCGGCTTCTCCTTCGGGCCGGACGAGCACGCCGAGACGCAGGACTGGGCGGACTGCTTCGGCGTGTGGGAGACCGTCGCCGAGTTCGTCCTCAACCGTGACGAGAAGGTGCTGCGCGCCCTCGAACTCGCCCACCGCAACCGTCTGCCGATCTTCGGCTGCGCGCCCATGGCCGCCACCACCACGATCAACGCGCTCTCGGCCGCGGGCGTCCGGCTCGACCACGAGAGCTACACCGCCGAGGAGGCCCTGGAGAAGCTGCGCGCCGGCATGTCGCTGCTGATCCGTGAGTCGTCGGTGGCGCACTTCATGAACGAGAACGTGCGCACGGTCACCGAGTTCGGCGCCCAGTCGCGGCGCGTCGGCTTCTGCACGGACGACATGCACGTCGCCGACATCCTGCGCGAGGGCCACCTCGACAAGCTGGTGCGCATGGCGATCGCGGCGGGCGTGCGGCCGGTCGAGGCGATCCAGATGGCGACGCTCAACTGCGCGGAGATGTACCGCATCGACCACCTCGTCGGCTCGATCACGCCGGGGCGCTACGCGGACGTGCTGATCGTCGACTCCCCCGAGTCGTTCCAGGTGGAGCGGGTGTTCGCGCGCGGCAGGCTGGTCGCGGAGGGCGGCCGGACCGTCGAGGCGCCGCGGGCCCCGGAGCGCTCCGCCGCCCTCTCCCCCGCCTTCCGGGTCGCCCCGGTCACCGAGGACTCGATCGGCGTCGCGACCGAGGGCGACGAGGCCCGGGTCCTGGTCGTCGAGATGGACCGCACCGTGCCGTTCGTGCGCAAGGGCGTGGAGATGACGCTGCCGGTCGTCGACGGCAGGGTCCGCGCCGACCTCGCGCAGGACGCCCTGTACGTCACGGTGTCGGAGCGCTACGGGAAGAACGGCGGCGGCACCGTCACCGCGATGATCAACGGCTTCGGCCTGCGCTCCGGCGCGATCGCCTCGTCCGCCGCCCCCGACGACAACAACATCGTCTGCGTCGGTGCCGACCGCGCCGACATGGCCCTGGCCGTGAACCACCTGGCCGAGCAGGGCGGCGGCCAGGTCGTCGTGGACGGCGGAGAGATCAAGGAGTTCCTGCCGCTGCCGGTGGCCGGCATCGTGGCCGACCTCGCCCCCGAGGAGATGGCCGCCGCGGAGGACCGTCTGGAGGCCGCCGCCCGCGTGCTCGGCTGTGAACTCCCCTCCGCCTTCGGATACCTGATCTTCCTGGAGATCACCGCCATCCCGGAGTACGCCGTGACCGACCTGGGTGTCGTCAACTACCACACCCAGGACGTCGTCGACATCCTGAACCCCGCCGCCAACTGACGCATCCAGTCGAGGAGTTCACCATGACCACCACACCCGCCCCCGTGGACGCGTTCATCGCCGGCCTGCCCAAGTGCGAACTGCACCTGCACATCGAGGGCACCCTCGAACCGGGCCTGAAGTTCGCCCTGGCGCAGCGCAACGGCATCGAGCTGCCGTACGCGGACGAGACCGCGCTGCGCGCCGCGTACGACTTCCACGACCTGCCCGGCTTCCTCTCCGTCTACTACGAGGGCATGTCCGTGCTCCGCACCGAGCAGGACTTCTACGACCTCGCGGCGGCCTACGCGGCCAAGGCGCACTCCCAGAACGTGCGCTACGCGGAGATCTTCTTCGACCCGCAGGCGCACACCGCGCGCGGCGTCGCCTTCGACACCGTCATCCGCGGTCTGACCCGCGCCCTCGACGACGCCGAGCGCGCCACCGGTTTCCGGGGCCGCCTCGTGATGTGCTTCCTGCGCGACTTCCAGGCCGAGTTCGCGATGACCACGCTGGTGCAGGCGCTCCCCTACAAGGAGTGGATCATTGGCGTCGGCCTGGACTCGGACGAGGCGGGCAACCCTCCGGTGAAGTTCCGCGAGGTCTTCGCCCGGGCGCGCGCCGAGGGCTTCCGACTGACGATGCACTGCGACGTCGACCAGAAGAACTCGACGGAGCACATCCGCCAGGTCATCGAGGAGATCGGCGTCGACCGCATCGACCACGGGGTGAACGCCCTGGAGGACCCGTCGCTGATCGAGCGGATCCGCGAGCGCGGCCTCGGCCTGACGGTGTGTCCGATCTCCAACGCGCATGTCACCGACGGCATGAAGGCCGCGGAGATCCGCGCCCTGCTCGACCAGGACGTCAAGGTGACGGTCAACTCCGACGACCCCGCGTACTTCCCGGGCTACGTCGCGGAGAACCTGGCCGCCCTGCGCGGGCCCGCGTCCCTCTCCGACGCCGACCTGGTGCGCCTCCAGCGCAACGCGATCGAGATCTCCTGGGCGGCCCCCGCCGTCCGCGAGGAGTTCCTCGCGGAGCTGACGGCCTACGCGGAGCACGGCGGGGTCTGACTTCTCCCGGGCGAGCGGAGACCGCTGGACCCGCCCTCGACCGCGCCCCTGAATCGCCCGGATGCCGACCACATTCTCTGGTTCGGCACCCGGGCGATGCAGTCGGCGTCACACCATCCCACCGCTGTCCAAGCATCCGACCAATCCCCCGGGTGGATCCTGCCACGTCCGCGCCTTCCTCTACCGACTCCGCACCACCTGCCAGTGCTGCACCCAGGACCTGGGCGCCGAACGGAAGGCACGCTGCGCGGTCGGCGAGTGCTGTCAGAAGCAGTTGTCGCCCTCGACCGTGGCCTACCGGCACTCGGTCCTCAAGTCGGCGCTGGAACACGCCGTCCGCGAAAACGAGCTGCCCCGCAGCGTTGCCCGAAACGTCAAAGCCGCCACGTCCAGCCCCAGGCGCTTCCGGTCCCTCACTGCGGGCGAGGCCCGCCAGTTCCTCAATGCTGCCCGCGAACGACCGAATCCACGCGCTGTACGAAATCACCCTGCGCACCGGACCCCGCAAAGGCGAACTCCTCAGCCTCCACTGGGAAGACCTCGACCTCGACGCGGGCACCGTCGCAATCCGCCGAACCTTGCCGCGCACCACCGCAGGCGGCCTCACCACGCTGCCCACCAAGACTCGCGCCTCCGAACGCCGCATCGCCCTCCCCACCCGCTGTGCCCAGTCGCTGAAGCTCCACCACGAACAGCAGCAGCGCGAGCGCGAGGCAGCAGACACCGCGTGGCAGCACAGCGGGCAGGTGTTCACCACTGCGCAGGGCGGATCGGTCGACCCGACCAATCTCAGCCGCGCCTTCACCACGCTCCTCCGCAAGGCCGGCCTCCGCCGCATCCGCTTCCACGACCTCCGCCACTCGACCGCCACCCTCCTCCTGGTACAAGGCGTCGAACTCGTCGTGATCAAGGAACTCCTCGGCCGCGCCCACATCGGCGTCACCGCCACCGTCTACGCCCACGTCCGCCTCCGCCTCCAGCGCGACGCCATCGACCTTCTCGGACGCGCCCTCCGTAAGCCTGCTGAGGCCACCAGTCAGCGCGACGACGGCGACAACCCGCCGCTGTGCGCAGTCCCCGTCCGCTGACGTTGCCGTCAAGCCGTCAAGCCGTCAAAACCATCTGAAGCCCCACCAGGCACCGCCTGATAGGGCTTCAGATTTGCGGAGTTGAGCGACTACGAACCTCGGCACCCGCCCAGGAACTCACGTACCGCCGAGGCGCTGGTCCGCCATTCGGAGATGGAATTTCCGTCTTAATCGACAGTGAGTCGTGACCTTACTGAAGACCACGGCTCAAGAGGGTCGAAATCCCCCTCCTACTCATCCAGGAAGGTGATCGATTTCTGGATAATCACATCTTCCCCTCGCCTATAAAGCGGCCAACAGAAGATGAAATTGCTGGCTTCCGAATTGGTGATCGAAGCAACGAGGCAGGAGTCAATTTCCTCCCCGTCGAAAATCACCTGAAGCGAATCACGCCAAATATGTTTATACTCCTCGATGCTCCAGTAGGACAGATCTACGTAGAACTACTCCGCGAAGTCACCAACAGTGATCCTCCCGGTTGCTCCCGACTCTTGGAGCAAGGTGGCCGGAGGCCGATCCGATGCAACCTCGATAGAGAAGGCGTCAGTTCTTGATGTAGTTGAGATCTGCATCATAGGTGCCAATCCTGTCGCCGCGGCGGCTGAATACCTTGCAGCCCCCAGACACGTTGCGCCCATCGATATCGGGAGTGATGTAGTTCTTGCGGTTGAAAAATACGTCTTGTCCGTGCGAGTTGAACGGCGCTTTTGGGGCAAAATTCCCCTGTTGTACCCCAGAGCTCCCGCGTGATCCCTTAGCGTACCGGCGTAAAGTTCTCGGTTCTGCGCACTGCGCGCGGCTACCGAATCAGGATGATACGGGTCACCCTTCAATGCGGGAGAGGAAGTATAGCCCTCAGGAAGATCACAGTTGCTGTTGTGAACGAGTACAGGTGTCTCGCCCGCCAGCCCATAGTACGTGTGCGCGCTGATCGGTCGTCACCTGCATTTTCGCTGGTCAGCGAATTCCGGCCTGTCCGTGGGCGTGCGTGGAAGTGCCGTGCTCTGCAACCGTGTTGCCGTCGGCTTTACCGTCAGACGGCTACGCGCGTGAGGACGGTGGAGTGGGCTTTGGCCGGTGTCCTGCCCGGGTTGGGGTCGGGCATGGTCAGGGGGCCGTACGCTGGCCCGGCAACTCGGGCAGGTCGTGATCCTGCCCGGAATTTGAACGAGTGGCCCCCTGGCCTTGCCCGACGCGGGCCCCGGCCCGGGGAGGTGGGTAAAGCCACGGAGCCGACCGTCCCCACCTCCGCGCCTATGCCCTGGCCAACTCCCTGCCGTCGCCTCGCCGTCGGCCTGGCGTTCGTCGTTCGGGCGCGTCCGGATTTCTCCGCGCTTCCGGCACAACGCTGTGCTGTTCCTGCGCGGCCTGGTCGCTGGCCGGCCCGCGGTGGCGGAGCCGAGAGCGGGCCGGGTGGGCGGCCGTGCCGCGCGCGACCCCCGCCAGCGGGTCGCCTTGAAGACGTAGAGAAAGTTTGGACGCATCCCGCTCCGGCAGTACGCCGTGGTCGGTGGCCGAGCGTCCGGCTGGGCTGCTGGCCTGGCGCGATGGTCTGCGGGTTGTGGTTCCGGTTCCGGCTGACGGTGGGGGTTCTACTCGGCGCGGGTGGCCTTGGCGTGGTCGGTGAAGACGCGTCTGAAGAGGTCGTGGCCGGTGCGTCCGGTATGGCGAAGTGCCCAGTCCTGCGCGGCTTCCTGCTCGGCGGGGGGGTCCGGATTCGGCTCCGCAGCCGGGCGCGGCGCAGAACGTCTCGTAGGTGATGCCGCCTTCGGGCGCGTGGCGGATGGTGTGAACGACGTGCCGGTAGACCGCGCGGGGGCTCACTGATGGCCCTCCGGGTGACGTCGCATGTAGACGTTGCAGTCGCTGACGGTGGTCATGTCGCCGACCGCGCGGGCCCGGTCGCGCACGTTGGCCAGCTCGGCACAGCCCGCGCAGCCTTCGACGGGCGTCGGCTCAGGATCCAGGCGCAAGGAAGGTTCAACCGGCGGGGTCGAGTACCTGGTCGGCTCCGTCATGCACATCGCCACCTCTCGAACGTCACACGGCCGACCCCGGCAACGCGCTCAGCTCACCCCAGAGATGCACCGACGAGCCGTCCGCCACGATGGCCGTCCACTGACGGTGCCGTCACCGTTACCGTCAAGGCGGAGAGGAAGTTGACGTATCAGACGCACCGAAGGCCCCGAGACTGCAAATGCAAAGTCTCGGGGCCTTCAGTGCGTCTATCAACACAGACCGCGATCAGCCGAAAAGGATGCCGAAGAGACTCAGTCTGCCATCCGCTCCAGGATCAGATCAATCTCGGATTCGATCTCTTGGTCAGCAGCAAGGTGGACATGCATCCCATTACTTACGCCCTCCTGCGCAAGCGTAAGAAGGTGTCGCGCCAATGAAGTTAGCCCTGCACGGTTGGCCTTAATGAGCACTTCCGATCGAGTCGCAGAGACCATGATCTCAAATCCCTCATCCCATGAGAAGCGCAGCCCTTCATCAGGCCGGTAATCGGGGGTGACAATCACTTGCTCCATCGAGTGCTCCTAACTTACTGACTAGTGACTTTGCTGCCCGAGGCAAGTATTAACTCCCTCGGGCAGTAAAGCCACTAGAATTGCCCTACTCGAGATAGATGTGTCGATTCTCGACGACCATCATTTTTCCAGGCTTCTTCGGATTGGGGGCGAGTCGCTCAAAATTCATGTGCGGGCCACCGCCATGTTGTCCAGTGATATCCGATTCACCCATTCTTGCAACACGTGTACCGTCCCTCGAAACGTACCGCCCGCTACCCGGAACAGTCTCCTTGTATCCAGAACCAAGCCACTTCTCTGCCGAATTGAGCGCATCGTTCGTCGGTATGCGGGTTCCGTCCACCGGGTGGCCATCGCCGTCGTACTTACGCAGCGAGGTCCACGGACAATTTGCATTGTGAACGAGGACCGGAGTCTCGCCCGCCAGCACATAGTACGTGTGCTACGCGGCACCCCTCTACCTGCTTCTTCGCAGGTCAGCGTGGGTTTTGCGTTCCGCTGGCGTCCGTGGTTGTGCGGGGAAATCCGTGGGTGTTGCCGTCGCTACTGCCGTCAGGGGGCGCGGGCGGCGGGCGCGACGTGAGGGCCCGCTACTGCCATGCGCCGGGTTCGGCGCGGAGGGTGGCGCGGGTAGTGCGGTGGTAGAAGTCGTGGCCGGTGGCGGCGCAGTGTTCGGCGATCCAGCGGGTCAGCTCCTCCTCAGCGTGGAGTTCGCCGGAGGTGGCGCCGCAGTCGTGGTCTTCGCCGGTGACGCAGACGGCCTCGAAGGTGGGCAGGGTCATGGGGTCCACGACGGCGGTCACGTGGTACTCGCGGAAGCGGTAGCGCTTCCGGGTCGGCGTGCCGGTGTCATGCATGCTCGGCCGCTTCTTCCTGCGGGTCGGGGATGCGCTGTCCGCGTGACTCGGCAACCCGGAGCGCGTCGGTAAGGGCTTCGACCAGTCGGGAGGCGAGCCAGCGGTACTCGGTGGCCGACAGGGCCCGCGCACCAGGGGTCAGGACTTCGCGGGCGTGTTCCAGCAGCTCCTCACCCATGCCGAGTTGGACGGCTTCGATGCTGTCGGCGAGCGTGGACAGGTAGCCCTTGCCGTCGGTGCTCAGGTAGCAGGGGTTCCCGTCCGGGGTGGTCCAGGGCAGTAAGCGGGGGCCGGCCAGCCCCGTTGCCGCGTCGTACAGTTCCCTGCGCCGCATGCGGTCCGCGTCGCTCCTGGGCCTGTTCACCGTGCACCCCCGGTCGGGTCGCTGATAGGGACACGGTGACCGTAGATGCCTGACTGCCCGTCACTCCATGTGAGTGGCACGGCAGTTTGCGACACTGGGTCTGCGAACTACCACGCTGCGTGGTGGCTATCCGACAACGTCGAGGTAGGCGGCCATGTCCCGCATCTCCGTCGTCAGGGTGCGCTTCCGCTTGTTCAAGATCTCCTGCATGGTTTCGGCGGCCGAGTTCTGGTGCCTGAGCCACTCGGGGGCGGTGACTCGGACACGGGTCAGTTCGTCCATCGCCGCCGACAGGTCTCCGGTACGCGTGTGGGCCCGCGCGACGTCGAGGGTGAAGCGGTTCCCGTCGTTCGTACTGGGCCTGCCCAGGCGCTTCCACGCCCTGGGCGACAGCGCCTCTGCCTCGTCGGCTTTCCGTACGACCGCGCGGGCGTCCCCGATGACCATGGAGTCTTCGAGTGCCTTCAGGGCCACGGTGACGGGCCCGAATACGGACCAGTGCCGCGAGAGGTTGCGGTGCGCGGTGCCGACGGCGGTTGCCGCCACCCGCGCCGCCTTGCGGTACTCCTTGGCTTCGTCCGGGCGGTTGTTCCGGGCGGCTGCGGCTGCAGCCTCCATGGCCAGACCGCCCCACACCGCGTAGTGGTCCGGCTCGGCCCCGGTGATCTTCGGCTCGACCGCGTCCATGCTCTCGACGGCGATCCGCTCCGCCTCGTCCAGCCGACCCTGGCGCACCAGCAGCCAGCACATACCGCCGACGCCGGAGCCTGCCACGAGCAGGTCTCCGCTCTGCTTGGCGTCCGCGATGGCGCCGCTCAGGGCCGCGTACGCGATGTCGTACTGCCTCACCTGCGTGAGGTACGTGCCTGCCAGACGCAGCGCCTCGGCACGCGCCAAGAGGGCTTGCCGGTGTTCGTCTCCGCTGTCGTAGTAGGCCACGGCCAGGGAGGCATCGCGCAGCAGGCCGGGAAGCTGGGCGGCGACGCTCTTGTAGCTGTCGGAGAAGTACAGCTCCCGCGCGTCTCGTACCGCTCGGCTGAAGGTACGCAGGTTCGGTTCCTCGCCTGCCGCTTCGGCGGCCTGGTCCACGAGCCCGACGGCCGGAGTGAGGACGGCGCGAAGCTGAATCAGGTTGAGCCGGTTCGGCTCCTCGGCCCGCCCTATGGGTTCCGGCGCGTCCGACGCCATCAGCGCGGCGGTGGTCACCCCCAGGGCGCGGGCGAGAGTGTGCAAGGTCTCCATGCGGACCGTTCCGCCCTGCTCGACCTTGCGTACCGTGCCCGGTGACACGCCTGCGGCGTGGGCCAGTTCCTCCTGACTCAGTCCGGCCCGACGCCGGTACTTGCGGACGTTGTCGGCCAGTTCCGTAGTCATCCCGTTCACCACCTCCAGCGCCACGGTACGCCGGACGGGCGCGTCAACCGGTGGCTATCCGGCAGATACCCGCCAGGGAGCGATCACCCACTCATCGCGACGCGTCCGGGCAGCGCGGGGCCGGGCCTCCGGCAGAGCCGGCCTGAGCGGGAGGGTCCCTCGTCGGTCGGGCAGCTTCGCCGGACCAGGGTTCTCCGGGGGCCGCCAAGGCTCACTCCGTGACGCGTGCGCTCGGCCTTGGCGGCCCCCGGGGGTTCCTGGTACGCCTCCGGTGACCGGGCAACGAGGGACCCCACCCGCGACCCGCGACCCCTAACCACGACGGAGCCGCACCCGGCATTCGCCCCCTGCCCCAGCCGTGACGGATTACGGACCGGATGCTGTGCTGGTCGCGACCGTGCTGGTCAGCGTGACGCTGCTGCTGGCCGTGGTGCGCTACGTCCGCACCGACCGGGGCACGCGCGCCAGCATGCGGCAGGCCCTGCTGGTCCGCTGGGGCTGGGTGCGCCTCGCGCGGATGGCCGGACTGACGGTCACCGACAAGACACCGGGCCTGCTCGCACAGATCAACGCCCAGAAGGACGGCCCCGCCCCGGCGCCCCGGGTGCTGACTCCGAAGATCAAGGTGAAGCCGGACCGGTTCGGCGTGATCGTGCGGGCCAGGACGCTGCCGCAGGTGGGTCTGGAGGAGTACCAGAAGGCGGCGCGGTTCCTGGCGGACGCCTGGCGGTGCACGCGGGTCTCCGTGCTGCCGGACGGGCCCGGTCGGGTGGTGATCCGTGGCGTGCGCTCCGATCCTTTGACCACGCCGACCGAGCACCGGCCCACCGGTCGCCCGCTGGAGGAGGTGTCGCGGTGGGAGCTGGGGGTGGACGAGTACGCGGCGCGGGTGTGCGTGTCCCTGGCCAACGTGCCGGGGGTGACCGTGGCCGGCACGCCTGGCGCGGGCAAGACCTCGGCGGTGAACAAGTTCGTCTGTGACCTCGCGCCGTCTGCGGCGGTGCAGATCGTGGGCTTTGACGGGAAGGTGTCGCGGGCCGAAGAGGGCGACTACGCGGACCTGGTCAAGCGGATGTTCGCGTTCTGCGGCGATGACCTGGACGAGGCGAACGCGCTGTTCAAGCGCCTGGTGGCGCTGCGTCGTCGGCGGTCTTCGGTGATCCGTGACGTGCTGGGCGTGAAGAACATGTGGCACGTCGGCCCCTCGCGGCTGTGGCCGCTCACGGTGGTGCTCATCGACGAGGCGCACACGTTCTTCCGCGAGTACAAGGGCAGCGACGCCGAGACGAAACGTTTGGCCGCGCTGACGGCGGAGAACGCCCGGCTGGTGGAGGACCTGGTCAAGAAGGGCCGCAGCGTCGGCATCCTGGTGATCCTGATCAGTCAGAAGACCACCGGGGATGCCATCCCGACGTTCATCCGCGACGTGTGCCCGGTGGGGCTGTCGTTCGCGCAGAAGACGGTGGAAGCTGCGGTGGCCGCGCTGGGCGACGACATCCGCAACTGGCCGGACGCCAGCCCGGTCACCCTGCAAGACCCCGCCTACGTCGGTGTCGCGGTGATGGCGATGCAGGGACGCCCCGGCTTCACCCGTATCCGCACCCCCTACGTCTCCGACGCCGACGCCGCCCGTATCGCGGAAGCCACCTCCCGCCTGACCGCCGACCCCACCCTGTGCCTGGACGTCCTCCTCGGCACCACCGGCCACACGAACCTCGACGACGACGGCCCGGACGGTCCGGCCGTCTCCCTGTCCAAGCCCTGAACGCCCCCGATCCCACGCCCCGAGAGGAGGTCCCGCGCATGGCGGAGGAACGGTTCACCCGGCGCACCGTGACCGTGGTCATGGCGGTCATCGCGGTCCTGGCCTTCGTCTTCTCCTTCGGCAACGTCTGGGCGCTTGCTCTGCGGCTGGGCGTCCCGCGCCCGATCGCGCCGCTGATCGCTCCCATGGTGGACCTGTCCGTGGTCGGGCTCCTGGTCGCGCTGCGGTTCCTGGCCCTGCGCGGCGTCCCCAAGGCGGACCTGAAGGCCGGCACCCGGCTGCTGCACCTGTGCGGACTGCTCACCCTCGCCCTGAACACCGCCGAACCCCTGCTGACCGGACGCTACGGCCGCGCCTGCCTGGACACCGTCGCCCCGCTCCTGCTCCTGGGCTGGGGCCACGTCGGCCCCGCCTTCCTCGCCCACTTCCACACCACCGCACACCAGGAGGACACCACCGCAGCTGCCCCGGCCCCCGCGCCCATCGCTGAGCCGGTGCCCACCTCGGCGCCCGCTCCCGAGACGGCGGCCCCGGCCCCTGAGCCAGCCCCCGCCACGACACCTGCGCCGCCCCTGGCCGAGGTGCCTGCCGTGATCGAGGCGCCCAACTCCGCCCCCGCCCCGGCCGTCACCAAGGCGCCTGCCACCGCCTCCCGCCCGGCCCTGCCCGCCGCACTGCTGAATGCGGCCCGGCGCATCGCGGACACCCACCACGCCGAGCACGGCGCGCCAGTCACCGCCGCCCAGCTCGCAACCCGCATGGGCGTCGCCCTGCCGGTGGCCACCGCCGCCTCGCTCAGCTCTGAGCCACCCCGGCCACCGGCCGCATCACCTCTCCCTGAAATCCACGCCCATTGATGGGCCTTGTTCGTCATGCCCCGAGCAGCACCAACACGCCCACATTCATGGCCGGTTACTGCTCGGGGCCCCACCCCGACAGAAGGGACACGCCCCGAATGGTCACCCTGGACCTGCGCCACGTGGCAAGCCCCGCCGTGCGGGACCTGCTCCACCTCGTCAACCACCCCGACTTCGACCGCGCACAGCAGCAGATCGAACACCTCGGAGGCTGCACCGAACCCGTCCGTCTGACCGGCCGCACCGCCACCGTCGACACCACGACCGGCGAGGTCCTGCGCACCTACATCACAACGGAGGAGCCCACGGGCAGCCTGCTCACCGCGTGCGGCAACCGTCGCGCCTCCCGCTGCCCCGCCTGCTCCCGCCTCTACGCCGCCGACACCTACCACCTCATCCGCGCCGGCCTGTCCGGCGGCAAGACCGTCCCCGACACCGTGCGCACCCACCCCCGCGTCTTCGTCACCCTCACTCCGCCGTCCTTCGGCCCCGTCCACAACCGCCCCACCACGCCCGGCGGCGGCATCCGGCTCTGCCGCTGCCGCAAGCTCCACGAACCCACGGACGTGCTGCTCGGGACGCCGCTGAACCCGACGACGTACGACTACGCGGGCGCGGTCCTCTTCAACGCCCACGCCGGAGTGTTGTGGGCCCGCTTCACCACCTACCTGCGCCGCGAGCTCGCCGCCCGGCTCGGTATGACCCAGAAAGCCGCCCACGCGGTCCTGCGGGTCTCCTTCGCCAAGGTCGCCGAGTACCAGCAGCGCGGCCTGGTCCACTTCCACGCCGTCATCCGGCTCGACGGCCCCGACGGCACCAGCCAGCCCCCGCCGCCGTACGCCACCGTCGCTGTGCTCACCGAAGCCGCCCGCGCCGCCGCCGCGCGGGTCCGCGTCACGGTCGAGTCGGACGCGATCGGGGAACGCGAACTCTCCTGGGGCGAACAACTCGACATACGTGAGATCACGGCCTTCGGCGCTGACGCCGAATTCACCGACCAAGCCGTGGCCGCCTACGTGGCGAAATACGCCACCAAGTCCGCCGACGCATCCGGCACCCTCGACCGCGCCCTGTTCTGCCGCCCCTGCCAGGGACGCGGCGCCACCCTCCTGCCCCACGGCACCCCGCTCCCCTGCACCACGTGCGACGGCACCGGACAGGCCCGGCCCCTGCCCCGCCTCGGCGTAGCCCGGCACGTGCGGCAGATGATCCACACCTGCTGGGAGCTGGGCAGGCTGCCCGAGTTCGCCGACCTGAAGCTCTGGAAGTGGGCCCACATGCTCGGCTTCCGGGGCCACTTCTCCACCAAGTCCCGCAGCTACTCGACCACCCTCGGCGCGCTGCGCGCCGCCCGCCGCGCCTGGCGCACCGAACAGGCCCGCGCCCACGCCAGCCTGCCCACCTCCGACTCGGACACCACCCTCGTCGTCGGCCACTGGGCCTACCTCGGCAGCGGCTACAACCCCGGCGCCGCACTCCTCGCCGCCCACGTCTGGCACCGCAGAGAACTCGCACAGCAGTTCGTGGCCGAAGGGGGCTGCTGATGACCGCCCGCAGGACCATCGCGCGCGACGAGACGCCGAGCACGCCCGAGGAGTTACTGACGGTTCCCCAGGTCATGGCCTGCCTCCAGCTCGGCCGCTCCGCCGTCTACGACCTCATCCGCACCCGCCAGCTCGCCTCCATCACCCTCGGCCGCGCCCGCCGCATCCCCACCCAGGCCCTGACCGACTTCATCCGCACCCGCCTCGACCAGGAAGCCGCCGCCTGATGACCACACCCCGAGACACCCCCGCCTCCCGCCGCGTACGCGCCAACGGCGACGGAACCGTCTACCAGCGCAAGGACAGCCGCTGGGAAGCCGCCGGATACGTCCTCGCCCCCGGCAACACCCGAAAGCGCATCCGCGTCTACGGCACCACCCGCAAAGAGGCCCTGGCGAAGCTCACCGAGAAGATCGCCGCCAGTAACCGCGGACTCCCCGCGCCCTCCGCGCAGGGCAGCGTGGCCGCGTACCTGACGTACTGGCTGGAGAACGTCGCTGTCCACCATCTCCGCGAGAACACCCACACCCGCTACACCGCCTGCGTCCACCGTTACCTCATCCCCGGCCTGGGCAAGAAGAAGCTCACCAAGCTCACCGCCAAGGACGTCCGCACCTGACTCAACCAGCTCCGCACACCTGCCAGTGCTGCGTGCACGGCATCGATACGGCCCGTGATGAGTCCCGCTGCTGTGCCGCTGGCCAGTGCTGCCGCAAGCTGCTGTCCCCGCTGACGCTCACCTACATCTACTCCATGCTCAAGTCCGCCTTGGAGCACGCCGTCCGCGAGAAAGAGATCCCGCGAAACGTCGCCCGCAACGTCCGCACCGGCACGCCTCGACCCCGTCGCTTCGAACCCCTCACCGCCGACGAAGCCCGCCACCTCCTCACCGCAGCCCAGGGCCACCGCCTGCGCGCGCTGTTCGAACTCGCCCTCCACACCGGGCTCCGCAAGGGCGAACTCCTCGGCCTGCGCTGGGGGGACCTCGACCTCAGCGCGGGCACCGCCGCCATCCGCCGAACCTTGCAGCGCACCACCGCAGGCGGGCTCACCACGCTGCCCACCAAGACGCGGGCCTCCGAGCGCCGCATCGCCCTCCCCACCCGCTGTGCCCAGTCTCTGAAGCTCCACCACGAACAGCAGCAGCGTGAACGCGAGGTCGCAGGCACCACGTGGCAGCACAACGGGCATGTTTTCACCACAACACAGGGCAGACCGGTCGACCCGACCAACCTCACCCGCATCTTCACCACACTCCTCCGCAAGGCCGGCCTCCGCCGCATCCGCTTCCACGACCTCAGGCACTCGACCGCAACCTTGCTCCTGGAACAGGGGGTCGAACTCGTCGTGATCAAGGAACTCCTCGGCCACGCCCACATCGGCGTCACAGCCACCGTCTACGCCCACGTTCGACTCCGCCTCCAGCGTGACGCCATCGACGCCCTCGGCACCGCACTCGGCAGCCCGGAGACCACCGAGAGGGCGCGCTCCGACGGCGATGAACCGCCACCCTGCGCAGCCCCCCGTCCGCTGACGTTGCCGTCAACTACTGCCGTCAGACCGCGCAGAAGCCCCGTCAGGACGCACCTGACGGGGCTTCGCTTTACTTGCGCGAACCTTCAACAACTATTCGAATAGCTCTACCTCAAGGCGATATTCGCGCCTCAAGTCCTCCACCAGGCACCTACGCGCAAATTTCACCACGCCGCGCGCCCACCAGGATTCCTCAGGGATCCTTGGAAACGCATCCGGAATTAGGAGTGCACGGAATCTTGAGTCTACCGCTTCCACTTCTGCGCGAAGCAGCACAAACTCGGGAAAGCTTTGCAGTTCCGCAGAATCCATGGCCCTCGCCAGAGAATCCCTCGATGTCAGATCATTGAAGTAGTCTTCGGCGTCACCCCGATAGCCCTGTTCGCACTCTTCGACGAACGTCCTCCAGCGAGACAGGAGCGCCTCCGGTTCGACGTCACGCCACCGACCAGACTCTCTGACAAAGCTAGAGAACGCGTCGCGGAAGTTCTCAGTACCGTGAGTCATCGGGCCGCCTCCCGCTGGAAGTACGCGAGCGGATCATCTGGCCGGAAATAGGTAGTGATGGTATTTCCGTTCCTCATTCCTATTCTTCCCTGGGAATCCATTCGAATGATGACGCCATCACTTCTGACAGCTTCACGGGCGGCGGCAGGGCAGCTACCGGGACACATCAGCGCCTGCGCGTCCGCGACGTACCTTTCAAACCCATCATCCGTGTCATATTCCGGCATATCAGGCCTACGGGTGGGGTTTCCGGAATCATCGAGACCCAGGACATGCTTGTCGTACTTCTCGTCCGCAACACCAATCTTGAAGTCGCAGTTGCTGTTGTGAACGAGGACCGGAGTCTCGCCTGCCAGCACATAGTACGTGTGCAGGTCGTCCACGGTCAGGTTGTAGGTGCGCGCATGCTTCGCGAAGCTCCGGTTTGCTGTCACGATGACCGTGTGACCATCGTCCGACCGCAGGGTCATACCCGGCTCAAGTCGCCCAGCCTCGATCCAATCGACCTCAGAAGGGGACCAGAACGGGTGCTCGTGGGTAGCAGTCAGCTTCTCGACACCGTCGCCTGTGGCGATGGAGAGCTCGTTGAACTGCTTGTCGTCATCCGTGACGATGAGCCGGGTTACTTTCCTTGCCCCGGTCTCACCGGTTTTCGGATCGGTGGCGAGAACCTCGTCGCCGAGTTCAATATCCTCGATTTTTTTGGTCGCCCCATCGGCCATTTCCACGTCGGTGCCGGCGAGGAAACATTTGCAACCAGATCCTGATTTCTTGAGCTTGGGCCGAGGTCCGATCGGCCCAACGAACCGCGGCCCGTCTCCGTACTGAACGGCGAACCCGTAAGCCTCATTTACCTGCTCACCAAAGCTCTGCACCGGGCCACATTCGACTCCCTTTTGCTCACACAGGAATTTCAGCACGACGACCTGCATCGTGCCATCCCATGGAATTTTGTTACAGCCTGCAGCCCCAATTCGACAGGAGTCATTGAACTCGAAATTATGCGATGCGGGTTTGAAGATGCTCTTCGTCTGGGGGTTCTTGAGAAGCGCATCAACGGCTTTGACATAGTCGTTCGTGGTCGCTTTGACGTAACTCGTTCCCACGCGGTGACGCACCGGCTTCGTGGTGCCGGCCACGTATTTCCGTGCATTGTCCCGGTTCTCGGCGGGCTTGTTACTTCCACCTCCGCTGTCGACTCCATGGTTGTCGTGCATGCCCTCGGGGATCCACAGGCCCGAGGGATCGCTGGAGGTGACCGGGGTGTTCTTGGCGTAGGTGTAGCCATTCATCTGCTGCGGGTCGGTCATGTCGAAGACCGGGTCCACGGAGATGAAACGACCGAGGTTCGGGTCGTACT
This sequence comes from Streptomyces sp. CB01580, assembly GCF_001905795.1. Taxonomy (GTDB): domain Bacteria; phylum Actinomycetota; class Actinomycetes; order Streptomycetales; family Streptomycetaceae; genus Streptomyces. The sequence goes on from NZ_LIXJ01000001.1 coordinate 77,089, forward strand.
CGCGGGCGCCCAGATGGGTGAGGCCGGTGTCCTTCGTGTCGTCAGCGCCTCCGACGAACCCTCGGGTGTCCGGCCAGGCCGCCGGGTTCTGACCGCGTATCCCACCGAAGGGAAGCATGCGACGTTGCGTGAGCGCCAGGTCGGATGCATTTACGGCGAGTTCACCCGTGCCGTGGTGATCGGCGATGGTGAAGGAGAAGGTTCCGTCATCCGCGCGGACGGCCATCTGTCCGCCACCGAGGTCGAAGTAGCGGGTGGCCTTGGACTTCGTCGCCCCAGTGGGCAGCGTGACCTCGGTGTTGCCGAGATACAGCGTTGCCTCGGCTTCGGTGCGCTTGATGAGCCGGTTGCCTGCGGCGTCGTACAGGTAGGTGGTGGTCTTGCCGTCCTCGGTCACCGAGGCGAGGTGGCCTTCGGCATCCCAGGTCAGAGATTGGCCGGGGCGAGACGTGGTGTTGCCGCTCGGGTCGTATGCGTACGCGTCGGTCGTGGTACCTGCGGCAGTCGTTGTGGTGATGGATGTGAGGGAATGGGCAAGCGGCTTGCCCTGGCCGGGGTAGTTATAGGTCCGCTTGATGTCCTGGGCCGCGTCTCCCGAGGTGTCGTGCTGGACTTCGGTGACGCGATTGCCCGACTTGTCGTAGGAGAAGCTCTGCCAGTACGGCGCGGGTCCGCCGATCTGGCTGGAGACGGGCTGCTCCGCACACGTGGTGGTGGGCTGGGTCCATGCCTCGGTGAGGCGGCCGAGGTAGTCGTTGATGAAGCACTGGTTGTCGGTGCCGCTGCGCGACACGTCGGTCATCGACCGGACATACCCGGCTTCGTCGTACCTGTAGGTGACGTGGCGGTCGACTCCGGGCTGGTCCTGGCGGTCCACACGAGAAGTCGCCAGTCGCTGCGTACCCCACTCGTAGGTGTTGGTGACCTGCGTGATCTTGCCGCCGGTCGTCAGACCCATCGTGTACTGCAGGGGCTTACCTGTCAGGCTGTAGGCAGTGCTGGAAGTCATGCCCTCGCCGAAGACGCCGACGAGGCGAAGGGTTTCGTCCTCGTAGGTGTGGTTCGAAGAACCACCAGGCAACGATCCCGCTGCGGAGTAGCTGACAGTACTCGGCAGCCCGGACGGCAAATAGGCCGTACCCGACTGATAAGTGCCCTGTAGCTTCCCCTCGGCCGCCGGTATGACAACAGCGGTCTTGATGGCTCGGTAGAGCCGGTCGTAGGCCGTGACCTTGGTGGTGTACGCGTTCCCGTCGACATACCGCGTGGACTCGGCGAGCTGGCCCTTCGCACCGGTAATGGTGTCGTACACCTGCTTGGTACGCAGCGCGCCCGTGGCCGATCCCTCGCGCACCTCGGTCGGTCGGCCGAGTCCGTCGTAGAGGTAGGCCAGGCCCGGGACATCGGTACGCGAACCCTTGCTGAAGATCAGCTGCCCGCGGTCGTCGTAGCTGTTGGACGTGGTGCCCTTGTCTGGATCGTTTCCCTTGATCTGACGCCCGAGTTGGTCGTACTCGTAGCTCCAGCTCATGCCCGCGGGGCCGGTGACCTTTTCCAGTTCGTCGCGAGGTGTGTACGTGTAGCTGGTGGTGTCGAAGGGGGCATCGGCAGAGCGGCTGTGGTGCTGTCGCAGTTCGGTGATGTTCCCCCGGACATCCTTGATGGTCGTCGTCGCGGTCCCGCCCACCGGTGGAATGACGGTGGTGCGATCCGCGCCGTACATGGTCCTGGTGGTATTGAGAACCTGTCCGCCGTCGCCGTTGCCCGCGATCTGCCGGGTCTCGACGGCCCGGTTCAGACCGTCGAACGTGGTCCGGGTCTGGGTCTCCACGGACAGGGCATCAGCTGGCTTGAAGAGACCGCTGCTCGGCTTGCCCGTCGTGTAGTACGGCTCGAACGTCTTGGCGGGGAGGCCACGCTCGTCGTAGAAGACGTCCGTGATGATGCTGCCGCCGTCCGGCCCGGGGGACTGAGTCTGCCGCTCGCGCTGGAATCCGTCATGGAGCACGTACGACGTGATCTGGCCGCCCTTGTTGTTCAGGGTCTTGGTCGCGACGGCGACCGTCGCATCGGTGACGGTGTAGGCGAACTCCTGATTGGGGACCTGGGTGTTACGGCGGTCCGGCAGCCAGACCTTCATGGAGCGCCCAAGTGCGTCGTAGGTCACTTCGCTCACATTGCCGTTGGTGTCCGTCTCCTTGGCAGCCGCACCGCGCAACGGGTCGACCGTGGTGACGGTGGTCTGGGCCGTGGTGGCATCCGTGGGGTCGGCGGGAGGCGTGGTCACCTTGATCTCGGTGACCAGTCCCGCGGCAGGGACATACGTCGTGGTCGTCGTACGTCCGTCTGCTCGAACAGTACGGACAGGGGAACCGGTCCCCGTGACCACGACATCGGCGACCAGGTCCGTCGTCTTCACCTGGCGTCCGTAGCCGTCGTAGGTGATCCCTGATTCGACGTACGTCGCCTTGTTGCCGTCGTGGCTCTTGAGCTTGGCCATCGCGGTGGGATCACCCTTGACCGGAGCCGCACCGTCCGCGCCGCCGTCGTAGGCGGTGCGGACGTCGGAGAGAACGTCCTTGGAACGGTCGGTCTGGGCGGCGCACGACTTGGTGACCGTCTCCTTGCGGGAGAAGAGCTCCACCAGGTTGGCGTCCGTCAACTCCGGGTACGTGGTGCGGGTGCACCGGTCGTCCGCCGACGTGGCGTCGTCCCCGAAGTCGTCGACCTGGGTGACCCGTCCAGCGACGGTGTCGTGTGTGAAGGCCGACGACGTGGTGCGCCACTTGGTGCCCGCGCCGTTGTCGAGCGAGTCCCATCCCTTGGTACTCGAGGTACCGGTGAGGTTGGCCGTCACCGTGCCCCAGTCGCGGACCTTCTTCGCCGTTTCATGGTGCCAGGGCCTGCTGACGGACTTGTTCAGTACCTTCCCACCCGGCTGGTCGAACTGAACAGACTTGTAGACGAATCCCGCTGCGGATTCATGGTCGGGAATGGGCTCGCCCTCACCCTCGGCGAGCGAAACGGAAACCGCCTTCGTGCCGCCGGTTGCGTTCTTCCGGTCGCCGTCCATGCCACGGAGGAAGTAGGAGTCCTGCTGTGTCTTCATGGCGGCGTCGCCGCCCTGGCCGCCGGTCCGGACCCGGACCTGGCCGTAGCCGCGCCACTGGGACCAGGTCTTCTCCTTCTCCTTGGTCAGGCCGTCGTCGTCGTCGAAATGCCAAGCGGCCCCTCCCAGGTAGTCGTAGCGCGTGACCTGGTCGGGTGAGCCGCCGATGCGGTCGGTCGCCGTGACGGAGGTGGTCACGTATTTGTTGAACCAATGGCGTTCGGCAGGGTCGGAGTCACTGCCGCCGATGTACTGGGGAAAGCACCGCGTGGTGTTCGTCTCGGGCGTCGGAAGAGAACTCCAGTCGCATTCCGCGGCCGAGTAGTTGGCGCTGAGCGCGCCCCCGTACTCGTCCGCCACCGAGAAGAGCCGCGACTTGATGAAGGGCGCGAATCCGTCGCCGGTCTTGTCGAGTCGATTCGCCAACTGCTCGTAGGCGAACGTGTTCTTGGGCAACGTAATGGCGGGTGTCGCGGACTCGCCCGTGTGCTGAATGCTGTCCAGCAGGAGTTGGTAGTCCGTGTCGGCCATGCCCCAACGGTGGCCGAGTGCCCAGGAGTCGACCTTGCCGTACGTGCCATCGGACTTGAGGACCTGGGTCGTGATTCCGGTCAGGCGCTTACGGGTCCAGAAGGAGGGGGACAACTTGTTGTTGTCACAGCTGCTGCCGGCCTTGCAGTTCAGGTCCCACGGGGTGTCGTACCAGTAGAAGGCCTTGGCATCGATGGTGTCGGACGCGCAGGTCACATCAGCGGTCGGCAGGCAGCGTTCCGCGTTGCTGAAGACCACCTGGGCAAGGGGCTTGGTGGCATACAGGTCGGTCGACTTCTGCCCGTAGTCGATCCGATCCAGGTAGCCACCACGCGTGTACGGGGTGTCGTCCTCCGGTTTGAGGTTGCGCCCGTAGGAGTTGGTCTCCTTTTTGTAGTGGTAGCTGATCGTGTTCCCGTGGGCATCGACGGCATAGTCCAGGTTCCATCGCCATGCCTGTTGGCACCAGGAGTCCGCGATCGTCGCCGCGTGGCACTTCTCACCAGCGTTGTTGCCGTAGACCGGCACGGTCCAGGTGGAGTCCGTGGTGTCCTTGCCCGCAGTCCAACCAGGCAGCCGGTTGTACCCGAAGTAGTACGTGATCCCGTCCGGTGCGGTCAGCTTCCAGTACTCACCGTCGTTGTCCCCGTTGCCCCGGTCGGTCGACTCCAGGCGCTTGATCCGCGTGCCGTCGTCGTTCTTCAGCCTGAATTCGTCCTTGCCGGCGGGAACGAGTTCACCGCTGGCGCCGTTGAAGGAGATGAGAGCGTTGTCGTAGGCCCAGCACAGGTCCCCGGGCTTGCTGCCGTCGGCGTTCTTCACACCGTCTTCCGCGCACGGCTTGTAGCGGCGCTCGATGTAACCGGGCCAGAGGTCGAAACCATCGCCCACCCAGGAGCCCTGATTGTTCGTCCCACCGGTCCGTCCGTCGATGGCTCCGGAGGTGTACGACAGGCCGACGGTCGGCTTCAGGCCTCCCGGGACATCAGGTGTCGGGATCCCGTATGACCAGATGAAGTCTCCGGTGTTGAGGTTGGTCTTCCAGGTGGACGAAGGCGCCAGCGGCGTTGCCTTGTAGTCCCCCTTGTCGCCGGCGGCCGAAGCCGTCGCGGCCAACACGGTCGGCCCCGAGGTCCGGAGGCTCACCGACTTCGCTGTCAGTGTGTGCTCTGCTGTGTTGTTGATGGCGGCAACGGGCCGAGCCTCGCGGCAGCTCGCCTTGCCGGGGTTGGTGAGTGCACAGGCGGGTAGTTCGACCAGCCGCATGCGCGACGCGAAGGAGCCGCCGAACAGTTCCGCGTAGGGTGCGTAGTCGACGGTCAGCGCGATTGATTCATGCGCCCCTCCGAGAGCGGACGACGTGGAATCGAGAGTGAACAAGGAGCCCTTCACCCCGACACGCTCGGCCTGCTCTTTGCTCAAGACGCGCGAGGTCACGCTGTTCGGCGTACGGGCGTTCTTGACATCGCGGGCATCGCTCGTCTCACTGTCCTGAACCGAGCCGATCCCGATCGATTGTCCTTGGGGGACTGCGTAGCGCTTCGTGCCTCTCGTACCGGCATCCGGCACCGTGATCGTGACCGCACCGGCGGAGGGCAGATCCGCCTTGGGGGCTCGTTGCGGAGTCCTGGGCCCCGAATCCCGCTTACGCGGTTTGACCTTGGCCGCCTTGCTCCCTTCGACGGGCTTTTCCGCCTTCGGAAGTCCGGGCAGATTCGAGACCGCAGCCGTGGACGCCGGAACTCCCGCAGCCTGGAGCAGCGTGGCCACCAACACCGCGGAGACGGCCAGCGGAAGTCGGCGGCGCACTCTGCCTCGCAAGAGGCCCCCTGCAGTACGTCTCATACGTGATCTCCATCGATGCAGGACGCCACGGGCCCTCCACGGGGCTCGCGGCGCCGAATGAAAAGGGACGGCGCTCCCCGGCCCTGGTGGCCGCAGGACATCGTCCGACCAACGAGTTGGTCGGACACCAACCACGCCGTCAGGAAGTCGAGCTCAGCAGGCGTGGCTTCGCACGAACCGAATGCCGTGCAGCGGTCGCCGGTGGTGACTTCGCCCATGAACCCGTGAAGTCCCGAAACGAGTTGTCCGAGACGGTGACAAGCCCAGCTCGTGCGATGTCTTCCAACACGGCTGCCAAGCCCACCGATACGACAGATCCCCGGCATGCACTCATCCAGCGAAACACGTGTCGACTGAGGGCCGAACGGTGACACGGGGAGGAATGGCTGAACCCAACGCCGGAGACGGCGTCGACCGGAAGCGCGCTGTTGCCGGCCACCGATCTGCGGATGCCGAACTGCTGCACGCCCGCGGGCCAGGTGGGTTCGCCCCGCACAGATGACGGACATGTTCGCCGCCGTTGGACCGGCAACGCCATCAGCCGACACCACCGTCCGATGACCAACCCCACTCCGCCTCCAAGAAGATGAAGATCCGCTGAGAAGTGGGATCTTGAAGGACTCTATGTAGAGACCACGTGAATATCCAGAGGGATCTATCGCACTATCTAGACGAAACGGAACAAGCGCGACCCACCTCAGGGCGCTTAACCGCACACGGACCGTGTGGCTGATATCGAAACCCCCAAGTCCGAAGCGCTCCCAGAAGCAACGTGCCGCACACGCCGCTCACGCGAGCAGCGGCACTTCCACGACACCCACGGCCGACACATCGCCATGACGAGACGTCATGTCTTACTTTTCGGCAGATTGACCCACTATTGGCAGAGCGACTCAGCAACCTCACGCGCAGGCGTCGAGCTGGAGTCGATACCGGAAACGCGGGTGACGCGTCATCAGCCCATCTGTTCAACCTCGACCGAGCGTGCCTGGTGACGGCACGTTTCGGACCACATGCCGACCTTGACCCACACCCCAACAGCGGGTTGACTCTTCGCGTTTATGTGCTTCCTGTGAGGTTGGGGTGGGATTGGTGAACAAGGTGCGAGTGCACCGTGGTACTCATGCGTGGAGATGGGCGGTGGGACGGCGCTGGGTCGAGCCGATGGTCCTCGCCTCCGCGCTGGCGGTCGCGCTGACGGTCAGTCTTGTGCCGATGGCGCTGCCCGCGTCGGCACAGCAGGTACCCGCTGTGCAGAGTAGTGACAACAGCCCTCCCGCAGCAGTGACGACTGACGAGGCCCTTTCCGAGGCGAGACGTTCCGGCAAGAGTGTCGAGATCACGTCGATGCGCGGGGAAAGCAGCGACGTGTACGCCACGCCCGATGGGAATCTGGAGGCACGGGAATACCTCCGGCCGGTCCGGGCTCGGGTGGGCGAGCAGTGGAAGCCGGTGGACACACAACTGGCGAAGGCATCGGACGGTTCAGTCGCTCCGCAGGTGACCACTGTCGGTCTGAAGTTCTCCGGAGGCGGCGACGCGCCGCTCGTTCAAATGACCAAGGCCGGTCGCGAGTTGGCGCTTTCGTGGCCCGATCCGCTCCCCGTCCCGCAGTTGGACGGCGCAACGGCAACCTACCGGAACGTACTGCCGGATGTGGATCTGCGCATGGGAGCACAGGAGGACGGCTTCACCCAGCTGCTGGTGGTCAAGTCGGCCGAGGCGGCAGCCAGCGAGGAACTGGCAGAAGTGCGGATGCAACTTGCCGCGGATGGCATGGATGTCCAGGCCACCACGCAGGGCGGGCTCCAGGCCATCGACCACGGAGCCAGGAGTGCCGTGTTCGAAGCCCCTCAGCCTGTGATGTGGGACTCCAGTCTCAGCGAGAACGGGGCGGCGTCCGCTGGCCAACCGCATTCGGCCCCTGCGGGAGCCGTGGCCGACGATGAACCCGCACCCGGTGACTCGGCCAAGCTCGCTCCGGTGGGCGTCGCCATTCCGGAGGGCGGCAAGGAGTTGGTTCTCACCCCGGACGCCGATGTTCTGAGGGGCAAGGACACCACGTATCCGGTGTTCATCGATCCGCAGTGGTACTCGCCCAGGGCATCGGCGTGGACGATGGCATCGAAGTACTGGGCGTCCTCGCCGCAATGGAAGTTCAATGGCAAGCCGGATGCCGGCATGGGGTACTGCAACTGGGCCTACTGTCAGCCGAACGATACCAAGCGGCTCTTCTACCGCATCCCCACCTCGAAGTTCGCCGGCAAGTCGATCCTGTCGGCAGAGTTCGTGGTCCGCAATGTGTGGTCGGCGTCCTGCAGCGCGCGCGAGGTGCAACTGTGGCGCACCAAGGACATCTCCTCGTCCACCACCTGGAACTCCCAGAATGCCAGCGGTTTCTGGATCGAGCAGCTCAAGAAGGCATCGTTCGCACACGGCTATGACGGCTGCGCCGCCAAGGACGCGGAGTTCGATGTGAAGTCCGCGGTCCAACAGGCCGCGAACGGCAAGTGGGCGAACATGACATTCGGGCTCCGGGCCTCCAGCGAAAGCGACGGCTACGCCTGGAAGCGCTTCTCGGACAAGGCGTTTCTTCGGGTGAAGTACAACCGCCCGCCCTCACAGATCAAGATGTCACAGCTGACCATGCAGTACGGCGGTACGTGCAAGAAGCCCGCCGGCGCACCGCGCGTACGCACTCTGGGGCAGATCCATGCGAACAGTGTGACCGACCCCGACGGTGACAACATCGCGGTGCAGTTCCAGGCCGACTGGGACTCGGGCGACGGAAAGGGCATGATCACCCGGTGGAAGCCGGCGCTGACGACGTACATGCCGTCGGGGTCGAACTTCTCGATCTCCCTCCCGTCCTCGGTACCGACAGGCAAGACCGTGCACTGGTATGCACGGTCGTACGACGGGGCGCAGTACTCGCCCTGGTCCTACGCCGGTGACGACCCCACCTCGTGCTACTTCGTCTACGACACCACGGTGCCGGCAGCCCCGGCGGTCTCATCCGGCGAGTATCCGGAGTCGGACCCGAGCGATCCGGAGGCTCCATGGTTCGACGGTGTGGGCAAATACGGCTCCTTCGAGTTGAAGGCTGCCGACAGCGATGTGACGAAGTACTGGTTCGGCGTCAACGGCGACCCCACGTCGAAGAACACCCTGACGACCTCTTCGGGTGCTGCGAGAATCACAAAGATCCTGCCGGCGAAACCCGGGCTGAATTTCGTCACCGCCCAGGCATTCGACCAGTCGGGCAATGGCTCGGAAGTTCGGACCTATTGGTTCCGGGTCAAGGCCGGGCAGCCCGAACGGGCCATGTGGCAGCTGGACGAGGAAGCCGGGGTGCCCGAGGCCCGGGGCAGCGCCGGTGCACGCGTCGCCACTCTGCACGGCGGAGCCGCCACGGGTGCGGCGGGCAAGAAGGGCACGGCCCTGCACCTCGACGGCACGAGCGGCTACGCGGCGACCGACATCCCGACGGTCAACACCTCCATCGGCTTCAGCGTGTCAGCCTGGGTGAAACTCGACAAGATGCCCACCAAGGCCGCCGTCATCGCAGCCCAGCCGGGCAACTACTCTCCTGGCTTCGAGTTGTACTACTCCCTGGCCTATGACCGGTGGGTATTCAACCAGTACACCTCCGACAGTCCGGGAGCCTCCATCGCCCGCGCCATGGCGCCGCAGGCCGGCGGCGTGACCGCGAACGAGTGGACCCATCTGGTGGGCGTCTACAGCGGAGGCGCGAAGGAGCTCCAGCTCTATGTCAACGGGGCCCTGGTCGGCTCCACGCCGTACACCACCGCGTGGGAAGCCCGCCGCGGTCTGCAGATCGGAGCCGGCAACCTCAACGGCACGGTCACGAGCTACTTCCCGGGCGCCATCGATGAGCTGCGCCTGTTCGACAAGCCCGTGAGCGCGACAGAGGTCGGTCATCTCTACCACGAGGAACCGATCGGCAACGGACGTACGGCCCGCGCCGTGTTCCCGATGGACGAGCCGGAGGCCGCCACCGAGGTCGTCGGGTACGCCGACACCCAGCCATTGAAACTCGAAGGCGGTGCCCGACTCGGCGCACCGGGTGTCGCGGGGCGCGCGCTTGCCCTGAACGGCACCGATGCCTACGCGCACACCACCGCGCCGCACTCCGACACCCAGCGTCCCTTCACGGTGTCGGCCTGGGCCAAACTCGACCGCATACCGGATCAGGCCGCCACGGTCGTCGCTCAACTGGGCAAGAACAGGCCGGGGTTCGAGCTGTACTACTCGAAGACGTACAACCGCTGGGGCTTCACCCAATACTCGGCCGATGTTCCGAACGCCACCCAGATCCGCGCCGTGCAGCCGGAGGGCACCACCGCACGGGTCGGAGAATGGGTGCATCTCGTCGGCGTTCACGATGCGGTGGCCCAGACTCTGACCTTGTACGTCAACGGAACCAAGGCCGCCGGCGTCGCGCAAACGAGTCCCTGGTACGCCGGTGGCAGGGTCCAGCTCGGCGCGCTGAGCGTCGACGGCGGCAACCTCATCCAGTACTTCCCCGGCCAGATCGACGACGTGCGACTCTACGACCGGCCGGTGTCGGACGACGAGGTGCGCCAGATGTTCCAGCAGCGTCCTCTGGTCAGCGCGCGTTGGAAGCTGGACACCGCCGACGCCGGATCCACATCACCGGACGACTCCGGGCAGGCAGCGCCCATGTCCCTGCAGGGCGGTGCTCAGATCGGTCTCGGGTACATGGACGGCGGGCTGGAGTTGAACGGCACGACCGGCTACGCGTCGACGCCGGCGGTGCCGGTCGACACGAGCTCCAGCTTCACCGTCACCGCATGGGCCCAGGCGGCCTCCGTACCCACCGCGAACGCCACAGTGGTGAGCGCGGAGGGTTCCGCACAGAGTCCCTTCTCCATCCGCTTCGTCCCGGACCCCAATGAGCCCGAAGGACTCGGAACATGGGAGATCTCGCTGCCCGACAAGGACGGCACCGACGCGGCGGTCCGGCGCATGGCCAACAGTGAATTCAGCTATGTCACGGACTGGACCCACCTGGCCCTGGTCTACGACGGGTTCGCCAGACAGGCCCGCCTGTACGTCAACGGTATCCTCCAGGAGGTCGCCTGCGGCGACGGCGACGCCAACGGCAGCACCTGCGAGGGTCTGATGGCCTGGGGCGACAACGTCCTGACCACGAAGGCCGCGAAATCCCTCCAGATCGGACGTACGAAGATCGGCGCCGTCGGAAGCGAGTACTTCCCCGGCTTGATCGACGACGTATGGGCCTTCCAGGGCGCCCTGAACGACAGCCAGGTCGAGCAAATGGCCGGCACGTGGTTCGACCTGCCCACCGAAGTCCCCGCCGGCAGCTGACGTCGCGGAGTGCGACCTCGCCCGTTGGCCGGTTCGCCGGGGCCCCGGCGAACCGGCCGACGAAATCAGCGGAGCAGGCCCAGGGCGCGCAGGTCGGTGACGTACTTGCGGATGAGGGCGGCCGACAGGTGGGGGATGTCCTTGTCGGGGCCGATCCCGGCGGACCGGACGGCGGCGTGGAAGCGTTCGGTCGGGAGTGCCGCACCGGGGGTGCCCTCGTCGGGGTGCGCGAAGGCGTGCAGCAGGGGCAGCAGCGAGTACTGGCGCTGCTTCTCCGGCAGGGCCCGCATCGCGGCCGTGATGCGGGCGAGCCATGTGTCGTAGTCGTCGATCCGCCGGATCGGGTGGCCGGACTCGATGAGCCAGTCGACGAAGGTGTCCAGCGAGATGCCGTCGTCGTGCGGGTTCAGCGCGTTGAAGGTGCGGTAGCCGTCGGTGGGCCGCGCGCCGAGTGCGCTGATCGCCTCGGCGGTGAAGTCGACCGGCAGGCCGTCGTAGTGCGCGCGGGTGCCGGTCCGGTGGAACGAGGCCGGCGCGATGCCGGTGGCAACCAGGCTGAGCAGCAGCCGGGTGAACACGTCGGGCACGTTCAGCTGCCCCCGGTACCTGCTGTGCGCGAGGATCATGTCCGACCGGAACGTGGTGACCGGCAGGCCGCACAGGTCGTGCGCCTCCCGGAGCAGGACCTCCCCTGCCCATTTGCTGGTGGCGTACCCGTTGGCGTAGCTCTGGTCGAGGCTCCGCACCGGGCTGGTGACGCGGATGTCGGCGTCCTCGTCGAGGGTCGCGGCCCCGGCCTGGACGGCGACGGTGGACACGTAGGTGAAGGGCTTGATCCGCGCGGTGAGCGCCAGCCGGATCAGTTCGGCCGTGCCGACGACGTTGGGTCCGAACAACTCCGTATAGGGCAGTACGTGGTTGACCAGGGCGGCCGGATGGACGATCCGGTCCACGGTGCTTGCCAGCCTGTCCCAGATGTCCTGGTCCAGGCCCAGACGCGGCTCGCCGATGTCGCCCGCGAGGACCTCCAGGGTTCCGTCGGCCAGCGACCGGTATCGCCGCAGCAGTTCGGCGTCGCCGCTGTCGAAGGCTCCCTCCAGCCGTTCCGCCGCCGCGGATGAGTCGCTGCCCCGTACGACGCAGATCAGCCGGCCGCCCGAGGGCGCCAGCCGCTCCAGCCATTCCAGGCACAGGAACCGGCCGAGGTAGCCGCCGGCGCCGGTCAGCAGGACGGTCCGCGCGGTGCCGTCGCAGCGGGGCAGCGCCGGGGCGGCGGCGAGCGTCGGCGCGTCGATGAAGGCGTCCAGAGTGAGATCACCCGCACGGACCTCGGAGCCGTTCTCGCCGTGCACCAGGGCGCATGTGGGGCGTTTCGTGCCGGACTCGCGTTCCGCCTCGATGTACCGCGCCACCCGCGCCAGGTCGTTGACGGGGCTGATCACCACCCCGACAGGAACCTCGACGTGGAAGATCTCCTTCATGAGCTGGGAGAAGGACAGGGCGGACAGGGAGTCCCCGCCCAGGTCGGTGAAGCGCGCGTCGGCACTGACGCCGGTGTCCGAACGGCCCAGCAGGGCCTGGGCCGCCCGGGCGACCGTTTCCGGCACCGGCTGGTCCGGCCCCGCCTGCCGCAGCTCGCGCAAGCGCTCGGCCTGCCCGTCGGCGAGTCGCGCGTACAGCCGCTCCAGGACCTCGCCGTACCGTTCCCTGAGCCTGGGGCGCAGCAGTTTGTGGCTCTCGGCGAGCAGGCCGTTCTCGGCGCTGAAGGGTTCGGTCTCGATCAGGAAGTCGCGCGGGATCTCGTACGGGTTGAGCTCCGCCTCCTTGGCGGCCTCCTGGAGCGATGCGCCGAGCAGCTCCTTGAGCGACTCGACGTCCCCGGCGGCCCTGGCCAGTGCGGCCGGTGTGGGCACCACCACCGCGAGCAGGTGGGCGCGCTCGCTGTTGCCGTACACGAAGATCTGCTGGACGAGGGGGCTGCCGACGAAGACGGTCTCCAGGCGGGAGACGGCCACGAACTCGCCCTGGGACAGTTTCAGCGTGTCCTTGGTGCGGTCGACGTGGACGAGCCGGTCGGGGCCGAGTTCGGCGAAGACGTCGCCGGTCCGGTAGTAGCCGTCCTCGTCGAAGACCGCGGCGGTGACATCGGGGCGCTTGTAGTACCCGGGAATGATGGATTCCGTCTTGAGCAGCAGTTCCCCGCGCGGGTGGGGCACATCGGTGCGGAAGTAGCCCAGTTCCGGGACGTCGACCAGCTTGTAGTCGATCACCGGCGGGCGCTGCACCACCGTGTCGAGCAGCACCCCGCCCGCTTCGGTGGAGCCGTATCCGGTGTACAGGTGGAGATCCAGGCAGGACTCGACGAAGGCGGCCACCTCGGCGGAGAGCGGGGCGGTCCCGCAGAACGCCTTGGTGACGCGCCCGCCCAGGAAGTTCTCGCGGAGATCGGTTCTGATCGCCGTCTCGATGTCGCCCGGCTCGCCCGCACGCCGGTCCAGTTCGCTCTGGTACTGCTGGAAGAGCATGTCGCACAGACGCGGGACCATGGTCAGTTCGGTGGGCCGGATCAGCGCGATGTCCTCGAACAGGGTGGACAGGTCGCTCCTGGCGGTGAAGTGGCCGACACCGCCCCTGACGAGCGAGCCCATGAGCGCGTAGCGGCCCGCGAGGTGGCTCTGCGGCATGTAGAGGATGCTCACGGGGAGCACGTCCGACGCTCCGTAGCTGAACCCGTACCACGCGGTGCCGACCAGCCGCTGTGTGTACATGGCTCCCTTGGGGGTCCCGGTGCTGCCGGAGGTGTAGATGAGCAGGGCCAGCGGGTCGTCGCCCCGATCGGCGGTGGACAGCGGGGCGGGTGGGAGCACAGTTCCCTTCGCGATCAGCGCGGCCAGCGTGTCCACGACCACCGGGCTGCCCGCTTCGGCGAGACGGCGCCGGGCGGCATCGAGGGCGTCGCGGTGGTCCGCCGCTTCGGCACGGTGGTCGAACACGATCAGGCGCTCGATCGAGGTGCCCCCGAGCAGGGCCTCGACGGCGATGCCGAGGCGCTCGGTGCTCGCCGCGAGGACGCGCGGCTCGGTCTCCGCGGTGATCGGCATCAGCTGGGACAGCGGCGCGCTGGACTGCAGGGGCACGGCGACGACACCCGCATGGATGCACGCGAGGTCGAGCGTGGCGTAGTCGGTGCTGGTGAAGCCCAGGGTGCAGATGCGGTCGCCCGCGCTCAGCGGGTGGCGCGGGTCGTGGTACCACGTGCCGGCGACCGCGCGGACGCGTGCCCACAGCTCGCGGTAGCTGATGGTGTCGAACCGCGGGAGCAGGCGCGCCGTCCCGGGTTCCCTGGCGCGTTCACCGAGGGCCGGGCGGTCCCCGTAGCCTTCCATGATGATCGCCATGACCTCGGCCAGTCCCTTGTCCGGATCGTGCGCCGCCGCGGCGATCGTCTCCAGTGGTTCGGCCATGACCGGCCCTCCCGTAGCATTCCTGTTGTGCCGGTGAGTGGTTCGTTCCGAACGACCGGGGCACCGGAACGGAACGCCCGATCCGAGCATCCGACGGCCCCTGACCCGGCCCTGGTCCCGGCCACGGCCCCGGCTCCAGCTCCAGCTCCAGCTCCAGCTCCAGCTCCAGCTCCAGCTCCAGCTCCAGCGGACCGTCCGAGGCCGCGGCCGCGCCGCCGGTGAGACCTCACCAGCTGACCGGCAGTGTCTCCGCCCCACGGATCAGACGCTCGGTCCGCCACGGCACCTTGTCGGCCGGTACCGCGAGGCGCAGACCGGGCAGGCGGGAGACGAGGGCTTCGAGAACGGTGCGCAGTTCCATCCTGGCCAGCTGCGCGCCGAGGCAGTGGTGCACGCCGTGCCCGAAGGTGACGTGCGGGACGCTCCCTCGGTGGAAGTCGATCTCACCGGGGCGGTCGAACACCTCGGGATCCCGGTTGGCCATGCCCAGTTCGGCGACCACCGCGTCACCGGCGCACACGGTCTGCCCGCCCAGCTCCACCTCCTCGGTGGCGATGCGGGTGAATCCTGCGGTGGCGCTGATCGGGACGATCCGGGAGAGTTCCTCGACGGCGTCGGGGATCAGCCCGGGATCGGCGACGAGTTCCCGCCAGAGATCGGGGTTGGTCAGCAGTGTGTAGACGAAGTTGCCGATCTGGTTGGCGGTGGCCTCCTGCCCGGCGGACAACAGGCTGACCCCGAGGCTGACCAGTTCCTCCTCGCGCAGCGGGTCCTCCTCCTCGGCCTGCGCGGTGACCAGTTCGCCGAGCAGGTCGCTGGTGGGGGCTGTGCGGCGGAGCGCGACCAGACCGGCGAGGTAGCCGTTGAGATGCTCGCGCGCCTGTGCCGACTGTTCCGGGTCGGACAGCATCAGCAGACCGTCCACCCAGACGTTGAACCGGTCGCGGTCGGCGACAGGCACGCCGAGCAGTTCGCAGATCACCGTGATCGGCAGCGGCCAGGTCAGCGCCTTGGTGAGGTCGGCGGGCGATCCTGCGGCGATCATGTTGTCGAGCAGGTCGTTCACGATCCGCCCGACGTACGGGCGCAGCGCCTCGACGCGTCGTACGGTGAACGCGTTGGCCACCCGGCGCCGCAGCCGGCTGTGCTCCGGCGGGTCCATGCTCAGCATGGAGGTGCTGGGCAGCCCGGCGGAGACCGTGCGGGGCACGTGGTCGCCCACGGCGGCGGCGCGGCTGAACCGGGAGTCGGCCAGCACCGTCTTGACGTCCGCGTGCCGTGTGACGAGCCAGGCGTCGCCGCCGAAGGGCAGGTTCACACGGAGTACCGGCTGTTCGCCGCTCAGCTCGGCCAGCTGCGGATCCACTTCGAGCCGGTCGACCGGACCGAACGGATAGGGCCGGGCCCCATCCCCTGTGGTGGTCATCGTGTCAGTCCTTCCAGTCCTGGCAGACGGTCACTCGTTCACAACGTGCACAACTGCTCACTGATGCGGCTGCGGTTCGTGTGCTGCCCGGACCGCCGGTCCGTCACCGCGGTCGGCGGGTCTGTCGGGCCTGCTGGGATTCTGTGTGCGGACCGCCCGTGCCGGACGTGCCGGGGACCGGTGCGCGGACCGCCGTGTCGGCGTCCGCACCGAGCCCCGGGTCACATGGCCGCGATCCGCCCGCCGTCGATGACGAGCGTGCTGCCGGTGATCCACGAGGCCCGGTCGGAGACCAGGAAGCCGACCGCTTCGGCGATGTCCTGCGACCGGCCGAGACGCCCCAACGGAATCTCGTCCGCCCATGACACCTCGTCGCTGCCGAGGTAGTCGACGATCTGCTCGCGCGCCTCGTCCGCCCCCGGTGTCGCCACGTTCCCGAGGGAGACGGCGACGACGCGGATGCCCTCCGGCGCCAACTCGGCCGCGAGCCCCTTGTTGTAGGTCTCGAGCGCGGATTTGGCGGCGGCGTAGTGCAGGATCATCGGGTAGGACGCGATTGTGGCGATGGAAGAGACGTGCAGGACGACCCCGCCTCCGCTCTCACGCATGGACGGCACGAGCGCGCGGTTGAGCCGGACGGCGGCAAGGAAGTTGATGTCCATCGTGTACTGCCAGTCGTTCTCGATCTCCAGCGCGCTCTGGAGGGCCCGGCAGCCTCCCGCGTTGTTGACGACGATGTCGACTCCGCCGAGGTCTTCCAGCGCGGCGTCCGCGAACTCGCGTACGCCGTCGGGGGTGCTGAGGTCCGCCCTGACGAACTTGGCTGCGGACGGGGTGTGTTCGGCCGAGCTGCGGGCCGAGGTGACGACGGTTGCGCCCGCGTCGAGCAGGTGCTGCACGATCGCGGCGCCGATGCCGCGGCTGCCTCCGGTGACCACGGCTCGCTTGCCTTCCAGCTCGTTGGAGACCTGCGCGGTAGAGCGACTTCGACTCACCCTTGGTTCCACCCCCTCGATTTCCTCGGAAACCCTGTGTCCGCGGCACGAATCGGCAACAGAAGCAATTTCTCGGGCTGCGATTCGGAATGAGAGATTTTGATCCGGCTGATCATGGCGGCGCGGAATCATCGGGACCACTATCGGCGATCTCATTGACACGGTCAAGATGATTATTTCGATGCGCTGGATCGCATCGTGCGATCCATCTCGGACGCCTGCGCCGGGTTGTTTCCACGCATGACATCGGGTGTCCGCCCGCCCGCTTCTCTCCGCCGCACCCGGGTGACGAGGACGCACCGACGGGCTCGGCTCCCCCTCACCGTTCTTCATGGTCGGCAATCAAGACATCGGCATGGCCGCCGCCAGGCGCGCACGAGGCGGCGCGTACGGGCCGCAAGGGCAAGGCACGAAGGGGATCCGCGCAGTCCGGTACGGGAAAGAAATGAGCCGCCGGAAGGTCCGCGCCGTCGCGGCCGTCTGGACGCCGCGATCCCGCATTGCGGATAATCGTGCGCCGCCGATGTGCGGCCGTCACGTTTCATACCGGCTGGAATTCTTTTGCCGTACCGAAAGAAAACGGCGCACAACGGATGGTGCGTACATGTGGTGCCGACAACTCGGGAGGAATAATGGCCAGCCTGGGCGAGCCGTTCGTCGTGGGTGATTTGACGGTCGCCAACCGGATCGTCATGGCCCCGATGACCAGAATGCTGTCACCCTGCGGCGTGCCGGGCCAGGACGTGGCGGAGTACTACGCCCGCCGCGCGGCCAACCAGGTCGGGCTGATCATCACCGAGGGCACCTACGTCGACCGCGCCGCCGCCGGCGCGTACGAGAACGTGCCCCACTTCTACGGCGAGCGGGCCCTCGACGGCTGGGCCCATGTGGTGCGAAAGGTGCACCGGGCCGGGGGCAGGATCGTTCCGCAGCTGTGGCACACCGGGGTCGTGCGCGCGGCGACCGAGCCGCCCGCCGAGGGCCCGTCCGGGCTCGGTCTGGACGGCGCCCCCGCCGGGAGGACCATGACCCAGCAGGACATCGACGACACCGTGGCCGCGTTCGCGCAGGCGGCCGTCGCCGCCGAGCGGCTCGGCTTCGACGGCGTCGAACTGCACGGCGCGCACGGCTACTTGATCGACGACTTCCTGTGGAGCGACACCAACCGGCGCACCGACCGCTACGGGGGCGACCCGGCCTCCCGCGCCCGTTTCGCCGCGGAGATCGTCCAGGCGGTCCGCGCGGCGGTCGGTCCGGGGTTCCCGGTCTTCTTCCGGCTCTCCCAGTGGAAGGTCAACCGGTACGACGCCCGGATCGCGGAGAATCCGGACGAGTTGGCGCAGCTGCTCGCTCCGCTGACCGACGCCGGTGTCGACGCGTTCCACGCCTCCACCCGCCGCTACTGGCAGCCCGAGTTCGACGGCAGCGGGCTCAACCTGGCCGGCTGGGTGCGCAAGCTCACCGGCAGGGCCACCATCACGGTCGGCTCCGTCGGCCTGGACCGGCAGTACGGCGAAGGCGAATTCGCCCAGGGTTACACCCGGCAGGCCGGACTGACCGGCATCGAGGAGCTGCTGGCCCGCCTGGAGCGCGACGAGTTCGACCTCGTCGCCGTGGGCAGGACGTTGTTGGCCAACCCGGACTGGGCGGCGAAGGCGCTCCGCGGAGAGCTGTCCCTGACCGTCCCCTACGACCCCGCCGTGCTCAGGACGCTAGTCTGACGACGGTCCCCGCGACGGGTGGGCCGCGCCGCCCGGGCCACGACGGCCCGCCGCGGTGCCCGCCCGTCGACGCGGCAGGGCGTGACGCGGCGGAGCGCGGCGAGGGCCTTCCGGGTCACGCCGGCGTACGCGCGGCGTAGCTGATCGCGACCGCCGATCTGAGGACGTCCAGGAAGGCTCTGCCGCGTCCGCTCATGATCAGGTCCGGCATCATGGCCACACCGAGGGACAGAGAAGGCAGGTCCCCGGCGATCTCGACCGCTCGGACCCTCCCGCCGTCCAAAGTCGTCATGTTCGGCGTGCGTTGGTACATCAACGCGAACCCGGAACCGGCGGCCACGAGCCCGCGCATCGTCTCAGGACTGGCTGTCGTCATCACACGCGGCATGGGAACACCGGCACCGGCGAACATCTTCTCGAAGTGCCGGAGCACGGTCGGGGCGTTCAGGGTGACGAGCGGTCGAGCGGCCAACTCGTCCAGGCCCATCGCGCCGGCCCGCCCCATCGGGTCGCCATCGGCCAGCAGGGCGTAGACGGGCAGGTCCACCAGGGGGTGGAACCTGGAGTCGCCCGAGAGGAAGTCATAGGTCACGGCCAGTTCGCAGCGACCGTCCTGCAGAAGACCCAACAGCCGGTCGGCGAATGCCTCGTGGGGGTTCAGTTGCAACTCCGCATGCCGCTCCCTGAGCATCCGATGGACCAGGGGAAGGAGGAACGGAGCGATCGAGAAGAAGAACCCGACATCGAGCCGGCCGGTGGTGTCACCCGCCAGGGCGTCGCCCCGGGCCTTCAGATTCCTCGCCTGGCCGAGCAGCGCGCGTGCCTCGCGCAGCAGGTGCCGACCGCTCGGCGTGAGGGTGACCCCGCGGGCATGATGGCGGAGAAGCAGTTGCACACCCAGTTGACGTTCCAGCCTCATCACGGCCGACGAGACCGTCGACTGCGACGCACACAGTTTCTCGGCCGCCTCCGATATGTTGCCGAGCTCGGCGGACACGACGAAATACCGTAATTGAGTGAGGCTGAAGCCCAGTCGGTCGTTCATCGCGCACGTCCGCAGGTGTGTCCCCGGTCTCCGGCCGTCCGGTTCTCGCGCCGCCGGACGCTGTTCGGCAGGACGCCCCGGATGTCGGTGACGAACGACAGGCAGCACGCTCGCCGGTCCGGGATCCGGTGGGCCGGGGCGTGGGGCACCCCCTCGGCCCGCATCCGGAGCCGACCCGTTCCGGTCACCGCTGCCGTGCCGGTCGGGCGGTCCCGCCCGGCAGGGTGGAACGGGCGAACCGGGCGGGCGTCGGAGCCACCGTCGCCCACCGGGGACTGCCCCGCCCCAGAAGCGTTCTCCCCGCGCGAGCAGAGGATGTGAGCGCGACGGCCATCATGAGATTCTCCTCGGCTCCGGTGGGCGACGAGCAGACGGGCTCCACTGCCGACGACAACCGGCAGCCCTTCACCGGCACGAACCGTTCCGGGCTTGCGATCCTCGGACCATCGAAGCCTCGCTCACGCTCAGG
Organism: Streptomyces sp. CB01580; assembly: GCF_001905795.1. Classification (GTDB taxonomy): domain Bacteria; phylum Actinomycetota; class Actinomycetes; order Streptomycetales; family Streptomycetaceae; genus Streptomyces. The sequence goes on from NZ_LIXJ01000001.1 coordinate 97,067, forward strand.
GCCACCGTTCCACACCGCGCTTCCGGTCTCGCCCTCACCCCGAAGGAACCCCTCCACGATACGGCGACCGCCGCGCGGGGCACGCCCCGACATTTGGACAATCGTCAGGTGGCCGAAGGCTCGTCGGTGGGGCGCCCGAGCCCCCTGCCGGATCGGTGCGATGTACGCGGCGGCACTGGTCAGCGGGGCATGTGACGGCCCAACTCCCTCACTTTCTCCCGCAGTTCATTGACCCGAGCTCCTGATTCGGTCAGGGCGGACCTCGCGGTGACGGCGAAAATCTGCACGTCTTCGAACGGGCCTTCCGGGTCGGCTTCGAGTTGTGACGGGTCCACCTTGATTCCGGCGCGCTCCGCAAGCACGAGGACGGTGACGGTGAAACCTTCGCAGAGCGCGAGCAGAACGGTGTGGTTCGTTCTCCGGCGCCGTGCCAGCAGGGCGTGGACGAAGGCCTCGAAGGCGGCCGGGGCGATCTCGCACTCGTCGTTCTCCATCGGTCCGATGCCCGATGGGATCCCCAACTCGGCCTCGAACAAGGCGATTTGGCGTTGGAACATGCGGGAAGCCCCGTTGGACGGGTTCCAGAGGGTCTCGTCGCCCAGGTTGAAGTACTGACTCATCGCGTCACCTTTCAGCTGACCACGGCAGGTCAGCGTAGCCGCCGGAGCAGCGGGGCCCACTGCGGCCGAACGGGCCCCGGGCCGCCGTACGGGCTCCACCGGAATGATGCCGCCGCCCACGGACATGGGGGCCCCTGATGGGGAGGTTCACGGCGTATCGAGGACAATGGTCCTCATAGAACGACCGCACTCTGAAGGAGCGTCATGGCCAACACGATCGACAAGGCAGCCTGGCGCTACGGGCCTCTGGCCTCACTGGTCTATGAAATCGACAAGCCGATCGGGACCTCGTTCGGGGACGTCGAGTTCTACGCGGACCGGCTCCGGGGCGTGTCCGGCCCGATCCTGGAACCTGCCGTGGGCACGGGCCGGATCCTGATTCCCCTGCTCGAACAGGGACTGACGGTGCGGGGCTACGACACCTCGCTCCCGATGCTGGAACAGTGCCGGGCCAACTGTGCGAAGCGCGGCCTGCCGGCCGATGTATTCGAAGCCGACATGACCACGTATCGCGATCCCGGTTCCTGTGCGGCGATCGTGATTCCGACCGGGTCGTTCGCGTTGCTGTCCGACCGGTCCGGCGCGCTGGCCGCGCTGCGCGCCATGCACGAGAGCCTGGCCCCGGGTGGTCGGCTGATAGTGGATCTCGAACCGCCGTCCTTCACGACCGACCCCGGCACGGACCCCGTCCGGCACTGGTGGAACGACGAGCAACTGATCACCCTGACCACGTGGCACAAGGAAGTGGACCCGGTCGCCCAGCGTTCGACCCGCTGGCTGCGCTACGAGTCCTGGAAGGAGGGGGCCCTGGAGCGGACCGAACTGCAGATCTTCTCCCTGCTCTGGTTCGGCCTCGCCGAGTTCACCCTGCTTCTGGAACAGGCCGGATTCACCACGGTCACGGCGCACGGCGACTATCGAGCGGGGGTCGCACCGACCGCCTCCGACGACGTATGGACCTTCGAGGCCACTCGGGGATAGGCCACGCGGGACGCCACGTGGCGCCGTGGACGCCCACGGAAAACGGTCGCGCAGGTGATGCCGTGGGGACCGCCGAGGTCGAGCAAGTCCCCGTTCGTGCGCGCCCCCTCGGCGTGGTGGTAGTTTTCACGGCGGACTCAACCGCGTCGCTGCGGTCCGTGCCACCGGCGAGGGCCGGCGTGGCAGCCATGAATCCGGCGGCGGACAAAACCCACCCGTTCGCATACACGCCTTGCTCCGACCGCACGCCGACCGGCCGCACGCGTCCTGTCGCTCCCACCTTCTAAATCGCTGCCCGCCGACCACCGGCCCTCGCCCGTCACCCGTCGCTCATCACCCGCTACCCGCCGCCCGTCGCCCGTCGCCGGGCCTGCCTTCCACGTGGTCGGGCGGATCATGCGTGGTCCTCTCGCGCGAACGCCGCACTGGTGGGCCCTGCGGCCACAGGCCGACGGGCCCATAATGGATGCGTCTCGCTTGTGTGGTGCTCCCACCTGCGACGAGGAGCGAAATGAGCGCCTCCGAGGATCGGCCGGGCGGTCGACCATCCGCCTTCCGTGCCTTGTCGACCGCAGTGCTCGACAGGGACGGCACGGTCCTGCGTTGGTCCCGGGCGGCGGCGGAGTTGCTGGGCCGTTCGAGTGAGGAGGTCTGCGGGCGTCCGGTCCGGGACCTGCTCGACGACGTCCCCTGCGAGGCCCGGGAAGACACGCGGCTTCCCGGCGGGATCCCGGAGACGGGCGAGACGCGGCTGCGCCACCGGTCCGGCCGCACGATCGACGTGACCTTCCGGGTGACACCCCTGGAAGGGGCGTCCGAGTTCGTGGTCGTGGCAGTCCCCACGCGCCGGCTCACGGACGTGGAGCAGGGCATGTCCTTCCTGGAGAGCTTGTTCTCCCAGGACCGGATCGCGGTCAGCATCCACGACACCGACCTGAGGATCGTGCGGGCCAATCTCGCCTCGGAGGTGTTCGGCGTGCGGCCCGGACCATCACCCGACCGGCTGCGGGACGTGATGTCCGCGCAGGACGCCGAGGGCGTCGAGGCATCCCTCCGCGAGGTGCTGGAGACGGGTGTTCCCCTGGTGGGGAAGCACCAGCGGATGCGGTCGTCGCAGGGTGCCTGGCAGCGCCGGTCCCTTTCCCTGTCCGCCTTCCGGCTGGAGGACGCGACGGGCAGCCCGAACGGCGCCGCCGCGGTGTTCACGGACTCCACGGAACAGGACCGGTCCCGCCGCCACGTGGAGTTGCTGCATCGGGCGGCGAAGCGCATCGGTGCCTCCCTGGACGTCCTGCAGACCGCCCAGGACGTGCTCGACGCGCTGGTTCCCGCCCTCGGGGACGTGGGATGGGTGGAGCTCGCCGACGCCGTGTTCGACGGCGAGGAGCCGCCCAAGCTGTTCGGCGCCGGGCGGTGGCATCTGCGCCGGGCCGCGGTGGCGGCCGACCCGGGCCCCTGGCCCGCCGCACTGCTGCAACCCCTCGCGTCGTGCCCGCCACTGCCGGACGGCCTCATCATGCGAGACCTCCAGCGCGGCAGGACCGTCACCGGCGGGCTCGCCGAGTACCCCATGGGCCATGTCCCGGAGCTGGCACCGCTGTTCGTTCCGGAACACGGGCACTCGTTCGTGGCGTCGCCGCTCTTCGCGCGCGGGCTGGTGCTCGGTGTCGTCGCGATCTGGCGTGCCGAACAGCCGGATCCCTTCGACCAGGAAGAGGCGGACCTGCTGGAGGAGATCGCCACGCGGGCGGCCCTCGCCGTCGACAACGCCCGCCGGTACACGCACGAGCACCACGCGGCCGTCGCGCTCCAGCAGCGCCTGCTCCCCCGTGCCACCACCGACACCCCGGCGACCGAGACCGCGGGCCTGTACCGGCCGGCGGGGGGCGGGGCGGAGATCAGCGGCGACTGGTTCGACGTCGTCCCGCTGCCGTCGTTGCGGACCGCCCTGGTCGTCGGCGACGTCGTCGGACGCGGATTGCACGCCACGGCCATGATGGGCCGCCTGCGCACCGCCGTCCGCACCCTGGCCGACCTGGAGCTCGATCCGGACGAACTGCTCACGCACCTCGACGACCTCGTGCGGCAGCTCGAGGACGAGGCTCCCCCGGGGCACCGGGACACCATCGGCGGCACCTGCCTGTACGCCGTCTACGACCCGGTCACCCGCTGCTGCACCCTGGCCAGCGCAGGGCATCCGCCACCCGTCCTGGTCCACCCCGACGGCACCACCGAGGTGCTGGAGCTGTCCCCCGGCCCGCCCCTCGGCGTCGGCGGCATGCCCTTCGAGGCCACCACGGTCGAACTGGAGCCGGGAAGCGTCCTGGCCCTTTACACCGACGGTGTGATCGAACGCGCCGACCACGACCCCGCCCGCGGACTGCGGCGGCTGGTGAACGCCCTCGAAACGTTCTGCCGCCCCGACCGCCCCCTGGACGACCTCGGCCGGGACCTCCTCGCGGACACCAGCGAGGCCCCGCCCGACGACGACATCGCCCTCCTCCTCGCCCGCACCCGGGCCATCGCGCCGGAGAACACGGCGAGTTGGGAATTCCCCACCGATCCCTCCGAGGTCGCCACCGCTCGGGAGACGGCCTCACGGCAGCTCACCGCCTGGGGACTCGACGAGCTGGCCTTCACCACCGAGCTGGTGGTCAGCGAGCTGGTCACCAACGCCATCCGCTACGCGGGCGGCCCGGTGGGGCTGCGGCTCATCCGGGAGAGCGTGCTGGTCTGCGAGGTCTCCGACCCGAGCAGCACCCAGCCCCGCCTGCGCCGGGCCCGGACCACGGACGAGGGCGGCCGCGGCCTGTTCCTCGTCGCCCAGCTCACCTCCCGTTGGGGAAGCCGCTACGGCCGACGTGGGAAGACCATCTGGACCGAGCAGCCTCTCGACACGACGGCCGACGACCTCCCCGAGCTGTCGCCGTCCGCGCTCTCCTGACACCGGGGGCCGCTCCGCGGCACGCCCGCCCGTATGGAATGCGGTGCGGCGGGAACGGTGACGTCCCCGCCGCACCGCTCGGCCGACCGGCCCGGCGCACAGGGTCAGTTGTTGGCGACGAAGTCGATGACCAGCCGGTTGAACTCGTCGGCGTGCTCGATCATCGCCCAGTGCCCGCAGTGGTTGAGCAGCACCAGTCGGCTGTCCGGGATGTTCGCCAGCAGGTGGAGCGAGGTCTCGTACGAGACGACGCGGTCGTCGCGGCCGTGGATGAGCAGCGTCGGCACCTGGATCGCCGGGAGGAGAGCCGGGTCGACCCACTTCGGCAGCGGCGCGCCCTTCGGCAGGCCGTCCACGTAGTTGCGCAGGTGCTCGGGGCGGGCGAGCGCGGCGTCCGAACGCGCCTTGCACAGCTCGGGGGTGGCGAACCGGGCCTTGTCGTAGACCATGATCTCGACGAGTCGGCGCATGTTCTCCGGGCCGGCGTCGCGGTAGGCCTCGATGAGGACCTTGAGGCCCTCCGAGGGACCGTCCCCGGCACCGAAGAGCGTCGGCATCCGGCCGACCGGCGGGCCCATGGTGACCAGGTGCGAGATGCGGTCGGGGTACTCGGTGGCCAGTCGCAGCGAGGTCTGGCCGCCCATCGAGTTGCCGACGAACGCGGCCTTGTCGATGCCGAGGGCGTCCAGGAACCGGATCGCCGTGTCCACGTGGTCGAGCTGTTCGACGGTGGCGGCGTCCGACTCTCCCCAGCCGGGCATGTCGACGGCATACACGTGGAAGTGCTCGGCCAGCGCCTCGATGTTTCCGGCGAAGTTGCTCCAGCCGGTGGCGCCGGGACCGCTGCCGTGCAGCAGGACGACCGGGTGGCCGGAGCCCGCCTCGTAGTAGCGCAGGTTCCAGTCGCCCGCCCGGACGGTGCGCGCGATGTCGTTGGGGTCGAGGGTCATCAGTGGTCCTCTCCATGGGGATCGGGGGCGGCGGCGAGCAGTTCGGCGACGGCGCCCGGGGGCCGGTGGCCCCAGCTGTGCAGCCGGTCGAGCGTCCTCACCTCCCACGTCTCGTCGTCGATGATCAGCCCGCCCCAGCCGTACTCGATGCTGAAGCCCGAGGGCGTGAAGACGTAGAAGCTGAACATGTGGTCGTTGGGGTGCATGCCGAGTGTCATCTCGAACGGCTGCTGGGCGTCCATGCACCGGTCGTAGGCCGCGCCGACGTCGCGGATGTCGGTCACCTCGACCATGAAGTGGTGGGTCTTCTTCGGCGAGGGCATGTCCCCGAAGGCGACGGTGTGGTGGCGGCCGTTGCAGTGCAGGAAGATCAGGTCGGCGACGATGCCCGGGGCCAGTTCCTCGACGATGGTGTCGCTGACCTTGAACCCGAGCAGGTCGATGTAGAAGCCCAGGTAGTCCTCCCGCGAGACGCCGTGCGCCAGCAGGACCTGATGACCGGCGCCGCCCGCGCCGGTCACGAAGGCGCCGAGCAGCTTCGCGGACTCGAACGGGGTCGCCGCGTCGGCCAGGCCGGTGACCAGCTCGACCCGGTTGCCCATCGGGTCCGTGGTGACGAAGATCCGCTCCACCTTGCGGGCCGCGGCGAGACCGGCGTCGCCCTCGACCACCTCGATCCCCGCCTCGCGGACCTTCGCCACCAGGGCTTCGAGCGCGACCGCGTCCGAGACCTCGTAGCCGGAGGCCACGAGGTCGTCGGCCGGTCCTTCGGTGATGATCCAGCGGTGCGCCTTCTCATCGGTGCGCAGTGTGAACCCGTCGTGGGTCCGCTCACCGACCTGCATGCCCAGCAGTTCGACACCGAAGTTCTCCCACTCGGTGGTGCTGCTGACTTCGTAGACGACGTAACCGAGTTCCTTGACCCCGGACATCTGACTCCTCCTCGTCCTTCTCAGGCTTCTTCCCGGACCGGACCGGCCCGGCGGGGCGCGGTCCGCCGGTCTCAGGCGGGTACGGCCAGGCCGCTGACGTCGGCCGCGGCGACGAACTTGTCGGGACGCACCGCCACGGCGCGGGCACCGTACCCGCGCAGCCACGGCAGCAGGACCTCGTCGAGGTCGACCAGTTCGTCGGGGCCCTGGGTGCGCGCCGACTTCGGGCGCACCGCGATGTACCGGGCTCCGAGCGTGTCCCAGGCGGCCTTCTCCTCGGCGGTCAGCAGAGTCGCCGGGTCGACGTCGTCGCCGAGCAGGGCGAAGCCGCTGCCGAGCAGGTCGTCCAGGCGCGCCATCCGGCCCGCGGTGTCGCCGACGACCGGCTGCGGGACCATCTGGCCGACGGCGCTGGTCTCGCCGACCGGGCCCCTGAGCCATCCGGCCAGGAGCGTCGGCGGGGCGTTGAGCGGCGGCTCGACCCCGGTGACCTCCTGTTTGATGACCTGGCCCAGTGCGACGGCGAGGTCGGTGTAGAAGGCGGCGTTGGGGCGCCGCTCCGCCTCATAGGTGTCGAGCCAGCTCTCGGGCAGTTCGCCCTTGATGACGCGGGCGAGTTTCCAGCCCAGGTCGTGGGCGTCGCGCATGCCGGTCTGCATTCCGGCCCCGGCCCACGGCGGCATCAGGTGGGCCGCGTCTCCGGCCAGGAAGACCCGGCCGTTGCGCCAGGCGTCGGACATGCGGACGTGGTGCTTGTAGAAGGCGTGCTGGTGGATCTCGACGTCGTCCGGTGTGACGCCGAGGGCTTCGAGCAGCGGCCACACCTCGGCGCCGGTCGGGTAGTCCTCCGGGGTCTCGTCGGGCTTGAGCGGGATCTCCCAGCGGTGGTTGCCCGCGGAGAGCGCGATGTCGACGACCGGGCGTTCCTTGTCGGACCAGAACGTCAGGACGTCGCGGTCGGGCCACCAGCGCTTGACGCGGCAGTCGATGACCACCCAGGTGACGTCGCCGGTGTCGCCCAGCAGTCGGCAGCCCGCCTGGCCGCGGGTCGCGCTGCTGCCGCCGTCGGCGCCGATCGCGTACCGGGCGCGGACGGTGCGCGTCTCGCCGGTCGCCGCGTCCTCGGAGGTGACCGTGACGCCGTCGGCGTCCTGGTCGATGCCGGTGGCCTCGGCGCCGTAGTGCACGGTGACGCGATCGCCGTACTCCCGTGCCGCTTCGCGCAGTTCGGCCTCCATCGTCGGCTGGTAGATGTTGAAGGCACGGGCGCTGCATCCCAGCGCCGACCGCGGCCGGTCGATGCGCATGATCTGCGTGCCGTCGTAGGTGACCCAGCGCAGGGCCCGCTGCGGCTCGATCTTCTTCTCGACCCGCTCGTCGATGCCGAGGTCCTGGAAGATCCGCATCGTCCAGTCGTCGACGGTCACGGCCCGGGCCCGGGGATAGAGATCCTTGTCCCGCTCGATGACGACGGTGGAGACGCCGTTCCTGGCGAGGGTGAGCGCGGCGATCACTCCGGTCGGGCCGTACCCGACGATGGCGACATCCGCGTCGTAGCTCTGGGTCATGCGATGACTCCGTTGTCCATCCGCACTGCCATGGGTGCGCAGGTTTTGGACCGATCGGTCCATTTGCAGGGGAGGTTAACAACGCACGTCGGTCGCGTGTCAAGGGTTGATGCGCGATGAAACGACCTCGCCCGCGATCGGAGCGGCGCGGGACGGGTCGGACGCGGTTGCGGCGGACCGTGGCCGGGGGCCCGCCCGAGGCCTGTTCCTCCTCCGACGACACGGCGAGGCACGCAGTCGCCGACGGGCGCCCACCAGGGGCGGTCGGGACAGCCCTTACGACCCCGCCCACGATGGTCAGCGGCGTCGCGGTGTCCGGGACCTCCGCCTCCGGCGTTGTCGTCAGTTGCCGACGCTCCTTCCCCGAGCTCTCAGCTGCTTTCGAGCAGGGGAGACCCCATCCGACCCGACTCCCTCCTCCGCCTTGGATTCGAAGGTCCCGGACACCGCTCCTTCTCCCACCGCCAATCGTGGGCAAGGTCGTTAGACTTCGATGAGTGCAGAATTCCGCGCAGCAGGCGCACTCCGGAAACCGACGCGGCCGACGGTCACGGCAGGAGATCCTCGACGCCACCGCGCGGGTGATGTCCGCGCGCGGTTACGCGGGCACGTCGATGTCGGCGCTCGTCAAGGAGACGGGCCTGCCGAAGAGTGCCTTCTACCACCACTTCGACTCCAAGGCGGGGCTGCTGTCGGCCGTCATGGAGCAAGGGGCGCACGACTTCTTCAACGCGATGCGCGACGCCCACCGCGACCCTCCGGAGGGCGGCGGTCCGCGCGAGCGACTGGGCTGGTACCTCCAGCGGACGGGCGAGGTGCTGAAGCACCGGGAGGATTTCCTGCGCCTGCTACTGGTGCTGGTGATGAGCCATGAGGCGGCCGAGGCGCCGGAGGCGCTGCGGACCGTGATCACGGTCCGCGACGAGGGGCGCGACTACATGCGCCACATGATCCGCTCGTCGTTCATCGGCGCGGGCGAGGACGCCGCGAACACGGTCGCGGACGCCCTCGCCCACTTCGGCATGGCCGGTTTCGACGGCGCTTTCGTATCCCTCCAGTCGGAGGACGGCAAGCCGATATCGGAGTACATGCGAGAGCTCACGAACGCCATGACGGCGCTCGGCGAGGCGCTGATCGCTCCCCGCTGAGCGCCGGTCACGGCCCGAGCGACGGGTCAGGCGGGCTGCTCCGCGCGCTCGTCCGCGAGGGTGAGGGCGATGTCGACGATCATGTCCTCCTGTCCGCCCACCAGGCGGCGGCGCCCGCACTCCATGAGGATGTCGCGGACGTCGACCCCGTACCGCGCGGAGGCGGCCTCGGCGTGGCGGAGGAACGACGAGTAGACGCCCGCGTAGCCGAGGGTCAGGGTCTCCCGGTCGACGCGCACCGGACGGTCCTGGAGCGGCCGCACGATGTCGTCGGCGGCGTCCTGGAGCCGGAACAGGTCGCAGCCGTGCTCGAAGTCCGACAGGTTCGCGACCGCGATGAACGCCTCCAGCGGGCAGTTGCCCGCCCCCGCGCCGTGGCCGGCGAGCGAGGCGTCGACGCGGCGGACACCGTTCTCGACCGCGACGACGGAGTTCGCGACCGACAGCGAGAGGTTCTCGTGGGCGTGGATGCCGATCTCGGTCCCGGCGTCCAGCACGTCCCGGTAGGCGCGGACGCGTGCGGCCACGTCGCCCATGGTGAGTCGGCCGCCGGAGTCGGTGACGTACACGCAGTGCGCGCCGTAGGACTCCATGAGCCCGGCCTGCCGGGCCAGTTCCTCGGGCGGCGCCATGTGGGAGAGCATCAGGAAGCCGGACACGTCCATGCCGAGCTCGCGCGCCGCCGCGATGTGCTGCGCGGAGATGTCCGCCTCGGTGCAGTGCGTGGCGACGCGGACGGAGCGGACCCCGAGGTCGTACGCGTGCTTCAGTTCGTCCACGGTGCCGACGCCGGGCAGCAGCAGTGTGGTGAGTCGGGCGCGCTTCAGCACCGAGGCCGCGGCCTCGATCCACTCCCAGTCGGTGTGCGAGCCGGGACCGTAGTTGACGGAACCGCCGGCGAGGCCGTCGCCGTGCGCGACCTCGATCGCGTCGACGCCCGCCTCGTCGAGCGCGGTGACGATGCGCTTGACGTCCTCCGGGGTGATCCGGTGGCGAACGGCGTGCATGCCATCGCGCAGCGTGACGTCCTGGACGAAGATCGGGGTGCCCATCAGCTGTCTGCCTTCCCTGCTGCGATGCGCTCCGCGACCTGAAGGGCGGCGGAGGTCATGATGTCGAGGTTCCCTGCGTAGGCCGGGAGGTAGTGCGCGGCGCCCTCGACCTCCAGGAACACCGACACCTGGTGGGTGGGCCGGGTGCCGCCGTCGGCGAGGAGCGTGCCGACCGGCTGGTCCTCGGGGATCTCGGTGATCTGCACCTGCTGCTTGAGCCGGTATCCGGGCACGTACGCGGCGACGTCGGCGGCCATCTTCGTGACGGACCGGCGGATCTCCTCCTGGGCCGCCGAGTCCGGGGCCGTGACGAGGCAGAAGACCGTGTCCCGCATCATCAGCGGCGGCTCCGCGGGGTTGAGGATGATGATCGCCTTGCCGCGGCGCGCCCCGCCGACCCGCTCGATGGCGGCCGAGGTGGTCTCGGTGAACTCGTCGATGTTGGCGCGGGTGCCGGGGCCGGCCGACTTCGAGGCGATCGACGCGACGATCTCCGCGTACTCCACGGGCACGACGCGGCTGACCGCGGCGACGACCGGGATGGTGGCCTGGCCGCCGCAGGTGACCATGTTGACGTTCGGCGCGCCCAGGTGCTCGTCGAGGTTGACGGCGGGCACGACGTAGGGGCCGATGGCGGCCGGGGTGAGGTCGATCAGGCGCTTCCCGAACGGGGCCAGCTTGGCGGCGTTCGCCTCGTGCGCCTTGGCCGAGGTCGCGTCGAAGACGATGTCGATCTCGTCGAAGCCGGGCATCGCGATCAGCCCGTCCACGCCCTCGTGCGTGACAGGGACACCGAGCCGCGCGGCGCGGGCCAGACCGTCGGAATCGGGGTCGATGCCGACCATGGCGCCCATCTCCAGGTGCTTCGCCCCGCGCAGCACCTTGATCATCAGGTCGGTGCCGATGTTGCCCGACCCGATGATCGCGACCTTCGTCCTGCTCATGAAGCCTCTCCCTCGCTGAAGCGGACCGTCACGGCACCGAAGCCGGACAGCGTGGCGGTGACGGTGTCGCCGGGGGACACCGGCCGCATCGGACCGAGCGCGCCGGACAGCACGACCTGTCCCGCGCGCAGCGGGTCGCCGAGCTCGCGGGCCGTACGGGCGAGCCACACGACGGCCTCGACCGGGTCTCCGAGGCAGGCGGCGCCGGTTCCCGTGGAGACCTCCGTGCCGTTGGCGCTCATCGACATCACGACGTCCACCGGTTCGGTCTCGTCGAGGGTGCGCCGGTCCGTGCCGAGCACGTAGGCGCCCGCGGACGCGTTGTCCGCCACCGTGTCACCGAGGCTGATGTCCCAGCCGTCGATCCGGCTGCCACAGATCTCCAGCGCGGCGACGCCGTAGTCGATCGCGTCCCGGACCTGCGCGGCGTCGAGCGGCCCGTCGGCCAGGTCGGCACGGAGGACGAAGGCGATCTCCGCCTCCACCCGGGGCTGGAGGATCCGCCCGGGCGGTACGGCGCCGCCGTCCTCGTAGGCCATGTCGTCGAAGAGGACGCCGAAGTCGGGCTGGTCGACGCCGAGCTGCTGCTGCACCGCCTCGGAGGTCAGGCCGATCTTGCGGCCGGTGATCCGAGCGCCGTCGGCGAGGCGGCGTTCGGTCAGCGCGGCCTGTACGGCGTACGCGGCGGCCAGGTCGTCCCGGCCGATCAGGTCCCGCACGGGCGCGCAGGGCACACCGGAGGCGGATGCCTCGGCGAGCCGCGCGGCCGCTGCGGCGATGTCGGACTTGCTCGCGGAGGCGAGCCCTTGGTTCTCGGTCACGGCTTCACTGTGTGCCCAGGTCGCACACTCGAACCAGCACTTCGTCTCGCTCAGCGATACGCTGCATCCATGGCGGAATCAGCGTCGGGCGGTCTCGACACGGTGCTGGGCAAGGCCGTGACGATCCTGCGGGCGTTCCGGCCCGACGACCGGGCGGTCAGCCTCGCCGAGCTCGTGCGGCGCACGGGTCTCCACAAGGCGACCGTGCACCGGTTGTCCGGTGCCCTGGTCGACAACCGCCTGCTCGACCGGGTCGACGGGGGCTACCGCCCCAGCGGCGGCCTCTTCGAGCTCGGCATGCTCGCGGCGCCCGAGCGGAGCCTGCTGGAGGTGGCGATGCCGTTCCTCCAGGACCTGTACGAACGCACGCACGAAACCGTTCATCTCGGGGTGCGCGAGGGACACGACGTCGTGTACGTCGCCAAGATCGGCGGCCACCGCCAGGCCAGGGCGCCTTCGCGCACCGGAGGGCGGATGCCGCTGCACTGCACCGCCATCGGCAAGGTGCTGCTCGCGCACGCCGACGACGAGCTGCGGCGGGAGGTGCTGTCCGGGCCGCTGGAGCGGCGCACCCCGCGCACGATCGTGGCTCCGGGTGCTCTGCGCCGCCAACTGCGGGACGTCACCGAGACCGGCGTCGCGTTCGAGCGGGAGGAGTCGACCACCGGGCTCATGTGCGTCGCGGCGCCGGTGCTGGGGCGCGACAACGAGGCGCTCGCCGCGATCAGCGTGGCCGGCCCCACCGGCAGGTTCCGGCCCGAGCGGTTCGTGACGCAGGTGCGGGCGGCGGCCGCCGGGCTCGGCAGCACACTGATCCGGCGCAACCCGCTGAGCTGATCCGCCGCCGCTCTCCCGCTCCTGCCGGACTCGGCCGCCGTGCCGGGATCCGGTTCTCCTGCCGGGTTCTGTCGGCGGCCGTTTCCCGTCGGGGCCTGCCACGGCTCCGCGCTCAGAGAGCCTGGGTGATCGCGTCGGCCGCGGACGTCAGCGCGGCCGTGAGCGGCTTGAGCATCCTGGGCGAGTAGCGGACGCCGGGCATCGACACCGACAACGCGGCGGTCGTCGCACCGGCGCGGTCCTTCACCGCGCACCCCACCGCCACCACCCCCCGCTCGGTGCGCTCCAGGTTGAGCGCGACGCCGCTGCGCCGTACCGCCCACAGCTCCCGGCGCAGCTGCACCGGGTCCGGCAGCTGCTCCCCCGGCGCCCGCCGGTCGTCGTCGGCGTACAGCGCCCCGACCTCCTCGTCCGAGAGCGCCGCCAGTTCGATCAGGCCGCCCGTGGCCTGATGGGCCGGGAAGACGGTGCCCTCACGGCTGCCCACCCGCAACGCCTGTGCGCACTCGACCGAGGCGATGATCCGGACGTTCCGCCCGGTCCGGATGCTGAGGTTCGCCGTCTCGTCGATCCGGTCCACCAGGGCACGCATCGGTCCGACGGCCGCCGCGCGGAGTGCGCCGAGGCCGGACCGGGCGCTCTCGGCCAGGGCGAGCACGGGGCCCACCCGGTAGGTCCGGTCCTCGTCCTGCACCGCGAAGTCGCGGTAGACCAGCGCGGTCAGCAGCCGGTGGGCCGTGGAGCGGGCGACACCCAGGCGCTCGGCCGCCGCGGAGACGGTGACCGAGCCGTCGAGCTGGAGGATCTGTGCCAGCCGGAGCGCGTGGTCGACGCTGCTCGGCGCATAGGCGGGGGGTGTTTTCATCGACTTCGCCATGGTCCGATCCTCACACATCTTGTTCCACTGAGCAGAATTCTGTGTTCTGGAACGGTGGACTCGGCCGATAGTCGGGCCATGTCTGAAGCCAACGTCGTCACGTCGCCGGTCAGCCTCACGGCCGAGGACCGACCCGGTCGGCCCCCCGTCACCCCGGAACTGGAGCACCTCTACCGAGGCTTCGAGCAGGAGCTGCTCGTTCCGCTCTGGACCGAGATCGGTGACCTCATGCCGGAGCATCCGCGCTCCGCCGCCCAGCCGCACATGTGGGAGTGGCGCAGGCTGCTCGACCTCGCCGCGCGGGCGGGCGACCTGGTGCCCGTCGGCCGGGGCGGGGAGCGCCGGGCGATCGCACTGGCCAACCCGAGCCTGGGCGGGCGGCCCTACGCGACCCCGACGCTGTGGGCCGCGATCCAGTACCTGATGCCGGGCGAGGACGCCCCCGAGCACCGGCACACCCAGAACGCGTTCCGCTTCGTCGTCGAGGGCGAGGGCGTGTGGACCGTGGTCGAGCGCGACCCGGTACCGATGGGCCGGGGCGACTTCCTCCCCCAGCCCGGTATGCACTGGCACGCCCACCACAACGCGGCGAAGCAGCCGATGGCCTGGCTCGACGGGCTCGACATCCCGTTCCAGTACGGCATCGAGGCGCAGTTCTTCGACTTCGGCCGGGACGCCCTCGGCGAGGAGGAGCACGCCGGTCCCGCCCTGTCCCGTTCGCAGCGGCTGTGGGGCCACCCCGGTCTGGCGCCCGTCTCGCAGATCGGGCACCGCGAGGGCACCCCGCTGCTGTGCTACCGCTGGGTGGACACCGACGCCGCGCTCACCGCCCAGCTGGAACTGGAGCGCGCGGGCCACGCCGGCACGGTCGAACCCGGCCACGCCCTGGTCCGCTACACCAACCCGACGCACGCGGGCGATGTGCTGGCGACCATCCGGGCCCAGTTCCACCGGATCACGGCGGGCACCGAGACCACGCCGTACCGCGAGACCGGTTCGTCCGTCTACCAGGTCTTCGACGGTTCCGGCCGGATCACGGTCGGCGAGCGCTCCTGGTCGGTGACGCGCGGCGACCTGTTCGTCGTTCCGTCCTGGCAGCCGCTGTCGATCCGCTCCGAGGCGTCCGCGTCCGACTCCGACTCCGGAGCGCTCGACCTGTTCCAGTTCAGCGACGCACCGATCCTCACCAAGCTCAACCTGTTCCGCAGCCGGACCGAGAAGGACAACCGATGAAGCTCGCCACCATCCGTCTGGATGACCAGCACACCGCCGCCGTCCGTGTCGACGGCGACCAGCTCGTCGAGGTGGGACCGCCCGACGTCGGCGCGGTGCTGGCCGCTCCCGGTGGCCTCGCGTCCGCCGCCACCGCGGGCGGCCCGCGCCACCCGCTCGCCGGGGCCGACCTCGCCCCGGTCGTGCCGCGGCCCTCCAAGGTCGTTTGCGTGGGGCTGAACTACCAGAACCACATCAAGGAGATGGGCCGCGACCTCCCGGAACACCCCACGCTCTTCTGCAAGTTCGCGGACACCTTGATCGGAGCGGGCGACGACATCCGCCGCCCCGTCGAGACCGAGCAGTTCGACTGGGAGGCCGAACTCGCCGTCGTCATCGGGCGGCAGGTGCGCCGGGCGGACGAGGAGCAGGCGATCGCCGCGATCGCGGGCTTCACCGTGCTCAACGACATCACCTGCCGCGACTGGCAGTTCCGCACCCGGGAATGGCTCCAGGGCAAGAACTGGGACTCCAGCACCCCCGTCGGCCCGTTCCTGGTCACCGCGGACGAGACCGGGCCGCGCCCGGCCCTCGACATCCGCTGCGAGGTCGACGGCCGGGTCATGCAGTCGGACAACACCGGCGACCTGCTGTTCGACCCGGTCCACCTGGTTCGCTACGTCTCGACGATGGTGCGGCTCAACCCCGGCGACATCATCGCGACCGGCACCCCCGGCGGTGTCGGCCACGCCCGTCGGCCCGCCGTCTTCCTGAAGGGCGGCGAGACGGTCGTCACCGAGATCGAGGGGCTCGGCCGCCTCGAGAACCGCGTCGTCCCCGAAGGCGCGTGATGGGACGCGAACTCGCCACCGCGCTCGGGTGGGTCGACGCCGGGACCCGGCTCTGCGCCTCGGCGATCGCCGGACTCTCCGAGGAGGAGTACGCCGCTCCCTCGGCCCTGCCGGGCTGGACGCGCAAGCACGTCGTGGCACATCTGGCGGCCAATGCCGAGGCGGTCGGCAACCTGGTCCACTGGGCGCGCACCGGCGAGAGGACCCCGATGTACGCCTCGCCGCAGGAGCGCGCGGAGGGCATCGAGAAGGGATCCCGGTCCGGCGGGCCGGAGTTGACGCGGTGGTTCACCGAGTCCGCCGCGGAACTGGCCGCCGGGATGGCCGCCCTGTCCGACGAGGCGTGGCGGGCAGAGGTGGTCACCGCGCAGGGCCGCACCGTACCGGCGAGCGAGACCCCGTACATGCGCGCCCGCGAGGTCCTGGTCCACGCCGTGGACCTCGCCACCGGGCTCTCCTTCGCCGCTCTGCCCGACGACTTCCTGCGGGAGCTGGAAGCGGACATCCGCGCCCGGCGGGGGCCCGGCGCGGTCCCCGGGCTCGTGGGGTCCCGGGCCGATGTCGTCGCCTTTCTGGCGGGACGCCCCTCGACCGGGGTGACGACCGCCGACGGAAGCCCCCTGCCCGTTCTGCCCCCGTGGCTGTGAAGAGAAGGACCTGATCCATGGACGACTCCCCCTCCGCACCCGTCGACGTGATCATCGTCGGGGGCGGCATCGGCGGCCTCTCGGGCGCACTCGCCCTCACCCGCCAGGGCCTGAAGGTCCGGGTGTACGAGCAGGCGCCCGCCTTCGGCGAGGTCGGCGCGGGCCTCCAGCTCGCACCCAACTGCACCCGCATACTCGACCACTACGGTCTGCTGGAGGAGGCGGCATCCCTGGGGGTGCTGCCGCAGAACATCGTCATGAAGGACGCGGTGGACGCCGACGAGCTGACCCGCCTCGACCTCCGCGACCTGGAGGCCCGCTACGGCTACCCGTACCTGGTGATCCACCGCAGCGACCTGCACGGGATCCTGCTGCGCGGCTGTGAGCGGGCGGGCGTCGACCTCGTGACCGACGCCCACTGCACGGCGTACGAGAACACCGGCGCGGGGGCCCGTGTCCAATTCTCCGACGGCCGCGCCGACGAGGCGGAAGTGGTGATCGCCGCGGACGGACTGCGCTCGGTCGCCCGCGAGCTGCTGGTCGACGACGAGCCGGTCAGCTCTGCGTACGTCGCCTACCGCGCGGCCGTGCCGTTCGAGACGGTCGCCGGCAACGACGTCCACGGCAAGGACGTCGTCGTGTACGTCGGCCCGCGCTGCCACTTCGTGCAGTACCCGCTGCGGGGCGGCGAGATGTTCAACCAGGTCGCCGTCTTCGAGTCGCCGAAGGCGCTGGCCGGGGAGGACGACTGGGGAACCCCGGACGAGCTGGACTCCGCGTTCGCGCGGACCTGCGACCCGGTCCGCGAGGGCCTGGCCCTGATGTGGCGCGACCGGTGGTGGCGGATGTACGACCGCGACCCCGTAACGACATGGGTGACCGGTCGGATCGCGCTGCTCGGGGACGCCGCGCACCCGCCCCTGCAGTACATGGCCCAGGGCGCGATCATGGCGATAGAGGACGGCTGGGTGCTCGGCGAGCACGTCGCCGCCCAGCGTGCGCGGCGCACCGGCGACGGTTCGGGCGTCGACTGGGACGCGGCACTCGCCGCCTACGAGGCGGTACGTCCCGAGCACTGCCGCCGGGTCGTCGAGACCGCCCGGGTCTGGGGCGAGTTGTGGCACCTGGAGGGCGTCCTCAGGATGCAGCGCAACGCCGTGCTGCGTGAACGCGACGTCTACGACTACTCGTTCATCGACTGGATCTACGGCCCGACGGCTCTGACTCCCGACGAGGAACCGGAGATGTTCCGGCCGATCCCCCTGGACTCCGTGGCCGTCTGAGGGCTACGGACCAGGAGAACGGGCAGGGGGCGGGGCCGGGGTCGGCGGCTCCGCCGTCCTGCCCGTGCGCGACGGACGGGAGAGCGTCGGCGCGGCGGGGTGAGTACCGGTACTCACGCGTCCGCCGGGCCCCCGAGCCACGATGGGGTGAACGGATCGACCCCCGAAAGGCCCCGTCCGCATGCTCAGCCGCCTCGCCGCCGCCCTGGTGCCCGCCGCCGTCGGCCTGAACGTCACCACCGACGTCGGCGCTCGTCTCGCACCGGGCAGCATCATCGCCGCCAACCACACCTCACTGGCGGATCCGGCCGTCGTCCTCGCGGCGCTCCGCCGGCTCGGTGTCGAGCCGGTCGTCATGGCCGCCGCGGGGCTGTGGCGCGTCCCGGTGCTCGGCCGTGCGCTCACCCGGGAAGGGCACATCCCGGTGCACCGCGGAGACCGGCGGGCCGTCGAGGCCCTGCACAGCGCGGCCGATGCCCTGGCGCGGGGCCGCCTGGTCCTGATCTACGGCGAAGGAGGTCTGCCCCGGCGCAAGGACTCCGGCGAGGCCGGACCCCGGCCCTTCCGCAGCGGCCTCGCACGGCTCACCCACAGCACCGGCGCACCCGTCGTCCCCCTGGGTCAGGCCGGGGCCCGGCGGATCGTCTCCGGCAGCCGCCCGAAGCAGTTCGCCGGACTGGTCACGGTGCCCCTGCGCCGCCCGGGCGTCCATGTCCACGTCGGCGCCCCCGTCGTGCTGACCGGCAGCCACGCCGACCGCACCGCACACGCCCACCGGGCGGTGACCGCGGCCTGGCGGACCGCGGTCGGGCGCCTCGGTGAGCCGGTCGTGCTCAGCAGGTGACCGTCGGCGAGGACAGGAGGGGGCGGACGACCTCGCTGACGACGGAGGGCCGCGCCTTCCTGGCGAATGCGGCGCAGGGCCGCCGGGAGAGCGCGCGGGACGCGTCCGCGGTGCTCTCGCCCGGCGAGCAGACCCTGTTCACGGAAATGTGCCGGAAGGTCACCGTGTCGATCGACGCCCTGCCGCGTTGACCGAGGACTCCACCGGCGCCTCCGCCCGCCGGGGACAAAATCACCGCCACCGGCCGTCAACGAGCCGCCGGGGCCGGTGCGCTGTCGCGCTGCGTCCGCACCGAACCCGGCTGTAACATATCAACCAAAGGGCGACAAATAGGATGCTTGTTGGCGGTGCCGGGCACGCCACCCGCCGGACCGCGCGCAGACGCGGAGGTTTCGCACACGGGCGGGTGGCGGGTGCCCGGCATCGGAGTCCGCCGACGGCTTCGGCGGGGGCCCGTCGACCGCTCGCCCGGCAGGGCATCGGTCCTCGCCGTGAAGGGAGGCAGTCATGGCGCGGGCAGTGGGCGTCGACCTGGGAACGACGAACTCCGTGGTGGCCGTGCTGGAGGCCGGCGAGCCGACCGTGATCACGAACACCGAGGGAGCGCGGACCACTCCGTCGGTGGTGGCGTTCGCCAAGAAGGGCGAGGTGCTGGTCGGCGAGGTCGCCAAGCGCCAGGCGGTGACCAACGTCGAGCGCACCGCGCGATCGGTCAAGCGGCACATGGGGGACGCCCAGTGGCGATTCCCCGATTCCGGCGACATCGACGGCAAGCGGTACACGGCGCAGGAGATCTCCGCGCGGGTGCTGCAGAAGCTGAAGCGGGACGCCGAGGCGTATCTGGGGGACGACGTCCAGGACGCGGTGATCACCGTGCCCGCGTACTTCAACGACGCCCAGCGCACCGCGACGAAGGAGGCGGGGCAGATCGCGGGCCTGAACGTCCTGCGGATCATCAACGAGCCGACCGCCGCGGCCCTCGCCTACGGTCTGGACAAGGAGAACGACCAGACGATCCTGGTGTTCGACCTCGGTGGCGGCACCTTCGACGTGTCGCTGCTGGAGATCGGCGAGGGCCTGGTCGAGGTGAAGGCGACCAACGGTGACACGCACCTCGGTGGTGACGACTGGGACCAGCGCGTCGTCGACCACCTGGTCGAACGCTTCAAGAACGGCTACGGCGTGGACCTGTCCAAGGACAAGATGGCGCTCCAGCGTCTGCGCGAGGCCGCGGAGAAGGCCAAGATCGAGCTGTCGTCGGCGACCGAGACCACGATCAACCTGCCCTACATCTCGGCGTCCGCCGAGGGCCCGCTGCACCTGGACGAGAAGCTCACACGCTCGCAGTTCGAGCAGTTGACGGCGGCTCTGCTGGAGCGTTGCAAGACGCCGTTCCACAACGCGGTCAAGGACGCCGGGGTCAAGGTGTCGGACATCGACCACGTGATCCTGGTGGGCGGCTCGACGAGGATGCCCGCCGTCACGGAACTGGTACGGGAACTGACCGGCAAGGATCCGCACAAGGGTGTGAACCCGGACGAGGTCGTCGCCATCGGCGCCTCGCTCCAGGCCGGTGTCCTCAAGGGCGAGGTCAAGGACGTCCTGCTGCTCGACGTCACCCCGCTGTCCCTCGGCATCGAGACCAAGGGCGGCATCATGACCAAGCTCATCGAGCGCAACACCACGATCCCGACCAAGCGTTCCGAGATCTTCACGACGGCCGAGGACAACCAGCCGTCCGTCCAGATCCAGGTCTACCAGGGCGAGCGCGAGATCGCGGCGTACAACAAGAAGCTCGGCATGTTCGAGCTGACGGGCCTGCCGCCGGCCCCCCGCGGCGTCCCGCAGATCGAGGTCTCCTTCGACATCGACGCCAACGGCATCATGCACGTCACCGCCAAGGACCTCGGCACCGGCAGGGAACAGAAGATGACCGTCACCGGCGGCTCCTCGCTGCCGAAGGACGACATCGACCGCATGGTGCGCGAGGCGGAGCAGCACGCGGAGGAGGACCGGCAGCGCAAGGAGACCGCCGAGACCCGCAACCGCGCGGAGACCCTGCTCTACCAGACCGAGAAGCTGATGAAGGACAACGCCGACAAGATCCCGGACGACGTGCGCACGGAGACCGAGGAGGCGCTCACCGAGGTCAGGGAGAAGCTCAAGGGAGACGACACCGCCGGGCTCCGTACCGCCACCGAGCGGGCGAGCACGGCCGCGCAGCGGATCGGCTCCGCCCTGTACGCGCAGGCCCGGGGCGGGGCGGACGGCGCCTCCCCCGATGGTTCCGGACCCGGTGCCGGCGCGGGCACGTCCGCGGGCGGTGAGGACGAGGTCGTCGATGCGGAGATCGTCGACGACGAGCGGAAGGAGGACGGCGGGTGAGGGGCGCCCGCACGTCTGTGTCCCTCGCCTCCCCGGAACATCCTCCGCCCCGCCGCGCCGATCAGCCGATGACGAACGGGAGTTGAGCGGCCGTCTCGCCCAGTTCGGCTCGCTGGGCGTCGGTCGGGACACGCCGCCCGGTACCGACCAGCAACGTGTCCGTGTCGGAGAACGACGCGGGGAACGGGTACCCGGCGATCATCTCCAGCATCGCGCGGGACCGGGCGAGCCCCGCTGCGGGCGGCCGCGCCGCGTCCGGCAGACACGCGATCAGATCGAGGTGGTGCAGCGTCCATTCCAGGACGTACGCGGAGAGGAAGTCGCCCGCGGTGAGCACCTTGTCCTGCGTGGCCACCCGGAGGCCCGGGTCGGCGAGTCCGGCGGCCCGTCCCGCGGCGGAGCCGACGTCGTCGAGGTGGTGCTTCAGCAGCCGGGGTTCCTCGTACGCGGCGGCCAGCCGGACGATCAGCGCGTCGAGCGGGTCGGCGCCGGTCGGTGGCGTACGGGCCACGTCCCAGTACGTCACCGCGTCGTGGGTCGGCTGCGTGTCGGCGGGGGTCGCGAGGGTGATCAGGACGTCCTGGGCGTCGATGATCAGATGGCACGCCAGGTCCCGTACGAGCCAGCCGGAGCAGCCGGACGGCCGCGCGAAGTCCTCGTCCGGGAGCGCGACGACGGCCGTGCGCAACGCCGTCCAGGAACGCGAGAAGAGATCCATGTCGGCACGCTAGTGCGGCGCGGTGAAGGCGTGCAAGCGTTGCCGGTGCGGGCGGCTCGCACGCTCCGACGGTCAACTCGCCCGTCCGGAGGCCGGGTTCGCGCCCTCGGTGGAAACGGGCCCCGGTCCTGTCCCGCCCGTGTCCCGGGCGCACGCCGGCAGGCGAACACCGCAGGATCAATTCATTTTTTTCCATGATTTTCAGGCGTTACGATCCGAACGGTGACGAGCGAAGACCCAACAGTTCGATCGTGGCCGAGGCGATGACCGCTCGGCGCGACTCCCTGTGGAACACGCGGCCTCCACGCCCGCTCGCATGTCGGACCGCCGCCGCAGCAGCGGTCCCGCGGCGTACGGCCGATGCCGAGAAAGGATCCCAGTGAGCGGGACACCGCATCACGGCCCCGGACCCCGCGCACTGCGCGACCGGGTGACCGCCCCCTCGACCGTTGCCCTGCCCACGGCCGGTGACGGGCTCGTCTGGAGACCGGTCACCGCCGCCGACATCGATCTGGTCCTCGACCTGAAGCGTGCCGCCGGGAAGGTCGATCACCCGCGCTGGCTGGTGATGAGGGACGAGTTGGAGGAGGAGTTCGGCGGCGAGACCTTCGTCCCCGAACGCGACGCGGTGATCGCCGTCGATTCCGGCGGTCGCGCGGTGGCCTACGGCTCGGCCGTGGCCCCGGCGAGCCCGGAGACGGTCTTCTGGGTGGAACTCGACGGCACGGTGGCCCCGGACCGTCGTGGCGAGGGCATCGGCAGCGCGCTGCTGGCATGGCAGGAGGCCCGTGGCCTCCAGCATCTCGCTACCTGCGACGCCGTCCTGCCCGGGTGGCTGGCCTCGGGCGCGAACGACCGTGCCACCCCTACGATCCGGCTCCTGGAGGCGCACGGCTACGAGCGCGCCCGGTGGTGGCTGGAGCTGGAACGCGATCTCGTGACGCCGCTCGCCGAGCCGCCCTCCCCTTCGGGGGTGCGGCTCGTGCCCTACGGCGAGGCGTGGCGGGAGCGGGCCAGGTGCGCGCTGAACGACGCCTTCCGCGACCACTGGGGCAGCCAGCCGGTCACCGTCGCCGAATGGGCCGCCGGTGACCGCCTGAAGGCGCTCCGACCGGACCTGTCCGTACTCGCCGTCGTCCCCGGCACGCCCGGCGCATCCGAGGACGAGCGTGTCGTCGGCCTCGTCCTCGTGGACGTGTCGCCGGAGGAATGGCCTCTGCGCGGGGGCCCTTTCGGATACATCTCGGCCGTGGGGGTACGACGGGAGGCACGGGGGCAGGGACTGGCCCGCGCCATGCTGGCCCACGTGCTGCGGACACTGCGGACCGAAGCTCTGGGCCGCGCCGTGCTGGACGTCGACTCCGAGAGCCCCACCGGTGCCCTGGGCCTGTACCGGAGTCTGGGATTCACCGTCTCCGACCGCTCGATCAGTCTCGTCAAACGCTTCTGACCTCAGGGGCCCCTGAGATCCCTGAGGTCTTGGGACTCACCGGGCCCTGGGACTCGTCCCGCCCCGGAACGCCGGCCTCACGGCCGGGCCGCCACCGACCGCGTCTCCAGAGGCGTCCCGCGACACGGCCCCCGGTACGGCCTCCGCAGCCGCCTGACCATGCAAACCCCGATCCACCCGACCACGAAGACCCGATCACACGAACAGAAAGCACCCGCCGTGTTCACTTCCGCCGTCACCGACTTCTGGCTCACCCCGTCCCCGACGAGCCGGTTCCTCTGCGGCGACGACACCTTCGGTGTCACCACCGACACCGCGCTCGACGAGGACGAACGGCTCACCGTCCTCACCACGACCGACGGGAGGACGCGTGTCCTGCTCACTCCCGCTCTCGCGGGCGCGATGGGTCTGGAGAAGGGCAGCCGGTCGACGAGGCGGGCTTCCGGCGGCGGCTGGAGACGTCCGGCATCTCGCTGCACGGAGCCGACAACCTCTTCTACTTCACCCACGAGGCCCGCGAGGCGTTGCTCGGTGAGCCGGACGACCCCTCGGTCCGCCCTCTCACCGCGGCCGACGCGCGGGCGTTCGAGCGGTTCGAGGCGGCGGCCCCGGAACAGGATCTCGACGACGCGTATGTCGCACTGGACCACTGGGCGGTCCACGGCGCGTTCGAGGACGGGCAGCTGGTGTGCGTGGCGAGCATGTACCCGTGGGACGACGCGCCGCTGGCCGACCTCGGTGTACTGACGCTGCCGTCCTACCGGGGCAGGGGCCACGCCCGCCGCCTCGTGCGCGCGATCTCCCGGTACGCCCTCGCGCGGGACCACGAGCCTCAGTACCGGTGCCAGCTCGACAACCACGCCTCGGTGGCGGCGGCCGCGTCGGCCGGGCTGACCCGGTTCGGAACCTGGGACGTCGTCTCGCCGCAGTCGGCCGGGTAGGAGTACTCACCGGCCTTGTTCCACGGTGCCGCCCCGCCCGCCTCCGCGCAGCCCCGGGGTGTGTCACCACGGGCCGGCGCGTTCCTTCTTCCGCGGGCTCGTCGGCTCGCGGTGGCCGACCCGTCGGGCTCGTGGTCGCAGACCTGTCGGCTCACGGTCGCGGGCCCCTCAGCTCGCGGCCGCGTGCTCGTCGGCCGTGGTCCCGATCCTGGCGGTCCTGCTGACCCACTGGGAGAGGGTGAGCTGCGTGGTCCCGGCCGAGTGTGCCCGAACGCGTCG
This sequence comes from Streptomyces sp. CB01580, assembly GCF_001905795.1. Taxonomy (GTDB): domain Bacteria; phylum Actinomycetota; class Actinomycetes; order Streptomycetales; family Streptomycetaceae; genus Streptomyces. The sequence goes on from NZ_LIXJ01000001.1 coordinate 121,351, forward strand.
GCAGGGTGCGCCCCGGCGCTGTCCGGCCCCGCCACCGGTGCCCTCCCCCTGGTCGCGGTCGGCGCGGTCGGCCAGCGCGTCGCGGAGGAGCAGCAGGTGTGCGGGCGGGGCGCGGAAGTCGTCCTTGGCCCGGTGCGTGAGGGGGGTCGCCGGGTGGCCGTGGCCGCCCGACGTGTCGGGCGCGGGAACCTTGGGGGCGGGCGCCTCGGCCGGTCGTTCGTCGATCGTGCTGCGCTTCTTGGTGGCAGTGAACATGGGAGGGGGTCCTTCCTGTGCTGCGGTGCCGGTCACGCGGCCGTCGTGGCAGTGGTCCGGGCGCGGGAATCGCGCATGGGAGTCGTGGTGGAGGGGGGCCTGATCACCGGGCGCGGGCGACGGTTCCGGGAGACGCCTCCCGGTGGCCGTGCGTCCTGCGGACGGTGTCGGAGGCACGCCCTTGTCGCGGCGGGTCCGCAGGTCGGATACCCCGGGACCGAGGAGTGACACTCCGTACGCGGTGCGTCGCCCGGACGGGCGGACGTCATCGGTGGCGTCCGGCGACGGGACCACCCGACCGGTCGGGACGGGCTGGGCGCCCATCGGGGTCGCCTCGATCACCGGGTGGGTGGAGCGGCCGACGACAGTGGATGCCGGGCCGGTGACACCGGTCGCGTCATCCGTCTCGTACCGCTCGGCCGGGCCGTGGGCTTCGATCATGGCGACACCTCCGTTCGCCATCCCACTGTCGCCCGGAGGAGGCCCCCCGCGCGTCGTCCCGCCGCAGCGATTCCGACTACCACGGCTGCGGTACCCGGTCCCCCCGCCTACCACCGGCCGGAACGGCCCGGCGGCAGGGCGGCGTCACGCCGGCGTCCGCGCCCCGGGTCCACGGCCTCTCCCGTGCCAGGCCCCCATACTCCCGGCAGTGCGCCTACGAGTGCATGGACGGCTGCGAAGGCCCCGATTCCGTCGTGGGACTCACCAGACCGCACTGGTACGCGATGACGACGAGCTGGGCCCGGTCCCGGGCCGCCAGCTTGGTCATGGCCCTGTTGACATGGGTCTTGGCGGTCAGCGGGCTGACGAACAGGTGCGCCGCGATCTCGTCGTTCGACAGCCCCAGCGCCACCAGCCCCACGACGTCGCGTTCCCGGCGCGTCAGGCACTCCAGCCGCTCGTGCACGCCCGCCGGGCACGGATCCGGCTGGGCGAGGAAGCGCCCGATCAGCGCACGCGTCGCCGACGGGGACAGCAGGGCCTCGCCCGCGGCGATCGTACGGACGGCGTCGAGCAGTTCCTCGGGCCGGGCGCCCTTGCCGAGAAAACCGCTCGCACCGGCGCGCAGCGCCTCGGCCACGTGCTCGTCGTCCTCGAAGGTGGTGAGGATGAGCACCTTCACCTCGGTGAGGTCGTCGGACTCGCTGATGAGCCGTGTGGCTTCGAGACCGTCCATCTCCGGCATGCGGATGTCCATCAGGACCACGTCGGGGCTCTGCGCACGGGCCAGGTCCAGCGCCTCCTGCCCGTTGGACGCCTCCCCCACCGTCTCCATGTCGTCCGTGGAGTCGAACAGCATCCGGAACGTGCCCCGCAGCAGGGCCTGGTCATCGACAAGCAGCACGCGGGTCGTCATGCCCGTCCCTTCTCTGTGGTTCGCCCATGACCGGGCCGGGACGCAACGGCAGCTCGGCCGTCACGGTGAAGCCGCCCTCCGGGCGGGCGCCCGCGTACAGCCGCCCACCGACCGTGGAGGCGCGCTCGCGCATTCCGATGAGCCCGTGGCCCGTCCCCGGACGGGCCGGGTCGGCTGCGGTCCGGCCGTCGTTCTCGACGGTGATCGTCAGCCGCTCGGGGCGGTAGTGCAGGAACAGCCGGGCGTGGTCGGCCCCCGCGTGCTTGTGCACGTTGGTCAGGGCCTCCTGCACGATGCGGTAGGCGGCCAGGTCGACCGCCGGAGCGAGCGGTTCGGCGACGCCGTGCCAGCTGTGGCTCACGTTCAGTCCGGCTCGCTCGAACGATGCCAGGAGCGCCGGTACGCGGGCCAGGCCGGGCATCGGGTCGCGGGGCGTCACCGGGTCGCCGGACTGCCGCAGCAGCCCCACGGTCACGCGCAGTTCGTCGAGCGCGGAGCGGCTGGTGTCCCGGATGTGCTCCAGTGCGGCCAGGATCTGCTCCGGCCGCCGTTCCACGAGGTGGACCGCCACGCCCGCCTGGGCGTTGATGAGGGCGATGTGGTGGGCGACGATGTCGTGCAGTTCGCGCGCGATCCGCACCCGCTCGGCCGCCACCCGCTGCTGCGCCTCCTGCTCGCGCGTGCGCTCCGCGTGTTCCGCCCGTTCCTCCACCGCGGCCACATAGGCGCGGCGCGAGCGCACCCCGTCACCGATGGCTGCGGGCAGCACCGTCCACGCCAGCATCGCCGCGTTGTCCGGGGCCAGCCAGGAACGCGGATCCCATAGCACGGCGACGCCCACCAGGATGGCGACCGACGACACCGCCGAGATCCAGGTCACTCGCCGGTCGGTGCGCGCGGCGACGGTGTAGACCGACACCAGGACGGGGCTGATGACCAGCGGACTCTCCCGGAATCCCAGCAGCTGGAAGGCCACCCCGCAGCCGACCGCCACGGCCAGTACACCGACCGGGTGACGGCGCCGCCACACCAACGCGGAACAACCGGTGCCCGCCAGCACCACCGCCTGCCAGCGCAGGGAGAAATCGCGCTCGTGCGGGACGATCGAGGCGGCCACGACGGACAGGACGAACAGCACGACCAGGACCAGTGCGTCCATCACACCGAACCGGGACCGTTCCCCCCTTCTCCGACCACTGCTCACCGCCATGGCACCACCGTAGGGTCGACGACCGCATCGGGCATCGTCACGCGGGACGGGCCCCGCGGCCTCCGGCGTCCGTCCCCGCCCCGGCCGCCGTCCCCGGAATCCGGTGTCCGCCCACGCCCGAGGCCTCCGACGCGCGGTCGCCGCCCGTACGCCGAACCGCCGCCGGCGCCCCGGCCGAGGTGCCGGACCCGTCGTCACGATCGCCCGGCCGGACGGCCCGACGACTCCATTCGGCCGACGCCCGACCGGCATGACGACGGCCGGCCGACGTGACGACGGACGGCGGGGGCCCGAGCGCCCGACCACCCGTCACGCCCCCGTATCGACCGCTCCCCCGCGGGCCGTCGGTCCCTTCCGCACCGCTTCTTGTCGGTTCAGACGCCCTTCGCCGGCGCGACCCGTCCCGCCCACGGCGACAGTTCGGCCGTCAGCCAACGGAAGACCTGGGGCACCTGGCGCTTCCACAGTCCGACGGTGTGCGGCCCGGTCACCCGGGCCACCACCACCCGTGTCGGGGGTACCGCCGCGCGCCGCAGCGCGAGGCCGTCGCGGTAGCCGTCGTCGCGTCCGCCCGAGAGATACAGCGCGACGCGCGGAGGGGTGGTCGCATGGCGCAGGATCCACAGCGGGTTGTTGGCCCGCCGCAGCTCCGGGGCGCGGGCCGTGAGGGAGACCCGTTCGGCGGCCGGGTCGTTGTAGCCGGACAGGCTCACCGCGGCCCGGTACCGGTCGGGGTGGGCGAGTGCCATCTTCACGGCGCAGTGCGCCCCGGCCGAGTAACCGGCCACCGCCCACCCCTTCGCACCACCCCGTGCACGGAAGGTGTCGATCACCATCTGCCGGACGTCCACGCTGAGCCATGACTCGGCGTCCACGACGCCCGGCACATTGGCGCATCCGGTGTCCTGACCGGCCAGCAGATTGGTGCGCGGTTCGACGAGAATGAACGGGGCGATCTCGCCGCGCCGCATCCCGGCCTCCAGCTGCGACTGCACCCGCAGGCTGCTGAACCACGCCTTCGCCGAACCGGGGAAGCCTCCGAGGAGTTCGACCACGGGGAACCTCTGATGCCGGAAGGCCGGCTGGTCGTACTGCGGCGGCAGCCATACGTACACCTCGCCGCGCACCCCCGACACCCGGCCGCGCAGTTGGGTGACGCGGACGTTCCGCCCCATCCGGGCGTCGTGCACCGGGTCGAACTCCTGGACGACCTTCGGCTCGTTCGCCAGGTCCTTGTGACTTCCGAGTCCGTCGCGCCCGAGGTCCGGGGCGGCGACGACATGGTGTCCGGTGCCGAGCAGATCGGCCCAGCTGTCGTACAGGCCATTGGTGTTGTTGACCACCACGAAGACACTCAGCACGGCCGCCCCCTGCGCGAGGACGACCATCGCGAGGCGGCTCGTGCCTCGTACCACGGCGGGACCCCGCACCCGCCCCCACAGCAACAGGGGAAGCAGCACGCTGACCATGGCCAGCGCGATCGTGGCCAGGAAGAAGGGTGTCCCCGTCAGGCTCATCACGCCAGTGAGGATGTCGCACACAGCACGATGGTTTACCCTCTTTTCCACCTTTTTACGTCTAACGCGAGACACTGAGAACCTCGTGTTGACGCCGGTCACTCCCGTGTCCTCGGCGACCGGCACCCTCGCGCCTTCGGTGCCGGTCGCCCTCGGTCTCCCGCATCGCGCGCCCCCACCGCGCCGGGAGGGGCGGGAACCGCCGGGAGACGGGCCCCGGTTCCTCGGCGTGCGATCACTCACATGGGCGCCCTTTGTGCGCCGACGTCGGACAAACGTAATATCGGCGGGTCATCGCCGCGACGGGAGACAGGAAGCCGGTGCGAATCCGGCACGGTCCCGCCACTGTGACCGGGGAGTGCAACCCTTCGACATGCCACTGCGCGCCGCGCGGGAAGGCGGGGGGAACGTCGATCCGGGAGTCAGGACACTGGCCTGTCGCGGGCCCGTTTTGAGGAGCGCGGACTCCCCAGGAGGCTCTACGTGTATTTCGGCATACCCCGCCGCCGCCCCTGCTCTCCCCCTGCCCGTGCCCGGCGCGCCCCGCGCGTCGTCGCCGGGTTCATGGCCGCAGCCACCGCCCTGTCGGCCGCCGGCTGCGGCACCGCCGACGACTCCCCCGGGAAACCGGAGGCCGGTGCGTCGTCGGTCGCGGGCTTCCCGGTCACCGTGGACAACTGCGGTGTGAGAACGACGTACGACAAACCGCCCTCGCGCGTGGTCACCATCCATCAGCACCCCGCCGAACTGCTGCTCGCCCTGGGGCTGAAGGACCGCATGGTCGGTACCGCCTTCCCGGACTCGGCCGTCCTGCCCGAGCTGCGGAAGGACTTCGCGGCCGTACCCGAACTGGCGAAGCGGGAGCCGTCCTTCGAAACCGTCCTGGACGCGGAGCCGGACTTCGTCTACGGCGGCTACGGCAGCGCGTTCGCCGAGAACGAGGGCCGGTCGCGCAAGGCGTTCGCCGAGGCGGGCATCGACACCTACCTCAACCGCGAGTACTGCGGCAAGAAGCGGGTGACGATGCGGGACACCTACGACGAGATCACCACCATCGGCGACGTCTTCGGCGTCCCGGACCGCGCCTCCGCGCTGGTGGCCGATCTGGGGGGGCGCGTCGACAAGGCCGTCGCGGCCGTGGGGAAGAGGCCCGACGTGCCCGTCTTCGTCTACGACAGCGGCGAGAAGACCGCCTTCACGGCGGGCGGCAAGGGGCTGGGCAACGACCTGATCGGGCTGGCGGGCGGCAGGAACATCTTCGCAAGCCTCGACGACGTCTTCGGTGACGTCTCCTGGGAGCAGGTCGTGGCCCGCAAGCCCGAGGTCGTGATGATCTACGACTACGCGGGCTCCGGCAGCGTCGAGCAGAAGAAGCGGTTCCTGCTCTCGCAGCCCGCCCTCGCCGACGTCCCGGCCATCAGGAACAAGCGGTTCGTGGTCCTGCCGCTGACCGCGACCCTCGTCGGCATCCGGTCGGCGTACGCGGTCGACGGCCTGGCGCGCGGTCTGCATCCCGAGAGCTTCCGGTGACGGGCGCGAGGACGAAAGCGCCCGTGAAGGCCGCCCCGCCCGACGGGACGACCGAGAGGGCGGCCGACGGAGCGAGGGCGTGGCTCCCGCGCCGCGGCGGCCGGTCGCGGCGCGTACCCCTCCCCCTCGTGCTGGCCGTCCTCGCGCTGCTGCTGGTGGTCTCCGCCACCGCCGGCCTGGCCATCGGCTCGGTGCACGTGCCGCCCGGCCAGGTGTGGGGCATCGTGACGCACGCGCTGGGCGCCGACTGGCAGGAGCCGTCCTGGACCCGCGCCCGGGAGACGATCGTCCTGGACGTGCGGGCGCCGCGGGTGCTGCTCGGTGCCGTGACCGGCGCCGGGCTGGCCGTGGTGGGCACCGCCATGCAGGCCCTCATCCGCAACCCGCTGGCCGAGCCGTACCTGCTGGGCGTGTCCTCCGGCGCGTCACTGGGCGCGGTCTCGGTGATCGTGCTCGGCATGGGCGTGCTCGGTCCCGTCTCGCTGCCGGCCGCCGCGTTCGCCGGTGCCCTGGGCGCGCTGCTGGTGGTGTACGCGACCGCGCGCACCGGCGGACGCATCACCTCGGCACGGCTCGTGCTGTCCGGTGTGGCGACGGCGTCGGTGCTCACCGCGGTGACGGACCTGCTGCTGCTCACCACCGGCCGGGGCCACGAGGCCCGTGCCGTCCTCGCCTGGACCCTCGGCGGCCTCGGCGGCGTCGGCTGGGACACGCTCTGGCTGCCGGGCGCCGCCCTGCTGCTCGGCATCGCCGTCCTGCTGGTACAGGCACGGAACCTGAACCTGCTGCTGGCGGGCGAGGAATCGGCGGGCACGATGGGACTCGACGTGGCCCGGTTCCGGGCCCGCATGTTCGTCCTGCTGTCCCTCGTCACCGGGGTCCTGGTCGCGGCGACCGGGCCGATCGGCTTCGTCGGGCTGATGCTGCCGCACGCCGTGCGGCTCGTCGTCGGCGGCGACCACCGTCGCGTGCTGCCGACGGCCGCCCTCGGCGGAGCCGTCTTCCTGATCTGGGCCGACATCGCCGCCCGCACGGTCGCGGCGCCGTTGGAACTTCCCGTCGGGGTGCTCACGGCGCTGTGCGGAGGCCCCTTCTTCCTCTGGCTCATGCGCCGTGACGCCCGGCGGAACGACGAACGGGGAGCGGCATGAGCGACGCGGTCGAACACGCCGTCGGTGGCGGCGGCGCCCTGTCCGTCGACGGGGTCACCCTGTCCGCCGGTGCGCACCGCCTGGTCCGGGACGTCTCCCTGACCGCCCGCCCCGGCGAGGTCGTGGGGCTGGTCGGCCCCAACGGTAGCGGCAAGTCCAGTCTGCTGCGCGCCGTCTACCGCGTGCTGCGACCCGGCACCGGACACGTACGGGTCGACGGGGCCGATGTCTGGCGCCTGCCCGTGCGCACACTGGCCCGGACCCTGGCCGCGGTGGTCCAGGAGCCCGTCGCCGACTTCGACCTGACGGTCCGTGAGGTGGTCGCCATGGGCCGTACCCCGCACAAGGGCCTGTTCGACGGCGACACCGCACAGGACGCCCGGCTGATCGTGTCCGCCCTCGCGTCCGTGGACGCGGTCTCGCTCGCCGACCGCCCCTTCGACCGGCTCTCCGGTGGCGAGCGCCAACGTGTGCTCATCGCCCGCGCCCTCGCCCAACAGCCCTCGCTGCTCGTCCTCGACGAACCCACCAACCATCTGGACATACGCCACCAGCTCGACGTCCTCGGCACCCTGCGCCGGCTCCCCGCCGCCGTTCTGGTCGCGCTCCACGACCTCAACCTCGCGGCGTACTACTGCGATCGCCTCTACGTGCTGCGCGGGGGCGAGGTCGTCGCGTCCGGCCCGCCCGCAGAGGTGATCACCGCAAAACTGCTGCGCGAGGTCTACGAGGTGGCGGGCGAGGTCGTCGTCCACCCCCGCACCGGAGCGCCCCATGTGACGTTCCTGCCCGGGGAACCGGGACCCCGCCGGACCGTGACAGTCCCGGGGGACGGGCCCGTTCCGTGAGCGGGCGGGGTCGCGCGAGACGGCCCCGCTCCCGCCTTCAGCACGGCGGCGACCGACCACCGCGGCGCCTGTTGCCGCACGGCCCATCCACCCTTCTTCCAGGGCGTGTTCACCGTTCGGCCGATTACCTTTCACCAAGCGGAAGCTGACTGTCAGTCACCGTGCATACAATCCCTGTCGAACACCGAGTCCCGGCAGTCCGCTCGGTCCGCACCAACACGCCCGACCGGGCCGAGTGTCTGGGTCGCGGCGTGCGCAGTACTTCCTGACCCGATCCGGTTGTCCGGGGACACCCTCGCGGCCGGCCGACAGTATGGAGCACATTCCGTGATGGATCGTACGAGGCGGTCGAGCACTCTGATCGTCGGGGGAATGACAGCGGTGCTGCTGACGGGTTGCGGCTCCGAGGACCAGATCTGGCCGTCCGAGAGCAAGGACAGGATCGTCGTCGGGATGTCCGACGGCATCCTCGCCACCGACCCGGCCTCGGGGTACGACCCGGGGTCCTGGCTTTTGTTCAACAACGTGTTCCAGTCCCTGCTGAGCTTCCCGCCCGCTTCCTCCACCCCCGTGCCGGAGGCCGCGGAGGAGTGCGGGTTCTCCAACGGCAGCCGGACCTACACCTGCACGCTGCGCGACGGATTGAAGTTCAGCAACGGCCACAGCCTCACGTCGAAGGACGTGAAGTTCTCCTTCGACCGTACGATCGCGATCGACGACCCGACCGGTCCGTCGCCGATGCTGTCCACCATCAAGTCGATCGAGACCCCGGACGACAAGACCGTGGTGTTCCATCTCAAGGTGCCCGACGCGACGTTCCCCAGCAAGATCGCTTCAGGCGCCGGCTCCATCGTGGACCACCAGGTCTATCCGAAGGACCACCTGCTCGGGGGCGGCAAGACGGTGGGATCGGGTCCCTACAAGCTGGACTCCATCGACAAGTCCGAAGCCGACTTCTCGGTCTACTCCGGCTACCGCGGAAACGCCGAGGTGAAGAACTCCGGGGTGACGCTGAAGCTGTTCCGCGGCGATCAGCAGGTGCTGAGGTCCTCCTTGGAGAAGGGCGACGTCGACATCGCCTACCGCGGTCTCACCGCCAAGGCGATAGCCGCCCTGGACTCCTCGGCCACCGCGAAGAAGGACGGCATCACGGTGGTGCAGGGCAGCAGCGCCGAGGTCCAGCACCTGGTCTTCAACGTCGCCGACCCCGTCGTCGGCAAGCTCGCCGTGCGCAAGGCCATCGCCCACCTCGTCGACCGGTACTCCCTGGTCAGCAAGGTGTACCAGGACACGGCGACGCCGCTCTACTCGGTGGTCCCGGTCGGCATCACCGGCCACGGCACCTCGTTCTTCGACGTGTACGGCGACAGTCCGAAGCCGGACAAGGCGCGGAACGTCCTGCGCGAATCCGGAATCACCGAGAAGGTGAAGCTCACGCTCTGGTCCACCCCGAGCCGCTATGGTCCCGCCACGGATGACGAACTACGCACCATAGCAGACCAGTTGAATCGGAGCGGGCTGTTCGAGGCCGACATGAAGTCCGTCCCGTTCGGCCAGTACGAGAAGAACATCGCCGCAGGCAAGTACGGCGTCTACGTCAAGGGCTGGGTGCCGGACTATCCCGACCCCGACAACTTCACCCAGCCGTTCTTCGGCGAGAACAACGTGCTGTCGAACAACTACGAGAACAACGAGATATCGGACCAGATCATCCCGCGCACCTCCTCCGTGACCGACCGCGCCGACACCCGGCAGGACTTCATCAAGCTGCAGGACATCGTGGCGCGGGAGCTGCCGTTCCTGCCGCTCTGGCAGGGCCAGCAGTACGCGGTCGCCCACGAGAGCGTCCGGGGGCTGCAGAACTGCCTGGACACCTCGACGGTCTTCCGTTTCTGGGAGCTCGGCACCGCGGAGTGACTCCGGCGCCGTGGAACGCGGACGGGCGATCGTCCGGGGGGAACGGCGTTCGCGCGAGTGGGGCGGGGTGCCCGGTGCACTCCCGTCCCCTTCGCCGGAGACCTGAGGACATCGGATCCCTTCTCGGGGACGCCGGATCGCGCCGCCGCGGGGAAGGCCGCCACACCGATGGCGCGTGCGCTGCTCGCCCAGGCGGGCACGGACGGCGGGCGGGGACATCATCCTGTTCATCGACGAACTGCACACGGTCGTCGGCGCGGGCACGACGGGCGAGGGTTCCATGGACGCGGGCAACATGCTCAAGCCCGCCCTCGCGCGCGGCGAACTGCACGTGGTGGGTGCGACGACGATCGACGAGTACCGCAAGCACGTCGAGAAGGACGCCGCGCTCGAACGGCGCTTCCAGCCGGTGATGGTGCCGGAGCCGACGGTGGAGGAGACGGTGCAGATCCTGGAGGGGCTGCGCGACGCGTACGAGGCGCACCACCAGGTCCGGTTCGCCGACGGCGCGCTGGCCGCCGCGGCGGAGCTGTCCGACCGCTACATCAGCGACCGGTTCCTGCCCGACAAGGCGATCGACGTGATGGACCAGACGGGCGCGCGGGTGCGGCTGCGCAGCGCGAGCCGTTCCACCGAGGTGGTCAGCCGCGAGGACCGGATCGCCAAGCTGCGGCGGGAACAGGATCAGGCCGTGTCGGCCGAGGACTTCGACAGGGCGGCGGACTTGAAGAGGGAGATCGCCGAGGTCGAGGGCGAGCTCGCGGGCATCGAGGAACGCCGCGAGGGCGACGTCTCCGTCACCGCCCGCGACATCGCGGACGTGGTCTCCCGGCGCACCGGCATCCCGGTCTCTCAGCTCACGGCCGGTGAGAAGGAGAAGCTCCTCAAGCTGGAGGAGGAGATGCACTCCCGCATCGTCGGCCAGGACGAGGCGGTCACCGCGGTCTCGCAGGCAGTGCGCCGCAGCCGGTCGGGCATGGACGACCCGAATCGCCCCGTGGGTTCCTTCCTCTTCCTCGGCCCCACCGGTGTGGGCAAGACCGAACTGGCCAAGACGCTCGCGGAGCTGCTGTTCGGTGACGAGAACCGCATGGTCCGCTTCGACATGAGCGAGTTCCAGGAGAAGCACACGGTCGCCCGGCTGGTCGGTGCCCCGCCGGGATACGTCGGGTACGAGGAAGCGGGCCAGCTCACCGAGAAGGTCCGGCGCCGGCCCTACAGCGTGGTCCTGTTCGACGAGGTGGAGAAGGCGCACCCCGATGTCTTCAACACACTGCTGCAGATCCTCGACGACGGACGGCTGACGGACGCCCAGGGCCGCACCGTCGACTTCCGGCACTGCGTCGTCATCATGACGTCCAACATCGGTGCGCATCGCATCCTCGATCACAGGGGCGATGTGTCGGAGCTCAAGGACGAGTTGATGGGCGAGCTGCGGACGCGGTTCCTGCCCGAGTTCCTCAACCGCATCGACGACATCATCATCTTCCACGGTCTCGGTGAGGACGACCTGGCACGGATCGTGGACCACCTGCTCGAGCAGAGCAGGCGCCGGGTCCACGCGCAGGGCTTGGAGCTGGAGGTGACGGAGGCCGCCAAGAAGCTGCTGATCGCCCACGGCCACCAGCCGGAGTTCGGCGCCCGCCCGCTCAGGCGCACGATCCAGTCGGAGCTCGACAACCGCATCGCGTCGCTGCTGCTGGGCGGCGATGCCGGACCCGGCGACACGATCGTGGCCGATGTGCTGGACAACTCGCTGCACTGCACGGTCGTCGGCGGCGGCTCGGACGAGGCGGGCGACGGCACACGGCTGGCGACACGGCAGGGCCCGGACGAGAAATCCTGAAACCGACCCGAAGAGGTCGCATCGCCGCGAACACCTCCGACGGCGGCCAGGCGGGCCGCGGGCCCCGCCTGGGGCCGGTTCCGCCGGACGCGGCGGCCTTCCGCCGCTACCGCCGCCCCGCGGCGGGCCGGGGCGCGGCCAGGAGCGTGAGCCGGGTCCTGATGCGCGAGGGCGCGCGCTGGTGGACGGGCCGCGGACGATCAAGCGGAGCCAGGTGGAGTCGCCGCCGTCCGCACCGGACTTGATGCTCGCGGACGCCTGCCCCGGCGAGCCGGCCCCGGATACCGAAAAGGCGAGCCGGCCCCGGATACCGAAAAGAGGACGAACCCCCGCGTCAGCGCACCCTTCCCCGCGGCTTCAGGGGCACCGGCGGCAGTTCGGGGGCCGACAGGCGACCGCCGTCGTAGCCGTGCACCTCGCCGAAGCGGGAGCCCTCCATCCAGTCCCGCCTGGCCGCCTCGATCTCCTCCTGGGTGCGGCCGATGAAGTTCCACCACATGAGGAGCTCCTCCTCGAACGGCTCACCGCCCAGGAGCATGAGACCCGCGTCGGAGTCCGCGCGCACGGGAAGCTCGCGACGGCCGCAGCCGAGGTAGAGCATGGAGCCCGGAAGGACGGGCACGCCGTCGACCTCCGTCTGCCCGGACATCGCCAGCACCGCGTACTCGAAGTCGGGTTCGAGCGGCACACGGACGTCGGCACCGGCGGTGAGAGCGAGGTCGGCACCGACGATGGGGGTGTAGGCGGTACCGGGCGAGACGGCTCCGTCGAGCCCGCCCAGGATCAGCGTGGCCGTGAGACCAGGGGCGGTGACGACCGGCAGGTCGGAGTGGTGCTGGAAGTGCGGCTCGACATGACGGTGCGCGTCCGGCAGGGCGACCCAGAGCTGGGCACCGTGCAGAAACCTCGCGTGACTCCTCGGACTCTCCTCGGAGTGGCTGATGGCCCGGCCCGAGGTCATCAGGCCCAGCTCGCGGGGGCGGATCGTCCGAAGGCTGCCGAGGCTGTCGCGGTGCAGGACCTCGCCCTCGTGCAGCCAGCTGACCGTCTGCAGTCCCATGTGGGGGTGGGGCGGCACCTGCATCCCGGGCTCGTCGGCGATGTCGTCGGGGCCGTAGTGATCCACGAAGGCCCACGCGCCGACCATCCGGCGGCCCAGGTTGGGCAGCAGCCTGCGCACCTCGGTGGACTCCCCCAACTGGACGTGGCGGGGTGCGAGGAGTTCACGTACGGGCTCGGCTACGACGAAACCCCGTCCTCCGCAGACGGAGGGCACGGCCTGGCGATCGAGATTGCTCATGCGCTCAACCTATTCCCGTGGGGGCCCGGGGGTGCCGGTACCCACGCCGACGACTTAGTGGAATATTCAATCATCATGCCGGGTTGGAGCAACTGCCGAGCACGCCGGACATCCGGTCCGGGACGGGACCGGGCGCTCCACGAACGGTCCGTGAACGAGGAGATCACATGAGCAACGGCTATTTCGAGTACGGGACGGCCGCGGACCGCTGGGACCGCGCGCAGATGTTCTTCGAGACCAAGGAGTACATGACCGCCGCCCGGATCCTCGAAGGGCTGGTCGAGGAGGTGCCGGAGCAGGTCGCACCGCGGCTGCTGCTGGCCCGCGCCTACTACCACTCGGCGCGGCTTCGCAGGGCGGAGGAGGAACTGCGCGCGGTGCTGGAGCGCGACCCGGTGGAGCCCTACGCCCGGCTGATGCTCGGCCGCACGCTGGAGCGCCAGGGGCGGGACGCGGAGGCGTCCGGCCATCTGCGGATGGCGGCGGCGTTCTCCGGTGACTTCGACACCGAGCCGGGCCGCATCGGCCGCTGAGCAGGACGGAACGGTCGCGTCCCGGGACGAGGCATCCGCCGGACGGGACGCGGCGGGCGGGGTCGGGACGCGAGGCGGTCGGGGGGCCGGGCGGTGATCCGTCCGGCCGGTCCGGCGCCGGCGGTACGGCACGGGGACGCGCATCGGCGCCCGCCGGTGACTCCGGCGGGCGCCGATCGCCGCTGGTGCCGACGGAGGTGGTCAGCCGGCCACCGCGGCGGCACGCCCCGGCGCGCCCCCGGCCCCGACCGCATCGGCGGCCGGGACGAGGAGCCGTTGCGTCAGGTGGCCGAAGACGAGCCCGAAGACGACCCACAGGGTGGCCTGTACGGCGAGGGTCGCCAGACGGAACTCCCACAGCAGGGTCGCCGGGAAGTCCGGCCCGACCTCGTTGAACGAGGGCAGGAACGCATAGGCGGTCCCGATCACGGCCACGTACGCGGCGGCCCCGGCCACCGTCGCGTTCCAGTTCCCCAGGCGCGGGGCCAGCCGTCTGGCCAGGATGACCGCGACTACGGCCAGCAGCACGCTGAGCGCGACCATCAGGAAGAACAGCCCCGTGCGCCGGCCGATGGTGTCGGGGTCGCCGACGGCCGGCGGATTGGCCGGGTACTTCAGGAACGGGACGACGTACACGGACAGCAGTGCCGCGCCCGCGACCAGGGCGGCGGTGGCACGCGGTCCGAAGCGGCCGATCCGGCCGAGCGCGTAGCAGAAGACGAGGGCGGCGATACCGCCGATCGCCACCCCGAAGACCAGCAGACCGGTGGCGAGACCGGCGGTGGACTGCACGGTGCGGCTGACGAGTTCCTCGCCGCCGTGGTCGTGGCTGTGCGCCTCCTCCAGCGCGATGGCCGCGTCCACCCGGGACTCCCCGAGGAAGTACGCGACGGCCAGGGCGAGCGCGCCTGCGATCAGCCCGGCCACCATGCCCCGGACGAGCAGGGCTCTGACGGATACGGAGTTCATGTGGTTCTCCCCTGGTTCGGACGGAACGTCAGTGGCAGGGGAAGCCGAGGAGGTGGCGTCCGTCGTGGACCCACTCGTGCACGCCTGTGCCGGAGACGAGTGAGGTGGCGCCCTGCTCGGCGCCGACGAAGTAGAGCAGGACGAGCATGAGGATCCCGAAGAAGACCGCCCAGGGGGCGATGGCCTTCAGCGAGATGGGGGCGATCGCCGGTGCGGCGGCGGTGGGAGTGACAGCGGACTGTGCCATGGCAGAACCTCCTGAGGGAACACGCGTCCCGATCGTGGTGCCGAGGCGAAGGTGCTGGGTCTGACTTCCCGTACGGGTACGGGTACACAGTGGCGCGACCGTGCCGGACTCTCACCGGACTTCCGTCACACCTTCGTCATGTCCCTCGGACGATACCGCCTGGGGGCGGGCACGACCATGGCCCTTCCGCGATCGGACCCGGCACTCCCCGGGGCCGGGGGCCGCCCCGTCCCATGGCGGGGAACCGCCCCCTCCGTCGACGGCCGGGGCCGCGTGCCATGGTGTGCGCACTCGATGTCCATGGTTCCAGGGGGAAGTTCCGGTCATGACGTTGCATGTGATGTCGGTCTCGCCGGCTCTCAACTCGGCGCTGCGCGAGGCCCGTTTCGACGGCGACGCCCCGCTCGACGCGGCCGGCGTCCGGCAGGCCCGGGACGCCGCCGCGGCGGTACCGGCAGCCGACCGGTATGTGCGCGCACCGTCGCAGCGGTGTGCCGGAACCGCCGACGCACTGGGCCTGCGGACCGATCCCGAACCCGCCCTGCGCGGCTGGGACCTGGGCCGGTGGAGCGGGCGGCGGCTGGCGGAGGTGAGCGGAAGCGAACCCGAGGCGGTGTCGGCGTGGCTGACCGACCCCTCGGCGGCGCCGCACGACGGGGAGTCGCTGACGGGGTTCTGCGCCCGGGTCGCCGACTGGCTGGACTCCGCGGCCGGGCGGTCCGAGGACGGGAACGTCCGGATGCTGGTGGTCGCCGAACCCTCGGTGATCCGGGCGCTGATCGTCCGGGCGCTCGCGCTGCCGGCGGAGTCGTTCTGGCGGCTGGACGTCGCCCCGCTGACGTTGACCGGGCTCAGCGGCCGGGCCGGACGGTGGAACCTGCGCTGCGGCCGGCCGTTGTCGCCGCCCCTCCGTCTCGACGGCGACCGCATTCCCTGATCCTGCGTCAACTTCATGGCACGAGCCAGGAATTGTCCGGCAGCGGCCACGCCCGGACGGCCGCCGGTCCCCGCACCGGGGAGCGACGGTCCTCACGCCCGAGGCGGGGACGCGCCCGAACACCTGGAAGGACCCGAACGCCTGGAAGGGGCGGGTCCGGTGGGGCTACGCGTCCCGGTACGTCTCCAGCAGCCGTAGCCAGACCTCGCTGATCGTCGGGTAGGAGGGGACGGCGTGCCACAGCCGGTCGATGGGGATCTCGCCCGCGACGGCGATCGTCGCGGAGTGGAGCAGTTCCCCGATGCCCGGTCCGACGAAGGTGACCCCGAGCAGGATCTCGCGGTCGAGGTCGACGACCATGCGGGCCCGGCCCTGGTAGCCGTCCGCGTACAGGCCGGAGCCCGCCACCGCGGCGAGGTCGTGGTCGACGGCGCGTACGCGGTGACCGGCCCGTTCGGCCTCGGCGAGGGAGAGGCCGACCGAGGCGGCCTCGGGATCGGTGAAGACGACCTGCGGCACGGCGGCGTGGTCGGCGGTGGCCGCGTGGGCCCCCCAGCGCCCGGTGTCCGTCGGGGCGCCCTGGGCGCGGGCGGCGATCGCGGCGCCCGCGACGCGCGCCTGGTACTTGCCCTGGTGAGTGAGGAGCGCCCGGTGGTTGACGTCGCCGACGGCGTACAGCCAGGTGAAGCCGTCGACACGACAGCTGTCGTCGACGGTGAGCCAGGAGCCGGGCGTCAGGCCGACCGTGTCGAGCCCGAGGTCGTCGGTGCGTGGGGCCCGGCCGGTGGCGAAGAGGATCTCGTCGGCCACGACGCGCTCGCCGGTGTCCGTCTCCACGGTGACCGGGCCGTCGGGGGCGGGGCGACGCACGGCGGTCACGGAGGTTCCGGTACGGATGTCGGCCCCGGCCTCCGTCAGGGCCCGTGCGACCAGTTCGCCCGCGAAGGGTTCCATCCTCGGCAGCAGCCCCGGACCCCGGACCAGCAACGTCACCTGAGCACCGAGCGCCTGCCAGACCGTGGCCATCTCCGTGCCGACCACGCCCCCGCCGACGATGACGAGGCGGCCGGGCACCTCCTTGGCACTGGTCGCCTCCCGACTGGTCCAGGGGCGGGCCCCGGCGGCGCCGGGCAGGTCGGGCACCACGGCGCGACTGCCGGTGCACAGGGCCACGGCGTGCCGGGCCGTGAGCAGGTGCTCCGTGCCGTCTGGGGCGGCGACGGAGACGGTCCGCTCGCCGGTGAGCCTGCCCAGGCCGCGGAAGATGTCCGCGCCGATGCCCTCCAGCCAGGCGGCTTGTCCGTCGTCCTTCCAGTGCGAGGTGTATTCGTCCCGGTGGGCGAGGACGGCGGCCGTGTCGAGCGGTCCTTGTACGGCCCCGGCGAGGCCGGGCACGCGGCGGGCGTCGGACCGGGCGACGACCGGACGCAGCAGTGCCTTGCTGGGCATGCAGGCCCAGTACGAGCACTCGCCGCCGATGAGTTCCGACTCGACGACCGCCGTGCTCAGCCCGGCCGCGCGGGCCCGGTCGGCGACGTTCTCGCCCACCGGCCCGGCTCCGATCACCACGACGTCGTACTCGGCGTTCAGGGAGGGATCTGTCATGGGGACAGTCTGGTCGCGGGTGTGGACGATGGCCACACGGGCAGGCGGAATAGGACGCGCGCCGGCGCCGTTGTGCCGGGCAGATCCGAGCCGTACAGAAAGAGGGACAGAACATGAGCACCGTCGAGCTCACCAAGGAGAACTTCGATCAGGTCGTCAGCGACAACGACTTCGTCCTGATCGACTTCTGGGCTTCCTGGTGCGGCCCGTGCCGCCAGTTCGCCCCCGTGTACGACGCGGCGTCCGAGCGTCACGAGGACCTGGTCTTCGCCAAGGTCGACACCGAGGCGCAGCAGGAGCTGGCCGCGGCCTTCGACATCCGTTCCATTCCCACGCTGATGATCGTCCGGGAGAACGTCGCGGTGTTCGCGCAGCCCGGGGCGCTGCCGGAGGCGGCGCTGGAGGACGTCATCGGCCAGGCCCGGAAGCTGGACATGGACGAGGTCCGCAAGTCGATCGAGAAGCAGAAGAACGGGCAGGCGAAGTAGAGCGGGCGGGGATTCCCCTCGTGGAGTGAAGCCGAGGGAGCGGGGAGGCGCCGGGCGCCGCACGACAGGTGACGGTTCGAAGGCAGTCCCCGGGCCCGTGACCGCGCGAGCGGGGTGAGCGGCCCGGCCGGCCCATCGGTCGGGCCGCTCACGCGTCCGATCGGGGAAGTCGGTCGCCTGTGCGGGTGATCGGGGGTCGGCGCGGGCGGCTCGGCCGCTCAGTCGTCGGCTCCGCCGCCGGGGGCGTCGGCGGTGCGCTCGTTGATGCGGACGGAGAGCCCGTAGTCCAGTTCGGCCCCGTCGACCAGCAGGGCCTCGACCGTGTGCGTCGCCGGGTCGATGTCCGCCACGACGCCCTCGCCCGCGTACCGCGGATAGCCCGACGCGCCCGTCTCACCGGTCGCCGCCACGACGGCCGAACGGAGGACGACGGTGTCGTCGCTCCCGGCGCCGCCGGCGGTCTCGTCCGCTCCGGTTCCGGTACCGGACGTGTCCGTCGCGCCACCGGCCCCGGAGGTGTCCTTCCCGGCACCGGTCTCCGACGCGTCCTTCCCGGCGTCCGTCGCGGACGTGTCGGCGGCTTTCTCGGCGAATCCGGGAACGAGCAGAATCTCGTAACTCTGCGGATGGCTCATGGTCACGACGCTAAGGGCTGTCCCGTAATCCCTGGTGGATCGGCGCGCGGCGTCGGATGCGGTGCATCGCAAGGCGGAGGGGCGCCCGCATGCCGGACGTATGCGGGCGTTCCGACAACGCGGCGAGGTCGTTGGGCAAGCGGCGCGCGGTGCGCACGTCGCCGCTTCCCCGGGGCGGGCGCGCTCCCCGGCCCGCGCGTGGCGGCCCGGGGAGGCGGGCGGGTTCAACTGGATTCGCGGTGGACCGCCTCGGCCCTGAGCAGGTCGTGGTATTCGGGGGCGCCGCCGGGCTGCCGCACCAGCCGGTCGACGAGGTCCGCGAGCGGCTGGGCCGTGGCCGCTTCGGTCCGTACGGTGCTCAGCCGGGGCCGCAGCAGTCGGCCGAGCATCAGGTCGTCGGCGCCGATCACCGCCGTCTCGCCGGGCACATCGACCCCGGCGTCCTGGAGCGCCCGCATCAGGAGCATGGCGTAGGCGTCGTCGTACGCGAACACGGCGTCGAGCCGCAGGGCGCGCCAGCGGGCGGCGAGCCGGACGGCGGAGTCCTCCTCGTACCGCAGCGGCAGGGGTTCGACGAGGGCCGCGTGGTTCCGTACGGCGTGCCGGGCCCCGGAGAGCCGGGGTTCGGCGTACGGGGCGAGGCCCTGGTCCTCCGGCATGATCACGCCGATGCGGCGGCGGCCGCGGGTCAGCAGATGGCCGACGGCCCGGCCGCCGATCTCCCGCTGGTCCATGACGAGCGCGTGGGCACCGGCCACCGGTCGTGGGCCGAGGGTGACGACGGCTCTGGCCCCCGATCGCCGGAGCGTGGATATGCCCTGCGGGGTGAGGGCGATGGTGCCGGGCGCGACGACGGCGACGGGGCGCAGTTCGGCCCAGGCGAGGGCCGCCTCGTCGGCGCCCAGGCCGGTGCTGCCGTACTGGACCACGGTGTAGTCGAGGCCGCGCAGACCGGATTCCAGTTCGCACAGGAAGCGGTGGTGGAGCGGGCCGGCCGGGAGGTCGACGGTGGGCAGCAGCACGGTGCGGCTGTGCCCCGCGCGCAGGCTGCGGGCGGCGGCGTGCGGGACGTAGCCGAGTTCGGTGGCGGCCGCCCGGACCCGACGCCGGGTGGGCTCGCTGATCCGCACGGTCGTGGTGTCGTTCAGTACGTACGACACGGTGGCCCGCGAGACGCCGGCGAGTCGTGCCACATCTGCGCTGGTCGGGACGGGGCCCTCGGTGGGTTGCTTCGGTAACTGGCTCATGGCGTCGGGCAGTCTCGCAGACCCGGGGCCCGGGGGCGGTCCGATCGCGCCGACTTGACGCCCCGTCGGATACGGGGCACCGCCGGGCCGACCCGTTCCGCGGCCCCGCCCGCCGGACGGTCCGGGTCGGGTTCTACGGTGTGGGGATGAACGCACAGCGCCATGACGACCACACCGACGACGCGGCCATCGTCCCCGGCCGCACCGGCCCCTTCGCGACCCGTGAGGCCGACCCGCGCGACGTGGGCGCGGTCCGCACCTCGTACGCTCCCGACCGGGACGGGGAGCCGGACCCGGGGGAGATCGTCTGGACCTGGGTGCCGTTCGAGGAGAACGACGGGCGGGGCAAGGACCGCCCCGTGCTGGTGGTGGCGCGGGAGGCGGCGGGCACCCTCCTCGCCGTGCAACTGTCCAGCAAACAGCACGACATGGACCGGGAGTGGGTGGCACTCGGGTCCGGGCCGTGGGACGGCTCCGGTCGGCCGTCCTGGGTCGATCTGGACCGCGTGCTGCGGGTGCACGAGGACGGGATGCGGCGCGAGGCGTGCGCCCTGGACCGCGAGCGGTTCGACCGGGTCGTCGGCCGGCTGCGGGAGCGCTACGGCTGGCACTGACCGCCGAACACCCGCGCGAAGGCGGACCGGGGGGCGGAATTCGGGGCACGGTCGAGGATGCCGAAGACGATCTGCTCGAAGTGCCCGGCGAACCGCCCGCCGTCCAGGAGCAGCGACCGGAACGCCCGGGCCACCTGCTCCGGATCGTTGCGGAACACACCGCAGCCCCAGGCGCCCAGCACCAGCCTGCGGTAGCCGCGCACCGCCGCCACCTCCAGGACGCGTTCGGCGCGGGAGGCGAGGACGGCGGGGATACGGTGGGCCTCCTCGGGGGTGCGGTCCCGGACGACCCCGGCGTTGGGCGCCGGGGAGGTGAGGAAACCGACGGTGTACGGGGTGTCGAGCAACCGCCCCCGGTCGTCGCGGAAGACGGGCACGCCCGGTGAGTGGATCACCCGGTCGGTGTAGAGGGCGCTGCGCTCCGCGCGGTGACGGGCGTAGTACTCGGGCGCGCGCAGCAGTGTGGCGTGGAGGGCCGACGCGCGGCACAGGGCCTCCTCCTGGGCCTGTGCACCGTTGAGGTAACCGCCACCGGGGTTACGGGCGGAGGCGTAGTTGAGGACGGCGATCCTGCCGGGGGCCTCGCCGGTCATCCGGTGCGCCGCCCGCAGACTGCTCTCGTCGGTCACCTCGATGGCGGGGGTGCGGTCGGTGTCGAGTGCCGCGACGGGCACCGGCTGCGGACCGTACAGCCGGGTTCCCGAGAGCGCGGCCGCGACGGCGCGCCCGAGGTCCACCTCGCGTCCGTCCGGCGTGCGGTAGCGGCCGGCCGCCACGATGTCCTCGGTCTCGCGCGCGATGGCGCGCAGCCGTGCGCTCATCGATACTCCCCCGTGTGGTGCATACCGGGCATCGTCGTCGCTCCCGGGGCACCCGCGCAATCGAATTTCCGATGCGGAAGGGCACTCTTGTGCGATCCCTCCGCAAGGGTTTGGGTGGTGCGGACGAACCGAGCAGAAGGAGGTCCCGGCATGTCATCCGACGGCGTATCGGGCGACCACGGTCCGCCCGTCCATGCCCCGCCCCTCGACGAGGGCGGGGCGGAGGACTTACTGCGTTGCATCTGTTTCAAGACCGGGCCGCCCCGCACCCTCGGGGTCGAACTCGAATGGCTCATCCACCACCGGGACCGGCCTCGCGTCCCGGTCCCGCCCGAACGTCTCGACGCCGCCCGCGCGGCCTTGCGGGAGCTGCCCCTGAGCGCGGCTCTCACTTTCGAACCCGGTGGCCAGCTGGAGCTCAGCTCGCGGCCCGCGAACTCCCTGATGGCCTGTGTGGAGGCCACCTCCGCCGACCTCGCCGCCGTGCGCGGCGCCCTGGACGGGCTGGGTCTCGCGCCGGTGGGGCTCGGTCTCGACCCCTGGCATCCCCCTCGCCGCGTGCTGCGCGAGCCGCGCTACGACGCCATGGAGATCTCCCTGGACCGGTCGGGCCCGGCCGGGCGCGCCATGATGTGCACCACCGCGTCCGTCCAGGTCTGCCTGGACGCCGGGGAGGAGGAACCCGGCCCACTGGGCTACGCGCGACGCTGGCAGCTGGCCCACCTGCTGGGTGCGGTACTGGTGGCGGCCTTCGCCAACTCGCCCCTGCGCCGGGGCCGTCGCACACCGTGGCGGTCCGCCCGGCAGTCGCTGTGGGCCGAGCTCGATCCGCGGCGCTCGCTGGCCCCGACCGGCCACCTGCCGCCCCGCCACGCCTGGGCGGCGCACGTCCTGGACTCGCCGGTGATGTGCGTCCGGGACGACACCGGGCCGTGGGCCGTGCCGGACGGTCTGACCTTCCGCGAGTGGATCCGCACCGGCGCTCCGAGACCTCCGGTGCGTGCCGATCTCGACTACCACATCAGCACCCTCTTCCCGCCGGTGCGCCCGCGTGGGCATCTCGAACTGCGCATGATCGACGCACAGTCCGGCACGGACGGATGGCTGGTGCCGCTCGCCGTCACGACCGCCGTGTTCGACGATCCGGAGGCCGCCGAGACGGTGTACCGCGCCGTCAAGCCGCTCGCCGAGACGGCGGGGCCGAGGCCCGCCCCGCGCAATCCGTTGTGGGTGGCCGCGGCCCGTGACGGGCTGAGCGACCCGGAGTTGCGCGCGGCGGCCACCGTCTGCTTCGAGGCCGCGCTGGAGGCACTGCCCCGGATCGGGGCGACCACGGCCGTGCGGGACGCGGTCGCGGAGTTCGACGACCGCTTCGTCGCGCGGGGCCGCTGCCCGGCCGACGATCTTCCCGTGCTGCTCGCGCCGCGACCGGCGGAGGGCTCCGGCCACTTCGAGGGACACCGCTCATGACCCACTCCCCCGCACCCGACACGTCCCGCCCCGCCCCCTCGGCCGGGCCGGACCGGACAAAACCCATGGACACCGAGAGGCTCCGCGAGCGCGCCCTGGCCGCGCTGCTCGCCGCCCGGGAACGGACCACGCTGCTCACCGACAGCGTGGACGACCACGAACTGACCGCACAGCACTCGCCGTTGATGTCCCCACTGGTCTGGGACCTCGCGCACATCGGCAACCAGGAGGAGCTGTGGCTGCTGCGCGCGGTGGCGGGCCGGGAGGCGATGCGCCCGGAGATCGACGGGCTGTACGACGCCTTCCAGCACCCCCGGGCGACCCGGCCCTCGCTGCCGTTGCTGCCGCCCGCCGAGGCCCGCTCGTACACCGCGGAGGTGCGGGACCGCGCGCTGGACGTCCTCGACGGTGCGGTGCTGCGCGACGACCGTCCGCTGCTCCGCTCCGGGTTCGCGTTCGGCATGATCGCCCAGCACGAACAGCAGCACGACGAGACGATGCTGATCACCCATCAGCTCCGGTCCGGTCCGGCGGTGCTCACCGCTCCGAAACCGCCCGCGCCCACCGACGCGGGCCCCTCGTCCCCCGAAGTCCAGGTCGAGGGCGGCCCGTTCACGATGGGCACGTCGACCGAGCCGTGGGCCCTGGACAACGAGTGCCCCGCCCATGTGCGCGACGTACCGGCGTTCTTCATCGACACCACCCCGGTCACCTGCGGCGCGTACCTGCGTTTCGTCGAGGACGGCGGCTACGCGCAGCAGCGCTGGTGGGCCCCGGAGGGCTGGGCGATGGTCCGCGAGCACGAGCTGACCGCCCCGCTGTTCTGGTACCGGGACGCCGGTCAGTGGCTGCGCCGCCGCTTCGGCGTGACCGAGCCGGTGCCCGAGCGCGAACCCGTGCTCCACGTCAGCTGGTACGAGGCGGACGCCTACGCCCGCTGGGCGGGGCGCCGGCTCCCCTCGGAGGCGGAGTGGGAGAAGGCGGCGCGCCACGACCCTGCGTCGGGGCGTTCACGGCGCTATCCGTGGGGCGACGAGGGTCCGGCCCCGGAGCGGGCCAACCTGGGCCAGCGCCATCTGCGCCCGGCTCCGGCGGGCGCCTACGCGGCCGGGCAGTCGGCCCTGGGCGTGCGGCAGCTGATCGGCGACGTGTGGGAGTGGACGGCGAGCGACTTCCTGCCGTACCCGGGCTTCTCCGCGTTCCCGTACCGCGAGTACTCCGAGGTGTTCTTCGGACCGGCCCACAAGGTGCTGCGGGGCGGTTCGTTCGCCGTGGATCCCGTGGCGTGCCGGGGGACGTTCCGCAACTGGGACCTGCCGGTGCGGCGTCAGATCTTCTCCGGTTTCCGCACCGCGAGGGATGCGTGATGTGCCGTCATATCGCCTTTCTGGGGCCGTCGATGGCGCTCGGCGAGGTGCTGACCCGGCCGCCGCACGGCCTGGTGCGCCAGTCCTGGGCGCCGCGCCGTCAACGGCACGGGACGGTCAACGCCGACGGTTTCGGCGTCGGCTGGTACGCGGACGGCGACCCGGTGCCGGGCCGGTACCGGCGCGCGGGCCCCGTCTGGGGCGACGAGACGTTCGCCGATCTGGCCCGGGTGGTGCGCACCACCGCGCTGCTGGCCGCGGTGCGCGACGCGACCGAGGCCGGTGCCGACGGGGAGGCCGCCGCCGCACCGTTCGCCGCCGGCGAGGTGCTGTTCAGTCACAACGGCGCGGTGAAGGGCTGGCCCGGCTCCGTGGCGTCGCTCGCCGCCGCACTGCCACCGGCCGAGCTGCTGTCCCTGACCGCCCGCTGCGACTCGGCCCTGGTCTGGGCCCTCGTGCAACACCGCCTGGCCGACGGGGACCCCCTGCCGCAGGCGGTGGCCGACACCGTGCTCGACGTGGCGTCGGCCGCGCCCGGCTCACGCCTGAACCTGCTGCTGACCGACGGCACCTCGATCGTGGCGACGGCCTGGGGCGACACCCTGTGGTACCTCACCGGCCCCGGTCCGCGCACGGTCGTCGCCTCGGAGCCGTACGACGACGACCCGCGCTGGCGCGAGGTCCCCGACCGGACGCTGCTGACGGCGAGCCGCGCCGACCTTCTGCTGACCCCGCTCAAGGAGCCGACCCAGTGAGCCCCTTCCTGCTGACCCGCACCCTGCCGGAGGACGCGACGGACGCGGCGCTGCGCGCCGACGTGCTGCACGGCCTGACCCGCTGCCCGAAGACGCTGCCGCCCAAGTGGTTCTACGACGCGCACGGCAGCGAACTCTTCGAGGAGATCACCCGGCTCCCCGAGTACTACCCGACCCGTGCCGAGCGGGAGATCCTCATCGACCGCGCCGAGGAGATCGCCCGGGTCTCCGGGGCGCGGACCCTGATCGAGCTGGGGTCGGGCTCGTCGGACAAGACCCGGCACCTGCTGGACGCGCTGCCCGGGCTGCACAGCTACGTACCGGTCGACGTGAGCGAGAGCGCGTTGCGCGGCGCGGCCGAGACGCTGCTGGCGCAGCGGACCGAGCTCTCCGTGCACGCGCTGATCGCCGACTTCACGGGCGGTCTGGCGCTGCCGGGGACCCCGGGGCCGCGGTTGGTCGCGTTCCTGGGCGGCACGATCGGCAATCTGCTGCCGGCCGAGCGGGCGGTGTTCCTGAGGTCGGTGCGGTCCCTGCTCTCCCCCGGCGACGCGCTGCTGCTGGGCACGGATCTGGTGAAGGACGAGAAGGTGCTGGTCGCCGCGTACGACGACGCGGCGGGGGTGACGGCCGAGTTCGACAGAAACGTGCTGCGGGTCGTCAACCGGGAGCTGGGCGCGGACTTCGACCCGGCGGACTTCGAGCACGTGGCGCTGTGGGATCCGGAGCGGGAGTGGATCGAGATGCGGCTGCGGGCCCGTTCGGCGCTGACGGTGAAGATCCCGGCCCTCGACCTGGTGGTGCCCTTCGAGGCGGGTGAGGAGATGCGTACGGAGGTGTCGGCCAAGTTCCGCGAGGAGGGTGTCCGTGCGGAGCTCGCCGGGGCCGGGCTGCGGCTGGATCAGTGGTGGACGGATTCCGGTGAGCGGTTCGCGCTGTCGTTGGCGACGGCCGTCTGAGCGAGTCGGGCCAGGGTCCCACGGTCCCGCGGGGCGTCGGCCGAAAGCGGCGGCAGGACGTGGACCTCGGCGGTCAGTCCGGCGGACGTCACCACCCGCCACAGCGAGGTCATGAGCGGATCGTCGCCGACGAACGCGGCCGCGCCGGCCGGGGCGGGGCGCTCCGCCGGCGCGGACCCGTCGGGTGCCGGCGCCCGGCCGCCGTGCGGGACGTCGCGCGGCGGCCCGGTCCGGTAGCTGATGCGTACGGGCCGGATCTCGGCGTGCGCGTCGATCGCGGCCTGGAACACGGCGGGGCCGAACCGGCCGCCGCCCCGCCCGCACCAGGTCGTGCCCTCCGGGTAGGCGACGACCCGGGAGCCGTCGCGCAGCGCCGCCGCTATCTCGTGCACGGTGCCGGGCAGGGTCCGCAGCCGGTCGCGGTCGACGAAGAGGGTGCCGCCCGCGGCAGCGAGCGGGCCGAGCAGCGGCCAGTCCCCTATCTCGCGCTTGGCCAGCATCCGGCCGGGGAACACGGCCGCGACGAGGGGGACGTCCAGCCAGGAGATGTGGTTGGCGACGACGAGTGTGCCCGGCGCCCCGGGCACGCCCGGGGACGGCACCGGACCGCCGGTGATCCGCACGCGTACGCCGAAGGCCCGTACGATCCCGTGCGACCAACGGCGGATCAGCCGCTCCCGCCGCGCAGGACCGAGCAGCAGCGCGAGAGGGGCGCACAGCGCCCCGGCCAGGAGGAGCGCGCAGCCGGCGCACAGCAGGGCCACGGCCAGCGGGCGCGGCCGGGTGGGGCCCTTGTGTGCGGCGCAGGCGCGCGGAGTGCAGGGCGCGGCGGGCAGCCAGGGGTTCATCGCAGCGGGGCGAGCGAGAGGAAGTGGCGCAGGTAGCGCGGGTCGGTGCTGCTCAGCGAGAGCAGGACGTACAGGTCGGCGACGTTGAAGTCGGTGTCGTGGGCGGGCGCCCCGCACACCCGCGCGCCGAGCCGCAGATAGCCGCGCAGCAGGGGCGGGAGTGTGCTGAGTCCCGTGGGCAGGTCCGCGCGTCCGGCGACCGCCGTGTCGGGCTGCCAGAGCCGGTGGGGTGTGACCCAAAGGTCCTCGGGGGCCAGGTACTTGGTGCGTACGGTCTCCCACGCCCCGGCCGCCGCGACACCGCCGTCGGCCAGGGGTATGGAGCAGCAGCCGGCCAGCCAGTCGTGGCCGGTGCGCTGCATGTAGCGGGCGAGTCCGGCCCAGATCAGCGCGATGACGGCGCCGTCCCTGTGGGCCGGGTGGACACAGGACCGGCCGACCTCGACGAGGTCGTCGCGGATCGGGGCGAGGCGGCCGAGGTCGAACTCGCCCTCCGCGTAGAGCCGTCCGGCGATGCGTGCCCGGTCGGGCGGCAGCACGCGGTACGTGGCGACGACGTCGCCGGTGGACCGCTCCCGGACCAGCAGATGGTCGCAGTAGGCGTCGAACGCGTCGCTGTCCAGGCCGGGTTCGCAGCCTTCCAGCCGGGCGCCGAGTTCACCCGCGAAGACCAGGTGGCGCAGGCGCTGGGCCGCGCGCACCTCCTCCTGGTCCGCGGCGAGGGAGACCCGGTAGCGCGGTGCGGTCGAAGGTGTGGGCTGCGCCGGGACGACGGGGGCGGTGGGCGGGAAGGTGACGGGCAGCGCGTTCATGACGGACTCCGATGACGGATCGGCAAGGGCGGCCGCCGGGCACCGTCGCACCGCTGCGAGGGCCCGGCCCCTTACTTCTTCCGTGACCGGCTGGATTCGACATGACCGGATGGGAGAGCCCGGATGTGCGGCGGCTGAATCCCGGGTGCGGCCGGATCCGTGTGTCCACCGGCCGGGTGCCCCGAGCGCCCCCGACGCGGGCTGCCGCCGCGCGGACGCGGGGCGAGGGGAAGCGCGTCCCGGTGGGTGCGCGCCGGGGACGCGGGGGCGGAGAGGTACGTCCCGTGGGCGCGAGAGCCGCGGGCGTACGCACCGCCGTGCGCGGCCCGGTGACGTCCGGGCCGCTCACGCGTCGGTCAGCTGCCCGCGAGCAGGTCGGAGATCTTCTCCGAGGCGACCCTCGCCGCCTTCTCCGCGTCGCCGCCCTCCAGGACGGCCGTCATGTACGGCTTGATCGGGTTGTGGGCCTCGACGTCGGCCCACTGGGGCGAGTTGGGCGTGGCGCGTCCCTTCGCCGCGCCGCGCGCCATCGCCGCCGTACCCGGCTGTCCTTCGATGACGTGCGCGAGTTCCGGCTTGTTGGGGACGTAGCTCATTTCCTTGGCGAGCTCCTCCTGCCACGCGCGGCTCGCCAGTGCCTTGACCACCTCGATGCCCTCGGTCCGCTGCTCCGCCTTCTGCGGAACGATCAGGTCGGACCCGCCGGTGAACACCGAACCGGGTGCCTTCGCGGTCTTGCCCGGTATCGGGAAGTAGCCCAGTTTCCCCTTGAGTTCGGGGTTGAGCCGCTCGATCTGCTCGGCGTCACCGGGCACCGCGATGATCTGCCCGACGTCGCCCTTGGCGAAGACCTCGGCCTGCGGGGGCTTCGCCTCGTCCGAGTCCTTCGGGCCGTCGCCGAGCGCCTGGAGCTTCTTGTAGAAGCCCATGCCGCGCAGCGCCTCGGGGCTGTCCAGGGTGCCTTCCCACGTGCCGGAGCCGTCGTAGGCGAGCTCGCCGCCCTCGTCCCAGATGAATCCGGCGAGTACGTACCAGTTCTGGCCGGCGAGGTAGATGCCCTGGTCGCCGTTCCGGTCGAGCTTCTCGGTGTCCGCGATCCACTCGTCCCTGGTCTTCGGCGGGGATTCGATACCGGCCTGCTCGAAGAGATCCTTGTTGTAGATCACCACTCGATTGGCCGCGTACCACGGAATTCCGTACTGGACCCCGTCGATGCTGCCGGGGTCGGCGAGTCCGGGCAGCCAGTCCGCGCCGCCCAGGTCGCGCACGGACTCCAGCGTGAGGTCGCGCAGACCGCCGCTCTCCGCGTACTGGGACACCTGGGTGTTGCCGACCTCGATGACGTCCGGGGTGCCCTTGCCCTTGAGCGCGTCCATGACCTTCGAACCGATGCCGGTCCAGCTCTGGATCTTGAACTCCAGCTCCACCGAGGGGTGCTCGTCCTCGTACGCCTTCGTGAAGCGCTTGAGGAAATCGGCTGACACACTGTTCTTCATCAGCCAGATCGTGACCTTCTTGTTGCCGGACGCGTCCGCGCCGGAGATGATTCCGCACCCGCTCAGCGCGACAGCGGAAACGAGCGCGACGGCTCCGACGAGCATGCGGTTCTTCACCAGGTTCACCTTCTGTGAATCGGCACGACGAAATTCAGAACCCGGTGTGGGGGATTGCGGGCGGTGCTCGCACGGGCGTGGCTGGATTTTGGTATGGACCATTGATTCGGTCAAGCCCCGTTCATCACATTCTGCACACCAATCTCTCGCGTACCCGGGCAGGGTGGGGCACCTTGGTAGAAACGAGAGGAGACAAAGCATGTCAAACCACACGTATCGAGTCACCGAGATCGTGGGAACCTCCCATGAGGGCGTCGATGACGCCATCCGCAGAGGTGTCGCACGGGCCTCGGAAACGTTGCACAATCTCGACTGGTTCGAGATCACCGAGGTTCGCGGAGAGATCAGGAATGGCCGGATCGAGCACTATCAGGTGGGACTGAAAGTAGGCTTCCGACTCGACGAACCAAGCTGAACCACCACGACCGGCGGGGCCCGTCGGCGCACCGACCGGCGGAGACCGCCCGGACACCGGACGTCCGCCACCGCCGGGGCACGGATCACCGGGACCCTCGAAGGTCAGGTGCGCCCCTGACCCTCCTGCGCGTCCATGAGTGCGGGCGACACCGCGCCCCAATCGGCCCGCACCACCGCGAAGCCGGCCCGTTCCGCCGCATCGCAGACGAGTTCGTCGTCGTCGACCAGCATCCGCACCTCGCGCTCGCGGCCCAGCCGCTTCAGGACGTCCAGCTTGGTGTGCCGGGCGGGCCTGCGGTCGTCGTTGCGGCGCATGTACAACTTCCCCTCGGGCAGCCCGTGTTCGGCCAACCAGGCCAGGGTGCCCCGGCGGCACCGCTCGGGCCTCCCGGTGAGGTACCCGATCTCGCACTCATCGGCGCTGTCCAGGACGAGTCGTACGCCCTCGGGGAGCGGCGGATCGTCGACGGCCGCGGCGAAGAAGGCGTTCCAGTCGCGCCGGGCCCCTTCCAGGTGGTATTGGCGGCGGCCGGTGTCCGCGAGCGTTCCGTCCAAGTCGAATACGGCCAGGGGCCGGTGGTCGTCTCTCACCGTTCCATCACATCAGATCGGCGACGCACCCAGGAGCGCCGGTACGACCCATGTGGCGACGTGCAGGGGCCGACGCCGCGACCGGACCGGGCCGACCACGAGCGGCGTCGCGTCCGGAAGCGGAGGACGTCCAAGACGCGATCACGACCCTCGGACGTCCGACCGCGACCGGGTACGGTCCGCCGACGCCACGGCCCAGCTTCTCCCTCCCCGGCGCCGTGCGCTCGACCGGCATCCGTCCTCGCCGCCACGGGGCATCGTCCGCACCGGGTCACGGAGCGCGGGCTCCATCGGTCCGCGACCGCGCCGGATCCTTCGACGGCCCGACCGGACGGCCGCTCAGATCGTGCTCGTACACCTCCAGGTCCGACGCGTCGGGCGTACCGGGTCCGGACCCGGGGTGTGTGGGATGCGTCTCCACGCACCGGAGCATCCGCGGGTCGGGCATCGGGCCCAGGCGATGCCCGACCGCGGCGGCACGCCCGCGCGCGGGCCGCGGCGTACGGTCGGCGCCGACCGGCCCGGGGCCCAAAGGGGCCGTCGGATCCGGGGAGCCGGGCCGCCGCCGAGCCCCGGGAGCCGACGGCGGCCACGCGGATCCGTCCGCCACGAACCGCGCGCACCCGCACGCGGATGTGTGATCATGTACATGCGTTCCGTATGGTTGGCAAAAAGTTGTGCAGGATGCGCATGGAACCTGACGCATTCGTAAAGCTATATTCAGGTTTGTGGCATCCAACGTTCAACATGTGAAGCGAATACTCCTGCGTTCCGGGAAGAGTCCCTACGACGTCGTCCCCGTGGAGCGTGCTCTGCACGAGGACGTGTTCGCCACCAACGCGGGCAATCTGATCTTCAGCGATGCCGCGCACAAGCTCCTGGAGACGCCGCGCGCGGAGGTGGTGTCGAACGGCATCGCCACCCGGGTCGCCGACGCCGAGCGCATCAACAGCGAGTACGACGTGTTCGTCGTGCCGCTCGCCAACGCCTTCCGCCCGTCCTTCGAGCGGCAGTTGGCACGCCTGACCCAGCTCATCACCAAGCTGAGGATCCCGGTCGTCGTCCCGGGCGTGGGCGCCCAGACCGGGGTCGACTACTCGGCGGAGCGACTGCGTCCGATGAAGGACACGGTCTACGCGTTCGTATCGGCGGTGCTCGACCACAGCGCCTCCATCGGCGTGCGCGGCGAGTTCACCGAGCGGTATCTGCGCGACATGGGCTTCCGTGACGTGGACGTCATCGGCTGCCCCTCGATGTTCATCCACGGCCCCCGGCTGGACATCCGCGAGAAGGGCGGGTCGCTCGGCCCCGGATCCCGGATCGCCGTCAACGGATCGCACGACGCGGTGCGCAAGCACAAGCTCGGTCGGATCATCGACCGCGCCCACGCGCACTACCCCCACCTCCGGTTCGTCGGCCAGAACCTCTCCGACGCGCGCCAGCTGCACTGGCGCGACCTGTCCCACCCCAACGCCGCCGTGACCGGCATCCCCACCCACCCCGACCACCCCATGTACCAGGAGGACAAGGTCCGGGTCTACATCGATCCGGTCACCTGGATGAACGACCTGCGGGGCTTCGACTTCTCCTTCGGCTCCCGCATCCACGGCAACATCGCGGCGCTCCTCGCCGGAACCCCCGCCACCGTGCTCTGCGGCGACTCCCGGACCCTGGAACTGTGCCGTTACTTCGACATCCCGCACCGGATGCTGACGAAGGTGCCCACCGACATCGACCCCGCCGAGCTGTACGCGGAGGCGGACTTCGGACCGCTCAGGCGCGGTCACCAGGAGCGGTTCGAACGGTTCACGGGCTTCCTGGACAGGAACGGCCTGGAGAACACCTTCTCCCACGGCGACGGCGGCGCGGCGTTCGAGGCACGGATGAGCGCCCTGGCCTTCCCCCCGGGCATCCGGCCGTGGAACGGCGACGACGCCGCCGCGATGGGGGATCGTCTCAACTGGCTGCAGACGCAGCTGACGGAGCTCACCGCGCAGAACACCCAGCTCAAACGTCAGCTCGCGAAGAAGGCCGCGATTCCCACCCAGCGCTCCACCTACCAGCGGGCCCGCAGCGCCGTCGGCCGGCCCCTCAAGCGCGCCCTGCGCCCCTCACGCTGAAGGCCGTACCCGCACGCCTCCCCGCCCGGGACACCGCGCCCCGTCCACCGGCACCCCGTGCCCGGACGCGGCGCCGTCCCGGGCGTCCGGCGCCGGGCCGGGCCCCGTGCCCCCGCGGCACCACGTCGGCATCCGCCTAGGATCGGAGTGTTTGTTCGCATCCATCAGCCTTGATCCGATTCGTACGGAGTCCGACGCCATGCCCACCGCCCACGATCCGTACGTCCGGGTGCGCGGCGCCCGCGAGCACAATCTCCAGGACGTGTCGGTCGACATCCCGCGCGACACCCTCACCGTGTTCACCGGCGTCTCGGGGTCCGGGAAGTCCTCCCTCGCGTTCGGCACCCTGTACGCGGAGGCGCAGCGCCGCTACTTCGAATCGGTCGCACCGTACGCCCGGCGGCTGATCCACCAGGTCGGCGCGCCCGCGGTCGGCGAGGTCACCGGGCTGCCGCCCGCCGTCTCGCTGGAGCAGCGCCGATCGGCGCCCGGCGCGCGTTCCTCGGTCGGGACGGTGACCACGCTCTCCAACTCGTTGCGCATGCTGTTCTCGCGTGCCGGGGAGTACCCGCGGGGCGCGGAGCGGCTGGACTCCGACGCGTTCTCCCCGAACACGGCCGCCGGGGCGTGCCCGGAGTGCCACGGTCTCGGTCTGGTCCACCGCACCACCGAGCAACTGCTGGTGCCGGACCCCTCGCGGTCGATCCGGGAAGGTGCGATCGCCGCCTGGCCGGGGGCCTGGCAGGGCAAGAACCTGCGCGATGTACTGGACGCGCTCGGGTACGACATCGACCGGCCCTGGCGCGAGCTGGACGCGCGGGACCGGGAGTGGATCCTGTTCACCGACGAACAGCCGGTGGTGACGGTCCATCCCGTGCGCGAGGCCGGGCGCATCCAACGCCCTTACCAGGGCACGTACATGAGCGCCCGCCGCTATGTGATGCACACCTTCGCGGATTCCAGGAGCCGCACCCTGCGCGCCAAGGCCGAGCGCTTCCTGACAGGTTCGCCGTGCCCGGTGTGCGAGGGCAGCCGGCTGCGGCCCGAGGCCCTGGCCGTCACCTTCGCCGGCCGCACGATCGCCGAACTCGCGGCGCTGCCGCTCGGTTCGCTCGCCGAGGTGCTGCACGCGGCGGACGGCGACGAGACGGCGCGGGTGCTGACGGCGGACCTGCTGGCCCGGATCGAGACGGTCACCGAGCTGGGCCTCGGCTATCTCAGCCTCGACCGCACGGCCCCGACGCTGTCCTCCGGGGAACTTCAACGGCTGCGGCTGGCCACGCAGTTGAGGTCCGGACTGTTTGGTGTCGTGTATGTGCTGGACGAGCCGTCGGCCGGTCTGCACCCGGCGGACACCGAGTCGTTGCTGACGGTCCTGGGCCGGCTGAAGGAGGCCGGGAACTCGGTGTTCGTCGTGGAGCACCAGATGGACGTGGTGCGCCGGGCGGACTGGCTCGTGGACGTGGGGCCGCTGGCGGGCGAGCACGGCGGGCGGGTGCTGCACAGCGGCCCGCCGGCGGGCCTGGCGGACGTACCGGAGTCGGCGACCCGGCGTTTCCTCTTCGGCGACGGGCGCGCTGCGGTGCGGGAGGTGCGTACGCCGTCGGGGTGGCTGCGGCTGGGCGGGATCGACCGGCACAACGTGCGGGGCGTGGACGCCGCGTTCCCGCTCGGTGTGTTCACGGCCGTCACCGGTGTCTCCGGATCGGGCAAGTCGACGCTGGTGGGCCAGGTGCTGGCCGGTGTGCTGGCCGACCGGCGGTCCAGGTCCGACTTGCCCGCAGCGCTGCCCGCGGCCGGGTGCGCGTCGGTCGAGGGCGTGGAGGCGGTGGACCGGCTCGTGCAGGTGGACCAGAAGCCGATCGGCCGCACTCCCCGGTCCAATCTGGCCACGTACACGGGGCTGTTCGACGTGGTGCGCAAGCTGTTCGCCGGAACGGACACGGCGCGGGAGCGCGGCTACCGGGCGGGGCGGTTCTCCTTCAACGTGGCGGGCGGGCGGTGCGAAACCTGCCAGGGCGAGGGGTTCGTCTCGGTGGAACTGCTCTTCCTGCCCAGCACGTACGCGCCCTGCCCGGACTGTCATGGCGCGCGGTACAACCCGGAGACCCTGGAGGTCACCCTGCGCGGTCTCGACATCGCGCAGGTGCTGGATCTGACGGTGGAGTCGGCGGCCGGCTTCTTCGCCGGGACCCCCGCCGCCGAGCGCAGCCTGCGCACGCTGCTCGACGTCGGCCTGGGCTATCTGCGGCTCGGTCAGCCGGCCACCGAGCTGTCGGGCGGGGAGGCGCAGCGGATCAAGCTCGCCGCCGAGCTCCAGCGCACCCGCCGGGGGCACACCGTGTACCTGCTGGACGAGCCGACGACGGGGCTGCATCCGGCCGATGTCGAGGTGCTGATGCGGCAGTTGCACGGCCTGGTCGACGCCGGTGACACGGTGGTGGTCGTGGAGCACGACATGGCGGTGGTGGCGGGCGCCGACCATGTGATCGACCTCGGGCCGGGCGGCGGCGACCGGGGCGGGCGGATCGTGGCGGCGGGCCTGCCCGCCGAGGTCGCCCGCGCGGAGGGCAGCCGTACGGCTCCGTACCTCGCCTCCGCCCTCACAATCCGCTGAAGGAACGGGCTCGCTTCAACTACCGCTCTCTCATGGCGAGTTGCCGATTCAGGCAAGCAATCGGAAATGAAAGGGCAAAGAACGTTGACCGCGCGCTGGTCCAGACCAATCATGGGCATGCCTCGCGGCCGATCCTCGCCGTGCGGCTTGTGGCCCCGGCCGGGATTCACAGGAACGGGCCGCGCCCTTCGACGGGGCGCGGCAGAGCCTTGCGATCCGCCCGTTGTCTCACCCCGCTGGGAGCAGACCCCATGAGACGTCCACGCGCACTCGGTGCGTTCCTGAGTGTTCTGGCGACGACCGTCGCGTCCGCCGGCCTGGTCCTCGGATCGGGAGGCGGCGCGCAGGCCGCCGCGACCGCCGCCACTCCCCTGCCCGCGCACGTCTTCGCCCCGTACTTCGAGTCGTGGACCGGAGACAGTCCGGCCGCGCTCTCGCAGCAGTCCGGTGCGAAGTACCTGACCATGGCCTTCATCCAGACGCAGGCGCGCGGCTCCTGCACGCCGTACTGGAACGGCGACCCCGATCAGCCCATCGCGCAGTCGCAGTTCGGCGCCGACTTCACCACCATCCGCTCGCGCGGCGGCGACGTGATCCCGTCGTTCGGCGGCTACACGGCCGACAACGGCGGCACGGAGATCGCCGACAGCTGTTCCAGCGTCGACTCGATCGCCGCCGCGTACGAGAAGGTCATCACGACCTACGACGTGTCCCGCCTCGACATGGACATCGAGGACAACTCGCTGGAGAACAACGCCGGAATCGACCGCCGCAACAAGGCGATCAAGAAGGTGCAGGAGTGGGCCGCCGCCGACGGGCGTCCGCTCCAGATCTCCTACACCCTGCCCACCACCACGAGCGGACTCGCCGAGAGCGGTCTGGCGGTGCTGGAGAACGCCGTGTCCAACGGCACCCGGGTCGACGTCGTGAACCTGATGACGTTCGACTACTACGACGGTGCCGCGCACAACATGGCGCAGGACACCAGGACGGCGATCACCGGGCTCAAGGGCCAGCTGGCCGAGCTGTACCCGTCGAAGACCGACGCGCAACTGTGGGGCATGACCGGGATCATCGAGATGCCGGGCATCGACGACTACGGCCCCGCCGAGACGTTCACCACGGCGGACGCGCCCGTGGTGTACGACTGGGCCGCGTCCAAGGGGGTCAATACCCTGTCGTTCTGGGCGCTCCAGCGCGACAACGGAGGCTGCCCCGGCACCGGCGGCAGCGACACCTGCTCCGGCATCGCCCAGGACACGTGGTACTTCACCCACACCTTCGCGCCCTTCACGGGTGGCGGGGGTCCGGTGACGGACGACTACTCGGTGTCCGTCGCGCCCGGTTC
The DNA here is from genome assembly GCF_001905795.1 of Streptomyces sp. CB01580. GTDB lineage: Bacteria > Actinomycetota > Actinomycetes > Streptomycetales > Streptomycetaceae > Streptomyces. The sequence goes on from NZ_LIXJ01000001.1 coordinate 157,295, forward strand.
GGCCACCGTCGCCCCCGGCGCCTCCGTCTCGGCGACCGTGAACACAGCGGTGGTCTCGGGCACCGCGAAGACCGTGGCGCTGACGGCGAGCGGGCTGCCCGCCGGTGTGACCGCGGCGCTCAGCCCGGCCTCGGTCACCGCGGGCGGCACCTCGAAGCTGACGCTCGCCGCGTCGGCGTCCGCGGCACCGGGCACGTACCCGGTCACCGTCACCGGCGCCTCGGGCACGCTCAGCCACCCGGCGACGTTCACCCTGACCGTGTCCGGTCCGGGCGGCGGCACCGGCTCCCTGGTGAACGGCGACTTCGAGACGGGTTCACCGAGTCCCTGGACCTGTGAGTCCGGTGGCTCGGTCGTCTCCACGCCCGTGCACGGCGGCGGGCACGCGCTCGCCGTGGCGGCCACCGCGTCGCAGACGGGCGAGTGTGCGCAGACGCTCACCCTGGCTCCCGACACCGCGTACACGCTGAGCGGTTGGCTCCAGGGCAGCTACGGCCACCTCGGAGTGCGGGGCGACGCCTCGGCAAGCACCTGGGGCTCGTCGAGCGGCTACGCCAAGCAGTCCGTCACGTTCACGACCGGCTCGACCGGCAAGGTGACCGTCTATGTGCACGGCTGGTACGGGCAGGGCACGGTCCACGCGGACGACCTCGCCGTGACGTCCTGACCCCGCGGGACGTCCGGTGACTCCTGGTCCCGGAGGTGGGCGGCCTCCGGGGCCAGGAACCCGACGCCTTCTCAGCGACGCGCCTTCCGGGTCGCCCGCAGCCACTCCTTGTTCATGGCGGCGATCGACGGCAGCGGGATGCCCTTCGGGCAGGCGGTGGCGCACTCGCCGGTGAGGGTGCAGCCGCCGAAGCCCTCGTCGTCCATCTGCGCGACCATGTCGAGGACCCGGGTCTCGCGCTCGGGAGCGCCCTGCGGCAGGACGTTGAGGTGGTTGATCTTCGCCGAGGTGAAGAGCATCGCCGAACCGTTGGGGCAGGCGGCGACGCAGGCGCCGCAGCCGATGCACTCGGCGTGCTCGAAGGCGAAGTCGGCGTCCGGCTTGGGCACCGGAGTGGCGTGTGCCTCGGGGGCGGTGCCGGTCGGGGCGGAGATGTAGCCGCCGGCCTGGATGATCCGGTCGAAGGCCGAGCGGTCCACGACCAGGTCCTTGACGACCGGGAACGCGGAGGCGCGCCAGGGTTCGACGTCGATGGTGTCGCCGTCCTCGAAGGACCGCATGTGGAGCTGGCAGGTGGTGGTGCGCTCGGGGCCGTGGGCATCGCCGTCGATGACGAGACTGCAGGCGCCGCAGATGCCCTCGCGGCAGTCGTGGTCGAAGGCGACGGGGTCGTCCCCGGCGAGGATGAGCTGTTCGTTGAGGGTGTCGAGCATTTCGAGGAACGACATGTCCTGCGAGATGCCGTCCACCTCGTAGGTGGACATGGCGCCGGTGGCGTCGGCGTTCTTCTGGCGCCAGACGCGCAGGGTGAGCTTCATGCGTAGCTCCGCTGGGTGGGGTGGACGTACTCGAAGACGAGGTCTTCCCTGTGCAGGACGGGTGCCTCGCCGGTGCCGGAGAACTCCCAGGCGGCGGCGTAGGAGAAGTCCTCGTCGCGGCGGGCGGCCTCGCCGTCCGGGGTCTGGGACTCCTCGCGGAAGTGGCCTCCGCAGGACTCGGTGCGGTGCAGGGCGTCGAGGCACATGAGCTCCGCGAGCTCCAGGTAGTCGACGATGCGGTTGGCCTTCTCCAGGGACTGGTTGAGCTCGTCGCCGGTACCCGGCACCTTGATCCGGCGCCAGAACTCCTCGCGGATCTCCGGGATCCGCGCGAGCGCCGTGCGCAGCCCCCGCTCGTCGCGGGCCATGCCGCAGTACTCCCACATCAGTTCGCCGATCTCGCGGTGGAAGGAGTCGGGAGTGCGGTCGCCGTCGACGGAGAGCAGCAGGTTGAGCCGGTCCTCGGTCTCGGCGACGACCTCCTCGACCGCGGGGTGCGAGGCGTCGACGTCGACGTGGTGCGGGTTGCGGGCCAGGTAGTCGTTGATGGTGGAGGGCAGGACGAAGTACCCGTCGGCGAGCCCCTGCATCAGCGCGGACGCGCCGAGGCGGTTGGCGCCGTGGTCGGAGAAGTTGGCCTCGCCGATGGCGAAGAGGCCGGGGACGGTGGTCTGGAGGTCGTAGTCGACCCAGAGTCCGCCCATCGTGTAGTGCACGGCCGGGTAGATCCGCATCGGTGTCCCGTACGGGTCCTCCGCGGTGATCCGCGCGTACATGTCGAAGAGGTTGCCGTACTTCTCCTCCACCTTGGCCCGGCCCATGCGCTGGATGGCATCGGCGAAGTCCAGGTAGACGCCCTGGCCGCCCGGTCCCACGCCGCGCCCCTCGTCGCAGACGTTCTTCGCGGCGCGGGAGGCGATGTCGCGGGGCACGAGGTTGCCGAAGGAGGGGTAGATGCGCTCCAGGTAGTAGTCGCGCTCGTCCTCGGGGATCTCGTTGGCGGGGCGGGTGTCGCCCTTGGCCTTCGGCACCCAGATCCGGCCGTCGTTGCGCAGCGACTCGCTCATCAGTGTCAGCTTGGACTGGTGGTCGCCGGTGCGCGGGATGCAGGTGGGGTGGATCTGGGTGAAGCAGGGGTTGGCGAAGTACGCGCCGCGGCGGTGGGCCCGCCAGATGGCGGTGGCGTTGGAGTTCATGGCGTTGGTCGACAGGTAGAAGACGTTGCCGTATCCGCCGCTGGCCAGCACGACGGCGTCGGCGAAGTAGGTGTCGATCCTCCCGGTGACGAGGTCGCGGGCGACGATGCCGCGGGCCCGGCCGTCGACGACGATCAGGTCGAGCATCTCGGTACGGGCGTGCATCTCGACGTTGCCCGCGGCGATCTGCCGCGACAGCGCCTGGTAGGCGCCGAGCAGGAGCTGCTGCCCGGTCTGGCCGCGGGCGTAGAAGGTGCGGGAGACCTGGACGCCGCCGAAGGAGCGGTTGTCGAGGAGGCCGCCGTACTCGCGGGCGAAGGGGACGCCCTGGGCGACGCACTGGTCGATGATCTCCACGGAGATCTGGGCGAGCCGGTGGACGTTGGACTCGCGGGCGCGGAAGTCGCCGCCCTTGACCGTGTCGTAGAAGAGGCGGTGGATCGAGTCGCCGTCGTTGCGGTAGTTCTTCGCGGCGTTGATGCCGCCCTGGGCGGCGACGGAGTGGGCGCGGCGGGGCGAGTCCTGGAAGCAGAACTGGACGACGTGGTAGCCCTGTTCGGCGAGGGTCGCGCCGGCCGAACCGCCGGCCAGGCCGGTTCCGACGACGATGACGGTGTGCTTGCGGCGGTTGGCCGGGTTGACCAGCTTGGCCTCGAAGCGGCGGGTGTCCCAGCGTTCGGCGATCGGTCCGTCGGGAGCCTTGGTGTCGGTGACGGGCGCGCCGGTCTCGTAGTGCGTGTAGTCGGTCATGTCAGCTCACGGCTCCGGTCATGACGGCGACGGGTACGGAGACGAAGCCCACCGTCAGCGCCAGGGCGAGGATGTCGGCAAGGGTCTTGAGAAGGCGGTCGCGGGCCGCGTTGCCCGCGCCGAGGGTCTGGGCGGCGCTCCAGAAGCCGTGCCGGACGTGGAACCCGAGGGCGACCACGGCGACGATGTAGATGACGTTGCCGTACCAGGTGGAGAAGGTGTCGACGACGTTCTGGTACGGGTGCCCGGGCTGGAACCCGCCGGAGTGCACCGTGCCCGTCGTCAGGTCGAGGATGTGCCACACGATGAAGAGGCCGAGGATGATCCCGCCCCAGCGCATGGTCCGGGTGGCGTAGCTCGCGCGCGGCCTCCTGTGGACGTACGCGACGGGGCGGGCCCGGATGTCGCGGCGGCTCAGCTGGTACGCGGAGACGGCGTGCAGCACCACGGCGGCGACGAGCACGAGGCGCACCAGCCACAGCGCCCACTCGTAGTGCAGGACGGGCTCGCCCATGGTCCGCAGCCAGTGCGCGTAGCGGTTGAACTCGCCGGAACCGAAGAAGATCTTCAGATTGCCGACCATGTGGGCGACCAAGTAGAGGAGCATGATCAGGCCGCTCACGGCCATGATCGTCTTCTTGCCGACGGAGGAGTCCCAGAGCGTACGCGTCACGGACGGCCGTCGGTCCGTCCCTGTTGCCGATGCCATGGACACGACGCTAGGGCCGAACGACCTCATCGGTCCAAGACATGAAACAGCTCATCTTCATAGGCTTTGGCTATTGCTGGCGGTTAAGGTGCGTTCATGCAGTTCCAGCAGCTGGTGTATTTCGTGGCGGTCGCCGAGACCCTGCACTTCACCCGTGCGGCCGAGGCGGTGCACGTCTCGCAGCCCTCGCTCTCCCAGCAGATCCGGGCGCTGGAGACCGAGCTGGGGGCCGAGCTGTTCAGCCGGGCCCGCGGCAACATCACGCTCACCGACGCGGGCGAGGCGCTGCTTCCGCTGGCCCGCCGCATCCTGGCGGACGCCGACACCGCGCGCCACGAGGTGCAGGAGCTGGCCCAGCTGCGGCGGGGCCGGGTGCGGCTGGGCGCGACGCCGAGCCTCTGCACGGGTCTGCTCCCCGACGTGCTGCGCGCCTTCCACGACCGGCACCCGGGCATCCGGCTGCTTCTGGAGGAGGGCGGCTCGCTTGACCTGGTGCGGGAACTGGCCCGCGGCGCGCTCGATCTCGCCCTGGTGGTGCTGCCGCTGCCCGCCTCCTCGCCCGCGCTCACGACGGTCGAGCTGCTCCAGGAGGACCTGGTCGTGGTGTCGTCGGCGCACGCGCCGCGGCCCGGCCGGGGCGGGAGCGTGGCGATCTCCGATCTCCAGGGCGAGCCCCTGGTGATGTTCCGGCACGGCTACGACCTGCGCGAGCTGACGGTCGCGGCCTGCCGGGCGGAGGGCTTCGAGCCCTCGTTCACGGTGGAGGGCGGGGAGATGGACGCGGTGCTCGGCTTCGTCCGGGCGGGGCTGGGCATCGCGGTGGTGCCGAGCATGGTCGCCGGCCGGGCCGGGCACGGGCTGCGGGCGACCCCGCTGGCCCGCCCGGGGCTGCGGCGCACGATCGCTCTGGCGCACCGCAGCGACGTGGCGCCGCCGCGCGCGGCCCGCGAGCTGCAGAGGGTGCTGCTGGCCAGCCGGACAGGCGCGTCCCACCCCTCCGACGGCTGAGAGCCTGTCGGGTGCCCCTGACCGATCGAAGGTCACCCGACAGGCTCTGCGCGGGGCCGACGGCACCTCCGGTCCCGGGCCGTCTCGTATCCCCGCCCCGGGGCCCCGCCACCCGGCGGACGTCCGCCGGCCGCCCCGCTCACACCGCGTCGGCCAGCAGCAGCGAGTGGATCCGGTCCGGAGCACCGGGCCGCGCGTAGTACCAGCCCTGGGCCGTGTCGCAGCCCAGGTTCCGCAGCTGCTCGGCCTGCGCCGCGGTCTCCACGCCCTCCACCGTGACCGCGAGGTCGAGGCTGTGCGCCAGCGAGACGATCCCCTCGACGATCTTCAGGTCGACCGGGTCCGCCGGGTGCCGCTGCATGCCCTGCGTGAAGGAACGGTCCAGCTTGAGCACGCTGACCGGGAGCCTGCGCAGGTTCGCCAGGTTCGAGTAGCCCGTGCCGAAGTCGTCGAGGGCTATGTCCACGCCCATGTCGGCCAGTTGACGCAGCGGCTTGAGCAGGTCGTCGTCGGCCCCGATGAGCGCGGACTCGGTGACCTCCAGGCACAGCGCCCGGGGTTCCAGCCCCGACCGCTCCAGCACGTCGACGGTCTCGGCGACCAGACGCGGGTGGTGCAGCTGGGTCGGCGAGACGTTGACGTTGATCCGCAGCGGGCCGCCGTCGCTGTGCCGCTCCTGCCAGAAGTTGGCCTGCCGCACGGACTCCTCCAGCACCCAGCGGCCGAGCGGCACGATCAGGCCGGTGTGCTCCGCGAGCGGGATGAACCGGTCCGGACCGAGCACCCCGTGCTGCGGATGGCACCAGCGCACCAGGGCCTCCGCCCCGTGCACCGTGCCGTCGCCCAGATGCACGAGCGGCTGGTACTCGATGAAGAACTCGCCGCGTTCCAGGGCCGCGGGCAGGGCGGTGGTCAGCCCGTGCCGGGTGATGGCGCGGGCGTCGGCCTCGGCGTCGGCGAGCTCGAAGCGGTTGCCGCCCGCGGACTTGGCCCGGTACATCGTGATGTCGGCGCTGCGCAGCACCTCCGCGGCACCCCGTTCCCGGGCCGGCCCCTCCACGATCCCGATGGAGCCGCGCACGGTCAGCTCGCGGCCGTCCAGCCGGACGGGGACGGCGAGCGCGCCCAGGATGCGGCAGGCGAGTTCGTCGACCTCCTTCTGGGTGTCGGGTCCGGTGGTCAGCGCCACGAACTCGTCGCCGCCGAGCCGGGCCACCATCTCGCCGGGTGCGGTGGCGCAGCTCTGCAGCCGGTCGGCCACCTCGACCAGCAGCCGGTCCCCCGCCGCGTGCCCCAGGCTGTCGTTGACCGCCTTGAAGCCGTCCAGGTCGAGGTAGCAGAGCCCGAAGCGACTGCCGTCCTCGGCGCCCAGCGCCTTCTCCAGCCGTTCGAAGAACAGTGTCCGGTTGGGCAGGCCGGTGAGCGCGTCGTGGGTGGCCTCGTAGCGCAGCCGCAGGTTGAGCAGCCGGCGCTCGGTGGTGTCCTCCATCAGCGCCAGCTGGTACTCGGGCCTGCCGTCGGCGTCCCGCAGCAGCGACACCGTCAGATTGGTCCACAGCACCGTGCCGTCGTTGCGGTAGAACGGCTTCTCGACCCGGAAGTGCTCGCGCTCGCCGCGCACCAGCTCCCCGTAGTACTTGCACAGCTGCGGCGAGTCCTCGGGGTGCACCCACTCGTCGACGCGGTGGCTGAGCACATGGTGTTCGAGCCCGCCGAACATGCGGGTGAGGGTGTCGTTGACCTCCAGCACATTGCCGTCCAGGTCCGCGATCCCGATGCCGATGGCGGCGTCGTCGAACACCGCCCGGAAGCGTGCCTGGGTGGCGTGCAGGGCCTGATCGGCCTGGGTGCGGGCGGTGAGCGCCGAGCGGGCGATGGCCTCCTGCTCGGCCAGGGTCCGTTCGCGCAGCGCCTGGGTGAATCCGCCTGCGACGGCGTGCTGGATGCGGGAGCAGCGGGCCCGCGCGTCCTCGGTGGGCAGGGCGGTCGCGCCGCTGTCGCCACAGTAGAGCACCAGGTACGAGTCGATGACGCCGAGCGTGCTGCTGAGCGCGTCCGGGTCCGTGCAGTGGACGGCGACGAGGGCGCCGCCCACCGCGCCCGCGGGCGCCGCGTCGAAGGGGCGCGCGTGCAGGATGTCGCTGAGCGTGCGGGCCAGCGGCAGCAGATGCTGTTCGAACTCCGTGCGCGTCAGGGAGGTGGCCGTCGAGGGGAAGATGGCCCGGCTCCAGATCGTGGCGAATCTGCGAAGCCGGTCCTCGGCGCCGTCGGCCTGCGTGGCGGACGTTCCGGACGACTGGGCGGGGATGCTCACGCCTTGCGTCCCACTCCGCCGAAGCCCGAGAAGGCGAACGGATCTTCCTGCTCCGGCGCCGCGGGGGTGTCCGGCCGCCAGTCCGGCATCGCCACGAGTCCCGGCTCGACCATCTCGTACCCCTCGAAGAACCGGGCGACCTCGTCCCGGGACCGCATGATCAGTGGGCTGCGGATGTCCTCGTAGACGCCGACGGCGGCGCCCGCCCGCTCCTTGCTGAGCGGTATTCCCTCGTACGAGGCGTGGGTGATGACGACGAGACTGCCGGGGGCGAGTGCCTCGCGCAGTTCGGCGACCGCGGCCTGCGGCTCGTCGGAATCCTGGATGAAGTGGAGTACGGCGACGAGCAGCAGGGCCACCGGGCGCTCCAGATCGAGCAGTTGGGTGATCTCCGCGTTCTTCACGATCTCCCGCGGGTGGCGGAGGTCGGCGGCGGCGACCACCGCCCGGTCGTTTCCCTCGAGTACGGCCTGACTGTGCGCGACCGCAACGGAATCGTGATCGACATATGCCACCCGGGCCTCCGGATCGGCCGCCTGGGCGACTTCGTGCACATTGCCGAAAGTCGGTATTCCGGATCCGATGTCCAGGAACTGGGTGATGCCCTCGCCCACCGCGTATCGCACGGCCCTGCGCATAAAGGCCCGATTCGCCTGCATGATCTTGGGGAGCCCCGGCATGAACTCCATGGCCTTGCGAGCCGCTTCCCGGTCCACCTCGAAATTGTGCGATCCGCCCAGATAGAAGTCGTACATGCGGGACACGCTCGGCACCGAAATGTCTATGCCTCGCGGTGCCCAGGCGGGACGCTCCATCGATGTCTCCAACAAGTCGCCACGGCGATCCGGCCATGTTCATGGTCAGTGTGGACCAGAGGCTACTGATCGACCGCCAAGAGAGCGAGCGGAAACGGAAATTAGCCGTCCGTTATTGGTCACACACCAGTGGCGTGCGCAACCACTCCGTCGCTGCGCGTGACAATCGCGGGCCCCTCCGTCATCGTGAAGTACCCTTGTCCGATGGGGAACCGCCCACCGGAGGCGAGCCCGAAGGGGGTGCGAGCCATCCGCTCCCCGTACACATTCACCGGCGTTTACCGGACCTGGCGCCAACACCTCGTCACATCACCGAAAAAGGTACAGACCTGACGGTCGGGAACAGGTACGGACCATAGTGGCGAACGGTTCCCTCCGTTCCCCGGATCGAATGGGGACGGCAAATCCCTTACCGGCGGAGCCTTTCCCTCTCCCTTTTACCACGAGGGCAACAACCGGCCATCACCGCGGGCACACTCGGCACCGACGTGGCCGCGGACCGCTTCCTTCTCGAACCGGTGGGCGCACCATGCCGCACCCGTCCCGCGGTCACGACTTCGAGTTCCGGTCGGTCGCGGGGCAAATGCCCGGGACGGCTGCCGGGTTCGGACCGAACGGACCTTCGGCTTCGCTCGTGAAACCGGCCCTCGTGCGTGGCCCGGGCCGCCCGGCGGGCCCCACCGTCGAGACACCGGCGCGTTCCCCGCGCGCTCCCCGAAATCCCCTGCCCCGACTTCGCGCGGTCACCATCGCAACGCGGCACGGGCCTCCCGGCCGCATCGCAGCCGAATGGTATCCCAGCCGCTCCGCCGTGAACCCGGTCGGGGACCGCCCGGCGCCCGCACCGGACGCGCGGGGGCGGCGCCAAGTCCCCTTCGTTCCCGCGTTGTTCAGAGAATTCCCCGGCGCCGCAAGCGCTCCGCCGCCATGTCCCACCATCAGGGGAATTCCGGCTCCTTCACCGCGTGCCGCGCGAGCGGCGGGAACATGCTCCCGCTCGTGTACGGATCATTCATAGCCCGGTCGGCTTCCGCCGCGGTGCTCCTCTGGCTGTTGTCCACCCCGGTACCCGCGGGGGCGGACAGCTGCGCGTACGCCACCCTCGGGGAGGACGGCGGGACTTCGGCCGTCGCCGTGGCGGGCGGCGGCCCCTGTCGCACGAGCCCGCCTCCACAACCGCCCCCGAGGCCCGCGCCACCGCGTCCGCCGTCGCCTCCCCCGTCGGCTCCCCCGTCACCGCCGCCGGCCCCCGCGCCGACCCCGGAGCCGGCCGCACCGCCGCGTTCCGCATCACCCCGTCCCGAACCCTCACGACCCGGACCGCAAGCCGTGCCACCTTCCCTGTCGCCCGCGCCCTCCGCACGTCCCGCGCCGGGTACGCCCCGGCCCGTGGCGTACCCGGACTACCGAAGGCCGTCCCGCAAGGTCCCGCGGCACGGCCCCTCCCTGATCACCCTGACCCTGCTGATCACGGCCCCCGCGGTGTTCGCCGTCGCCGTGCTGCGCCCCCGCTCCCGATGACCTCCGGAGAGACATCCATGTCGGAATGGCTCGTTCTCGCTCTCGCCATGGTCGCGGTCAGCGCCGTGGTCCTGACCATCGCCGTGCTCAACAACCGCCGGGTCGCGGCGGACGACGACCCGTCCCAGACCCCCGACGTCATCGAGTACATGGTGATGATGATCGGCGTGGTCTACGCGATCGTGCTGGGCCTCGCGATCGCCGGCGTCTGGGAGGGCCGCAGCGCCGCCCAGGAATACGTGCGCCAGGAGGCCCAGGCGCTGCACGAGGTGAGCGCGCGCTCCTCGGTGTACCCGGCCGAGGTCCGCAAGCGCATCCGCGCCGATGTCGACGCCTATGTCGCCCACGTCGTCCATCACGAGTGGCGGACGATGGCCGAGCACGGTTCCCTCGACGCCGAGGGCACCCGGCTGCTCGACCGGGTGCGCGCCGATGTCACCGACTACCGGCCGGCGAACGACCACGAGGCGGAGTCCTACCAGCCATTGGTCGACCGGGTCGCCGCGGTCGACGACGCGCGCGGCGCACGCGGGCAGAGCGCGGGTGCGACCATGCCCGGCGTGGTCTGGTTCGGCCTCGTCGTCGGCGCGCTGGTGACCGTCGCGCTGATCTTCACGCTGCAGATCCGCAGGACCCCCCGCGAACTGCTGCTGGCCGGCCTCTTCAGCGCCCTGATCGCTTTTCTCCTCTTCCTGATCTGGGACTTCGACACCCCCTTCGGCCGGGGCATCTCGGCCACCGCGGAACCGTTCCTCGACCTGTTCCCCGGCGTGGCGGGCACCTGAGCCGTGTCTTCGAACCGTCATCTGCCGTGCGGTGTCCGCCGCGCACGCTCGCGGTGTTGTCGGAGTAGTCCTCGTACCGGATGCACGAGGACGACTCCGCGTACGTGCGGACCCGGCGGCGCACGGCAGGCGGCAGTCCGACGGCAGTGCTCGGCCCCGACGGTCACCGGCGGCGCGGCACCGTGATCCGGTAGCCGTGGTCGAGCAGTTCCGGCAGGTAGCGGTGCAAGGCCGACACACTCTGCGAACGGTCGCCGCCCGCGTCGTGCGACAGCACCACGGCGCCGGGCGCCGCCCCGTCGCGGACCCTGCGGACGATGGTTCCGGCTCCTGGCTCGGTCCAGTCCAGCGTGTCGACGCTCCAGGCCATCGGCTCCATGCCGAGATCGGCGCCGATCTCGAAGGAGTCCCGGTTCCACGCCCCGTACGGGGCCCGGTACCAGAGCGGCGGGGTGCCGGTGGCCTTCTCGATCACCTCGCTGGTACGGCCGAGTTCGTCGCGCACCCCGGCCCGGGACAGCCGGGTGACCAGGGGATGCGTCCAGGAGTGGTTCCCGACGGTGTGCCCGTCCTCGGCGATCGCCCGTACCAGGTCCCGGTACTCGTCGGCCGTCTCGCCGCAGACGAAGAACATCGCGCGGACATCGTGTTCGCGCAGGGTGGCGAGGATGCGCGGGGTGTAGCGCGGGTCGGGGCCGTCGTCGAAGGTGAGCACCATGGCGCGCCCCAGCTCCGGCAGGTGTTCGAAGGGCCGGGTGCGGACCGGGGGCGCCACCGGACGGAAGCGGGGTGGGGCACCTGCGGCCATGGGTGCCAGCCGGTAGGAGGAGCGCGCCTCCCGCAGGGCCGAGGAAGGACCGGCGGCACCCGCCCGCTCCGGTGCGGGCGGCCGGACCGGCGTGCCGGCCGGATCCGCGGCGATCACGCGCACGGCACCGGCGGTGCCCAGTCCGGCGGTCAGCCGCAGCAATGCCCTGCGCCCCGGAAGCCTCTGATCATTCTTCATGACCAACTGCTCGCACGTCCGCCGCCCCGCACCGATCAGCGACACCGGCCACCGTTCGTTTTGCACCTGATGGGGGGAATGCCTACGACGCGAGCGGACTCCCGGCGGGACGGGACCGCCGTCGGCACCGGTCCCGGTTCCGGCCCCGGCCCCGACCGTCGGCCTCCGCATCGCGTCCGAAGCGCGTCGCATCCGGCCCCGGGACGCGCCCGGGCCCGCGCCACGGCCCGCGCCGTACCCCCGCCCGCTCCCGGCACCGGAGGACGGAGCGGATAGCCTCGCTGCCGTGACAGACCAGCAGCGCCATGGGTTCGAACGTGGCACAGATGGACCGAAAGTGATCGTCTCCGGACTCGACGGGTCTGATTCCTCGATGCGTGCCGCGGCCTACGCGGCGGGGCTCGCCCGTCGGCAGGGAGCCGTGCTCGCCCTCGTCTACGTCCAGCCCGTGTTCCCGGCGGGAGCCGCGCTGGGCGCGCCGGTCGCCGACGCGACCGAGGAGGTCGCGGAGGGTCTGGCCAACGAGATCCGCGAGGCCACCGAACGAATGAAGGACATATGGGACGTGCGGTGGGAGTTCCATACCTTTCGCGGAGATCCCTACAACGGTCTCGTGGCGGCGGCGGACGAGCTGAAGGCGGACGCGGTCGTGGTGGGCGCCTCGGAGTCGGCCGGTCACCGGTTCATCGGTTCGGTGGCGGTCCGGCTGGTGAAGGCGGGCCGTTGGCCCGTCACGGTGGTCCCGTGACCGTCGCGGGCTCCCCGCCCCGGCCCGGCGGCACGCCGTCTTTCGAACGGACGTCGCCTGGGCCATCATGAGCGCCCGTCAGCGACATCCGTCAGCGGAGAGGTGACTCATGGCCGGGCTGCGAGTGGGCGAGGGCGTGCTGCGCCGCAAGCCGATCGAGCAGATCGACGAGAAGGCGCCGACGGGGGACGCCACCACCCGGCTCAGCAGATCGCTCGGTCTGTGGCAGCTCACGGCGATCGGCGTGGGCGGCATCATCGGCGCGGGCATCTTCACGCTCGCCGGTACGGTCGCGAACGGCACCGCCGGGCCCGCGGTGCTGATCTCCTTCCTGATCGCCGGCGTGGCGAGCGCCGCCGCCGCGTTCAGCTACGCGGAGTTCGCGGGCCTGATCCCGCGGGCCGGGTCCGCGTACACCTACGGCTACGCGGTGCTCGGGGAGCTGGTCGGCTGGTTCATCGGCTGGGACCTGCTGCTGGAGTACACGGCGATCGTCTCGGTGGTGGCGATCGGCATCTCCGGCTACTTCGGCTTCCTGCTCGGTGAGACGGGGCTGAAGCTGCCGACGTGGATGCTGGGCGCACCCGGCACCGGGGACGGTCACCGGGTGGACCTGTTCGCCGCACTGCTCTGTCTGCTCGTGGCGTACCTCCTGACCCTCGGCATCAAGAACGCGGCCCGCTTCGAGACCGTCGTGGTCGCGCTGAAGGTCCTCGTCGTCCTGCTCGTCATCGGCGTCGGCGTGTTCCACGTCAGCGTGGCCAACTACCACCCGTTCTTCCCGTTCGGGGTGAGCGGTGTCTTCACCGGGGCGGCCACGGTCTTCTTCGCGGTGTTCGGCTACGACGCCATGTCGACCGCCGCCGAGGAGTCCAAGGACGCCCAGCGGCACATGCCGAAGGCGATCCTGTACTCGCTGGCCATCTCGATGGTGCTGTACGTGGCGGCGTGCCTGGTGCTGACGGGCATGCAGAACTACAAGGACATCGACCCCGAGTCGGGCTTCTCCTCCGCGTTCAAGTCGGTGGGGCTCAGCAGTCTCGCCGATGTGATCGCGGTGGGCGCGATCATCGGCATCCTCACGGTGATGTTCACCTTCATGCTCGGGGTGACGCGGGTGTGGTTCTCGATGAGCCGTGACGGGCTGCTGCCGAAGTGGTTCGCCAAGACCCACCCGACCCGGCACGTGCCGACCCGGGTGACCTGGATCGTCGGCGGGGCGTCGGCCGTGATCGCCGGGTTCCTGCCGATCGGCGAGGCCGCCGAGCTGACGAACATCGGCATCCTGCTGGCGTTCGTCGTGGTGTGCGTCGCGGTGATCGTGCTGCGGTACAGGCGTCCCGAACTGCCGCGCACGTTCCGCACCCCCGGCATGCCGTTCGTCCCGGCCCTCGGCGTGGTGTTCTCCCTCTGGCTGATCACGTTCCTGCAGTGGCAGACCTGGGTGCGGTTCCTCGTCTGGTTCCTGGTGGGTCTGGTGATCTACTTCGGCTACTCGTACCGGAAGTCGGAGATGGCGAGGACTCCGGGAGCGGGCACGGGCCGGCCGGACCGGGAGCGCCCGTAGGCGAACACACCTCGGACGGCCGGGCCGGGGGGCGTCCGTACGGGAACACCCCCGGACCACCGGATCGACCGGACATCCGTTCGAATTCGGATGGCGGGCCGCCGACCGTCCGTCGCCCGCCCGCCGTCCGCCGGACCGTTCACCGCACCATTCGCCGCACTGTGCGACCGCTCGTCGCACGACACCGCCCGTCGCCTGTTCCCGGGCGCCCCGATGCGTTCGGATACGCCCGTCGACAACGAAACGGCAGGGCCGGCGCGGGGAAGGGCGTTCACGATGACCACCATGACGACGGACGAGCGGGCCCTCGTGGATCTCCAGCGGGAGCACGGCCCCGCCCTGTTCCGCTTCCTGCTCGGGCTGACCTTCGGCGACCGGCAGCGGGCGGAGGACCTGCTCCAGGAGACGCTGGTGCGGGCCTGGCAGCATCCGGAGGCCTTCGACGCCCCCTACGCGTCGATGCGGCCCTGGCTGTTCACCGTCGCCCGGCGCCTCGCGATCGACGCGCGGCGGTCCAGGCAGGCCCGGCCCGCCGAGGTCAGCGACGTAGTGCTGGAGGCCACCGCGGGCGAGCACGACACCGCCGAAGCCACGGTCGCGGCGCTGGACGTGCGCGAGGCGGTGCGCGCGCTCAGCCCGGAGCACCGCGCGGTCCTCGTCCAGATGTACTTCCGCGGGCTGAGCGTCGACGAGACCGCGGAGGTCCTCGGCATCCCGGCGGGCACGGTCAAGTCGCGGTCCTACTACGCGCTGCGCCGGCTCTCCCGCAGCCTGCCGGGCTACTCCGGCAGATCGTCCTCGGTCAGCAGCGCGAGCAGCGAGGCGGCCTGAGCGATCTCCACGTAGTCGGCGGCGCAGGCGTCGCAGGTCCGCAGGTGGCGGGTGACCGTGTCCGTCTCGTCGACGGCGAGCGCGTCGAGGACGTAGGCACCGAGCAGTCGCCGCACGTGCGGGCTCTCGCGGGGATCTGCGGTCATCGCGTCCTCGGATCGTGGGCGGGTCCGTTCGTGACGGATCCTGTGCTTCTGGCCACGCGGGCCGCGCCGCCCCGGTTCAATGCTCCGTGAAGCCCGTTGCCGAGAACGGAAAGAGGCGAGACGGGATGCGCCCGGAACGTCAGGACGGAACCGGCGACGGAACCGGCGGGGGCGGGCTGCTGGTCCCGATGGCTTGGCTGTGCGCCGAATACGTCGCGGACGAACTGCTGCGGACCGGCGATCTGATGGAGCCCGGCATGCTGGAGTACCGGGCGGGCCACGACGCGCTCGCGCTCACCGTCTTCCTCTCCGGCATCCGCGGCCCCGGCCATGGCCTCCGTCCTCCCGACGACAGGGCGGCCGGGGTGCTGCCCACGGCGCGGATGGACGAACTGCGGCTGCTGACGGCGTACGGCACGGCCTGGCGCGACTGGGTCCGGGAACGGCTCGACGCGCGGGAGGCGGCGTCGGGGCCGGTGGGCGGCACGGACCCGGACGTGGCGCTGGCCCGCGCGGCCTGGCGGTGGCTGGAGGAGACCGAACTGCTCGCCGCCGACCTCGACGCGATCGGCCCGCCGCTCCCGGATCCGGCCGACGGCACGGGGGAGAGCGAGGAGAGGGCCCGGGTGTGGATCCCGGCCTGGCAGCTGGGCCTGCCGCTGGGGCATCTGGCGATCCATCTCCACTGACCGACCCCCCGCCCGGTGATCAGGAACCGTGCACCCCCGCGCGGTACTTCGGCAGCCGTGCCGTGATCTTCATTCCGGCGCCGACGCCCGTCTCGATGACGAGCCCGTAGTCGTCGCCGTACACCTGGCGCAGCCGTTCGTCGACGTTCGGCAGACCGACACCCGTGGACCTGCCGCCCTCACCGCGCAGGATGCGGCGCAGGCGCTCCGGGTCCATTCCGGCGCCGTCGTCCTCGATGACGACCTCGGCCTCGGATCCGGCGTCGAGCGCGCGGATGGTGATGTGGGTCGGGGTCTCCTCTCCGCCCCGGTCGGCGGCTCCTTCGAGGCCGTGCTTGACGGCGTTCTCGACCAGGGGCTGGAGACAGAGGAACGGCAGCGCGACCGGTAGCACCTCGGGGGCGACCTGGAGGGTGACCGAGAGCCGTTCGCCGAACCGGGCCCGGACGAGCGCGAGGTACTGGTCGATGGAGTGCAGTTCGTCGGCGAGGGTGGTGAAGTCGCCGTTGCTGCGGAACGAGTAGCGGGTGAAGTCGGCGAACTCCAGGAGGAGTTCGCGGGCCTTCTCGGGATCGGTGCGGACGAACGAGGCGATGGCGGCCAGGGAGTTGAAGATGAAGTGCGGGGAGATCTGGGCCCGCAGTGCCCTGATCTCGGCCTCGATGAGACGCGTGCGGGAGCGGTCCAGTTCGGCGAGTTCGAGCTGGACACAGACCCAGCGGGCCACTTCCCCCGCGGCCCTCGCCAGGACGGCGGACTCGCGCGGGGCGTAGGCGACCAGGGTGCCGAGGACCCGGTGGTCGACGGTGAGGGGGACGGCGACGGCCCAGCGCAGGGGGCAGTCGAGATCGTCGCACTGGCTCGGGAAGGCGGTGCCGCGTCCGCTGTCGAGCAGGCCCCGCACCCGCTCCATGACGTGCCGGCCGTGGTGCTCGCCCGCACCGTCCCAGACGAGGACGCGGTCGCGGTCGGTGAGGCAGAGCGCGTCGGTGCCGAGCAGGGAACGGAGCCTGCGGGCCGCCTTGCGGGCGCTCTCCTCGGTGAGCCCGGCGCGCAGCGGGGGCGCGGCGAGGGAGGCGGTGTGAAGGGTCTCGAAGGTGGCGTGCTCGACGGGGGTTCCGACGTCGCTGGGACGGACGGTGCGGGCCCCGCGGCGGCCGAGCAGGAATCCGGCGGTGGGCAGCACAAGGGCCAGCACGACGAGCACGGCGTATCCGGCCCCGGTCATCGGTGTCTCCCCGAGGTCAGTGACTCCGGCAGGTGGAAGCGGGTCATGGCGGCGTTCGTGCCGGGCGGTATCCGGCCGGGCGTGGCCAGGGACACCAGGACCATCGCGAGGAATCCGACCGGTACCGACCAGACGGCGGGCCAGGCGAGCAGGGCGTGCGTCCAGCCGGGCGGGCGCACCGCGCCGCTGACGGTGATGGCGACGGCCAGGAAGGCGGAGCCGCCGCCGAGCAGCAGTCCGGCGATCGCGCCGGGCGGAGTGAGCCGCCGCCACCAGATGCCGAGGACGAGCAGCGGGCAGAAGGAGGAGGCGGAGACGGCGAACGCCATGGCCACCGAGTCGGCCACCGGCACCCGGCTGACCAGCAGTGAACCGGCCAGCGGCACGGACATGGCGAGCACGGTGGCCAGCCGGAAGTGCCGTACGCCCCGGGTGGGGAGCACGTCCTGGGTGATGACTCCGGCGACGGCCATGGTGAGGCCGGACGCGGTCGACAGGAACGCGGCGAAGGCGCCGCCCGCGATGAGCGCTCCGAGCAGATCCCCGCCGACCCCGCCGATGAGCCGTCCGGGCAGCAGCAGCACAGCGGCGTCCGCGTCCGAGCCGCGGACGAGGTCGGGGGCGTAGAGCCTGCCCAGTGCCCCGTAGACCGGTGGCAGGAGGTAGAAGACGCCGATGAGCGCGAGAACGGCGACGGTCGTGCGGCGGGCGTCCCGCCCGTTGGGGCTGGTGTAGAAGCGGACGACGACGTGGGGCAGGCCCATGGTGCCGAGGAACGTGGCGAGGATCAGCCCGTAGGTGGCGTACAGCGGGTGGTCGGCGCGGAAGACCGGGAGCTGGTCGTCGAAGGAGACGCGGGGCCTGCCGTCGCCCTGCCAGGCGAGGACCAGGAAGATCGCGGGGACGAGGAGCGCGGTCAGCTTGAGCCAGTACTGGAACGCCTGGACGAAGGTGATGGAGCGCATGCCGCCCGCGGCGACGGCGACGACGACGACCGCCGCCACGAGGACATCGCCGAGCCGGCCGGGCGCCCCGGTGAGGATCTTCAGGGTGAGCCCGGCGCCCTGGAGCTGCGGCACCAGGTACAGCCAGCCCGCGGCCACGACGAAGACGCTCACCAGCCGGCGCACCTGCCGCGACTCCAGCCGCCCTTCGGCGAAGTCGGGCAGGGTGTAGGCCCCGGAGCGGCGCAGGGGCGCGGCGACGAAGACGAGCAGGACCAGATAGCCAGCGGTGTATCCGACCGGGTACCAGAGCATGTCGGGCCCGTGCACGAGCACCAGGCCGGCGATGCCCAGGAAGGAGGCGGCGGAGAGGTATTCGCCGCTGATCGCGGCGGCGTTGAGGCGGGGCCGTACGGTGCGCGAGGCGACGTAGAAGTCGGAGGTGGTGCGGGAGATGCGCAGCCCGAAGCCGCCGACGAGGACGGTCGCGGCGACGACGACGGCGACGGCCGTCACCGCGTACGTACGGCTCACTGCGCGGGGCGGCCTTCCACGAGCCGGGCGAAGTCGCGTTCGTTGCGCTCGGCCCGCCGTACGTACCACCAGGCGGCCAGGGTGAGCGGCGGGTAGGCGGCGAAGCCGAGCACGGCCCAGACCGGGGCGTCGCCGCGCAGGGCCTCGAAGACCAGGGGCAGGGTGCCGACGACGACGGCGAGGACCACGAACACGGTGAGCCCGGCCCTGAGCTGACTGCGTATCAGGGACCGGACGTACGCGCCGCCCAGTGCGGTCTGTTCGTCAATCTCCGACTGGGTGCGGTAGCGCGGCAGCGGGCGCACCCGTCGGGGCTCCCCCGTCACCACTTCGCGCCGGGGTGTTGGCTCTGCGGACATGGGCCCGGAGTGTACGCAGCGCGGGACGGCCCTGGGAAGGGGATGACGTCCGGGTAGCCGCTGGTCAGCGGCCGGTCCGGCGCATCAGCAGATCGCGCAGCGCACGGCTGTGGCGGCGGCTCACGGCGAGTTCCGCGGTGCCGATGCGCACACTCATGCTGCCCGCGTCCAGCCGGAGTTCGTCGATCCGGCCCAGCGCCACGAGGTGGCGGCGGTGGATGCGCACGAAACCGCGGGAGCGCCAGCGTTCCTCCAGGGTGGTGAGGGGGACGCGGACGAGGTGGCTGCCGGTGGCGGTGTGCAGCCGGGCGTAGTCGCCCTGGGCCTCGGCATAGGCGATGTCGTCGATCGGCACGAACCGGATCACCCCGCCGAGTTCCACGGGTATCTGGTCGCCCGCGGTGTCGAGCACGGGTGCGGAGCGGTCGCCCACCTGCTCGGCGACGCGGCGGACCGCCTCGGCGAGGCGTTCGCGCCGGACGGGCTTGAGGACGTAGTCGACGGCCTTGAGGTCGAACGCCTGGACGGCAAAGCCCTCGTGGGCGGTGACGAAGACGATGAGCGGGGGCGCGGCGAACCCGGCCAGCAGCTGGGCGACGTCGAGACCGGTGAGTCCGGCCATGTGGATGTCGAGGAAGACGACGTCGATGGCGGCGGGGTCGTCGGGGCCGGCGTCGACGGCGGCCCCGATGCGGCGCAGCGCCTCGGTGGCGCCCGACGCGCCCTCGGCGCTGCGGACGCGGGTATCGGCACGCAGGAGGTAGAGGAGTTCCTCCAGTGCGGGTTCTTCGTCGTCGACGGCGAGTACGCGCAGCATGGGCGGAGTGTAGAACGTGTCCGGGACCACGGGCCGGGCCTCTGCCGCCGACGGCCCTTCCGGCGGGCTGTCGGCCGCCGGGGCGAAGCGGGCTACTTGAGGAGCCGGGAGAGTCTGCGGTCGGCCAATGGCCGACCGCCGGTCTGGCAGGTCGGGCAGTACTGGAGCGAGGAATCGCTGAACGACACCTCGCGGATGATGTCTCCGCAGACGGGGCACGCCTCGCCGGTGCGTCCGTGGACGCGCATCCCGATCTTCTTCTCGGCCGTGAGTTCTCCGGCCGCCGGCCCGCCGGAGCGTGCGACCGCGTCGCGGAGCGTGTCGTGCAGCACGGTGTGGAGCCGGGTGATCTCCCTGCCGACCAGGCGGTCGTCGAGGAAGATCCGAAGCGCTTCGACCTCTGGCAGTTCGGGCATGGTTCCAGGGTGCCGGAAGCGCGGCCCGTACGCCCGTCAGGGGCCATGCGCCCACCCGAGGCCGCGCGCCTGTCCGGACCACCGGTCAGGGCACCGGCAGCAGGGCGAGCAGTTCCGCCACCTCCTCGTCGGCGCAGTGCGCGAGCCGGTCCAGATCGGGCAGCGCCTTGCCGTCGGCCACCAGCCCGACGTGCACCCGGCCCCCGTACGTGGACAGCGCGACGGCGAGGGCCTGGCCGCGGGCCAGCGGCGCCATCGGGTAGACGGCGCGCAGCGGGCAGCCGCCGAGCGAGAGGGCCGAGCGCGGCAGCGGCACGCTGGTGACCAGCAGGTCGAAGAGCATCCGGGCCGCGCTGCCCGCGATCGGTGCGCCGAAGCGGTGGGCCAGCGAGGGCAGTTGGTCGGCGAGCACGGCGACGGCGCCGGCCCCGCGCAGCGGCCCGGCGGCCTTGTTGCGGTCCATGGCCGTGCGCACACGGTGCAGTCGTAGCCGGGGGTCGGGTTCACCGACGGGGAGGGCGAGCAGGTAGGCGGAGAGCCTGTTCCCGGTCGCGGCGGGCTGACCGGGTCTGCGCCGGGAGACGGGCACCAGGGCGCGGGGGTCGTCGACGGGCGGTGTCTCGCCCCGTTCCCGCATCCAGCGGCGCAGTGCCCCGGCGACCACCGCGAGCAGGACGTCGTTGACCGTGCCCCCGGCGGCCCGGCGGATCCGCCGGACGGCTGCGAGGTCCAGGTCCGCGGTGGCCAGCCGCCGGGTTCCGCTGGATCGCGCGGTGAGCGCGGGCGCGCCCCGAAGGTCCAGTCGGCTGGCCCGCACCACGGAGGCACCGACGCCGAACGCCCGGCCGAGATCCTCGATCCGGCCCAGGGCCAGGCCGGCCACCTGGCGCGGGCCCGGCATCCAGGAACGGGGCGGCACCGCGCGCGCCCGGGCGGACGGCGGGACGCCCTGGGCGCGTCCGGCGAGGGGGGCGATCTCGTCGAAGATCCCGGCGCCGATGGCGACCGCGCGCATTCCGTCGGCGAGCGCGTGATGGAGCTTGACGAGGACGGCGAACGGGCCGCCGTCCGCTCCGCCGATCACGTACATCCGCCACGGCGGACGGCCCCGCTCAAGCGGCCGTTCCATCAGCTCGCCGGCGAGCCGGGTGGCGCCCGTCATGAACCCGGCGTCCCCGCCCAGCGCCTCCTGCCCGGTCAGCCGCACCCGCTCGATGTGTCGGCTCACGTCGAAGTCCTTGTCGGCGAACCACGCCGCGCCGCCGACCGGCAGCAGTACGTCCCTGACCCGCATCCGCAGCCGGGGGATCGCGGCGGCGCGGGTCTGCAGCAGCTCCAGGACGGCCTCGGCGCCGCCGCGCGCCGTGCCGGGCGCCGGTGAGAAGACGGCGAGCGCGCCCAGGTGCATGGGGTGGGCGTCGGACTCCAGGTGCCAGAAGGCCAGATCGAGAGGTGCCAGCAGCTCAGTACCCACCGCGTCCCCAGGTCGTCGAAGTCGAAGGAAAGGAGGTGAAAGGAGTGGAGGAGATGAAAGGAGTGGAAGAGGCGAAGAAGATCGAGAAGGGCGAGGAACGGACGAACGCCGCCCGACGGGCGGAACGGAACGGCGCGAGCCATCGGACGGAGACCGACCAGACCGGTCGGTCGCCTCCGATCACTCACGATCACTCAATAGCCCATCGCGCTCAGTTACTGTCGGGTAGCGCCTGATCGGCGGTCAGTCACGCCCCGGAATCACGAATTCGCACCACACGCTCTTTCCGGTGCCGCGCGACTCCACGCCCCAGAGGTCGGTGAGCCGGTCCACGAGCATCAGCCCCCGGCCGGAGACCCCGGTCTCCCCCGCGTCGCGGCGGCGGGGCAGCGCGCTGGACCGGTCCTCGACGTCGATCCGCAGGCGCCGCTCGGGGCCGGTGAGCACCCGGATCGTCACGATGGCCCCGCCGTCCGTGTGTATCAGGGCATTGGTCATCAGCTCGTCGGCGGCCAGCTCGACCTCGTCGGCCCGCACCCGGGCCCCCCAGGCCCGCACGGCGGCGCGGATCATGTGCCGGGCAGCGCTCAGCGCCTCCGGATCGCCCTGGGCGACGTGCTGCTGGAGCCGGCCGCCCGGCTGGGGTGCGTGGGCGGCCTTGCGGCCCAGCAGCAGCACCGCCACGTCGTCCTCGCCGCCCCGGTCGTCGACCTCCTCGCAGAGCCGGTCGGCCAGCTTCTGCAGGTCGCGCGGACCGTCGCGCACCATGGACGTCAGCAGCTGCATGCCCTCGTCGAGGTCGGCGCCGGGCAGTTCCACCAGCCCGTCGGTGAAGAGCACCAATGTCTGCCCCGGGTCCAGCTCCACCGTGCCGACCGGATATTCGAGCCGCCCGAACTCCGCGGAGAGCCCCAGCGGCAGCCCGCCCTCCGCGGGCAGTCTGCGGCAGTCGCCGTCGGTGTCGCGCACGAGTGGATCGACGTGCCCGGCCCGGACCAGCTGCACCACCCCGGTGGTCAGGTCCACCTCGGCGTAGGTGCACGTCGCGAAGCGGTCCGTGTCGAGTTCGTGGAGAAAGACCGAGGCGCGGGCCATGACCGTGGCCGGGCTGTGTCCCTCGGCGGCGTACGCCCGCAGCACGATGCGCAGCTGTCCCATGACGGCCGCGGCGTGCGTGTCGTGTCCCTGGACGTCCCCGATGACGGCGCCGACCCGGCCGCCGGGCAGCGGGATGACGTCGTACCAGTCGCCCCCGATGTCCCGGCCCAGCCGGGCCGATCGGTAGCGCACGGCGACCTGTGCCCCGGGCACCTCCGGGATCCGGCGCGGCAGCATGGCCTGCTGGAGCCCCTCGGCCAGATCGTGCTCCTGCTCGTAGAGCATGGCCCGCTGGAGACTCTGGGCGATGGAGCTGCCGAGCGCGACCAGCAGATTGCGCTCGTCGGCGGTGAAGCCGTCCTTCTCGCTGTAGAGCAGCCCGAGGGCACCGATGGGCCGGGCCTGCGCGATCAGCGGCAGATAGGCGGCGGACGTGATGCCGAGGTGGCTGATGTGGGGCCAGAGGATCGGGTACGACTCGGCGAAGTCCGTCGCGGACTCGATGAAGCGGGGCGCGAGCGTGCTCACCACCTCGCTCATCGGGTACGGCTCGTCCGTGCGGGTGTACCGGGTGCCGGGGACGAACGAGCCCTCCGGGCCGTCCGCGACCAGGTGGATGCGCCCGGCCTCGATCAGCCCCACGACCAGGCTGGTCGCGCCGAGGTGCGCCAGCCCCTGCGAGTTCTTCAGGACCTCGATCACGTCACGGACCGTGCGGGCGTGGGCGAGCGCGGCCGTGGCCCCGTCCACCAGGCTGGTGCGTCGTCGGCGCTCCTGGTCGAGTTCGTGGCGGGCGGTGGAGTCGGCCAGTTCCTGGGTCGCGTCACGGACGATGCCGATGATGCGCCGGGGGCGGCCCGACTCGTCGCGCCGGATGCAGCCCTGGGTGTGGGTCCAGCGCAGGGTCCCGTCACGCCGCTGCAACCGGAAGTAGGCGCCGTAATTGCTCCGCCCGCTCTTGAGTGCCTGCGCGACCAAGGCGTCCAGGCGCACGCCCTCGTCCGGCGGCACCCGGGCCGCGAGCGACTCCGGCCGATCGTCGTATTCCTCGGCCCGCAGATCGAACACGTCGAGTGCGGGCCGGTCCATGTGCATGAGGCCACTGTCGAGGTCCCAGTCGAAGCCGCCCATTCGGTTCAGGGCGAGACTGAGATCCGGGTGGGCGGGCCAGTCGTCCGGGAGTGACAGGGCACCCGCTACCCGATCATCCATGACCGTCACTCTGCCATCATTTGTCCGATTGTTCGAGCGAACGCCGGTGCCGCCGGGCGAGTCCGGAGTGCGCCGCCCGGACCCCGACGCATCCCCTCCCCCGGGCCACGGACACCCCCACGTCCCCCCGCGCGCAGCACGGCCCGGCGCGAGGCCGCAGGTCAGAAGCGGTTACCGTGTTCTGTGGAGCACGGTAAGTCCAGCCTTACCTGCGCCTGCGCCGCACTGCCCGCGTCACCCGTTCTAAGGACCTGCACTCCATGACCCGCCCCGTCCGCGTCGCCATAGTCGGAGCCGGCCCCGCCGGAATCTACGCGGCGGACGCGCTGCTGAAATCCGACGCCGCACAGGACCCGGGGGTGTCGATCGACCTGTTCGAGCGGATGCCCGCCCCCTTCGGCCTGATCCGCTACGGGGTGGCCCCCGACCACCCGCGGATCAAGGGCATCGTGCAGGCGCTGCACCAGGTGCTCGACAAACCGCAGCTGCGTCTGTTCGGCAACGTCGACTACCCCTCCGACATCGGCCTGGACGACCTGCGGGCGTTCTACGACGCGGTGATCTTCTCCACCGGCGCCGACCGGGACCGCGCGCTCGACATCCCGGGCAGCACCCTGGAGGGCTCCCACGGCGCGGCCGACTTCGTCTCCTGGTACGACGGGCACCCCGACGTGCCGCGCACCTGGCCCCTGGAGGCGGAGAAGGTCGCCGTGCTCGGGGTCGGCAACGTGGCCCTGGACGTGGCACGCGTCCTCGCCAAGACGGCGGACGAACTGCTGCCGACCGAGATACCCGCGAACGTCCACGACGGGCTCCGGGCCAACAAGGCCCTGGAAGTGCACGTCTTCGGCCGACGCGGCCCGGCACAGGCCAAGTTCAGCCCGATGGAGCTGCGGGAGCTGGACCACTCGCCGAACATCGAGGTCGTCGTCGCCCCCGAGGACATCGAGTACGACCAGGGGTCGATCGAGACCCGGCGCGCCAACAAGCAGGCCAACATGGTCGCCTCCACGCTGGAGAACTGGGCCATCCGCGACGTGGGCGACCGCCCGCACAAGATCTTCCTGCACTTCTTCGAGTCCCCGGCGGAGATCCTCGGCGAGGACGGCCGCGTCGTCGGTCTGCGCACCGAGCGGACCGAGCTGGACGGCACGGGGAACGTCAGGGGTACCGGCCGCTTCACCGACTGGGACGTGCAGAGCGTCTACCGTGCGGTCGGCTACTACTCGCGCGAGCTCCCCAAGCTCCCGTTCGACGTGGCCTCCGGCACCGTCCCGCACGTCGCGGGCCGCGTCGTCGAGGGCGAGGAGCCGATGGCCTCGGTGTACGTCACGGGCTGGATCAAGCGCGGCCCGGTCGGCCTCATCGGCCACACCAAGGGTGACGCCAACGAGACGGTCGCCCGCCTGTTGGAGGACCACGCGTCCGGCCGGCTGCCGGCCCCGGCGAGCCCCGACCCGGCGGCCGTCACCGCCTTCCTGGAGGAACGCGGCGTCCGCTGGACCACCCGTGAGGGCTGGCACCGCCTGGACGCGCACGAGCAGGCGCTGGGCGCGGCGCAGGGGCGCGAGCGGATCAAGGTGGTGGAGCGGGAGGCCATGCTGGACGCCTCCGAGCCCCGACCCTGACCGTACGGGGCGGCTGCGCACGGCACGTCGACGGGCGGCTCCGTCCGTCTCGGCGGAGCCGCCCGGCTCATGGAGCGCTCAACGGCCCTGGAGCGCCTTGACGTTGTCGCCGAAGGTCCAGTTCCTGGAGCCGTCCCAGTTGAGCGACCAGGTCATCAGGCCCTTCAGCCCGTTGCCGTAGTGGTTCCACACCTGCCCGACCTGACTCGGCGTCATGTGCCCACCACCGGAACCCGGTTGGGCCGGCAGTCCCGGAACCTGTTTGTCGTAGGGCACCTTGATGGTGGTGCCCTGGACGACCAGCCCCTTGTCCAGGCAGTCCGTCTGGGCGGTGAACCCCTGGACCGTGCCCGCCGCGTACGAGTCGCCCGAGCACCCGTACATGCTGCCGTTGTAGTACTGCATGTTCAGCCACCACAGACGGCCGTTGTCCGCGTACTTCTTGATGATCGGCAGGTACGCGCCCCAGATCGATCCGTAGACGACACTCCCGCCGGTGACGTAGGCGGTCTCCGGGGCCATGGTGAGGCCGAAGTTCGGGGGCATCCGGTCGAGCACGCCGTCGATGATGCGGATGAGGTTGGCCTGCGAGGCGGACAGC
This sequence comes from Streptomyces sp. CB01580, assembly GCF_001905795.1. Classification (GTDB taxonomy): domain Bacteria; phylum Actinomycetota; class Actinomycetes; order Streptomycetales; family Streptomycetaceae; genus Streptomyces. Next base: position 183,176 of record NZ_LIXJ01000001.1, read on the forward strand.
TGGTTGATGTTGCCGCTGCCGGCCAGACCGGTCTCGATGTCGATGTCGATGCCGTCGAAGTTGTACTTCTTGAGGATTGGCACGACCGTGTCGACGAACCGGTCGGCGACCGCGCTGGAGCTGAGGTCGATGCCGGCGGTCGCGCCGCCGATGGACATCAGGGTGGTGAGTCCCGAGGCCTTCGCCTGGCACATCTCGGCCGGGGTCGGGACTTTGACCGTCGCGTCCATGCCGTCCTCCCACAGCACGGTGCCGTCCGAGCGGATGACGGGGAAGGCCGCGTTGATCACGTTGTAGCCGTGCGCCGTGATGCGGCTGTCGGTGATCGGGATCCAGCCGAGGGGCGGGTGCACACCGTTGGCCGCGCCGTCCCAGTTCTCCCAGTACCCCTGGAGCACCTTGCCCGCGGGCTTCGACTTGACCGCGCAGGTGTCCTCCTGCGCGGCGGCGGGCGTCGCCCCGACCACCATCTGCACGACGCCTGCCACCGCGAGGCCGAGCCCCAGCAGGCGCGATGTCCGACCGCTCATTTCCATTCCCTTCCGGACGAATCGAACGATTAATGTCATGACCCTGACAATCGCCCGACAAGCATCGACCGTGAGCTCCACGCGCCACGGTGCGCTCACCGTAGATTGGTCCAGACCTTCCGTCAAGAGGTCTGGACCAGGGGCGGTCACCGACATTCGACATCCACGAACGGGGTCGGTTGCGGCCGAAAAATTCGTTAGCTTAGGCTTCCCTAAGTGTTCGCGCCTGGTCGCCGCCGCCCGGCAGGTGACCTCCGTCGCCGTCGCGCTCGCCGTGCTCCTGCTCGCCGTGTTCGCGAGCCTCGTGTTCGGCAGCCGGACCACCTCGTTCGACGAGGTGCTGCACGTCCTGTCCGGCACCGCCGGCCCGGACGTCACCGCCGTCGTCGAAAGCCGTTGGCCGAGGACCGCACTCGGCGTGCTCACCGGTCTCTGCCTGGCCGTCGCCGGCACGCTCATGCAGGGCGTGACCCGCAATCCGCTGGCCGAACCCGGTCTTCTCGGGATCAACGCGGGCGCCTCCGCGAGCATCGTGACCGCGACGGCCTTCCTCGGCGCCTCGGGAATCGCGGACACCATGTGGTGGGCGCTGCCCGGCGCGCTGCTCGCGGGCCTGCTGGTCCACGCCATCGGCTCGATGGGCCCGGGCGGCGGACCGGTGCGCCTCGTTCTCGCCGGCGCGGTGCTCTCCGCCGTGCTGATGGCCTACATCCAGGCGATCACGCTGAGCCGGCCGCAGGTCTTCGACAGCTACCGGTACTGGGTCGTCGGGGCGCTCGGCGGCCGGGACTTCGACGTCCTCTGGTCGGTGATGCCGTTCACCGCGGCCGGTCTGCTGCTCGCGGCCCTGGCGGGTCCCGCCCTCAACACGCTCGCGCTCGGTGACTCGACGGCGGCGTCCCTGGGGGCGAACCCGGCCCTGGTGCGGGCGGGCGGGCTGCTGTCGGCGACACTGCTGAGCGCGGCGGCGACGGCGGCGGTCGGCCCGATCGCCTTCGTCGGACTGGCCGTCCCCCATGTGGTGCGGGCCGTCGTCGGTGTCGACTTCCGTGTCCGGATCGTCCTCTCGGCCCTGGCCGGTCCCGCGCTGCTGCTTCTCGCGGACGTCGTGGGCCGGGTGGTGATGCGCCCGCAGGAGCTGATGGTCGGTGTCGTGACGGCGTTCCTCGGGGCGCCCGCGCTGCTCGTCGCCGTGCGCAGGATGAGGGGCGGCGCGGGATGAGCGGACTTCGCATGACATCGTGTCGGCCCGCCGCGCGCGCCGTGTCACCGCGGCTGCTGCTCAGGGTCGGCCGGAACGTGGCGCTGCCCGTCCGGCGGGTCTCGCCGCTGGCGGCCCTGGCCCTGTTCGTCCTGCTCGTGGTGGCCGCCGTGGCCACGCTGTCGCTGGGACGGCTCGGCATTCCGCTCGCCGATCTCGCCGGGGCGGTGACGGGCGGGGCCGAGGGGAAGAACGCCTTCGTCCTGGAACGGCTCCGCGGACCGCGGCTGACCGTCGCCGTGGGAACGGGCGCGGCACTCGGTCTGTCCGGGGCGCTGTTCCAGTCCGTCACCCGCAATCCGCTCGGCAGCCCCGACGTGATCGGCCTGGCCTCCGGCGCCGGGGCGGGTGCCGCGATCGCCGCCCTGCTCTTCCCGGGCTCCGTCCCGGCGGGGCTCGGCGCGCTGCTCGGCGCCGTGCTCGCCATGGCGCTGGTCCATGTGTCGACCGGCACCGGATTCCGCAATCCCGCCCGGCTCGTCATCGCGGGGATCGGGGTGGCCGCGATCGGTACGGCGATCACCCAGTATGTCGTCCACGCCATGGAGCGGGACCGCGCCGCAGTCCTGGCCGCCTATGTCAACGGCAGTCTGTCGGCGCGTTCGTGGGACGACGCCACCACCATCTGGCTCGTGCTGCTGGTGGTCGCCCCGTTCACCGCCCTGGTGTCCCGACGACTGGACATCGGGGAGATGGGCGACGACATCGCGGGCGCGCTCGGCTCGGAGCCCCGCGGCACGAAGACGGCAGGAGTGGTGCTGGCGATCGTGCTCTCGGCGGGGGCCGTCGTCGTCGCCGGGCCGATCGCCTTCATCTCGCTGACGGCTCCTCAGATCGCCAAGCGGCTCACCCGGGTCTCCGGCCCGCATCTGATGCTGTCGGCGCTGACCGGTGCGCTGCTGCTGGTCCTCGCGGATCTCTGCGCCCAGCAGCTGCCGCTGTTCGACAGCCTGCCGGTCGGCATCTACACGATGGCCATCGGGGGCCTGTACCTGGGCCGACTGCTGGTACGGGAGTGGCGCCGCGGCGTTCTGTGAGACGTGGGACCGAGAGAGCGGGGCGGGGCGCGCGTCCCGGGTGGCGGCACCGGCCGTCCCCGGTGGCGCCGCTCCGGTCCATGCCGCCGCCCGGCCCCTCGGCTCGGCCCGATCCCTCTTGAACGCGTTCAAGAGGGATCGTAGAGTCACGCCGAGCAGGCTTGAACACGTTCAAACCTGCTGGTCCGGATCCGTACCCCACGAAGGCAGGCCCGCATGAGCACGCTCACCTACCCCGAGGTCGGCGCCACCCGCCTCGGTCCGCTCCCCCACGGGTACCACCACCTCCACCACCGGACCCGTGTCGGTCGCGGCCGGGCCGATTTCGAGGTGGCGGGCGCGGCGGTCACCGGCTGGGGCATGCACCGCCGCAGCGGGGCCCGGATCAACGCCTCGGCCGCCCGCGCCGAGCCGGGGGCCGGTGTCCGGGTGTCCCTGGGCGTCGGCCCGTTCCGGTTCACCGCGCCCTGCCGCGTCGTCTGGACGGCGTACGAGCGCGAGCGCGTCGGTTTCGGCTACGGAACGGTGGCCGGGCACCCGGAGTGCGGCGAGGAGTGCTTCGTGGTGGACCTGGCGGACGACGGGTCGGTGTGGTTCACCGTCATGGCGTTCAGCCGCCCGGCCGCGTGGTACAGCCGCCTCGCCGGGCCACTGGTGCCGGTCGTCCAGCGGTGGTACGCCCGTCGGCTCGGCATCGCGCTGGGCCGCCTCGTGGCCGAGGGCCGGGACGCACGGGACTGAGGGGCGGGACGGGTCCGCCCAGGCGGACGAGGGGACGGGGCGCGCCGGGTTGAAGGGCCGGGGCGCGCCGCCGGGCCGATACTGGAGGTGATGCAGTGGTTCACCGCGGACGGGTACTGGCTCAGCCGGCTGATCTTCCAGCGGGCCCTGGCCGGGGTCTACCTGTTCGCCTTCCTCGCCGCCGCGCTCCAGTTCCGGGCGCTGATCGGTGAACGCGGCATGCTGCCCGTGCCGGACTTCCTCCGGCGCACGGACTGGCGCGACGCGCCCGGTCTGTTCCGGCTCCACTATTCCGACCGCTTCTTCGCGTGCGTCGCCTGGACGGGCTGTGCCCTCGCCGTCGCTCTGCTCGCGGGCGCGGACTCGTACGTTCCGCTCTGGGCGGCGATGGCGCTCTGGGCGCTGGCGTGGGCGCTGTACCTGTCGATCGTCCAGGTCGGCCAGACCTGGTACGCCTTCGGCTGGGAGTCGCTGCTGCTGGAGACCGGCTTCCTCGCCGTGTTCCTCGGCAACGCGCACACGGCTCCGCCCGTACTGGTGCTGTGGCTGCTGCGCTGGGTGCTGTTCCGGGTGGAGTTCGGCGCCGGGCTGATCAAGATCCGGGGCGACGAGTGCTGGCGCAGGCTGACATGCCTGTACTACCACCATGAGACGCAGCCGATGCCGGGGCCGCTGAGCTGGTTCTTCCACCGGCTGCCGAAGCCGGTGCACCGGACCGAGGTGGCGGCGAACCATGTGACCCAGCTCCTCGTGCCGGTGTTCCTCTTCACTCCGCAGCCGGTGGCGAGCGCCGCCGCGGGGCTGATGATCGTCACCCAGCTGTGGCTGGTGGTCTCGGGGAACTTCGCCTGGCTGAACTGGCTGACGATCACGCTGGCCCTGCCCGCCGTCGACTGGTCCCTGTTCGCCGAGCCGCCGGCGCAGTCCGCGCCGCCGCTCTGGTACGAGATCGTCGTCATCGCCGTCACCGCGCTGGTGCTGTTCCTCAGCTACCGTCCGGCACGCAATCTGGTCTCCCGGCGCCAGGTGATGAACCGCTCGTTCGACCCGCTGCATCTGGTCAACACCTACGGCGCGTTCGGCAGCATCAGCCGGGTACGGCTGGAGGTCGTGGTCGAGGGCACGGACGAGGAGGTGCTCCACGAGGGCACCGCCTGGCGGGAGTACGGGTTCCGCGGCAAGCCGGGCGACCCGCGCCGGCTGCCCCGGCAGTTCGCCCCGTACCATCTGCGGCTCGACTGGCTGATGTGGTTCGCGGCGCTCTCCCCCGCCTACGCGGGCCCCTGGTTCGGTCCGTTCGTGGAGCGGCTGCTGGAGAACGACCGGGACACCCTGCGGCTCCTGCGCCACAACCCGTTCCCGGACGCCCCGCCCACCCATGTCCGCGCCCGGCTGTACCGCTACCGGTACACGACGTGGCGCGAGCTGCGGGCCACCGGGCGGTGGTGGCACCGGACCTTCGTACGGGACTTCATGCCGCCCGTCGCGCTCGCGCCCTCCCTGCGCGGCCGGACCGGAGGGTTCCGGCCGGACGGGCAGCTCTGAGGCGCCCCAGGGCGTGTTGCGAAAGTGGCGTCGTCCGCCCGAAGGGCGGGGCCCGCGGCGTCCGGCGCGGTGCATCGCAAGGCGGAGGGTCGTCCTCGTACCGGGCGTACGTGGAAGATCCCGACAACGCGGCGAGACGCCGTGCCAGACGTCGCAGGCCGGACGGGACTCTCGAAACACGCCCTGGGGTGGTCCGCACGGCACGCGCCGGGGCTCCGGGACCGTCCCCGCGTTCGGAGGACGGCCCCGGAGCCCCGGCGCGGAGCGGTCAGTCGATGCCCGGCAGGATGTGCGGCTCGGCGAGGTCGTCCTCGTAGCCGGCCAGCCTGATCGGCGCGGACCTGGCCCAGACCTCGATGTTCCGGAGCTTCTCGGGCCGCCGCGCCCGCTCTCCGTACCGTTCGGCCGGTGGCTTCTCTTGCTTCGTCAGCTCTGGTGTCGTCACCGCGCACTCCTTCGTGTCGCGTAACCCGGGGCGCCGCCGACTTCCCGGCCTCTTTCCGGGAGTCGACCACCCGTGAGGGGCAGGGAAATGAACGTTCGGTCGCGGTGGCGCCGTATGCGGGGCGGGACGGCGACTCGGTTGACGAGCCTGTCCCTGGACGGTCGGGGAGGATTTTGTGAACTCCCCGATGACGTCCGTTCGCATCAGAGTAACCAAATGAGCATGATCCCGCTCGATGGAACGTGTGCCATAGGTCACTTTTGGCCACTCCATACGGCAAAAACCCGGCCAGGAGGATGCTCCCGGCCGGGTCCGTGGCCCCGCGCGCCCGTCGATCGGCGGACGACGGGCCTGATCGCTCCCCTGCGGCTACCAGTTGGCGGGCGCGTAGTCCTTGAGGAAGCAGCCGTACAGGTCCTCGCCCGCCTCACCGCGCACGATCGGGTCGTAGACGCGGGCGGCTCCGTCGACCAGGTCGAGCGGGGCGTGGAAGCCCTCCTCCGCGAGGCGGATCTTGTCGGGGTGCGGACGCTCGTCGGTGATCCAGCCGGTGTCGACGGCGGTCATCAGGATGCCGTCCCTCTGGAACATCTCCTGGGCGCTGGTGCGGGTGAGCATGTTCAGCGCGGCCTTGGCCATGTTGGTGTGCGGGTGGCCCGCTCCCTTGTAGCCGCGGCTGAAGACGCCCTCCATGGCGGAGACGTTGACCACGTAGGCGCGCTTGGCCGCGGTCGCCGCCATGGCCGGGCGCAGCCGGCTGATGAGGATGAACGGCGCGGTGGAGTTGCAGAGCTGGACCTCCAGCAGCTCGATCGGTCCGACCTCGTCGACCGTCTGGATCCAGCTGTTGGTGTCGTGCAGGTCGGGCACCAGACCGCCCGCGTCGATCGCCCGGCCCGCGGCGATTCGCTCCAGCGAGGCGGATCCGCTGACCAGGGCGAGTTCGGTGACGTCCTGCGCGGTCAGACCCTCCTGGCGGGCGGCCGGGAGGGCCGCGACACGGTCGACGGAGCCGCTGCCGAAGGCGCCGATGACCTCGGCGGCGGGCAGCTCGCCCGCGGGGAGCGGGGCCGACTCCGCGCCGACCAGTTCGCTGTACGCGTTGGCCGAACGGCGTACGGTCTGCGCCGCGTTGTTGATCAGGATGTCCAGCGGGCCCTCGGCGGCGACGGAGTCGGCGAGCGCGACGACCTGGGCGGGGTCGCGCAGGTCTATGCCCACGATCTTCAGCCGGTGGATCCACTCGTCGCTGTCCGGCATCGCCTTGAAGCGTCGGATGGCGTCGTTGGGGAAGCGGGTGGTGATGGTGGTGTGCGCGCCGTCGCGCAGCAGCCGGAGCGCGATGTACATACCGATCTTCGCGCGGCCACCGGTGAGGAGCGCGCGACGCCCGGTCAGGTCCGTGCGCGCGTCGCGGCGCGCCCGGTTCTCCCTGGCGCACGGCTGGCACAGCTGGTGGTAGAACGCGTCGACCTCCACGTACCGGGTCTTGCAGATGTAGCAGGACCGGGGGCGCTGAAGGATGCCGGCGATCTCGGACGCGGTGGAGGACGACGGCAGGACGCCGTTGGTCTCGTCGTCGATCCGGTCGGCCGAACCGGTCGCGGTCGCCTCGGTGACGGTCTTGTCGTGGGCGGTCTTCGCGGCGCGGCGCTCCTGACGGCGGCGCTGCTTGACGGTCCGGTAGATCCCGGCCGTGGCGCGGCGTACGGCGATGGCGTCGGGGTGGTCGATCTCGATGCCGTCGAGTTCTTCCAGCACGCTCAGGCAGACGGCCAGCCGCTCCGGATCGATGCCGGGACCGAACTCCTCCGCACCGGAAACGAGCTCCGGACCGTCCTGTGTCACCGTCACTGCCATTCCTCTGTCACTCGTCGCTCATGGCGGAGACCGCCGCACCTGCTTCTTCCGGGCGGAAACGCCCCGGTCAAGTCTGCCATGCACCGGATGCTGCTCCGTTCGCGTGCCCCGCGCGCGAGGGCCGGGGCGCGGCGGCCGACCGCGCCGTCCCCCGCGGCCCGCCCATCCGGCGTTCCGCTCCCCGGCCCCGGTACCGTGCGGGCCCCGTGGCGAGCCGTTCCGTTCCGGTCCCGCTCCGCCTGCCTCCGAGACCGTTCCGTCCGGGTGCGCGCCCGTCGCATCGCCGTGCCCTCCCTGCTCCGCCCCCATGATTCCGGCATGGACGGGTCACATATGCTTCCCTCCGGTGCGGCCGGGGCCACGCTCGGTGACCACGGCCGCGAAAGCCGTACGCCCGTCATGCCGTCGAGGAGTTCCACGCCGTCGGGGAGGACGCCGGGCCCGCGAACGCGGGCGGCGGCTCCCCGGAGTGAGACCGTTCGTCGCGGGTAGGCGAACGTCGAGAAGCCGACACCGAACACCCCTGCGTCGCCCTGGCTGGAGCACATGAACGAACAGGTCACCGCACGGCCGGCCGACCGTCCCCGCCCGGACCGTCCCGCCGGCCAAGGCCCCACCGAGGTTCTGCACAGCGCCGAGGTGTTCGACGGCGAGCCGGGCTGCATCGCGCGGGCCCGTGCCCTTGCCGACCGCTTCCTGGCCCGGCTGGCCGCCGAGTGGCTCGCGGTGTTCGGCGAGCGCACCCGCGGCGATCTGATGCTGGCCGTGAGCGAACTGGTCACCAACGCGGACCGCTACACGCAGGGACCGTATCTGCTGGAGCTGGAGGGAACGGCGGAGCGCGTCAGCGTCACGGTGTACGACAGCAGCACGGCGCTCCCCTTGTTCTTCTCGCCCGATCCGGCCCGCCCCGGAGGCCATGGCATGGAGATCGTCGTGGCGCTGTGCGACCGGCTGACCGCCGAGCGCGTGCCGGTGGGCAAGCGCATCCGCGCCGAGTTCGAGCTGAGCAGCTGAGCTGTGGGGCGGGCGGGACGCCGCCCGCCCCACGACCACTCCCCCGACCGGGCCGGCCCGTTCCGGTCCGTCACACACGTGTCAGGCCCTGTCAGGTGTGGCGGTCGCGCCGAACGCGTCGGGCGTGTCAGGTATGTCTGACCTTGTCAGGCGTGTCAGGTGCGTTTGAAGACGCAGTCACCGCACAGCCCTCCGGCCGGGCAGCGGTAGTAGAGGCAACAACTGCGGCGCCGGAACGCCGTGTCGTGCGGGGTTCCGGTGTTCCGCAGATCCGGGTGGTCGAAGAGCTCGGCGGTCAGCGCGCGGGCCCTCGCGGCCACATCGGGGCGGTGGTTCGCGCGCGCCCGGTCGACGAGCTGACTCAGCGCACCCGCCAGGGCCGATCCCGCGTTGCCCCACAACAACCGGTCCGCCAGCGGGCCGTCCCGGTGGATCGCCTCGGCCAACGGCGCGAGATGACCGTACTGGACCACCTCCCGTATCCGCTCGGCGGTGCCGGGCAGCGTTTCGGCGGTGCTCAACCACAGGTCGTCGGGGCTGCTCGCCCGGGGGTCCCAGCGCAGGGCGTCGGGCGACAGATCGGGGAAGCGCCCGGTCAGTGCCGCCGGGCCGAGTGCGATCGACCAGAGCCGCGCCGCGAGCCCCAACTGCGCGATGGAGGCGGCGACTCTGCGCTCGTGCGTCCGGTGCCGCGCCGCGACCAGGTCGATGCGGGAGGACAGCGGTGCCGTCTCGCCCGCGTACAGCAGTGCCAGCGGCCGGTGCGCGCCCTCGGGCGGCGCGGTGGCGCGCAGGGCGAAGAACCCGCCCAACGAGGCCGCGGCCGACTCGTCCGTCACGCCGTCCTCCCCCACTTCTCCGTCGCCGCCGCCGGCGCCGTACGGCCCGCGTCGACCATGACCGCGTTCACCGTACCTCTCGGGACCGACGCCCCGGGGTCCCGCGCGAGTTGGACCGTCGACGTGAGAGGGACACCGGGCCGTGCGCCGTACAACCAAAGCAGTACACGTGATCGCCGACTCAGGTACGACGACGCGGCGGCTTCGGGACGACAGGGTGGTGCACATGAGTTCCCTCGCGCTGTCCGTGCTCCTGTCACTGATCTCCGCGGTCGCCTACGCGGCCGGGGCGATCCTCCAGGAGCACGTGGCCGCGGCCGGGGACGGCCGAGCGCTCGCGCTCGCGCGCGAGCGCGTCTGGTGGGGCGCCGTGACGCTGAACGCGACAGGAGCGGTGCTCCACGTGGTGGCGCTGGCGTACGGTCCGCTCAGCCTCGTCCAGCCGCTCGGGGCGCTCACCATCGTCTTCGCCCTGCCGATGGCGGCGGTGTTCGTACGGCGTCGGCCGGGCGCCGCGGCCCGGCGCGGGGCGGTCCTGGCGACCGTCGGACTGGCGGGCCTGCTCGCCCTCACCGGGGACGGTGGGGCGCACACGCTGGAGGGACCGGACCGGCTGGGGCTCGCGGTTGTGACGCTCGGAGCGCTCGCGGCGCTCCTCCTCGTCTCCGGGGCGGTGCCCCGGCCGGTGACGCGCGGCGTGGTCCTCGCGGTCGGCGCGGGCATCGCGTTCGGCATGGCGTCGGTGTTCACGAAGGAGGTGGCGGTGCGGTGGAGTTCGGGCGCGATGACGGCCGGCGTGCCGTCGCTGGCGGCGATCGTGGCCTTCGCCGGGGCGGGGCTGCTGCTGTCCCAGGCCGCGTACCGGGGAGCCGGGCTGACTGCGCCGCTGGCCACGGTGACCGTGGTGAACCCGGTGACGGCCGCGCTGGTCGGCATCACCCTGTTCGACGAGCGGTTCCTGCACGGCACGACGGGCACCGTGCTCGCGTCCGTCTGCGGCGCGATCGCCGCGGGTGGGATCGCGCTGCTCACGGTGGAGCGGCCGGGCACGGAGGGTCCGGCGGCGGCGCGGGAAGGGCGCGGACGCCCGGCCCGGGGCCGTCAGACGCTCGCCCCGCCCGCCCTGAGGTAGGCCAGCGGGTCCACGTCCGATCCGTAGCCGGGGCCGGTGCGGATCTCGAAGTGCAGGTGCGGCCCGGTGACGTTCCCGGTGGAACCCGAGCGCGCGATCCGCTGCCCCGCCGAGACGTGCCGCCCCTCCCGTACGTGGAGTGCGGACAGGTGCGCGTACTGGCTGTACTTGCCGTCGGCGTGCCGGATGACGACCTGGTACCCGTACGCGCCCGCCCAGCCGGCCGAGACGACGGTGCCGGAGCCGATCGCCTTCACCGATGTGCCGGTCGGGACGGGGAAGTCGACACCCGTGTGGTAGCCGCTGGCCCAGGCACCGGCCCGGTGGTACGGCGTGCCGACGCCCGCCGCCACGGGCGCGACGAGGCCCTGGCGCGTCTCGGACCGCGCCGGGTGGCGGGCCTCGGTGCCCCTTGAGGGCGTCTTCGGCTTCGGTTTCGGTTTCGCGGCCGGGTGCGGGGACTTCGCCGTCTCGTGCCGCTCCGCGGCCTGGCGCCGGGGCTCGGTGGCTCGGCTCGGGGCCGCCGCGGCGCGGTCCGTCGACGCGTCGGCACGGTCCCGCGGATCCGTGGCCCGCCGGTGCGGCGGGACGGCGGCCCCGTCCTGGGACTTCGCCGCCTGGACCTGGGACTTCGCGGGCCGGGCGTCGGGCTTCGCGGCCCCGTCATGGGGCCTGGCCTCCTGGCGCCGCGGCTCCGTCCTCGTGTGCGACTCGGCCGACGGCTTCGTCTCCGCCTTCTTCGCCCGCGCCGCCGGTGCCGGGCTCGCGGCGGAGCCCGTCCTCGGTGCCCGGCCCGTATCGAGGTTCAGACGCTGTCCGGGGAGGATGAGATCCGGATCGTCGCCCACCACCTCGCGGTTCGCCGCGTAGAGACGCTGCCAGCCGCCCGCCAGTCGCTCGCTCTGCGCGATCGCGGAGAGCGAATCGCCTCGGGCCACGGTGTACGACTCGTGCTTGCCGGGCACGGTGGTCGGCGTCACGGGGGCGGAGGTCCGCTTCGCCGTGGTCTTCCCCGCCGACGACTGCCCGGAGGGCCGCTCATCGTCGCTCCGGACATGGCTGATGCGCTCCGACTGCGGGGCGATGTCGGGAGACTTCCCGCCCTTGGCCAGCCCGGCCCGCGTCGAGCAGCGCGGCCAGGCACCGGGCCCCTGTCCTTCGAGCACCTTCTCGGCGACGGCGATCTGTTCGTTCCTGGTGGCCAGGTCCGCCCGCGGGGCGTAGACCGTGCCGCCGTAGGCCGCCCAGGTCGACCGGGAGAACTGCAAACCGCCGAAGTAGCCGTTGCCGCTGTTGATGTGCCAGTCGCCGGTGGACTCGCAGGCGGCGACCTTCTCCCAGACGTCCGGCGACGCGGCGCCCGCCGGGGCGGCCGCGATGAGCGGTAGCGCCAGGCCGGCACCACCGGCGGTGACGGTGAGCGAGGCACGGTTCAGCCGACTGGGCCGATATCTGCGGTGCCGTCCGTTCGCGGCCATGATGTGGCTCCCCCACTGACAGTAGGACACGTCGCAAGCGCCAACTTATGTGCAGACAAAGCAAGATGACAAGAGCGCCCGGAACGCCCCAACCGTCACGGTCCGTTGGCCGTGCCACCGGTCGGCCCGAACCCGTGCCCGCGCCTTCGTCGGCCCTCGTACCCGATGCGGGAGCGCGAGGGCCGACGGCTGCTTCCGGCATCCGAATCGGATCCAACAGCTGCTGTCCGAAGGTGGAATGGATCCACGCGCCCGGCGCTCCCACCGGGCATCATGAGCAACAGCAGCCCCTGCCCGCGCACTTCGTAGCGCAGGGTCGCTCCCGGCACTTGCAGCAGTCCGGTGCGGTCGGGCAGCACGGGGCCGGATGCCTCGCGGTCGGGCGGAGCGGCCCCGGAGGCGGTGTGCGTCGTACGGGCCGTGCGGTCAGTCATCGCGTTCCTCCTCGCTCACGGCGGACGACCAGTGCTCCAGGAGGAAGTGCAGCGCCTCGACGGCCCGGTCCCAGGACCTGCGCACGTCGCGGGGCGCGCCGAACCCCCCGTTCGCCTCCAGGGCGCAGTAGCCGTGCAGGGTGCTGCGCAACAGCCGTACCGCGTCCGTGAGATCGGGCTCGGTCAGTCCGTAGGCGCGCAGCACCGCGCCGATGGTCTCGACCGTCCGCCGGTATGCCGAGGTCCGGACCGCGACGGCCGGGTCGATCCGCATCTGCGTCGCCTCGTACCGCCCGGGCCGCTCCAGCGCGAAGGACCGGTAGGCGTCGGCGAACGCGATCAGGGCGTCCTTGCCGGCTCTGCCCGCGACCGCGGTGTTGATGCGGTCGATGAACTCCCCCGCGGCGAACAGGGCCACCCGGGTCCGCAGGTCGTGGAGGTTTCGCACATGGGAGTACAGGCTGGCGTCCTTCACTCCGAAGCCTCGGGCCAGCGCGGAGATCGTGACCTGGTCGAAGCCGACGGAGTCCGCCAGATTCGCCGCCGCCTCCACCACACGTTCGGTCGTGAGACCCGCGCGCACCATCCGCCACCCCACCGGAGCACCATGCAGTCCATGCATGCTTACCTAGGCCCTCTAGGCAGTTGCCTAATATACATAGGTAACCCCGGACGGCCCACGCAGAACAGCCCCTCCCGCCCATCCGCGCCCATACTGAAGAACCCGGTTCCCGACACGGATTGCGGAGCACACACTGATGAGCGGTACCGCACAGATCGGCGTCACGGGGCTGGCGGTCATGGGCCGCAACCTCGCTCGCAACTTCGCCCGCAACGGCTTCCAGGTCGCCGTGCACAACCGGACGACGTCGAAGACGGACGCCCTGGTCGAGGAGTTCGGGAACGAGGGTTCCTTCGTGGCCGCGCGCACGCCGCAGGAGTTCGTCGCGGCGCTGGAACGTCCGCGCCGGGTGTTCATCATGGTGAAGGCGGGCGATCCGACGGACGCCGTCATCCAGGAGTTCGCCCCGCTCCTCGAAGAGGGCGACGTCGTCATCGACGGCGGCAACGCGCACTTCGAGGACACCCGCCGCCGGGAGAGGCAACTGCGCGGGCGGGGCATCCACTTCGTGGGCGTGGGCATCTCCGGCGGCGAGGAGGGCGCGCTGCACGGGCCGAGCATCATGCCCGGTGGTTCCGCGCAGTCGTACGAGTCGCTGGGGCCGATGCTGGAGAGGATCGCCGCCAAGGCGAAGGACGGCACACCGTGCACCACTCACATCGGCCCGGACGGCGCCGGGCACTTCGTGAAGATGGTCCACAACGGCATCGAGTACGCCGACATGCAACTGATCGCGGAGGCGTACGACCTGCTGCGCCAGGTGGCCGGTTACTCCCCGGAGCGGATCGCCGAGACCTTCCGCCGCTGGAACACCGGCCGTCTCGACTCCTATCTGATCGAGATCACGGCGGAGGTCCTCGCCCACACCGACGCGGTCACCGGGAAGCCGTTCGTCGACATCGTGCAGGACCGGGCGGAACAGAAGGGCACCGGCCGCTGGACGGTGCAGATCGCACTCGACCTCGGGGTCCCCGTCTCCGGTATCGCGGAGGCCGTCTTCGCCCGCTCGCTGTCGGGGCACACGGATCTGCGCGAGGCGGCGAAGGACCTGAGCGGGCCGACCGCCGCACCGCTCGACGAGGCCCCGGCAGCAGCCTTCGCCGACCGCGTGGAACAGGCGCTGTACGCGTCCAAGATCGTCTCGTACACGCAGGGCTTCCACCAGATCAGGATGGGCAGCGAGACCTACGACTGGAACATCGATCTCGGTGCGGTGGCGGGCATCTGGCGGGCCGGGTGCATCATCCGGGCCGCGTTCCTGGACCGGATCCGGGCGGCGTACGACGCCCGCCCCGAACTGCTGAGCCTGCTCTCCGACGAGCGGTTCGCCCAGGAGATCGGCGCGGCGCAGGACGACTGGCGCGCGGTCGTCGCCGAGGCGGCCCGGCAGGGCGTGCCGACCCCCGGGTTCGCCGCCGCGCTCGCGTACTACGACGGGCTGCGCGCGGACCGGCTGCCCGCCGCGCTGACGCAGGGACAGCGCGACTTCTTCGGCGCGCACACGTACCGGCGCGCGGACCGCCCGGGCTCTTTCCACACGCTCTGGGGCGGGGACCGTTCGGAGGTCGAAGCAGGCTGACCGGGATGCCCCGCCGCGGATCCGCGCAACAGCGCGGCGGCGCGGCATCACGACGTCACGGTATTACGGCGGGACCTGCGGACGGCGGAACTGGGGCACGGCGGGACCCGCGGACGCGGCGGGCCCGGACCGGCGCCACTCGTCCGGGCACTCCCGGGATGCGGAGGTGCCGAAGGTGTGGGTAAGTGGCAGCGGACGCCTCCACGCGCACGCCCTCGAAGCAGTGCGTGTGCACGTCCGCGCACCCGAAGCCGCGTCCACCGCCCCTCCTGGAGCCCCCGCATGCCCGACGCCCCACCGGAATCCGAACCCGTCGCCGCCCAGCCCGTGGTCGCACCGTTGACCAGCGCCGCGCTGATCCTGGTCGCCACGGTCGAACCCGGTGGTGAGAGCGTCGTGCGCGAGGTGCTGCCGGATCTGCCGACGATCGCCCGCTCCATCGGGTTCCGGTTCCCGGACGCCTCTCCGGCCACCGTCACCGGTTTCGGTTCCGATGTGTGGGACCGGCTGTTCGCGGGGCCACGCCCCGCCGATCTGCATCCGTTCCGGGAACTGCGCGGCACCCGGCACCATGCCCCGTCCACCCCCGGGGATCTGCTGTTCCACGTCCGGGCCGAGCGCATGGACGTGTGCTACGAATGGGCGGCCCAGCTGCTCGACCGGCTCGGCCCCGCGGTGCGCGTGGTGGACGAGACACAGGGGTTCCGCTACTTCGACCACCGGGATCTGCTCGGTTTCGTCGACGGCACCGAGAACCCCGTCGGCGCGGACGCCCGGTCGGCGGCCCTGGTGGGCGCCGAGGATCCCGACTTCGCCGGCGGGAGTTACGTCGTCGTGCAGAAGTACGTGCACGACCTCGCGGCCTGGAACGCACTGAGCACCGAGGAACAGGAACGCGTCATCGGCCGTACCAAGTTCACCGATGTCGAGCTCCCCGACGACGTCAAACCCGCCGACTCCCATGTCGCCCTCAACACGATCACCGATCCGGACGGCACCGCCCGCGAGATCCTCCGTGCCAACATGCCGTTCGGCAGCTTCGGGCAGGGCGAGTTCGGCACGTACTTCATCGGCTACGCGGCCGACCCGGACGTGACCGAGCGGATGCTCCGCAACATGTTCCTGGGCGATCCGCCCGGTACGCACGACCGCATCCTCGACTTCTCGACGGCGGTCACCGGCACGCTGTTCTACGCCCCCGGCGCCGGGTTCTTCGCCGACCCGCCGCCGTCGCCCGCCGCGGCCGGGACCCCGTCCGAACCGGTGCCCGTGCCGGCACAGGACCCGGCCGCGATCCGGCCGGACGACGGATCGCTGCACATCGGCAGCCTGCACGAAAGCGCCCAGTGATGAACAACCTCCACCGCGAACTCGCCCCCGTCACCGAAGCCGCCTGGGCCCAGATCGAGGAAGAGGCCCGGCGCACCTTCAGGCGCCATGTGGCGGGGCGCCGCGTCGTCGACGTCACCGCACCGGCCGGACCGGAGCTGGCGGCCGTCGGCGACGGTCATCTGCGCGGCATCGACCCGCCGACGCCCGATGTGATCGCGCGGGCCCGTACCTCGATGCCCGTGATCGAGTGGCGGGTGCCCTTCACCGTGACGCGGGCTGCCGTGGACGACGTCGAGCGCGGTTCCGACGACAGCGACTGGCAGCCCGTCAAGGAAGCGGCCCGCACGTGCGCGTTCGCCGAGGACATGACGATCATCGACGGATACGCGTCGGCGGGCGTCACCGGACTCCGGGACGGCTCCTCGCACCCGCCGCTGGCCCTGCCGGCCGATGCTCGCGACTACCCGGCCACCGTGAGCCAGGCACTGACCCAGCTGCGCCTGGCCGGTGTCGACGGGCCGTACCGGCTGCTGCTCGGCGCCGACGCCTTCACCGAGGCGACCGAGACGTCCGACCACGGGTACCCGGTGGCCACCCATCTGGCCCGGCTGCTCGACGACCAGATCCTGTGGGCGCCCGCCGTCAAGGGCGGTGTGTTGCTGTCGACCCGGGGCGGCGACTTCGAACTGCGTCTGGGCCAGGACCTGTCGATCGGCTACCAGGACCACGACGCGAACGGCATCCACCTCTACTTCCACCAGTCGTTCGTGTTCCGGATGCTCACCCCCGAGGCCGTGGTCCCGATCATCGCCTGACGGACCGTCCCGCGACCGCGGGCCTCGCCCGGGGCAGCCGGGCCCAGGACACCGGTCGGCCGACGCGCACCCGTGCGAGCGGCGCGCGCGGACCCGGCACACGGCGGGCGCGCACCGACCGGACGGGCCGGTGCGCGCCCGCTGCGCCGCGTCCGGCGGCGATCAGCCGGGCGGGTGCGGCGACGGCTCCGGCTCCGGCACGGGCTCGGGGTTCGGAGCGGGTGGCTGCGGAATGGGGTCGGGTGCCGGACCGGGCGGTACGGGTCCGGGCGGTACCGGTGGTGGCTGCGGCATCGGCGGCGGCTCGGGCATCGGCCCGGGGGTGGGCGCCGGTGGCACGGGGTCGGGGTACGGGTTGGTCATCACGGGTCTCCGAGCGCTTCGTGGTGGATCTCCTTCCACCGTCCCCCGGAGCGGCCACCGGCGCCCGGTGAGCCCATGCGGACGGGTTCCGAATGATCCGTCCGGGTCGACGGCTGCCACGGCTCCGCCGCCCGGACACCGACGGGTCAGCGCGCGACGGCCGCCGCCGCGGCCAGGCCGGATCGAGGGCTGGACAGCACCGGGACCGGGGTGTTCGCGCGTTCGGCGGCGTCGGCCATGGACGCCTGGGCCAGCACGATCGCATCGGCGTCCGTCACCGCGTCGGCCGCTGCCGCGACGAGGTCCAGGAAGCCGTCACGGTCACCGGCCATGAAGCGCTCCCAGGCCCCCTCCACCAGGACGGGACGCACGTCGACGGACCGCTCCCCCGCCTCCTCGGCGAGCAGCGCGAGGGTCGGCGCCAGCGTGGCGGCCAGCGCGGCGAGCACCACCACCCGCTCGTGCCGTACGGCGGCCGCCGCCATCGGCCGGTCGACCCGCAGCACCGGGGCGCCGACCTCCTGCGCCGTCGACTCCGCCACCCCGCCGATCGTCGAGCAGGTGCAGAGCACGGCCGTGGCGCCCGCGCCGACGGCGTCCGTGAGCCGTTCCCGTATCTCGCCCGACACCGCGCCGGGTCCACGGTCCCCGGCCCGGCGCAGCAGGTCCTCGTCCACGAGATGCCGCAGGACGAGTCCGGGATGGTCCGCGTCGCGGAGCGCGTCGAAGACCGGGACGTGGACCGGGGAGGTGTGCAGAAGCGCGAGCGTCACCGACCGAACGGTACGGCCCGCGTGAGCGGGGCGGCAACCGTCACGGGCCGGTGACCGACGGCCTTCGCTACAGCTCGGGGTGCGACTTGAGCTGCTCCTTCGCCCGCTCCACGAGTTCGGCCGGGGGCACGGGCGCCAGATCGGGGTGGCGCAGCGCCCACTTCGCCGCGTACGGGCAGAGCGGGACGACGGGAACCCCTTCCCTGTCGGCCATGGCGTAGAACTCCCGGACGAGGGCGCCCGCGATGCCCTTGCCCTCGTGGCCGGGCTCGACGACGGTGTGCACGGCGACGAGCGCGGCGGGCTCGCCCTCCATCACGAAGTACGCGATGACTCCGGCGGCCCCGCCGTTCTCGTACGCGAGCAGGTTGCCACCCGCGCGGTCGTCACGGATCTCGATGTCGACCTCGGTCCGGCCGGTCTCTTCTGCCACGGTGGGTGCTCCTCGCTGGTGGGACGGTTACGACCGGCGCCCCGCGGGAACGGCGTACGGACTCCGCCCGGTGGCGGCGTCCGGTACGGGCTCGGCGGCGTCGGCACCGAGCCCGACGATACGGTTGTCCGCGTCCACGTGCACGACGCGCGGCGTCAGCGTACGCGCCTCGACGTCGTCGACCTGCGCGTAGCTGATGAGAATGACCAGGTCGCCGGGGTGCACGAGATGCGCGGCGGCACCGTTGACGCCGATGACGCCGGAACCCCGCTCGCCCTCGATGACGTACGTCTCCAGCCGGGCGCCGTTGTCGATGTCGACGATGTGCACCAACTCGCCCGGCAGCAGGTCCGCCGCCTCCATCAGATCGGCGTCGACGGTGACGGAGCCGACATAGTGGAGGTCGGCGTGGGTCACGGTGGCCCGGTGGATCTTGGACTTGAACAGAGTACGCAGCATTTTGGACTCCTGGAAGACGGCTCCCTGCCAGCTTTCTGCAGGTCAGGGGCGTTCTTCACCTTACACTGGCACGTGTCGGACCCGGAGATCAGATGCCGACTTACCTGGCGACATATCAGGAATATGAGAGGCGTAGGGCGAGCCACTTCCCGGGAGCGCCCAAGGACGGGACAGCCCTCAGTACTCCAGTGCGGTTTCGCGGCCTGTCCAGCAGGTTCGTCGGCGCAGCGTCGTCGGTAGTGACTGCGTAGGCTTCGTCGCCGGTCACTCACGGCGCCTCCACCCCGGCATCCAGCGCGGCGGCGATCATCTCCCGGGCCGGACGGGGCTCGGTCGCGAACCGCACCGTCTCGGACATCCCGGCCGCCCGGCGGCGCTCGGGACCGGTGCACCAGGAGTGCTCGGGCAGGTCGAGTCGACGGTCGATCAGTGCCCGTCACCCGCTGGTGGCGCAGGCGAGGAACACGCCGACCCGGGCGTTCTCGATGCGTCCCGCGACGCCGGTGTACTGCTGCTGGACACCTGTCTCCGTGCCGAGGTGTTCGACAGCGTGGATGCGGATGTCGTCACGGACGGCATCCGGGTCCCGGCGGGCGTGGCGCAGCAGCCGCTGCATCGGCCCCGGCCGGACGTGACCAGCCCGTTCGGCTTGAATCCACATCGAGATGGCGCAGGCCCGTGGCCATCCGGCGGTGCCAATTCGCCCGAACGTGAAATCCGCTCGCACAAGACGGACAACTACCACCTTCGAGTGATACGAGGTTACGAGCCTTGCCGCTCAAATCCCCCTGTGGGTCACTGAAATGGTGAACGGGCGGGCCGCCCATCCCCAGCCGAGGAAGTTGAAAACAGACAGCGCTTGCCGGTTCTTCTCCGTGCCCGAGAAGAAGTTCCGGCAGCCGGGGCCCGGGCCGCGGCCTTATACGCCCGCCTCCCCGGACTCTCGGCAATTCCAACAACTGCGCGCTCCGCACGGCGTCAATTCACGTCGTCGACAACCGACCTTTCCTGCGGAAGCCGAACGCTTGGGCCGGGCGCGTTCCACCGGTCCCCGTATGTTCCATCGGAGAACAAGGAGCGTTGTACATGCCTCTTTCCCAACCAGGGCTCCACCGGTGGCGGAACCCTGGTGACCATCACAGGAACGAACCCGCCCCCACGACCAAAGTGACATTCGGCAGCAACCCGACCACCGACATCACCCGGATATCCCCGCCCCAGGTCACGGCGGTCTCCCCCTCGGGCACCGGCACGGCCGGGGTACCGCCACCGCCCCGCACCCCGGCGCAACTCCTCCCGGATCAGGAACGGACCACTCGCATGCAGCACGGCGAGACGCACGCGCAACTCATCGCCGTCCCGCCGGGCAGGACCCCGGGCAAGGAGTGAACCGGAAGGGCCACTGCTGGGCCAATGCGACCGAGTTCGAGTGGCAGCCCGCCGGTGGACAGCTAAGACTGAGGCAGCGGTTCGGGATCCGGACAGCAGACCCCGACCTCGTGATTCCCGGACCACTCGCTCCAGCCATCGAAAAGCGCGAGTACGGAGCGCCCACCGTAATGGCGACGGCGCTCGAAAGTTCCTCAAGGAGCTCGCATGGAGGAGAAATCCCTCGATGTCTTGACGCCCGGACCTGATGAATCCGCAATCGATACAAGCAGGTTCACCAGTCCGGAGACCGGCATCGAGAAAGACCTCGCCGAGGTGCTGGCCGACGTCATGTGCGTCGAACGGGTGTCGATCGACAGCCATTTCTTCGACGACCTCGGCGCCAACTCATTGGTGATGGCACATTTCTGCGCACGAGTCAGGAAGCGGGCGGACCTTCCCTCGGCGTCGATGAAGGACATCTACCGGCACCCGACGATCCGCAGTCTGGCGACGGGGCTCGCGAACGCCGCCCCCGTCGAGCCGTCGGTCCCGGCGCCGTCCGAGGTGGTGACCCCCATCGGCACGGTGCGGTACGCCCTCTGCGGAACCCTGCAGTTCCTGCTTTTCCTGGGATACTCCTTCCTCGCCGGACTTGTTGCCGCCCGAGGCTACGCATGGGTCTCCGCCGGGTCGGGTGTGATCGATGTCTACCTGCGATCGTTCGTCTTCGGAGGCATCGTCTTCGTCGGTCTGTGCACCTTCCCCATCGCAGCCAAATGGCTCCTCATCGGCCGGTGGACACCACGAGACTTCCCGGTCTGGGGTCTGACCTATCTGCGCTTCTGGACCGTCAAAGTGCTGATCCACGCCAACCCGATGATCTTCTTCGTCGGCAATCCCCTGTACGTGCTGTACCTGCGAGCGCTGGGCGCACGGATCGGCAAAGGGGTCACGATCCTCTCCCACAGCGTTCCGGTGTGCACCGACCTCTTCACGGTCGGCGCCGGCACCGTGATCCGCAAAGACTCGTTCTTCCTCTGCTACCGGGCACACGCCGGGCGTATCCAGACCGGCCGGGTCACGCTCGGCCGGGACGTGTTCATCGGAGAGAAGACCGTGCTCGACATCGACACGTCGATGGGCGACGGGGCCCAACTCGGACACACGTCCACGCTGTACAGCGGCCAGGCGGTCCCGGACGGTCAGCACTGGCACGGGTCCCCGGCACAGCTCACGCAGCACGACTACCTGAGGATCGGGCCGGCCCCATGCGGCACGCTGCGCCGGGCCGGCTTCGGCCTCATCACCGTGCTCCAGCTGTTGCTCCTCTACGTGCCACTGTCCGTCGGGGGCACGTACATGCTGGTGACCCTGGTCCCGGCGCTGCACAACCGGCTGAGCCCCGGCACGGCGGAGCTCACGGCACTGGACCTCTGCATCGACGCGCTGGTCCTTTCCCTGCTGCTGTTCTTCGGCTTCGTCGTCGTGGGCCTGGCCGTGATGTTCACCGTTCCGCGCCTGATCAACCTCGTCGTCAAGCCGGACAAGATCTATCCGCTGTACGGGTTTCACTACTCGGCTCACCGGGCGATCGGGCGCATGACCAACATCAAGTTCTTCGCATGGCTGTTGGGGGACAGCTCCTACATCGTCCACTACTTGCGCGGCATCGGATACGACTTGTCCCGGGTCGAGCAGACGGGGTCGAACTTCGGCACGGAAGTGCAGCACGAGACCCCGTTCCTGTGCTCGGTCGGGAGCGGAACGATGGTCGCCGACGGGCTCTCCATCATCAACGCCGACTATTCGAGCACGTCCTTCCGGGTGTCCCGGGCCTCGATCGGGTCACACAACTTCCTCGGGAACAACATCGCCTATCCCTCGGGGGCCAGGACGGGTGAGAACTGTCTCCTCGCGACGAAGGTGATGGTTCCGCTCGAAGGCGAGGTGCGCGAGGGGGTGGGCCTGCTCGGTTCGCCGTGCTTCGACATTCCCCGCTCCGTCGAGCGCGATTCCCGGTTCGACCATCTGCGCGCCGGCGACACGTTGCGCCACAACCTCGCTGCGAAGAACCACTACAACATCCGCTCGATGATCTTCTTCCTGCTCGTGCGGTGGCTGCACTTCTTCGTGCTCACGATGCTCGGCCTGGCGAGCGCCGAGCTGTACGACTCCTACGGGCATGTGCTGATCGCCGCGTTCCTGGTGCTCAGCCTCGGGTTCACCGCCGTCTACCTCGTACTGGTGGAGCGCGGCATCGCGGCATTCCGCGCGCTGCAACCGCAGGTGTGCTCCATCTACGACCCCTACTTCTGGTGGCACGAGCGCCTCTGGAAGGTGCCCGACAACTACCTCGACATCTTCAACGGGACCCCCTTCAAGAACGTGATCTGGCGGATGCTGGGGGTTCGGATCGGCAGCAGGGTCTTCGACGACGGCTGCTATCTGACGGAGCGGACGCTCACCGCCATCGGGAACGACTGCACGCTCAATGCGGGAAGCAAGATCCAGTGCCACTCGCAGGAGGACGGCACCTTCAAATCCGATCGCAGCACCCTCGGCGCCGGTTGCACCATCGGCGTGGGCGCCCACGTCCATTACGGCGTGACGATGGGCACGGGCGCGGTGCTCGCACCCGACTCCTTCCTCATGAAGGGCGAGGAGGTCCCGCAGCACGCGCGCTGGGGAGGAAACCCCGCCGCGGAGATGCGAGATGCCCCTGATCAGCCCGAGGCGGTGACGCGGACGGGATAGCGGCTCCGCCCTTGTCGGCGCTGAACAGCACGGTGACGAAGGCGAACGGAGAGGGACGACCAGATGGGAATGCAAGCCCGGGCCGACCGGGAGTACTGGCGCGATGTGCTCGTCGCCGGTGGATTCACCGAAATCCCGCGGTGGACGCTCGATCCGGTGAAGGGCATCGGCGAACACGAGGCGCCGATCCCGGACGACGTCGTCGCGGCGTTGGGCCGACTGGCCGAGGACCTGGCGCTACCGCTCGGCTCGGTGTTGTTGGCAGCGCACTCCAAGGTGCTCGCCGCGCTGTCCGGCGAGCGCGAGGTCGCCACCGGATACGTCACCGAGGAGGGGGGCCGACCGCTGCTCTGCCGGCTGACGACCGAGCCCGACTCGTGGCGGGCACTGCTGCTGGACACTCATCGAGTCGCGTCGGACCTGCTGTCGCACAAGGACTGCCCGGTCGATGAGCTCAGGTGCGAGCTGGGCCTGGCGGAGCCGTCGATCGAGGCCGTGTTCGATCCGCACGGCGTGGGCGGTGAAGTCGCCGACAGCACCCTGCTGTGGGTGGGATTCTCCCAACGCGACGGCCACCTCGTGCTGCGGCTGCGCCATCGGACCGACGCGCTCGACGAGGACTGCGCCGTCAGGATCGCCGGCTATCACCTCACCGCACTCGCACTGATCGCCGCCGATCCGGACGCCGAGCACGGGCGGCAGAACCTGCTCTCCGCCGAGGAACTCCATTTCCAGCTCGAATCACTCGCCGGTCCACGCCGGGAACTGCCGGACCACCGGTTCCACGAACTGTTCGAGCAGCGGGTGGCGGCACACCCGGACGCCGTCGCCGCGGTGCATGGGAAGCAGCAACTGACCTATCGGGAACTCAACGCGCGCGCCAACCGGGTGGGACGAGCCCTGCTGGCGCGGGGGCTGCGCCCCGAAGGTGTCGTCGCAGTGGTGACCGAGCGCAACCTGGACTGGATGGCCGCCGTCCTCGCGGTCTTCAAGGCCGGCGGTGTGTATCTGCCCATCGAGCCGCATTTCCCGGCCGACCGTCTCGCGACCATGCTCTCCCGTGCCGCATGCGGGCTCGTGCTGACCGAACCCGGCAGCACCTCCGCGCTCGACCAGGCCCTCGACTCGCTGTCCGGGGTCCAGAAGCTCTTCGTCGGCGCAGCCTACGAGGAAGACCACGACGACGACGATCTGGGCCTCCACATCGCACCGGACCGGCTCGCCTACATCTACTTCACCTCCGGCTCCACAGGTGAGCCCAAGGGCGCGATGTGCGAGCACGCGGGCATGCTGAACCACCTCTACGCCAAGATCGACGACCTGGAGATCAGCGAGGGACAGGTGGTCGCCCAGACCGCACCCCAATGCTTCGACATCTCGCTGTGGCAGTTGGTGTCCGGGCTCCTGGTCGGGGGACGGACCCTCCTCGTGGAGCAGGAGGTGATCCTGAACGTCCAGCGGTTCGTCGACAAGATCGTCGACGGCCGGGTCGCCGTCCTCCAGGTAGTCCCCTCCTACCTGGACGTGGTCGTGTCCTGGCTGAAGCAGCACCCCCGCGAGCTGCCGGACCTGCGGTGCGTGTCGGTCACGGGCGAGGCGCTGAAAAAGGAGCTCGTGCAGCGCTGGTTCGCCGCCCAGCCCGGGATCAAGCTGGTCAACGCCTACGGGCTGACCGAGACCTCGGACGACACCAACCACGAGGTCATGGACCGCGTGCCCGACGGAGACCGGGTCCTGCTGGGCCCCGCGGTCAACAACGTGCACGTCTACGTCGTCGACGAGCACCTGATCCCGGTGCCGCTCGGTGCCCCCGGCCTGATCGTCTTCTCCGGCGTCTGCGTCGGCCGGGGATACGTCAACGACCCCGAGCGCACCCGGCAGGCCTACCTGGCCGATCCACACCGTGAGAACGCCCGCCTCTACCGGGGCGGCGACTACGGCCGCTGGACGCCCGCGGGAAAGCTGGAGTTCCTCGGCCGCCGCGACACCCAGGTGAAGATCCGTGGCTTCCGGATCGAGATCGGCGAGATCGAGAACACCCTGTTGCAGGTGCCCGGTGTTCGCGACGGTGCGGTCGTGGTCGCCGAGCGGGCCGACCGGAGCAAGCACCTGGTGGCGTTCTATTCCGGTCGGCGGCCGCTCGAGGCCGACGTCCTGCTGGACCGGCTCGGTGAGTCGCTGCCCGCGTACATGGTCCCGTCGGCCTTTCACTGGCGGAAGACTCTGCCGCTGACGGCCAACAGCAAGATCGACAGAAGGACCCTGCAGGCACTCGCCGGAGAACTCGACGTCGTCCGGGACGACTACCGCGCGCCGGACACGCCGACCGAACAGCAGTTGGCGGCCGCATGGGCGAAGGTCCTCGGCATCCCGCAGGACCAGATCGGACGGCGGGACCACTTCTTCGACCGGGGCGGCACGTCGCTGTCGGCAGTGAAGCTGGCCATCGTCCTGGACCGTGCGGTGTCCCTCAAGGATGTCACCGGTCACCCGATCCTCGCCGATCTGGCCGGGCTGATCGACGGCAGGTCCGTGCGGCGTGCCGGGCTGCTCCAGCCGCTGTCGGAAGCGGCCGGTGCGCAGACCACAGCCCTGGTGTGCTTCCCGTACGCCGGCGGCAACGCGGTGAACTTCCAGCCGATGGCCGCAGCGCTGCCGGACGGTGGGCCGGCGGTCTACGCCGTCGAGCTGCCCGGTCACGACGTGGCCGCCGAGACCGAGCCGCTCGCGCCGATGACGCAGGTGGTCGAGCAGGTCGTCGACGAGATCACCGGGCGTGGCCTGACCAGGGTCCTGCTGTGGGGCCACTCCTCGGGAACAGCACCGGCCGTGGAGACGGCCAGAAGGCTGCGGGAGCGCGGGGTGGACGTCCCACGGGTGTTCCTCGGCGCGCAACTGCTCGGTGACGCCGACGACCGGCGCGCCACCATCACCGAGCTGACCGGACGGAGCAACGCCGAGATCGCCGCGAGCCTGAGCACGCACGGCGGCCACACCTCGCTCGGTGAGCTGGGTGCGCAGCACGCCGAGCACGTCGGCGCCGCCTACCGACACGACTGCATGTCCGCACACCACTACTTCGCCGATGCCCTGGAGCGCCCGCCGGCGCAGAAGCTCTCCGTGCCGGTCACCGTGGTCGTCGCCGCGGACGACCCGAGCACGGCGGAGTACCCGCGCCGGTACCTCGACTGGCAGCTTCTGGCCGAACAGGTCGACCTGCACGAGCTCGCCGACGGCGGCCACTACTTCCTGCGTACCCGTCCGGTCGAGGCAGCAAAGGCCGTGCTGCACGCCGCCGAATTGTCCGCTTCTTCCTGAGTGTCAGCTGAAAGGAAAACGAGATGTCGTTCACATCCACGGCGTTGCTGGTCGACGTGGAACTGAATTCCGGCGCACCCCCACGGGTGCGGGCCGAGGCCACCGGCGACGCGCCGGCCTGGGCGGCCGAGCACCGCGACGCGCTGCGCGCAGTCGTCGCCGAGCACGGTTCGGTCCTGGTCCGCGGTCTCGGGCTGCGCGATGCGGTCGGGACCGGAGCCGTCTTCTCGAAGCTCGCCACCGGTCTGATGACCGAGCAGGAGGCCTTCGCGCCCCGGCAGACCTACTCCGACGGGGTGTACTCCTCATCGAAGTGGCCGCCGAACCAGCCCATGTGTATGCACCATGAACTGAGCTACACGCTTGAGTTCCCCGGCTTGATGATGTTCGCCTGTCTCGGTGCGCCCACCACCGGCGGGGCGACCGCGGTGGCCGACTCACCGACCGTGCTGGACGCACTGCCCACCGAGTTGACCGAGCGGTTCGAGCGCGAGGGCTGGCTGCTCACCCGCAGCTACAACGACGAGATCGGCGCGTCCGTCGCCGAGGCCTTCGGCACCGACGACCGGGGCGCCGTCGAGCGCTACTGCAACGCCAACGCCATCGCGTTCGAGTGGCAGCCCGACGGCGGACTGCGCACCAGACAGCGCCGCAGCGCCGTGGTGCGCCACCCGGTCACCGGCCGACGCTGCTGGTTCAACCAGATCGCGTTCCTCAACGAGTGGACGATGGCCCCCGAGGTGCACGAGTACTTGGTGGACGTCTACGGCGCCGACGGGTTGCCGTTCAACACCCGCTTCGGCAACGGCGACCCGATCGGCGAGGACGTCGTCCAACTGCTCAACAGCGTCTACGAGGCGAACACCGCACGCGAACCGTGGCAGGCCGGCGACCTGATGCTCGTCGACAACGTCCGCACCGCGCACAGCAGGGAGCCCTTCGAGGGACCGCGCGAGGTGCTCGTCGCCATGGCCGAACCGGTGCGTCTGGCCGACTGCTCGCCGACCGTGGAGGTGACCACGCGATGACCACCGTCGATTCCACCGCGAGAGAGCCCGCACGCGTCGCAACGGTCACCGTGCCACCGTTCGCGGTGATCTCCGGTGCCCAGGTCCGGCGCACGCTGCACGGCTGCGAGAAGCGGATCACGGAGTTGGTCGAGACCACCTACCGGGTGCACGGGGCCGGTGATTCGGTGAACCCGCCGTCGTACTTCCTGCGTTTCCCCGACCGCCCGTCCTCCCGGATCATCGCGCTGCCCGCCTCGATCGGTGGGGACACACGGGTGGACGGCCTGAAGTGGATCTCCAGCTTCCCGAAGAACGTGACGGCCGGAGTTCCAAGGGCATCGGCCGTGCTGATCCTCAACGACCATGACACCGGCTACCCGTTCGCCTGTCTGGAGAGTTCGATCATCAGCGCCACCCGGACGGCCGCGTCGGCGGCGTCGGCGGCCGACTGGCTCAGCCGAGGGAGGCCGCGCCCGACGCGCGTCGGGTTCTTCGGGGTGGGCCTGATCGCCCGCTACATCCACACCTTCCTGGTCGGCACCGGCTGGACGTTCGACGAGATCGGCGTACACGACCTGTCCGCCGACAGCGCGGCGGGCTTCCGCTGCTACCTGGAGCAGTCGGGCACCCCCGGCCGAATCACCGTGCACGACAGTGCCGAGCAGCTGATCCGAAACAGCGACCTGGTGGTCTTCGCCACGGTCGCCGGTCAGCCGCACGTCAGTGAGCCGTCATGGTTCGCACACAATCCTCTGGTGCTGCATGTGTCGCTGCGCGACCTCGCGCCGGAGATCCTGCTCGCCTCCACCAACATCGTCGATGACGTCGAGCACTGCCTCAAGGCCGACACCTCGCCGCATCTGGCCGAGCAACTCACCGGCAGCCGGGACTTCCTGCTCGGCACGTTGGACGACGTGATGGCCGGGCGGGTGACGGTGCCGGCGGACCGGCCGGTGGTGTTCTCGCCCTTCGGCCTCGGGGTGCTCGACCTCGCGGTGGGCAAGTACGTGTACACCGAAGTGGCCCGCTCCGGAGAATTGCACGTCGTCGACGACTTCTTCCATGAACTGAGCCGGTACGGATGAGCAGGCCGGGAGTCCAGGAGGCCTCTTCAGGGCTGATCCCGGGAGAGACCACCGGTCACGTCGCGCAGGCCCCGATGCATGAGACAGCGGCCACTGGCGCAGGGCCCCGTACCGCCCGGTCGGAAACGGGAGTCTCGCCCTCACAAGCGAGGAACGCGCCCACGACCGGATGGAAGTTCCGATAGTGCTCTGCTCCAGACAGAGGAGACCATCGTGCCCGTCATTTCCGCTCCCTACGCCTTCAACGAGGAGGATCTCTATGTCGACCTCCGGTCGATCTTCGGGCACTCGCTCTTCCTGAAGTGTGAGGGCTTCAACTTCGCCGGCTCGATCAAGTTGAAGGCCGCGACCGAGATGGTGGAGGCCGCTGAGCGGGATGGAATCCTGACGCCGGAATCGATCCTGGTCGAGTCCTCGTCCGGAAACCTCGGCGTGGCGCTGAGCGTGATCGCGGCGAGCAAGGGCTACCGGTTTCTGTGTGTGACGGACTCCCGCGGCAATCTGTCGAACAGAATGATGATGGAGGCGTTGGGCAGCCAGGTGCACGTGATCGCCGAACAGGAGGCCAACGGCGGTTTTCTCGGCGCACGGCTCGACTACGTCCGCGCGCTGTGCGCCTCCGACGACCGGTACGTGTGGCTCAGCCAGTACACCAATCCGAGCAACTGGAAGGCGCACTACCGCACGACCGCGCCGGAGATCGCCCGTCAGTTCCCGCGGCTGGACGTGCTGTTCGTCGGAGCCGGCACCACCGGGACCCTGATGGGCTGTGCGCGCTACTTCCGGAGATGGCACCGGCGGGTGCGGATCATCGCGGTGGACAGCGTCGGCTCGGTTTCCTTCGGCGGTTCGCCGGGCCGCCGGATGATTCCCGGTCTGGGCATGAGCATGCGCCCGCCGCTGCTCGACGAGTCCTATGTCGACGAGGTGATTTGTGTCAAAGAGGCGGACACCATACGTTCCTGCCATCGTCTGGCCAGGCGCGGATTCCTGTTCGGCGGCTCCACCGGCACGGTGATCAGCGGCGCGACGGACTGGTTGGCCCGGCATGACGCACACGAACTCACCGCGGTGGCCATCGGCCCGGACCTCGGCGAGCGCTACCTCGACACCGTCTACCAGGCCAACTGGCTGCGGGACATCTACGGCGAGGACGTACTCGACTCCGGCAAGGGGGCCGCCGATTCCTTGGCAGCCGCCCCCTCGCCGGCGACAGGGTAGGGCTGCCGGCCGCGGGGCCGCAGTTCACCCGCTGATCAGCGGCGCCCCCGGATCGGTCAGGAGTGTCGTCAGTTTCTCGCCGAAGAGCCGGGCGAGTCCGGTGGCGGTGTCCGGGGCGCAGTAGTCGAGTGAGTGGATCAGTTCGCCGTCCAGGCCGGCTGGGCCGCCGTCGGCGTCGCGCGTGTCGCGTAGTTGCAGCAGCAGGTCCTGGTCGGTGTGGGTGACCGGGAGGACGCGGTGGTCCACCCGGAGGCCGCCCGCCCACCGGCCGTCGCAGCGGTCCGGGGGGTCGACGCGCAGGTAGGAGAAGGCCACGGTGAACAGGCCCCGTCCCTGGTGGGCGCGGTCCCGCGCCAGACCCTCCACCACCTGTTCGTAGGGGTGGTCCTGGTGGGCGTGGGCGGACAGCAGGCGTCGGCGGACCCTGCCGGTCAGCTCCTCGCCGTCGGGGGTCCCGTCGGTGGGGACACGGAGCACCACGGGGTTGGTGACGCATCCCACCAGGCCGTCCACCCCGTCGTCGTCCCGCCCGCTCAGGGCGACCACCACGGGTACGTCCTCCCCGGCGCCGAGCTCGCTGAGGGCGGCGACCAGGGCGGAGTGCAGCACCATGTAGGGGCTCGCGGCGTAGCGGGTGGCGGCCTCCTCCAGGAGGCGGTGCTCACCTGGCCCCCAGGAGAGGGGGACGCGGCCGGCGCGGCCGTCGGAGCGTCCTGTCCGAGGGGGCGCGCCGGGCAGGATCAACTGGTCGGGTACGCCCTTCAGTTCGGCCGACCAGTAGCGTGCCTGGCGGGCGGCGGGGCTGTCGGGGTCGCTCTCGTCCCCCCGGCGCCGGGCCAGCCGGAGCGTGTGGTCGGCGTACTGCGGGGCGGGGGCCGCCCACCGGGGGGCCGCGCCGTCCAGACGGGCGGCGTAGGCGTGCCGCAAGTCGTCGCGCAGGACGCCCAGGGAGTGGCCGTCGACGGCCACGTGGTGCACCACGAGCAGCAGCAGATGGCGTTCCGGGCCGGTGCTCAGCAGCAGGGCACGCAGCGGCGTCTCGGTCAGCAGGTCGAAGCCGCGGGACAGTTCGGCCTCGACGACGGACCGCTCCTCGCCGGGGGTGACGTCGAGGTGGCGGAGGGCGGGCGTCGCGTCCTCGCGGGGCAGCACCCGCTGTTCGGGGCCCTGCGGACCGTAGGGCAGTACCGTCCGGAGCACCTCGTGCCGGGCCACCACGTCGCCCAGCGCCTCCTCCAGCGCCGTCCGCCGAAGAGGGCCGCGCAGTTCCAGGGCGAGGGAGGTGAGATAGGTGGGACGTTGCTCCCCCAGGTAGTTGGCGGTCCACAGGCGTAGCTGGGCCGGGGAGAGGGGGACGTGTTCCGGGCGTTCGGGAGCCGTCCCGTCCTCGGGGTGCCGGGCCGGGGTGGCGCCGTCGGGCAGCCGCCTGTCGAGTTCGGCGACGGTGGGTGCCTCGAACAGGTCCCGTACCGAGACGGGGAGGCCCAGGGCCGCGCGGATGCGGCCGGCCAGCCGGATGGCGGTGAGCGAGTTGCCGCCGAGGGCGAAGAAGTCCTCGTCGACGGAGACCGACGGCAGGCCGAGGGTGGCCGCGAAGGCGGCGGCCACCACCTCGGCGCGGGGTGTGCGGGCGTCGGCGGCGGCCGGACGCTCCGGCGCGGGCAGCGCGTCCCGGTCGACCTTCCCGTTGGCGCTCAGGGGCGGCTCGGCCACCGGTACCACCACGGCGGGCACCATGTGGCGGGGCAGCCGCGCGGCCAGGCGGGTCCGGAGCGACGTGGGGTCCACGGCGCCGTCCGCGCCCATCACATAGGCGACCAGGGAGCGTTCGGCGGCGCCCTCGCCGCGGGCGATCACCCAGGCGGCGCCGACCCCGGGTTCGGCGCGCAGCGCGGCCTCGACCTCGCCCGGTTCGATGCGGAAGCCGTTCACCTTGACCTGCCGGTCGGCGCGGCCCAGGAAGTGCAGGCGCCCCTCCCGGTCCCAGCGGCCCAGGTCTCCCGTGCGGTAGGTGCGGGATCCGTCGGGGCCGTACGGGTCGGCGACGAAGCGCAGGCAGGTGGCGGCCGGGGCGCCGTGGTACCCCTCGGCCAGGCCGTCGCCGGCCAGGTGGATCTCTCCCGGCACTCCGGGCGGCACCGGTCGCAGGGCCGTGTCCAGGACGGTGACCCGGCAGCCGGGCACCGGGGTGCCGACCGGCAGGGGTGCGGCGCCGGAGCCGTCGAGGGGGACCTCGTGGCCGAGGGAGAAGGTGGTGTTCTCCACCGGCCCGTAGAGGTGGCTGACCTCCAGCTCCGGGTGGTGCCGGCGCACCCGTTCCACCGAGGCGGGTGAGACGACGTCGCCGCCCGTGACCAGCCGCCGCAGTCCTTCGAGTGCTCCGGGGTCCTGCTCGGCGAGGACGTCCAACAGTCCGGCGGTCAGGAAGGCCGCGGTCACGCCGCCCTCCCGCACGGCCCGGCGCAGGGCCGCGCCGTCCATCTCGCCGGGCGGGGCCACCCGTACCCGTCGGCCGGTGAGCAGGGGCATCCACAGCTCGTAGACGACGGCGTCCCACGAGTGCGGGGAGTGCTGGAGGACGCACTGCTGGTCATCGCCCCGCCATGCCGGGTCGAGGGCACGGCTGAGGATGTTGCGGTGGGTCAGCCGTACGCCCTTGGGCTCGCCGGACGAACCGGAGGTGAACATCACACAGGCCGCGAGGTTCCCGGGCAGGGTGCGTCCCAGGTCGGCGGAGGGCTGGGCCGCGAGGGACTCCTCGTCCGGCAGGGAGTCCAACAGCAGCCGGGCGCCGGTCAGTTCGCGGATGGCCCGGACCCTCTCGGGCGGGAATCCGGAGTGGAGGGGGACGCAGAGGGCGCCCAGTTTCGCCAGGGCCAGGAAGCAGACGGCGACGTCGGGTGAGCGGTCCAGGGCGACGGCGACCGGGGTGCCGGGAGGGACCCGCTCGGCGAGGTGGTGGGCCAACTGGTTCGCCCGTTCGTTGAGTTGACCGTAGGTGAGGCTCCGCGTGCCGTGGCACAGCGCAATGCGGGTGGGATGTGCGGCGGCCCGGTCCTCGAAGACCCGGGCCAGCTGGAGGTCGTCGTCCGCCACCGGTGACAACGGCCCCTGACCGGCGGCGAGCAGGCCGGCCCGCCGGTGGGCCGGGAGGAGCCGGACGTGTGCCAGGGGCTGTCGCTCGTCCTCCACGAGGGCGTGGCAGGCGGCGACGAAGAGGTCCGCCAGTTCGGTGGGTGTGGCGCGGTCGTCCAGCGCTCCCGGCCTGCTGTACAGCCGGCACTCCACCCGGCCGGCCCGGGGCAGGACCACGAGGCTGAGCGGGTAGTGGGTGCCGTCCCGCACCTCGGTCCCGGTCACCTGAACGCCGTCGGGCAGGCGGGTCCAGGCGTCCTCGTCCAGGGGATAGTTCTCGAAGACCACCGACGTGTCGAACAGGCCGGTGGTGCCCACGGCCTCCTCGATGGCGGTGAGGCCGAGATGCTGGTGGTCCAGCAGGTCGGCCCGGCGCGCGTGGACACGCCGGGCCAGTTGCCCGGCCGACTGTCCGGGCCGGACGGTGACGCGGGTGGGCACGGTGTTCAGCAGCAGCCCGACGAGCCGCTCCACCCCGGCCACCTCCGGGGGGCGTTGGGCGACGGTGACGCCGAAGACGACATCCTCCTCGCCTGTCAGGTGGTTCAGCAGGATGCCCCAGGCGGACTCGACGAGGGCGTTGACGGTCACGCCCCAGTGGGCGGCGCGAGCGGTGAGCGCGTGGCCGAGCCGCTCGGGCAGTTCGAACCGGTGGCTCAGGGCGGCGGGGGTGCCCGGAGCGCGGTCGGCCACCCTGGTGGGTTCGATGCCCGCCAGCTCCGCGCGCCACGCCTCGGCGGCGGCGGCCCGGTCGCGGGTGGCCAGCCACCGGGCGTACTCCCGGTAGGCGGGGGTGTGCCGCCCGGCCGCGGAGACCGTGGCGGCGTCCAGCAGTTCGCCGAGGACGAGCGGCACGGACCAGCCGTCCAGCAGCAGGTGGTGGTGGGTGAAGACCAGCCGCCAACGCCGTTCTCCGGTACGCAGCAGGGCGAACCGGAGCAGCGGCGGGTGTCCGGGGTCGAACGGCTCGCGTTCCCGCTGCTCCTCCTGGCGAATCCGGTCGGCGAGTCCGTCACCGGGCACGACGGTGAGGTCCGCGGTGCGCCAGGGCAGCGGGCCTTCGGCCGCCGGTATCAGGTACAGCGGCCGGTCCCCCGCGTCCGCGGGGAAGCAGCCGGACAGGTGGGGGTGGCGGCGGAGCAGTGACCGGGCGGCCGCGCGAAGCCGCTCCGGCCGCACGTCGCCGGTGAGCTCCAGGCCGAGCTGGACGAGGTAGGGGTCCTGCCGCGGCTCGTCCGCCCGCGGTGCGTCGGCCCGCGGCTCGTCCGCCCGCGGTGCGTCGGCGCCGTACAGGGCGTGGAAGAGCAGCCCCTGCTGGAGCGGTGCGGCCGGCAGCAGGTCGCAGAGCGGCCCGTACCGCCGTTCCCACTCCTCGATCCGGCCCTGGTCGACCCGGACCAGGGGGAAGTCGGAGGGGGTGGACCGGACAGGGCCGGTGCCGGGGTGGTGGTGGACCAGCCGTCCCAGCGCGGTGTGCCACAGGTCGGTCAGTTCCCGCACCTCGTCGGCGGTCAGCACCTCGGACGGCCAGGTCCACTCGGCGCGCAGCCGTGGCCCGTCGGGGCCCCGCTCGGCGAAGACGTCGAGCGTCAGGGTGTGGCCCAGGGGCTGGCGGGGGTCGGCCTCGCCGCGCAGCGAACCGGGCAGGGCGCTGAAGGGGGCGGGTTCCTCGGTGTCGAAACGGCCGAGGTAGTTGAAGGCCAGCGGGGCCCGGGCCGTCGGCAGTCGGCCGGCCTGACGCAGCAGCCCGTGGGTGAGCCCGTCGTGGGGCACCTCGCGCAGGCTCTCCTTGACGTGTTTGACCGCCCGGGACAGCTCGTCGCCCTCGGCTCCCCCGCTCAGCGGCGGGTCCAGCAGCACGGGGTGGAGGGTGGTGAACCAGCCGACGGTGCGGGACAGGTCGAGGTCGGCCAGCCCCTCCAGCGCGGTGCGACGCCCGTGTCCTTCGATGTCGACGAGGACCGGGGCGCCGTCCGGGTTGCCCCGCCAGCGGCGCAGCGCGAGGGACAGGGCAGCGAGCAGCACCTCGGGGACGCGGGCACCGAAGCCCGCCGGTACGGCCGTCAGCAGGCCCTCCACCCACGTCTCGTCCCAGGTGGTGCTGAGCCGCCCGGCCCGGTCCACGGTGTCGCGCGCGGGGTCCAGGGCCCGTGTGCCCAGGCGGGCGTGGGGCCGGTCGAGCCGCTGCCGCCACCAGGTCTCGTCGGCACGTACCGGTTCGGACGCGGCGGCCTCGCGCAGGGCCCGGGTCCAGGCGCGCAGCGCAGTCCGTACCGGGGGGAGCGGGGCCCGCTCGTCCCGCAGCGCGTGCTGGTGGGCCCGTTCCAGGTCGGGCAGGAGGACGCGCCAGGAGACCCCGTCGACGGCGAGGTGGTGGATCACCAGCAGCAGGAGGTTGGTGCCCGCGCCCTGGAACCACACCGCGCGCACCACGTCTCCCCGGTCGGGGTCGAGGTGCCGACGGGCGCTGCGGCGCTCGTGCTCGATCAGTGCGTCCAGGTCCTCCTGGCGGTCGGCCCCCTCCCGGGCGAGGTCGACGCGGCGCAGCATCTCACCGGCGTGGACGGTGCCGGGTGGGCGCACCTCCAGGGCCCACTGCCCGTCCCGCACGGCGGTGCGCCGCAGCCGCAGGGCGTCGTGGTGGTCGACGACCTGCTGGAGGGCGTCGCGCAGGGTGGCGGTGGTGACCGTGTCGGGCAGCGGGCACACCACGGACTGGGCGAAGCCCTCGGCGCCGCCGCCGAGCGAGGCCAGCCAGTCCACCACCGGGGTGGGCTCCAGCGGTCCGGGGTCGTGGGAGGGCGCGGACGGGGCGGTGAGGGGGCGTACCCGGCCCTGGACGACCTGGGCCAGAGCGCGGGGCGTCTGGTGGGCGAAGACGTCCTTGGGGCCGATCAGCACCCCCGCGCCCTGCGCGCGGGCGGCCAGTTGGACCGCGAGGATGCTGTCCCCGCCGAGGCCGAAGAAGTTGGCGTCCGGGGCGACGGAGGGCAGGTCGAGCAGGGCGGCCGTCAGGGAGCGGAGGAGTTCCTCGGCCGCCGACTGTGCCGCCGCCGGGGTCTCCTCCCGGGGCGCGGGTTGCGGACGGTCGGCGGGAGGCGGGGTCCGTCGGTAGGTCCCCCCGTCCCCGGGGCAGGGGCAGGGCAGGTCGGTGAAGGGCGCCTCGGGCCCGTCGAGGGCGGCCTCCAGGAAGAGGCGCAGGGAGTCCAGCAGTGCCTCGGCGGTGTGGCGGTCGAACCGGTCGGTGGCGTACTCCAGGCAGCCGCGCAGCGTACCGTCGGTCTCCTCCATGACGTCCCAGAGGAGCGGGAACTTGGCCCGGGAGCGGCGCGGCGGCAGCTCGGTGGCCTCGGTACCGGCGAGCGCCAGTACGGGCCGGTGCCCGGACTGGTGGTTCAGCATGACCTGGAACAGCGGGTGCCGCCCGGGCTCCCGGGGCGGGCCCACTGCTTCCACGATCCGGTCGAAGGGGGCCCGGGCGTGGGCGAAGGCGGTCAGGTCCGCGGCACGGGCCCGGTCCACCGCGGCGGCGAACCCCGGTCGGCCGGACAGGTCCAGGCGCAGTGGCAGGGCCTGGGCGAAGTAGCCCACCAGCGGGTCCAGCGCTGGGTCCTCCCGTCCCGCGCCGACGGTGCCCACCACGACGTCCGTGCCCGCGCCCCACCGGCTGAGCGCGCACGCGAGGGCGGCGTGCAGCGCCATGAAGGTCGTGGCGCCCCGCGCGGCGGCCAGCTCCTTGAGGCGCCGGCCCAGTCGCGGCGCCCAGTGGAAGCCGACGGCGTCGCCGGGCCGGTCCGCTTCCGGCAGGCCGGGGCGGTCGGCCGGGAGCGGGATCTCGACGGGCGCGCCTTGCAGGGTCTGCCGCCAGTGGTCGAGCTCGCGGGCCAGGAGGCTGTCCGGGTCGCCGGGGTCGCCGAGCCGGGCGCGCTGCCAGAGGGTGAAGTCGGCGTACTGGAGGGGCAGCGGCGCCCACTGCGGTTCCCGGCCGCGCAGGCGGCTCTCGTAGGCGGTGGCGAGGTCGCGGGTCAGGGGGCCCAGCGCGTGCTGGTCGGCGGCGATGTGGTGGAGGACGACCAGCAGGGTGTGGTCGGACGGGGAACGGCGCAGCAGCGTCAGCCGCCAGGGCGGGGAGGTCGCCAGGTCGAAGGGCCTGCGCAGTTCCTCCTCGTACGTGTCCTCGCGCGTGTCCTCGGTCACCGGGACGACGGTCAGCAAACCGGCCGCGTCGTCCCCGGTCGCGGCCTGGACGCACTGGTGCGGTTCGTCGCCGTCGTGGGGGAAGGTCGTCCGCAGGATCTCGTGCCGGTGTTGTACGTCCCGGGCGGCCGCGCGGAGCGCGTCGACGTCCAGCGGCCCCTCCAGACGGGCCAGGAGGGGGACGTGGTAGGCGGGGCTGTGCCGTTCCAGGCGGTGCAGGAACCACAGCCCGCGCTGGGCGTAGGAGACCGGCACCCTCGCGGGCCGGGGCAGGGGTCCCGGCCGTGCCGCTCCTTCGCCGCCCACCTCGCCGAGCCGTGCCGCCAGTTCGGCCACCGACGGGTACTCGAAGACGTCCCGCACCCCGAGGTCCCGGGACAGTACGGCACGGACCCGGGTGGCCAGCCGGTTGGCGAGCAGGGAGTCGCCGCCGAGGGCGAAGAAGTCCCGGTCCACGCCGACCCGGTCCGGGCCGAGGCGGAGCACCTCGGCGAAGAGGTCCCGCAGCGTGGTCTCGGTGGCGTTCCGGGGCGCGCGGACGTGTCCCGGGTGCTCGGAGCCCGCCTCCCGCAGCGCGCGCCGGTCCAGCTTGCCGTTGGGCGTCAGGGGCAGGGAGTCGAGGGTGACCCAGACGGACGGCAGCAGGTGGGCGGGCAGGACCGCGGCGGCCCGTTCGGGAGCGCGGGCCGCGCTCTGCGGGTCGGCCACCAGGTGGGCGACGAGGCGCCGGTCGCCCGGCCCGTACTCGGTCAGCAGGACGGCGGCGGCTCGTACCCCCGGCAGCCGGACGAGCGCGGCCTCGACCTCTCCGGGCTCCACCCGGTGGCCGCGCACCTTCACCTGCCGGTCGGCCCGTCCCAGGTACTCCAGCGTGCCGTCGGGCCGGCGCCGGGCCAGATCGCCGCTGCGGTACGCGCGGCTGCCCGGGGCTCCGTCGGGGTCGGCGACGAACCGTCCGGCGGTGAGGGCGGGGCGACGCCAGTAGCCGTCGGCCACGCCGGGGCCGGAGACGTACATCTCCCCCGGTACACCGTCGGGGACGGGGCGCAGCGCGGCGTCCAGCAGCCGCACCCGGAGGTCCGGAAGGGCCTCGCCGATGACGCCCCCGCTCCCGTCCGCGGCGGGGTCGGCGGCGTGGCCGACCCGGTGGTGGGTGACGTGCACGGTGGTCTCGGTGATCCCGTACATGTTGACCAGGCGGGGTGTGTGGTCGGGGTGCCGCGCGTACCAGGTGGACAGCCGCCAGGGTTCGAGTGCCTCGCCGCCGAAGATGACGTGGCGAAGGGCCAGCCGGTCGCCCGTGGCGGGGTGGTCCGCGTCGGCCGCGGCGAGTTGGGCGAAGGCCGAGGGGGTCTGGTTGAGAACGGTGACCCGCTCCTCCACCAGCAGGTCCAGGAAGTCCTCGGGCGAGCGGGCGATGTCCTCCGGGACGACGACCAGCCGCCCGCCGTGCAGCAGGGCGCCCCACAACTCCCACACCGAGAAGTCGAAGGCGTAGGAGTGGAAGAGGGTCCAGACGTCGTCGGGGCCGAAGGCGAAGTGGTGTGCCGTGGTGGACAGCAGCCGGGTGACGTTGCGGTGGGTGACCACCACGCCCTTGGGCGTCCCGGTGGAGCCGGAGGTGTGGATCAGATAGGCGGGGCAGCCGGGTGTCGGGCGGCGCGGGGCCGCCGGGGGGAGGGCGGTCGGCGGCCCGGTGGGCACACCGTGGCGCGGGTCCAGGGTCAGGTGGGGGGCCCGGTGCTCCTCCAGCATCCCGGTCACGGCGGCGCCCGGGTGGGTGAGGGTGAGCGCGGGGTCGACGTCGGCGAAGATGCCCCGCAGCCGCTCGACCGGATAGCCGGGGTCCAGCGGCACATAGGCGGCTCCCGCCTTCAGGACCGCGAGCAGGGCGACGACCAGTCCGGTGGACCGGGGCAGGGAGACCGCCACCCGGTCCCCGGGGCCGACCCCTCGTGCGGTGAGGTGGCGCGCCAGCTCCTCGGCCCGCTCGTCGAGTCCGGCGTACGTGAGCCGGTCACTCCCGGACACCACGGCGACGGCGCCCGGGACCTTGGCGGCCGTGGCGGCGAACCAGTCGGTGAGCGTGCCGGTCTCCGTCCCGGCGGCGACCGGTGCGGGCCCGGCCGCCGGCTCCCCGGCGCCCACCCGTCCCTGCAAAGTGGCGGGGTCCGCGTCGCCGAGGGCCAGCACCAGGTCGACGAGGCGGTCCAGTTGGGCCCGGGCGGCCGTGCCGGAGCAGCGGGCCTCCGGTACGTCGATGTCGACCCGCACCTCGGGGGCGCCGTTGTCGTAGACACCGAGCGCCAGATGGTCGCCGCGGCCCTGGGTGACCATGTGGACGGTCGCCGGGGTACCGGCGAAGTCCAGGTCCCGGGGCAGCGTCATGGCGTTCAGGACCGGTCCCACGAGCTGTCGCCCGCCTCGTACCGCGCCCTGGTCGCGCAGCATGTCCTCGAAGCGGTGGCCCTGGTGGCGCAGGGCGCCGAGTGTGGCGGCGGAGACGGCGGAGACCAGTTCCGACAGGGGCGCGGCGGGGTCCACGGCGAGGCGGAGCGGCACGACGCCGGCGGCGGTGCCGAGTGCCTCGCGGGCGGCCCGGCCGGTACGTCCGGGAACGCTCAGCCCGAGCACGACCTCCCGCTCCCCGGTGTCGGCGTGCACCGCCAGGGCCGTGGCGGCCGCGAACAGTGCGGGCCAGCGCACCCCGTGGCGGTCGGCCGCCGCCCCCACGTCCCGCCAGCGGTCGGCCGGCAGCCACCGGGAGTGGCGGACATGGCCGGTGGCCCCGGCGAAGGCCGGGCCCGTGGCCAACTGCGGCGCCTCGTCCACCCCGTCCAACTGCTCCGCCCACCAGGCGGCGTCCCGTTCGAAGCGAGCGGAGGCCCGGTGGTCGGCGTCCCGCCGCACCATGCCGGCCAGCGTGTCGAACACCTCGATGTCGCCCGGGTCCGGCGTGATGGCGGGGGCGGCCACCAGTTCGGTGTAGGTGGCGGCGACCCGCCGGACGAAGTTGGCGGCGGCCGTGCCGTCGCAGATGAGGTGGTGCATCCGCAGGCACCACAGGTACTCGTGTTCCGCCACCCGCAGCAGATGGTGGTCGAAGAGCGGCGCCCGGGAGAGGTCGTAGGGGCGCGTGCACGTCTCCTCGATCAGCCGCAGCGCCTCCGCGTGCGGTTGATCGGCCCCGCGCAGGTCCAGTCGGCGTACCGTCCAGTCGTCCACCGGCTCCAGGAACTGCGCCGGTTCGCCGCCGTCGTCGCCGAAGCGCACCCGCAGGGTCTCGCTGCCCGCGACGACCGCGCGCACCGCCCGGACGAACAGGTCCTGGCGGAGCGGGCCGTTCAGGTGCACGTACTGTGCGACCACGTAGCGCAGCCCCGACCGGTCGAGGGCTTCGCCGTACCAGATGCCGGCCTGCGCGGCCGTCAGCGGCGTACCCCGGTCAGCCATGGTCGTCGTCCTTCGCTCGGGGGGCCGCTTCCGGGTCCAGGATGCGGGCGATACGGGCCAGCGACTCGGGGCAGGCCAGGTCACCGTGACCGAAGTCGCTGGCGTGCACGTCGATCCGCCCCTGGACGTAGGGGCGCCACGTCGAGGGATCGAAGGCGATCGCCTCGGGCCCCTGGTCGGGAC
Source organism: Streptomyces sp. CB01580 (assembly GCF_001905795.1). Lineage (GTDB taxonomy): Bacteria > Actinomycetota > Actinomycetes > Streptomycetales > Streptomycetaceae > Streptomyces. Next base: position 223,598 of record NZ_LIXJ01000001.1, read on the forward strand.
GGGCCCGTACGAGGGAGACGTCCCCCGCGTACCGGCCGGGGTGGAAGGAGCGCGCCAGGCGGAGGTTGTTGTCGTACGCCCCGCCCATGGCGATCAGATGGCGCTCGGAGATGTCGGACAGCAGGCTGTCCTCGTCCCGGACGATCTTCAGGAACCGCTCGTCGGTCAGCTCCTCGTCGCGCACGCCGTCGGGCCGGATGCCCGCGAAGTCCAGCAGGGCCCCGTACATCATCCGCTCCCCCGCCCTGTCGGACACGGCGGGCAGGTCGGGCAGGTCGGCGACGACGTAGGAATCCAGCAGGACCAGGCGCTCCACCCGCTCACCCAGGCACTGGAGTTCGGTGGCCATCGCGTGGGCGACCAGCCCGCCGAAGGACCAGCCGAGCAGTTGGTACGGGCCGTGCGGCCGGATCCGGCGGATCTCGGCCACGTAGTCGGCGGCCATCTCCTCCACGCTCCCGGCGAGCAGGTCCGCCCCGTTCAGCCCTCGGTCCTGCAAGGCGTAGAGGGGCTGCTCGGGGCCGAGGTGCTGGGTCAGCGCCGCGTACATCCAGCCCACGCCGCCGGCCGGGTGGACGCAGAACATCGGGGTCCGTCCGCCCTCTCCCCGCAGGGGCAGCACGGTGTCGAACGCCGGGTGCATGTCCTGCGCGCCGATCAGGGCGGCCGGCCGGTCCCTGCCCGACGCGGTGCCGGTGGCGGCCTCGGCGGCCGCCCCCAGGTCGGTCACCGGGGTGTCGGGGGCGGCGACGACCGTACGCAGGATCGTCAGCAGGCGGTCCATCAGCGTCCGGACCTCGTCGGGGGTGAACGCCTCGGTGCGGTGCAGGAGGTTGACGTCGGTGCCCCCGTCGCGGGGCAGCACCATCAGGGAGAGCGGGTGGTGTCCGGCGGACTCGGTGGTGGCCCCGTCGACGCGCACGCCCGGCAGGGCCCGCGCCGCCTCCGGGTCCGCCGCCGGGAAGTTCTCGTAGACCACGGCCGTGTCGAAGAGTTCGTCCAGGCCGACGGCGTCGAGCAGGCGGGACAGTCCGAGGTGGCCGTGCGGCATCAGGCGGGCCTGCTCGGCCTGGACGCGGCTCAGCAGCGCGGCCACCGTCTCCTCGGGCCGCAGCCGCACCCGTACCGGGAAGGTGTTGATGAGGAAGCCGACGACGGACTCCACCCCCGGAAGGTCCGGGGACCGCCCCGAGGTGATCGCCCCGAACACCACGTCGCCGCGGCCGGTCCGCTCGGCGAGCAGCAGCGCCCAGCAGCACTGGACGACGGTGTTGACGGTGACGCCCAGACGGGCGGCGGTGGCCGCGAGTCGGTCGGTCTCCGCGGGATCCAGCCGGTGGATGAGCCGGTTCGGCCAGGTGGCGGCGGCGCCGCTGCCGGAAGGGGCCAGCAGGGTGGGTTCGACGCCGGTCAGGTGCTCGCGCCAGGCGGTCAGGGCCCGCTCCCGGTCGAGCCCGCCGAGCCAGGCCAGGTAGTCGCGGTAGGGGGTGGGTTCGGGCAGCGCGTCCCCGTTGTACAGCGCGAACAGCACGGGCAGCAGCAGTTGGTTGGACCAGCCGTCGAGCAGCAGGTGGTGGCTGACGACACGGAGCTGGAAGCGCTTCGACCCGAGCCGCACCAGGGTGAACCGCAGCAGCGGGGGGTCGGCCGGGTCCAGGCGGGTGGCCCGCTCCGCGGCGGTCAGCCGCTCGCCGCGCTCGCGCCGGGCCTCGGGGCTGGACGTGGAGAGGTCCAGCTCGTCCAGGGCCAGCTCGCGGCCGCTCAGCACCTGTACGGCGGGCCCGGAGGGCGGCCGGACGAAGGCGGCGCACAGGTTGGGGTGGCGGCGGCCCAGCTCGCGGATCGCGCGCCGGAGTGCCGGTACGTCGAGGTCGCCGGTCAGGTCCAGGGCCAGACGCATGACGAAGGCGTCCTCACCGTCCCGCTCGGACCCGCGCGGGAACAGCAGCCCCTCCTGGAGGGGGGACAGCGGCAGCACGTCCCGGTGGCCGGGGTAGGCCGTGGCGAGCCAGCGACGTCCTTCCTCGGTCAGGGGCACAGGTCCGGTCCCGGTGGCCTCGGACGGGCGGGGCCGGGGCGCGACGGCCACCGCTTCCCGCGGCGAGGGCTCCCCCGCTTCGGACGTGGGCGGCGCGGACGGGCCGGTGGCGTCGCCCCGGGGGCCGCCGGTGAGACCCGCGGCCAGCCCGGCGGGGGTGGGGCTGACGAACACGTCCTCCGTGGACAGCGCCAGGCCCCGCCGACGCGCCTTGCGTACCAGCCGGATGGAGCGGATGCTGTCGCCGCCCAGCGCGAAGAAGCTGTCGTCGGCGCCGACGTCGGTGCGGTTCAGCACCTCGGCGAACACCTCGCGCAGCACGTCGACCGCATCCGGCCGGCCTGCCCGCATCACGGGCCGCCGCTGCGGCGCGGCAGCCACCCGCCGGCGCAGCGCCTTCCGGTCGGCCTTCCCGTTGGGGGTGAGGGGAAGGCTGTCCAGCACCTCGAAGGTGGTGGGGACCAGTGCCGCCGGGACCTCGCGGGCCAGGGCGGTTCGTACGGTGTCGGGGTCCAGCCGCGCACCGGGGTCGGGCTGGAGGAAGGCGGCGAGAGTGTGGTCCCCCACGTCGGCGCCGTCGGTCGCGGGCACGGCGACCACGGCGGCCGAGGCCACCCGGGGCAGGGCGCACAGGCGTGCCTCCAGCTCCCCGGGCTCCACCCGGTGGCCCCGGACCTTCACCTGGTCGTCGGCACGGCCCCGGTAGGTCAGCACCCCGTCCCGGTCCTGGACCACCAGGTCCCCGGTCCGGTACATGCGGGTGCCGTCGGCGGCGAAGGGGTCGGCCACGAAACGCTCGGCGGTGTGCCCGGGACGGCCGGCGTAGCCCCGGGCCACGCCGTCACCGGCCACGTACAGCTCACCGACCGTGCCGGGGGCCACCGGACGCATCTCGCGGTCCAGCACGTGGCAGCGGTGGCCGTCCACCGGTGTGCCGATCGGAGGGTCGTCCTGCGCGTCGGGGTCGCAGCGCCAGGCCGTGGCGTAGACGGTGCACTCGGTGGGGCCGTAGGCGTTCCAGACGGTGGCCCCGGGGTGGCGGCGGTGGATGTCCCGCACCAGGTCGACGGGGACCCGTTCCCCGCACAGCACGTAGTGGTCGGCCCGCTCGTCGACCCACTCCGCCTGCCGCACCCGGCCGTAGACGGACGGAATGGCGACGATGAGGGAGCCGGACCAGTCCTTCCGTTCGGTGAGGGCCAGCAGGTTGCGCACCAGGTCGACGGTGCCGCCGGCCACCAGGGTGGCCAGCAGTTCCACGACCGAGACGTCGAAGCTCGCCGAGGCGGCGCCGAGCACGCGTGACGAGGCGTCGCCGCCCAGCTCGCGTCGCATCCACGCGATGAAGCCGAGGACGTTGCGGTGGGTGACCACGACGCCCTTCGGCCGTCCGGTGGAGCCGGAGGTGTAGCAGACGTACGCGGCGTTGCCGCCGGCCGCCGGGCGGGCCCCCGGCGACGTCGCCCGCTCGGTCCCGGCGCCCTCCCCGGGGGCGGACGGGGCGTCCACCAGCACCACGTCGGGGGCTCCCGAGGGCAGCCGGGCCGCCGACGCGATGGTGGTCACCACGTGTGCCGGGCGGCTGTCGGTGAGGAGGAAACGGGCCCGCTCCGGCGGGAGGGAGGGCTCCACCGCCACGTAGCAGGCGCCGGACTTGAGCACCCCGAGCACCGCGACGGCCAGCTCCACGCCCCGGTCCAGCCACAGCGCGACCCGGTCCTCCGCACCCACGCCCCGCGCCCGCAGGGTCCGCGCCAGCCGCTCGGCGCGCAGGTCCAGCTCCCGGTAGGTGAGCCGTTCCTCGCCCGCGCGCACCGCGACGAGGTCGGGAGTGGCGGCGGCCCGGTCCTCGATCGCCCGGTGCACGGTGGCGGGCGCCCCGGGCGCCGCCCCCGCCCGCTCGTCGTGGCGGCCGGGAACGGTCGTGTGCGGGTGCGGGTCGCCCGGGGCCAGCAGGGCGGTCAGCGGGGTCTCCCGGCTGCCCTCGGCGGCGACGGCGCGCAGCACGTCCAGATAGTCGGCGGTGAGCGTGGCGGCGGTCCGCTCGGTGAACAGGTCGTCGCTGTACTCCAGGCAGGCCGTCATCTCGTCCTGGCCCTCGCGGTCCTCGGTGACGAGGGTCAGGTCGAACTTGGCGGTGCCGGGGGGCATCCCGCTGAAGAGGTTCTCCTGGGTGTGGCGGGTGTCGAAGAAGTCGGTGCGGGCATCGCCCACGTGCTGCACGGGCGGGAGTTCCTGGTGCACGTAGAAGACGTCGAACAGCGGTTCCCTGCCCAGGTCGCGTTCGCCCACCAGCGCGTTGACCACCCGGTCGAAGGGCACCTCCTGGTGTTCCAGCGCCTCCAGGACGACGCTGCGCACCTGCTTGACGAAGTCCCCGAACGAGACGGCGGACCCCAGGTCGGCGCGGAGGGCGACGGTGCTGTTGAAGAAGCCGATGAGGCCTTGGACCTCGGGGCGGGTGCGCCCGGTGGTGGGGCTGCCGATGACCAGGTCGCGCTGGTCGGTGTGGCGGGCGAGCAGCAGGTAGAGGCAGGAGAGCAGCACCGTGAAGAGGGTCGCGGACTCCTGCGCGGCGATCCGGCGCAGGCGCCGCACCAGGTCCGCCGGCACGGTGAAGGTGCGCAGCCTGCCGGTGTAGCTCTTGCGGGCGGGCCGGGGGTGGTCGGTGGGCAGCCGCAGCGGCTCGATCCCCGCCAGCCGCTGCTTCCAGTACTCCAGTTCGCCGTCGAGGGCGGCGGAGTCCAGGAGCTGCCGCTGCCAGTGGGCCCAGTCGCGGTACTGGACCGGCAGCGGGTCGAGGCGGGGTTCGCGGTTCTCCCGGTGCGCGGCGTACAGCTCGGGCAGTTCCCGCTCGAAGATCTTGGGCGAACCGCCGTCGTTGACGGCGTGGTGCATGGTCACGTGGACCACGTGTTCCCGCGGACCGGTGCGGATGACCTGCAGCCGTACGAGGGGGTCGTTCTCCACGTCGAAGCGGTGGTCCGCGGCACGGCGCACCAGTTCACGGGCGGCGGCCTGCGGGTCGGGGCGGTCGCTGACGTCCGAGAAGCGGAAGAACTCCGGGCCCAGTTCGGGCCGGACGCGCAGGGTGGGTACGCCGTCGTCGTCGACGAGGTTGGAGCGGAGCGCCTCGTGCCGCCGCGCCAGCCCCTCCCACATGCCCCGCACCGCGTCGACGTCCAGGTCTCCGCTGATCCGGCTGACCATCGGGAGGTTGTAGAGGGTCGTGTCGGGGTCGAGCTGGTGGTGGAACCACATGCGCTCCTGCCCGAAGGACAGGACCCGCTCGTCGGTGGGGGTCACCGGGGGGACGGCCGTCCGGCGGCCGCGGGAGAGCGCGTCGACGAAGCGGGCGAGATCGGCGACGCGGGGGTGGTCGTAGGTGTCGATGAGCTTGAGGCGGTGGCCGAACCGCTCGTCCACGCGCTGGGCGAGCTGCATGGCGATGATCGAGTTGCCGCCCAGGGAGAAGTAGTCGGCCTCGGGGGTGACGGGCGTGCCCGCGCCGAGGAGTTCCTCCAGGGTGCGGCACAGCCACGCGGTGGTGTCCTCGGGCTCCGCCGTCAACCGTTCGACGGGCGGGGGCGCTGCACCGGCCGGGAGCGGTCCGGTCCCGGACGCCGGTCGGTCGGCAGGCGTGGCGGTGGAAGTCTCCGGGACGTCCGGCGCCGTCGCGGCGGGCGGGGCGGCGGTGAGCGCCCGGGCCGGTGCGGCGGCGGGCGTCGCCCAGCAGGGGATGCCGAGGACGGGGTGGCCCGGCAGCCGGTGGCGTCGCGGCGGGCGGGTGGCGTCGGCCGGGGCGACCGCCTGCCAGTCCAGGTCGACGCCGAGGCGGTACAGGGCGCCGAGGACGCCCGGCACTCCGTGGCGCGCGTCCAGAGGGATCACCTCGACGGTGCCCCGCTCTTCGGAGCCGGGCTCCACCAGGGCGTCCGCCTGCCCGGCGGCCGGGTCGGGCGCCACGCACAGCACCGGGCGGCCCCGGGAGCGCAGCTTCGCGACCTCGGCGGCGGTCCGCTCGGGCGGCGTACCGCCGTCGGCGCCCAGCACGGCCGCCAGGCTCACCCCGCAGCGGCGGAGTTCGGCGGCCGTTCCGGTGGCGGCCCTGCCCTCGGCGTCGGGCAGCAGGACGACGCGGGGCGGCCGCCCGGGGGCGTCACGGGTCCCGTCCTGGGCGAGCCAGGTCGCCTCGGCGGCCAGGCGTACCGCGAGCTCCTCGGTGTCCCGGGCCCGTACGGCGACGCGGTGCGCGTAGTGGTCGCGCCCCTGGTTGAGGGTGAACGCGACATCGGCCAGCGGCAGACGTCCCGCGCGCAGCACGGTGGAGAGGCGGGCGCACAGCGCCGCCAGCGCCTCGGGGGTGCGGGCGGAGACGCCCACCAGGTGCGGCGCCGGGTCGTCGGGCTCCTCCGCGCCGTCCTCGGCAGGCGGCCGCTGTACGACGCAGTGTGCGTTGACGCCGCCGAGGCTGAACGAGCTGACACCGGCCAGGCGAGGGGCGTCGCCCCAGGGGCGGTGGGCGCCGACGACCTCCACCCCGAAATCGGCGGGGTCGACGCCGCCGGTCGCCCGGCGGAAGTGGACCGAGGGGTACAGCTCGCCGTGCTTCACGCCGAGGATGGCCCTGACCAGTCCGGCGACGCCCGCCGCGTGGTCCAGGTGGCCGATGTTGGCCTTGACCGAGCCGATCGGCACGGGGGTGTCCCGGGTGCCGAACACCGCGGCCAGGCCCTCCAGTTCGACGGCGTCGCCGAGCGGGGTGCCCGATCCGTGCCCCTCCAGGTAGCCCGCGTGGGCGGGGTCCACCCCCGCCGCGGCCCACGCCTTGCGGATGGTCCTGCTCTGCACGACGGCGCTGGGCGAGCTGATCGTGGCCACGGCGCCACCGTTGTGCAGGACCGCGCTGCCGCGCAGCACCGCGTGGACCGGGGCGCCGTCGGCCCGGGCCCGGGCAACCGTGGTGAGCAGCAGCACGGCCCCGCCCTCTCCGGGGACGGCGCCGTCGGCGTCCGCATCGTAGGCCCGGCACCGCCCGCTGTCGGACACCAGCTCCGGCATCGCGTCGGCCTCCTCGGCCGGAAGGCCGCCGGGACGCAGGCTCACCCCACCGGCGAGCGCGTACCGGGCATCGCCCGAGGCGATCTCGCGGCAGGCGTGGTGGACCGCGAGCAGGGAGCTGTTGCAGCCCGCGTCGACCGTGTAGCAGGGGCCGGTCAGCCCCAGCACGTGCGCGACCCGGGCCGGTGTCCCGAAGGCCATGTTGCCCAGGGCGGCGAGCGTGCCCGGGTCCGCGGCGGCGGCACGGTAGGACGACGGGGAGGAGGTGAGGACGACGGCGGTGTCGTTCGCGCCGAGGTGGCGGGCGGAGTATCCGGCGTCCTCCACCGCCTGGTGGGCCAGCAGCAGGGCGAGGCGCTGCTGCGGGTCCATCACGGCGGCTTCCCGGCGGGAGAGCCGGAACAGGCCGTGGTCGAAGGTGTGGATGTCCCGCAGGTGGCCCATGGGCAGGTAGGCCGCCTCCGGGTCGAGTCCCGTCGCCTCGGCGCGGCCCTCGGGCAGGGGGCCGACGCTGTCGCGGCCCGCGCGCAGGTTGGCGCGGAACTCCTCCAGGTCGTCGGCGTCGGGAAAACGCACGGCCAGTCCCACCACGGCGATCGCGTCGTCGGGGACGTGGGTGGCGTCCCGGCCGGTTGCGTCGCCGTCCTGCCGCGTCCGTCGTGCTGTCGAGCCGCCGTTGTTCGGCACTGTGTCCCTCGCTGTCTCGCCCACCGGAGGTGGGGTCCGCTCTGCTTCGGTGTCGGGCCGTCTCACTGAGATGTCGGGCGGGCGCCCGCCGCGAGGAGCGCGTCCGCCTGCTCCGGTACGCGGTCCAGGTCGAAGAGCTGGCCCACGCGCAGCGCGCCGGGCCAGCGCGTCTCGAGGCACAGGTGCAGTTCCACCACGCTGCGGGAGTTGCCGCCCGCGTCGAAGAAGCTGTCCTCGGGCCCGAAGTCCTCGTGCCGCAGGACCCGGGCCCACATCTTCGCGACCTCGCGGGACAGGGCTTCCCGCTCGTCCCCGCCCGGGCCCGAGGCCGAACCACCGCCGCTGCGCGGCGTGAGAAGGGCGAGCAGCGCGGCCTCGTCGGCCTTGCCGGAGGGGGCCAGCGGCATCGAGCCGAGGGTGATGTACTCCTCCGGTACGGCGTCGGCGACGAGGCTCGTGCGGCAGTGGGCGATCAGTTCCCGTGGTCCGGGCAGTGCCACCGCGTCCTCGGCCGGGGTCCAGAACGCGACCAGCCGCAGGGCGCCGTCGTCTCCCGGGACCCCCAGCACGCCCGCCTGACGGACCGCCGGGTGGGTCTCCAGGACGGCCTGGACACCGTGCCGCTCCACGCGGATTCCGCGCACCTTGATCTGGCCGTCGGCCCGCCCGCGGAACTCGATCTCGCCGTCCTCCCCGATCAGGACGAGGTCCCCGGTGCGGTACATGCGCGCGCCCGGCCGCGAGGAGAAGGGATCGGCGACGAAGCTGTCCGCGGTCCGTGCGGGCCTGCGGGCGTATCCGCGGGTGACCTGCGGTCCGCCCACGTACAGTTCGCCGACGGTGCCGGGAGGGCAGGGCTCCAGCCGCTCGTCGAGCACGTGGACCGAGGTGGCCCCGGAGACGCGGCCGACGGGCACCGTCCGGGGGGAGTCGTCGCGCAGGGTGTGCCCGAGGACCGACACGGTGGTCTCGGTCGGGCCGTACTCGTTGCGGAGCCGGGTGGTGGGAAGTGCGGCGCGGTGCTGTGCGACGAGCGCCGGGGGCACCACCTCGCCGGCGACGACGACCTCCCGCAGATGGGCGCCGGCGCCCGCGAGGTGGGGCAGCATCAGCCGGTAGTACGAGGGCGGACAGACCATCTGCGTGGCCTGCCGCAGAAGGACCAGTTCGGCGGAGGCCCGGGCGTCGCGCAGGGCGGCGTGGTCCGGCAGCACGGCGGTGCCGCCCGTGCACAACGCGCCGAAGGTCAGCATCAGCGCGCCGTCCCAGGCGAACCGGCAGGCCGAGAAGCGGATCCCGCCCGGCTCGTCACCGCGGGCGGCCACCATCGCGGAGAGGTTGTCCCGCCCCACGACGACCGCCTTGGGCGCCCCGGTGGACCCGGAGGTGGTGATGGCGTACGCCGGGGCGCCCGGCGGTACCTCCGTCCAGGGCCCGGATCCGGTGGCCCCGCCCTGCGAGACGGACCGCCCGAGCTCCGCCAGGTCGAGCACGGCCAACGGCGCGGGCGCCTCGTCGGCCAGCCGCGCCACCGCCTCCCGTACGTCGGGGTCCGCCGCCCGGTCCCAGACCACCGCCCCGCACTCCAGATCGCGGGTCAGCGCGGCGAGGCGCTCCGCCGGATGGCCGGGCTCGGTGACGCACCAGGCCGCGCCCGCCCGCAGCGCGGCCACCATGCCGACCAGGGTGTCCGCGCTCTGCCGCAGATGGAGCAGGACGGTCTGCCCCGGGCGCACCCCGAGCTCCCGCAACCGTGCGGCCAGCCTGTCGGTGGCCAAATCCAGCTCCCGGTAGCTGAGCTGCTCCCGGCCCACCACCACCGCGGTGCGCTCGAAGTGGCGCCGCAGGGAGCCGCGCAGCTGGTCCGCCACGTCGTGGCCGGTCATGGCGATCACCGGGTCTCGTAGGAGTGGAAGCCGCGGCCGCTCTTGCGTCCGCGGTGCCCCCGGTCGACGAGGTCCCGCAACAGGGCGGTGGGCTCGAAGCGGGGGTCGCCGGTGGTGTCCCGCAGGACGACGAGGGAGTCCAGCACGGTGTCCAGACCGATCAGGTCGGCGGTCCTCAGCGGCCCCATGGCGTGTCCGAAGCAGTCGGTGAAGACGCGGTCCACGGTCTCGGCGTCGGCGGTGCCCTCCTCCACCCGCGCGGCGGCGTCGTTGATCATGGGCATCAGCACCCGGTTGGAGACGAAGCCCGGGGCGTCGCGCACCAGATGGGCGCGTTTGCCGATGCCTTCCAGCAGGCCGAGGACGGTCTTCAGGGTCTCCTCGGAGGTGCGGGCTCCGCGTACCACCTCGACCGCGTCCTTGAGGTGGGCGGGGTTCATGAAGTGGGTGGCCAGGACCCGGTCGTGGCGCCCGGTGTGACCGGCGAGGATCTCCACGGGGATGGCGGAGGTGCAGGAGGCGATGACGGTGTGCGGGGCGCAGGTGGCGTCGAGCGTCCGCAGGATCTGCTCCTTGACGGCCATCCGTTCGGGCCCGCACTCCACCACCAGGGCCACGTCGGCGAGTTCGGCCGCTTCCGTCACCCACCGCACCCGTCCGAGGACCGCGGCGGGCGGAGCCTCGGGCGCGGGCCGGCGCAGCAGCCGGGCGGCCCGGATGCCGGCCCGCAGCCGGCGCTCGCCGTCCGCCAGGGCCGCCGGGTCCGGATCGTGGAGCGTGACCGGGTGGCCGGCCTCGGCGAAGCTCTGCGCGACCCCGGCCCCCATGGTGCCCGCGCCGACCACGCCGATCGGCACCCGGGGCGGTGCGGCCGGGGCCGGCCCGCCCCGCTCGTCGGCGACGGCACGGTCGCCGCGGCGGTCGGTGCTACTCATCGGAGCCTCCAGACGGGATGACGAGCCGTACGTGGTCGGGAACGGCGGGCGGAGCCGCGCCGGGCGGGAACTCCAGCACCAGGGGCTCACCCTCCGCGGCCGGGCCGGAGCCCGCCTGCGGCCGGAACCCCGCGAAGCGCAGGTTGACGAGCATCGCCCGGTTCACGGCCGTGGGGACGAACTCGGCCTCGGGCCGCCGTCCTTCGTCCAGGGCCCCGCGCACCACATGGCCGATCAGGGCCGGGCCGATGCCCCGGGACATCACCCGGCAGGAGAGCAGCAGCAGGCGCAGCACGGTCCGGTCTCCCACCTGTTCGGTGACCACCAGGCCGACGGTGCCGTAGGAGCCGTAGACGTCCTGGAGCTGCGCCACCATGACCCGGTGGTCCGGTGAGCGGCTGAGCTGCCGCAGCTCCGCCAGGTCGTAGGTGCGGCCCGTGGTGTTGAGCTGGTGGGTGCGGACCGTCAGTTCGTGCGCCCGGGCGAAGTCCCCCTCGGTGGCCTCCCGCACGGTCAGTTCCAGAGCGAGGGAGGCGAGGAAGTCCCCCGGCGCCCCCTCGTACGTCTCCTGGGCCCGGCGGCGGCTGCTCTCCGCGCGGTACATCTCCCGACGCCTGCGGGACTCCTCCGTGAGGTGCCCGGGGCGGAACTCCGGCAGTTCGGGGAGGGCCGGGATCCGCTCCGGTTCGTAGCAGCGCACGCGGGGGTGGGCGGAGGCGACCTCGGCGCGCTCCACGGGGTCGTTGTCGACGAAGGCGAGGCTGTCGATGCCGATGCCGAGCACCTCGCTGATCCGGTGCACCGAGGCGGACTTGGCGCCCCAGCCGATCTCCACCGCCGTGAACAGCTCCGCCAGCCCGAGGCGCGCCAGGTGGGCGGTGGCGGTGGCGTGATCGCCCCGGCTCGCCACCGCGTGCAGCACACCCCGCTCGTCGAGGGTGCGCAAGGTGCTCAGGGTGGCCTCGGCGGGCCGGGGGTCGTCCCCCTCCAGCAGGGTGCCGGTCCACAGGGTGTCGTCCAGGTCCCACACCAGGCACTTGACCGTGGCCCCGTGGGTGTCCGCCGTCATGGCCTCGCTCCGTTCGTGCGGGGCGCCGCGGGGACGCCGAGGTCCCTCAGCAGCCGGTCGGCGATGTGCATCTCGGCCACGTGCTGTGCTCCTTCGATGATCTCCATCACCTTGGCGTCGCGGAACAGTCTCCCGACCCTGCTGTCCGGGGCGCACCCGGCGGAACCGAGGATCTGCACGGCGTCGCGGGTGACCGTCGCGGCCGCGTCGGCGGCGGCGTACTTGGCGAGGATGGTCTCGTGCACGGCACGGCTCGGCTCGCCCGTCCGGGCCCGCGCCGCCCGCAGGCACAGCTCGCGCGCACCGGCGGCGGCGACCGCCGAGCGGGCCAGGCAGGAGCGCACCAGTTGGTGGTCGGCGAGGGGCGTTCCCCCTTGTACGCGGGTGCCGGCGTGGGCGACCGCGTCCCGCAGACCGGCCTCCGCCATTCCGACGCAGCCCCAGGCGACCGTGTGGCGCCCGTGGTCCAGGACGGTGGCGGCGACGTGGGACAGCCCCAGACCGACCGGGGCGACGAGGTGGTCGCGGGGTACGCGCACCGCGTCGAAGGCCAGGTGCGCGATCCGCGCGGCCCGCATACCGAGCTGTCCGGTGACGGGCTCCCTGGTCACTCCCGGCAGGTCGCCCTCCACCAGCACCGCTGCCAGGCCCCCCGGAGCCCGGCCCAGCACCAGGAAGACGTCGGCGAACTGCCCGCAGGTCACCCACCTCTTGCGGCCACTCACCACGAGGTGGTCGCCGTCCTCCTCGACCGTGGTGCCCAGGTGTGCCAGGGCGCTGCCCGCCTCCTGCTCCGTGGCCGCGAACCCGGCGACCACTTCCCCGGAGGCCAGTGCGGGAAGCCAGTTCTTCCGCTGCTGGGCGGTGCCCCAGCGGCGAAGCCCCGCGGCGACCATGCCCTGCACGGTGACCAGTCCCCGGACCGAGCTGCACACGCCGCCCAACCGGGCGCAGATCTCCCCCACTTGACGCGGGTCCGCACCGGCACCGCCGTACTCCACCGGTACGTCCGGAGCGAGCAGCCCGGACCGGGCCAGGTCGCGCGCCACCTCGGCCGGCAGCCCTTCGGACCGGTCCCACTCCGCCGCCGGAAGCGCCCAGCGCCCGGCCAGCTCCTCGGCCTCCCTCTCCAGGGCCGTCGCGGTCTCAGGCGAAGGAGTCATCGCCGGGCACCAGCTCGAAGTGGCCCTTCTTGGCCCGTACGAACCGGGCGATCCGCGCCGCGGTGCGGAAGCTGTCGAGGTCCAGGTCCTCCACCTCGACGGTGACCGCGAAACGCTCCTCGACGAAGGTGACGAGTTCGAGCGCGAACAGTGAGTCCGCCAGTCCGAGGGCGAAGTAGTCGTCGTCCGGCTCGACAGGCCGCCGCAGGGCCTGGGTGAGGAACTCGGTGACCTGGTCGGTGATCTCGTTCACGCCGTGGACTCCTGGGGGCCTATCTGGACCAGTAGCAGGCTCCAGGCCGCCACCGGACTGACGTTGATCAGCACGGCGTGGTCGCCGTCGGAGAGCCGGCCGTCCTCCAGGGCCGACCAGAGGTTGAGGAAGACGTCGTTGGGGCCGAGGTGACCGTGGGTGCGCAGGTTCTCCCGGCAGGAGGGGAGAAGTGCGAGGTCGAGGGATTCCTCGGTGAAGGTGTGCCCGCCGACGGACAGGTTCTGGCTCACGAATCCGCGTATGTCCGCGCGGGTGAGCCCGTTGCGCCGCAGCAGCCGGTCCAGCAGGGATCTGAGTCTGTTGCGGGTCTCGACGGCGAGCCGGAAGGAGTAGGTGCGCCGGTCCGTGCACTCCTCGCGCCACTGCGACGGGTGCCGGTCCCGGTGGTCGACGTGGAAGAGGTCCCAGTACCGTCCGTCGGTCTCCTGCACCTGGTCGCGGAGCCGGATCCGCCCCTCGCGGCCCAGCAGCAGGGCCTGCCCGCCGTCGCCGTTGACGGTGACCGGGTGCCGGTAGCGATGCTCGGAGACGGGCTTGCTGCCGTGGGCGACCAGCACCGGTCCCATCTGCGGATCGGCGGCCAGCAGCCCCCGGGCGGTGAGCAGGGCCGGGGTCACCGAGACGCAGCCCAGTCCGCCCACGGTGAAGGTGAGCGCGCCGGTGGCGCCCAGCAGCTCCTGGAGACGGGTGGCCTCGGAACTGAGCAGCGTCCCCGGCGCACGCTGCTCGACCACCAGCAGCGCGCCCAGGTCGGCGGCCGCGACCCCGGTGTCCTCCAGTGCCCGGCGCGCGGCCCGTTCGGCCAGGGTGGTCGCGTCGGCTTCGTCCACCCCGACGGTGTCGATGCCCAACTGCGTACAGGCCGCCCGTTGTTCGGGGGGCAGTGCGGAGAGCATGGGCAGCTCTGCCACTTTCAGCGAGACCGGGGGAAGGTAGGAGGCCACCGTCCTGACCGCGAGCGGCGCGAACGGCGCCCGTGCGCCGGAATGGGTCACTGGCTCTCCCTCCGTGAGGTGGCTGGCTTCCGCCCCCAATTCCAGCCACGCCACCACACCCCTTCAAGGAGTTTTGGGCATGGTCGAACCGCGGCGGCGCGAGGAGGGGGTGCCGCGCCGGGCACGTCGGCGACCGCCGCGGACGCGTGTACCGGTCGCCCCTCCCCCCTCGCGCGGATGGCATCCCCCTGGGGGGACGAGGCAGCGATCCGACAGCGGAACGCCTGCGCCACCTGCGAGGCGACGCCCGAGAACGGAGACTTCGCCGAACCACCTTCGTGTGGAGCGCTTCCCACACATGTCTCGCATGCGCAGAGGGTCACCCCCGCGGGGGTGTCGTCCTTCCCTCGGCGAAGCGGCCCGGTGGGTGAGACATGCGGTTGAGCTCGGCTTCAGGAGCTGAACAAGCTGGGATTCTCACGGACGTATTCGGCCACCCCTGTAGGAGGTCGCCTGGTGACCTGCTCGACCCCTTCTGCCTTCCGGTCGTATCGATTCTCCGCATGAAGGCGAGCCATGGTGGTGATGTGCTGGAAGGCATGCTCGGGCAACCCCAGCGGTCCGAGATCGTCGTCGATCCATTCCTGCAGGGGAATGTCGGCGTACTCGACCGGTCGTCCCAGAACTGTCGAGACCTCCGCCGCCATGGCGGCGATGTCCTCCGAGCGCGGGCCGGTCAGCTCGTAGATCCTGCCGATGTGCGGGGCCGGGTCGGCCAGGATCTCCTCCACGACCGCGGCGACATCACTGGCTGCCACAGGGGAGGTTTTCGCCCGGCCGAAGGGCAGTCTGATGGTTCCGTACCTCGCGATCGAGGAGAAGCCGGCACGGAACAGAGGGTTTTCCAAGAACACGGTGGGTCTGAGCTGGACAACCGGCAGGCCCGACCAGTCGAGAACCTGCTCCACCAGCCACTGCTGCCGCTGCTGCACGGACTCGGAGCTGCTGGTGAGATCCATCTCGGAGACAGTCAACTGCGACATGTTCACGAATGCTTCCAGGCCCCCGTGCGCACGCGCGACGGCCGTCGCCGTCAAGGCAGCCTGCAGATACTGCGCCGACACACTCATACCGAAGTACATGCGTGCACAGCCGGCCAGGGCATCGGCTACGTCGCCCGCGCGTGTCAGGTCTCCCACGACGACCTCGGCGCCGGTCGCACGCAGCGCCTGCGCCCGCTCGTCGTCGCGACGCACCATGGCCCGGACGGGCAGGTCACGTCGTCGAAGTCCCTCGACCACGGATCGTCCGACCGCGCCGACACTGCCCGCCGCGCCCGTCACCAGAATCGGCGGCACGCCGGCTTCTCGGGTGCGATTCATAGCCGCAGCCTGCGATGCGCACGACCACGGCGCAACCGGAGCCCGGCGGGCCTGCCGTCCGCGTCCGAAACGTCCCGCTCGGCGAGCCGCAGCACAACATGGCGGCGCTGGAACGCGCGGCGACCGAACGGACAGCGGCCATCCGTACGCCCCTGATGGCCGCACGCACACCGCGCCCGGTCCGGTCGATTCGGCGTCTGCCGCCAAGACCACGGCTGTCCGGAACACCCCGGAACTCATGGCGCCGAAGCCTGCCGGCGCCGCCGCGCGCCGCCATGGACCCCGCCCCGGCCACAGAGCCCGTCGGCAGCGGAACCGGGCTCACCCGCCCGTGGCGAAGCCGGGAAAGAGTGTCATGCCGCCGTCGACGTAGAGCGTCGCACCCACGACGTAGTCGAAGAGGTCGGAGGCCAGCGCCGCCACGGCCGTGGCAATGTCCTCCGGATCGCCGACGCGGTCGTAGGGGATGAAACGAAGCAGGTCGGCTTCGGCCTCGGGAGAATCCCAGGCGCTGCGATTGATCGGGGTGCGGATCGCCCCGGGGGCTACGGCGTTGACCCTGATCTTGTGGGGTGCGAGTTCCTGAGCCAGGGTTTCCATCATCAGCATGACACCGCCCTTGGACGCCGCGTAGTTGACGTGTCCGGCCCAGGGAATCATCTGGTGGACCGAGCTCATGCAGATGATCTTCCCTGCGGACTTGGACACCTCTGGTACGACGCCACGGCGCAGGAACTCCTTTGCCGCCTCGCGGGCGCACAGGAACTGGCCGGTCAGGTTGACGTCGAGGACCTTCTGCCACTGCGACATGGTCATGTCGATCGCGGCGGCATCGCGTTGCAGGCCGGCATTGGCCACGAGGATGTCGATCGTGCCGAGTCGATCGACCATCCTGGAGACCATCTCGACCACTTGGTCCTCTTGGGAGACGTCCGCCTCGTGCGCGTAGGACCGCACACCGAGGTCCTCGATCTGCCGCACCACGTCCTGGGCCGCTTCGGCACCGGAGACATAGTTGACCACGACATCGGCACCCATTCTCCCCAGGCCGATGGCGGTGGCCCTGCCGATGCCGGAGTTCGCCCCGGTGACCAGCGCCTTCTGTCCCTTGAGCAGCGTATGCGTGCTGCTCCGGCCCCCTTCACCGACACTGCTGCCCACCGGCTTCTCCCTCTCCGTACTGATCTCACGGAACGGAAGCACCGGCATCAGGATCGGGACGGGAGACGGCGCCCGCACCTGGCCCGTCTGCAGCACAATTGTCAGGCCAACGGCTCAGCCCTTCCCGCCGCCTGCACGTCATCGTCAACGGCTTCGGGGACCGGGCCGAACGCGAGGACGGGCCCGGTGGCTCACCGTTCTTCCCAGGGGGCGTCCAAGGCTTCGGTGCGCTGCCGGTCGAGGGCATCGTCCAGCGTAGTGGCGGCCATGATCAACGACAGATGGGTGAACGCCTGCGGGAAATTGCCCAGTTGCTCACCGCTGGGGCCTATCTCCTCGGCGAACAGACCGACGTGGTTGGCGTAGGTCTGCATCTTCTCGAAGGCGTAACGCGCCGGACGCAAGCGCCCGGCGCGGGCGAGGGCGTCCACGTAGAGGAAGGTGCACAGGCTGAAGGTGCCTTCGGAGCCACGCAGTCCGTCGGGGGACGCCTTGGGGTCGTAGCGGTGGACAAGGCTGTCCGACACGAGGGTGCGTTCCATGGCGTCGAGCGTGGACAGCCAGCTCTCCGTCTTCGGAGTCAGGAAGCCGACCCGGGGGATGAGCAGCAGCGCGGCATCGAGGACTTCGCCTCCGTAGTGCTGCACGAGAGCCTGCTCCTTCTCGTTCCAGCCGTGTTCCATCACCTGTTCGAGAATGGCATCACGAGAGGCGGTCCATCGCGCCGTGTCGGCAGGACGGCTGTACTCGGCCGCCAGGCGCAGCCCCCGGTCGAAGGCCACCCAGGACATCACTCGGCTGAAGGTGAAGTCCTTGCGCCCGCCTCGGGTCTCCCACACGCCCTCGTCGGGCCGGTCCCAGGAGTCGGCAAGCCAGTCCAGTGTCCGGGCGACGTTCTTCCAGCCGTGATAGCCGGTCCGCATGGTGATCTCGCCGCCCTCGGCCAAGGCGTAGAGTGCCTCGCCGTAAATATCCAGCTGCAACTGATCGGCGGCGCCGTTCCCGGCTCTCACCGGATACGAGCCGCGATAGCCCTCGAAGTGCGTGAGCTCCTCCTCCGGCAGCCGAGGATCTCCGTCGATGCGGTACATGATCTGCAGCGGTTCGCCTCCGGCGCCCTCACGAGCGCGGAAGCGGTCTCCCAGCCAACGGGTGAAGTGCGCCGCTTCTTCGACGTACCCGAGGTCGAGCAGGGCCCGCACCGACAAGGAGCCGTCGCGGATCCAGGTGTACCGGTAGTCCCAGTTGCGTTCCCCGCCGATCTGCTCGGGCAGACCCATGGTGGCTGCGGCGATCGGAGCGCCCGTCGGAGCATAGGTGAGCAGTTTGAGAGTGATGGCCGATCGGTTCACGACACCCGGCCAGCGCCCGCGGTACCGGGAGGCGCGGACCCAGCGCTGCCAGAATTCCACCACGTCCCAGAACTGCCTGATCACGCCGTCCGGTGTCGGAGGAACCGGAGGCCGGCTGTCCACGGTGTCGACGGTGAACACCGCGGCGGCCACCTCCCCCGCGTTCAAGGTGACGACGCCCCGCACGTCCTTGCCGTCCGGCTGCAGGGGGAATGTGCTCTGCGCGTACGCGGTGACACCCGGGGCCCGAAAGGTGGCGGTGCCGTCGCGGAGGTCCAGCTCGTGGTCGGCCCGGCCGTAGTCGAACCGCGGTCGGCACTCCAACACGAAGCGCATGCTGCCACGTACTGCCCGCACTCCGCGGATCAGCGTATGCCGGTCGGTGGCCCTGCCGGTTCGGCCCGGCAGCATGCAGTCGAATATCTCCCCGACCCCGTCGGGCGACAGGAAACGCGTCACCAGGACCGCGGTGTCGGGATAGTAGAGCTGCTTGCACGTGGCGTTCCTGGCCTCCGGAGCGAACAGGAAATGGCCGCCGCGATCATGATCGAGCAGGGCGGCGAAGATGCTGGGCGAGTCGAACCGGGGGGCCGCGAACCAGTCGACGACCCCCTGCGAAGAAACCAGGGCAGCGCTCTCAAGGTCGCCGACGATGCCGTGGTCGGCGATGGGCGGGTAACGATCCATCGTCCTGTCCCCTTTCCGGGGTCCCTTTTCCACTGTCGCCCTGGTCTGCCAGGGATGCCAGGGGTGGCACCGCACGGACCGGGTACGCGAGCGGCGCTCAGGACGCGGGGTCGCCGATGCCCTGGCTCAAGAGGTCCGGGCCGCCGCGTCGCCACGGGATGCCCCTTTCCTCCGATCGGGGCGAGGACGCTCCGATCGGGGCGAGGACGCTCGGCCCGGCCTCCGGCCGAACGACGGCACTTCGAGGGCACGGCCTAACCCGATCGATGCCGATATCGCGCGCGAAGGGCGACGCCGCGTGACGATGGCCGTGGTCCCTGGGTTCGGCGAGCGGCCCGCTGCCTCGGCCGCCCGATCCCCTACCCGATCCCCCTATCCGTGAGGAGGCCGCCTTGGGACATGCGGTCGGCGACGTGCTCGGCCTCGCGGCCGGTGTCACGATCAGCCCACTCCCTGTCGTGGCCGTCATCCTCCTTCTCACCACCCCACGGGGGCGCCTGAACGGCTCCCTGTTCTCGGTCGGCTGGATCCTGGGTCTGGCACTGCTGGGGGCGATCATGCTCGTGGTGGGCGGCCCGGGCGAAGCCTCCACGAACAAGCACCCGGCCACCTGGGTGGGGGCCCTGAAACTCGCCCTGGGCGTGTTGCTCGTCCTGTTCGCCGCACATCAGTGGCGACACCGCCCCACCGACCCCACAGAGGCCCGTCTGCCGAAGTGGATGGCGGCGATCGACCGTTTCACTCCGCCCAAAGTGCTCGGGCTGGGGCTGCTGCTGTCGGCAGCCAACGCGAAGAACGGCCCCCTGACCATCGCCGCAAGCGCCTCGATCAGCGCCACCGGAATCCCCGTACCGCAACAAATCGGGGCACTCGCCATCTTCGTGTTCATCGCCTCACTAGGAGTCCTCGCACCGCTGAGCGTCTATTTGTTCGCGGGAGAGCGCGCCAAGAGCATTCTCGGCACCTGGCGGAACTGGGCCGCCCAGCACAACGCCGCCGTCATGGCCGCCCTCTTCTTCGTCCTCGGACTCAAGCTGTTCGGCGACGGTGTCAGCATCCTCGCCACCTGACGAAGCCAGCCCGACCTTGCGAGAAGATGCTCAGCCGCGCCGACGCCCTCGGCCTGTGCGCCGAAGGGACCGGCCTCACCGCGGAGCAACCGAACATTTTCCCCGAGGCGTTCACACCCCCGAGCCTCACCGACACCGCGTTCGACCTCGACCGGGTAGTGGGCTGACGACCGCCCCGGCAGCGCCCCACGAGCAGTCACCGTGCGAGCCCGCGGTGCTCGGCTCATGCTGGAGGAAAAGGGGGGTGCGGCGACAGAGGAAGTGGTGGGGATGCGAACCGTTGTGGACCTCACGCGCTGTCAGGGCTATGCACAGTGCGTTTTCCTCGCACCAAAGATGTTCGAACTGCACGGCGAAGAAGGATTGCTGTACGCAACAGCTGTCCCCGACGACCAGGCCGAACACGTGCGCCAGGCTGCGGCGGCCTGTCCGGTCCAGGCCATCCTCGTCGGTGAAGAGGTGAATCCCGATGGCCGCCGGTGATCTTCGGGAGGGCCGGATCGTGGTCGTCGGTGCGTCCCTGGCCGGGCTGAGGGCCGCGGAGACGCTGCGCGAGGAGGGCTTCACCGGCTCCCTCACGGTGGTCGGGGACGAGCCCCATGCGCCCTACGACCGGCCGCCGCTGTCCAAGCAGGTACTGCTCGGCCAGGCGACGGCGGACACCACCGAACTGCCTGTGCGCCGGGATCCGGACGCCGATTGGCGGCTGGGAACGGCCGCCACCGGGCTGGACCCTCTGGAGAAGCGGGTCCTGCTGGCGGACGGAGAGTCGCTGCCGTACGACCGGCTGCTGATCACCACGGGGACCCGGGCGCGGCCCTGGCCCAACCCGGCGGAGGGCGCCCTGGACGGGGTGTTCACCCTGCGCACGCGTGAGGACGCCGCAGGACTGGCCGAGCGACTGGACGCCGGGCCGAGGCGGGTGCTGGTGATCGGTGCCGGTTTCACCGGCTCGGAGATCGCCTCGGCCTGCCGGGAGCGCGGACTGGACGTCACGGTCGCCGAACGCGGCCCCGCGCCCCTGGTGGGCGCACTCGGCGGCACCCTGTCGAAACTCGCGGCCGTCATGCAGCGCAACCACGGCGTGGACCTGCGCTGCGGGGTCACCGTCACCGCCCTGCGCGGGAACGGCGGCTTCACCGGCGCGGACCTGTCCGACGGCACGCGTGTCGACGCGGACGTGTGCGTCGTGGCGCTGGGGGCGGTACGCAACGTCGAATGGCTGGCCGACTCCGGACTGGCGGCGGGCCCGCGCGGGATCGCCTGCGACGCCGGGTGCCGCGCCTTCAACATGTACGGCATCGTCACCGACGACGTCTTCGTGGCCGGCGACGTCTCCCGCTTCCCCCACCCGCTCTTCGGCTATCAGATGCTCTCCCTGGAGCACTGGGGCAACGCGGTCGAGCAGGCCGAAGTGGCGGCCCACAACATGATCAACCCGGGGCCCAGGCAGCGCCCGCACCTGACCATCCCGACATTCTGGTCGACCCAGTTCGGGCTCAACATCAAGTCCGTGGGCGTACCGACCTTCTCCGACCACGTCGTCATCGCCCAGGGCTCTCTGGAGGCGCGCCGTCTGGCGATGGTCTACGGCTACCAGGGGCGGGTCACCGCCGCGGTCACCGTCGACATGGCCAAGTCGCTCGACTACTACCGGCACCTGATCGAGACCGCGGCCCCGTTCCCGCCCCCGCCCGGCGCGCTGGACCGCGCGCTCGCGGCCGACGTCCCGATTCCGTCCGACGTACCGGATCCGAAGGGGCTGTCCCACGGCCCCACCGTCGCGCTCACCGGATACCTGCCCGACCGTCGGCTGACCGTGCTGCGGCCCACGAGCTGACCCACGTCCCGTCCCATGACGAGGAGCCACCATGGCCTCCGAGACCCTGCTGGCACGGATAACCGACTACGCCAGCCGCCCCGACCCCTACCCGCTGTACGCGGAACTCCGCGCGGCCGGTCCCGTCGTACGGCAGGCGGACGACAGCTACCTGATCGGCACGTACCACGAGGTCGCCGCACTGCTTCACGACCCACGCATGAGTGTCGACCCCCGTACCCGTGGCGAAGTGACGCACAAGCCGCCGTTCCTGCGGCTCGACGACCCGGAGCACCACAGGCTGCGCACGCTGGCCATGCGGCCCTTCGGGCCACCGCACAGCCCGGGCCGGGTCGACGCCATGCGCGACGAGATCGACCGGCTCACCAAGGACCTGGTGGCGTCCTTCGAGGCAGGACGACAGATCGATGTCGTCGACGACTTCGCCTACCCGCTGCCCGTCACGGTGATCTGCCGTCTCCTCGGCGTCCCCCACGAGGACGAGCCGTTGTTCCGGGCCTGGTCCGACGCTCTGGTCACAGCAGCCGACGTCCGCCCCGGCCAGGACACCACCGAGGCGGACAAGGCCGGCGACCAGGCACGGATCGAGATGGGCGGATACCTGGTCGGCCTCGCCGAACAGCGCCGCGGCAGTCCGGGCGACGACATGCTCTCCGCCTTCGTCAACGAGCCGGATCCCGAGCTGCGGCTCACCCAGGAAGAACTCGCGGAAACAGCCGTACTGCTCCTCATCGCCGGACACGAGACCACCGTCAACCTGATCACCAACGGGGTGCTCACCCTGCTGCGCCAGCCCGAGCACCTGGACCACCTGCGCCGCGACCCCGGCCTGCTGCCTCGAGCCGTGGAGGAACTGCTGCGCTACGAACCCCCCGTCCACATGCGCGAACGCATCCCCCACTCCGACATCGACGTCGCCGGCACCACGATCCCCGAAGGCGCGTCCGTCGTCCTCGCTCTGGCCTCGGGCAGCCGCGATCCCATGAGGTTCCACGAGCCCGACCGGTTCGACCCCACCCGCCCGGACAACCAGCATCTCGGCTTCGGCAGCGGCATTCACCTGTGTTACGGCGGTCCCCTGGCCCGCATCGAGGCCCAGGCCGCACTCG
The DNA here is from genome assembly GCF_001905795.1 of Streptomyces sp. CB01580. Taxonomy (GTDB): domain Bacteria; phylum Actinomycetota; class Actinomycetes; order Streptomycetales; family Streptomycetaceae; genus Streptomyces. Next base: position 246,247 of record NZ_LIXJ01000001.1, read on the forward strand.
GAGCGCTGCTTCCCCACCTGGGCGCGGCGCGCCTGGTCCAGGACCCGCCTCCCTACCGGCAGAACGCCATGCTTCGCGGTCCTCGGCACCTGCCCGTTCAGCTCTGATTCCGGCCCGTTCCCATGTGACGGCCCGTGCCCGTGTGACCGGGCAGGCTCGACGCCCGGGGCGCCCGGCGGCGTCGTCGGAGGGTGTCGCCACGACCCTGCGCCGAACGGGCTGCCGGGCCCGGCCCTTCCGTGAGGGGCCGGGCGCAGGTGCCCGACGGGCTGTCAGAAGGCGTGCCGAGCCTCGACGAGAGGCCGGTGTGTCCACCGGGCCCCCCTGGCCCCCTCGTCGCGCCTCATCCACACCAGGTGGCCGCCGCCCGCGTGCGCGGCCCGGGCGATGCGCTGCACCAGTTCTTCGCAGCGGTCCGAGGCCTCCCCCTCCGCGATGCCGTGGGCAGGGAGCCCGGCCCGCACGTCCTGGCGGACCACCTCCGGGCTGCTGAGGGTCACGTTCAGGAACGACGGCTGCTTCACGTCCCACCACACCTGCACGATGGTGTCGGCCCGCACCAGCCGTACGCCGAGAGCCTCGCTGCGCAGTTCCACCCAGACATCCGCGACCGCCATCAGTCCCGGCCTCCGGAAGATCCGCCGGATCTCCGCAGGCCGATCGCGTCGGCACCATCCGGGGCTTCGGCGACTTCCGCCAACGGCCGATCGGGACTCCACTCGTCCTCGGCTGCGGCTGCGGCTGCGGCTGCGGCTGCGGCCCGGTCGATGTCGCCGACCGGGCCGCCGGTCCCCGGCTGCGCGCGTCCGGCCCCGCCGTCGTGGTGCTCCGGCACGTCGAGCACCGCTCCCGGCAGCGGCCCGCCCGGGAAGGCGAGCTCTCGCTGCCACAGCTGCTGCGTGTCCCGGCCGTACCGGAGGAACTCCTCCCGCCCGCACTGCTGCCCGTGGTCCGTCATCGGCACCTCTTCCCGTCTCTTCCTCGACCGGCCAGAACCTCCCGTTCGTACCGGCCGCGCAGGACCCTCGTGGCGCTCCGGGCGCCCCGGGCGGCCGTCCCGATAGTCGGCGCCCCTCCCCCGGTTCCTGGCGCGGACCGGGCCCGGATCAGCCCCGCGAGTGAACAGGTTCCCCCAGGAAGCGCGCCGCGAGGACGCATCTCGGTAGCGCGTCGAGGCGGCGGCGCGCTACCCGGTGCTCGCGCGCGACCCGTCCCACCTGGGGCCCACCGGCGTGGCATCGACCCGAAAGGGCCGCCGCCGAGAGCCTTTCGGGTGGCTGGGGGCCCGCGGCGGTCCGCCCGTCGCTAGTGCTGTGGCCGGGAAGGTTCACCGGCTCGCGACGCCCGGCACGGCACCTCGCGGTGTTGTCGCATCACCCGCGTACGTCCAGTACGCGGACGATGCTCCGCCTTGCGATGCACCGCACCGGACGCCGCGAGCCACCCGGCAAACCTTCCCGGCCACAGCACTAGTGGGGAACCCGGTGAACCGTGCCGTCGTCCTCAACGGCAGGTCGTCTCAAGGAGGTCATGCGGTGGGTACGCACGCCGACATCGTCACACCGCTGCCGGAACTGCTCGGGAACCACGCCCGGCGCATCGGGGACAAGGTCTGTTTCCAGGACCGGTTCACGCGTGTGACCTACCGGGAACTGGAACGGAGGACCGCACGGCTGGCCGGTCACCTGGCAGGACTCGGCCTGGCGCGCGGTGACCGGGTGGCCGTTCTGCTCGGCAACCGTGTCGAGGCGGTCGAGAGCCTGCTCGCCGTCACCCGGGCGAGCGGCGTGGGCGTGCCCCTGGACCCGGGGAACTCGGAGCAGGAGCTGACCCGCTTGCTGGACGACAGCGGGGCACGCGTGCTCATCACCGATGACGCCTGCCTGACGCGGCGGCGAACGCTGTCGCTGCGCCACGGACTGACCGTGGTGGTGGCCGAGGGCGGCGACGAGGACGCGGCCGGGAAGTCGCCGTCGTACGCGGACTTCGAGGAACCTGCGGACCGGACCGGCAAGGCCGGGGGCCGGCCCGCCGCGGTCGCGGGCGGCGTTCTGCGGTACGAGGAGTTGGCGGGGACGGAGCCGCATACGCCGGCCCGGGACGATCTCGCGCTGGACGAAGTGGCCTGGCTGCTCTATACGTCGGGCTCCTCCGGTGTTCCCAAGGGTGTCCTGTCCACCCAGCGCAACCGCCTCGCGCCGGTCGCGACGGGCCTCGTCGGCGTCCTGGGCCTGTCCGAACGGGACCATGTGCTCTGGCCGTTGCCCCTCCATCACGCGATGAGCCAGGTGGTGTGCTTCCTCGGGGTCACGGCGGTGGGGGCGAGCGCGGTGCTGCTCCCCCGGTTCTCGGTGGCGGGAGTGCTCGGCGAACTGCGCCGTGGGGACGCCTCGTTCACCTTGCTCGGTGGGGTACCGACCACGTATTCGGCGCTGCTCGACGCGGTCGGGGGCGAGGAGAGCGGCGCGGACGGCGGCGGTCTCGGCGCCCTCGCGCTGCGGGGTTGCGTCAGCGGTGGCGCCGCGGCGGGACCCGGGTTCCGTGAGTCCTTCGAGGCGATCTGTCGTGTCCCCTATCTGGAGCACTACGGCAGCACGGAGGCGGGCCCGGTCACCATGCCGGCGCCGGGCGGGGCGACGACGTCCGGGGCGTGCGGCCGGGTGCTGCCCGGCACCCGGGTCCGGGTCGGCGGGGGCCCCGACGGGCGGGACGCGGGCGAGGGCGAGCTGTGGGTCAACGGGCCCGGGATCATGGCCGGTTACCACGGCAGGCCGGAGGCGACCGCGGAGGTACTGCGCGAAGGCTGGTTCCGCACGGGTGACCTGGCCAGGATCGATGTCTCCGGTGGCCTGGCCATCACCGGCCGGGCGAGTGAGCTGATCGTTCGAGGCGGGGTGAACATCCATCCCTCGGAAGTGGAGGCGGTGCTGCGGCGGCTGCCGGGGGTGGCGGACGCCGCCGTGGCCGGACGCCCGCACCCCGTCTTCGGCGAGGTGCCGGTCGGCTATCTGGTCCCCGGGCCCGGTGGCGAAGTGCTGGACAGGGGGCGCGTCCTCGCCGCCTGCCGTGCGGAACTGTCCAGTTCCAAGGTGCCCGTCGAACTGTTCGAGGTGGAGGGCATTCCCCGTACCGCCTCCGGGAAGACCCTGCGACGGGATCTCGCCGGCCTGCCGGCGCGGGCGCTGGGCGCGGAAGCCGCCGACAAGCCGTCGGAGGACCTGCTGGCCCTGGTGCGGAGCGAGGTGGCGGCCGTGCTCGGCCGTACGGCTCAGGAGGTGGAGCCGAGCACGGCGCTGCGGGACCTGGGCATGGACTCCCTGACGGCGACGGTGCTGCGGGAGCGGTTGTCTGCGGCGACCGGCCTGCCGCTCTCCGAGGCCGTCGCCTTCGACTTCCCCACGGCCGCCGCCCTCGCCGCCCACCTCGGGGAACGGAACGCCGCGGCCCCGGCCGGCACCGGACCCGTGGACCGGGGCGCGGCCCGGACGGACGACGACCCCGTGGTGATCGTGGGGATGGCATGCCGCTGTCCCGGAGACGTGACCTCTCCCGAGGAACTGTGGCGGCTGGTGGCCGACGGGAGGGACGCCATCGGTCCCTTCCCCACCGACCGCGGCTGGGACACCCGGGCGCTGTACGACCCCGCCCCCGGGCGGCCGGGACGGACGTATGTGCGCGAGGGCGGTTTCCTCTCCGGCGCGGACCGCTTCGACCCCGGCTTCTTCGGCATCTCTCCCCGCGAGGCATTGGCCATGGACCCGCAGCACCGGCTGCTGCTCGAAGTGGCGTGGGAGGCCTTCGAGCACGCCGGTCTCGTCCCCGGCACCCTGCGCGGCTCAGCGACCGGGGTGTATGTCGGGCTGATGTACAGCGACTACGCCCGCCACCTGACAAGGACGCCCGAGCACGTCGAGGGGTACCTGGGCCTCGGCAACGCCGGTAGCGTCGCCTCGGGCCGTATCGCCTACACCTTCGGCCTGGAAGGCCCGGCCCTCACCGTGGACACGGCGTGTTCCTCGTCCCTGGTGGCCCTGCACCTGGCGGCCCAGGCGCTGCGCCGGGGGGAGTGCGCCTTCGCGTTGGCCGGCGGCGCCACGGTGATGTCGGGGCCCTCGTCGTTCGTGGAGTTCAGTCGCCAGCGGGCGCTGGCTCCGGACGGCCGTTGCAAGGCGTTCGGTGCGTCCGCCGACGGCACGGGGTGGGCCGAGGGCGCCGGCATGCTGCTGCTGAGCCGATTGTCCGAGGCGCGCCGCGCGGGACTTCCGGTCCTGGCCGTGGTGCGCGGCTCGGCGGTGAACCAGGACGGGGCCAGCAACGGGCTGACCGCACCGCACGGGCCGGCGCAGCAGCGGGTGATCCGGCAGGCCCTCGCGGACGCGGGGCTGACTCCCGGGGACATCGACGCGGTGGAGGCGCACGGCACCGGCACCCGGCTGGGGGACGTCATCGAGGCGGAGGCCTTCTTCGCGACGTACGGGAGCCACGCGCGGCAGCGTCCCCTCCGGCTGGGCTCGGTGAAGTCGAACATCGGTCACACCCAGGCCGCCGCCGGAGTGGCCGGCGTGATCAAGATGGTGCAGGCGATGCGGCACGGGGTGCTGCCGCGTACGCTGCACGCCGACGAGCCGTCCCCCCGCATCGACTGGTCGACGGGGCGGATCGCGTTGCTGACCCGGGCGGTGGAGTGGCCCGCGGCGGAGCGTCCGCGCCGGGCCGGGGTGTCCTCGTTCGGCATCAGCGGCACCAACGCCCATGTGGTGCTCGAAGAGGCTCCGGACTGCGGGGAGGCCGCAGCGCCGGATGCCGGGGCTGCGCTTGAGGGTGCCGCACGTCCCGGACCGGTCGCGGTGGCCTTTCCGGTGTCGGCCAGGAACGCGCCCGGGCTGCGGGCCCAGGCACGACGGCTGTACGACCACGTGGTCGCCGCCCCTGATGCGTCCCTGGTGGACATCGGGCACTCGCTCGCCACCACGCGTGCGGTCTTCGAGCACCGGGCCGTGGTGGTGGCCCGGGACCGTGCCGAGCTGCTCGGATCCCTGCGGGCCGTGGCGGAGAACACGGAGGGTGGCGACCGGCCCGGAACGCACATGGGCACGTCCCGTCACCACGGCCCAGTGGCCCTGCTGTTCACCGGCCAGGGCAGCCAACGCGTCGGCATGGGCCGTGAACTGTACGAGTCGCGGGAACTGCATCCGGCCTTCGCCGGTGCGTTGGACGAGTGCTGTGCGCTGTTCGACACGCTGCTGCCGGTGCCCCTGAGGGACGTGGTGTTCGCCGGGCCCGGTACGGAGAGGGGCGCGCTGCTGCGTACGACGCGGTTCGCGCAGCCCGCACTCTTCGCCCTGGAGACGGCCTTGTTCCGGCAGTTCGAGGCCTGGGGGGTACGCCCCGGCCTGGTGGCCGGGCACTCGGTGGGCGAGGTGACGGCGGCCCATGTCGCCGGGGTGTTGTCCCTCGCGGACGCCTGCACGCTGGTGGCGGCCCGGGGCCGGCTGATGGACGCGCTGCCTCCGGGCGGCGCGATGGCGGCCGTGGCCGCCGGAGCCGACGAGGTGGCCGCCCATCTCGCCGGGACCGGGTGTGCGGTGGAGATCGCCGCAATCAACGGGCCCGCGTCGGTGGTCGTCTCCGGCGCCGAGGACGCGGTGCGGGAGGTCGCCGCGCACTTCCGGGAGCGCGGCCGTTCGGTGACCCCGTTGCGGGTCGGCCATGCCTTCCACTCCGCTCGGATGGAGCCCGTGCTGGCCGACTTCGCGGACGTGGTCCGGCGTCTGTCCTTCGCCGCGCCGCGGCTGCCCCTGATCACCGCCGTCGCGGGCCGGGCGGCCACCGACGAGGAGCTGTGCACACCGGAGTTCTGGGTGGACCATGTCCGCCGCCCGGTCCGCTTCGCCGATTCGGTGGCGCACCTGGGTGAGCGGGGCGCGGCACACTACGGTCGAACTGGGGCCGGACGGGGTGCTCACCGGCCTGGTACGGGATTGCCTCGCCTCGTTTGGACCGGCCCCGGCCGACCCGGACACGGGCGGAGCGGGCGGCGGCGGACGGGGCCCGGCACCGCTGGTCCTGCCGACCCTGCGCGGGGCGCGGCCGGAAGCGGACGCCCTGCTCGGCACGCTGGCCGCGCTGCACGCCCACGGCGTGCCCGTCGACTGGCGGGCCGTCCTCACCGGGCGCGGCGGGCGGCGCGTCGCACTGCCCACGTACGCCTTCCAGCGCCGCCGGTACTGGCTGGAGCCCGCTCCGGGGCGTCCGCCCGTGTCCCCGCCGTCCGAGCCGAGCCATCCGTTCCTGCGGTCGGACACCCGCACGGCCGACGACGAGTTGCTGCTGAGCGGGGTGCTCTCGGTGCGCGACCAGCCGTGGCTGGCCGACCATGTGGTGGCCGGGGAGATCCTGCTGCCGGCGACCGCTTTCGTCGAAATGGCCCTCCACGCAGGTGGGTTGGCGGGGGCGGACGTCCTCGACGAGCTCGTCCTCACCGCGCCGCTGCCCTTGCCCCCGGACGGTGCGGTCGCCTTGCAGGTGAAGGTGGCGGGGGCGGACGAGGCGGGACGGCGGACCGTGCTCTTCCACTCCCGGCCGCACACTCCGGCGGGCGACCGGCCCTGGCTCCGGAACGCCGCCGGCACTCTTTCTCCTGCGCGGCCGCCCGCGGACCGGGAGGCGGCCTCCGACGGGACCAACGGCGCGTCCTGGCCGCCGGAGGCGTCGACGCCGCTGCACGCCGACGGGCCGGGGACCGGACCGTACGAGCGGCTGGCCGCCGACGGGCTGCGGTACGGCCCCGCCTTCCAGGGCATGCGCGCCGCCTGGAGGCGCGGGGAGGAGTTGTACGCCGATGTCACGCTGCCCGAAGCGGCCCGGGCCCCGCGCCCGGAGGCGGACGGCCCTCAGTTCGTCCTGCATCCCGCACTGCTCGACGCGGCGCTGCACGCCCTGGCCCTGGACAGTCTTGTCGCGAACGGTTCCGGGACAGCCGGTCCGGCGGCCCGCGGGTTGTCCCTGCCGTTCGCCTTCGGCGGGGTGCGCGTGCACACCGGCCGCGTACGGCGCTTGAGGGTGCGGATGGCTCCCGGGCCCGACGGGCAGGCCGGAGTGGAGCTCACCGACGCGACGGGCTCACCGGTGGCGACGGTCCGTTCGCTGACGCTCCGGCCCCTTCCGCGTACCGGCGCGGCGACGGCGGACGCGGTCGCCGGTGCTCTCCACCGCACGGACTGGGTGCCGCTGCCCGAGCCGCCCGCCCCCGTGGCGATGCCCCGCTGGGGCGTTCTGGGCACGGCGGGCACACGGCTGGTGGACGCCCTCGCGCCCCCGGGTTCCGGCGTTGAGGTGTACCCGGGCCCCGCGGCGTGCGACGCGTCGTCGGCCGTCGTCGTGGCTCCGTGCCCGCCGCCGCCCGGCACAGGCGGCGGGACGCAGGACCAGGCCGCCGGATTGCTGCGGGCGGCGGACTGGGCGCTGGGGCTCGTGCAGGAGTGGCTCGCCGCGCCGCACCTGTCCCGCTCCCGTCTCGTCCTCGTGACGTCCGGTGCCGTCCATTCGGCCGACGACGGTCTCCCCGCGGACGGCACCGGTCGTGGGAACGACGGCCGGTCCGGCGAAACGACGTCCGTGCCGTTGCACACACCGGTGTGGGGGCTGGTCCGCTCGGCCCTGCGGGAGAACCCGGGCCGTTTCGCCCTGATCGACGTGGACGAACACCCCGACTCCTGGAGTGCCCTGCCCGCCCTGCTGGCCGCCGCGGTGCCGGAGGCGGCCGTACGCCGGGGGACTGCGTACCTGCCGAGGCTGGTGCCGGTGGCCGAGGCCGCACCGGAGCCGCGGAAGCGACGGCCGCTCGACCCGGAGGGCACCGTCCTGGTCACCGGCGGCACCGGTTCCCTGGGCATGCTGGTGGCGCGGCACCTGGTCACCGCCCACGGCGTCCGGCATCTGCTGCTCGCCGGCCGGCGCGGGCCGGACGCTCCCGGGGCCCGCGAACTCGTCGCGGAGCTGCGTGGGGCGGGCGCCCAGGTGGCCGTTCGCGCCTGTGACGTCGCGGACCGGAACGCGCTCGCCGCGCTGCTCGACACGGTACCGGCGGCCCACCCGCTGACCGGTGTCGTGCACTCGGCGGGGGTGCTGGACGACGGCGTCGTCACGGCGCTCACCGCCGACCGTCTGAGGCGGGTGCTGCACCCCAAGGCGGACGCCGCCCTCGCTCTGCACGAACTGACCCGCGGTCACGACCTGGCCGTGTTCGCGCTGTTCTCCTCGATCGCGGGTACCTTCGGCTCCGCCGGCCAGGCCAACTACGCCGCGGCCAACTGCGTACTGGATGCCCTGGCACGGCACCGGAGGCGACTCGGACTGCCCGGTACGTCGATCGCCTGGGGCCCCTGGAGGCAGAACGACGGCATGATGGCGCACCTCGGCGACGCGGATCGGCGACGGATGGCCCGCACCGGGTTCGGCCCGCTCGGGCCGGAAGAAGGCCTGGCCCTCTTCGACGCCGCCGTGGCCGGTGACGAACCCGTGGTGGTGGCGGCCCGCCTCGCCCCGTCCGCCCTCCGCGGCGGCCCGACGGCGGACCGGCTCCGAACGCCCGATGCCGACAGGGGCGACGGGGGCGGGGACCGACCCGGCCGGGCGCCGGCGGCTGCTCCCCCCGGCGAGCAGAGCGGACTGCTGCTCACCAAGGTCCGGACCCTGGCCGCCCGCGTCCTGGGCCACCAGGAGGTGGCGAGCGAGATCGACGAGGACACGCTGTTGGCGGACCTGGGGCTGGACTCCTTGGCCGCGGTCGATCTGCGCAATGAACTCGCGGCGTGGACGGGGCTGGCACTGCCGTCCACGCTGCTGTTCGACTTCCCCACGCCGCGCGCGCTCGCCACCGAGCTGACGCGGCGGTATGCCGCCGAGGCACTCCCTGTGGGCGCCGCGTCCGGCGACCCGGTACCGCCCGAGGCCGCCGACGCCCCGGGCTCCCCGGACCGACCGGCGGACGACGGCGCGGGGGGCGGTCCGCGGGCGGACGCTCGGCCGCACGTCCGGGCGCAGGCCGCCGACGCACCGCACGCAGGGGAAGCTCCGGACTCCCTGGGCGCGCTCTTCCGTACGGCGTGCGCCCGGGGACAGAACTGGGACGGCATGGCGCTCCTCACCGTCGCCGCGCGCCTGCGCCCGGTCTTCGACGGGACCGGGGCGCCCGGTGCGACGCGCGGACCCGTCATGCTGGCGGCGGGCGGTGCGGGGGCGCGGCTGGTCTGCTCCCCCGCGCTCAGCGCGCTCTCCGGACCGCAGGAGTACGCGCGCCTCGGTGCCGGGCTGCGGGGGCTGCGGCCGGTTTCCGCGCTGCGGCACCCGGGGTTCGAGCCCCGAGAGGCTCTACCGGCCACGCTGGCCGCCCTCGTCACCGCCCAGACCACCGCCGTCCGCGCAGCCTCCGCCGAAGGCCGTCCGGTGCTGCTGGGACGGTCGGCCGGCGGCTGGGTGGCCCATGCCGTGGCCGAGCGTCTGCAGTCCGAGGGCGCCGCCCCGGCGGCCGTCGTCCTCGTGGACACCTATCCCCCCGTCCACGCCGACCGGGGGCAGGCGCACTCGGCGATGACGTCGGACATGCTGCGCCGGGCGGCGGAATTCGCCTCCGCGGAGCCCGACCGGCTCACCGCCATGGCCCGGTACTTCGAGCTCTTCAATGACTGGAAGCCCGCGCCGCTCGCCTGTCCCACCCTGTACGTACGGGCCCGGGACCCTCTGCCCGGCACCGGATGCGCTCCGGACTGGAGCCTGCCGCACGCCGAGGTCACCGTGCCCGGGGACCACTTCACCGTGCTGGAGGAACACGCCCGTACCACCGCACTCGCCATCCACCGATGGCTCGACGGCCGGGTCTGAGGACGTTCCGGAGAGGCAGGGGTGCGGGTGCGGAACAGCTCCATCACACGCACCCCCGCGCCGGCCGTCCTCAGGACCGGCGCCCTGCGCCGCCCGTGCCACGGCGGTCGACGGCGCAGGGAGGCGCAGAAGTCTCTTGCGCCCGGCGATCCTCCTGGAGTGGGCTGTCCCTCATGAAGAAGAGAAGCATCGCGGCACTGACCGCGGCCCTGACCGTGGCGCCCCTTCTGATGGCGGGTGCGCCGGGGCAGCGTGCGGTGGCCGCGGACTCCGGTACCGACGGCCCCTCGTCCCCCACCGAGTCGACGCTCCTGCGCGGAGTGGACCTGGAGACGGTGACGATCCCCGAGTTACAGGCGCGCATGAAGCGCGGATCCCTGACCTCGTCGGAACTGACCCTGTCGTACCTGCGGCGGATCAAGGCCGTCGACCCGAAGATCAACGCGGTGCTGCGCACCAGCCCGACGGCCCTGCGCCAGGCGGCCGCCAGCGATGTCAGGCATCGCCTCGGAAAGGTCCGCGGTCCGCTCGACGGCATCCCTGTCCTGCTGAAGGACAACGTGAACACCCGAGACATGCCGACGACGGCCGGGTCCCTGGCACTGGCCGGAAGACCGCCGGCCACGGACGCGGACCTGGTCGCAAGGCTGCGCGCGGCAGGCGCGGTGATCCTCGGCAAGGCCAACCTCTCCGAATGGGCCAACTTCCGCGCGGCGAAGCCGACGTCGGGCTGGTCGGCGGTGGGCGGGCAGACGAACAGCCCGTACGTCCTGGACCGGAATCCGTGCGGATCGTCCTCCGGGTCGGCCGCGGCGCTCGCCGCGTCGTTGGCGCAGGTGGCGATCGGCACCGAGACGGACGGCTCCATCGTGTGCCCGGCCGGGATGAACGGGGTCGTCGGCCACAAGCCCAGCCTCGGACTGGTCAGCCGGTCCGGCATCGTCCCGATCTCCGCCGAACAGGACACGGCCGGCCCCATGGCACGCAACGTCGTCGACACCGCGATCACCCTCTCGGTGCTCAGCGGTCACGACGCCACGGGCGCCGACGGTGCCTTCGGCCCCACGGACGCGGCCACTCGCCCCGACGGCCTGCGCGGGAAGCGGATCGGCCTGTGGCGGCTCCCTTCGCTCGGCGCCGAGGTGGACGCCCTGATGACCCGGACCGCGGCACGACTGCGTGCCGCCGGGGCCCAGGTCGTCGAGGTGACGCCCCCGTACCAGAACAGGCTCGCCGACCTCGAGTTCCCGGCCCTGCTGAGCGAGTTCCGCCGGGACATCGACACCTACCTGTCCACCCGCAACGGGCCTCGCGACCTCGCCGGGCTGATCGAGTTCAACCGCACGCACCCGGCCGAGCGGACCTGTTTCGCCGGCCAGGAGTTGTTCGAGCAGGCCCTGGTCGCGCCGCCGACCACGGACCCGCGCCACCGAACGATGCGCGCCGAACTGAAGGACCTGTCCCGGCGGTCCATCGACGAGACCATGGCCGCCCATGACCTGGACGCCATCGCCTCCCCGGCGAACCCGCCCGCCTGGACGACCGACTGCGCGCGGGGCGACAACGACGTGATCCCGTCCTCCACCCCGGCCGCCGTCGCCGGGTACCCCTCGCTGTCCATGCCCGCCGGGTTCGTCGGCGAGTTGCCGGTCGGCCTGCTCCTGATGGCCGGCGACCACCAGGACGCCGGTCTGCTGTCGCTGGGGGCGGCGGTGGAGCAGCGGCTGGATGCCTGGCGGGCACCGCGGTACCTGCCCTCGGTGACGCCCGACACCACGCCGTGAGGCGGTCGGCGACGGCTCCGCCGTCCGTCGGCCGATGCCGTCGCCGTACCGCTCGCGTTTTCGGGACTCCGGTGGCCGCTGCCGAGCGCGGCGGTCACCGGAGCGCGCGTGCTCGTGGCGAGCAGCCGGGTGAGCCGTACGGCGGCGAGGCGGACCTCATGTCCAGAGCTGTTCGCCGAGAATCCCGGCGGGTGCGGCACCGGGCAGGACGTAGGCCACGGCCGAGGCCCGGTGCTGGAGGAAGGGGTTGAGGGCGTCGCGGGCGGCCAGACGGTTCTGGACGCGGGTGAACCGGGCGGGGTCGCGCATGAAGGCGCAGAAGAGCAGGCCGCGATCGGTCGGGCCGTCGTCGTAGCTGTAGCTGCGGCGGAGCATACGGGCGCCGCCGTCGAAGCGGGGGCTGGCGAGACGCACGTGGGCGGTGGCGGGGATGACGTAGGAACCGTCGGGGTTCTTGGCGAAGATGTCCGGCTCGTCGTGCTCTGCGGTACCGCCGAGGGGGACGCCGTCGCGGGCGCGGCGGCCGATCACCTGGTCCCGCTGGTTCTCGGGGAGGGCCGCGAAGCCGGTGACGTCCATGCGGATCCTGCGGTAGACCAGAACGGTGCCGTCGCGGTGGGCTCCGGACGGGCCCCAGACCCACTGCTCGGCCGCCGCGCGATCGGGGTTGGCGGTGCCGTCCTTGGAGCCGAACAGGTTGCGCGGGGTGGTGCCCGGGGCCGTGTGGGGCATGAAGCCGGACTGGGTCCAGCGCGGTACGGCGCCGGCCGCGTGCGCGGCCCGGTCCGCGAGTTCGGCGACGACGGTGAGGGTCCAGCGGTCGGCCGCGCACAGTTGGACCAGGAGATCGCCGCCGCTGCGGCGCGGGTCGAGACGGTCGCCGGGGAAGGACGGCAACTCGCCGAGCGAGGCAGGTACGTTGAGGCCGAGCCGGGCGGCGAGGGCGGGGCCGATGCCGACCAGGGAGGTGAGCCGGGACGCGCCGCCGCCCTGGAGTCGCGGGTCCGGCGGGGTGTCGGAGGCCGCGGCGGCGAGCGTGCGGGTCAGCGCGCCGAGGACGCCTCGCAGGGTCTTCCGGTCGGTCGCGGCGGAGGTCTGCGGGAGGTCGAAGGAGAGCAGGTGCGTCGCCGGTTGCTGGGGTGCCATGACGCCCGCCTGTCGGGCGCCATGGAAGGGAATCGCGGACTCGGTCGGCGGGGCGCCGAGGGTGGCACGGTCGGCTGTCCGGTCGCCCCTCGCCAGTTCGTCGGCCGCCGCGCCGATCCCGGCGGCGAGCACCGCTCCGCCGGCGAGCAGTGCCCGGCGCCGCCCGAAACGGGTTGCCGCGGGCCGGGATGAATCCTGCGCATTTCCCTGTTCGGTGGGCATACGCCTATTGGAGACGATAAAACAACTGCCATGCAAATCCTGTCTGCAGAAGGCCTGTTGATGCGTTGGGCGGTCCCGTCGGCGATGTCCCGGGCGGCACTGCGTCTGTCGGTGCTGGTCGCCTCGGTCGCGATGGCGGCCACCGGGTGCTCCGGTACGGGGTCGACGTCCGGCGATGCGCGGCATCCGGCGGGGAGCGTGTTGCGCGTTCCGCAGGACTTCCCCTCGGTGCAGCAGGCGGTGGACGTCGCTCGCGAGGGCGAGACGGTACTGGTCGGCCCGGGTGTGTACCGGGAGAGCGTGCGCGTCACCAAACCCCGCGTGGTGCTGCGCGGAACGGACCGCAACAAGGTGGTCTTCGACGGCGGTGTGCGTCTGGCCAACGGCATCACCGTGACCGGCGCCGGCTCGGTGGTCGAGAACCTCACCGTGCACGGCTACCTCGCCAACGGCGTGCTGTTCACCGGCGTCACCGACGAGCGGTTGCAACGGCGCGGCGCCGGCGGCTCCGCCTACGACCCGCTGGACACCGCCCGCTTCCCCGCCGTCCGGGGCTTCCGCGCGACCCGGGTGACGGCGTACAACAACGGTCTGTACGGCATCTACGCCTTTGACGCGCGCGACGGCGTGATCGAGGACTCCTACGCCTCCGGGCACGCCGACTCGGGTATCTACGTCGGCCAGTGCAAGCCCTGCAACACCGTCGTCCGGGGCAACACGGTGGAGCGCAACGCGGTCGGCATCGAAATGACCAATGCCTCGGACGATCTGTCGGTGCTGGGCAATCTCGTCGCCCGCAACCGAGTCGGCGTCACGATCAACTCCAATGACCTGGAGGCCCTCGCCCCGCAGCGCGGCGCGGTGATCGCGGGCAATGTGGTCGCCGACAACAACGCCGCCGACACGCCTCAGCAGGCGGACGGGGGCTTCGGCATCGGCATCGGCATCGGCGGTGGCACCGGGAACCGCGTCCACCGCAACCTGGTTCAGGGCAATCGGGCGGCCGGAGTGGTCGTCACCGACCCGCCGGGGCATCCGGCGAGCGGCAATCGTGTCGAGGACAACCGCGCCACCGGCAACGGTATCGACCTCGTGCTGGCCTCGGCCGATCCCGGCAACTGTTTCGCGGGCAACCGGCCGGCCACCCAGAGCCCGGACGGCCTGGAGCGTCGCGCGGGCTGCGGCACCCGCGGCCGGGGCGGGCTGCCCACCGGCCGGACGGCGCCGGTGCAGGCGCCGCCCGGCATGCCGTTCAGCCAGGTGCCGGCCCCGCCCGCCCAGCCGTCCATGCCGGACCCGACGGCCCCGGGCAGCCCAGCCACCGGACTGCCGGGGGCCGTCGACGCGGCCGCGTACCCGCTGCCGAAGAGCGTGGACGCCGTGCCGCACTCGAACTGAGCACGGTGCCCCGGAGGGCGGGTCGAGGCGGGCCGTCGGCGGCCGCGGAAGGCTGAGCTCTTGGGCACGGAGATGTCAGCCGGTCTTCCACGGCGTCTCGGGGAGCTTCGCGCGGCCGTCGCGTCCGGAGAACTCCACGGTGGTCGGAGTTCCCAGGCCCGAGATCCGCATCGTCACCCGCCGCAGGCCGCCGTCGGCGTCGACCCAGTACGTCAGCGGAGACCGTTCGCCGTCCGGCCCCGCACCGGGCGTGGCACCCTGGGCGCGCGGCCCGGCGAACCGGTCGTAGCTGCGGCCGTCGATGCGCTCGCTCTCCAGCCAGCGGGCTCCGGACTGCGCGAGCAGCAGCGGGTTGTCGGGACGGTCCGCGCCGAGCCCGACCAGCAACCGGAGCCCGGCGTCCAGGGGATCGGTCGTGTAGGAACGCGCGGACCAGCCCGAGCGCGGGACGTGCTCGGCCTGCTGCCAGGGCGGGCTGTTGTCGCCCTCCCGCGCGGGGGCCAGGCCGAGGCCGCCGGTGTCCCAGACGATCAGGCCGTGGTCGAGCCGCCCGGCCGCGGGCCCGGAGGATCCGGAGGACCCGGTGGAACCGGTGACCTGGTAACTCCCCACGGCCCTGTGGGTCCGGTAGTCCACGACCCCCTTGACCCGCACCACCACTCCGCCGCCCTCGGTGGCGGTGAGGGTCACCGCCACGGGACTGGCCTGGTACAGGTTCAGCCGCGACAGCGCCAGCCTGGACGCCTCCTCCATCGTCACCGGCCGCTCGGTGGTGTCGGCGGAGAGGCTCCGGTAGGCGGCCAGGCCCCCCGCCGCGACGCCGCACACCGCGAGCGCGATCAGTGTTCTGAACCAGCGGGTCCGACGCGGCGTACACCCGCTGGTCTTCCTCTTCCGAGCCATGCAGTCGCTTTCTCTTCGTCGGTCGGTCACGCAGGAGGGCGGGTCCGCGAACCGTTGGTCCGCGAACCCGCCCGATCCGGCGCGGAGGGTTACCGGTACCGGCTGCCCCTCTCGGGGGCCAGGCCCTGTCTTCCAACTGCCTTCGTTCGGCCGGAGGCCGGGCCGCGCGTCGTGCGGTGCGTGCGATCGCAAGGCGGCCGAAAGCCCTCGGATGGGGTCTCCCCTGCTCGAACGAAGTCGAGAGCTTGGGGAAGGGCTACGTGGGCTTTCGGCCAACGCCGAAGGGGGTCCCCCCTGGCCCTTAAGGCCTTGGGGGAGTGCGTGCCGGGCGGTGCGACGGGGCAAACGTTGCCGGGAGCGGCACTAGCTGTACTGCGCCCTTCGCCTGCGCACCAGGACGACCAGCGCCGCGCCGAGGACGGTGAGCGCGGCACAGCCGGCCAGGGCCAGCGGAACCATTTGGCTCATGCCGGTGGATGCCAGACCCGAGTTGGGTGCGTGGCCCGGTGGCCCCGGTACACCCGGTGCGCCCGGCGCCCCCGGTGAACCCGGTTTGCCCGGTACCGGCGTCGTCGGCGTCGGCGTCGGCGACGGGGTGGTGCCGGGCAGCCGGTGGTTGACCGCTGTCACCGAGACCCCGGCGTCGAGATTGTCGGGGGTCAGCACCAGCGGTCCGAACACCGCCACGTCGGGTGCGGCGTAGCCTGCGGGCGGGCTGACTTCCTGCCAGTAGTACGTACCCGGTGCGCCGGTGCCCTGGCAGACTCCGTCGGTCCCGGTCGTGCAGGGCTTGTCGACCCGCGTGTCCGGTTCCTCCCCGGTGGTCTGCAAGCCGTCGGAGCCGTTCGTCTCCTTCCACAGCTGGAACTTCGCCCGGGCCAGCGGTTTGCCGTCCTGGTCGTGCTTGACCAGGCGCAGCACGCCCTCCTGTTGTCGGAAACCGAAGTCGTAGGTGTGGTCGTTCTCCCCCGGCCCGCCGGTGGTCAGCGCCCGCTCCGGGAACTTCGCGTCGCGCGGGACGATGCCCTTGGAGTCGATGAAGTGGTTGTCCCCGACATCCGCGTCCGTGGGCACCCACTGGTACAGCGGGCCGTCCTTGGCGTAGTCGGCCGGATTGTCGAGGCGGATGGTGTACTTGGTCCTTGGATGGAGGCCGCCGGTGACATTGGAGTCGTCGAAGTAGTACTCGCCGCGCGCCGTCGTCCTGGTCGTTCCCACGAGCTTGCCCGACTCGTCGTACAGGTTGACGGTCGCGTCCACGACCGGGCGCTGGCCCGGGTTCTGGATGCCCTTGCGCTCGGGGTCGTACCAGACCCGGTTGCCGATCTGGAGCGGGGCCTGGTCGCAGAGCACCTCCAGGTCGCCCATCGAGGCGCCCTTGCCGAACGGGGCGACGTTGCCGGGCGGGTTGAGGCGGAGGCCGAACCCCGGGTCCTGCGCGCCATCATGCTGGAGGAACGACGTGCCGTAGCCGTAGGCGGTGTGGTTGGGGTCGAAGGAGGAGGTCGCGATGGTGTTCTCTGCCTTGGAGAGCGCCATGCCGGCGAACGCCGTGTTGCGGTGACCACCCCAGCTGGTGTCGAAGAACCGGGTGCCCCGAGGGGACAGCCCGCAGCCGTTGTTGGTGTCCATCACATACATGCCGTTCGCCGCGCATGCCTTGTTCAGGTCACCGCCCGACATGACGACGGCGGCGGAGTTCGGCGTGGGACCGGCAGGCGCGCGGTCGCCGAAGCGGTCGCGGAAGGCCAGCAGCATCGAGCCGTCGGCCTCGAAGGCGATCTCGCCCAGCTCCGGTTCGGGGTTGGCCATGGTGGAGTTGCCGCACGGACGGCCGTTCTGCGAGCCGGGGTAGGTGCTCGTCCACGGGAACCAGCCCGCGCCGTCGCACGGGCCACCGCCGACCGTCGAGCCGCGCGGGTAGTCCAGCGGCTGGTTCAGCACGGCCTGTTGGAAGGCGCCGGTGCCCAGGTCGAAGGGGAGAACCACCGCGCGCAGGTCCGAGACCTTCCCGGTGGACTCGCCCGAGCAGACCCCGCCGAGGTAGCCGGTGCCGTCCTGCATTCCCAGGCCGAAGGGACGCCAGTCCCCGGGCGCCGGGCAGCCCGGGTCCGGGATCGCGTGGACGGCCTTCGGCGCCGCGGCGGTCGGCACGGTGGCGTCGTAGCGGTAGAGCTTGCGGTTGTTGAGGTTGACGACGAACAGGTCCTTGCCGTCATCCGTGATCTTGATGCCGCCCAGACTCTCCTTGCCGGGCACGGCGAGGAACGCGTCATCGGTACCCGGGCCGTGGGCCGTCGTCCCCGCGTCCGGGACGACGGTGAACAGGGAGGTCTTCTTCCGCGCGGGGTCGGTCACGTAGATGCCCCCGGCGTCACCCGGACCGTAGTCCGTGGTGCGCTTGGCCACCGCCGAGGAGAACACCCGCTTGTCGGCCTTGTTCCACGCGATGCCGAACAGCGTGCCGGTCTCGGCGTTGGTGGCGATGTTCGTGACGTCGACGTCGACACCGTCCTGGCCGCGCGCGTCATAGGGGAAGGAGACCAGCGTACGCTGAGCCCCACCCTCGCGCGTGGTCGGCTGACAGGTCGTCATCAGTGGTGCGTTCTTCTGGCAGTAGTCTCCCGGGTTCCACAGTCCGGTGGTGAACGCCACGCTCTTCCCGCCGGAGAGGTCGACGAACTCCTCGTTGCTGCTCAACTGGTTGGGCGCACCGTCCAGACCCTGGCGCGAGGCGAAGGCCGGGAACAGCACACCCGGCTTCGGATTCACCACCTGCACCCGGTACTTGCCGCTGGTGGCCTCGCCCGCCGCCGGAGTCAGTGTCACGGTGCCGTCGGCCGCCGTGACCCCCTCGGTGCCCACCCCGTTGTCGTCGGTGAGGGTCACCTTGACGCCCGCGATGCCCGGTTCCAGCGCGGGCGTCCATACGCCGCTGGTGTCCACGGCCCGGATCACCCGGACCGTCACAGATCCGTCCCCCGCCTGCGAGTACGCCGCAGGCGCCGCGGCTAACGAGCCACTACCGATGCCCAAGGCGAGCACGGCCAGACAGCCGACGGTGCGGCGACCGAGCACACCTGGCCGCAGCCGACGCGGCTGGGGCGCGGCTCCCTTCGCTTGTTCATTCTTAGATCTCATCCCCTGCTCTCAGCGTTCAGTAGGGCCTGATGCCCTGCTCGTGAGGAAGTACATAGAGATGCGGAGAACCGCCTTGCGAGCGATCTTAGAAGGGCTTTGGGCAAGATCGTGGCGGAATGACGAACTCGGCCTCTGCGTACCGGGAGTTCGGTACGGTCGCCGGTGGGAATGTCGTCGTCGGGCGAGCACCGTCGCGGGCTCGGTGAGGGCTACGACGCCCTGACCACAAGCGAGTTCGACACCGGCGGAGCGGCGGGCCCTCGCTGTTCGTGGACCACCCCGCTCCTCCGGGGCATCACACCCTCGACGCGACGACGAGGCCGGGGCAGTGGGCGCGCATCGCATCCGGCACGTCCTCCGGGCGGCCCCGCAGATCCGAGAGCGTGATCGCCGGGAGGACCAGCGGATTCGGCTGACCTGTCGTCAGATGGGTGGTGCGGCGGAGTACGACGGTGACCCAGGGGTGGCCGGGGGCGCTCGGCCGTACGCCCGTGATGTCCGCCCAGGAGAAGAAGCCGAAACGGACGTACGTCACACCCGCGTCCGACAGCACCAGCGGTGGTCGAAACCCGGCGAGCAGCCGTCGGATGAAGGGGTGGAGCCAGGCGACGACGCCCACGGTGATTCCGCCGACGAGGCTGCCGGGCAGCCAGTCCAGTGCGGGAGTAGCCGAGCTGGTTTCGGCCTGGTCCGACACCGACAGCGTGACTGTGACCACGACGAGTCCCCCGATTCCATCGATCGACGACACGCGCGATCGGCTGACAAGTCGCCGAAGACCGCGTCAACATGAGTCGGAGTCAGCTTGCCACGCACGGTCGGCCCTACGTCGGCGTAGCCGCTGCAAGACCGTGTCCTGTGGAGTGGTGACGCAGACTCAGGAGCTTGTCGGAGGAATGAGGTTGTCGCTGTCGGCCGCCGCCGGCAGGGTGCCGTTGCCGACCATGCGGGCGAGAGCGGGATGGCGGGTATCGCAGCCGTGGAGGCCGGTTCGGGGCGAGGCCGCCGAGGCCGGCGCCGACGACCGCGACGCGAAGCCCGTGCGGCGCGGGCGGTCGCCTGCCCGGATGCCGTCCGTACGGCCTTCGCTCGACTTCGCACGGGCCCTCGCGCCCCACGCGAGGCGCTCACCCTCTCTCGGTGGAGGTGAAGTCAACGAGGGCCATACGAAAGGGAGTTGGAGCTCAGCAACCGTCGCCCAAGAAGTCGTACCGACGGGTACTGCAATCGCCGCAGACATGACAAGATCCGGCCTGTCCCCTTGCCCCCCGCTTTCGGAGTCAACGATGCGTCGCAGTGTCCGGGCCGTGCTGGCCCTCTCCCTCGCCGGACTGGCGGTCATGGTCCCGGTCGGATCGGCACAGGCCGACACCGTGGTGAGGGTGTCCGTCCCCAGTGGTCTGCCGCTCAACGTACGATCCGAGCCGCGCCTCGGCGCCCAGGTGGTCGGCAGCCTCGCCAACGGCAGCAAGGTGACGATCACTTGCTACGGCCGGGGCGACAGCGTGCAGGGCATCGGCGGTGCCACCAACGTCTGGAACAAGGTGTCGAGCGGCGGCTGGGTCAGCGACGGCTTCCTGGAGACCGGCTCCAACAACCCGGTGGTGCCTCCCTGTTCCGGCGGCGCGCCGTTCAAGCTGCCCTACTCGGCCGGCCGGGCGTACACCGTGACCCAGACCCCGGGTTCGGGCTACTCGCACAACGACGACTACAACCGGCACGCCGTCGACTTCGCCACACCCACCGGCACCCCCATCGTGGCCTCGGCCGCGGGCACCGTCTACTTCGAGGGCTGGAACGGCGCCGGCGGCATCATGGCGCTGATCGACCACGGCAACAACCGGTGCACCCAGTACGCCCACCTGAGCTCGACGATCATCGACAGGGGCAACCGGGTGGCCCAGGGCCAGCAGATCGGCACCTCCGGCGCCACGGGGAACGTGTCGGGCCCGCATCTGCACTGGAACGTCGTGTACTGCGACAGCCAGCGCAGCCGCGAGATCCCCAACTCCGTGGAGACCGGCACCAACTATCCCACCGGTTCCGCCCCGGTGAGCCGGAACGGCTGACGGTCCACCGGCCCCCGTGTCGGTCACCGGAGTTGTCGTGGTGGACGGATACGTGATCGTCGCCGGAACCCGCCGCCCTTGCGAGGCGTGCCGGCCCGGCGGCCTTCTCCCGTCGGCGCCGCGTCCGCTCGCGGGGCTTCTCCCCGGCGCGACTCGCGGCCGCGTACCCGTCGCGCCCGCTATTCCGCGGCCGGGACGAGGGGCTGCTCGGTCCAGATGGTCTTGCCGCGCCGACCGTAGCGGCTGCCCCAGCGGGTGGTCAGCTGGGCCACGAGGTACAGGCCGCGGCCGCCCTCGTCGGTCCAGCGGGCCCGGCACAGCCGCGGCTGGGTGTTGCTGGGGTCGGACACCTCGCAGATCAGTACGTTGTCGCGGATGAGCCGCAGGGCGACCGGGCCGCCCGCGTAACGAATGGCGTTGGTGACCAGTTCGCTGACGACGAGTTCGGTGGTGAACGCGAGGTGGTCCAGTCCCCAGGAAGCCAGTTGCCCGGTGACGGCTTCCCGGGCCTCGGTCACGATGGCGGGGTCGGCGGGGAACTGCCAGACGGCGGTCGAGTCCTCCGGCAGCGCCCTGGTACGAGCAAGCAGCAGGGCCACGTCGTCGCGGGACGGGGCCTCGGCGGCCCGGGAGAGCAAGGACCGGCCGACCCCGTCCAGGGACGGTGATCCGCCGCCGTCGCACAGCGCCGCGAGACCGTCCGCCAACCGCGACACCCCGTCCTCGATGTCCTGTCCGTCGAGGGTCACGAGCCCGTCGGTGTACAGGGCGAGGACACTGCCGGGCTCCAGCCGGAGGTTCGTGACCTCGAACGGCATTCCGCCCACCCCGAGTGGCGGGCCGGGGGCGATCTCGATCGCCCGGGTCGTACCGTCGGGGCGGAGCAGTACAGGGGGTGGATGTCCGGCGCTGGCCACCGCGCACTGGCGGGTGACCGGGTCGTACAGCGCGTACAGACAGGTCGCGCCCACGGCGTCCCGCTGGGCGGGACCCGCCTCCTCGGCGAGCTGCTGGACCAGGCCGTCCACGTGCGTGAGCAGCTCGTCGGGCTCCAGTTCGAGATCCGCGAGGGTCTGCACCGCCGTACGCAACCGCCCCATGGTCGCGGTGGCATGCAGACCGTGACCGATGACGTCTCCCACCACGAGCGCCACACGCAGCGACGGCAGCGGGATCACATCGAACCAGTCGCCGCCGATGCCGGCCCCGCCCCCGGCCGGCACATAGCTGCCCGCCGCCTCGACCGCGGGGATGTCGCTGGTGGCACGGGGAAGCAGGCGCTGTTGCAGTGCCACGGCCGCGCGGTGCTCCCGGGTGTACCGGCGGGCGTTGTCCACGCCCAGCGCGGCACGGGAGGCGATCTCCGTCAGCAGCTTCCGGTCCTCCTCGACGAAGGGATCGGGGTACTCGGTTCGCCAGACCACCACGGCGCCGAGCAGCAGACCGCGCGCGAACAGAGGAGCGTAGAGGACCGAGTGGCCGTGCTCGGGGACGAACAGCGGGGCCAGTTCCGGTCCCAATTGCTCCCTCGCCTCCTGCCCGGAGGCCAGGACGGTCTCGCCGCACCGCAGCTTCCGCAGAACAGGCGGGTCGGGCAGCGGAGGAACCGGCTTCCCCGGTTGCAGGAGGCTGCTCGGCACGGAGCCGGTGGCCGAAACGATTGCGGCGCGGCGCAGGTACCACAGCCCGGCGCCGGCCAGCTTGGGCGGCTCGTCGCCCTGGAACATGGCGTCCGCGAGTTCCACCCAGGCCATGTCGCCGAAGGCCGGGACGAGGACCTCGGCCAGATCCTGGGAGGTGCGGAGGACGTCCAGGGACGTACCGATCCGCTCGGACGCTTCGTGGAGCAGGTCCAGGTGTTGGTGGTCCCGCTGCCGGGCGGTGGTGGGCGTGAGCATCGTGGCGACACCTGTCGGGCGCCCCTGCGCGTCCTCCAGCCGGAAGGCGGAGAGGAACCACTGTCTGTCGGGAACCCGTGGGGCCCGCACCCGCTGCTCCCACTCGATCAGCGGCACCCCGGTGTCCAGGACCCGGCGCAGCGCCGACTCGACCTCGTCCGCGTTCTGCGGGGAGAGCACCTCCCACAGTCGGCCTCCGAGGAGCCCGGACGACCCGCCGGGCACCCCGGAGGCGACATTGCTGCGCTCCGTGCTCAGATCCGGACCGTGGATGGCGACCTCGATCCGGTTCTGGGCGAACAGTGCCCGCACAAGGGCGGTGTCCTGATTCCACATGTCCAGCTGCTCGGCGGGGAGGGCCAGGACGAGGCACTCCGACGAGCCTTCCATCGGAACCGTCCGAAAGACGACCTCGAATCGGTGACCGGAGCGGCTGCAAAGCGGCACCCGGCCCGTCGACGGGATCCCGGTGCGCCGGGGACGGCCCTGGCACCGTCCTCGGGAGGGGGCGGCGAGCAGGTCGCACACCGAGGAGCCGCAGACCTCCTCGGCCGTGCGTTCGAGCAGGTCTGTGGCCGCCCGCGACCAGCGCAGCACGATGCCCCGGTCGTCGAGCACGGCCGTCGCGATGTCGTCGAACGAGAACGACCGACCCCAAGGGTCATCAGTGGATGCGCCCATCCCGCTGCCCTCGCCTCTGCGGAGTTACTTCAAGGTAAGTACATTGTGGACAATTCCGATGCACGCTGCTCCGCCGGCGGGGGCGTGAAACGTTCGTTGCGACTCCAGGCCGTGGGTGACTCGGCGATGACCAGCGACGACGTCGTCGGAGGTGAAAGCGGTCCATGAATGCGCCGAGCAGGTCGGGCGGCGTGGCTCCCCGGCGGTCCTCGGTGGGGACCGCCGGCGGACCGTGGCCGTCCTCGGGAAGGGGCGGGCGGACCCGGGCCGGTGATGGCGGCGGTCCGCGTCATGGACGGCTGGGGTGTGTTCGCGCTCATGGTGGGCCGCGCCCGGCCGTCGCCCGCATTTCGCCCGACCTGATCCCCGACCGGAGCGTGCCGGTCCCGGCGAAACGCGCGAAGGCATCGGAGTGCAGCGGAGCCACCGCCATCACCCGATCGTGTAGGGGCGCATCATCTCGTTGTCCTCGTGTTCGAGCATGTGGCAGTGCCAGGCGTACCGGCCCGGCCGGTCGAACGTCGCTTTCAGCCTCGTGACGCCTGGGTAGGCGACCACCGTGTCCTTGAGGCCGCTCTCCCACGCTTCGGCGGGTTGTGCGGGGCGGCCGGCCGTCTGTCGGCCGAGAACCTGGAACTGCACCTCGTGGACATGGATCGGGTGGGCGTCCTTCGTGAAGTTGTGGATCTCCCATACCTCGGTCGCCCCCAGCGCCGGGTTCTCCGTGACGGGGTCGTCCCAGTGCATCGGCACGGCGGCGCCTTTTCGGTCCAGGGTGCCGAGCAGCATCTGCCGGGGACCGATGTGCGGCAGCGAGGCGGAGTTCTGCTCGCTGAGGGAGAGCCGCCGGACACGGCTCGCCTCCCCCAGCGGCTCGAACGGCGGAAGCGACAGCCGGCCGGGAGGCACGGTCTTGTCCGGCGCCGTGAGTGTCCCCGTCACGAACTTCATGATCTGCCCGGTGGTGGCCGGGTCCGCGGGGGAGAAATCGGTCCCCGCCTTCCCGCCCTGGAACGCCTTGTCGGGCCCCTCGTTGATGAGGTACAGCTCCGTCCCGGCCGTGAGGGACGTGAAGTCGACAATGACGTCGGCGCGTTCGGCGGGAGCGATGAGCAGCTGGTCGAGCTGGACGGGTGCCGGGAGGAAGCCGCCTTCGCTGCCGATCTGCCAGAACGGAAGTGCGGCATGCGCGGGCCTGTGGGCGAGCGCGTGGGTGGTGATCTTCAGGATCAGGTACCGCGAGTTGCACCCGTTGAGGATCCGGAAACGGTACCGACGGGGCTCGACGCGGAGGAAAGGCCAGGTTCTGCCGTTGGTCACCATCGTGTTGCCGAAGAGCTCCGGATTCCAGATCGGGGGAATGTCGCTGCCCGGGATGTAGGGTCCGCCGAACCCGTCGAAATCGCGGCGCCCGGCCGGGTAGTGGAGACTGCCGTCGGCATGGAACGAGCGGTCCTGGACGACGACGGGGATCTCGTAGTACTTCCGCCAGGGTGGGTCCCCGGGCCGGGGCGCGGGGCCGGGCAGCACCCCTTCGGGAAGGTCGGCGGGGCCCCCTCGCAGGAGGTAGAACCCGGCCAGCCCGGCGTAGACGTTCAGGCGTGTGACGCCCAGGGCGTGATCGTGGAACCAGAACGTCGAGGCCCTCTCCTCATTGGCGTACTGGAACACGGCTTCGCCCCGGTTCCAGACCTCGCCGAACCGGTCTTCGAACTTTCCCCTGAACTCCTCGTAGAAGGAGCCGACCTCGGCGTACCCCGCAGGAACGTCGAGTGCGTCGGGAAGGTACCAGGCCTCGGTGTAGCCATCGCTCTCCTCGGTGTTCAGCCCGCCGTGGAGATGCGTCACGATCGGCACGGGGCCGGTGTACGGTCCGGGCGTCGAGCGAAACACGGGACTCGCGTCCCGGCCCCGGAGTCCACCCGGAGGGTTCGCCCAGTGCAGCGTGGGGTCGATCGGCAGCAGATGCGGCAGGTACCGGCCGTCACGACTCCGCAACTGGTTCTGCCACCTCACGCGCACGGGCGTTCCCGACCGGGCCTCGATGGTGAAAGCGGGGTAGTGGAAGGTGTCCGGATGCCCGGTGGAGCCGTATCCCCACACTGTTGTCGCGGGCAGACCGGGTGGCAGCACCTGCTGCCGGAACTGCCGCACGCCGATGACGTAGTTCTCGACCGGAGCACCGAGGGCGCCACGCATCGAAGGCATGGCGGGCGGGACGACGAGAGGCTCGACGTACTTGCCCACCTTCCGAGGGTCGAGGACGTTCCCTCGGGACGCCGTCCACAGCTTCGGACGAGCGGTACCGACTGGAAGGAGCGCGGCCATTCCTCCGGCCGCCGCCTGGACAACCCTGCGTCTCGTGACCATCCGTACCCTCCGGTGTGCCTCGGACCGGCCTCTTCACCGTCGTCCTCCCGGCCCGGCCCTGCGGTCTCCCCGAAACCGACGGCACGTGCCGGGCGTCATCAGGCTGCCTCAGACGACCCGGGGGCGCGTTGCCGGAGTACTCCGGGCGAAGGACTCCCGGGCCCTGTCGTCGAAGTGCCGCCGGTCGGCCGGAGGCCGGGCCGTGCGGCGTCCGGTGCGTGCGATCGGGAGGCGGAGGATCGTTCTCGTACGGGACGTACGGGGACGCCTCCGACAACACCGCGAGCCATGGGGTCTCCCCTGGCCGGGCAAGGCCGAGACCTGGGGAGGTGGCAGGCTTCGCACGGCAGGTGGCAGTTCGACGACGGGGCCCAGCACCGTCCGCGCCCCACCGCGCGGTGCGGGCGGTCGCCGCGCGCGGGGGCCGTCCCGCCGGTCGAGTGTCGGCGCGAGCGGACCGGCACGACTGGCCCGATGGGGTGACCGACGCTCCGGGCCGTGCTGCGTCATCGGCGGGGGCTCGGCTCTCCGGGGTGCGCCCCTCGCACGGGCTGTCCTCACTCTGCTCGGGCGGGCGATCCCGCTGTGCCGTCACGGGGATCGGCTCAACGCAGGTCCCGGGGCCTGCGTTGCACGGCGCCGGCCGGGGTGACTTCGTGCACCAGCGCATCGGCCACCCCGATGTCGCGAGAACAGCGGTTACCCGCGCACCTGAACCAGCGCGTGCGTGCCGCTCGTACGCCACGCGGCGCCGGAGCGCTCAAGGGTGTCCGAGGTCGCCTGATCGAGACCGACGATCACGTCGGACTTCAGTGTGCGCAAGGCCGCGACGGCCCCCGGGAAGTGCGCGGTACGGGCGGGGAAGGGCATGGTGGCGTCCCACAGCCGATCGCCCACCAGGCGGCGGTAGTTGAGGTCGCCCTTGAGGATGGTGAGCGTGACGTCCGCGAACTGCTTCCGGAGGTCTTCGGGCATCTCGTCGTACGGCAAAGGGGCACAGAAGAACGGGTCGGTGCGAACCTCCAGACCTCCCGTCGCCATGGCCCTCCACAGTCGGCCGCCGATCCGGCCGGCTTCGCCCGGCGCCTCGGTGAGCCGTCGGAGGCAGTCGACCACGTCCGCCGTCATCGCGTCGGACACGTAGTACGGGTAGGGCTTGACGTGAAGCACGACCCGCTCGGCATGCCGGTGTTCGAGAAGGTGGTCGACGAGGATCAGGTCCGGGATCAGCTCGCGCCCCGCGTTGTCCGCCACCACGGCGGTGGTCGAAGACCCTCCGGCGGGCAGGAGCTGCCACAGCGACGCGCTGTCGTCGGCGACCAGATCGGACGCGGCGGCCGCACCGGCCGTCGGCTCCCCCGCCGAGACGCGGAAGCCGAGATCCGCGCGGTTGCCCCAGAGCGAGGCGCGGAGCAGGGCCGTGGCCCTCTCGTCGGCCGGCGCGTCCGCGAGCGCGTCCAGGGCCCACAGTTCCTCCTCCACCGCCTCGCCCCGCAGTTCGGCCCGCTTGAACGGCGCGAAAGGGTCGACTCCCTGCCACGCCCCGGGGCCGAAGTATCCGACCGCGCCGAGGAGCCTCCGGTAGAAGTAGCTCTCGGCCCACAGGAAGGGCACGTCGTACCAGGAGCGCCCGAAGTGCCCTCGCCCCCACTCCGCCCACTGCTCGCGGTCGTGGTCCTCGGGGCCGAGCGGCTCCACGACGCCACCGGTGATCTCGTCCAGCAAGGCATCGAGGGCCTCGTGCTGCCGGCGCTCGTACGGGAAGGCCGCTCGTACCTGCCGGATGATGGCAGGGTGGCGCTCGGCAAGGACACCCCGGGCGAACGAGCCGGGCTCGTCGCTCATGATGACCGGCGGGTCTGCCGCGACGGCCGGGCCGGATCCCGCTCCGTCCCCGTCGTCTGCGGCGAGGGGGCCTCTGTCTCCCATGCGTCCAGCCCTTCGCGAATCGTCGGCCGAAGTGCCGGGGTCCCGGCCGTCGGCTCCTCCAGGTTTGCCACATCGGCTCGCCCGCCGACAACAGGGGCAGAGTTCCTCTCACTCCCCCTGACGTCCGCCCGCCGGGCCGACGGTGCCGTGAGGCTCCGCGGGAACTCAGGAGGAGTCGCGGACGATCAGTTCGGTGGGGAGCACGACGTGCGGACGCTCCGGGCTGCCGCCGGCGACCTCCTGGAGCAGTACACGGGCCATGGTGCGGCCCATCTCCTCGATCGGCTGGCGCACGCTGGTGAGCGCCGGGTCCATGTGGCGCGCCACCGCCGAGTCGTCGAAGCCGACGAGGGCCACGTCGTCCGGGATGCGCCGCCCGGCCTCGCGCAGCACCTGACGGGCGCCCGCGGCCATGACGTCGGAGGCGGCGAACACCGCGTCGACGCCGGGGCGCCGGGCGAGCAGCGCGCGCATGGCGCGGGCACCGCCTTCCTCGGTGAAGTCCGCCGCGGCGACCAGATCCTCGTCGGGGGCGAGACCGGCCGCGCCGACCGCCTCGTGGTAACCGTCGAGACGCCGCCGGGCCCCGTAGACGTCCAGTCGGCCGGTGATCGTGGCGATGGTGCGACGCCCTCGTGCGACCAGATGGCCGACGGCGGCGCGGGCGCCCGCGAAGTTGTCCGAGTCGACCGAGGCGAGCGGTTCCGCGGCGGACCGGGGGCCACTGGTCACGGCGGGCATGCCGAGCTGCTCCAGCAGATCCGGCAGCGGGTCGTCGGCATGGACGGAGACCAGCAGCACGCCGTCGACCCGGTGCGCGGTCAGGTACTGGGCCAGCCGCCGACGCTCGCGGTCGTTGCCGACGAAGGTGAGCAGCAGTTGCATGTCGGTGTCGGCGAGCGCCGCTCCGACCCCGCGCACGATGTCGGAGAAGTACGGCTCGGTGAAGAACCGGGCCTCCGGCTCGGGCACGACGAGCGCGATGGCGTCGGTGCGGTTCCCGGCGAGTGCGCGAGCGGCGCGGTTGGGTACGTAGCCCAGCTCGGCGACGGCCGCCTCGACGGCCTCCCGGGTGCGTGCGCTGACCCGCGGGGAGCCGTTGATGACCCGTGAGACCGTGCCACGCCCCACCCCCGCCCGCGCCGCGACCTCTTCGAGCGTGGGCCGCCCGCCGCTCCGTACTCGCGCTGCCGCCATGGCTGCCTCCCGTTCGCGGTCAATTTCTCACAGCCGTGATGACCGGTCCAAGTCCGGCCGGAACGAGGCGGGAACGGCGGAGACGGACGTCGCTGCACCGGGCGGCCGCAGTGGGTGCGGGTGTGCTGGTTCCGCGTGCCTAGGCCGGACGGTCCGCGCCGGTTCGCGCCGGTTCGCGCTAATGGACGAGAGCCCGGCGCGGCCTACCGGGTCCCGCCCACCGGTGCGGCAGCGGTCAGTCGGCGTCGGGGCGCGGCGGCAGGGAGTGGTGGCGGATGACGTCGGCGTACCAGTGGGCGCTCGCCTTGGGGACGCGGCGCTGGGTGGCGTAGTCGACGTGGATGGTGCCGAACCGCTTCCGGTACCCGTACGCCCACTCGAAGTTGTCCATCAGGGACCACAGGAAGTAGCCCCGGACGTCCGCGCCGTCGGCGGCGGCGCGTCGCACCGCGTCGAGGTGATCGTGCAGGTAGGCGATGCGCTCGGGGTCGTCGACCCGGCCCTCGGGCGAGACGTGGTCGTCGAAGGCGGCGCCGTTCTCGGTGACCATCAGCGGCAGCCCGGGGTGGTCCCGGGCGACGTCGAGGAGCAGGCGGTACAGCCCGTCCGGGTCGATCGCCCAGTTCATCGCGGTGCGCGGGCCGTCGGCGAGGTGGAAGGCGATGTGCTCGGAGCCGGGCCACGGGGAGTGGTCGCTGTGGCCGTGTCCGTCGTCGCGCGCGTCGCCGCGACCGTCGGCGGGCGTGGAGACCACGGTCGGCGTGTAGTAGTTGACGCCGAGGACGTCGACGGGGCGGGAGATGACGGGCAGGTCACCGTCGCGGACGAGCGCCGACCAGTCCACCAGGTGCGCGGTGTCCGCGATCAGGTCCTCGGGGTACGCCCCGTGCAGCATCGGGCCGGTGAAGATCCGGTTGCCCACCGCGTCGATCCGGCGGGCGGCGTCCGCGTCGGCCGCGCTGCCGGTCAGCGGGCGGACCTGGTGGAGGTTGAGGGAGACCGAGGTCCGCGCGGTGGCGGGGAGGTGTTCGCGCAGCACATCGACCGCGCGGCCGTGCGCGAGGTTGAGGTGGTGTGCGGCACTCAGGGCGGCGGCCGGTTCGGTGCGCCCAGGGGCGTGCACGCCCGAGCCGTAGCCGAGGAAGGCCGAGCACCACGGCTCGTTCAGGGTGGTCCAGGTGGGGACGCGGTCGCCGAGGACGCGGACCACGAGGGCGGCGTAGTCGGCGAAACGCTCGGCGGTCGCCCGCCGGGGCCAGCCGCCCGCGTCCTCCAGTTCCTGGGGCAGGTCCCAGTGGTACAGGGTGGCGACAGGCGTGATGCCCGCTTCGAGCAGTTCGTCGACGAGCGCGCGGTAGAAGTCCAGCCCGCGCTCCACGGCCGGGCCGCGGCCGGTGGGCTGTACCCGGGACCAGGAGACGGAAAAGCGGTAGGCCGTCAGACCGAGCCGCTTCATGAGGGCCACGTCGTCCCGGTAGCGGTGGTAGTGATCCACGGCGATGTCACCGGTGTCCCCGTCAAGGACCCTGCCGGGGGTGTGGCTGAAGGTGTCCCAGATGGACGGGGTACGACCGCCCTCGGCGACGGCGCCCTCGACCTGGTAGGCCGAGGTGGCCGCCCCCCAGAGGAAACCGGGCGGGAACTGCTGGGTCTCGGCGGCCTGCTTCGGGCCGGTGCCGGGGCGTGCGACAGGCATAGGGAGCGCTCCCAGAATTGGTCGGACGGGGGGTGGTGGTGCCCCTGCGCGAGCAGGGCCCGGATCGCATGGGCCCGGATCGGGTGGGGCTTCGAGGTGGGACTTCGGGGGTGTGACTTCGGCGCGGGATCTCGGGGCGCGGCTTCACGATGGAGTCACGAGGTGGGTACGGGGTCGGGCCCGGGAGGTCGGTCAGAGGGAGCGGCGGGTGGCCGACGGGCCGACCGGCCCTCACCGACGCCCATATGACGCTCCATCACCCCTTGACCGCGCCGGACATGATGCCTCCGACGATCCGCTTGCCGAAGATCACGAAGACCACGAGCAGCGGCAGTGTGCTGATCAACGCACCAGCCATCACAATGCTCTGGTCCGGCGTGTAGGAGGCGCTCAGTCGGCCGAGGGCCACCTGGAGTGTGGGATTCTGCTGATTGAGGGCGAGGTAGGGCCAGAAGAAGTCGTTCCACGCCTGCACGAAGGTGAGCATGCCCAGCACCATCATCGCGGGGCGGGCCACCGGGAGCACCACACTGCGCACGATGCGGAAGTTGTTCGCGCCGTCGACCTTGGCCGCCTCGACGAGTTCGTAGGGCAGCGCCTCGCTCAGGTACTGGCGCATGAAGAAGACACCGAAGGCGCTCACCAGGGTCGGGAAGATCACCGACTCCAGCCTGCCGCCCCAGCCGAGGCCGGACATCACCATGAACAGGGGCACCACGCCGAGTTGGGGCGGGATGGTGAGCGTGGCTACGACCGCGGTCATCAGTGCGCCGCGGCCCCGGAAGCGCATCTTGGCGAAGGCGTACCCGGCGAGTGTGCAGAAGAAGAGCGTCGCCGCCGTGACGCAGCCGGCGACGACGACGCTGTTGACGATCGCCTTGCCGAGGTTCGCCTGGGTCCAGGCCGCTTCGAGGTTGTGCGGCAGCCTCCCGCCGGGCAGCAACGGCGGTGTGGTGGCGAGCACTTCGTCCTGGGTGTGGGACGCGGCCACCAGTGTCCAGTAGAGCGGCAGCAGCGAGCCGATGCCGACGAGCACCAGCGCGACGTAGGCGAACGGGCCGCCGCGGAGTTGTTCGCCCGCACCGGGCCGCAAGCGCATCGGGCGCCGCCCGGCCGTCCGTGCCCTGTCCCGGAGGGCCGGGCCCTTGGCCGGGGCGGCATCGCTTCCGGTCGTGGACGTGATCGAGGACGTGGACATGGTCATGGAAATCGCTCCCGGTCAGACCGCGGATGTGCGTACGAAGCGGCCGACGAGCCAGTTGACCGCGGCAATGATCAGCAGGAGGGCGAGCATCGCCCAGGCCACTGCGGCGGCCGGGCCGAGATGCCCCAGGTTCCAGCCGTAGTTGTAGAGATAGACGCTCAGGGTCTCGTACTGATTCTCGTTGCCGCCGGTCGCCCCGAGCCTGCCACCCTCCAACAGCAGTGGCTCCCCGAACAGTTGCATGGAACCGATGGTCGAGACGACGATCGTGAAGAGGATCGTCGGCCGCAACGAGGGGATGGTCACCTTGCGGAACTGCTGCCAGCGCGAGGCGCCGTCCAGCGCGGCGGCCTCGTACAGGTCGGTGGGCACGGCCTGCATGGCGGCCAGGTAGATCAGCGCGTTGTAGCCGGTCCAGCGCCAGATCACGATGATCGAGATGGCGATCTTCGAGGTCCAGTGACCATTGGCCCAGTTGGTGTCGCCGAGGCCGACGAAGTGCAGCAGCCAGTTCAGCAGCCCGCCGTCGGCCCGGAAGACCAGGGCGAAGACGAGTGCGGCGGAGGCAACCGATGTGGCGTACGGGGTGAGCACGATCGTGCGCCAGAACGCGCTGGCGCGCAGCCGGTAGTTCAGCAGATGGGCCAGCCCGAGCGCGACCAGCAGTTGCGGCACCGTCGACATGACGCCGATCAGGAACGTGTTGCCGACGGCCGTCCAGAACTCCGGATCGTGCAGGATCCGGTCGAAGTTGTCCCAGCCGACCCACTCCATCCGGTCCAGGCCGGTCATCTCCACCCGGTGCAGGGCGATCCACCCGGTGTACAGCAGCGGGTAGAGCCCGAAGGCGCCGAAGACGAGGAAGAACGGGGCGATGTAGGCGTACGGCGAAGCCTTGTCGTCGAATCGCCACAGCCGGCTCCGCCAGGACGGTCGCGGGACCGGGTCCGCGGCGGTCCGCCGGGGGCCGCCCGGGGGCGGGGCGTACGCGTTCCGGTGGGGAGTCGAGGTGGCCACGGGCGGGAGTCCTTCCCTGCGTTGCTGCGGTGTTCCGATGTCGTGTCGCCGCGTGCCGGGTCGGCGCGTCACGGCGATGTGGTGCCCCGATGCGACCCGGCACGGTCGGCCGAGCGCCTTGTCGACGACGTCAGCCGAGTGCCTTGTCGATGGCGTCGGTCGCCGCCTTCCATGCGTCGTCGGGACCCGTGCCGCGCTGCTCCATGTTGTTGATCTGGGTGGAGATGGTGTCCTTGATGACGCCGTCCTTCGGGCCGAGCACCGCCTCGGGGATCGACTTGGCCTCGTCGGCGTAGATCCGGCCGATGGGCGCGTCGTTGAAGTACGGGAGCCGGGCGTCCTTCACCTCGGGCAGTTCGTACGCGCGCGCGTTGGACGGGAAGACACCGATGGCCTTGAAGACGGCGGCCTGCTGTTCGGGGGCGGTCAGCCACTTCACCAGCT
This sequence comes from Streptomyces sp. CB01580, assembly GCF_001905795.1. Taxonomy (GTDB): domain Bacteria; phylum Actinomycetota; class Actinomycetes; order Streptomycetales; family Streptomycetaceae; genus Streptomyces. Next base: position 279,228 of record NZ_LIXJ01000001.1, read on the forward strand.
CGGTGGCCTCGTCGATGTTCTTGCCCTGCTTGGGAACGGCGAGGAAGGAGCCGCCCCAGTTGGCGGCGGTCGAACCGGGCGCGGTGGTGATGTCCCACCTGCCCTTGTTGGCCTCACCGGCGTTGGCCGAGATCTGCCCGGCCATCCACGCGGGGCAGGCGACGGTGGCGACGGTGCCCTTGCGCAGGGCGGCGACCCACGGGTCGCTGAACTGGGCGAGCCCCTGGGTGAGTTTCTTCGACGCGGCCTCGGCGGCGAGGTTCCAGCCCTGCTCGACACTGGGGCTGTCCTTGTAGACCGGCTTGCCGCCCTCGTCGTAGTACTGCTCCGCGCTGGAACTCACCACGGCGTTGAACATGGCGCTCGCGGAGTCCATGAAGAATGTGCCCTCGGGTGCCTTCTTCCGGTACTCCTCCCCAAGTTGGAGGTAGTCCTTCCAGCCGCCGGCGACCCGCTCGGCGACCTTCGCCCGGTCGGTCGGCAGGCCGGCCTTCCCGAAGAGTTCGGTGTTGTAGCAGAGGGACATCGGCCCGATGTCGGTGCCCGCCCCGATCACGGCGCCGTCGGGCGTGGTGGCCTGTTTCTCCTTCCAGGAGACCCAGTCACCGACGTCGATCGCATCGCCGAGATCGACGAAGGCGTCCGCCTGGGTGTCCACGATCTCCTTGATGCGGCCGACCTCTATGCCCTGGACGTCGGCGAGGCCGCTGCCCGCGTTCAACTGCTGCGGGAGTTTCGGGTAGTAGACCTTCTCGTCGGTGGTGACGTCCTCCTTGACCGTGATGTTCGGGTGCAGCTCGTGGTACTTCTCGAAGAGCCCGGCCTCCTTGTAGCCGAACTGTCCGTAGTCGGCGACGATCAGTGTGACGTTCCCGTTCTCGTCGGGACCCTTGCTGCCCGATGAGTCCGAGCCGCTGCCGCAACCGGTCAGCAGCAGGGCCGGGGCCGTCAGCCCCGTGGTGACGAGAACCGCGGCCCTGCGGCTCCGGCCCACGGCGGTACGGGTGATGCGCATTCCGCTACTCCTTGCTCTGGGGCGTGAGGACGACTGAGGGGTCGTCATACAGGTGGCGCCAGGCGTGCGTTCCGGGGTGCGCCTCCCGGTGTGCGTGCGATGCGTGCTCGGACGTACGGGCGATGTGCAGGACGCGTACGCGTGACGGTGCGAGTGTCTGTGCGCCGACGGGTGCGGGCGTGGTGCCGGGCGCACAAGGGGGTACGGGAAGAACGCGGACGAGCCGTTCATGCGGGGATCACGTGGTGCGCAGACCACACGGCGTGGGGAGCACATGGTGCGCGGACCGCACGGCACGGGGACTGCACGGCGTGGGGAGCGCCGGGCGTGGGAGCGCTCCCACACCCGATGTCGGAAGGTTCCTGCCTCCAAGGGGCTGGTGTCAAGAGTTGAAGAAGCGTCCGTTGCCCGAGCGTGTCCCGCTCGTCACGGGACCGCGCTCTGCCGATGCCTTGCCACAACCAGCCTGCACGGCAGGGGACTTCGCGCCACCCCGGGAAAGGACCGGCTCAAGGGGTGGGTTCGCACGGCGACCCCGGTGCCGTCCACGCCCCGCCCCACCGAGCACCCCGTACAGCCGACCCTCCGCGGCGGCAGCGTCGGCCGTCCCGTCCGCCTTCCGCCGCCCGGCCGTCGGCTTCGTCCACCGCCCCGGTCTCGGAGATCGCGGAGCGCCCGTCCGCCTCGCTTCGAGACTCATGAGAACGGGCCACCGCGGGAGCGGGGTCCGACCGAGGCCGGGTCAGCGCACTGCCCGACGATGCCGCTCGTCCAGCCAGTCGTACCAGTCCGGCACCCCCTCTCCCGTGGTCGCCGAGACCCTGAGCACCCGCAGGCCCGGGTTGACGGACGTGGCGTACTTCTCGCACTGGTCGGGGTCGAAGTCGACGTACGGGAGCAGGTCGATCTTGTTGATGATCAAGAGGTCCGCGACCGCGAACATATGGGGGTACTTGATCGGCTTGTCCGTACCCTCCGTGACCGAGATGATCACGACCCGGCCGTCCTCCCCGAGGTCGAAGAGTGCGGGACAGACCAGGTTGCCCACGTTCTCGACGAGGACCAGCGATCCGGGCCGCGGGGCGAGGGCCGTGAGCGCGTCCCGCGTCATCTCCGCGTCGAGGTGACAGCCCGCACCGGTGTTGATCTGTACGACGTCACCGCCCGCGCCCCCGATGCGCTCCGCGTCGAGCGTCGTCTCCTGGTCCCCCTCGATCACCGCGACCGAACGGCCCCGACCGGTCAGCTCCCTGACGGTGCGTTCGAGGAGGGTGGTCTTGCCCGCACCGGGCGAGCTCATCATGTTCACTGCCACGATGTCCCGTTCGGCGAGCCAGCCACGGTTCCGCGCGGCCAGTTTCTCGTTCTTGGCGAGCACCCTCTCTTCGAGCGTGACGGTCTCCCCGTCGGGCGTGGTGGTCCCGCCTCCCCCGGTCGCCCCGTGGGCGGCGGCCGACGGAGTGAGCGGCGCGGGTCCCCGCGCGAGGTCGTGGCCGTGCCCGACGTGGCCGTGGCCGTGCCCGCCGTGGTCATGGCCGTGGTCGTGGCCGTCATGGCCGTGTGCCTCGTGGTCATGACCGTGGCCGTCATGACCGCCCTGAGCGTGCCCGCCGTTCGGGTGCGCGTGCGGTCGGGTGAATCCGGTGATCCGGGTACCTCCGCCGCCCTCGCCGCCACCGTCCGCACAACCGCAAGTACCGCACATGCCGTCAGCCCACTCTCATAGAGACGATCTGCAACTCCCGGCCCGACGTGACGTCCACGTCGGAACTGCCGCACGGACACAGCAATACAAGATCGTTCAGGAGGAAGTCGGTCTCACACGCCCGGCAGTGCGCCCTTCCGGGCACGTGATCGATCTCCAGGAGCGCGTCCTCCGCGGCCGTTCCCGCGGTCGTCAGGTCGAAACAGAACCGCATCGCTTCGGGCACCACGGCGGTCAGTATCCCCACCCGCACCCTGACTGCCCGTACCGGCCTTCCGTCGGCGCGCTCGCACACCGCTTCGACGATGCCCTGAGTGATTGACAATTCATGCATCAGCGCCTCACTCTGCCTCACTCTCCGGAATTCACTCACGTGGACGCGACCACCGAGAGGAAAGCGATTCCCCGCCGGAGAATCTTATGTTGACAGGAGATCACGGCTGATCCTAGATGGTAACAATTCGCGTGACGCCGCATTCACCACAGGTGGCAGCACCATCCCCACGTCCGACACCTCATTCCTCACGTCCGACAGCAAGCGGTTCGAGACCGGAAGGCAGCGGGCCATGCCGACAGAAGCAGCGATAAAAGCGGAGAACACTCTCATCCATGTGCTGTGGATCAACGCGGGGCTGAGTTGTGACGGGGATTCCGTCGCCCTGACCGCCGCCACGCAGCCCAGCATCGAGGAGATCGCGCTCGGCGCACTGCCCGGGCTGCCGCAGATCGCGGTGCACTGGCCACTCATCGACTTCGAGAGCGGGCCGCACGGGGGCGCCGACGACTTCATGGAGTGGTTCTTCAAGGCCGATCGCGGCGAACTGGACCCGTTCGTCCTGGTGGTCGAGGGGTCGATCCCCAACGAGCGGCTGCACGACGAGGGGTACTGGTGCGGCTTCGGCAACGACCCGGACACCGGTCAGCCCGTGACCACCAGTGAATGGCTCGACCGGCTGGCCCCCAAGGCCACCGCGATCGTGGCGGCCGGCACCTGCGCCACGTACGGCGGGATCCACGCCATGGCGGGCAATCCGACCGGCGCGATGGGGGTGCCGGACTACCTGGGCTGGGACTGGAAGTCCCGGGCCGGGGTGCCGATCGTGTGCGTCCCGGGTTGCCCCATCCAGCCGGACAACCTCTCGGAGACGCTCACCTACCTGCTCTACATGGCCACCGACCAGGCCCCCATGATCCCCCTCGACGAGGCGCTGCGCCCGGTCTGGCTGTTCAGCAGCACGGTGCACGAGGGATGCGACCGGGCCGGCTACTACGAGCAGGGCGATTTCACGACGGAATACGGCTCACCCGAATGCATCGTGAAACTCGGCTGCTGGGGCCCCGCCGTGAAATGCAATGTGCCCAAGCGGGGCTGGATGAACGGCATCGGCGGCTGCCCCAATGTCGGTGGAATCTGCATCGGCTGCACCATGCCGGGATTCCCCGACAAATTCATGCCGTTCATGGACGAGCCGCCGGGAGCCCGGCTCTCGTCGAATGCGGTGAAGCCGTACGGCACGACGATGCGGCGACTGCGGGGCATCACCACGCACACGCTCGACCGCGAACCCAAGTGGCGCAAGCGCGGCAAAAAACTGACGACCGGGGCCACGCGCACCTGGTGACCGCGTATCCATGAACCGGCCCGGCCGGAAACGCACCGACACGGAAGAAGAGGCGGCCCCATGACGGCGATCAGCCAGGGCAAGGACGAACTGGTGGAGATGGCGTGGGATCCCATCACCCGGATCGTCGGAAGTCTGGGCATCTACACGAAGATCGACTTCAAGCAGAAGATCGTTGCCGAGTGCCACAGCACCAGCTCGATCTTCCGCGGCTATTCGGTCTTCATGAAGGGCAAGGACCCGCGCGACGCCCACTTCATCACGAGTCGGATCTGCGGAATCTGCGGCGACAACCACGCCACGTGTTCCTGCTACACGCAGAACATGGCGTACGGGGTGAAGCCGCCGCACCTCGGCGAGTGGATCGTGAATCTCGGCGAGGCCGCCGAGTACATGTTCGATCACAACATCTTCCAGGAGAACCTGGTCGGGGTCGACTACTGCGAGAAGATGGTCGCCGAGACCAATCCCGGCGTGCTCGAACAGGCCAACCGCACGCCTTCCCCGCACGCTGGGGACCACGGGTACCGGACCATCGGCGACATCATGCGCTCGCTGAACCCCTTCACCGGTGAGTTCTACCGCGAGGCCCTCCAGGTCAGCCGGATGACCCGTGAGATGTTCTGCCTGATGGAGGGGCGTCACGTCCATCCGTCCACGCTCTACCCGGGCGGTGTGGGCACGGTCGCGACCGTCCAGCTGATGACGGACTACATGACCCGGCTCCAGCGGTACGTGGAGTTCATGAAGAAGGTCGTGCCCATGCACGACGACCTCTTCGACTTCTTCTACGAGGCCCTGCCGGGGTACGAGCAGGTGGGCAACCGCCGTGTCATGCTCGGCTGCTGGGGCTCGTTCCAGGACCCGGAGCACTGCAACTTCTCGTACGGGGACATGACTTCCTGGGGCCGGAAGATGTACGTGACCCCCGGTGTCGTCGTCGACGGGAAGCTCGTCACCACCGACCTGGTGAAGATCAACCTCGGCATCCGCATCCTGCTCGGCTCCTCGTACTACCGGGACTGGGAGGAGCAGGAGATGTTCGTGACGAACGACCCGCTCGGCAATCCGGTCGACCGGCGCCACCCCTGGAACCAGCACACCAACCCGCAGCCCCAGAAGCGCGATCTGGACGGCAAGTACAGCTGGGTCATGTCGCCGCGCTGGTTCGACGGCAAGGACTACCTCGCGCTCGACACCGGCGGCGGTCCCCTGGCCCGGCTCTGGGTCACCGCCCTCGCGGGCCTCGTCGACATCGGATACGTCCGGGCCACCGGCAGCAGTGTGAAGATCAACCTCCCGAAGACCGCGCTCAAGGGCCCGGTCGAGCTGGAGTGGCACATCCCGCGATGGAGCAACACCATCGAACGCAACCGGGCGCGCACCTACTTCCAGGCGTACGCCGCCGCCTGCGCGCTGCACTTCGCGGAGAAGGCGCTCACGGAGATCCGGGCCGGCCGGACCCGGACGTGGGAGAAGTTCGAGGTGCCGGAGGAGGGCATCGGCTGCGGCTTCACCGAGGCCGTGCGCGGAGTGCTGTCGCACCACATGGTGATCAGGGACGGCAAGATCGCCAACTACCACCCGTACCCGCCGACCCCGTGGAACGCGAGTCCGCGCGACACGTTCGGGACGCCCGGGCCCTACGAGGACGCGGTGCAGGGCCAGCCGATCTTCGAGGAGAACGACCGGGAGAACTTCAAGGGCATCGACATCATGCGCACGGTGCGCAGTTTCGACCCCTGTCTGCCGTGCGGCGTGCACATGTACCTCGGCCAGGGCAAGAAGCTGGAGCTGCTGCACTCCCCCACCCAGTCCGCGGGCAGTGAGTGACGTGGCGGAGCCGCAGACGTCCCCTCCCCCGGCCTCCGAGCCCTGGCGGACGACCGGCGAGCGCATCGAGAGCCTGCTCACCGCCTGTGCGGCGGGAGGGACCGCGGCCCGTGAACGCGGCGAGGAACTGGTCCGGCTCGTGACCGACTTCTACGGCGCCGGACTCGAACGGCTCCTCGACCTGGTCCACGCGCACGGCCGGCTGGACGACCCGCTCCTGGCCGCCCTCGCCGCCGACGACCTGGTGGCCGGCATGCTCCTGGTGCACGGGCTGCACCCCTACGGTGTGGAGGACCGGGTCGAGAGCGCGCTGGCGAGCGTGCGTCCGTATCTCGGCTCGCACGGCGGCGATGTGGAACTGCTCGGGGTCACGGACGACGGTGCCGTACGGCTGCGGCTGCTGGGCACCTGCGACGGCTGCCCGTCGTCCTCCGCCACGCTCGCGCTCGCCGTGCGCGGCGCGGTCGAGGCGGCGGCACCGGAGATCACCATGATCGAGGTCGAACCCGCGAGCGGCAGCACGGGGACCACCGCGGCTCCGGGGCCGTTGGTGGCGGTGGACTCGCTGTACTCCCGGCTGCGCGAGGCGGGGCCGCCGGACGGCAGCGGCGAGGACGCCGGCGCGGTCTGGGAACCGGTCCCGGCCCTGGTCGCGCTGGGCTCCGGCGAGGTCGAACGGCTCAGCACCGGCGGATTCCCCTTGATCGCCTGCCGGATCGGCACCGACCTGTTCGCGTTCCACGACCGGTGTGCCCGGTGCGAGCGGCCCATGGAGGGCGCGACGCTGGCCCGGCGCCTGGGCGGCGGTCCGGACGACGGAGTCCTGCGCTGTGCCACCTGCCGTGCCCACTACGACGTCCGGCGGGCAGGCGCCTGCCTCGACGCGGACGCCGACGGGGCACACCTGGACCCGTTGCCCCTGCTGGTGGACGGGGCCTCCGCCTCGGTCGCCGTGCCGTCCGCACCCGTGGCCGCCCCGTGAGCGCGCCCAGGGGCCGTTCCGGATCCCCGGCCGCGGTGCTGCTCCGGATCGGCCGTGACCGTCCCGAGCCGGTCACCGGCGAGCGCTGCGAGATGTGCGCGGCTCCGGCCGCGGAGGAGCACCGGCACGTGGTGGACCTGGAGAGCCGCTCCCTGATGTGCTGCTGCCGGTCCTGCCATCTGCTGTTCACGGACGAGGGGGCGCGGCAGCGCTATCGCGCGGTCCCCGACCGGTATCTGCGCTTCGAGGGACTCTCGCCGGACGCGCGGGCGTGGGACGCGTTGCGGATCCCGGTGGGCCTGGCCTTCCTGTTCCGCGACTCGACACGGGACCGCACCGTCGCCTTCTATCCCGGCCCGGCCGGGGCGACGGAGTCCGAACTGCCGCTGGACTCCTGGGCGGCACTGGTGGAGGCCGACCCCGCGTTGTCGACGGTGCGTCCCGACGTCGAGGCGCTCCTCGTCCGCCGGAACGACGGGGGTGGTCGTGAGGGCGTGTCCTCGTGCCACCTGGTGCCGATCGACGCCTGTTACGAACTGGCCGGCCGGCTGCGCACGTTGTGGCGGGGATTCGACGGCGGCCGGGAGGCGCACGTCGCGCTCGACGCGTTCTTCGAACGGGTCGACGCCCGCAGCAGGCCGGTGAGCACGGACAGGACGGCCTCCGGGCCCGCGGGCAGGGGTGGTCCCTCGTGAACGGGCCCGCGGGCAGGGGTGGTCCCTCGTGAACGGGCCCGCGTCCGGCGGACTGGCGTTCTCGGTTCGCGACATCGTCGCCGAGCCGTACACGGCGGCGCCGCAGCTGACGGCACGGCTGAGGATCGAGGACGGCACGGGCGAGCGGATCCACGCGATCGTGCTGCGCTGCCAGGTCCGCATCGAACCGCAGCGCCGCCCCTACGACCGGGCCGAACAGGACGCGCTCCAGGGCCTGTTCGGCGGGCGGGAGCGGTGGTCGAGCACGCTGCGCCCGTTCCTGTGGATGCGGTGCGACACAACGGTGCAGGGGTTCACCGGTTCCACCGAGACCGACCTCGCGCTGCCGTGCAGCTACGACTTCGACGTCGTGGGCTCGCGATATCTGCACGCGCTCGGGGACGGGGCGGTGCCGCTCGGTCTGCTCTTCTCGGGCACCGTCTTCACCTCGGGAGGAGGCCGCGCCGGATTCGGTGTACGGCAGGTTCCCTGGGACTGCGAGGCGCGCTATCACCTGCCGGTCGACGTGTGGCGTCAGGTGATCGCGTCCCACTTCCCGCACTCCGGCTGGATCAGGCTGGATCACGACGTCCTCGCCGACTTCGCCCGATTCCGGGAGCGGCGCGGGCTGATCAGCTGGGACGAGACGGTTCGCACGTTGTTGTCGCAAGCGGGCGGCGGCGCCGCCGATGACCTCGACGAGGTGGTCCAGTGACCCGGACGAATCCCACGGCTCCGGCGGATCACGATCCGGTGCGCCGGATCGCCGACGCGGTGCTGTACGAGGGCTATCTGCTGTACCCGTACCGCGCCGGCTCCCACAAGAACCGGTCCCGCTGGCAGTTCGGTGTGCTCGGGCCGCCCTTGGCTGCGCCCGCGAGCTTCGCCGAGGATCCGGGCATGGCGATGGAGTGTCTGCTGTCCGTCCCGCCCGGCCCGCCGCCCGCGGGCGACGTGACGGTCCGGCTGCGCTTCCTCCAGCACCAGGTGCGTCAGGTGCGCAGGCGGGAGGCGGACGGCGGCCACACCGACGTCGATGAACTCACCGTGGACGGCGTGGCGTTCCTCAGCTGGGACGAGGCGGTGGAGCGGGAGGTGGACCCGGGGCCGGTACCGTTGAGCGGCTCGACCGATCGGCTCTGCTCCGTGCCCGGCGGCGAGGAGTGCGAACCGATCACGGACGCACGGGGAGTGACGGTGGGTCGGATCGTTCGCCGTCGCGAGCCACTGCTGGCCAGGGTCCGCACCCGTACGACGGAGGACGACGGATTCCTGCGGCTGTCGGTGTCGGTGGACAACGAGCACTCCATGACGGCCGCCGACAAGGAGTCCGCGGTCCGTGCCTCGCTGCTCGGCACGCACCTGCTGCTGCGGGCCCCGCACGGCGCGGAGTTCGTCTCCCTGCGCGAGCCGCCGGACGAGGCGGCCGCCGCGGTGTCGCGGTGCGAGCAGCGGCGGTGCTGGCCGGTCCTGGCGGGGCCGAAGGGCTCCACGGACACGGTGCTCGGCGCGCCGATCATTCTCTACGACCATCCGGAGATCGCCGAGCAGAGCCCGGGCGCCCTGTTCGACTCGACCGAGATCGACGAGATCCTGACGCTCCGGATCATGACGATGACGGACGAGGAGAAGGCCGAGGCCCGGGCCACCGATCCGCGGGCCCGCGAGATCGTGGACCGCTGCGACGCGATGGCGCCGGAGGACCTCCGGCAGCTGCACGGCCTGATCCGGTCTCCCGACACCCCGGCGGCGTGCCGGGAGGTGCCCGTCGCAAACCGGTTCGGGAGGAGGCCGGAGACCGTGCCGGACGGTCCTGCGGGCGGCGGCGCGCCGTGGTGGGATCGAACGGACGACGCCGGCGCGCCGCCGGGGTCCGAGACTGTCGTGATCGACGGGGTGCGCGTCGCCAGGGACAGCCTCGTGCGGGTGCGTCCGGCCCGCCGCGCCGACGCCCAGGACCTGTTCTTCGCCGGTCGGGTGGCGCGGGTGACGGCTGTGCTGCGCGATGTCGACGAACGCACGCACGTGGCCCTCGTCCTCGTCGACGACCCGGCGGCCGACCTGCACGAATGGTATGGCCGCTCCTTCTACTTCGCCCCCGACGAACTGGAGCCGCTGCCCGTCGGCGGTCCCGGAAGGGGCGTCCCCGGTCCATCGGAGTCCCCAAAGGAGAACCCATCGTGAAATCGCTCGGACTGGTCACCACGGGGGTGGTCGCCACGCTCGCCGTGGTCGCCGTCGTCGTCGGCGTGCGGTCGATCCCCGACATCCGCAGGTATCTCAGAATGCGCTCCATGTGAGTGCGTCACGCGCCGGGGAGGGGTTCTGACGTGTCCGCAGGAGTGCTCGTGGCCGGCGTCGGCAACCTCTTCCTCGGCGACGACGGCTTCGGCCCGGAGGTCGTGCGCCGGCTCGCCGCCGACTCCTGCGGCAGGCCGCTCCCGGCCGGCGTCCGGGTCGTCGACTACGGCATCCGGGGGATGCACCTCGCGTACGACCTGCTCGACGGATACGACGCGCTGGTGCTGGTCGACGCCTGTCCCGGCGGCGGAGCGCCTGGTGAGCTGACGGTTCTGGAGGTCGGACCGGACGATCTCGGATCCGGTGAATTCGACGCACATGGCATGAATCCGGTTGCAGTGCTGGCAAATCTGGACCAACTAGGCGGTACGCTTCCGCTGACTCACGTCGTGGGCTGCATGCCCGCCGACGTCGACGAGGGCATCGGTCTCAGCGAGGCCGTCGCCGCGGCCGTCCCCCGGGCGGTGGAAACCGTGCGGGCGCTGGTCCATCGGCTGTCCGCGACCGCGCCCGGCCAGGAACCGGCCACCGCGCCCGACCCGCTCCGGAGGTCCTGATCATGTGTCTCGGCATTCCCGGACGCGTCGTGGAGATCGTCGAGGGATTCGCGGGCCAGCTCGCCCTGGTCGACGTGGAAGGGGCCCGACGCCGCGTCAACATCGGCATGCTCGAAGCGCCGCCGGCCAGCGACGACTGGGTGCTGCTCCACATGGGCTTCGCCACGCAGGTCATCGACGAGACCCAGGCGGCAGCCGCGCTGTCGGGGCTGGAACTGATGGGCAGCGGCCCGCGGGACGACGGCGAGGCGGACCGCCGCCAGGAGCGGGTCCGCCGCCGTTTCGAGGTGCGCGGCGTGGTGCAGGGCGTGGGCTTCCGCCCGTTCGTCCACGCCACCGCCACCGGCCTCGGCCTCGTCGGCTCGGTGGCCAACACCGGCGACGGGGTGGTCGCCGAGGTGGAGGGGGACGCCGACGCGGTCGCGGAGTTCGGGCACCGGCTGCGTACCGGACCGCCGCCGCTCGCCATGGTGGAGTCCGTGACGGAGACCGAACGGCCGCTCCGCGGGGGCGACGGGTTCACCATCGCGGACTCCGACGCCACCGGCCGGGCCCGCACCCTGGTCTCCCCCGACACCGCGACCTGCCGGGACTGCCTGACCGAACTGCGCGACCCGGACGACCGCCGTCACCGTCACCCCTTCATCACCTGCACCCACTGCGGTCCGCGGTTCACGATCGTCACCGGCCTGCCCTACGACCGGGCGGCCACCACCATGGCGGACTTCGCGATGTGCGAGACCTGCCGCGCGGAGTACGACGACCCGCGCGACCGCCGCTTCCACGCCCAGCCGATCTCCTGCCACGCCTGCGGTCCGCGGCTCGAACTGGTCCAGAAGGACGGCCGGTCACCGCTGCACCGCGACGAAGCGCTGCGCCGCGCCCGGGAGTTGCTCGCCGCGGGGCGGATCGTCGCGGTCAAGGGAATCGGCGGCTACCACCTCGCCTGCGACGCCCGTGACGAGGCGGCGGTCGACCGGCTGCGCCGCCGCAAACGCCGGGGCGGCAAGCCCTTCGCCGTCATGGTCGCCGACCTCGACGTGGCCGAGGAACTGGTGACCACGACCGAGGACGAGAAGCGCCTGCTCAGCGGGGCCGTGAAGCCCATCGTGCTGCTTCCCCGCCGCTCGCGCGCGGGCGCCGTCGGAGTCGCGGACGCCGTGGCCCCGGGCAGCCCGGACCTCGGCATCATGCTTCCGTACACCCCCCTGCACGTCCTGCTCCTCGGCCTCGACGGCGACGCCCCCGGCCCCGACGCACTGGTGATGACGTCCGGCAACCGCTCCGGCGAGCCGATCGTCACGGACGACGCGAAGGCACTGACCGAACTCGCCCCGCTGGTCGACGCCTGGCTGCGACATGACCGGCCGATCCGGGTGCCGTGCGACGACTCGGTCAGCCGCTTCGTCGCGGGTGCCGAACTGCCGGTGCGTCGATCGCGCGGATACGCGCCGCTCCCCCTCCCCCTCCCCTTCGAGGTGCCGCCGCTGCTGGCCGCGGGCGCCGACCTCAAGAACACCTGCGCGCTGGGCGAGGGCTCCCACGCCTGGGTCAGCCAGCACATCGGGGACATGGACGACCTCTCGACGATCGATGCCCTGTCCCGCACGGCCGACCATCTCGCGCTGCTGACCGGCGTCGAGGCCGAGCGGTTCGCCGCCGACCGGCACCCCGGCTACCGCAGCGGTGCCTGGGCCCGCACCCGCGCCGGGGCCCGTTCCGTGCACACCGTGCAGCACCATCACGCGCACATCGCGTCCGTGATGGGCGAGCACGGCCTCGGCCCCGAGGACGAGGTCATCGGCTTCGCCTTCGACGGCACCGGCCACGGCACCGACGGGGCGATGTGGGGCGGCGAGGTGCTGATCGCCGGGTACGCGTCCTACCGGCGGGCGGCGCACCTGGCGTACGTGCCCCTGGCCGGGGGCGACGCGAGCGTGCTGCGCCCGTACCGGATGGCGCTCGCCCACCTGCACGCCGCGGGTGTCCCCTGGGACGAGGGGATTCCTTCGGTCGCGACCTGCCCGCAGGACGAACGCGGGGTACTGGCCCACCAGTTGACGACGGGCCTCGGCTGTGTCCCGACCTCCGGCATGGGCCGGCTGTTCGACGCCGTGGCCTCGCTGGCCGACGTGCGGCACGAGGTGGCGTACGAGGCCGAGGCGGCGATGGCGCTGGAAGGGCTGGCACGGGCGGCATCGCCCGAGCCGGCCGGGCACGCCTACGCCTTCGGCACACGGTCCGTGCCGGGGGACGGCGAACCGCTGCTCGCGGACCCCGGTCCGGTGATCCGCGCGGTGGTGTCCGACGTCCGGGCGGGCGTGCCCGCGGAGGTGGTCGCAGCCCGTTTCCATACGGCCGTGGCCCTTCTCGTCACCCGTCTCGCCGAGCTGTGCCGGAAGCGGACCGGGATCGGTGTGGTGGCGCTGGGCGGTGGCGTCTTCCAGAACGCCGTTCTCCTGGAGGCGACCCGGACCGCCCTGTCGGCACGGGACTTCATCGTCCTGCGCCCGCGCCTGCTGCCGCCCAACGACGGCGGACTCGCCTTCGGGCAACTACTGGTCGCGGCGTCGTCCCGCTGATGTCCACGAGCGAATCCCATCCATGACCCGCAGAGAAGGAAGACACCATGTGTCTGGCAGTACCGGGGCGTGTGCTCCATACCGCCGAGGTCGACGGCGTCCCGATGGCGGAGGTCGACTTCGGCGGCGTACGCAAGGAGGTCTGTCTCCAGTACGTCCCCGACGCGGTGAGCGGCGAGTACGTCATCGTGCACGTCGGCTTCGCGATCCAGCGGCTCGACGAGATCTCCGCCCGGGCGACCCTGGCCGACTTCGAGCGGCTCGGGCTCCTGGAGGAGGAGTTCGGCGACGGCCTCGAAGCGGCCGCCGCACAGCAGTCCCCGAAGGAAGGAACCGACCGGTGAAGTACCTGGACGAGTTCAGCGATCCCCGGCTGGCCGAGCGACTGCTCGACCAGATCCACGCGAGCGCCACCCGGCCCGCGGTGATGATGGAGGTCTGCGGTGGCCAGACCCATTCGATCATCCGGCACGGCATCGACCAACTGCTGCCCGACTGCGTGGAGATGATCCACGGTCCCGGCTGCCCCGTGTGCGTGACGCCGCTGGAGATCATCGACCGGGCGCTGGCCATCGCAGCCCGGCCGGAGGTCGTCTTCTGCTCGTTCGGCGACATGCTGCGGGTACCGGGCAGCGGCCGGGACCTGTTCTCGGTGAAGAGCGCGGGCGGTGACGTACGCGTCGTGTACTCCCCGCTCGACGCACTGGGACTGGCCCGGGAGAACCCCGACCGGGAGGTCGTCTTCTTCGGCATCGGCTTCGAGACCACCGCCCCCGCCAACGCCATGACGGTGCATCAGGCGCAGCGGCTGGGCGTCCGCAATTTCTCGCTGCTCGTCTCGCACGTCCTCGTGCCGCCCGCGGTGGCGGCCGTGATGGAGTCCCCCGACTGCCGGGTGCAGGCGTTCCTGGCCGCCGGGCACGTGTGCAGCGTGATGGGTACCTCGCAGTACCCTTCGCTGGCCGAGAAGTACCGGGTCCCCATCGTGGTCACCGGCTTCGAACCGCTCGACATCCTCGAAGGCATCCGCAGGGTGGTGCTCCAGCTGGAGGAGGGCCGTCACGAGGTGGAGAACGCCTACCCCCGCGCCGTGCCCGCCTCGGGGAACCTCCCCGCCATGGAGATGCTGCGGGACGTCTTCGAGGTCACGGACCGGACGTGGCGCGGCATCGGCATGATCCCCGACAGCGGCTGGCGACTGGCGGAGAAGTACGCCGAGTTCGACGCCGAACGCCGGTTCGACGTGGCGGCGATCCGTACGTCGGAGTCGTCGCTGTGCCGGTCGGGCGAGGTGCTCCAGGGGCTGATCAAACCGCACGCGTGCCAGGCGTTCGGCAAGGAGTGCACCCCGAGGAATCCGCTGGGCGCCACGATGGTGTCCTCCGAGGGCGCCTGCTCCGCCTACTACGCGTACCGCCGACTGGAGCTGGTCGACGCGAAATGACCGAGACGACGAAGCACTCCCCCGCCCCTGCCCCGGACACCGGCCTCGACTTCGAGGGGTGGGTCTGCCCGGCCCCGCTGCGTGAGACCCCCGTGGTCGTGATGGGCCACGGCGGCGGCGGGGCGATGTCCGCCGAACTGATCGAGCACCTGTTCCTCCCGTCCTATGGCGCGGCGGCCGTCTCCGGGATGGGCGACTCCGCGGTGCTGACCGTCGGCGACGGCACACGGCTGGCCTTCTCCACCGACTCGTTCGTGGTGAAGCCGATGTTCTTCCCCGGCGGTTCCACCGGAGACCTCGCGGTGAACGGAACGGTCAACGACCTGGCGATGTCGGGCGCCGTGCCGCTGTTCCTGTCCTGCGCGTTCATCCTCCAGGAGGGCACCGCCCTGACCGACGTCGGACGGATCGCGCGCGACATGGGCTCGGCGGCCGAGGCGGCCGGGGTCCGGCTGGTCACCGGCGACACCAAGGTCGTCGACCGCGGCAGCGGCGACGGGGTCTACGTCACCACCTCGGGGATCGGCGTGATCCCCGACGGCGTCGACATCGGTCCGGGTCGGGCGCGCCCGGGGGACGCCGTACTGATCAGCGGCGACATCGGGGTGCACGGCATCGCGGTGATGAGCTGCCGGGAGGGCCTGGAGTTCGGTACGGCGGTGGAGAGCGACACCGCGCCCCTGCACGGCCTGGTCGCCGCGATGCTCGCCACCGGGGCCGACGTACGCGTGCTGCGCGATCCCACGCGCGGCGGGGTGGCGGCCTCGCTCAACGAGATCGCCCGCGCCTCGGACGTCGGCGTCGAACTGGTCGAGCGCGAGCTGCCCGTGCCGGACGCGGTGCGTGACGCGTGCGGCCTGCTGGGACTCGACCCGCTCCAGGTGGCGAACGAGGGCAAGCTGATCGCCTTTGTGCCCGCCGAGTCCGCCGACGCCGTGCTGTCGGCCCTCACGTCGCACCCCCTGGGCCGCGCGGCCCGCCGGATCGGCACGTGCGTGGCCGACCATCCCGGCATGGTGGTGGCCAGGACGGGCCTCGGCGGGTCCCGGGTGGTCGGCCTGCCGGTCGGCGAGCAGCTCCCGAGGATCTGCTGAGTGAGCGCGCACGGCGCCGCCCTGTTCGCCCGGTACGCCTACCCGCCCAACGAGCTCGGCTACTGCGGCCCCGCCGACGCCTCCGCCCTGCTCCGTCCCGAGGACACCGCGGTCGTCGAGCGTCACGCCCGCCGGTTCGAGGGCGCCTGGTGCTACCTGGAACTGCTCGCCGAGGCGGCCGGGCTCCCCGATCCCCTGGACGAGCGGGTGGTCGAGGCGTACTGGATCGGCAACGAGCTCCTGGAACGCACCGATCCCGCCGTCCTGCTGGCCCGGTTGCGCGAACGCTTCCGCGGCCAGGGGGGAGGCACATGGCAGGACGCGTCCGGCCGTGCCCGCGCCCACCACAGCTTCCAGGTCTTCGAGGTGTACCCCTGGACGCGTCTCCTGGTGGCCTCGAGCCATCCGACGGCGCTGTCCGTCCTCGACCGGTGCCGCATCCGCACGGGCGTGGTCCGTTCGGTCGGCGGCGAGCGGGCCGAGGTCGAGTCCCGGCCGCTGCTCTGGACGGGCGGCCGTCTGGTCCACGGGGCTCCGCTCCGGGAGTCCGTACGCTGGTCCACAGGGGGCCGTTCACTGGTCCCGGGGCTCGGTCCCGGGGATCTGGTGGCGCTGCACTGGGACTGGGTGTGCGACGTCCTCACGGAGCCGCAGGCGGCACGCATCGAAGCGGCGGAGGCCCGTCAGCTGGCGGCGCAGGGACTGACCGCCCGCTGACTCGACTCGCGCCGCCCGGCGGACGGGCGGCGGGAGCCGGGACGGGACGGGACGGGCACGACGGTCCTCCTGGGAAGGAGTGGGTGACGATGGTGGCCTCGGAGGCTGTTTCCGTACCCGTCGACGGATCGGTGATCGCCGGTGACCTGGCGCTCGGGCCGGGGGCGGGAGGTGTGGTGCTCTTCGCCCACGGCAGCGGCAGCTCGCGCCACAGCCCGCGCAACAGGGCGGTGGCCGCGTATCTGCGGGAGGCGGGGCTGGGCACACTGCTCCTGGACCTGCTGACCGTCCGGGAGGAGCGGGAGGACGTGGTGACCGGGCAGTACCGGTTCGACATCGGGCTGCTCGGCCGGCGGGTGGTGGCGGCGGTGGACTGGCTCGCGGCCCGGCCGGACTCGGCGGGACTGCCGCTGGGTCTCTTCGGGGCGAGCACCGGGGCGGCGGCCGCCCTGCTGGCGGCGGCGGAGCGGCCGGGGCACGTCCGGTCGGTCGTCTCCCGCGGGGGCCGCCCCGACATGGCCGAGGAGGCCCTGGACCGGGTGCGCGCCCCGGTGCTGCTGATCGTGGGCGGCGCCGACCAGGAGGTGCTGCGGTTGAACGAGGAGGCGGCCGGACGGCTGCGCGCTCCGCACCGGATCCACGTGGTCCCGGGGGCGACGCATCTCTTCGAGGAACCCGGAGCCCTGGAAGAGGTGGCCGAGGCGGCACGCCGTTGGTTCCTGCGCCCGGGAGGGGAAGAGGAAGAGGGCTGAGACCGGGCGTGGCGCCGCACCCCGCCCGGCCGGACCGTTGCGCGCGGCGGCCCGAGTCCACGAACGGCTGTGTCCGTGCCTTGTCGTGGCCGGACACAGCCGTCCGCTCAGGGCTTCGGGTGAAGCCCGTCTCTCAGGACTTCGGGGGAAGCCGGTCTCTCAGGACTTCGGGGAGAAACGCAGCCGTGTGGCCGCCAGGGCCCCGAGGGCCAGCAGCACGACGGACACCCACAGTCCGGACAGGTGGTTGCCGGTGGCGTCCTCGGCGTAGCCCATGATGTAAGGGCCGACGAAGCCACCGGTGATGCCGATGGTGTTGAGCAGCGCCAGGCCGCCCGCGAGGGTCTTGCCCGCGAGCCGGGTGGCGGGGAAGTTGAACAGCAGGGGCTGCACGACGAAGAACGCCAGGCCGGTGAAGCAGAAGCCGAGCAGGGCGATCACGGGGCCCGCGACCGCGGCGACGACGAGCCCGGTGAACATCATCAGCAGGCCGACGACCACGAAGTTGCGCGAGCGCCGGGGCGTGGTCGCACGGGGCGGCACGAAGATGGCGCCGACGGCCGCGGTGAGCCAGGGCAGCCCGGTGAGCAGGCCGATGGTGAAGGGCGAGAGGTGGCCCCAGCCGCCGATGATGCCGGGCAGGAAGTAGACCACGGAGTACAGGGCGACCTGGTGCGTCCAGTTGGCGAAGATGGCCAGCAGCATCTGCTTGTCGCGCAGCACGGTCAGCAGGAAGCCGGACTCGTTGCCGGCCGCCTTGGCGCCCTCGTTCTGCTCGCGGGTGACCGCGTCCTGGACCAGCCGGGCCTCCTCGGCCGTCAGCCACGGCGCCTTGGCCGGGCCGTCGGGCAGGAACCGGAAGACCACGAACGCCAGGAAGACGCAGGGAACGCCCTCGATCACGAACATCCACTGCCAGCCGTGCCAGCCGCCGATGCCGTCCATCTCCATGAGCAGTCCGCCCAGGGGGTTGCCGACGACGCTGGCGATGGAGGCGCCCAGCAGGAGCAGGCCGATGGCCCGGCCGCGGGTCTCGGAGCGGAACCAGTACGTGAAGTAGAGCAGGATGCCCGGCAGCAGCCCGGCCTCTGCCGCGCCGAGGAGCAGCCGCATGGCGTAGAAGGACTTCTCGCCCTGCACGAAGGCCATGCATGCCGAGATGATGCCCCAGGTCAGCATGATCCGGGTGATCCACCAGCGGGCGCCCACCCGGTGCATGATCAGGTTGCTGGGCACCTCGGACGCCGCGTAGGTGAGGAAGAACAGCCCGGCGCCCAGCCCGTAGGCCGCGGCGGAGATGCCGAGGTCGACCTCCAGGCGCTCCTTGGCGAGACCGATGTTGGTCCGGTCGAGGAACGACATGATGTAGGCGGCCAGCAGCAGCGGCATCAGCCGCCGCAAGTTGCGGCGGTCCAGCTCGCCGAGCGCGTCGCTCGGGGTCTCGGATGGTGTGGCCGCGTCTGGGGTGCGGGATCCGCGGATCAAAGACATCGGTGTCCTTTTGGGTAGCTCTGGCAGCCTACGGGCGCGGGCTGCGGCCGAGGTGAGCGGGGCCGGGGCCCGTGGCGACGGGGCCGGGAGAGGGGCGGCCCGTGGCAGCGGGGCCGACGGGCCGCCCATGGGGCGATGGGGCCGCGGGCGGCCCGTGGGGCGATGCCGTCACGGGCGGGCCCACGGCGGCCGGGAAGGTTTCAGACGAGGAGCCGGACCGGGTTCTCCACGGCCTCGGTGAAGGCCGCGAGCCAGCGTGCCGCCACGGCGCCGTCCACCGGACGGTGGTCCACGGACAGGACCACGCCGAGCACCTTGGCCACGGTGACCGCGCCGTCGCGGACCACCGCCTCGTCGCGTGCCGCGCCGACCGCCAAGATCGCGGCCTGCGGCGGGTTGATGATGGCGGCGAACTCTTCGACCCCGTGCATGCCGAGGTTCGACACGGTGATCGAGCCGCCTTCGAGGTCGGCGGGGCGCAGCGCCCCGGAGCGCGCCTGTTCCGCGTACGCGCGGGTGCGGGCGGCGATCGTGGAGACCGACAGGTTCTCGATGCCGCGCAGCACCGGGGTCACCAGTCCCGTCTCGGTGGCGACGGCGATCGACACGTCGACGGTGCGGAAGCGGCGGACGGCGTCCGGCGTCCAGATCGCGTTCATCTCCGGCACCTGGGTGTGCGCCGTGGCGACGGCCTTGATCAGCAGGTCGTTGACCGAGACCTTGACCGGGCTGACGGCGTTGATCCGCTGCCGCAGGGCGAGGAGTTCGTCCACGGCGCAGGTCGCCCGCAGGTAGAAGTGCGGGGTGTGCTGCTTGCTCTCGGTCAGGCGCCTGGCGATGGCCCGGCGCATCCGGCTGTGCGGGATGTCCTCGTGGTCGCCGGTGCCGGTGGTGGCGACGGTATCAGTGGTATCGGTGGTGCTGACGGGTTCGGCCGGAGCCGTCGGCTGCGCGGCGGCCGGGACCGGGGCCTGCGACACCGCCCGGGGGGTGCTGCGGGCGGCGACGGCGGCCTCGACGTCCCGCCGCACGACGCGGCCGCCGGGGCCGGTCCCGGTGAGGACCGTGAAGTCCAGCCCGGCCTCCCGGGCCAGCCTGCGGGCCAGCGGGCTGCTGAAGACGCGTCCGCCGCGCTCGGGCTCGTCCGCCGCTGCGGCGGTGGGCCGCGGAGCCGGGGAGGCGGTCGGCGCCGGGGATGCGGGAGCCGGTTCCTCCGGCACGTCGCGGCGGACCGCCTCCGGGGCCTCGCCGGGCGCCGCGACAGCGACGCCCAGTCCCGCGAGCAGCGCGTCGAGGTCGTCGGCCTGTTCGCCGACGGCGCCGAGCACGGCGATCGGGTCGCCGACCTCGATCTCCACGCCGGCCTCGTAGAGCGCCTTGAGCAGCACTCCGTCACGCTCGGCGGAGACGTCCACCTCCGCCTTGTCCGTCTCGATGGAGACCAGCGCGTCGTCCTTCGTGAACGCCGCGCCCTCGGCCACCAGCCAGGCGGACAGCACCGCCGTCGGCGAGTCGGCGGCCACCGCGGGCATTCGGAACAGTTCAGCCATGATCAACCCTCCTGGGTGTCGTGTCGTACGGGGAGGGTCAGTTCTCGGTGACCCGCTGGAGCGCGGCCACGACCTCTTCGGTCCGCGCGATGGCGGCCCGCTCCAGCACCTTGCTGATGCTGGGCGAGGACTCGCCGGCGTGGACGCGCTGGACGGGCTGGTCGAGCCAGTCGAACCAGCGCCGCTGGATCTCGTCGGCCAGCCAGCCTCCGTAGGAGGTGCCGACGGGGCCCTGTTCGGCGATGAGCACGTTGTTGGTCTTGCGGATGCTGTCGCCCAGGGTTTCCCAGTCCAGGCTGGCGCGGTCCAGCCAGCGCAGGTCGATGACCTCCGCGTCCAGGCCCAGCTGTTCGACGGCCTCCAGGACGTAGTTGGTCATCGCCAGGTACGTGACGACGGTGATCTTGGATCCGGTGCGGCGCACGGCCGCCTTGCCCACGGGCAGGCAGTAGTCGAAGTCGTCGACCGGACCCTGGCCCACCGTGTTGTACAGGTCGGTGTGTTCCAGGACGACGACCGGGTCCTTGCAGGTCAGCGCGCTGTTCATCAGGCCGACGTAGTCGAAGGGCGTGGACGGCGCGACGATCCGCCAGCCGGGGGCGGTGGCGAAGACGCCCGCCGGGTCCATGGAGTGCTGGGATCCGTACCCGGTGCCCATGGCGACCTTGCTGCGCAGGACGAGCGGTACCCCGGTCCCCTGCCCGTCGCCGCCGAACATGTGCCGGGCCTTGCCGATCTGGTTGAAGATCTGGTCGGCCGCGACCCACATGAAGTCGGCGTACATGAACTCGACCACGGGCTTGTAACGGCCGTCGAGGGCGATGCCCCCGGCGAGGCCGGCGAAGGCGTTCTCGCTGATGGGCGTGCCCAGGACCCGGTCCGGGTGGGCTTCGGCCAGGCCCTTGGTGGCGCCGTTGGTACCGCCCTTGAGGCGGTGCACGTCCTCGCCCATGACGACGACGGAGTCGTCCTCGGCCATGCGGTGGCTCATCACCTCGGCCACGACGTCGATGAACTTCCGTTGTTCCAGGCGTCCGTCGAAGGTGTCGGTGTCGGCGAGGCGCACCCCGTCGAACTCACCGAGGTCGCCGCGTATCCCGACGTCGCGGAAGGACGGGTCGGGCCATTCGGAGGGCTTGATGCGGCGGCTGCCCGGCTTGCCGTCGGGGTCGGACTCCAGCAGTTCGTCGCCCACGGCGGCCATGAGCGCCTTGGCGCGCGCGGTGCACTTCTCGATCTCGTCGGCGCCGAGGATCCCGTTCTCGACGAGCTGCCGGGAGACGAGGGCCAGCGGGTCGCGGGACCGCCACTCCTTCTCCTCGTCCTTGGTCCGGTAGCCGAAGGCGCTGCCGGGGAACGGGCCGTTCTGGTGGAAGAACCGGTAGACCTCGGCCTCGACGACGGTGGGACCGTTGCCCGCCCGCATGTGATCCACGGCCTCGCTCATGGCCAGGTACACGGCGAGCGGGTCCATGCCGTCCACGCGCCAGCTGGGGATGTTGAAGCCCAGACCGCGCGCCGAGAGCCGGGGCTCCGCCGTCGCCTCGTCCACGTGGGTGGAGACGGCGTACTTGTTGTTCTCGATGAAGAAGCAGACCGGGAGCTTCCAGGCCGCGGCGAGGTTCATCGTCTCCAGCACCGAGCCGATGTTGACCGCGCCGTCCCCGAAGTAGGTCACCGAGACCGCGTCGGTGCCGGCCTGCCGCGCCGACCAGGCGAACCCGGCGGCCTGCGGCACGCCGCCACCGACGATGGCGTTGGTGCCCATCGCCCCGGCCTCGGCCCACTGCAGATGCATGGATCCGCCCCGGCCCCGGCAGAAGCCCCTGGCCAGCCCGCAGATCTCCGCCAGGCTGCGGAGCAGGACGGTGCGCACCTCCTCGTCGACGGGACCGCGCAGGTCGATGCCGCCGGGTGCGACGTACCCCAGCGCCTTCGCGAGGAACTGGTGGTGGCCGCGGTGCGAGCCGCCGACGAAGTCGGCGCCGGTCAGCGGGAGCACGGAGCCGACGGCGCCGCCCTCCTGGCCGATGCTGGAGTGCGCCGGGCCGTGCACCAGGCCCTGTCCCGCGAGGTCGAGGACGTACTCCTCGAAGACCCTGATCAGCAGGGTCTGGGTGAACATCGAGGTCAGCAGCCGCGGATCCGCGCCGTGCCAGTCCTTCTTGGTCGCCGTCACCTCGGTCCAGGGGGACGCGGGGGCCAGTTTCCGGTGTGTGGGCATGAGCACTCTCCTGTGTGATTCGGTGAGCACTTTCGCAGCGAATGGATCCATAACCAATACCCGTTACTGGAACGTTACGTTCAATTTTCCGACATTTCCATTGACTAGGCCCCTCACGGCGACGCAGTGTGAGACCCATGGCAAGCAAATGGATCCATTCGGTGGCCGACCAGGGGCAGGCGCTCTCCGGCCCGGCCGACCCGGAACACATCGGCCCGCCATACGCCCGCCCCGGCGGGAAGCGGTACGGATCGGGTGCCGCGGTACGGCTGTGGCAGCCTTCGGTCTGAACACGCCGTCGCACCGCCGCGCCGTGCCTCGTCGCCGCACCGCACCAGGGAGAGCCATGTCACGGAAGCCGTCCACCGGATCCCGCACGCCGGGCGCCGGTTCGTCCGGGTCCAGCGCCGCCGCCGTCGCGAGCCAGCGCGTCGCGGACCACCTGCGTGCCGCCATCCTGAGCGGTGAGCTGCGCCCCGGAGCGAGGATCATGCAGGAGCAGGTCGCCGCGCAGCTCGGCGCCAGTCGGCTGCCGGTGCGCGAGGCACTGCGGATACTGGCGGCCGAGGGCCTGACCGTGGTCAAGTCCAACAGCGGCGCCTGGGTCTCCCGGATGGACATGGCGGAGTGCGAGGGCGTCTACAAGATCCGCGAACGCCTGGAACCGCTCGCCCTGAGCGAGAGCATCCCGAACCTCTCCGCCGAGCAGGTCACCGAGCTGGAGGCGATCGCACGGCAGATCGAGCTCACCACCGACGTGGACCGCTTCCTGGCCCTCGACCGCGAGCTGCACCTGCTCACCTACGCCGGCTGCCGCGTCGCCCAGATCACCGACATGGTCGACCGGTTCTGGAACACCACCCAGCACTACCGACGCGCCTTCACCCGGCTCGCGGGCGACAGCGGCTGGGAGCTGATCCACGCCGAGCACCGCCTGATCATCGAGGCGATCAAACGACGCGACACCGTCGACGCCGAACGATTTCTCACCGGCCACCTCCGCCGCACCCGGCTGGAACTGGCCCAACACCCCGAACTGTTCAACGAGGACGACCATGACACCGACCACACAGCAGACGCAGCAGGCGCAGGGAACGCGAGGAACGTCCGAGGAGACGCGGCGCGCCCGGCCGACTGACGCCCGCCCCTTCGAGGGCCGGACCCTCCTCCTGTCGGGAGCGGGCGGCGGCATCGCCCGCGAGGTGGCCCGTCAGTTCCACGCCCTGGGCGCCAACCTGGTGCTGGGCGATCTGAACGCCGCCGTGCTGGAGGAATTCGCCGCGACGCTCGACCCGACCGGCGGGAGCGTGATCACCCGGGTGCTCGACGCGGCATCGCCGGAGAGCAACAACGCGTTCGTCGCCGCCGCGGTCGAGGCGTTCGGCTCGGTCGACTTCCTCGTACCGGCCGCCGGGATCTACCCCGAGCAGGCGGTCGCCGACATGACCGACGAGCAGTGGAACACCGTCATCTCGGTCAACCTGAACGGTGTCTTCTACCTCACCCGCGCCGTCCTGCCCCACCTCGACGAGGGCGGCAGCATCGTCAATCTGACGTCCATGGCCGGTCACCGCGGCAGCGTCAGGCACGCCCACTACGCGGCGACGAAGGGCGCGCTGCTCGCCTTCTCCCGCAGCCTCGCCTGGGAACTCGGCTCCCGGGCACGGATCAACATGGTGTCGCCCGGGATCATCGAGACCTCCATGACCCGCGACTACGTGGCCGACCGCGGCGACACCGCGCTCGCCACCACGCCCCTGGGCCGTCTGGGCAGGCCGGAGGAGGTGGCCTCCGTCGTCACCTTCCTGTGCTCTCCCGCCGCGAGCTTCGTGCAGGGCGAGGTCATCCACGTCAACGGCGGCATGCACATGGCCTGATCAGGCCGGGCACACACCGGGGGAAACGCGCGAGCAGGAACGGAACGGACGAGAAGATGACGACACGAGCGGCGATCTACCCCGACCTGCGCGGCAGGTCGGTGTGCGTCACCGGCGCCGCGCGCGGCCTGGGCCTGGCGATGGCCGAGGCGTATGCGCGCGCGGGGTGCCATGTGCTGATGCTGGACATCGACGGCGACGAACTGGAACGGATCCGGCCCGGATTGGAGGCGGGACGGCCCGACCAGGTGATCGCGACGGCCACGGCCCCGGTGAGTGACGAGGACGCCGTGACGGAGGCGCTCGCCGGTTTCACGGCCCGGACGGGAGGACTGTCCGTGCTGGTCGCCAATGCCGGCGTGTCCGCGAACGCCCCCTCCCTCGATGTCGAACTCGACCGCTGGAACACGGCGTTGGACGTGAACCTCACCGGTGTCTTCGTCTGCGCGCGGGCCGCCGCCCGCGTCATGCGCGAGGGCGAGGGGGGTGTCGTCCTGACCACCTCGTCGATGTACGGGGTGACCGCGGGGCCCGAGCGCGCGGCCTACTGCGCCACCAAGGCGGGCGTCGCCGCCCTCACCAAGGTCCTGGCCGTGGAGTGGGCCCCGTACGGCATCCGCGTCAACGCGCTCGCGCCCGGATACGTCGAGACCGATCTGGTGGCCAGGCTCGCCGAGGACGGGCGGCTGGACACGGAGGCGCTGCGCCGCCGCACCCCGCGTGGCCGCCTCGGCCGCCCGGAGGACATCGCCCACCTCGCACTGTTCCTGTCGTCCGGGGTCTCCGCGAACATCACGGGTCAGGTGATGGTCAGCGACGGCGGCTGGACGGCCGACGGCTATGCCGTGACGCCCGGCTGACGTTCCATCACTTCGATGGGTCCGCCGGCAGGCCGGCACGGGCAGCCCGCGGGGACGGCCCGGGGCCCGCGGGCGCGGTACCGGGATCCTCACCGCGTGCCCCGGGCCCGGGCCGTCCTCCGTCGCCGGGTCAGGCGGTGACCTTCAGCAGCACGGCCCACTCCTCGACTGCGGGGCGCTCGGCGAGGTCCGCGACGGCTATGTCGGCCCCGTGGGCCTCGCGCCACCGACCGACCAGAGTCATCAGCCGGACGGAGTCGAGGCCGTAGTCGACGAGGTTCTCGTCGTCGGGGATGTCGTCGACGGACTCGCCGAGGACGTCGGCGATGTCGTTGCGCATCTCTTCCAGGGTGAGTGCCACGATACTCAGATCCCTTCCAGGACGGTGTCGGTGGTGGTGACGACGGCGCACCGCCCGGCGGCCCACTTCAGGGCCATGGCGTGTTCCTCGGCGGAGAAGTCCGCCACGGCGTCGGCCACGACGAACGCCTCGATGTCCCGCATCCACGCGTCGCAGGCGGTCATCAGCACACCGATGTGGGCGTAGACGCCCGTGACGACGATCTGGTCGCGGCCGAGCCCGGCCAGCCGGTCGGCCAGATCGGTGCGGGCGAACCCGCTGTACTTCCACTTGGTCACGACGGTGTCGTCCGGGCCTGGCGCGACGGCGTCGGCGATCGCCCCGGCCGCCGGGTCGGCGGGCAGGCCGGGTCCCCAGAAGTCCTGCTGCAGACCACGCTGCTGCGGGGTCTGCCCGCCGGGCTGGGCGGTGTAGAGGACGGAGACGCCCAGGTCCCGGGCGCGCGCCCGCAGGGCGGCGACGTTCGCCAGGAGTCTCGGGATCAGGTCCGTGCTCTCGTCGTAGGCGGAGAGGAAGTAGTTCTGCAGGTCGTGCACGAGCAGGACCGCGCGGGCCGGGTCGACCTTCCAGTCGACCCGGTTCGCGGGCAGGTCGGCCGCGTCCGGCATGGGGTAGGAGGTGATCTCGGGCAGGGCCATGGGGGTGTCCGTTCAGTCCTGTGCGGGGGCGGGGCGCCGGTGGTCGGCGTCTTCGGGGCCGGTGGGTGCCGGTCCGGCGGGTGCTGCCGGACCGGGGTCCTCTGGCGAGGTGGGCTCGCTCCGCACGGCGGCGGCCCGGAGATCCTTCTTGGAGATCTTGCCGACGCCCGTCTGCGGAAACGCGGTCACGAACTCGACCCGGTCGGGCACCTTGTAGCCGG
Source organism: Streptomyces sp. CB01580 (assembly GCF_001905795.1). GTDB lineage: Bacteria > Actinomycetota > Actinomycetes > Streptomycetales > Streptomycetaceae > Streptomyces. Next base: position 305,749 of record NZ_LIXJ01000001.1, read on the forward strand.
CCAGACCCCGGCCGCGTACGAAACGCTTGATCTCCACGGGCTTCAGCGGTCCGGCGCCGTCCCGCAGGATGACGTAGGCGAGACTGCGTTCACCGAGGTAGGGGTCCGGTTCGCCGACCACGTTGGCATCGTGCACGGCGGGGTGGGCGAGGATGTGGTTCTCGACCTCCTCGGCAGCGATCTTCTCGCCGCCCCGGTTGATCTGGTCCTTGGCCCGGCCCTCGACGATCAGGTGTCCGGTCGTGGTGCGGCGGACGATGTCGCCGGTTCGGTAGAAGCCGTCCTCGGTGAACGCGCGGGCGTTGTGCTGGGGTGCGCGCCAGTAACCGCGGATGGTGTACGGCCCACGGGTCAGCAGATGCCCGGATTCACCCGGGGGCACGTCGTCGTCGGCGTCGTCGACGACACGGATCTCGTCGTCCGGGGAGATGGGCAGTCCCTGGGTGGTGACGACGGTCTCCGCGGGGTCGTCGAGGCGGGTGTAGTTGACCAGCCCCTCCGCCATGCCGAAGACCTGCTGGAGCGTGCAGCCGAGGGCGGGACGGACCCGGCGGGCGGCCTGCTCGCTGAACTTGGCGCCGCCGACCAGCAGGACGTCCAGACTACTCAGGTCGTACGCGGTGCCGGGGGCGGCTTCGGTCCAGACCAGGGCCAGCGGCGGGACGAGGCCGGTGATGGTGACCCGTTCCCGTTCGATCAGGGGGAACGCCGCCTCGGGGCTGGGCTGCGGGCAGAGCACGACCCGGGCCCCCGCGTACAGCGCGCCGAGCGTGCCCGGCGAGGAGAGCGGGAAGTTGTGGGCGGCGGGCAGCGCGCACAGGTAGACGCTGTGTTCGTCCACCGCGCAGATCTCGTTGGAGCCGCGCAGCGAGTAGATGTAGTCGTCGTGGGTGCGCGGGATCAGCTTGGGGATGCCGGTGCTGCCGCCGGAGAGCTGCAGGAAGGCCAGATCGCCGGGGTCGGGGCCGTCGACGTCGACGGGCTCGGCGTGCACCGCGTCCAGCGCCTCGAACGCGCCCGCGTCCGGTCCGGCCACGAACACGTGCCGCAGGGTGGGGACTTCGGCGCGGACGGCACCGGCCAGCTCGCGGTAGTCGTAGCCGCCGTGCACTCCGGCGATCACATAGGCGGCGGCCTCGGTGAACTCGCAGAAGTAGCGGATCTCGGCCTCCCGGTGCGCGGGGAGCGCGAAGACGGGCAGCGCGCCGATCCGGAAGAGGGCGAAGACCACTTCGAAGAACTCGGCGATGTTGGGGAGTTGCACCACCACCCGGTCACCCTTGGCGATGCCCCGGGCCAGCAGCCCGGCGGCCAGCCGGTCGGCGCGGGCGTCGAGTTCGGCGTAGGTCCAGCGACGGTCGGCGTCGCCGCCCGGGTCGACGACCGCGACGCGGTCGGGGTGGGCGGCGGCCCGCTCGCGGAGCATGGTGCCGAAGGTCTCGCCGCGCCAGTACCCCGCGGCCCGGTAGCGCTCGGCGAACGCGGCGGGCCAGGTCGGGGTCGGGTCCTGAACGGCCGTCCCGGCCGCGGCCGGCGTCGGGTCCTGGGCCGGGGTCGTCGTCGCGGTCACAGCCGGGCCCCCACGGCGCCGAGGAAGGTGCGGAACTTGGCGGCGGTCTCGGCGGTCTCCGCCTCGGGCTCGGAGGCGGCCACCACCCCGGCGCCCGCGTACAGGCGCAGCGAGGTCGGTCCGGCCTCGGCGCAGCGGATGGTGACGACCCATTCGCCGTCGCCGTCGGCGTCGCCCCAGCCGACCATGCCGGTGAAGAAGCCGCGGTCGAAGGGTTCGCTCTCCCGGATGACCCGTCGGGCGGTGTCGGTGGGGGTGCCGCAGACGGCGGGGGTCGGGTGCAGCGCGCAGCCCAGTTCGAGGGCGGTGGTGTCCGGGGAGCGCAGGGTGCCGGTGACGGTGGTGGACAGGTGCCACATGGTCGCGGTGCGGACCAGGGTCGGCTTGGCGGGCACGGTGAGGCCGGTGCAGTGGGGGGCGAGGGTCTCCTGCACCGCGTTGACGACGACCGCGTGCTCATGGAGGTCCTTGGCCGACTCCAGGAGGGCCGCGGCGCGCCGGACGTCCTCGGCGAGGTCGTCGCTGCGCGGTACGGATCCGGCGAGCGGGTTGGCGACCACGCGGGTGCCGTGTCGGGAGACCAGAAGTTCGGGGCTGGCCCCGAGCAGGGTGCGGTCGGGGCCGGTGGGCAGGGCGAAGGTGTAGCCGGAGGGGTCGCGGCGGGCCAGCCGCTGGAGCATCGCCGGGAGGTCGAACGGACGGGCGGCGTCGAGCCGGAGGGTGCGGGCGAGGACGACCTTGCTGAACTCGCCCTTCCACATGCGCTCGACGGCGGCGGCCACGGACGCTCCGTACTCCTCGGGCGCCGGCTCCTGGCGGACCGTCAGGTCGCTGGCGTCGGCCGGGGAGGGCGGGTCGGCGGGCAGGGCGACGAGTGGGTCGGCGGTCAACGGGGGCGCGGTGTGCAGCACGTCCGGCACGGCGAGCGCGGCGGGGGCGTCCTGGTCGAAGGGTATGGCGCCCATGACGACGGGGGCGGCGTGTCCGGCGACGCGGGCCGCTGCGAGGGTGGCGGCCACCCGCAGGGGCAGGGGACGTTCGTCGTGCGGCACCTCGCCGTGCACTCCCTCGCCGAGGAGCGTGCGTGTCGGGGTGCCGAGGAACCGGGCGCCCGGGACGAAGGAGTTGAGCAGGCCGGTGGCCACGCCCACGGCGGGGTGGTCCGGCTCGGCGGTGGTACGGGGTGCGGCGACCTGGGGTGCCGTCGACACGGTGGCTCCGTTTCTCGCACGTCCGGCGGTGGGCGCGGGCGTGCGGTGCGGGTGAGCGGGGAGTGTGTGCGGGGAAGGGGCGGGGTGCACGGGGTACGGACGGATCGGTGGCGACCGCTGCGGCGGCCGTCCCGGTCAGCGGAGGGTGGCGCCGCCGTCCACGTAGAGCTCCTGCATGGTGATGTGGCGGGCCAGGTCCGACACGAGGAAGAGGACCGCGTCGGCGATGTCGGACGGTTCGGCGATCCTGCCGAGCGGGATGCCCGTGCGGTAGACCGCCGGATCGCCGTCCAGGACCCGTGCCGGGGCGTCCGGGTCCTGCCACAGCGCGCGCTGCATGGCCGTGTCGGTGGATCCGGGCGCGACCACGTTGCAGCGGACGCCGCTGCGGGCCAGTTCCAGGCCGAGGCACTTGGTGTACATCGCGGCGGCGGCCTTGGAGGCGGCGTAGGCGCCGAGATGGACCCGGGGCACGCCGGCGGCGTTGGAGCCGACGGTGACGATGCTGCCACCGCCTCGGGCCACCATGCCGGGGGCGACGGCGCGGGCCGTGTGGAAGACGCCCGTGGTGTTCACGGCGAAGGTGTCCGCCCAGTCCTGGTCGGACAGTTCGGCCGCCGGGCCCGGGCGCAGGATCCCGGCCACGTTGACCAGGATGTCGAGCGGGCCGTGCCGGGTGGTGGCCGTGTCCACCACGTCGCGCACGGCCGCGGCGTCGGTGACGTCCATGGCGTACGGCGTGATGAAACCCGCCTGCTTCGACGCGTCGGCCGTCGCGGTGGATCCCGCGAGCGCGGCGGACCCGGCGTGTTCGGCGGCGAGCACCCCGACGCCCTCGAGACGCCGGTCGGTCGCCGCCACATGGGCCCCCTGGGCGGCGAGCGCGCGGGCGACGGCGGCGCCGATGCCCTGCCCCGCCCCGGTGACCAGGGCTCGGCGGTCCGCCAGGAGGCCGCCCCCGCCGAGGAGTTCGTAGCGGTCCCGGACCGTCGGTGCGGTCGTGGACGCGGAATCGTCGGATTTGACGTCGGACATGCCTGACCCCCAATTCATAAGGTAAGCCTAACCTTATTTAATCTCGGTCGACAGCCACCCGCGGCTCGGTGGCGACGGGGCAACCCCGCCCGCCTATGGTTAGGCTAACCTCACTTCATGCAGATGTGGGATTCCGATGCCCGAAGGCCCCACGGCCAAGTGCGCGAGAACACAGGGACGTTGACGGTCGAGGCCGACGAAGCCCCCGCCGCCGTGGCCGAAACCGCACCGGGGCGCCGCCCTTCGGCCGAACCGTCCCGCCGCCGTACCTGGCTGGTCGTCGCCGGGTTCGCGGCCGTCGTGGTGCTGCTCTGCGGCGTCTCGCTGTGCGTCGGCGCGGGCGAGGTCGGCGCGGGCGGGGCGCTGGACTACCTGCTGAATCGTCACGGCGCCCGGGCGGACAGCCGGCTCGCCCTGGTCATCGGCGATCTGCGACTGCCCCGTACGCTCACCGCCGTTCTGGTGGGCGCCGCACTCGGCGTCGCCGGAAGCCTGCTCCAGGCCGTCACCCGCAACCCGCTGGCCGAGACCGGGCTGCTGGGCGTCAACGCGGGTGCCTCGCTGGGCGTGGTCGCCGGGATCGGGCTGCTGGGCCTCGATTCCGGCTACGCCTATCTGGTGTGCGCGTTCGTCGGCGCCGTGACCGCCAGCGGGCTGGTCCTGCTCATCGCCGGGCGGGGTCGCGGCGGCTCCCCCATGCGGCTGGTGCTCGCCGGCTCCGCGCTGGGCGCGACCTTCGGCGGGCTCACCAGCGTCGTCGTGGTCAACTCCGCCGAGACCTACGACCGGTTCCGGTTCTGGGTGCTGGGCTCCCTCGCGGGGACGGAGGGCTTCGGCGAACTGTCCCGCCTGCTGCCCGTGCTCGTCGTCGGATTCGTGGTCGCGCTGCTGGTGACCCGCCCGCTGTCGGCGCTCGCGCTCGGCGACGACCTCGCCCGCAGCCTCGGCCACCGGCCGTCGGTCATCCGCACGACGGTGGCGGTGGCCGTGACCCTCCTCACCGCCGCGGCCGTCGCGCTGGCCGGCCCCATCTCCTTCCTCGGGCTCCTCTCCGGATTCGTGGCCCGCGCCCTGGCCGGTACCCGGGCGGCGGCGCGGCTGGTCCTGGCCGGGCTCATCGGCGCCGCGGTGCTGACGATCGCGGACGTGGTGGCCCGGGTGGTGTCGCGCCCCTTCGAGGCACCGGTGTCGGTGATCGTGGCGCTCATCGGTGCACCGGTCCTCATCGGCATCGTGCGCTCGCGGCAGCTGGCGGCCATGGGCATGACCGAACCGGCCGCCGGCACCGCCCCGCCCGGACGGGGCCGGACACCGCTCCTCACCCGTCTGGCGAAAGTTCTGCCGCGCCGCCGTCCGGGCCACGAGGCGAACGGGACGGCGGGCACCACCACGACCGGGCCGGCGGACACCACCGGGACGACGGCGCAGGACGGGCCGGCGGCGGCGACCGAGGCGCTCTCCGCGGGGACGGCCGTGCTGCGGCGCGGTCCGTTCTCGCTGCTGGTGCACCGCCGCCCGGCCCTCGCCGTGCTGGCGCTCGCCGCGCTGGCGGTGGCGGCCGTGGTGTTCTCGGCGTACGCGGGCCAGAGCGACATGGGTGTGGGCCGTACGTTCCGTGCCGTGTTCGGCCAGGGCGACCGCTTCGACGTGCTGCTCGTGCAGAAGTTCCGGCTCGGCCGGATCGTCGCCGGGCTGACGGCCGGAGCGGCCCTGGGACTGGCCGGCTGTCTGACCCAGACACTGGCCCGCAACCGGCTCGCCACCCCCGAGCTCCTCGGCGTCAACGACGGTGCCACCGCGGCCGTCCTGCTGTCCGTGACCCTCAGCGCCACCGGCACCTTCGGCGCCTGGTGGGCCGGGCCCCTCGGTGCCCTCGCCGCCGTCGTCGTCGTGACGACCGTCTCCGGCGGGCTGGGGCAGCGCGGCTACCGCGTGCTCGTGGTCGGCCTCGCCATGTCGGCGCTGGCCTCCGCCGTCACTCAGGTGGTGCTGTCCCGGCGGTCCCTCAGCTCGGCCGGTTCCCTCTACGTGTGGACCTCCGGGAGCCTCAACGGGCGCGGCTACTCCGTCGCGGTGCCCGTGCTGATCGGGCTCGCCGTGCTCGTTCCCGCGGCCCTCGCCATGGCCCGACACCTGTCCGTGCTGCGCTTCGACGACGCGACGGCCGCCTCCGTGGGCATCCGCCCGGACCGGGTCAGGCTGGTGTGCATGCTGCTCGCCGTGGCCCTGGCCGGTCTCGCGGTGGGCGTGTGCGGGCCGGTGGCCTTCGTCGCGCTGGCCTCCCCCATCATCGCCGCGCGGCTCGCCGGTCCGCTCAGAGTGCCGTTGATCGGGTCCATGCTGACCGGAGCGGTGATGGTGGTGGCCGCCGACACCGTGGGGCGCATCGCCTTCTCCGGCACCGAACTCCCGGTCGGCGTGGTGACCACCGTCCTCGGCGGTCCCTTCCTGCTGTGGGTGCTGCTGGGCCGATCGGCCGCCACCCGCGTCTGAGAGCCTGTCGGGTGACCTCCGACCGGGCGGCCACGCCCCGTACGCACGCCTCCGGCCCCGCCGTAATGCCCTCGTGGCGCCTTCCCCAAGCTCTCGACTCCGTTCGAGCAGGCGAGACCCCGTCCGAGGACGTCCCGGCGCCTTGGGCCGCACGCACCATGCCGCGCCCGCTTTCCGGTCGAAGGTCACCCGACACGCTCCGGGACGCGGGCGGCGACCCGCCGGATCCGCGCCCCGAGGCACATGTCGACCTCGCGCACTCCCCCGGCCCTCCCTCGGGCCGGTCCTCCCTCCCGACCGATGTACGAAAGGCGGACGACCATGACCGCTCTCCCCAGCCCCGTCCTGAGCGCCCTGCGCGACGGGATCCGGGCCCGCATCCCGGGCGCCGAGGCCGAGTTCTGGCTGCGCGCCGAGCGGAGGGGCACACCGCTCGTCGAGCCCGATCCCGAGGGCGACCCGGCGCACCGCCTGGTCACCTTCCTCTGGCGGAACGACCCGGACCGGCCCGCCTCGGACGTCCTGCTCCTGGTGCACACGGTCACCGACCGCGACCGCCACTCCGGCGACCTGACCCGCCATCTGATGCGCCTCGTGGACGGCACGGGCGTCTGGGCGCTCTCCCACCGGCTGCGCGCCGACCATCGCGCCTCGTACCAGTTCCTGCCCGGCCACGGCGCCCGCGAGGAGCTGCTGCGCACCGACCGGGTCTCCTGGCGGGCGGCCCTGGACCGGGCGCTGCCGGACCCGCTGAACGGTGCGGCCGTCCTGCCCGCGCACGGCGGGCGCGAACCCGCCTCGGTCCTGTCCCTGCCCGATGCGCCGCCGCAGCGCTACGTCGCTATCGACGGCGCCGGTCCTCCGCCGCCGCGCGGGAGGACCCTGGAACGCGAGGTGGGCGGGCGACGGGTGACCGTCCATCTCCCTCCGGGGCACGGCCCGTCGGCGACGCCGTACGCGGTCGCCGTGCTGCTCGACGGGGAGATGTGGGGCCCGGTGCTGGACGCCGGCGGGATGCTGGACCGGATGCACGCGGAGGGCGCCCTGCCGCCCACGGTGGCCCTGCTGGTGGACACGATGGACCGCCGGATGGACGACCTGAGCTGCAACGGGGCGTTCGTGGACTGGCTGGCCGACGCCCTGCTGTCTTGGGCGGAGGCCGAGTTCGGCACGACGCCCCGTCCGGAGCGGACCCTCGTCGCCGGGCAGAGCGCGGGCGGGCTGACCGCCGCGTTCGCCGCACACCGCCGCTCCGACCGGTTCGGCCTCGCCGTGTCGCAGTCGGGGTCCTTCTGGTGGCCGGAGAACGATCCGGAGCGGGGCGAGGAGTGGCTCACCCGGCAGTACGCGAGCGGCACACGGCTGCCCGTCCGGCTGTACTTGGAGGTGGGTCTCCAGGAGTGGATGCTGCTGGCGGAGAACCGGCGGCTGCGCAATGTCCTGCGGGCCCGCGGATACGACGTCGTCTACCGGGAGTTCAACGGCGGTCACGACTACGCCTGTTGGCGGGGCGGGCTGGCCGACGCGCTGTCGGAGCTGCTGGGGCGCGCGGGCGACTGACGACGGGCCCGCGGCGTACGGCGGCGCAGGGCGGGTGCGCGCCGTACGCGCCACGCGCCGTGCGTCGCGTGCCCGTGCCGTGCGACCCGCACCCCGCAGGGCGACTCGTGCGTCCAGGCCCCCGTCCACGCCTCCGCCCTCTCCCCGGGCGTGCCGGAGGCACCACGCACATCCCGCCGCGTGGCGCCTCCGGTCCGTCCGTCAGGGCGCGGTGTCCCGTTCCCGGACCTCCACTCCCCGGGGCCGCTCCGGCGGCTCCGCACCCCCGGCCGATTCCGGTCCCGGCCCCCCGTCCTCCGCCATGTCCTCGTCCAGCGGCGGCGGTGGGGACGCGGTGCGCGGAAGCCGCAGGGCGAGCGCCGCCGACAGCGCCACCAGTACGGCCGAGGCCCACACCGCCGTACGGAAGGGCCCGGCGTCCATCGCCGCCCCCGCCGGGTGCGCGCCGCCGCCGACCAGCGCCGCGCACAGCGCGATGCCGAGTGCGCCGCCCAGGGTGCGGACGATCTGGAAGAGGCCCATCGCCTGGCCCATGTCGGGCGGGGCGACGGTCTCGAACCCGGCGAGCTGCACGGTCAGCACGGCCGTGCCCAGCACCAGGCCGATCAGGAACATCAGGGCCCGCACCGCCCACGCGTTTTCCGCCGTGCCCGGCACCGCCAGCGCGCCGAACACCACGGCCGCCGCGACCAGCGCGGTCACGGCCAGCCGGCGCGGCCCCAGGCGCGGCAGCAGCCGGTCCACCACCTGCGAGGCCAGCATCAGGCCCAACGCCTCGGGGAAGACGCTCAGTCCGGCGTCCAGCGCGGTGCCGCCGAGCGCCGCCTGGAACAGCAGCGGCACCACGAACAGCACGCCCATGAGCCCGGCGGCCGTGAGGGCGGCCAGCGCGGCGGCCGGGCCGTAGTACCGGTCGGCGAACAGTCGTAGCCCCAGCAGCGGTGAGCGGGCCCGGCGTTGCTGGACCACGGTCGCCACCAGCAGGGCACCGCCGGCGACCGCGCAGCCCGCGATGACGGGGTCGGACCAGCCGCGCACCGGGCCGAAGCCGAGCGCGTAGGTGAGCAGCCCCAGGGCCGGCGTCGCCAGCCAGAAGCCGGCCCGGTCGAACGGCCCCGCGGTGCCCTCCACGTGCTCGCGCAGTCCGGCCGCGCCGAGCAGCACGGCGGCCACGCCGACCGGCACGTTGACGAAGAACAGCCAGTGCCAGGAGAGGTGTTCGGTGAGCAGACCGCCGAGCGGCGGGCCGAGGGCGGGCATCAGCGCCGTCGGCACGATCAGCACCTTCGCCAGCCCCGCCCGCTCCGGCGGGGTGAACGCCCGGAACAGCAGCGTCATGCCCACCGGGGTCAGCAGGCCGCCGGCCAGCCCCTGCACCGCCCGCGCTACGACCAGCACGGGCAGGTTCCAGGCGAGTCCGCACAGGGCCGACGCGGCCGTGAAGACGGCCAGCGAGCCGAGGAAGACCCGCTTGGTGCCGTACCGGTCGCCGAGCCAGCCCGCCACCGGCAGTGCGAGTGCCAGCGCGACCAGGAACGCCGTCTCGACGGTGTTGGCCGCGCCGACGGGCCGTCCGAAGTCCTCGGCGATGGTGTAGAGGGCCGGGTTGACGATGGTGGAGTCGAGGCCGTTCATGCACATCGCGGCCACATAGACGAGGACCACGGCGAGCCGGGGACCGATGCGCGGCGACGACGACCGACGGCCTTGTCCGGTAAGGGACTTCGAGCCGGTACGGGAGTCGGACGCGGTCACCGGGTCAGCAGTCCGGTGTCGTGCGCGGTCACCCGGTCCAGCGCCTCCTGGCGCGGGCACGGACCGTGCACCGCGGTCCAGCCGGCCGGCAGGTCGGCGAAGTCCGGCCACAGCGAGTACTGACGCCGTTCGTTGACGAGGACGAGGAAGGTGTCGGCCTCCCCGTCGGCGTCGAAGGGGTTGACGGGGGCGTCGTCGTTCACAGCCATCGTGGTGTCACTTCTCCAGGTCGGTCAGGCGGTCGGCGACCACGCGGGCGATGTGCGCGATCGGTTCGGGCAGGGTCATGTCCTTGTGGGAGCAGGCGATGTCCGTGTTGTCGATGCGCCCGCCCACGTACGGGGCCCAGGTGTCGGGGGTGAGTTCGTCGTCGACGGTGTCGACGGTGGCGCGGAAGAACAGCACGTCGCCGTCGAAGCGCCGGTGGTCGAAGCCCCGCACGAGGTGGTTGGTGTTGAGGTAGATCTCCGCCAGTGCCTCCAGCGTCGGGGCGTTCAGCGCGGCGAGCGGGCTGCCCTCGCGCTGGAGCACTTCGGTCACGTGGGCGGTGGTGAGTTCCTTGCCGCCCAGGATGTCGGGGCCGTAGCCGCCCATCGCAAGCAGGGACTCCATCGCCTCGGCGTGGTCGGGCACGGGCAGCTCGCGGAAGCCCTCGGCGGGGTAGGCGTCGAGCACGGCGAGCAGTTCGACGTCCTCGCCCCGGTCCTGGAGGTGCGTGGCCATCGCCTGCGCGATGATGCCGCCGGTGGACCAGCCGAGCAGCCGGTACGGTCCGGCGGGCTGCGCCTCCCGCATCCGGGCCACGTAGTGCGCGGCGAGCTCCTCCAGCGTCGCGGGCAGCGGTTTGCCCGAGGTGGCGGGGCCGACGCCCTGTGCCTGGAGGCCGTAGATCGGCACGTCGGCGGGCAGGTGGCGGATGAGTCCGGCGTAGCACCAGCTCAGCCCGCCCGCCGGGTGGACGCAGTACAACGGGGCGCGGTCGCCCTCGCGGGCCGGGCGCAGCGGCAGGAGCACGTCGAGCGGGTCGTCGCCGCGTCCGCCGTCCGCCGCCCCTTCGAGCGCGACGTCCAGGGCTGCGGGAGTCGGGGAGCGGAAGACGGTGCCGATGGAGACGTCCGCGCCGAGCGCGGCCCTGACGCGGGCCGCGAGGCGGACGGCGAGCAGCGAGTGGCCGCCGAGGTCGAAGAAGTTGTCGTCGACGCCGACCCGTTCCGCGCCGAGCACTTCGGCGAAGATCGCGCACAGCTGTTCCTCGCGCGGTCCGCGCGGGGCGCGCGATTCGGTGGCGGCGGGGCGGCCGGGGGCCGGCAGGGCCTTGCGGTCCAGCTTGCCGTTGCCGGTCAGCGGAAGCCGTTCCAGGGCGACGACGGCGGACGGGACCATGTGGACGGGCAGGTCGCGGGCGGCGTGCTCGCGCAGCGCCGCGGCGAGATCCGCGTCCTTCGGGGCGTCGGGCGCCGGTACGGCGTAGGCGACGAGCCGCTTGTCGCCGGGGACGTCCTCGCGAACCACCACGGCCACGTCCGCGACCCGCGGGTGGGCGGCGAGGACGGCCTCGATCTCGCCGGGTTCGATGCGGAAGCCCCGGATCTTGACCTGGTGGTCGGCACGGCCGAAGTACTCCAGGGTGCCGTCCGCCCGCCTGCGCGCGAGGTCGCCGGAGCGGTACATCCGGGCGCCGCTCTCCCCGAACAGATGGGCGTAGGGGTCGGCGACGAAGCGGGTCGCGGTCAGGTCGGGCCGGCCGAGGTACCCGGCGGCCACGCCCTGTCCGGCGACGTACATCTCCCCCGTCACGCCGGGCGGCACCGGCTGGAGTCGTTCGTCGAGCACGTAGACACGCAGGTCGGGGATGTTGACGCCGATGGTGGAGGAGGTGGCGGCGGCTGCCGTGGCCCGGTCCAGCGGGAAGTGGGTGACGTGCACGGTGGTCTCGGTGATGCCGTACATGTTGACCAGCCGGGGTGCGTCGTCGGCGTGCCGGGCGTACCAGTCGTCGAGGCGGCCCGGTTCCAGCGCCTCGCCGCCGAAGACGACGTGGCGCAGGGCGAGTTCGTGTCCGGGTTCCTCGCGGTCGGCGGCGGCCAGCTGGTGGAAGGCGGACGGTGTCTGGTTGAGGACCGTCACCCCTTCCGCGGCCAGCAGCCTCAGGAAAGCGCCCGGGTCTCGGCTGGTCAGGTGGGGTACGACGACGACCTTGCCGCCGTACAGCAGGGCGCCCCAGAGCTCCCAGACGGAGAAGTCGAAGGCGTAGGAGTGGAACAGGGTCCAGGTGTCGTCCGGTCCGAAGCGGAACCAGTGGTCGGTGGCGGTGAGCAGCCGGGTGACGTTGTGGTGGGTGACCACGACGCCCTTGGGCCGGCCGGTGGATCCGGAGGTGTAGATGATGTACGCCGGGTCGTGGGGGGTCAGCGGGCGGACCCGGTCCTCCTGCCGCAGCGGGGTGCCGTCGTACGCCGCGACGGCGTCGCCGTCCACGGTGATCAGCGGCAGGTCGTGCTCGGGCAGTCCGGGTGCGGTGGCGGTGTTCGTGACGACGGCGGCGGGGTGGGCGTCGGCCAGCATGTACGCCAGTCGGTCGGCCGGGTAGTCGGGATCGAGCGGCAGGTACGCGGCGCCCGCGAGGGAGACCGCGAGCAGGCCGGTGACCAGGTCGAGGGAGCGGGGCAGGGCGAGGGCGACGACGGAGCCGGGGCCGATGCGGCGGTCGGTCAGCAGCCGGGCCAGCCGGTGGGCGCGCTCGGAGAGTTCGGCGTAGGTGAGGGTGGCGCCCTCGTGGCTGACGGCGATCCGGTCGGGGTGCCGTCGGGCGGCCTCCTCGTAGCGGTCGGCGAGCGTGGCGGGGGTGGTCGCGGCCGGGGCGGGGGGCTCGCCGTCGGCCGCGGCGGCGGGAAGGTTGGCGTCGACGAGGGCGCGGTGGCGTTCGTCGGCGCTCAGCAGCGGCAGCAGGCCGAGCGGGGTGTCCGGGGCCTCGGCGGCGGCGGTGAGAAGCCGCCCGAGGCGGTCGGCCAGGGCCTGGGCGGTGGAGCGGTCGAACAGGTCGGTGCGGAATTCGAGGAAGCCGCCGATACCGCCGCCCGCCAGTTCGCCCGCGTTGAGGGTGAGGTCGAACTTGGCGGTGCCGGAGGTCATGGTGGACAGCCGGGCGGTGGCGTCGGGGCCGAGCGGGAACGCGGCGTCCGGCACCGACTGCCAGGCCAGCATGGTCTGGAAGAGGGGGTGGCGAGCCAGTGACCGGGGCGGGTTGAGGGCTTCGACGAGGTGGTCGAAGGGCAGGTCGTCGTGGTCGAAGGCGGCCAGCGCGGTGGTCCGCGCACGCGCCAGCAGTTCCCGGAAGGTGGGGTCGCCGGAGGTGTCGGTGCGCAGGACGACGGTGTTGGTGAAGAAGCCGACGAGCGCGGCGGTGGCGTCGTCGTCGCGTCCGGCGACGGGCGTGCCGAGCGGGATGTCGGTGCCGCAGCCGTGCCGGGTGAGGAGGGCGGCCAGCCCCGCCTGCACGGCCATGAACACGCTGGCGCCGGTGGCGCGGGCGAGCCGGGCGAGCGCGGCGTGGGCGGCGGCGTCCACCGCGAAGGGGACGGTGTCGCCGTCGGTTCCGGCCACGGACGGGCGGGGCCGGTCGGTGGGCAGGTCGAGCTGGTCGGGCAGCCCGGCCAACGCCCCCTTCCAGTAGTCCAGTCGGGCGGCGGCGAGCGGGGTGGGCGCGGCGGGGGTGCCGAGCCGGCGCAGCTGCCGGGCCGTGTGGTCGGCGTATCGCACGGGCAGCGGCGTGAACTCCGGTGCCCGGCCGACGAGTCGGGCCCGGTAGGCGGTGGCGAGGTCGTCGGCCAACGGGGTGGTGGAGGCGCCGTCCCCGGCGATGTGGTGCAGGACCAGCAGCAGGGTGTGCCGGTTGGCGGCCTCGGTGAACAGGGTGGCGCGCAGCGGGATCTCGCGGGCCAGGTCGAAGGTGTGGCGGGCGGCTGCCGTCAGGTCCTCGCCGTCGGCGGCGCGGTGCGGTCGGGGCCGGGCCGCCGGGTCGTCGGGGGCGAGGACGTACTGGCGGGGCAGGTTGTCCGGGCCGTCGTCGGGGACGGGGTAGACGGTCCGCAGTGTTTCATGGCGTGCCGTCAGGTCGGCGATGGCGGCGGTGAGCGCGTCCTCGTCCAGGGGTCCCTCGACGGTGAGGACGAGCGGGATGTTGTACGTCGGGCTGGGCCCTTCCAGCCGGTGCAGGAACCACAGCCGCTGCTGGGCCGGTGACAACGGCGCCTCGCCGGTGCCGGGAGCGGGCGCCGCTTCGTCGGCGGCCTCGGCCCCGAGGGCGTCGGTGTCGCGGGCGCGGACCAGGGCGGCGAGCGCGGCCGGGGTGGACTCGCGGAACACGTCGGCGACGGAGGCGGGTACACCGAAGGTCTCGCGCAGCCGGGCGGCGAGCCGGGCCGCGAGCAGTGAGTGGCCGCCCAGGTCGAAGAAGGAGGCGCCGGGCGCGGGGGGTGCGTCCAGGCCGAGCAGGTCCGCGAAGAGTGCGGTGAGGGCGCCGGTGTGCGGGTCGTCGGCGGTGGCGTCGGGCTCCGCCGCGCGCGGGGCGAGCTGGGCGGGGTCGGGCAGGGCGCGGTGGTCGAGCTTGTCGTTGGCGGTGCGGGGCAGCGCGTCGAGGAGTGTCACGGCCGCCGGGACCATGTGCGCGGGCAGCACGGCGGCGAGATGGTCGCGCAGGACGGCCGGGTCGGTGTCCGCACCGGGACGGGGCACGGCGTAGGCCAGCAGCCGCTTGCCGCCGGCCGCGTCACGGGCGATGACGGCGGCCCGGTCGACGGCGGGGTGCGCGGCCAGCACGGCCTGGATCTCGCCGAGTTCGATCCGGAAGCCACGGATCTTCACCTGGTCGTCGGTGCGGCCGAGGAATTCGACGGTGCCGTCGGCGCGGCGCCGCACCAGGTCGCCGGTGCGGTACATCCGGCCGCCGGGGTCGCCGTGCAGGGCGCCGAAGGGGTCGGCGACGAACCGCTGCGCGGTCAGGTCGGGCCGTCCGAGGTAGCCGCGGGCGAGGCAGGCTCCGGCCACGTACAGCTCGCCGGGGACGTCGTCGGGGCACGGCCTCAGGGCGGTGTCGAGGACGTAGAGCCGGGTGGCGCGCACGGGGCTGCCGTCGGATCCGGGGCCGGTCCAGTGGCAGGCGTCGACGGTGGTCTCGGTGGGGCCGTAGAGGTTGAGCGGGTGGACGCCCTCGGTGGCGGCGAGGCGGTCCCACAGCGGCGCGGGGACGCTCTCGCCGCCGACCACGAGCACGGCCGGCTTGTGGTGGCCGTCGCCGAGCAGCCCCTCGGCGAGGAGGGCCTCGGCGTAGGAGGGGGTGACGTCGAGGTAGTCGACGTGGTGCTCGTCGACGTAGGCGGTCAGCGCGGCCGGGTCGCGATAGGTGGCGTCGTCGAGCAGGTGCAGTTCGTGGCCGTGGACCATCCACAGCACCGGGTCCCAGGAGGCGTCGAACGCGAACGAGGCGCTGTGGGCGACCTTGAGCCGGGCGCGTCCGGTGCGGGCGACGGCGGGGGCGATGTGGTCGGTGCCGTGGCCGGCGTACAGGTTGGCGAGGGAGGCGTGGGTGACGACCACACCCTTGGGACGGCCGGTGGAGCCGGAGGTGTGGATGATGTAGGCGGCGTCGTCCGGGCCGGGCGTGGCGGCGGGACGGTCGGCGGGCGCCTGCGCGAGGCCGGTGAGCGTCCGGGGGTCGTCGAGGGCGATCACCGGCAGTCCGTGCTCCGGGAGCCCGGCCAGGGCCTCGGTGGTGCCGAGGACGCAGGCGGGGCGGGCGTCCTCCAGGACGGCGAGGGTGCGGGCGGGCGGGTGGCCGAGGTCGAGGGGCTGGCAGACCCCGCCCGCCTTGAGGACGGCGAGCAGGGCGGTGACCGTGCCGGTGGAGCGGGGCAGGGCGAGCGCGACGGGTGTCTCGGGGCCGACGCCGTGGGCGGCGAGGTGGTGGGAGAGCCGGTTGGCGGCGGCGTCCAGTTCCGCGAAGGCGAGGGTGTCGTTGCCGCAGCGGACGGCGGTCACGTCCGGGATGCGTGCGGCGCGCGCGGCGAACTCCTCGGGCACGGTGGCGGTGTGGGGCGGCTCCGAGCGCCCCGCGGTGACGCGGCGTGTCTCGTCGCCGGTCAGCAGGTCGAGGGCGGCGACCGGGCGGTGCGGGTCGGTGAGCAGCAGTTCGGTCAGCCTGTCCAGGCAGCGCCGGAAGGTGACCGCGTGCCGCTCGGCATCGGCGCCGGTGTAGCGGTCGGTGTTGGCGTCCAGCACGAGGGCGAGGCCGTCGTCGGGGCCCGGCCAGGCGCCGAGGGCGAGGTCCTCGACCGGCCCCGCGGCGAGGTTGCGGACGGTGCCGGTCGGGCCGCCGAAGTCCAGCGTGCCGCCGTCGAGGGGCTTGATGTTGACCATCGGGCCGGTGAGCGGGGCGGTCGGGGCGGTCAGGCCCAGGTCGCGGCGCAGGTCGGCCTGCGGGTAGCGCTGGTGGCGGCGGACCCGGCGGATCTCCAGCACGATGCGGCGCAGCAGTTCGGCGGCGGTGTCGCGCGGGCGGACGGCGACGCGCAGCGGGAGCACGTTCACGGCCATGGCCGGGGTGCGCAGGGCGGCCGGGCCACGACGGTTGGTGACGGGCAGTCCGAGTACGACGTCCTCGGTCCCGGTGAGCCGGTGCAGATGGACGGCGGTGGCGGCGACGACGAGTTCGGCCCAGGTGGCCTTGGCGGCCCCGGCGGCGCGGGTGAGGCGGTCCAGCGCGCCGGCGGGCAGGTCGGCGACGTGCCGCAGCGAGCCGTTGCCGGGCGCGGTGCCGTTGCCGGGGCCGGGCGCGGTGGGCGGTGCGAGCGTGACGGGGGCGGCGCCGGCCATCCGCGCGGTCCAGAACTCCCTGTCGGCGGCGTACTGTTCGCCCGCCAGATAGTCCTGCTCCTCGTCGACGAGGTCACGCAGCGGGGCGAACCGGCACTCCGGCGCCGCGTCGCCGTCGGCCGCGTACAGCTCCGCGACCCGGCGGCCGATGAGGGTCAGCGCGTAGGCGTCGACGGCGATGTGATGGACGCGCTGGTACCACCAGTACCGTCTGTCGCCGACCCTCAGCAGCGCCTGGCCCATCAGCCCGTCCTCGGCCGCGAGGTCGGCGGGCCGGGACAGATCGGCGCGGAGGCGGCGCCCGGCCTCCCCGGCGGGGTCCGCGAGGTCCCGCAGATCCGCCCGGTGCAGCCGGAACACGTGGTGCGGGTCGGCGTACTGGGCGGGCGTGCCGTCCTCCTCGGTGAACCGCAGCCGCAGGGTCTCGGCCTCCTCGACCGTACGGCGCAGGGCGCGCTCGAAGCGGTCCTCGTCGAGGGCTCCCTCGATCTCCACGACGTCCGCCGTGTGGAACTCGGTACCGCCCGCGGCGAGCTGCCCCGCGTAGTGGATGCCGCTCTGCGCGGTGAGCAGGGGGAACGACTCCGGACGCTCGTTCATGTGGGGAGAACTCCTCGGTTGTGAAAGCCTTGCCGCGCACTGGACCGCCAACGACTTAGGCAAGCCTAAGCTAAACACTTGCACCGTGTGCCTGCCGTGTGAACTTCACGACGCAGGGCGGCGCGATCACACCCACCGGAGGAGGAGCCGATGACCGACCCGCACGACGAAACCCCCGCACCCGCACCCGCACCCCAGGACGTCAAGTCCCGTATACGGGAACGGATCGAGGAGCGGCGCGATGTCCTGCTGGACCTGAGCCGCCGGATCCACGGCCATCCCGAGACCGCGTTCACCGAGCACCGCGCCGCCGCCTGGTGCGCCGAACTGCTGGGCGACCAGGGCTTCGCGGTGACCGCCCCGGCCCATGGACTGGACACCGCCTTCGAGGCCGTCACGGGCGGCGGCCCGCTGACGGTGGCGGTCGTCTGCGAGTACGACGCCCTGCCGGAGCTCGGGCACGCCTGCGGCCACAACCTCATCGCCGCCGCCGGGATCGGCGCCGCGCTCGGCCTGGCCCCGTTGGCGGACGAACTGGGCCTGTGCGTAAGGGTGCTGGGCACACCGGCGGAGGAACGGGGCGCAGGGAAGGAGCTGATGCTCCGTCAGGGTGCTTTCGACGGCGTGGACGCGGCCATGATGGTGCACCCGTGCCCGTTCGAGATGGCGGACTTCCGATCCTTCGCGCTCGGCACCCTCTCGGTGACGTACACGGGCCGTGCCGCGCACCCCAGCCTCAACCCGCACGAGGGCCGCAACGCCGCCGATGCGCTGACCGTGGCCCAGGTGGCCATCGGGCTGCTGCGCCAGCAACTGCCGCCGCAGTGGCGGGTGCACGGCATCACCACGGAGGCCGGCAGCGCACCCAACGCGATCCCCGACCGGGCCCGCGCCGAGTACGAGTTGCGGGCGCTGGCCGCCGAGGACCTGACCGAACTGCGCGACCGGGTGGAGGCGTGCTTCCGTGCGGGCGCGCTGGCGACCGGCTGCGAGGTGACCCTGGAGCGCCCGGAGCCCGACTACCTGGACTTCCGCGGCGACCCCGGATTGATCCGGCTGTGGACGGCCAACGCCCGTGCGCTGGGGCGTCCGGAACCGGTGGAACGGCCGCCGTTCGCCTGCACCGACATGGGCAACGTCTCGCACGTGGTGCCGTCCATCCACCCGGTGCTCGACATCAGCGACGGCGCCTCGGGCCCGCACGAGGCAGCCTTCGCCGAGGCGGCCGTATCGGCCAGGGCCGAACGGGCGTTGCTGGACGGGGCGACGGCGATGGCCTGGACGGCCGCCGACCTCGCATGGGCCCGCCGGGCCGGACACCGGCCCGCCTGACGGACGATGGTGGACCGGGGTGCCTGCGGACGCGCTCGGCCGCGCGCGCCCCGGAGCACGCACGGGGGTGCGGGACACCCGCCCCGCACCCCCGTACCGCCCGGCCGGAGGGGGCGTCAGGAGGCACTCAGCGCCTTGCTGATGTCGTTCATGACCACATCGGCCGCGAGCGGGCCGCCCCGGGTCGACCAGACGGAGCCGTCGACCGTCACGGCGTGGCCGGTCCTGACGGCCTTCAGCTCCTTGTACGCGGGCTTGGTCTCGACTTCCTCGAGCGCCTTCTCACCGTCGGAGGTGAGGGTCGAGAGGAACAGCCAGTCGCCGTCGATCTCGTTGATCTTCTCCAGGCTCAGCGACGGAGTGTGCGCGTTGCCGTCCTTGTTCTGCGCCTTGGGCCGCTTCAGCCCCATCTCCAGCGCGATGCCGCTGGCGAACTGCTTGTTCTCCATCCAGCTGGGGCCGTCCGGGTTCCAGCGGACGATGGACACCTCGGCGCCCTTGTTCGCGCCGAGCTTCTCGCCCGCGGCCCTGGCGGCGTTCTCGTGCTCGGTGATGACCTCGTTCGCGGCGCCGAGCTTGTTGACGGCGTTGCCGATGCCCCGGAGCGACAGCTTCCAGTCGTCGGTGGGCGCCGTGGTGACGAGCGTGGCCGGGGTGATCTCGCGCAGCTGCTTCAGAACCTGCTCGTCCTGCATGTCACCGGCGAGGATCAGGTCGGGCTTGGCGGCGACGACCTTGTCCATCACCGGCTGGAGCAGATTGCCGACGACGTCGATGCCCCGGACCTTGTCGGCGAGGTAGGCGGGCGGCTTGTCGAGACCCTGCCCGTTGGTGATGCCCACCGGCTTCAGGCCGAGCGCGAGGACGGCGTCCAGGTCCTCCTGAGTGAGCGTCACGATCCGCTTGGGGTCGGCCGGAACCTCGACGGCCCGGCCGGTGGCGTCCTTGACGGTACGGGTGGCCGATGCCGCGGGCTCCTTGCCCGCATCACCCCTGGCGTCGTCGGAGTCCGTCCCGCAACCGGTCATGAGCAGCGTGGCCGCCGCCGCCACCGCGGCGGCCCGGACCGCGCGGCGCGACAGCGACAGGGAAGGACGACTGGGCAGGGTCATGGGGACTCCATGGTTCACGGGGACGTGCAAACAGTGCGGAGGGCAGGCCGACGACTCGCGATCGCCTCACCAGCCGGCCACAGAGGCTAAGGTTAGCCTTACCTCACACCATTTCGGCAAGGGGATGCCCGTTCACGCGGAGGCCGACGGGAGCGAACCGCCGGAGACCCGTCACCGAACACGCCGGCCTCCCGGTCACGGACCGCCGCCCGACTCCGCGACGGGCCGCGTCACTGGTGCTGTGGCCGGAAAGGTTCGCCGGGAAGCTCGCGGCGTCCGGTGCGGTGCATCGCAAGGCGGAGGATCGCCCTCGTACGGGACGCACTCGGGTGATGCGACAACGCGGCGAGATGCCGTGCCGGGCGTCGCGAGCCGGTGAACCTTTCCGGCCGCAGCACCAGCACCGGAGACACGACGGAACGGACCCGTCAAGCGCCTGCGCGGACGACCGGGCGATCCGTTTCGGACTTTGCCGCTCCGCGTCGCCGGGTGCACCCCGAAGCCCCGCCAACGCCTCTATGCTTCTACACGCCTGTAGAGCGCGGATGCCCGTCCCAGTGTTCCGGACATCCGCGCAACCTCGTACGCGTGTAAGGGAGTGGACGCCTCCATGGTGTTCAAACGACTGCTCGGCTCACTCGGCGTGGGCGGCCCCACCGTCGACACGGTCCTCGACGCCGGGGCGGCCGCGCCGGGCGGCACCCTGTCCGGTCAGGTCCACCTCAAGGGTGGCAGCGCCGGCTTCGACATCGAGCACATCGCGCTGGAACTCGTCGCGCGGGTGGAGGCCGAGTTCGAGGAGGGGGAACGGGAAGGCGCGGTGGTCTTCGAGCGCTTCACCGTCGGCGGCGGCTTCCGGCTGCACGAGGGCGAACAGCGCTCCGTCCCCTTCACGATCGCCCTCCCCTGGGAGACGCCGATCACCGAACTGTACGGGCAGGCCCTGGGCATCGTCCTCGGCGTCCGTACCGAACTGTCGGTGGCCGGCGCCAAGGACAAGGGCGACCTCGACCAACTCGCCGTCCGCCCGCTGCCGGCCCAGGAGGCCGTCCTGGAGGCGCTGGGGCAGCTCGGCTTCGGCTTCAGGTCCGCGGACCTGGAGTACGGCCGCATCGGCGGCACCCACCAGCAACTCCCCTTCTACCAGGAGATCGAGCTGACTCCGGCGCCGCAGTACGCGGACCGGGTCAACGAGATCGAGGTGACCTTCCTCGCCACTCCGGGCGGCATGGACGTGGTCCTGGAGGCCGACAAGCGCGGCGGCCTCTTCTCCTCCGGGCACGACGCGCTCACCCGGTTCACGGTCGCCCATGACACCGTCCACCAGCAGGACTGGCGGGCGCTGGTCGACGGCTGGCTGCGGCAGTTGGTCGAGCACCGCTCCGCGTACGCGCCCGCCCCCGCGTACGGCGCCCACGGTCACGGCGACCCGTACGCCCCGCACCACGGCGGCGGTCACGGCCATGACGGCACCCACCATCACGACGGCACCCACCGCTCCGGACCCGGCATCGGCACCGCCGTCGCGGTGGGCGCGGCCGGGCTCGCGGTGGGCGTCGTCGGCGGCATGGTCGCCGCCGAAGTCGTCGACGAGGTCGGGGACTTCTTCGAGGGCGACGAGGACGAGGGTGACGACTGATGTTCGGAATCAGCGAGCTCGCGATCATCCTGATCGTGGTCATATGCGTCCTGGGCGCCAAGAGACTCCCCGAACTCGCCCGGTCCGCGGGCAAGTCGGCCCGCATCCTCAAGGCCGAGGTGAGGGCGATGAAGGAGGAGCGGCACGCCGGAGCGCCCGCGGACGCCGGGGCGGACGCCCACGGCCGTCACGTCATCCGCGGGGAGACCGTCGCCCGGACGGGGCCCGAGGGCCCGAAGCCGGACACGGGGCACGCCCCGGACCACACGTAGGGCGGACCGGCCGGGCGGGGTCCGCGCCCGCCGGGCCGCCCGTCCCGGCGCGCTTCGGCGGCCGGTGGCGCCCGGCGGGCACCGACGGCGGTGACACCCCGGCCGGTCAGTCCTCCCGGACCGGGGCCCGCCGCACCGGGTCCTCCCGATCGGCGGGGAGCCAGGGCGCGAAGATCTCCGGGAGCCGGTCCAGGTCCGCGGCCGTGAGGGTGACGAGGCGGATGCCCGCCTCCCGCGCCAACTCGGTCTTGCGCTGCACCTTTTCGTAGTACGACCGCTGTTCCATGAGCCCCAGTGCCTCCACGAACGTGCCGTCGCCGAGCCGCCAGTCGGCCCGCAGCCCCGTGGTGTTCAGTTCGAGGTGGCGGGGGTAGTGCGGTTCGGGTTCGTGCTCCACGCCCCGGTGGTGGAAGAAGTCGTCGATGTGCCGCTCCAGCATGGAGCGGCACAGGTGTCCGTCGGTGGCGACGGTCAGCGTGCCGCGCGCCCGGCGCACACCGTCGTCGAGCACCCCCGCCAACTGCAGCCACTGCACCCAGGATCGCGCCGCGCGGGCGGGGCGGGCGGTCAGCAGCCCGGTGACCGGGCGCGGGATCAGGAACCGGCACAGCATGGCCTCGTCGACCGCCCGGGGATCGGTGACGGTCACCCGGTCGAGCTGCGCGAGCGACGGCGGCCCCGAGAACTCGATCCGGACCAGGCGCCGCAGGGCGTGGATGACGGCGTCGGTCCACGGCCCGTCCGTGCCGTTGTCCCTGAGCACGCCGCGCCGGGCGAGCCGACAGCACCCGAAGCAGTACGCGAGCCGGTCGCGCGCCTCCAGGGCCGGCCGCCCGCAGAGCCTGCACGGCGCCGTCCGGCCCGGCACGACGGGCGCGCCGAACATCGCCTCCAGTTCCCGCCGGTAGTACGGGTCGCCGCCCGCCGGGCCGGTGGCGCGTTCCGCCGCGACGGACGGGTCCGCCGTCCGCGCGTTGAGCCACTGCCGGTGGGGCCGCGGGACGAGTTCCAGTGCCCGGGACGTCAGCAGGCAGGGCGACCGGAACGGCCCGGCGTCCCCCGCCCCCGACGCGTCGCGGCGGTTCAGCCGCTCGGTCTCCGCGTCCGGCGCCGCCCATGTCACCCATGACGGCTCGACACCGTGCCGGCGCAGCAGCACGGTCATCGGTTCGGCGTACGGGCGGGCGTGGACGGTCAGGGTTCCCGTGGCGGGGTCGTAGATACCGGCCTGCGGCAGATCGCGCACGGCCACCGCGTCCTCGATCAGCCGGAGCGACCAGACCTCTCCGGGGAGCACGGTGGCGTCGGGGTACTCGTCGAGCCCCGCGAGCACCGACGGCTCCCGCGGATCGACGCCGTGCCGGCGCAGCGCGACGAACGCCTCGGGGCGTGCCCGTTCGTCGATGAGTGTCAACGGCCCGTCCGGCAGGCGGTACTCCCCGACCTCCAGCCCGGTGCGGTCCAGTACGAGGACCTTGTGCGTGCCGTAGACGGTACGGCTGACGGCCCGCAGATCCTCGTACGTGTGGGGGCGTCGGCGGTAGCGGGCCCAGGTCCGCAGCTCGGTCTCCGCCCGTTCGTCGCGGAGGGCCTGCTCCCGGTCCCGGGCGGTCTCCCGCCCCCAGGTGCCGGACGCGGCCCGGGCCGCGAGTGCCGCGCGCAACTGTGCGGCCAGGCGCCCGTGGAGAGCTTCCCGCAGGCCGGAATCCGCCGCCCCGGCGCCCGGCTCCGGGATGTCCGCCGATGTCCCGGTCGACACGTCGGCAGGCACACGGGCGGCAGGCCCGGCGGGCGCGTCGGTGCCGGAGGGCACCTGTTGCGGATCGGTGTCCGCGGCTCCGGGCCCGGCTTCGAGGAAGTCCGTGACGAGCGAGCGCAGTTCGTCGGCGTCGGGCAGGTTCAGCCGCACGCGCCCGATCCAGTGGCCCGCGGCGAGCTGCTCGGCGCGCGTGAACGGCCGGCGCCGGTCGGGGAGCCGGTCCTCCTCCCCGTCGGAGGCGTGGTCGTCGTCCTCCTCGTACTCGTACGCGTCGACGCGGTTCAGCTCGATCCAGCCGTGGCAGCCCACGGCGGCGCCGGCGGCCTCGGCGAGGCGGTGGATGTCCGCCCCCTGGTGGTGAAGGAAACTGTCGTACAGGTAGCCCATGTGACGGTCCAGCACCGAACCGCCCTGCCCGGGCGGCGCGGCGACCGAGATGGCCCGCCGGTCGTACAAGTTGTCCGGCCGCGGCACCAGGCTCACCACGACGGGGACCAGCGCGTCGCACTTCACGCCCGCGGGGGCCGGGGCCATGCTCCCGAGCCGATCCAGCCGGCCGAGCACGAACGTGCGCAGCGCCTCCACCGAGTCGTCGAAGACGGCGAAGGCCGTCGACACCTCGGGGTCGCCGGGCGGGATCACCACCATCGCCTCGTCCCGCAGGTATTCGATCGGCTCACCCTTGTACATGCGGGGATTATGCCAGCGAAGTATGACAAGCCGTTGATGAGGTGGGATACGAATGAAAGTGCGAGCGCCGGGAAGGCGCCGGGGGCGAACGGCGGCGCCGGGGGCGGTTCCGGACAGACGTTCATGAGCGCTTCACCGGGAAGTCGACCGGGTCGCACCACTGCCTGACCCGCAGACCCTACCGTCGTCGGTACAGACCGGTTATTCATCCGTTATATGACCGGTCGCGCCGCCCGGGCGCCGAACCCGGGCCAGAGACAGATCTTCCGGGCCAACCTCGCCCGCAAGGGCATGAAGAACACCGAACTGCTGATCTCCAAAGGCAACCACGACGCGAGCCTGGCCGCGATACGCGCCGGGTACCCCCGGGAGTGGTTCCCCGACTCGGGCGGCGGCTACTACGAGTCGGTAGTGAAGGGCCTGCACGTCCTCACCGTCAACACCGAGACCTACAACTCCGATTCGACCCAGCGTGCCTGGCTCAAGGAGCGGCTGACCGCGATCACCGCCGACCCGGCCAACACGGGCAGGCCCGTCCTGGTGCAGGGCCACCGGCCCACCACCAACACCACCATGGACGGCCAGCAGGCGGCGAACCCCCGGCTCGCGGAGGACCTCGGCGCCTTCCCGCAGGCCATCCTCTTCTCCGGTCACTCGCACCTGAACATCAATGACGACCGCTCGATCCACCAGCGCGACTTCACGTCGGTCAACGACGGCTCGATGAGCTACGTCGAGACCGACGGTCTCGCCAACCGCTTCGAGTCGCCGACCGCGCAGGCCCTCTTCGTCGAGGTCTACAAGGACCGCACGGAGATCGCCCGGGTGAACATGGCCGCGGACAAGCACGACATCTACACCGACGGCAAGTGGACGGCGGACTGGCAGCCGCCGTACGCGAGCGCCGGCACCCTGAGCGGGGACACCTGGACGGTGCGCCTGAAGGGTTCGACGAACCAGCAGATCAAGGACAACTTCCGCTACACGGACGCCACCCGCAACACCGTGGCGCCGAAGTTCACCACCCACCGGCCGCTGTCCCGGGTGTCCGACGAGAAGGGCGGTACGGCCCTGCGGATCGCGCAGGCCCGGGACGACCAGATGGTCCACCACTACGAGGTCGACATCACCGACGCCTCGACCGGCGCCTCGGTCGTCTCGTCCAAGGTCCTCTCGGACTTCTCCTTCATGCCCCGTCCGAACAGCCTCGACATCCCGGTGCCGGGCGCGGTCGCGGGCAAGCGGTACGTGGCCCGGGTCGTCGCGGTCGACGCGTACGGGAACGCCTCCCCGGCCGCGTCGCTGACGTTCCGCAAGTAGCGCCGCCGGGCCGGGCGGCTGCCTCCCCGGACCGCCCGGCCCCTCCGAGCACGTCCGGCGCCTCCGAGCGCGTCCGGCGCCGCGGGCGGACGGGGAGTCAGGTCGTGTCGGGGTCGATCACGTCCCGCCGCCCCCTGGCACGTCTGCCGACGACGGCCGCCGCCGCGACCGCGCTGCCCACGAAGGCCAGGGCGACCGTCCACGGCCGGTCGAAGACATGACGGGTGGCGTGGTCGACCGAGTACCGGCCGGGGCCGGCCAGACCGATCGCCGCGGCGGTGAACCCGAGGAAGGCCGGGTACTCGTAACCGCCGCCCTGCGCGAAGAACCCCGCCGGGGCGTGGACGGCCACGGCTCCCGCCATCGCCCCGGCCGCCGCCGCTCCGGCCGCCGGGGTCGCGAGACCGAGGGCCAGCAGCGCTCCGCCGCCCGCCTCGCCGAGCCCCGCGGCGACCGCGCTGTGCTTCGGCGGATGGAACCCCATGGCCTCCATCGCGGCGGTGGTTCCCGCGATGCCTCCACCACCGAACCAGCCGGCCAGTTTCTGGGTGCCGTGCGCGGCCAGTACCGCGCCGGTGCCGACGCGCAGGGCGAGCAGACCGAGGTCACGCCGGTCGGGACGGGACATGGGACTCTCCGCGGGGGCTCGGGGATTCGGCGTCCGGCAATCCGGAGCGGGGCCGGCAGCTCCCGGACGGAACGGCCGCCCCGGCTCCCACTCTCCGCGGCGCGGGCCGCCGGTGTGACCCGGTACTACGCCGTCCGGGGGACGCGCGCACGGACCACTCTGCGACGAACGCCATTATGCAACTTGTTGCACAATGACATCCCGGTGGTCTACAACTGGCGCAACGACACCGCGCGAGGAGCCGCCGCATGAGCCCGTACCCGAATCTGCTGAGCCCGCTCGACCTCGGGTTCACCACCCTGCCCAACCGGGTCCTGATGGGTTCCATGCACGTCGGCCTGGAGGAGGCCGAGGGCGGCTTCGAGCGGATGGCCGCCTTCTACGCGGAACGTGCCCGGGGCGGCGTCGGCCTGATCGTCACGGGTGGCATCGCCCCGAACGCCCGGGGCTGTTCCGCGCCCGGCGGGGCCAGGATGACCACCGAGACGGAGGCCGAGCGGCACGCGGTCGTCACCTCCGCCGTGCACGCGGCGGGCGGCCGGATCGCCATGCAGATCCTGCACTTCGGCCGGTACGCGCACCACCCCGATCTCGTGGCGCCGAGCGCGCTCCGGGCACCGATCAGCCCCTTCACACCGCACGCCCTGACGGACGCCGAGGTCGAGGAGACCGTCGAGGACTTCGTCAGGGCCGCCGAGCTCGCGCGGCACGCCGGGTACGACGGCGTCGAGATCATGGGTTCCGAGGGCTACCTGATCAACGAGTTCGTCGTCGCGGCCACCAATCACCGCACCGACCGCTGGGGCGGCTCGTACGAGAACCGGATGCGGTTCCCCGTCGAGATCGTGCGCCGGGTCCGCGAGCGGGTCGGTGACGACTTCATCCTGATCTACCGGCTCTCGATGCTGGACCTGGTGCCCGACGGCTCCTCGTCGGAGGAGGTCGTGCGTCTGGCGCGCGCGATCGAGTCGGCCGGGGCCACGATCATCAACACGGGGATCGGCTGGCACGAGGCCCGCATCCCCACCATCGCCACGTCCGTGCCGCGCGGCGCCTACACCTGGGTGACCGAGCGGCTGCGCGGGGCCGTGTCCGTGCCGCTGATCACGAGCAACCGCGTCAACACGCCCGAGCTCGCGGAGGAGATCCTGGCCTCGGGCCGGGCCGACATGGTCTCGATGGCCCGGCCGTTCCTGGCCGACCCCGATTTCGTGGCGAAGGCGGCCGCGGGGCGCCCCGAGGCGATCAATACGTGCATCGGCTGCAATCAGGCGTGCCTGGACCACGTGTTCGGCGGCCGGGTCACCTCCTGCCTGGTCAATCCGCGCGCCTGCCACGAGACCGAACTCGTCCTCTCACCGACCCGGACGGTCAGGCGGCTCGCGGTGGTGGGCGCCGGACCCGCCGGTCTCGCCTGCGCCGTCACGGCGTCCGAGCGCGGCCACCGGGTCACCCTCTTCGACATGGCGGACGGGATCGGCGGACAGCTCGACGTGGCGCGCAGGGTTCCCGGCAAGCAGGAGTTCGACGAGACGCTGCGCTACTTCCGTACCAGGCTCGCGGAGGAGGGGGTCGAGCTGCGGCTCGGCACGCGGGCCACGGCCGAGGTGCTCGAAGGCTTCGACGAGGTCGTCCTGGCCACCGGCGTCACGCCCCGCTCCCCCGCGATACCGGGCCTGGACCATCCGAGCGTGGTCGGCTACCTCGACGTCCTGCGCGACGGGGCGCCGGTCGGCAACCGTGTCGCGATCATCGGGGCGGGCGGGATCGGCTTCGACGTAGCGGAGTTCCTGACCGACCCGGGCGACGGGGCGAGCGCCGACCCCGAGGCGTTCTTCCGGCGATGGGGCGTCGACACCGCCCTCCGGGAGCGGGGCGGTCTGCGGACCGCCGAACGCGCGGCACCTGCGCGCACCGTCCACCTCGTCCAGCGCAGGCCCGGCAAGGTCGGTGCGGGGCTGGGGAGGACGACCGGCTGGATCCACCGCACCGAGATGCGGCACCGGGGCGTGACGATGATCGCGGGCGCCTCCTACGACCGGATCGACGACGAGGGCCTGCACCTCACGGTCGACGGTGAGCGGCGCGTCCTGCCGGTCGACACCGTGGTGGTCTGCGCGGGCCAGGAGCCGCGCCGCGAGCTGTACGAGGAACTGATCGCGGCGGGTCGTCGGGTGCGTCTGATCGGCGGCGCGAACGTGGCCGCCGAGCTGGACGCCAAGCGCGCGATCCGCCAGGGCACCGAGGTCGCGGTCGCGCTCTGACGGAGCCGGCTCCGCCATGAGCGGGCGGGAGGGCCCGCGCGGCACTCCCTAGGATGCACCCCATGTCACTCCCGCACGCGATCCTGACCGCCCTGCTCGAAAAGCCCTCGTCGGGGCTGGAGCTGACCCGCAGGTTCGACCGGTCGATCGGCTACTTCTGGTCCGCCACGCACCAGCAGATCTACCGCGAGCTGGGGAAGCTGGAACGGGCCGGGCAGATCCGGACGCTGCCGTCGGAGCAGCCTGCCCGTGGCCGGAGGAAGGAGTACGAGGTGCTGCCCGCGGGCCGCGAGGAGCTGGCCGCGTGGGTGGCCCGCTCCGAGGACCCCAAACAGGTCCGCGACCCGTTGCTGCTGCGGATCCGGGCGGCGGCGGTCGTCGGCGCCCCGGGGCTGGACGCGGAGCTGCGCCGCCATCTGGAGCTGCACCGACGGCAGCTGGCGGAGTATCTGGAGATCGAGGAGCGGGACTTCCCGCCCGGGCGGGATTCCGAGCCGGACCGCTTGCGGCATCTGGTGCTGCGCGGCGGGATCGATCTGGAGAACTTCTGGATCGGGTGGCTCACCCGTGCCCTGGGCGAGGACGAGCGCGAGGGGCCGGGTACGGCCCCGGCGGTGTCGGACGTCCGGGACGGCGTCGGCCGGTCCGGCCCTCGGCGTGCGCAGTGGCCGGACGCCTCACACCCCTGACGAGACGTACGGGGGCTCGGTACGGGGGCTCGGTACGGCGGCGTGGGCCTCGGGCGCGACGGGTCCGGCGGGCCGGGGCACGGCGTCGGGCGCCCGCGTGCCGCCCGACGCGCGCCACGGACGCCGTGCCGGCGCCGACCGGACGCGGCGCAGCGGCAGGACCGCGCACGCCACCGCGAGGAGGGCGCCGGCCACGATCGAGTCCAGCCAGTAGTGGTTGGCGGTGCCGACGATCACCAGGAGCGTGACGAGCGGATGCAGCAGCCACAGCCAGCGCCACCGGGTGCGGGTGGCGGCGATCAGTCCGACGGCCACCATGACCGCCCAGCCGAAGTGGAGCGAGGGCATCGCGGCGAACTGGTTCGCCATCGTGTCGGTCGCCGGGTCCGCGCCGTACACCGACGGTCCGTACACCTGGCCGGTGTCGACGAGCCCGGCCTCGGCCAGCAGCCGGGGCGGGGCGAGCGGGAACAGCAGATGGAGCGCGAGCGCGGCGCCGGTGAGCGCGACGAGGACCCGGCGCGACCACACGTAGTGGCGCGGGCGGCGCCAGTAGAGCCACGCCAGGAACAGGAGCGTGGCCGGGAAGTGCACCACCGCGTAGTAGGTGTCGGCGAGACGGACCAGCGTCACGTCGTGCAGCAGCAGGCCCTGGACCACGCCCTCGCCGGGCAGCCGTACGGCCCGTTCGAGGTCCCAGACACGACCCGCGTTGTGGAACGCCTCCTCCACGTGACCGTTCGCGACCCGCCGGCCGAGTTTGTAGAGAGCGAAGAACCCGACGACGAGCAGAAGCTCGCGGACGAGCGACGGCCGGGCGAAGCCCTCCGGCTCACGGTCCGCGGGCCCGCTACCGGCATGCATCACCCGGCGCCCCTTTGCTGACGAAGCTGTGTGTATCGGCGGCGTGGTCGGACCCACGCCAAATCGATACGCCAGTGTACCGATACGCTTACGTATCGGTACGTGCGCGTTTCGGTAGACTGACGTATCGATGGACCTCGTCGCAGCTCGCCGGGAGGACGCCTCAATGACGTCGCAGGACACCGCGCACGCACCGGCGCACCCGCCGCGCCGCTCGAAGATCACGCCGGAGCGCGCGCGGGAGTTCTACGCGGCCGTGCTGGACATCCTTCGGGAGTCCGGGTACGAGGCCCTCACCATGGAGGGGGTCGCGGCGCGGACGCGCTGCGGCAAGTCCACGCTCTACCGGCAGTGGGGTTCGAAGCCGGAGCTCGTCGTGGCGGCGCTGCGCGGCACCCGGCGGTCGGAGCTCCCGCACATCGACACCGGCACGCTGGCGGAGGATCTCCGCGAGGCCGCGCGCGTCATCGGCGCGGGCTCGGGCCGCGAAACCCAGCTGATGCATGCGCTCGGCCACGCCGCACTGCAGAACCCCGACCTGCTGTGCGCGCTGCGCGAGGCGCTGATCGCGCCGGACATCGCGGCGATCGAGCTCATGGTGCGGCGCGGCGCGGAGCGCGGCGAGATCCCGGCGGACAGCGCGGCGGCACAGTACGTCTCCGCGCAGCTGCTGGGCGTGCTGCGCGCACGACCGCTGCTGGACGGGAGATTCGCGGACGAGGCGTATCTCACCCGCTTCGTGGAGAGCGCCGTTCTCCCCGCACTCGGACTGGGCACCCCCGGCGCCCCGGTCCCCGAGGACGTGGACCGTCGTCCGAGCGGATGACGACGGCCCACTTGCGCCGCACCGTGGGGACGGGGGCGGCGTACGAACCGAGCGGCCGGTGGTTCCCTCGGGAACCACCGGCCGCCCGCGTTCCGGCGGCGCTCCTCGTTCCACGGCATCTCGCGTTCCCCGCGTGCACCTCCGGCACCCCTCGCCCACCGAACAAACGATTGGTAGATTGCCCCTCGATCGGCGCTCCCCCATCGGCATCGGCAGAGGCGGACGGACCATGGACAGCGACGGACCCTTCGACTTCTCGGGACGGGCGGTGATCGTCACCGGCGGCACGAAGGGCATCGGTGCCGCGATCGCCGGGGCGTTCCTCACCGCCGGGGCCCAGGTGCTGGTGTGCGGGCGCACCGAACCCCCCGAGCCGCCGCGGTGCGGGGGCCGCCGGGCGCATTTCCTGTCGGCGGACGTGCGCGATCCGCAGGCCGCGGGAGCGCTGGTCGACGGGGCGGTGGAGCGGTTCGGCCGGCTGGACGTTCTCGTCAACAACGCGGGCGGCTCCCCGGACGCCGACGCGGCCACAGTGTCACCGAGGTTCGTCGAGAAGATCGTCGCCCTCAATCTGCTGGCACCGTTCTACGTGGCCCAGGCCGCGAACCGGGTCATGCGGGAGCAGCGCACGGGCGGCTCGGTCATCAACATCGGCAGCGTCTCCGCGCACACCCCGCAGCCGGGCACGGCCGCCTACTCCGCGGCGAAGGCCGGCCTTCTCGCGCTGACCCGGGCACTGGCCCTGGAGTGGGCACCGAAGGTGCGCGTCAACCACATCACCACCGGCCCGGTCCGCACCGGGAGCGCGGCGTCGGTGTACGGGGCGGACGAGGGCGCCGCGGTGGCCGGAGTGATCCCGATGCGGCGCATGGCGGTGCCGGACGACGTGGCGCACGCCTGCCTGTATCTCGCGGGCGGCCTGGCCCGGTACGTCAACGGCGCCGACCTGGCGGTGCACGGCGGGGGCGAGGTGCCGGCCAGGTTCCTCGCCGTCCGTGACGAACTCCCGGGCAGGCTCCCGGGCGACCCGGCGGGCGGCTTTCCCGGCACATAGGGCGCGCCGCCGCCCGCCTGCACGGATGCCCGGCGACAATCATTCTCGTCTACTTGACGATATCGACCCCACCCCCTTATCGTCTCCATGACGAAATCTAGGGGGTTCTCCACATGGCCGACATCACCCGGCGCCTCGGCTGGTGCCATCTGCGTTCCGCACCTACCGCCCACATCCGCCACCACAGGCGCGGACGGCTCGCCCACGACGGTCCCGGGCTGAGCTTCTGGTACCGACCGCTGACCGCCGCACTCTCCGAAGTACCTGTGAACGACCGCGAGTTGGCGATGGCCTTCCATGCCCGCACCTCGGACTTCCAGGACGTCACCGTGCAGGCCACCGTGACATACCGGATCAGCGACCCGGCCGAGGCCGCCGCCCGCCTGGACTTCTCCATCGACCCGGACACCGGGGCCTGGCGCGGCGCACCGCTGGAGCAGATCGCCACCCTGCTCACGGAGACCGCCCAGCAGCACACGCTGGACGTCCTGGCCCGGACGGCACTGGCGGAGGCACTGGTCGACGGTGTCGCGGCCGTACGCGACCGGGTCGCGACGGGGCTCGCCGCCGAACCCCGTCTGCCCGCCACGGGGATCGACGTGGTCGCGGTCCGGGTGGTCGCCATCCGCCCCGAGGCGGAGGTGGAGCGGGCCCTGCGCACCCCCGCCCGCGAGCAGATCCAGCAGGAGGCCGACCGGGCCACGTACGAGCGCCGTGCCGTGGCCGTGGAACGGGAACGGGCCATCGCCGAGAACGAGCTCGCCAGCCAGATCGAACTGGCCCGGCGCGAGGAGCAGTTGGTCGAACAGCGGGGCACCAATGCCCGGCGCGAGGCGGAGGAGAACGCGGCGGCCGACAAGGTGCGCGCCGAGGCGGAGGCGGCGCGCAAGGTGCGGCTGGCCCGCGCGGAGGCGGAGGCGGCGCGCGAGGTCGGTGCCGCCCGCGCCGAGTCGCAGGCCGCCTGGCTGCGGGTGCACGGCGAGGTGGACGCCGCGACGCTGCACGCCCTGACGGCGACGAGACTGGCGGAGAACCTGCCGCGCATCGACAGCCTCACCCTCTCCCCCGACGTGCTCACCGACCTGATCGGCAGGCTCGGCAGGACCGGCCGGGAGCCGCGGGCATGAGTCTGGCGCCGCGCGCGGTGCTGGTCCACCGCACCACGGAGTACGAGGAGTTGCTGGCCCGGCACGGCACGCACGGCCAGGCCGAGTTCTTCCTCTCCAGCCGGGGCCGGTCCATCGGCGAGGTGGTCGCGCGGCACCGGCACACCGGGCGGGCGCTCGACGACGTGGCGGCGGCCGTGCCGTTGCATTGGCGGCGGTCCCGGGTGGAGCGCGCCGATCTCGACCGCTTTCTGTTCGGGCCCGAGGACGTGGTGGTGGTCGTCGGACAGGACGGGCTGGTCGCCAACACCGCCAAGTACCTGTCCGGCCAGCCCGTCGTGGGCATCGACACCGATCCCGGGCGCAATCCGGGGGTGCTGGTGCGGCACCGCCCGTCCGACGTGGCCGCCCTGCTCCGCGCGGCCGTGTCGCCGGGCGGCAGGACGGACGACCTGACCATGGTCGAGGCGGTCGCCGACGACACCCAGCGCCTCCTCGCCCTCAACGAGATCTACCTCGGGCCGCCCGGCCACCAGACCGCCCGGTACCGGCTCGGCCCCGACGCGCCCGACGGGCCCACCGAGGCGCAGGCTTCCTCCGGGGTCCTGGTCGGCACCGGCACCGGCGCCACGGGCTGGATCCATTCGCTGTGGCAGGAGCGCAGCAGCGGGCTGTGGCTGCCCGCGCCGACCGACGCCCGGCTGCTCTGGTTCGTCCGCGAGGCGTGGCCGTCGCCCGCGACCGGCACCTCACTGGTCGCGGGTGAACTGGAGCGCGGCCACGGGCTGCGGCTCACGGTCGAGTCCGACCGGATGGTGGTCTTCGGCGACGGGATGGAGGCGGACGCGCTGGAACTGACCTGGGGTCAGTCCGTACGCCTCGGCATCGCCGCCACCTCGCTGCGGCTGGCCGTCTGAGGCCGCGCCACCGGGGCACGCCCCGGGTCGAAGGCCCGTACGACCGGTCACCTCGGGCGTGATCAAAGCCCGTTCACGGGGCCGCGGGCGATGTACGTAGGCTTGTCCCCCGGCACGACCGACGGACGCCGGGCACCGTGGCCCCGCGCCCCCGTGCCCGAACGGTCCCGCGCACGCCCCCGAGGAGCACCATGCACACCACCCCTGCCGACTCCCCCGCCCACGACTCCCGCCCGCCGGTGGCGCAGGCGGCGCTCGGCGTGGGCATCGTCGTACAGGACGCCCAGGGCCGCGTGCTGCTGGGCATGCGCCACGGCGGCACGTGGGAGCTCCCCGGCGGCAAGGTCGACCCGACGCACGAGTCCATCGCCGAGGCGGCCGTCCGCGAACTGCGCGAGGAGACGGGGCTGGAGGTCGGCGTGGACGACGTGACGGTCTTCGCCATGCTCCACGACGTGGTGGCGGGGATCAACCGGGTGTCGATGGCCGCCGCGGTGACGCTGGAGTCGGGAAGCCCGCGGGTGACGGAGCCGCATCTGATCAGCGTCTGGGAGTGGACCGCGCTCGACGCGCTGCCGGAGCGGATGTTCGGCCCCTCGGCCCAGGTCCTCGCCGCCTGGCGCCCCGACCTCGCGATCGAGCACCCGCCGGCGCACCGGCTGGCCATCGCGACCACCGCGGCCGACGCGTAGCCCGGCCGACGACCGCACCGGGCCGCTCCGCCCGCCGGTGCCGGGGCCGGTGTCGCTCAGCCGGGCCCCGGGCCGGAGCCGCGGCGCACGACGGCCAGGACGGCCATGTCGTCCTGCTGGCCGTTGCCGGTCCACCGGGCGACATCCGCGATCACCGCGCGGACCAGGTCGTCCGCGTCCATGGGACGGGCTCCGGTGAGCACGGGCGAGGCGCAGGGGTCGTAGAAGGTGCCCGTCCGGTCGCGCGCCTCGGTGACCCCGTCGGTGATCAGGAGCAGCAGCGCGCCGGGCGGCAGCGGGACGACGTCGGTGCCCGTGGCCCCGTCGGGTGGTGCGACCGTCCCGAGGCCCATGCCCAGGGGGAGCTGCGGAGCGGTGGCGTCCAGCCGTACGACCGTGCCGTCGTGGATCAGGTAGGGGCCCGGATGGCCTCGGTTGACCAGCCGCACCAGATCACCGTTGCCGGGCACCTCGGCCAGCACCGCCGTGGTGAAGTCCTCCTGGGCCAGATCGCTCCCGCCGCGTTCGGCCTCCCGGCTGAGCGCGGCGTCCAGCCGCCGGGCCAGCTCTGCGAGGGTGGGTGCGTTCTCGGCCTCCTGCCGGAACGCGCCGATGGCCACCGAGACCGAGGCGACGGCCTGCACCCCCTTGCCCTTCACGTCCCCGATGATCATGCGGACGCCGTAGGGGGTCTCCTGCACGGCGAAGAGGTCGCCGCCGATCCTGGCCTCGGCCTGCGCGGCGGTGTATCCGGCGGCGACGCCGAGCGGTCCGGCTCGTGGTGGCGGGTCCGGCAGGACCGCGAGCTGTACGGCCTCCGCGATGCCCCGGGCCCTCGCGAGGTCCCTGCCCTGGCGCCGCAGCAGGAGGTTGACCCCGAGGGCCAGGACGCCGATCAGGCCGACCACGGCGATGTCGACGGAACTCGCCGAGACGGGGCGACGCTGCGCGAGATCCAGCAGCGCCGAACAACCGCAGGCGACGACGGCGACGACGGCGCAGGCCCGGTGCCGGCGGCGAACCACGTGACGACCTTGTCGCCCTCCTTGATCCGCTTGCCTCCGAGTTCGACGCCACGCGTGGCCGTGCGGCGGAAGTGGTGGACGGGAGAGGCCGAGGCCAGCCCCGCACCGGGGCCGCCGGCCTGGCGTGCCGAACATCCCGGAGCCCCACCAGGTTCAGCCGGTACGCACCGTACGGGCGGCCGTGATGAACGCCTCCAACTCATGGGCGATGTCCGGTCCGGTCGGCTGGTAGACGATCTCATCTCGGTAATGCCTTGCTCTGCGTATTCGGCGAGGCGGTCGGCCACCTGTGCGCCCGCGGGGCTCGACCACACAGCCTCAACACCGGGATCGGCCAGTGGCCGTCGATACACCGCCCCGACGGACGTGACCCACGCGTGCGGAGCAGTCGGACGGATCACGCGGCTCGGTCGAGCCGCGGACCGGGGGTACGGCAGGACTCAGCCCAGCGCCCTGTCGAGGTTGAACGCGGCGCTGATGAGTGCCAGGTGAGTAAAAGCCTGGGGGAAATTGCCCACTTGTTCGCCGGTGCGGCCGATCTCTTCGGCGTACAGCCCGACGTGGTTGGCATAGGTGAGCATCTTCTCGAAGGCGAGCCGGGCCTCGTCCACGCGGCCGGCTCGGGTGAGCGCCTCGACGTACCAGAACGTGCAGATCGAGAATGTCCCCTCCTCACCTCGCAGCCCATCCGGACTGCTGTGGGGGTCGTAGCGGTAGACCAGGGAGTCGGACACCAGCTCCTCGCCGAGGACGTCCAGGGTGGAGAGCCATTTCGGGTCGGTCGGAGAGATGAACTTGGCCAACGGCATCATGAGGACGGCGGCATCGAGGACGTCTTCGCCCTCGTGCTGGACAAATGCCCTCCGCTCGGTGGACCAGCCCCGCTGCATGATGCGCCGGTAGATCGCGTCGCGGGCGTGGGCCCATCGGGGCATGTCCGCGGGCAGACCCCGATGGGTCGCGATGCGCATCGCCCGTTCGATCGCGACCCAGCACATCAACTGCGAGTACAGGAAGTTCTGGATCTTGCCACGGGTCTCCCAGATGCCCTCGTCCGGCTGGTCCCAGTTGTCGCAGACCCAGTCGACCAGGGTGCCGACGGTGTCCCAGTGTTCACTGGACAGGGGCTGTCCCCACTTGTCGTAGAGGTAGAGCGAGTCGATGAGGGCCCCGTAGATGTCCAGTTGGAGCTGGTTGACGGCGTTGTTGCCGACCCGGACAGGAGCCGATCCCAGGTGACCCTCCAGGTGGGGGAGCTCCTGCTCGGGAAGTTCACTGCGGCCGTCGATGCCGTACATGATCTGGAGCGGGCCGCCGGAGCTCTCCTTCAGGCAGATGTTTCCGGACAGGAAGCGTACGAAGGCCTCGGCCTCGTCGGTGAAACCCAGCCTGAGCAGCGCGTAGATACAGAAGGCGGCGTCCCTCACCCACACGTATCGATAGTCCCAGTTGCGCTCGCCGCCGACCTGCTCGGGCAGGCTGGTCGTAGGGGCAGCCACGATGGCGCCGGTCGGTGCGTAGGTGAGGAGCTTGAGGGTGAGCGCGGAGCGGTGCACCATCTCCCGCCAGCGCCCCCGGTAACGGGAGTGCGACAGCCAGGCGCGCCAGTACCGCACCGTGGCGCCGAACAGTTCCTCCGCCTCCAGCACGGGACAGGACCGCGGCTCCACCCTGCCGCCTATCCTGTCGAGCGCGAAAACCGCGGCCTTTCCCTCGTCCAGCGTGAAAGACGAAACAGCGTCCCGACCGTCGATTTCGACCGGAACGCTGGACGTCAGTGCCAGCGTGAGATCCGGAGAGTCGAACACTGTGTGACCGTGTTGCATACACACTGTGTGCGTACGCCGGCCGTAGTCGAACCGGGGAGCCACGCGCGCGGTGAACGGCAT
This sequence comes from Streptomyces sp. CB01580, assembly GCF_001905795.1. Classification (GTDB taxonomy): domain Bacteria; phylum Actinomycetota; class Actinomycetes; order Streptomycetales; family Streptomycetaceae; genus Streptomyces. The sequence continues at coordinate 342,921 of NZ_LIXJ01000001.1, forward strand.
CGACCCGCGCACGCAGAGGACCCGCCTGATCAGACGGTGGCGGCCCGCCTCGCGCGAGTCGTCGACGATCGGCATGAAGTCCTGGACCTCGCCGACACCGTTGTCCGCGAAGAACCGGGTGATCAAGATGTTGGTGTCGGGGAAGTAGAACTGCTTCGTCCGAGCGGGTACGTCCGGTGCGAGCTCGAACGCCCCACCGCGGTCGGCGTCCAGGATCGCCGCGAAGACGCTGGGCGCGTCGAAGCGCGAGCAGCAGTACCAGTCGATGGTGCCGTTCGTACCGACGAGGGCGGCGGTGCGCAGGTCACCGATCAGGCCGTGATCGGCGATGGGCATGTAGCGTGGCGCATCGGCCCTGCAGGGGCGGAGGCTGTCACCTGTGGTCATGTGACCTCCCCGGCGCTGGGGAGCGGGAGCGGTTGGCTTCAGGCTACCTCCGAGCCCTTGCGGGCAGCGAACGCGCCGTCCGCCCACTGCCTCATGAACCCCTCGATGCTCTCCTGTCTGCAGGTGCCGGAGGTGTAGTAGGCGCTGAGACTGCGATGCGGGCGTTCCTCCGCGTCCGGGCCCAGCGCGAGGTGCGCGGTAGCCAGCGCGATGACCATCTCGTCGACGCCGGCCAGGCGCTTCTGCCGCTTCTTGACGATCTTCGGTTCGAAGGAGCCGTCCCGGTCGCGGGGCACGGCCGTCTCCACTGGCCCGACATCGGTCCGCACGGTCTTGGAGCGTTTGCCGTTGCGGGAGTTGCCGCCGTCCATGCCCGCCGGATCGTGGATCGGGAGTTGCGCCGAACGATCTGCAGTCCCGCACCAGGAGGTCGACGCCGCCCGTACGGCCGATCACCAACAGCGCTCCCAGAACGACAGTTCACGGAAGAACCCTGGTCCTGGATCACACACGAAGAGGCGAATGCGCGCGAAGGCGCGTTTTGCACCTTTTGGAGCCTCCGGAGCTTCATCGTTCATCGCACGTCCGCCACGACGTTGAAAACATTTCTTGAAAAATGACCGATATGCGGCTTCGACTTAACCGGATCGCGACCTGACCAGCCTTGACGTGCCACACGGGCAGTTGGAATGGTCAGCAGCGGCGCTGCTGAATCATGCGGCTGCCTTGAACTGGCTCACTCCCACGCGAGGTTGTCGCTTCATGCCCGGCGCACTGCTCACTCCCGCTTCGCCTACTCGTGCAGCTCCGTCAGCACACCTCAGGCTCGTACACCGGAGCGGTTTCGCGCAAATCATTTTCTGACCACCCGAGGATCCGCACGTCCCGTCCGAGCGCCCGCGACCCGGCGCCCGGTCAACGCGGCCAAGTGTCCAGCCACTTACCGGATGTGCGGGCCGATACGCCTCATATCACGAAAGGCCGGCTCACAGTGCTGCGTTACCTCGCCCGCAAAGTAGTCGGCTGGTTTTTGATGATCGCCATCGCGACCAACCTCACGTACTTCCTCGCTAACGCATTCCTCAAACCTGCGTCGAACTACACCGCGTTGCGACCGCCTCGAACTCCAGCCCAGATCAACCATGCGCTGGCGCTTTACAACCTCAACCCAGACAAACCGATCATGGATCGGTGGTGGCACTGGATATCCCGGATCGTGACTCACTTCGATTGGGGCCAGTCGCCGACCGGGGGCAGCGTCAACGACCAGGTCGCCTATCGGATCGCCGTCAGCGGCCAGCTGGTCCTGGGCGCGACGATCCTGTCCATCATCATCGGAGTCGGGCTGGGCGTCTACACCGCGTCGCGCCAGTACAAGGCCGCCGACCGGCTGTGGCAGGGGCTCTCCGTGCTCTCCTTCAACACGCCCTCCGCGGTGGCCTCCCTCGCGGTGGTGCTCGCGGCCATCGCGCTGAACCAGGCCCTGGGCAGCACGCTGCTGCCTGTCGCCGGAGCGCAGAGCCCCGACGTCACCGGGTTCTGGTCGGTCTTCGGGTCCAGAGCGACGCACGCGATCCTGCCCACGATCTCGCTCACGTTCATCTCCTATGCGGGATACCACCTGTTGCAGCGATCGCTGCTGCTGGACCACATCAACTCCGACTACGTCCGTACCGCACGGGCCAAGGGGTTGACGCGGAAGCAGGCCATCTACCGGCACGGGCTGCGGACCTCGATCATCCCCGTCGCCACTCAGGTCGCGTTCGCGATGCCGGCGCTGTTCACCGGCGCGGTGATCACAGAGACGGTCTTCGCCTGGCACGGAATGGGTGAGTACTTCACCAAGACCATCAGCACGAACGACGTGCACGGCGTCGTCGCTGTCGCAGCCTTCGGAGCCCTCATGACAGCCATCGGTGCGGTTCTGGCCGACCTCGTCATCGTGGCCCTCGACCCCAGGATCAGGGTGAGCTGACGTGGCCATCAACATGCCCGGTGCCGGACCCGACGCCGAAGAGGTGCGCCCCGACAGGGCTGAAGCGCAGGAACCGGGGACGACCGGCCCCGGTGGCAAACGCCTCTCCCCGTCCAAGCTCTACATGCGGCGCTTCGCGCGCAACAAGGCGGCGCTCGGCGGTCTGGTCCTCTTCGTCCTCCTCGTGTTGTTCTCGCTGTTCGGCCGGTACCTGACCCACTGGGACCACATGGAGGCGGACTTCACCGCGCTCTCCGTCTCCCCCGGAGTCGGCGGCCACCTGCTGGGCACCAACGGCGCGGGCAACGACGTCTACGCCCAACTCGTGCACGGCCTCGGCAGATCGCTGATCATCGCTGTGACGGTGTCGCTGCTGACCACCGCCATAGCCGGACTGTTCGGCACCACCGCCGCCTACTTCGGCGGCAAGGTCGAGCGGGCGATGCTCGGTCTCGTGCACTTCCTGCTCATCCTGCCCTCGTTCCTCATCATCGCCCTGGTCGGTACGCACTACCGCGGCGAGTGGCAGGTTCTGGTCGTGGTCCTCACACTGTTCGGCTGGATGCTCACAGCCCGGGTGATCTGGTCCCTGGCCACCTCCCTGCGGGAGCGCGAGTACGTGATGGCGGCCCGCTTCATGGGCGTCAGCCCGATGCGCACCATCGTCCGCCACCTGGTACCGAACATCGGATCCTTGCTCATCGTGACGTTCACCCTCGGTGTCGCCTCGACCGTGCAGGCCGAGACGGCGCTCTCCTTCATCGGTTTCGGCGTCAAGCAGCCCGACGTGTCGCTGGGTTCCATGCTCGCCGACGGGCAGAACACCCTGTCCACCGCTCCCTGGCTGTTCTACCTGCCCGCAGCCATGGTGGTGCTGCTCACCGTGGCGATGGCGCTGATCGGCGACGGTCTGCGGGACGCCCTCGACCCCACCTCGCAGTCTGGAGGCCGCGCATGATCGAGCAGCGCGCTGTCACGACCAATGCCGACACCCAGCAGCCCCTGCTGTCCGTACGTGACCTGAAGGTGGCCTTCCCGTCGGAAGCAGGCCGGGTGGAAGCCGTCCGCGGCGTCTCCTTCGACCTGCATCGCGGCAAAACCCTGGGCATCGTGGGCGAATCGGGGTCGGGCAAGTCCGTCACGTCCATGGCCGTCATGGGGCTGCTGCCCGACTACGCCGCGGTCACCGGCGAAATCACGCTCGGCGGGAAGAACCTCCTCGACCTCGACGACCGACGGATGTCGAAGGTGCGCGGTCAGCACATCGGCATGATCTTCCAGGACCCGCTCTCGTCTCTCACTCCGATCTTCAGCATCGGAGCCCAGATCGTCGAGGCCCTCCAGATCCACCAGGACATCTCGTCCGCGGCCGCCTGGAAACGGGCCGTCGAACTGCTGGACCTGGTCGGCATCCCCAACCCCGACCGCCGCGCCAAAGGGTTCCCGCACGAGTTCTCAGGCGGTATGCGGCAGCGGGCCGTCATCGCCATGGCGATCGCGAACGACCCCGACCTGATCATCGCCGACGAGCCGACGACCGCTCTCGACGTCACCGTGCAGGCGCAGATCCTCGATGTCCTCAAGACCGCCCAGCGCGAGACCGGGGCCGCGGTCATCATGATCACCCACGACCTCGGGGTGGTGGCCGGCTCGGCCGACGACGTCATGGTGATGTACGCCGGTCGGCCGGTCGAGCGTGCCGGGGTGGACGAACTCTTCTCGCGACCGCGCATGCCGTACACCATCGGCCTGATGGGTGCGATTCCCCGACTGGACGACCGCGACAGGGACGCCCTGACCCCGGTCCCGGGAACTCCACCGCTCCTGGTGGACCTTCCCGACGCCTGCCCCTTCGCGGCGCGTTGCCCCGTGGTGCAGGACGCCTGCCGGGAGGCCGAACCGCCCCTGCTGGCGATCGCCGAGGACGACACCGGCGACGAGCACTCGGCCGCCTGCCGGCGTGCCGCGGAGATCGACGACGGCGCCATCGGCGGCCGGCCGATCTACCCCGTCCCGGTCGGCAGGGAGAACCGAGCCACGGCCGTCCCCCGCGAGGACCGGCCGAAGGTCCTGGAACTCTCCGGTGTCACCAAGACCTTCCCGCTCACCAAGGGCGGCCTGCTCAAACGCAAGGTGGGCACCGTCTTCGCCGTCAACGGCATCGACCTGGACATCCGCGAGGGAGAGACGCTCGGACTCGTCGGCGAGTCGGGGTGCGGCAAGACCACCACACTGCTGGAGGTCATGGGACTGAAGCCGCCCGAGCAGGGCAGCATCGCCGTCTGCGGCCAGGACACCACGGGCCTGAAGCGGAAGCAGGACATCAGCTCCGTCCGCCGCAAGATCCAGATGATGTTCCAGGACCCCATGGGGGCACTGGACCCCCGGATGACGGTCTTCGACATCCTCGCGGAACCCCTCCGCGCGGTCGGTGAACGCGACAAGAAGGTGCTCGGCACCCAGGTGGCGGAGCTCATGGAGCTGGTGGGACTCGACCCCGAGCACCGCGACCGCTTCCCCGCGGCCTTCTCCGGCGGGCAGCGGCAACGCATCGGCATCGCCCGGGCGCTCGCCACGAAGCCGCAGCTGCTGGTTCTCGACGAGCCGGTCTCGGCTCTCGACGTCTCGGTTCAGGCCGGCGTCATCAACCTGCTCAACGACCTCAAGGCCGAGCTGGGCCTGTCCTACCTCCTCGTCGCCCACGACCTGTCGGTGGTGCGCCACATCTCCGACCGCGTGGCGGTGATGTACCTGGGGCGGATCGTCGAGATCGGCACCACCGACTCCCTCTTCGACGACCCCAGGCACCCTTACACCCAGGCGCTCCTCTCCGCGATCCCCCTGCCCGATCCGGTCGCGGAACGCACTCGGGAACGAGTTCTGCTCAAGGGCGACCTCCCCAGTCCGACCGACGACCGGCCGGGCTGCCGGTTCGTCACCAGGTGTCCGCTCCACTTGACGCTGTCGGAGCCGCAGAAGGAGCAGTGTCGCGGGGTCACTCCGCAGCTCACTGGAAGGGGAGACCAGGACCACCGCGACGCATGCCATTTCGCGGACACGACCACGTCTGTAGACAACTAAGCTGAAAGGCTGTCATGAGAAGAATTTCTCTGAGCGGGTTGGCGTTCGCCGCCGCCGCTTCCCTCGTCCTCTCCGGGTGCGGCGGTGGTGACACCGACAACTCCGGGCAGGAGAAGTCCAAGGGCGCCACCTCGGAGAACGAGGTGCTGACCTCGTACAACCCCCAGCCTGCGAGCAACCTGAAGCAGGGGGGCAAGCTGACGCTTCCCATCGTGGAGATTCCCGATCAGCTCAACACCCTGCACGGCAACGCATCGCTGTACACATCGAAGATCGCCTGGTTCTACCAGCCGAAGCTGTCCTTCAACGACCCCAAGGGCAACATCACCTACAACGAGGACTACCTCACCGACGTCAAGCAGACGACGGTGGGCGGCAACACCCAGGTCACGTACGACATCAACCCGAAGGCCAAGTGGAACGACGGCCAGGACATCGACTGGACGGCGTTCCGGGACACCTGGAACGCGCTCAACGGGAAGGACAAGGAGTACGACGTCAGCTCCACCGACGGCTACTCCAGCATCGCCTCGGTCGAGAAGGGCAAGGACGCCAAGCAGGCGATCGTCACCTTCGACGGCCCGTTCGTGTACTGGAAGTCCCTCTTCTACGAGCTCGTCAGCCCGCACATCGCCAAGTCCGACGCCTTCAACAAGGCCTACGTGAACAACCCCCGCCCGGAGTGGGGTGCCGGCCCGTACATCATCTCCAAGTTCGATGCCAAGGGCGGCACCGTCTCCTACAAGCCCAACCCCAAGTGGTGGGGCGCCAAGCCGCATCTGGACGAGCTCACCTTCGTACAGATGGAGGAGAGCGCCAGCATCAACGCCTTCAAGAACGGCCAGATCGACGCGGTGGAGGCAAATAACGCCGAGCAGCTCAACCAGGTGAAGTCGGTGAAGGGGACCGAACTTCGCCGCGGCACGACCACCTCCAACAACCTCATGGTCTTCAACAGCACCTCGCCCCAGTTGAAGGACCCGGCGGTGCGCAAGGCCCTGATGGAGGGAATCGACCGTTCCCAACTCGCGAAGATCTCGTTCCAGGGACTCGGCTACACCGAGCCGCTGCCCGGATCCTTCAATCTCTACCCCTTCCAGAAGGGGTACCAGGACAACTTCGGCAAGCTCGTGAAGTTCGATGCCGCCACGGCGAAGAAGGACCTGGATGCCGCGGGCTGGAAGGTCGGCTCGGACGGTGTGCGTGTCAAGGACGGCGAGAAGCTGGAGCTGACCTTCCCCACCATCGGTGACAGGTCGACCACCAAGGCCCGCGCCACTGCCCTCGCCCAGATGATGAAGGACATCGGCGTCAAACTGGACATCGAGGCTCACCCCTCCGCCGACTTCAACAAGGTGTTCACCAAGCGCGCCTTCGACGTCTTCGCGATGGGCTTCATTTCGAGCGACCCGAACGGAATGCTCTTCATCTGCCAGATGTACTGCTCCGACTCCACTCTCAACGTCTCCCGCTCGGTGCCGAAGAGCATGGACAAGGACGTCAAGGCCGTCACCAACCTGCCGACCCTTGACCAGCAGTTCGATGTCGGCAACAAGGTCGAGCTGGAAGCCATGGAGACCTACGGCATCATGCCGACCCACAACGGCCCCACCATCTGGGCCGTCAAGAAGGGTCTCGCCAACTACGGATCGGCCCAGTTCTACGGCAACTACGGCGTCATGGGCCCGCCCCAGCTGATCGGCTGGCAGGCGAAGTAGCCGCCCTGCCGGGGGCTCCGCAGCATCGATGCGGAGCCCCCGGCCCGTACTGGGCTCTGTTGCACAGTCGGTGGTGACGGCAGGTGACGGGTGTCGTCGACGTCCTGTGCGAGATGTCAACGTCCTTGTGACAACGGTGTTTTCAGGGCCGGCGGCACTGGCCATCGATGATGTGGCGGACGACGGCGAGATGATCCGTGTCGCGGCCCGGCCCCGGAACGTCCCCGTGTCCTGCCCGGTGTGTGGTGTCTTCGACGAGACAGCTGTGGACTCGGTGCGGGACCGGTGGCGGACGAGGCGTTCACCGCGCTGATGCACCCGGCTGGGAGCAACCGCCGTCAGGCCAGGTGCCCGGATGCCCGTAGCGGGCTCCCCGCGCCATGACGTGCCTCGCTTTCGTCCGATGCCGGATTTCACCGACCCCCACCCAGCGCTACCGCCACCCGGACATGCACAAGGTCATACCTTCCTCGCGCATCGCTCTCCGCACGCCGAGCCCCCTGCCGAGCCCGCTCGTCAGGACACGCTGACGCCGGTCCAGCACGCCGGTCCCCGACTGGCCCCCAAAAACGATCAAGGGCTGGTTTCGGATCCCTCCGAAACCAGCCCTGACCTGTGACTCTCATGAGTCGGGACGACAGGATTTGAACCTGCGACCCCTTGACCCCCAGTCAAGTGCGCTACCAAGCTGCGCCACGTCCCGCTACGGTTCTTCCCGGTGCTCCGGGCGACCGCGCAGGACAAACATTACCTCACTCCGAGGACCGGATCGACGCACGTGCCTGGTGGGCGCGGTCGGCGAGCATTTCCGCGCCGCACGCGGTGGCCAGCTTGTGAGCCCTGGCGAGTTCGCGCGGGGAGCGGGTCGCGATGCCGTAGTCGACGAGCGCCAGGGCGTGTTCGTACGCGGCCGGGGACGCCTCCAGGTGACGGACCGCCTCGGCCAGCAGATGCACCGCGTCCTCGGGACGGGAGAAGAGGGCGACGCAGCGCAGGGCCTCGCCGATCGCGGTGTCCGTACCGAACCGTTCGGCGTGCACGCGGGCGGCGGTGGCGAGTTGGGCGGCGCGCTGCGGGTCCTCCTCCACCAGGGCGCGGGCCAGGTCACCGGCCCAGGGTGCCCACACGCCGTTGAACCTGCCCCGGGCCTCGAGTGCCCGACCGGCCGCTTCGAGTTCGGTGGCGGCCTCCTTGGTACGGCCTTCCGCCAGCAGCAGCCTGCCGCGCAGGCAGGGTGCGTCGGGCAGCACCATCGCGCTGGGATAGGGCGGACCGAAGTCGTAGCGGTCCGCGATCTGTCGGGCCTCGGCGACGCGGCCCCGGGCGATCAGGGTGTCGATGAGCAGGCAGGCCGCGTCCCAGTGGACCGGAAGTCCGCTGCCGACGCGGTCGGCGAGGCGCAGTCCCTCGCGGAGGAAGCCTTCGGCCTCGGCGAGTCGGCCGCGACGGCGGTGGACCAGGCCCAGCAGCGTATGCGCGAACGCGAGGTGCGCACCGCTCCACCCCGAGATCTCGAAGGCGCGGACGGCCTCGCCGAACAGTGCCTCGGCCCGGTCGACCTGGTCGGTGAAGGCGTACGTGATGCCGACGAGCGTGGGCAGCTCGAAGCCCCATTCGGTGTCGGTCCAGCCGAGACCCCGGGCGGGGTGGCCGTCGACCAGGGCGCGTTCGCAGAGGTCGACGATCAGCTGGGCGTTCTCGCCGCGCATCATGGCGTCGAAGGCCCGCAGCGTCAGCAGGGCCCGTTCGGCGTTGTCCCGGCCGGTGAGATGGTCGGCGTTCCGGGCGAGCCGCTCGGACCTGGCGGGCCCGTCGTCCTCCGTGGCCTGCATGCCCTCCCAGAGGAAGTGGGCGGCCTGCAGTCGCATCAGGCCGGGACCCGGCGCGGTGCGCGCGGCCTCGGCGGCGAGCGCGCTCGCCGCCTCCTTGAGCTGGTTGTTGTGGGAATGCGCGGCCGCCAGCCGGTAGGTGGCGTCGATCCGCTGCGTCTCGTCCAGACCCTGCATGTCGAGAGCGGCCCGCAGGTGCTGGACCGTGGTGGCCGGGGAGGTGAGCAGGGTGGCGCAGCCCAGCTCGTACAGCAGGGTCGCCTTGATGTCCGGATGCGGGGGCTCCTCCAGGGCACGCTCCAGACAGCGGCGGGCGGCTTCCGGGGCGCCGACGGCCAGGTGCTGCCGGGACGCCTCGCGGAGCTGCTCGACGAGTTCCGGATCGTCGTCCGGGTGCACTTCGAGGAGGTGCCGGGAGGCCGCCGCGGCGCCGAGCCCCGCACGGGTGATGGCCCACGCGGCCCGTCCGTGGAAGGCGGTGCGGGTGGCCGGCGGGATGGAGCGGTAGATGGCGGAGGCGATCAGCGGATGGACGAACTCCAGCGGATCGAACCCGGTGACGATACGGGCCTCGCGCAGCAGCGCCGTGCAGTCTGCGGCCTCGGCCTGGCTCATCCCGGCCAGCGTGGCGGCGAGGTCCTGTGAGATGTCCGTGCCGAGAACGGCCACGGCCCAGGCGAAGCGGGTGGCGTTGGTGCCGAGCCGTTCGAGCCGGGCGACGAGACCGCTGCCCCGGGCGGAGGCACCGAGTTCGCGCAGCAGACCGGCCGACTCCTCCAGCGGTGCCAGTTCACGGTCCTGGACCTTGGCGACGAGTTCGACCGCCTCGTAGGGATTGCCTCCGGTGACGGCCCACACCTCGCGGCAGAACGGGTCGTCGGCGTGCTCGCCGAGGGCGGCGCGGGCCAGTTCGGCGGTGGCGTCCGGGGTGAGGGCTCGCAGGGCCACCCGGGTCTGGCGCGGGTGGGCGCCGCCCTTTCCGGCGTCCTGGTGCCGTGCCGCCATCTCCTCCGGCCGGTGGGCTCGGACGACGAGGACCGGCAGTTCGGCGAGGCGCGCGGTGAAGGAGTCGAGCCAGGCGAGGGTTTCGCCGTCGGCCCAGTGGGCGTCGTCGATCATGAGCAGCAGCGGGCGGTGGCTCAGCCGGGTGGCGAGCCGGGCCACGACGAAGTCGAGGCCGTCCCGGACACCCTGCGGGTCGGCCTGCGGTCCGCTCGGTCGGGCGAGCCCGAGGGCGGGCGCGGCGATCTCGTACCAGGGACCGAACAGGTCCCGCACCTCGTCGGGCCGGAAGTCGTCGAAAGCCGGTTGCAGTAATTGCCGTACGACGTGGAAGGGAACGGAGGTGACCGTTTCACCACCGCGTGCGGACCAGACCGTGCAGCGGTCGGCGGCCATCGAACGGATCTCGTCGAGCAGTGCCGTCTTCCCGATACCCGCCTCGCCGCTGAAGACCAGCAGTCCTCCGGTGGCCTGGGAGCCGCACAGGGCATCCACGGCTTGTGCGGCAGCGGCGAGTTCCGGCTCGCGCTCGTACAGTGGCCGGGACTGCTTCATCCCTACCCTCCCCAAAGTGGTGCGGACGAGTGTCGACACTAGTCGTGAACCCGGGTCCACGGACAGTGGTTCGTACACTTCATCGCAGGTGCGGGGCACAATCGAATGATGGACGCCACCAGCAGGGACCGGGACGCCGAGGGCCGGGCGCGCAACGCGCGTCCCCGTGACGGACTGGGCCGCCCCCTGCCGTACGGGGCCCCGGGAGTGGAGCGGCAGCCCGAGGGGGTGACCCGCACTCCCGAGGAGACGGTGCGGGAGGCGCAGCGGCTGCTGGACGCGGGAATGCCGTTCCACGCGCACGAGGTGTTCGAGGACGCGTGGAAGTCCGGCCCGCCCTCGGAACGGGAACTGTGGCGCGGGCTGGCGCAGTTGGCCGTGGGGCTGACGCACGCGGCGCGCGGCAACGCCACCGGCGGAGCCCGGTTGTTGCGGCGCGGAGCGGCGGCGCTCGACGGGTTCGGGACCGCCCGGCCGCACGGGATCGCGGTCGACGCGTTGATCGGCTGGGCCGGGGACCTGGCACGACGGGTGGAGGCCGGGGAGGGCGAAGGCGTACCCGGCGGCGGGGCACGGCCCGTCGACGCGGCCGGTGAGGCACCCCGCCTGCTCCCCGGAGGCCGCCGGGGCGTGTTCCGAAAGTAGCGTCGTCCGCCCGAACGGCGGGACCCGCGGCGTCCGGTGCGGTGCATCGCAGGGCGGAGGGCCGTCCTCGTACCGGGCGTACGTGGGATCCCGACAACGCGGTGAGGCGCCGTGCCGGGCGTCGCGGGCCGGACGGGGCTTTCGGAACACGCCCCAGTGCTGGGACCCGGAAGGGTCCACCGTCCCGTGTGCACGGAACGCGGCCCGCGCGCACGGGGGGCGGCGGCCGGGGCCGGTGGCCCGGGCTCCCCCGGCGCCGGGGCATCGGGCAGACTCGGTGCGGTGAGAAAGATCTATGTCATCGGCATCGGCGCGGGCGACCCCGACCATCTGACCCTGCAGGCCGTCAAGGCGCTGAACAGGGCGGATGCGTTCTTCATCCTCGACAAGGGCGAGGAGAAGTCCGATCTGACCCGGTTGCGGCGGGACATCCTGGACGCGCACGCGAAGGACCGCTCGTACCGGCTCGTCGAGGCCCGGGACCCGGAGCGCGACCGCGTGACGTCGGACTACTCGCCCGCGGTGGACGACTGGCGCCGGCGTCGCGCGGATCTGTACGAGGACTTCATCGCACGGGAGCTGGGCGAGGACGAGTGCGGGGCGTTCCTGGTGTGGGGCGATCCTGCGCTCTACGACTCCACTCTCGGCATCCTGGAGGAGATCGCCGGCCGGGGTTCCGTGGCCTTCGAGCACGAGGTGGTGCCCGGGATCAGCAGTGTGTCCGCGCTGCTGGCCAAGCACCGCACGGGGCTGAACCGGGTGGCGCGTCCGGTGCAGATCACCACCGGGCGGCGACTGGCCGAGGGCTGGCCCGAGGGCGTCGACGACGTGGTGGTGATGCTGGACGCGCGGCAGGCGTTCACCCGCCATCTCGACCAGGACCTCTTCATCTACTGGGGGGCGTACGTGGGGACCGAGGACGAGATCCTGGTCTCCGGACGCCTCGCCGAGGTGGCGGAGCGGATCGAGGAGTTGCGGGCCGAGGCGCGTGCCCGCAAGGGCTGGATCATGGACACGTATCTCCTGCGCCGCGGCTGAACCCGCCTTCCGCGTACAGGATCCGGAGCGCCGACGGCACGTCGCGGACGACGGGCACGCCGTCGGGTGCCGGCGGGCGGCGGACCACGACCACGGGCAGGCCGAGGTGCCGGGCCGCGGTGAGTTTCGCGGCGGTGGCGGGGCCACCGCTGTCCTTGGTGACGAGGACATCGACGGCGTGCGCGCGCAACAGTTCCGTCTCGCCCTCGACGGTGTACGGGCCGCGGTCGAGGATCACCTCGGTGTGCCGGGGCAGCGGCTGGTCCGGGGGTTCGACGGACCGGACGAGGAAGTGGAGCCGGTCGGCACCGGGCGCCGTGGCGAAGGCCGCCAGACCCAGACGGCCGGTCGTGAGGAATATCCGTTCCCCCATGCCGGGCAGTCGCTCGGCGGCGTGGGCCAGGTCGCGGGCCGGGTACCAGCGGTCGCCGGGGCCCGCCGTCCAGCCGGGGCGGCGCAGCGCGAACAGCGCGGTGCCGGTGGCCCGAGCCGCCTGCGCCGCGTGGGCGCTGATGGTGTCCGCGAAGGGGTGGGTGGCGTCGACGACGGTGTCCACGTCATGGGTGCGCAGCCAGTCGGCGAGGCCGCGCGCACCGCCGAAGCCGCCGACACGCACCTCACCGGCGGGCATGCGGGGCCGGGCGACCCGTCCGGCCAGTGACGTGGTGACGCGGATCGTGGCGGGGCGGCCGGGCGCGGTCAGCTCGGCGGCGAGCTGCCGGGCCTCGGTCGTACCACCGAGAACGAGGATGTGGCCGGGCATGCGTCGAACCTACGTCACGTTCGCGTCCGTCCGCCCGAGCGGTGAACGGGGCGGGCCCGCAGCCATTACGATCCGGCGTCATGAGCACTTCTGACCAGGACCAGGCCGCGGACGCCGCGATAGCCGCTCCCGGGGCGGCCTCCGACGGCGTTCCGGAGGGTGAGACGAAGCAGGTACGCCGCGCCCAGGCCGGGCCGGACGGGGAACCGGCGCGGTCGACGTACGGGGGGCCGGCCACGGGGGCCGGCTCCGAGGACGCTTCCGACACCCCCGTCGAGACCCCCGACGCAGCCGTTGCCGACCGGACCTCCGCCGAAACCGTTGCCGACGCGGCTGACACGGGCGTCGCCGGTACGCGGGGCACCGGCACGGCCGACGAGGCCCGTCCGGAGCCCGTCGCGCAGGTCGGACCCGGGTCCGGGGAGCGACGGCTGACGCCGCGTCAGGCGAGGCGGCTCCGCGTCGTTCTGTCCTCGGTCGGCATGGCCGCGATGGCCGTCGTGCTCGCGTTGCGGATCGCCAGCAGGTCTTCCGTGCTCGTGGTCGGGGTGTACGGGCTCGCGCTGATCCTGTGCGGAATCGTCATCGAGCTCAGCAGGAACGGCCGCACTCGCCTCGGCACGTGGCTGCTCGTGGTGGGGCTGGTCGCGGCGATCGGCTCGGACTGGCTGCTGATTCCCTGACGTCACGTCAGGGTCCTTGGTGGAAGGCGCGATCGCAGCACGGGCACGGAACGTGGGGTCGTGCCGCGGGCCAGGACGCCGGACCCGACCCGGGCACGGGCGCGGAACACGGGGTCAGGACATGCGATCCGTACCGTCGTGCCGTGCGGATCGACCCGGTCGATCCGGATCGCGGGCGACGGCGACGCCGGCCAAGCCCGCACCGGCACCCTCAGCCGCGCCGACCACGGTCATGTCCAGGGCCGGTGTGTCCTGCGGGCCCGGCGGGGCGGCTGCGAGGGGACCACTCGGCGCGTTCCGGATCGAGCAGTTGGGTGCGGCCCGCGGTCGCGGTGTCCGTGACGAACGCACCGGTCAGTCGGTCGACGAGCCAGGAGTCGCTGGTGGTGACGACGCCCTCGCGGGTGAGTTCCCGACTGATCCAGGCCATTTTGGGGGCGGCGAAGTACGGGGCGGGCGGAAGGCCGGTGAGGTGCCTCAACTCGCCGTCGCACGCTTCGAGTTCGGAGCAGATCGGTGCGGGGCGGCGGTCCTGCCCGACGATGGCGTCGGTGAGGGGCCGCCCGGTGTCCGGATCCCGGGCGAGGACCGTCTCGCCCCGGTTGGCCGGGCCGACGGCCGACACGGGTTCGTCCGCCTGTGCCATCGCCCGATTCCCGGCGACGAGGACCGAATCGAGCGGCTCCACCAGGTCCACCTCAACGGCTCCCCCGCTGCCGTGCCGCGGCCGGACCGGCGCCGCCCCGGAACCGATCACGCCGCGTTCGGGGCAGGCCACGAGCGCCTCGGTGCCCGATGTGCCCTGGTCCACGGCGAGTACCGGGCCGGTCATCGACACTCCATCGGGGCAAAAGCTCTGCGGCTTGAACGGATCTGCGGCTCGAACGGAATCGTGATCATTGCTCTGCGACGCCCAGCGTGATGCAGACCACCGCCCACGTCAAGGGTCGTCCGGGCAGGGGCGCGGAATCGTTGTCGGCAAATCAACCCGCGCAAGGCTCAGCGGACTTGAGTTACGGCCTCCAGGCCGTAAGATCCGCGAATCGGTCGGGAGTTCGGGGCGACTGGCCTTACACTCACCGCCGAGCAACACCCCGACACTTTAAAGCAGTTCGGCATTCAACAGCAGTACGACCCCCCACGCCCCCGAGGATTCATGAAACCGAAACACCGCCCCGAGCGCCGGGACCCCGCTTCCCGGGCACTCCGCCGCACCACGGGTTCCACTCCGCCACGGGGTTGTGCGACGTGCTGAGGAGACACTCCGTGCCCCGCTCTCCGTCCCGTCGCACGGGAGCAGGGAACGTCGATGGCCAACAGTGAATTCCGGCCGGTCTATCACCCGGCCGGCCATGACAACGAATTACGGTCCGCGTTACAGGATTTGCGCACCGGACGCTGGTTGTCCATGCGGAAGCTGCTGGAGAACACTCCGGACTGGTCCCTGTGGACGCAGCGCACGCAGGTGCTGGGCGCGGTCGCCGCCGGTTCGGACGCGGTGCAGGCGTGGCTGGCCGAGGAGCCGCACAGCGTGGCCGCCGCCGTGATGCGCGCGCGGGTCGTCGTGGAACGGGCCGTACGCGCCCACCGCGAGGGCCATCACCGTGCCCGGGAGCTGTGGCAGGAGGCGTGGGGTGCCTGCCGGACGGCCGCGCACGCCTCGCCCGCCGATCCGGTGCCGTGGGTGTGTCTGCTCGCCCTGTCCCAGCTGGACGAGCGCCAGCAGTTGGAGGAGCACCGGATGCACCCGCCGGGGCCGATGCTCTTCCCCGGCCCGTGGGGGCTGCTGGCGGAGGCCGACAAGCGTGACCCGTACAACCGCGAGGCGTACCACCGGATGCTCCAGTTCGTGTATGCACGCAAGGCGGGCGGGGCACTCTCGGAGGCGTTCAACTTCGTCCAGTGGGCGGCCTCTTCGGCCCCGGAGGGCTCCGCGCTGCATGTGCTTCCGTTGTACGTCCGGGTCGAGCGGTACCGGCGGGAGCACGGCCACGAGAAGGCCCTGGACCTGCACTGGGTCACCGAGGACGCCGAACGGGACGCGATGCGGGCCTCGTGGCTGTGGTTCCACCGCACTCCCCCGCTCTCCCATTCCCTGCCGGATCTGAACCATCTGGCCCACGCGCTGTGGGGGGCGCTCAAATTCGCCGAGGCGGCGCCGGTGTTCGAGGAGCTCGGGCCGTACTTCACCTCGGTCCCCTGGATGTACCGGACACGTGATCCCAAGGCCCCGGGAGGCGCCGAGGAGATCTTCCTGCGTGCCCGGAGCCGCTGCCTGGCCGCGCCCCGCGAACCCGGGCACGGTCCGCCCGGCTGAGCCGGTACGCCGCGCCGTCGCACCGCACTCCCCGTTCCGGACAGGGCCTCGCGCACGCGTCCGCGGTCCGGCCGTTCCCTCTGTCCGTCCGTCCCCCTGTCCACCGCTCACGGAGGTCTTCCCATGTCCATATCCACCCCCACCCATTCGGGTGCGGAGGCCGCCCCACCGCACGACGAGGAGCAGCGACTGCGGGAGCTCGGCTATCAGCCGGTTCTCGCCCGTCGCATGGGCGGCTTCGGCAACTTCGCCATCAGCTTCTCCGTCATCTCGATCCTGTCCGGCTGCATGACGCTGTACGGCTTCGGCATGTCGACCGGCGGTCCGGCGGTGATGCTCTGGGGCTGGGCGGGTGTGGGGCTCTTCGTGCTCTGTGTCGGCATGGCGCTCGCCGAGGTCACCAGCTCCTACCCGACGTCGGGGGCGCTCTACTACATGGCCGACCGGCTCGGCGGCCGCAAGTGGGGCTGGTACACGGGCTGGCTGAACCTGCTCGGCCTGCTCGGCGCGATCGCCGGCATCGACTACGGTGCCGCGTTGTTCACCGGCGCGTTCATGAACCTGCAGTGGGGCTTCACCCCCACCCCGGGCAAGACAATGATCATCTTTGTCTGCATCCTGCTGCTGCACGCGGTGCTGAACCTGTTCGGCGTCCGTCTCGTCAGCGTGCTCAACTCCATCAGTGTGTGGTGGCATCTCGCCGGTGTCGCGGTGATCGTGATCGTGCTGGCGGTCGTGCCCTCGCACCACCAGTCCCCGTCGTTCGTCTTCACCGAGTTCGTCAACGACACCGGCTGGGACAACCCGTTGTACGTGGCGGCGATCGGTCTGCTCCTCGCCCAGTACACCTTCTGCGGCTACGACGCCTCCGCGCATCTGTCGGAGGAGACGTCGAACGCCTCGGTGACGGCCGCCAAGGGCATCGTCCGCGCCATCTGGGCGTCGTGGATCGCCGGGTTCGTCCTGCTGGCCGGGCTTACCTTCGCCATCCAGGACTACAAGGGCACCCAGGAGACCGCGACCAACGTTCCACCGGCCCAGATCATGATCGACGCGCTGGGGACCTCCGGGGCCACGGCCCTGCTGCTCATCGTGATCGCGGCGCAGCTGTTCTGCGGCAACGCCGAGGTCGCCGCCGCCAGCCGGATGGTGTTCGCGTTCAGCCGTGACAACGCCCTGCCGGGCTCGGCCCTGTGGCGCAAGGTGAGTTCGCGCACCCAGACGCCGGTCAACGCGGTGTGGCTGTCGGTCGTCGTCGCCGCGGTGCTGGCGCTGCCGTCGCTGTACTCGGCCACCGCGTACGGAGCGGTGACCGCGATCAACGTCATCGGCATCACCCCCGCCTACGCCATCCCGATCTTCCTGAAGCTGCGCTCGGGCGACCGCTTCGAGCGCGGTCCGTGGCACCTGGGTCGCTGGAGCAAGCCCATCGGCTGGATCGCCGTGGTGTGGGTGGCCTTCGTCACCGTGCTGTTCCTGCTCCCGCAGTCGTCGCCGGTGACGATCGACTCGATGAACTACGCGTCGATCGCGCTGATCGCGGTGCTGGTCCTGGCCACCGTGTGGTGGTTCGTCGCACGCCGCTCGTACAGCACGCCCTCGGCGTACGGGACCGCGCGCGAGCAGGCGCAGATCGAGGAGGACGTCATCTGACCGGGCTCGCCCACGCGTTCGCGCGGGGCGCCCCGCGCGGACGGCCGCCGCACCGCCCGCGCGCCCGTGATCGTGAGCCGTCGCGCGCCGTTCAGCGCAGCAGCAGTTGCAGTCCGCCGAGGACGGTCGCCGCGATCACCAGTTGCTCGAAGCGCTTCTGGTCGATCCGGTCCACGCAGGCGCGACCGATCCAGGCACCGGGGATCACGAACAGCAGCATGCAGGCGTCCAGCAGCAGCGACCGTGCGTCGATGAGCCCCAGCCCCACGCTGAACGGCACCTTGGACACGTTCACGATGAGGAAGAACCACGCCGATGTCCCCAGGAAGCCGAGCTTCCGGAAGCCGGCGGAGAGCAGATAGAGCGACATGACGGGTCCTCCGGCGTTGGCCACCATGGTGGTGAACCCGCCGAGCACCCCGTAGGAACGGGCCTTGAGCCCGCTCCCGCGCCCGGCCGTCCCTTCGGCCGCGCCCCCGCCGACGCCCCCGCCGACGCCCCCGCCGACGCCCTCGCCGACGTCCTCGCCGCTCGTCGGCAGTGCCCCCGCCCCCTCGCGCGTCCCG
Organism: Streptomyces sp. CB01580; assembly: GCF_001905795.1. Classification (GTDB taxonomy): domain Bacteria; phylum Actinomycetota; class Actinomycetes; order Streptomycetales; family Streptomycetaceae; genus Streptomyces. Next base: position 361,133 of record NZ_LIXJ01000001.1, read on the forward strand.
TGGTGCGTGCGCCGCCGCCACACGGTGACGCCCGCCATGAACAGCAGGATCGCGCCGATCGACACACGGATCGCCGCGTCGTCGGCACACACCATGAACGCGCATCCCGCCACCACGCCGACCGCGACGGCGGGGAAGAGTCGCAACAGAGTGGGCCAGTGGGCGTGTCGCCGGTAGAGAAGCACGGCGAGCACGTCGCCCACGACGAGGATCGGGAGCAGCACCCCGGTGGACTCGCGCGCCGGGAGTACGGCCGCGAAGACGGCGAGACTGATCGTGTTGGCGCCGCTGACGGCCGACTTGGAGAAGCCGACGAGAGCGGATGCCGCGGCGAGCGCCGCCCATTGCCAGAGTGCGAGGGTGTCCATGCCAAAGGCTGATCATAGGCGCGCCCCCGACACCTCGGGGGCACCTCGACACTTCACGAAATGATCGTTCGATCGCTCCCATTTCCCTCTGATCGATCTCTTGACCCAATAACGATCAATCGATCAGAATTCCTCTGTGACCCGAAACAGGAGCCGCGTCGGCGGCGCGGACGTCCGGCCCGGGAGACGAGCCGCGGGCGACGGATTCGCCCACCGCGTACGACGTGAAAGGCCGGCATTCCTCGCATGACCGCACCCCACCCGCGCCCTCCCTTCGAACTCCCCTCCGACGACCCGGTGCTGAGCCCGCGCACCGGCTACACCCGAGCGCACTGGGAGGCCGTTGCCGACGGACTGCTGGCGGCCGCCTGGAAGTGGGCCACTCCCAGCGGGGCCCTGCTGGACCTGCCCGGCAGGCCCTCCGTGTCCGGGGTGCGCTCCGACGGTCTGGAGGGATACGCGCGCACCTTCCTGGCCGCCGCCTTCCGGGTGGCGGGCGCGGGCGGCGAGGACCCGCACGGCTGGCTCGGCCGCTACGCCGACGGGCTCGCGGCCGGCACGCTCACCCCGGGCCGGGACGACGCCGAGTCATGGCCGCTGATCCGCGACCACCCGGCCCTCGGCCAGCCCATGGTGGAGTCCGCCTCCGTCGCCATCGGACTGCGGCTCACCCGTCCGTGGCTCTGGGACCGGCTGGAGCCCGGGGTGCGGGACCGGACCGAGGCGTGGCTGCGCGATGCCCTGCGACACCGCCCCGCGCCCAACAACTGGTACCTGTTCCCCTACGCGGTAGCCGGTTTCCTGGAGTTCGTGGGCCGCGGCGACGCGGAGACGGCCCGCGCGAAGGAGCGCGCCCGCGACCTGCTGGAGGGCTGGTACCGCGGCGACGGCTGGTACTCGGACGGCGACGGACGCGCCTTCGACCACTACAACGGCTGGGCGCTGCACCTCTACCCCGTGCTGGACGCCCATCTGTCGGGCGACACCGGGCTGTGCGCGCACTACGGCGCGCGGCTGAGCGAACATCTGGAGGGCTTCTCGCTGCTGTTCGGCGGCGACGGCGCGCCGATCCACTTCGGTCGGTCGCTGACCTACCGTTTCGCCGCCGCCTCGTCGGTCGCGCTCGGTGCCGTCACCGGGCACACCCCGCTCGCGCCCGGCGTCTCCCGACGGGTGATCGACGGTGCGCTGCGCTACTTCCTGGACCGCGGCGCGGTGGGCGCGGACGGGCTGCTGAGCCTGGGCTGGCACGGCCCGCACCCGGCCGGTCTGCAGAACTACTCGGCCCCCGCGTCGCCGTACTGGGCGTCCAAGGCGTTCGTGTCGCTGCTGGCCCCGGAGGATCATCCGCTGTGGACGGCGACCGAGGAGCCCGCGCCGAGCGAGGGGCCCGACCGAGTGCTCGCGCTGCCCGCGCCGGGGCTGCTCGTGCAGTCCACGGGTGCGGACGGGATCGTACGGCTGCACAACCACGGCAGCGACCACGTGCTGCCGCACGAGGGCGAGGCCGGTGCCCCGGCCGATCCGCTGTACAGCCGTCAGTCGTACTCCACGGTGACCGGCCCTACCGCGGGCGGGAACGTGGCGGACAACCATCTGGCGGTGGTCGTCGCCGGGGCGCGCAGCGGCCGCCGGGCCATCCGTCCGCTGGGTGCGGGCGACGGGGACGGTTGGGGGTGGGCCGCCTCCTGGCACCGCCCCGTGTTCGCCTCCGGGCAGCCGATGGCGCCGAGGATGCGGGTGGAGAGTGTCACGGTGGTGCGCGGCCGGTACGAGCTGCGGGTGCACCGGGTGCTCGGCGCGCCGGACGGGGCCCGGGTGGAGCAGACGGGATGGGCGACCGGCCGTGACGACACGGTGGTGTCGGCGCTGCACGGTCTGCACGGCTGGGAGACGCGGGACGTGGTGCGGGCCCCGGAGGGCACCGCGTACACGCCGTGGGCGCAGGTGCCCCGGCTGTCCGGTCCGGCGCAGGGAACGACGCTGCTGGTGGCACTCGCCTCGCTGACCGCGGAGCCGGGTGCGGCGCCCCTCGACGCCGTGGTGAGCGATGTCGACGTGGACGGGGACACGGTGGCGGTGTCCTGGGCGGACGACGCGACGACCACCCGTGTCCGCTTCGAGCCGCTCACCGTCACGCACGGCTGAGCACCGGCGGACCACGGCCCGGTGGCGCGGGGTGCGCGGCCGGGGAAGACCACGCACCCCGCCGCGCACCCCGCACCCGTGTCCGGGGGCCCTGCCCGCCCTACGCGTCGGTGCGGATCACCACCACCAGGGTGCGCGGTCCGTGAACACCCTCCACGCGTTCCAGTTCGATGTCCGACGTGGCGGACGGCCCGCTGATCAGCGTCGTCGGCCGGTCCGGCACCAGCCGGGCCACCGCCTCGGGCACACCGACCTCGACCGCCGACAGGTCGACGACGCACACATGCAGATCGGGTACGAGGGAGAGCGCCCGCCTGCCCTGGTCCGGCGATCCGTCCAGGAAGATCGTGCCCGTCTCGGCGCAGCCGGCGGCCGACGCGGTGACGACGCCGTCCAGCGCGTCGAGGCGCGGTGCCGGAAGGTCGGCCGAGTCCACCCGGACCTCGCCGTCGTACGTGCCCAGCCACGACGTGTCGAGTCCGGCCGGTACCCCGATCCGCCGTGCGTCGTGTTCCCGCAGCGCCTCGGTGACGGTCGCGGCGGTACGGTCGGCGGTACAGGTGCGCACCTCGGCCTTGTAGTCGACGAGGCGGTCGGTGAAGAGGGCCAGGCGTTCGTCGTCGGGAAGGGTCCGCCCGGTGCGGTAGGCACGGTCCACGGGGGTGTCCTGGACCGGGGCGAGGGTCAGGGCGTCCCTGATCCGGCCCAGCACGGTCTCGCGTGCGGTCGTCACTTCCCCTCCTCCTTCCGCGGGTCGTCCGAGCGCTCGGCGGCGGCCGCGCGCATCGTCGCGGCTCCCTCGGCCGATGCCAGCCAGGCGCGGAAGGTCTGCTTCGGCGGCGCGGCGGTGTCGCGTCCGGCGCTCCAGTTGTCGAACGGCGGCGGCAGATGTCTGATTCTGCCGTCCCGTCCGGCGAGGACGCGGCCGAGGGCGGCGCCCTTCTGCGCGGTCGTGTACAGCCCGGGCCGTCGCATCACCGTGGCGGCGGCCTTCATGGCCAGCTTCTCCGCCGTCGTCCCGGCGTGCTCGGTGTGCTGATGGCGCAGTTCGACCAGCAGCGACGGGATGTCGATCTTGACCGGGCAGGCGTCGAAGCAGGCGCCGCAGAGGCTGGAGGCGTACGGCAGCGAGCCGTTGGGGTCGCCCTTGACCGCGTCCATCCCGGCGAGCTGCGGGGTGAGGACCGCGCCGATCGGTCCGGGGTACGTCGATCCGTACGCGTGGCCGCCGGCCCGTTCGTACACCGGACAGACGTTGAGACAGGCCGAGCAGCGGATGCAGTTGAGGGCCTCGCGGCCGATCCGGTCGGCGAGCGCCGCGGTGCGGCCGTTGTCGAGCAGGACCAGGTGGAACTCCTGCGGCCCGTCGCCCGGTGCCACCCCGGTCCACATCGAGGTGTAGGGGTTCATCCGCTCCCCGGTGGAGGAGCGCGGCAGCAGTTGCAGGAACACCTCCAGGTCCTGGTAGCGCGGCAGCACCTTCTCGATGCCCATGACGGTGATGAGGGTGTCGGGCAGGGTCAGACACATGCGGCCGTTCCCCTCCGACTCCACGACGCAGAGCGTTCCGGTCTCCGCGATGCCGAAGTTGGCGCCGGAGACCGCCACTTTGGTCGTCATGAACTTCTCGCGCAGATAGGCGCGGGCGGCGGCGGCGAGATGCGCGGGCACATTGTCGAGACGCGGGTCGACACCGGGGATCTCCTTGAGGAAGATCTGCCGGATCTCGTCGCGGTTGCGGTGGATCGCGGGGACCAGGATGTGCGACGGCTTGTCGTGGGCGAGTTGGACGATCAGTTCGGCGAGGTCCGTCTCGTGGGCGGTGATGCCGGCGGATTCGAGGTGCTCGTTGAGGCCGGTCTCCTGGGTGGCCATCGACTTGACCTTGATGACGTCGGTGCTGCCGGTCGCCCTGACGAGCCGGGTGACGATCTCGTTCGCCTCGACGCCGTCGCGCGCCCAGTGGACGATGCCGCCGCGCTCGGTGACCCTGCGCTCCAGTTCCTCCAAGAGTTCGGGGAGCCGGTTCATGGTGTCGTTCTTGATGGCCGATCCGGCGTCGCGCAGCGCCTCCCAGTCGGGCAGTTCACCGGTGACGTCGAGGCGTTTGGCGCGGATGGTGCGGGTGGCCCTGCCGAGATTGCGGCGCAGTTGTTCGTTGCGCAGTTCGTCGTGGGCCGCCTTCGGGAACGTCCGGTCGCCGCGCAGGTTGCCCGTTCCGTACGGGGAGCGGGGCGGGGTCGCGGGCATGCCGAGGAAGGTGCTGCTCATCGGAGGGCCTCCGTCGGGGCGTACGGCGCGGTGCGGGTGGCGGCGAGGATCTGCGCGAGGTGCAGGGTGCGGGTGCCCGATCCGATGCGGGAGAGACCGCCGCCGATGTGCATCAGGCAGGACGAGTCACCGGCGGTGCAGACGTCGGCGCCGGTGGTGGCGATGTTGCGCATCTTGTCCTGGAGCATCGCCGTCGACGTGTCGGCGTTCTTGAGGGCGAACGTGCCCCCGAACCCGCAGCACGCGTCCGCTTCGGGGAGTTCGACGAGGTCGATGGAGTCGACGGCGCGGAGCAGCTTCAGGGGCTTCTCGCCGACCCGGAGCATGCGCAGGGAGTGGCAGGTGGGGTGGTAGGTCACGCGGTGCGGAAAGTAGGCCCCGACATCGGTGACGCCCAGGACGTCGACGAGGAGTTCGGACAGCTCGTACGTCTTGCCCTTGACGGCGGCGACCCCGGAGCGCAGCGCGGCGTCGCCGTACCGCCGGGCGACCAGGTCGTGCTGGTGGCGGACCGTTCCGACGCACGAACCGGACGGCATGACGACGGCATCGATCGACGCGTCGCCGAACTGCTCGGCGAAGTTCCGCACCAGCGGCACGGGTTCGCGCTGGTAGCCGGTGTTGACGTGCATCTGTCCGCAGCAGGTCTGCCCCGGAGGGAACACCACGTCATGGCCGAGACGGGCGAGCAGGACCGCGGTCGATTTCACCGCCTCCGGGAAGAGCGTGTCTCCCAGACAGGTGGCGAAGAGTCCGATGCGCATGGATCTCTCCGATCGTTTCTCCGATTCTTTTATGGTCCGACCATACTAGCCTCCGTCCAGAACGCGAAGAGTGAGGCACACATTCAGGGGGGCGAGAAGCCTGTGAAAGTCATGCACCTGACAATCACTTACTGAACGTCCGACCGCTTCGGAATGGATCGGCCGGCGGCCTCACACCTGCCCGGCGTCCTCGTCGACCAGCGTGCCGTGCAGGTCGCGGATTTGGCGTTCGACCAGGTCGGCGGCGTCCGCGCCCCGCCCGGCCCGGACCAGCCCCAACAGTTCGGCGTGTTCGGCGTCGAGTGCGGCAGCCATGGCGGGCCAGTCCTCGGCCCGCTCCAGCGCCCGCAGGATCAGCGGGCGCACCGACTCGCGTACGGCGGACGTGAGTGTGGAGGTCAGCTCGTTGCCCGAACTGCGGGCGATGTGGACGTGGAACCGGGTGTCCAGGTCGTTGAACTCGGCGACCTCGATCCCGGGCTCCCTCATGCGCTCGACCAGGCCCTCCGCCTCGTCGAGGTCCTCCTTCGAGGCATGCCGCGCGGCCGCCTCGAAACTGGACCGCTCCAGCGCGACGCGCGCCTCCAGGACGTCATGGAGCCCGTAGCTGCCGAGGGCGAAGTGCAGACGCAACAGTCGCCCGAGGGCGTCGTCCGGATTGCGTACGATCCGTGCCCCCGCGTCCGGCCCCCGGCCCGGCTGGGCGACCAGCACGCCGATGGTCTCCAGCACCCGCAGCGCCTCGCGCAACGCGGACCGGCTGACCCCGAGAACCGGCGCCAGCTCGCGCTCGGGGGGCAAGCGGTCACCGGCCTTGAGCTCACCGGCGAACACCCGCTGTTCGATGCTCTGAAGCACGAGTTCGTGCGTGCGCGACTGCCGTACGGGCTGCCACTCGACCGGCATCCGTCGCCCCCTGCCCCGGCCGGTGTCGTCCGGCCGCCGTCACGTCCTCTGATCCTCTCCCCACTATGTCACATATAACGTATGGTCGGACCAAAGAGCGGATTCAGTCGCCGAAGACTCCATGCCGCCCCGCACCGCCGCCGAACCGGGCGGCCCCGGCCCGCGCCTCCCCCGCGGCGAGCGGCACCAGGCCGTGCCGGTACTCGGCGGCCAGGGCGTCCCGCTCGTCCAGACCGTGCTGCTCCCGTACCGAGAGCCGGTCGTGGCGCAGGCACAGCTGCGGGAACGCGGCGATCTCCCGGGCCAGCCGCTCCGCCGCGCGACGGGCCTCACCGGGCGGGACGATCCGGTTGGCGAGCCCGACGGCGTACGCCTCGGACGCCGTTACGGGGCGCCCCGTGAGGATCATGTCCATGGCCCGGCTCTCACCGATCAGCCGGGGCAGCCGCACGGTTCCGCCGTCCACCAGCGGCACTCCCCAACGGCGGCAGAACACCCCGAACACGGCGTCGTCCTCGACGACCCGCAGATCGCACCAGACGGCCAGCTCCAGTCCCCCGGCGACCGCGTGCCCCGCCACCGCCGCGATGACCGGCTTGCTCAGGCTCAGCCGGGTCGGCCCCATCGGCCCGTCGCCGTCCGCCCGCACCCGGTTGCCCCGTTCGGTGCCGATCGCCTTCAGGTCGGCACCGGCGCAGAACGTACCCCCCTCGCCCCAGAGCACGGCGACGGACGCGTCCGGGTCCGCGTCGAACTCACGGAAGGCATCGGCCAGTTGCCCGGCAGTCGGGCCGTCCACCGCGTTGCGCACCTCGGGCCGGCCCAGGATCACGGTGAACACGGGCCCGTCGCGCTCGATCCGTACCGCAGGCCGCTCGTCCATGGTTCGCCCTCCCGCGACGGATCGCCGTTGCCCGGTGGAGGATTCCGCCGCCGGGAAGTACCCCGATGGTGCCCGTCGCACACACCCCGCGCCAACGGATTCATCTGATTCTCAGGCAATCGCTCTACGGTGGGCCGTGTGACCCAGACGAGCCCGCCCGGCTGGCATCCCGACCCCGGGCATACAGGAATCGGTCCCCTTCACGAACGCTGGTGGGACGGCACCCGATGGACCGACCATCTGCGCGTGCCGCCCGCCACCATCCGGCGACGCCGGAGACGTATCGGCATCGGCGTCGCCGCCGGTGCGGTGGTGCTCGCCACCGTCTCGGGCGGCCTCTTCCTCCTGAACGACTCCGACGACGCGCCGGCGGGGCGGGACGCGGCCAGGGCGCCGTCCACCGGGCCCGACGGCGCGCCCGGAGGGCGTGGCGGGGAGAACCGGGGCGGCGAGGACCGTACGCCGGGGCGGGAACGGCCCCGGATGGAGGACGGATACGCCACGGACCTGCTCAGCGGCATCAGCCTTCCGGTGCCGAAGGGCTGGACGGGCCGGTCCGGAATGTCGGGTGCCGGCCTGACCACGGGCGAGTACCCCTGCCCGGGCGACGCGTCCGAGCAGTGCGTGCGCGGAGGGGTGTTCTCCGCGCCGGCGAAGGCCCTGAAGCTCGACGCGGGAACGGCGAAGGCCACGGCGACGCGGGACATCTCCGCCAACGCCACGGAGTCCTACGGCGAGAAGATCTACGGCGGCATCACCTCGCACGAGGAACTGAAGTCCGGGGCGGTCACGGTGGCGGGCCGTCAGGGCTACCTGGTGCGCTGGAAGGTGGTGACGAAGAACGGCGACGACGGGTACGTGCAGTCGCTGGCCTTCCCGTCCCCCCGCGACGAGGACACGATGGTCGTCGTCCGCTCGGGGTTCGACATCGGTCCGCAGGCGCCCGCGCTCTCCGTCATGGACGACATCACCAAGGGCATCAAGGCGGCCTCCACGGCGGGTTCCGGTCCGGGCACCACCGCGTAGCCTCCCGCCCGTGTCCTCGAACCGCCACCCGTCGTCCGGCCGGACGACGGCAGTTCGAGGACACGGCCCGGGCACGTGCGGCACTGAGTACGAGAGACGGTCGGGCTGAGTACGCGGACCGGTCCCCCGTCCGCGCGCAGCTGGTCGAATGACGGTCATGGTTCCCGACACACCGCACCGCCCCCGCCTCCAGCACGTGACCACGGCCGGTACAGCCCTCGCCGTGACCCTGGCCCCGCTGGTCATCGGCGTGCTCCTGGCGAAGGCCATGGCCGCGGACCCGATGACACCGGTCAACGCGCTGGTCACCAGGGGCGGCCAGCCCGTTCCCCTCTCGCCCGCGCAGTGGCGCGGGTGCGGTGCCCGGGCGCTGCGCGGCTGGCGGGGTCCGCTCGGCGGTCGCGGACGGGCGGCGGCGCGCGCACGGCTGCGCGCGAGCACGCGGATCACGCGCGAGCACTGAGGGAGCACCGCCCCCGGCCGGGCAGTCCCCGGTGGGCCGTCCCGGTGGGGCGGCCCAATCAGCCCCGACGGCAGAGCAGGAACAGTTCCGGTTCCGGCACGGCCGCCCCGTGCGCCGGGGTGAACAGATCGCTGCGCTCCCACAGGACCGAGAACCCGGCGGCCGTGACCGTCTCGGTGAACGACGCGGCGTCGAAGCTGGACACCCGCATCTCCTGACCCATGAAGACCACGGAGGCGTCCTCGACGTCCAGTGGCACCGTCGCGACGGCGAGCACGCCCCCCGGTGTCAGAAACCGCCCGAGCTTCCGCAGCACCTTCGACTGGTCCTCCCGGGGCATCTGCAGCAACGAGAAATAGGCGCACACGGCGTCGAACCCGCCCTCGTCCAGGTCGAGTTCGCGGATGTCGGCGCAGACGAACGAGGCACTCGGAACCTGGCGGGACGCCAGTTCCACCATCACGGGGGAGACATCGACGCCCAGGACGGCGTGCCCGGCTTCGACGAGGGCCGACGCCGTCGGCCGCCCCGTGCCGCTCCCGACGTCCAGGACCCTTCCGTGCGGCGGGAGTTCCTCCAACAGGCGCTGGAGCGAGGCATGGCGGGCGGGCGAGCCGGCGAACGCCCGCTCGTACTCCTCCCCCAGCGCGTCGAACACTGCGGCGGCCGACCGGCCGTGGTCGTCGTCCATCGTTGCGGTCCTTCCGTTGCTCCGGCACCTCTTCGTGATCGCCATCATTCCTGATGTCCAACGGGTTCCGGCACACCCGCTCATGACGTCATGTCAGCGACTGGCACGCCGTGCGCCGCTCCGTCCCCCGGGCCGCCAGGACCGGTCCCGGGCCATAAACCGGTTCCGTGCCGACGAGGGGCGTCATTACACTCGCCTTCGATCACGCGTGGGCAGGCCGACCGGCACGGTGTGCCCAGGATCGCCTTCGTCAACAAGATGGACCGCACCGGCGCCGACCTCGACGCCGCGGTCGCCTCGACGCACGAACGACTGGGCACGGTGCCCCTGGTCACGCAGATGCCGATCGGTGCGGAGGACGGATTCACCGGAGTGGTCGACCTGCCGCGCATGCGGTTCCTGATCTGGGACGGCGACCGTGGCGGGTACGAGGAGGGGCCGGTTCCCGACACCCTGCGGGAGGAGGCGCACCGGCGCCGTCGCCTCCTGGAGGAGACCGTGGCGGAGCATCGTCGCGGTGATCGGGCCGAAGGGGACCCGTACCGGTGCGATGCTGTGCGCACCGGACGCCCCACTGCTCCTGGAGCCGCCGCCCGTGGCCGATCCGGTCGTCTCCGTGGCCGTCGAGGCGCGACGGGGCGCCGACACCGACCGTCTGGTGTCGGCCCTCGCGCGGCTGGTCGAGGAGGACCCGTCACTGGTGGTCCGGACCGACCCGGAGACCGGGCAGACGGTGCTGTCGGGCATGGGGGAACTCCATCTGGAGGTCGCGGTGGAGAAGACCGCCGTGCGCACGGGCTGGAGGTCGGCGTGGGCCGTCCCCGGGTCGCGTACCGCGAGACCGTCGTCCGCGGCGTGTCGGGGCTGGTGTACCGGCACGTCAAGCAGGACGGGGGTGCCGGTCAGTTCGCCCATGTGGTCCTCGACACCGAACCGCTGGAGGCGACCGGTGAGCACGGCGGCGCAGGAGCGGCGGTCTTCGAGTTCCGGTCGGCCGTCGTCGGCGGCCGGGTGCCGCAGGAGTACGTGCGGGCGGTGGAGGCGGGCTGCCGTGACGCCCTGGCCGAGGGGCCGCTGGGAGGCCACCCGGTGACCGGTGTGCGGGTCACGCTGACGGACGGGGCCACGCACTCCAAGGACTCCTCGGAGACGGCGTTCCGGACGGCCGGCCGGCTCGCGCTGCGTGAGGCGCTGCGCATCGGCGTCATGGCGCTGCTGGAGCCGGTCACGGAGGTCACGGTCACCGTTCCCGACGATGCCGTGGGCGCGGTGCTCGGCGACCTGGCGGCCCGGCGCGGCCGGGTGTCGGGCCGGGCGGCCCGGTCCGGTGCATCGGTGATCACCGCGACCGTGCCGCTGGCGGAGCTGTTCGGCTACGCCACCCGGCTGCGCGGCCGGACCCGGGGCCGGGGAACCTTCACCGCCCGGCCCGCCGGGTACGCCCCGGCGCCGGCCGCCGCGGCTGGATAGCGGGCCGGGTGCGGTCCCGCCCGTTCCGTACGCGGGCGGGGCCGCACCCCGTACGGTCGGGGAACCGCGGCCCCGGCTCCCCGACCGTGTCGGTCCGGTGGGGGTGGCGTCGGCCCGCGCTCACACCGTGCGCAGGGCCGCGGCCTCCGCACGGGCCCGCAGTGCGGCTTCCCGCTCGCCTGCCAGGCCGTGCGCCCGGGCCAGTGTGTCGAGGCCGACGGCCAGCCAGGTGCTGGAGCCGATGTGCCGCCAGATCCTGACGGCGGCCCGGGCGCGGCTGCGGGCGGGCGCCGCGCGGCCGACCGCGAGTTGTGCCTCCGCGAGCGCGTACAGCGTCGCCGCCTCACCCCAGAGGTTGCCGAACTCCCGGTAGGTCCACAGGCTCTTCGCCAGCAGGCGGCGCCCCTCGTGGTGCTCGCCCAGGCGGACCAGGACGTCGCCGAGCCAGCAGGCAGCGTGGGTGGCGGTGAGCCGGTCGCCGAGGTTCTCGCTGATCACCGCCGCCTGCCGGTAGGCGTCGGCGGCGTCCCGGTAGGCCCCGCGAGCCCGGTGGCTCTGGCCCAGGCAGCGCAGGGCCTGCGCCTCCCCGGGCAGGTAGCCCGCCAGCCGACTGGCCCGGAGGCACTCGGTGAACCGCGCCACCGCGGCCTCGACGCGCCCCCGCTCCAGGTCGATCACGCCGAGCCCGTTGGTCGCGTACACGAGGCAGTTGACGTTCCCCGCCGAGTCGGCCAGTTCGACGGCCGCCTCGAAGTGGAGGACGGCGGAGTCGTACGCTCCGAGCAGTCGGTGCACGTACGCCAGCCCGGCCGTCGCACTGGCCCGGTACGTCGGCTCCTGCCCCTCGGCGAGCAGGAGGGCCTGCTCGAAGTGGTGCAGTGCTTCCGGGTACCGATCGAGGATGGTGGTGAGCTCTCCGAGGCACCGGTGGAGCTTCGAGGCGCTGTGCTCGTCGCCGCTGCTCAGTGTCGCCTTGAGCGCCCGGCTCTGGAGCCGTTCCCAGTCGTCGAAGTGGCTGCCGACCTGGAAGAAGGCCGTGAGCGCGGTGGCGAGCCCGGCGGCGGGCGCGGTCTCCCCCCGGTCCAGGGCCTGTTCGGTGACGCCCACGAGGAACTGGCGTTCGTCGTCGAACCACGCCAGTGGGTCGGCGAGCAGGGCTCCGGTGTCGGCCTCGGGGAGCCGCCACGAGGCCAGGTCCTTCTGCGGGATGCCCTGGAAGTCGACGCTGAGGGTGCCGGCCGCGAAGTCGGTGAGATGCAGACTCGCCCCGAGCAACCGGTCCAGCGCGCCCGCACGGTCACGGTACGAGAGGCTCCGTTCAGCGTGCTCCCGGGCGAACAGCCGTACCAGATCGTGCAGTTGGTAGCGGATTCCGGTGGCGCCGACCGCTCCGGTCTGCACCAGGTGCACCTCGACCAGATCGTCGAGAACGGCCTCCGCCTCGGACAGATCCACGTCGAGGAGTGCGGCCGGCACCCAGGGGGCGAAGTCCGGTCCCGGCAGCAGGGCCAGCATTCCCAGCGCACGTTGTGTCGCCTCGGCCATCCCCCGGTACGTCAGTCCGAGGCTCGCCCGTACGGCGATGTGGCCGACGGCCAGCTCGTCGAGCTTGCGCTGCTCGTCGGCGAGGGCACGGGCCACCCTGTTCAGGGGCCAGTGCGGTCGTGCGGCCAGGCGCGCCCCGGCCACCCACACCGCCAGGGGCAGACCTCCGCAGGTCTCCACGATGGAGCGGGCCGCTTCGGGCTCCGCCCCGGTCCGCTCCGGTCCCAGCATCTCGCGCAGCAGGGCGAGCCCCGTCACGGAGCCGAGCACGCCGAGCGCGATGCGACGGCCGCTCATCTCCGCCAGGGTCGTCCGGCTGGTGACCAGGGTGGCGCAGTGCCCGCCGCTCGGCATGAGGTCCCGTACCTGCTCCGCGTCGGCCGCGTTGTCCAGGACGACGAGCACCCTGCGCTGGGCCAGCAGGGTCCGGTAGAGGTGGACGCGGTCGGCCAGTTCGCCGGGTACGCTCCCGCCGCTCGTGCCGAGGGCGCGGAGGAAGGTACCGAGGACCGTGAACGGCTCGGCGGGCTCGTCACCGAAGCCTCGCAGGTCGGCGTGGAGCTGCCCGTCGGGAAAACGGGCGGCGAGCCCGTGCGCCGTGCGCACGGCGAAGGCCGTCTTGCCCACCCCGGCGGGTCCCGTGACGAGCAGCGTCACCGGACCGGCGGTGTCTCCGTCGAACAGCCGGTGCGCCTCGTTCAGCTCGGCTTCCCTGCCGACGAACAGCGACAGGTCCGGGGGCAGGAGACGCGGGACGAGCTGCCGTCCCGCGGCGTTGGCCGGGGAGACCGCCGCACCGGACTCGTGGGCCGGCTTCGCCGCGTCGAGCCGCACGACGGGGCGGACCACGGCCAGTTCGGGGTCCGCCGCGAGGATCCGCCCGTGCAACCGCCGCAGCTCCGCACCCGGGTCGACCCCGAGCTCGTCGGCGAGCAGCCGCCGGGCACGCTCGTACCCGTCCAGGGCATCCGCCTGCCGCCCGCAGCGGTACAGGGCCAGCATCAGCTGCCCGACCACTCGTTCGTCCAGTGGCCGCTCGGCCGCCCGGGCGAGCAGCTCGGTCACCAGCCGACCATGCTGCGCCAGCCGCAACCGGACGTCGACCAGCTCCAGTTGCGCGGCCAGCCGCTCACCGTCGAGGAGATCGCGCTGCGCGTTGAACCAGGGAGTGTCCACGCCGGCGAACGCACTGCCCCGCCACAGGCCGAGGGCCTCTCGCCAGAGCGCCTCGGCCCGTTCGTCGGTGCCCGCCTTCCGGGCCAGGCCCGACAGCTCCCGGAAGTGGTGGACGTCCACCGACGCGGGCTCGACGGCCAGCCGGTAGCCGCCGCCCCGCTCCCGGGTGAGGGCCGCGGCCTCGCCCGCCAGCACCTGCCTCAGCCGGGAGACGTATCCATAGAGTTTCGTGCGGCCGCTCGTCGCCCCGGCGTCGCCCCAGACCCGGTCCACCAGCGCGTCGGCCGACACCACCCGCTCCGCGTCGACGAGGAGCGCCGCGAGCACCCGCCGCTGCACCGCGTGCCCCGCGTCCACGGGGACACCGTCCCGCCGCACCTCGATGGTCCCGAGGATCCCGAAGAGCGTGGCCACCGACACCCCCCTTGAGCCGACCGACAACCCCCACGGCCACTCTGCGCGCCGCCGGTCGGCCAGGCCAAGACGGATTCAAGCTTTTCCGAAGGTTCACCGACGGCCGCCCCCGCACCATGACCGCACGGATCGCCACCGCATCGGACGGCGACGCTCCCGACGGACAGCACTACTACGACAGTGGGTGATTCGATGCGTAACGCTTCCAGGTTCGCCGTGGCCGCGATCGGCGCCGCCGCGACCGTCCTCTGGCTCTCGACCTCGGCGCACGCCGATGCCGTCGTGAGCAACGGGTACGCCGAGGGCGGATTCATCGGCTACGGCGACAAGATCTGGGTCGAGCACTACGAGGGCCGTACCAGTTCGGTCGAGTGGTACACGGACTACGGCCGGTCGGGCTCCTGCAGCGTGACCCTCCCCCAGGTGAGCAGGACCTGCAACTACGACATGCGCGAGGACGGAATGATCACCCTCTGGGTCTGCACGACGGGACCCGGGATCGGCTCCGACGAGTGCAGTGCCGCGGTGACCGACCGCATCAACAGCTGAGCCGTCCCGGTACGGTGGCCGAGGGCGCCGTGCCGGCTCCTTCTGGCCCACGACGGTCCGCCCACCATCCGTGCACGGACCGTCGCGATGCGTCGCACCGACCGACCCCCCGGCGGCCGGTCCGTCCGTGTCCCAGGCGTGCCGCACTGCGACCGTCACGCCCCCCCAAAGCACGAAAGGCCGTCCTCTCGTCATGAGAGAACGGCCTTCCCCGAACTCGGCTGGCTCTGGGGATACCCCGTGACCGGATCGTTCAGCCCGGCCCCGGCCGGGCCGGAGCTGTTCCTCCCAGGCCGCGTGCCGCATGGCGTCGCTGATCAATACGCCCTTGAGCCGGATGTCCTGCAAAAGATGAATGTTCCGGGACTTCGTCGTCCCGACCGAAGGCGAAGAGCTGCCTGGTCGACGTTCGGGCCGCCACTGCCTCGCGTGCGAAGTTCACTCCGATTCACCTCCCTGACCTGCGCTGAAGCAATTTCCCACACGGCCCGCGCTTCGTCCCTCGTCAGGCACCACCGAGTCTGATTGCCTTGATGAGCAGCAGGAGTGCGCTCAAGCACAGAAGGCGCGAGGGCGGGGAGGGGAGAACCTCGCAGTTTCCCGAGAGGCATACCGTCAGCGAATGCCGTCAGCCGGTGCCTGCGCGGTAATGACTGGTCCTTAAGGACGGTCCGGGTCAAGGGCTGCGAGGTTGGCGAGAGTCGTCCGCACATCATCGACGTCCGCGTATGCGCGATCGGGCAGGCTGCGCAGGACCCCGACCAGCAGATCGTCTGCCCCGGCATCCTTGGCCCACTGTGCAAGAACATGCGGACGAGCAGGCCACTGCGCAAAACCGGACAGGACCCTGACGATCTCCACAGCCTCCATGCCCACTCCTCCAGCCCCCCGATCCAGAGCCTGCCATACGCCCGTCCACCTGCCGGTCCCTCAGCCGCCCGCAATGATGGAAACAGACGAGGAGGCTCGGTATGAGGATTTCACCGCGCGGGTGGAACGCCGACGTCCTGACTTGCAGCGGCCCTCCTGGCCGTCTTCGGCGCAGAAATACTGCTGCTCCGGATGGCGCCACGCCACGAGCACCCCTTCCTCAACAGTGTGCTCCTCGGCTTCAGCCTGGCTGCGTTCATCGCGTTCGCCGCCCTGCGGCACAGCCGACACCGGCCGGCACGGCAGGTTCGGAACCCAACACTGCCCGAGCCAGGCCCCGAGGGCTGGTTCAGCCCGGACGCCCTCGAAGGCTTCCCGATGAAACGCCTCCAACCCTTCCTGACAGGTCCGAACGCCCCGGGACTCAACCAACTCTTCACTGCCTGGATCCTGGCCACCCACGGCCACAGCACATCGAGCATCTGCCACCAGCTCGGCCTCCCGCCTGACGTCGTACACACCCTCATCGAGGCCGCTCACCACCCGGAGCGGCATCAAGCGAAGTGACAGCACGAACCCCACAGACGTGGCCTCAGCCAGGGACGTATCGGTGGCTGCCCACGCCAAAGGCCCATAGGCAGCTGGACCGGCGTCTGGCCTGGGCCCGTCCGGGAGTGTCATGAATCAGGTGTGTACCTCCACGAAGGAGTCACCCGATGAGCACGTCAATGGATCACCTGGTCGGGGACGCTGAGGGCAAGTCGATTGCCGTGGCCGGTGAGGGCGCCAAGTGTTTCGACGTGAAGTCGATGCCGATGTCCGTGAACGGCCTGTCCGCCGAGCTGCTGGAGGAGCCGGCCGCGCCAGCGGCTGAGAAGACCGCGCAGGGCGGGCTGAAGCCACCCCGACGCGCGGCGTCGCCGCTGCGGTCGCGCCCGCTGTCCCAGTGCCCCTGCCCGGGGATGAGCCGAGCCTCCTGACCGCCTCCTCCCCGAGGCGCAGCGCTCTCACATGGAACGTCTCCGCCCGAGAGGCGGGATGGCCGAGTCACTGGTTCGCTGGATGAGTCGGCCCGTACCGACGAGCGGGACTGTCGGACCGGACGCGCCACGTTGGTCCCGGCGGCCACCCCAGGACGCCGTCGACGCGTTCGATCCTTCGGCGGGACGGGAACAGCGCACCTGCTCGCCGTGTTCGGGGCCGGCTGCGGATGGGCCAGGCCAACGTGAGGCGCTGGGTTCCCGAGCCCCCTTCCGCTCCTCGACAAGGAGGACGTGCTCGGAGTGGACAGCTTCGCGCCCCATCGTCTCCCCCCGTCGGACGGCCCGAAGGCGTACGCGATGTTCCAGGCCGAGGAGGGCGAAATGATCAAGACGCTCCTCCACCCCTAGTGCTGTGGCCGGAAAGCTTTGCCGGGAAGCTCGCGGCGTCCGGTGCGGTGCATCGCAACGCGGAGGATCGCCCTCGTACTGGACGTACTCGGGTGACGCGACAACGCGGCGAGGTGCCGTGCCGGGCGTCGCGAGCCGGTGAACCTTTCCGGTCGCAGCACTGGCGTCGCTCGCCGTGGGACTCACGGCGAGCGACAGCTCACCGTCGATGCGCAGCATCGGACGAGGCGCGGACCGTGACACCGCACGACCGTCTGAAGGGACGGAACGACGATGAACACAAACGCAGGCTTGCGCGTCGTAGTGACGGGGGCGACCGGCAACGTGGGCACCAGTGTCGTCGGGACCATGTCACAGGACCCGGACGTGGCGGCCGTCGTCGGTCTCGCCCGCCGCCTTCCGAAGATGTCGGTCCCGGGTGTGGAGTGGGCCACGGTGGACCTCTCCCGGCGCGACAGCCCGGAGGTCCTGGACCAGCACCTGGCCGGCGCGGACGCCGTCGTCCATCTCGCCTGGCGTTTCCAGCCCACGCACGCCCCCCTGGTCACCTGGCGGAGCAATGTCCTGGGGTCGATCCGCGTCTTCGAGGCCGTGGCGAGGGCGGGCGTACCGGCCCTGGTGCATGCCTCGTCGGTGGGGGCCTACTCCCCCGGCCCGAAGGACGGGCCGGGGGTGGACGAGGAGTGGCCGACGCACGGATGGCCGGATGCCGCATACTGCCGCGAGAAGTCCTATGTGGAGCGTGTGCTGGACGCCTTCGAGCTGCGGCATCCGGGGGTCCGGGTGGTCAGGATGCGGCCCGCGTTTCTGTTCAAGGAGCAGGCTGCCAGCGAACAGCGCCGCATCTTCGCGGGCCGCTGCGTGCCCGGCGTTCTGCTGCGCCCGGATCTTCTGCCCTTCGTGCCCGACATGCAGGGGCTGCGCTTCCAAGCCCTGCACACCGATGACGCGGCGCGGGCCTACCGGGCGGCCGTGATCGGTGACGTTCGAGGACCGTTCAACCTGGCGGCGGAGCCGGTCATTGGTGCGCGGGAACTCGGAGAACTGCTCGACGCCCGGGTGGCACGGGTGCCGAGGGCCCTGGTGCGGCCGGCGCTGGCGGCGGCGTGGCATGCCCACGCGGTCCCCGCTTCCCCGCATCTCTTCGACGCCGTCCTGCGGCTTCCCGTTCTCGACTGCGCCCGGGCGCGTGACCTGCTGGACTGGCGGCCGTCCCGGACGGCGCAGGAGGCGCTGTCGTCGTTCCTGAGCGGCGTGCGCCGCGGCGCAGGTCTGGAGACCGCGCCTCTCGTCGGCAGGCGGTGGGGATGACGGGCGGGTCGGCCGCCGCCCCGAGCAGCCGGGGGATCGGGGCGCCCGTCCCCCCGTGCCCCTCTGGCTCCCCACCAGTGGTCCCCCGAAGGAGGAACGATCATGAAGTTCCAGCCCTTCTCACGCTCCCCGAGCCGGGGCGACGACGCCCAGGCGGGCGTGGACGCCGTCGCCCTGGAGAAGGCCCTGCGCGCGCGTGTACGGGGAGAGGTGCGCTTCGACGCGGGCAGCCGGGGGGCCTACTCCACGGACGGGTCGAACTACCGGCAGGTGCCGATCGCCGTCGTCGCGCCCCGTGACGTCGAGGCGGGAGCGGAGGCGGTGCGGGTCTGCGCCCGGTTCGGCGCACCGGTGCTGTCCCGGGGCGGGGGGACGAGCCTGGCGGGCCAGTGCACGAACGCCGCCGTGGTCGTCGACTGGACCAAGTACTGCGACCGTCTGGTCTCCGTGGACGCCGGGCACAGGACCTGCGTGGTCGAGCCCGGCATTGTGCTGGACGAGCTGAACCGCCGACTCTCCGGAGCGAAGCTGCAGTTCGGGCCGAAGCCCTCGACCCACAGCCACTGCGCACTGGGCGGGATGATCGGGAACAACTCCTGCGGAGCGTCGGCGCAGGCCTACGGGAAGACCGTGGACAACGTGCGGCGCCTGGAGATCCTGACCTATGACGGACTGCGCTGCTGGGTCGGACCCACCTCGCGTGAGGAGTACGAGGCCGTCGTCGCCGCCGGGGGCCGTCGCGGCGAACTCTACGCGGGGCTGCGCCGGGTGGTCGACGAGCATCTGTCGGACATCCGTCACGGCTACCCTCGCATCCCGCGCCGGGTGTCTGGCTACAACCTCGACTCGCTCCTGCCGGAGAACGGGTTCGACCTGGCCCGCGCGCTCGTCGGGAGCGAGGGCACCCTCGTCACCGTCCTGCGTGCCGAGCTCCACCTGGTGCCTGTGCCGTCGTGCGAGGCGATGGTCGTGCTCGGCTACGACGACATCTGTGCCGCGGCCGACGACGTGCCCAGACTGCTGGAGCGCTGCGAGCCGGAGTTGCTGGAGGCGCTGGACGGGCGGATGGCGCAACTCATGCGCGAGGAGGGCTCCCATCTGGAGTCGCTGGACACCTTCCCCGAAGGGGAGAGCTGGCTACTCGTCCAGTTCAGCGGCGAGAGCCGGGACGGTGTGGATGCGCAGGCACGGGACCTGCTTGACACGCTCGGCCGGCACGCGGACGAGCCGACAGTCTCTTTCTCGGACGACCCTGCGCGCGAGGGGAAGATGCTCCGGGCCCGCGAGGCGGGTCTGGGTGTGACCGCTCGCCCGCCCGACGGCCGGGAGACCTGGGAGGGCTGGGAGGACTCCGCCGTTCCGCCGGACCGGCTCGGTGACTATCTTCGCGACCTGAAAGGGTTGTTCGCGGAGTTCGGCTACGACCAACCCTCACTTTACGGTCACTTTGGGCAAGGATGCGTACACACGCGGATCCCGTTCGAGCTCACACACGCCGAAGGGGTCGCGGCCTTCCGGGAGTTCCTGTTCCGCGCCGCCGACCTGGTCACGTCCTACGGTGGGTCCCTCTCCGGGGAACACGGCGACGGGCAGGCACGGGGCGAACTGCTGCAGCGGATGTTCGGCCGGCCGCTCCTCGACGCCTTCGAGGAAGTGAAACACCTCTTCGATCCGGGCAACAGGATGAATCCGGGGAAGGTCGTCGCGCCGCGCCGGACCGACGAGAACCTCCGGCTCGGAGCGCAGTGGCGTCCGGCTGCCCACACCACGCACTTCGCATACCCGGACGACGACGGCTCCTTCACACAAGCGGTGAAGCGTTGTGTCGGGATCGGCAACTGCCGCACCCACACCGGTGGGGTGATGTGCCCCTCCTACCGGGCGACGGGCGAGGAGGAACACTCCACCCGCGGCCGGGCACGTCTCCTCTTCGAGATGCTGGGCGGTCACCAGGACTCACCGGTGACGGATGGCTGGCGCTCCACCGAGGTGCGCGACGCACTCGACCTCTGCCTTTCCTGCAAGGGGTGCAGATCCGACTGCCCCGTCGGCGTCGACATGGCCACCTACAAGGCCGAATTCCTGTCCCATCACTACGCACGAAGGCTGCGCCCCGCGGCCCACTACTCCTTGGGCTGGCTGCCCTTGTGGGCGCGCATGTCGCGCTTCGCGCCACGTCCGGTGAACGCCCTGCTCCACGCCCCCGGCATCGCCCGTGCCGGAAAGCGCCTGGGGGGAGTGGCCGACGAACGCACAGCACCGGTCTTCGCGCGGGAGTCCTTCAGCCAGTGGTGGGCGGCACGCCGGATCCCGGAGCCCGACCCGGCGGACGGCCGCACGGTCGTGTTGTGGCCGGACACGTTCAGCAACTACTTCCACCCGGCCGTCGCGCAGGCGGCGGTGCGGGTCCTGGAGGACGCCGGCTTCCGGGTAGCGGTGCCGACCCATCCTGTGTGCTGCGGCCTGACCTGGATCTCCACCGGCCAACTGGCCACTGCGAAAAGGGTGCTGCGCCGCACGGTGAACCTGTTGCGTCCGTGGCTCGAAGCCGGGACGCCCATCGTCGGTCTGGAGCCTTCATGCATCGCCGTCTTCCGTGCCGACGCCCCTGAGCTCATGCCGCAGGACCTGGACATCCAGCGGTTGTCCCGGCAGTTCCGCACCTTCGCGGAACTGCTGCTCGACGACGTTCCGGAGGAGAACTGGCGGCCGCCGCGACTGGCGCGTACCGCGGTGGTCCAGACGCACTGCCACCAGCACGCCGTGCTGAAGAACGACGCCGACCGCGAACTGATGCGCCGCGCCGGTATCGACGCCGTCGTGCTGGACGAGGGCTGTTGCGGGCTCGCCGGGAACTTCGGCTTCGAGCGGGGGCACCACGGTATTTCCATGGCCATCGGTGAACAGGGTGTCCTGCCCGCCGTACGGGCGGCTCCCCCGACCGTGCTCGTCCTCGCCGACGGCTTCAGCTGCCGCACCCAGATCGAGGAGGGTGGGACAGGCCGACGCGCGATGCATCTGGCCGAGGCCCTGGCTCTCGGCCCGGACGGCGGCCTGCCCGCAGAGCGGCCGGAGAAGCTCGCCGACCGGCCCGAGGCTTCGGCGGACGACGCCCGACGTATGACGGCCGCCGTCCTCGCACTCGGGGCGACGGCCGGCGCGGGCGCGTACGCAGCGCGGCGGCGCGGCCGCGCCCGGCCCCCGCTGTGATCACGTCCAGCGCTGTGCTGTCGCCGCCCGGGTACCGGGGCATCGCGCCGACGGCGGCCCGGCCACCGCGAACACACGGAACGAGACGAAGGGAAACCGAGGCCGATGAAAGTGTCCGACTACGTTCTCCAGCGCCTGCGTGAGTGGGAGGTCGACCACGTCTTCGCCTACGCGGGCGACGGCATCAACGGTCTCCTCGCCGCATGGGGGCGTGCCGACAACCGACCCGAGTTCATCCAGGCCCGTCACGAGGAGATGGCCGCCTTCGAGGCGGTGGGTTACGCCAAGTTCTCCGGCAGGGTGGGGGTGTGCGCGGCGACCTCGGGTCCCGGGGCCATCCACCTCCTGAACGGGCTGTACGACGCGAAGCTCGACCATGTCCCCGTGGTGGCCCTCGTGGGGCAGACGGATCGCAGCGCCATGGGGGGCTCCTACCAGCAGGAGGTCGATCTGCTGAGTCTGTACAAGGACGTGGCGTCGGAGTTCTGCGAGATGGTGACCGTTCCGGAGCAGTTGCCCAATGTCATCGACCGGGCCTTTCGCACCGCGTACGCCGGACGCACGGTGACGGCGGTCATCATCCCCGCGGACGTGCAGGAACTCGACTACAACCCGCCCACGCACGCCTTCAAGATGGTGCCCTCCAGCCTGGGCCTGGCGTCCTCGGCCCCAGTCCCTTCTGCCGAGGACCTGGCACGGGCCGCCGAGGTACTGAACGCCGGCGAAAAGGTCGCCGTACTGATCGGGCAGGGAGCCCGGCACGCACGGGCGGAGGTCGAGCAGCTGGCGGACGTGCTCGGTGCCGGAGTGGCCAAGGCGCTGCTGGGCAAGGACGTGCTGTCCGACGAACTGCCCTACGTGACCGGGGCCATCGGCCTGCTCGGCACCCGGCCGTCGTACGAGCTCATGCGGGACTGCGACACGCTGCTGGTGGTGGGGTCCAGCTTCCCGTACACGCAGTTCCTGCCCGAGCTGGACCAGGCCCGCGCGGTCCAGATCGACATCGATCCGCACATGATCGGGCTCAGGTATCCGTTCGAGGTGAACCTGGTCGGTGACGCGAGGGAGACGATCAGGGAGTTGCTGCCGAGGCTGAAGCGGAAGAAGCACGGGGCCTGGCGCAAGAAGATCGAGAAGGACACAGCGCGCTGGTGGGAGGTCATGGAACGACGGGCGGCCGTGGAGGCCGACCCCGTCAATCCGGAGTACGTCGTGCACTGCGCCGACGCGCTCCTGCCGGACGACCTCATGCTGGCCTCCGACTCCGGCTCCGGAGCCAACTGGTACGCGCGTCACCTGCGTCTGCGCGGGCGGATGCGCGGCTCGCTCTCGGGCACGCTCGCCACGATGGGTCCGGGCGTGCCGTATGTGATCGGTGCGAAGTTCGCCCATCCCGACCGGCCCGCGCTGGCTCTCGTCGGGGACGGTGCCATGCAGATGAACGGCATGGCGGAACTCATCACCGTCGCGAAGTACTGGTCACGTTGGCAGGACCCCCGGCTCGTCGTCGCGGTGCTCAACAACCAGGACCTGAACCAGGTCACCTGGGAGATGCGTGCCATGTCCGGCGCTCCGCAGTTCCTTCCCTCCCAGTCACTGCCCGACGTGCCCTACGCTGCCTTCGCACGCTCGATCGGACTGGGTGGCGTACGGGTGGAGGAACCCGGTGGGGTCGAGGACGCCTGGCGACGGGCGCTGTCGGCCGACCGGCCCTTCGTCATCGACTTCGTCACCGACCCGGCCGTCCCGCCGATCCCGCCGCACGCCACCCCGGACCAGGCCGAGGCACTGGTCAGCGCCGTCGCCAGGGGCGACAGCGATCGCGGCAGCGTGATCAAGCAGGGCCTCAAGGCCAAGGTGCAGGAGCTGCTGCCCGGCCACCGCCACCGCGACGGTGCGCACGGCCGGGAGCCCTGAGTGAGTGCGCCCGCGGCACCCGGTGGGCCGCTCGTCGATGCCGTGGGAGCGGCGGCGTACACCGTCCCGACTGACGCCCCGGAGACGGACGGCACCCTGGCATGGGAATCGACCACGCTGGTGCTCGTGCGGACGCGCTCCGGCGGGACGACGGGGTTCGGCTACACCTATGGCGCACCGCCCGCCGCCCGTGTCGTCGACGAACTGCTGGCCAGGGCGGTGATCGGCCTGCGGGTCTGGGATCCCCCGGGGGCGAACGAGGCAATGCGGCGCGCGGTGCGCAACGTCGGCCTCCCGGGGCTGGTGGCCGGCGCCGTTTCCGCCGTCGACATCGCCCTGTGGGACCTCAAGGCCCGCCTGCTGGGGCTGCCCCTCGCGGATCTGCTGGGAGTCGGTACCCGCGAGGTGCCCGTGTACGGCAGCGGCGGTTTCACTACCTATTCTGCGGAGCAGCAGGATCGTCAACTGCGCGACTGGGTGGACGGACTGGGCATTCCCAGAGTGAAGATCAAAGTCGGGGAGTCGTGGGGGCGCCGCGAACGACGCGACCGGGAACGTGTCGCTGCGGCACGCACGAGCATCGGTGAAGCCGCAGAGCTGTACGTGGACGCCAACGGCGCCTACACCCGCAAGCAGGCGATCAGGCTGGCCTCCTGCCTCGACGATGAGGGAGTGACCTGGTTCGAGGAGCCGGTCTCCTCCGACGACCTGACGGGACCGGCCCGGATCCGGGCCGCCGTGTCCCCCGACGTCGCCGCCGGGGAATACGGCTGCACATTGTCCTACTTCGACGCAATGATCGCTTCGGGCGCGGTGGACTGCCTCCAGGCGGACGCGACCCGGTGCGGCGGAATCACCGGATGGCTGCGAACGGCCGCCCTGGCCGAAGCCGCCGGTCTGCAGATCTCCGGGCACTGCGCGCCCCACATCCACGCCCATGCGGCTGCGGCGGTGCCCAACCTGCGGCACGTGGAGTGGTTCCACGACCACGTCCGTATCGAGCAGCAACTCTTCGACGGCGCGCTGTCCCCCGAAGGGGGGACGATCCGCCCCGGCCGGAACGGGCGTCCAGGCCTGGGGCTCGAACTGCGCGAGGAGGCCGCCGAGCGCTACCGCGTCAGACCGTGATCGCCGCACGCCCGCGCATCGCCTCCGGGCAGAAAGGGGACCCTCGTGTGAACTGCATCCTCGTGCCCTGGGGCGGCGGCATGCCCGAGCCGCATGCGCTGCGGGACTACGCCCTGATCGCGGACGGCGAGCGCGGCGCCCTGGTCGGCCCCTGCGGGGACATCTCATGGCTGTGTGCACCGCACTGGCATTCCGATGCGGTGTTCGCCGCCCTCACCGGCGGCCCCGGCCACTACTCGGTGACTCCGCGCGGACGCTTCGTGCGCGGCGGCTACTCCTGCTCCGCCGTTCCGGGCTCATCGCGTCCGTCGTCCTGGGCGCTTCTGCGCGCCTTGCGCACGGTGAGGAGCAGCAACAGCGGTGTCAGGGCCGAGTCGACGGCGAGTTTCGACAACGCCACGTCGGGGGCCTGTAGCACGAGGAACAACACGGCGAGGGCGAGGCCGAGTACGGAGAGCACCAGCGCCTGTCGGGTGGGGTCGCGCACGAGTGCTGCGGCGGTCGCCGCCACCACGACAAGTCCCAGAGCGAGAACAACCACGGCGTCAGTCACCCGCGACCACCCCGCGCGCAGGCCGGCGCAGCGCGCTCGACCCGACGAGGTTCCCCACGAGCAACAGGGTTCCCGTCACCAGCAGTTTGGCGGCCGCTCGCCCCGGTCCGGCCGCCGCGCAGAGCGGGAGGACGACCGCGAAGGTGAGGAGGACCGCCGCCAGGTCGGTGAACCGCCCCGGTGCGAGGCGGCCGGCAGTTCGGGGCCGAGGAGCCGGGCATGGACCAGCGTGCCGGCCGGGCCGAGGAGCGCGAGCACCAGGGCGGCGTCGCCGTACGAAGGCCGGGCGAACCCCTGGGCGAGCAGGAGCAGGACCAGGCAGATCAGGAGGGTGGCGAAGTTCTGGGCCCCGCCCTGCGGGCGAGGGAACCCGTGGTGGCGGCGACGACCGTGCATCCGGCCGGGACCAGCAAAGGGCTCCCGAGAGGAGCCACGGGTTCATCGCCGCTCCACCGCCCGTCGGGCCTCCGATCCGGCGATCGCCCCCAGCAGTGCGGCCGTGGCGCCGACGCACGCCTCCAGGGCATCCACCGAGCTGATGAGCGTCAGCCACAGCACGAGCAGCGCGGCCCACCACAGGATCACCTCGGCCTCCTCGTACAACTGGTCGCGCGTCGGCCCCCGGGAGCCGCCGTGGGAACGCTGCCCACCGCGCTGGTACGAAGATTTCGGGTCCTCGGTGGAGGTCTTGCTCGACGTGCGGGCCTCACCCGACCGCGCCCGCTCCTTGTTCACGGTGCGTGCGGCGATCTCCTTCGCGCGCTTCTCCGAGGCTCCGCGCTTCTCGGCACCCTCCTTTATGTGTTCGTACTGGCGTTCCCGCTTCTTGCTCGATCCGGCCGGCATGTCGGCTCCTTGTGTCGGCGACGCAGCCGCAGGCCACGACGAGGGGAAAAAGTGGACTCTTTCATTGCATGCGCCAGGCCGGTCCCCCGCCACAGCAGAACAGCGACCGAGCGGGGAGCGGTTGCTCCGCCGCGCCCGCGCCGGCGGATCTCCCCGGGGTCCCGCGGAGTACGGCCGGTTCCCGGCCTCAGGCCGCCCGGGTCCGCATCCTGCGACGCACACCGCGCCGATGCCCCAGGCAGGAACTACGTTGGGAAGAGAGCCCGAAACAGCCGATCGGAGGAGTCGCAATGGCTCACGGAAGCGGCAAGGACAAGATCAAGGGCAAAGCCAAGGAAACCCTGGGCAAGTTGACGGGAGACCGTCGAAAGGAAGCCGAGGGAAAGGTCGAACAGGCAAAGGGCGAGATCAAGAAGAAGATGAGTCGCGGCCGTGATCGCACCCCGCCGCCTCCGCCGCCGCCCGTTCTGTAGCCGTGGAGCACCATCCTTCCGCCGCGTGACCGGGGAAGGTCGGCGGGTGGAATCCACATGACGGCCCGCGCGCCCCGAGAGGTGCGGGCCGTTCGCGGTTCCGGCGTGTCCTCCTCGCTCCGCGGTGCGGCTCCAAGGGCCGCTGGGAAAGCGAGGTGCCCCTTGTGCCCGTGCCCGCGAAGGCGCGGTAGACGGCGCGAGCACGGAACAGCGGAACGGAGGAAGCCGCTCCCACGCGGCCTCCCTCGACGCCTTGAGAGGGTGACAGACCCATGACTGAAGTCAACAGACTGTTGCTCGCTGCGGCAGTGGCAGGTGGTTACGTCCTGGGACGGACTAAAAAGGGCCGGCTCGCGCTCACGTTGGTGTCCTACGCGGCCGGCCGCCACTACGGGGTCGAGCCGCGGAAGCTCATGAGCCAGGGCATGCGCAGGCTCGGCGAGATTCCCCAGGTCGCGGACCTGGGTGGCCAATTGCGGGGCGAACTGATGGCGGCCGGCCGCGAGGCCGTATCGGCGGCCGCCGAACGCCGTCTCTCCTCGCTCGCCGGCTCTCTCCACGAGCGGACTCTTCAGCTGGAAGGCGGCGACGAGGAAGAAGACCGGGACGAGGAAGACCTCCCCCAGGACGAAGCGGAGGGCGAGGAAGAGGATCTCGCCGAGGAGGAGCAGGCCCCTGAGGGCCGGAGAAGAGCGCCGCGGACCGCCGGGGCCTCAGGGGGGAAGCCGGCAAGTCGCGCGACCGGAGAAGGCGGCAAGCGCACGGCGGGTGACCGCAGACAGGGAGGAGCCGGGAAGACCGCGCCTTCCAGGAAGCCCACGGCCAGGCGACGGACCGACGAAAGGGCCGCACCGAAAAAGAGGGCTCCTTCCGCGGAGAAGGCCTCCCCACGCGCCGAGCGCCGGAGGTGACGAGCCATGACACGACGGCACGCAGAAACCCTGGATTCGGGCTTCGACCGGTTCCGCGACGAACTGACGGACTACCTGGCCGCTCGCGTCGGAGACCTGGCGGAGAGGGCGAGCGACAAGCTGTTCGACGTGACGGACCAGCTCACCGACGTCGCGAACAAACGTGGTTCGCTCTCCCAGGTGGGTGCGGGTCTCCTCGCCGGCCGCTCCCCCGTCAAGGCGCTGTTCTCCGGAACGGCGAAGAGCGTCAAGGAAACGCTCCTGAACAAGGCGGGCGGCCTTCGCGGTGGCAAGGGGAGTGCGCCAGGAGACACCAAGGTCACCAACATCGTCGAGGTGGTCGACGTGGGAGTCCCCCTGCGCACCGCCTATGACCACTGGACCCGCTACGAGAAGTTCAGCGGCTTCACCAAGGGCGTGCGCAACGTCTCGACGGCCGACGAGACCACGAGCGACTGGAAGGTGAAGGTCGGCCCCTCGACCCGCGGCTGGAAGGCGACCGTCCACGAGCAGGTGCCGGACGAACGCATCGCCTGGACGTCCGAGGGCGCCAAGGGAACGACACGGGGTGCCGTGACCTTCCACGAGCTGACCCCTGGCCTGACACGCATCGTGCTGGTCGTCGAGTACTACGCATCGGGGCTGTTCGAGAAGACCGGCAATCTCTGGCGCGCGCAGGGCCGCAGGCTGCGGCTGGACCTCAAACACTTCCAGCGCCATGTCACTCTCGCCGATGAGGAGCCCGAGGGCTGGCGCGGTGAGATCCGTGACGGCGAGGTCGTACGGACCCACGAACAGGCCGTCGAGGACGAGGAGGCCAGGCAGGACCGCGAGTCGGCAGAGGAGAGCGAGGAAGACGAGGAAGAGCCGGACGAGGCCTGGGAGGACGACGCGGAGGAGCCCGAAAACGAGGAGGAGGAAGAGAACGAGTCGGCCTGAGCCTCTCGCCACCTGCCTCCTCACTCGTCGCCGCGCGAACGCTGCGGCCAGCGGGGTGGAGCGGTTCCCCGCGACGTTTGAGGGGCGCGCGCGCATGGCAGACGCCTGCCATGCGGCCTTGGGAGAAAAAGACGGAAAGAGCCGAAATGACGGACTGCTCGGACCCGGGTTCGCCCGATGGCGCGCACCCCGACGTCAGCCGGACCGAGCGTCTTGTGCCGAACTGGCTCGACGCCCCGGGCCGCGCGAAGGAGCTCGACGCCCTGTCGGCGCCGTTGCGGCGGGTGGTACGTGGTCTGCCCCTCGGCCCCTCCCGTGATGCGCTACGGGGGCTGCCGATCGGTCATCCGCTGCACCCCGCTCTCGTGCAGGTGCCGATCGGGGCATGGTTGTCGGCGACGGTGCTGGACTTCGTTCCCGGCAGCCGTCGCGGGGCCCGCGTCCTGGTGGGCGTGGGCGTGGTGACGGCGGTACCCGCGACCCTGGCCGGTTGGGTGGACTGGGCGGAGCAGCCGCCCGAGCACCTGCGCACCGGGCTGGTCCATGCGGCGTTCGTCACCACCGCCCTGGTGCTGTACGCCCGCTCGTGGGTGCATCGCCGTCAGGGCGGCCGGGCGGCAGCGGCGAAAGCACTCGGGCTCGCGGGACTGTGCGCCGTGGGCGTCGGCGGACTGCTGGGCGGTCATCTCGCCTACCGGCAGGCGGTCGGCGCCAACAAGTCCGAGTCCGTCACACGCCTGCTGGAAGCGGGCTGGCACGCCGTCGGGCCCCTGGAGGACTTCCCGGTGGGTGTGGCGGTCCGGCGGCAGTTGGGCGAGGTGCCCCTTCTGGTGTTCCGGTGCGAGGACGGGCGGATCCGCGTCATCGCGGAGCGTTGCAGTCATCTGTCGGGCCCTCTCTCCGAGGGCAGGATCACCGACGGCTGCGTGGAATGCCCCTGGCACGGCAGTGTCTTCCGGCTGTCGGACGGCGCCAACGTGCACGGACCGGCCACCGCACCTCAACCGGCCTTCCGTGTGCGGGTGGATGCCGACGGCATCGTGCGCGTCCAACTGCCCGGAGCGGGTCAAGGCGCTCCCTGACCGGCGCTCCGAGACAAGTGCACTCCTCGGCTCGCCCGCCGTGCACGCTCGCGACTTCGTCGAGGCGGTCGCGCGACCGCCGGCCCTCACCCTGTCATCGTCAGCTCCTGTCGGCGTGTCCGACGGCCCCGCTCCCACGCTCGAACCCCTCTGCCGCCCGCCCCACGTGGTCCGGAACCCGTCGGTGTACCGCGACGGGACCAGATAGGCATCGTTGCTGAAATTCTGTCCCGCGCCGGGCGCACCGGGCTGACGGCGACCATCAAGCCGTCGCAGCCCCTCGATCGCACGAGGTACGCGGGTGCCCCGGAGACGCCGGGGAGGCCGGCCAGCGCCTGCTCCAGCGCAGCAACTCCTGCAACTGGTCGGCCGCACGCCTCATGACCTGCGGCGCGGACATATGAGCCGGACGTCCAGCTCCACTCGTCCGGCCACCCTGCCGGTCACCGGCCTTTTCGGCCGACTCCCTGTCCGGGCAGCCTGGTGGCGCCGCGTCTCGTCTTCTTCGGCCGCAGCCGGTCACCCTCCGAAGGCGGAAACAACGTACTGCCCTCACCGCATTGCGGCATTATTTCATGGTATAGGGCTTTTGCTGACACTCGAGTTGGTGCAGCACGATGTCCGGGTCAGCGGCGAGATGCCCGGCCCGCATCGGCGACGGCGCCGAGGTCGCCTCGCGGCTCGGCGGCCGCTGCACCGCGGCGCCGCACCGGCACGCACACGCCGCAGCCCCGTCGCGGTGGAACCGGAGGTGAGACCATGGGCATGTGGGGGCGTCCCACTCAAGTGGGACGCTCAGGCGAGAGAAGGGCCTGTGTCATGTCCGACTCAGAGTTCTACGCTGCGACCGGCCCTATGACGCAGCCCTTCCCGAGCACCGGCCGCGTGGAGGTGGCCCGGAGGATCCGTCTCCCAGGCACCGGTCCCCGCGGGTGTGGATCATCCCGGTCATCATTCTCGTGGTAACGGTCGCCATCGTCGTTCGTTCCGCTGATCTGAGACCGGCCCGGAACGGTCCCGCTCCCGGAAGCGCGCGGTCCCGTCCCGTCCACCGCGGGTGCCGACACCGCGACCAATGCCGGTGCTGCAGCGTGCTGTTTTCTGACGGCTCGACGAACGGATTGCCGGTCGCATCGGGAGATGCGGGTTTCCTCGGACAGGCCGAACATCAAGCAGCAGGAAGGTACGGCCCGGTCCGTGTGCCGCTCCCCCGCCCCGCACGCGCGGCGTTCATCGCGAGCGTGCACTCCTGAGACGGCAGGGATGTGAAGGCATGGCCGACCACCATCACAAGCCGGTCCTTCCCAGGGAGCGCGGTCCTCTCTCCCTCGGGGTGTCCGGGGCCCTTCGCGACGACCGCCCACCGCCCGCGACAGCGGCGGCGGAAGGGGCCGACGCCTACGGCGACGATCTGCAACTGGCCCTGTACACCTGCTACGAACTGCACTACCGAGGGTTCGACGGGGTGGATCCCGGCTGGGAATGGGACCCCACGCTCCTCGCGCTCCGTGCCGCGTTGGAGAACCGCTTCCTGACCGCTCTGCGCCGCGACGCGTGTGCCCGCCGGCCGCTCGGTTCTCTCCTCGCCGATCTGGCGGTCGACGCCGTCGGCGGCCGCAGCGTACCGGAATTCCTCGAGGAGCACGGGACGCTGGATCATCTCCGCGCCTACGCGGCGCAGCGTTCCCTCTACCACCTCAAAGAGGCGGATCCGCACGCCTGGGTGCTGCCTCGACTCAGCGGTCGCGCCAAGGCCGGGATGGCTGCCGTCGAGTACGACGAGTTCGGTGCGGGCAGGGCGGACCGGGTGCACGCCCGGCTGTTCGCGGATCTCATGTCGGATCTCGGCCTGGAGACGGCCTACGGTCACTACTTGGACGTGGGATACGCGGAGATGCTCGCCCTGGTGAACGCCATGTCGCTCTTCGGACTGCACCGGCGTCTGCGGGGAGCCCTGGTGGGCCACTTCGCCACCGTGGAGATCACCTCGTCACCGGCCTCCCGGCGCCTCGCGGGCGCCATGGAGCGCACCGGCGCGGGGCCGTCCGCGAAACGCTTCTACACCGAACACGTTGAGGCCGACGCCGTACACGAGCAGGTCGTACGACGTGAGGTGATCGGCGGACTCCTCGACGACGAACCGGAGCTGGAGCCGGACGTCGCGTTCGGCATCACCGCGACCTCGTATCTCGAGGACCGCCTCGGCACCCGGCTGCTCACGGTCTGGGGCGGGTGAGGGACGGCACACGGCGTACGAACCGGCACGTGCCGTCGCTCCGAGAGGCGGCCGCCCGCCTCCGAGCGCACCATGGAACCACGTCCTGCTTCCCCCGACGGGAGCAAACGCATGGCCGAGACACTCCTGGACCTCCCTGGCCCCTTCCTGGTGAGACTGCCGGGCGTCTACGCACCTCAGCACGACACACGGCTGCTGATGGGGGCCCTCGACCGTGAGGGCGTCCGGCCTGGGGCGACGGTGCTGGACATCGGAACCGGGAGCGGGGTGCTGGCCGTGCGGGCCGCACAGTTGGGCGGCAGGGTGACGGCCGTCGACATCTCGCGCCGCGCGGTGGTGACAGCACGCCTCAATGCAATGCTGCACCGTCGGCGTATCACCGTGCGCCGAGATGATCTGACCTCCGCCGTCCGCGCCTACGCCTACGATCTCGTGTTGTGCAACCCGCCGTACGTGCCCGCGCCGGCCCCGGACACCCCTCGGCACGGCGCCGCCCGTGCGTGGGACGCCGGGACCGACGGCCGGGCCGTGGTCGACCGAGTCTGTGCGGGCGCGCCCACGGCGCTGCGTCGGGGCGGGGTGCTCCTGATGGTGCACTCCGGCCTGTGTGACCCCGATGCCTCACTGCGGCTCCTCGGACATGTAGGCCTGAACGCGGTCGTCAGCAACCGCGTGCGCATCCCCTTCGGCCCCGTTCTGCTGTCGCGGTTGAACTGGCTGCGCGAGCAAAGGCTGCTGGACGGCGAGGGGACGACCGAGGAGTTGGTGGTCATCCGTGCCGAACGAGACTGATCCCCCGCGCCGTGTCGTCGTGACCGAACGAGGCCCGTTGCTGATCGAGGGGCCGGTGGAGGTGGAGGGGCCCGATGGCGTCACGCATGTCTCGGACCGCTTCGTCGTCGCTGTCTGTACGTGTCGACGCAGCCGAACCCTTCCGTGGTGCGACACCAGTCACCGCCGCCGCGCCGCTCCGTACCGAGCCGCTCCCCCGGACCGGCCTTCGGGCCCCGGAGAGTGAGGCCCGGGCACGGGCCGGCCGACTGGCCGTCACAGGAACGCCCTCGCCAGGACCCGGCGGCGGGTCCGTTGCGGCTGTCGCGGAAGCACGGTTCCTCCATACGGCGATCAGCGCCTACGGAAGAACGGGCTCAGTAGCCGCGGCTACGGCGGGCAAAGAGGTCGCGGGCGCGGTCGACCAGCTGATGTACCGCGCCCGCGCGGCGGCTCTCGCACGCTACGTCCCTCTCACCGCGACAGCTCAGGAAAAGGCACCGCTCAGCCCACAGACTCTGCTCAGGAATCGCGTGGGGAACAGCTGATCAGGAAGGCGACTCTGAGCGGCACCGAGCAGACGGGGCGATGAGGTGGGCGCATAGCGCCAGCCCGCCTCCGCTCGGGGGGAGAGATCTCGTTCTCGCCGTCAAGGACGCGGAAGCAGGTCTCCTCGGTGATCAACATGTCGGTCTGTGGGCCGAGTTTGGCCATGCGGTGCATCAGGCCGAGTGCGTCTGCGTCGTCCCGGACGCCGGAGCCCTCGATGTGTGAGGGGCCCATGCCTGGCTGTACGTGGAACCACTCGGCGTACGCCTCGCCGGGCGGCTGGAGCTCCTGAACGTCTCAAGGCTGGCAATCAGTCAGCGTTGCGGTCCCGGTCACAGTGCGGATCAGCCCGGCTGGTCTCCGGCATAGCGGTAGATGCCGCCGACGCTGTTGACGTGCCGGACGGTGCCGTCCGCGGCTGCGTCGATGTCGCCCGCCACTGGTGTCAGCGGCGGTGTTGTTGTGGCCGAATGAGGAGCAGGGCGATGTCGTCGTTACGGGGGGCGGACCGTTGGGCGTGGTGGATGAGGGTGCCGGCGAGGGCGTCCAGGGTCTGGCTCCGGGCCTGTGCGAGCTGAGCGGCGAGGTCGGTGATGGCGTCCTCGAAGTCGATGCCGGGGGTTTCGACGAGTCCGTCCGTGTACAGGGCGAGCACAGCCCCGGGCGGCAGGCGGATCTCGGTCTCCGGATAGTCGGCGGCGGGGTCAATGCCAAGCAGGAGCCCGGGCGTCAGCGGGAGGACCTCGGTGTGCAGGTCGGGGTGGCGCAGGAGTGGGGGCGGGTGCCCCGCGGTGGCCAGGCAGGCGCGCTGGCGTGCCAGATCGAGCTGGACGTAAAGGCAGCTGGTGAACAAGCCAGGGTCGAGGTCGGTGAGCAGGCGGTTGGTACGGGCGAGGACTTGGCCGGGCGGTGCGCCGGCGGTGGCGTGGACAGCGGTGCGGACCTGCCCCATGAGGGCGGCGGCGTTCACGTTGTGGCCTTGGACGTCGCCGATCGCTGCGGCCGCGAGGTCGGTACCGATGTGTATGAGGTCGTAGAAGTCGCCGCCGACGTCGATGCCATGAGCGGTGGGGAGGTAGTAGGTGGCCACGTCCAGCCCGGGGACGCGGGGCAGCGTTTGGGGCAGCAGGCTGGCTTGCAGACTGTGGGCGAGAGCGTGCGTGGCGTCGTAGAGGAGAGCGCGATCCAGGGCCTGGGCGATCAGGCCGGCGGTCGCGGTGAGGACAGCTCGTTCCTCGGGAGTGAAGGGATGCGGCCGGTCGTAGGCGAGGACCAGCGAGCCGACGGGGCGGCCGGAGGCGATCAGGGGCAGGAAGGCCCAGGCGGCCTTGCCGCCCTGCAGGACGGCGGGGGGATACGCGCGCTTGAGGTCTGAGAAGGTGGCGTAGAAGCTGGGGACGCCGCTGGTCAGGACACGCACGGCAGGGGTGTCCGAGGCCAGGGGGGCGCCGTCGAAGTGGTCCATGTGTTCGGCGGTGTAGCCGCGGTGGCCGATGACCCGCAGTCGGCCCTCCTCCGCGATCATCAGGGCGAGGCCCTGGGCCTCGAAGGCAGTCGGGACCAGGTCAGCGATCCGGTCGATCACGTCCGTGACCCCGACGGCCTCGGTCAGCGTGGCGGCGAGGTGCATCAGGTGGTGGTGGGCGGTCGACCGGCCCGGTGCAGCCGGTGGTGCGGGGAGCGGGAGCTCTGACGTCTCCGAGGCAGGGGCTGGGGAGGCCGGGACAATGCGGACGCTAACGCCGGAGACGCCCGGGTAGAGGTGGAAGGACAGCCACCTGTCCGGTGGCCGCAGGGCGGTGAAGGAGGTCGGCTGGTGGCTGAGCACCACGGCCCGGTAGCGGTCTTCGACGACTGGGTCGTCCAGCCACGGCAGGACCTGCCGGGGCAGGGCGTCCAGCAGCTCGGCGGAGCTGGCGCCGAGAAGGTCGGCGGCGGTGTTTGTGATGAAGGTGATCCGGCCGTCGAGGTCCAAGGTGCAGCACCCTCCGGGCAGGCGCTCGGCGAAGTCCGCCGCTGCCGCCTCCTGTGTCGGCCTGCGAGCGTGGGCACGCAGGGAGGGCAGGACCTGCGGCTCGGACCCGGGCAGCAGCGGGTGGCCGCTGTCGGCGGCCTGCCGCAGCAGAAGGCCCAGACGGCGGCAGGAGGTACGGACCGCGTTGCGTTCGTGTCGGGTCAGCGCCGGTGGATGCGAGCCGGGCCACCGCACGACCAGGGCGCCCCACGCGGTGGTGCCGGTGGTGATGGGGGCAGCGGCCGCCGAGAAGGGGTAAGGCAGCGCGAGCGCCATCTGCGGGTAGTGCCGCGCCATCTCTTCCTGGCAGCCTATCCACACCAGACAGCGCTCGCGCACGGCGTCGGTCGCCGGGGTGCGGGCCGCCAGCGGCACCTGCGTCCAGTGCGCGGCGACCTGCCGGGGAACCCCACTCAGCATCGCCAGCCGCAGCACCCGGCCGCCCGGCGGCAGCAGGTACACCAAGCACCCGGAGGCGCCCGTCTCCCGCACGAAATCGTCCACCACGGCGCCGATCAGATGCGTACCGGGACCTGCGCCAGCGCCGGCAAGGTCCCTCGTACTCTCACCTGCCCCGGCGGCACCGGGCAGTGACCCCTCCAAGCGCCCGAAGCGACTTCTGGCCGCCTCCGCGCTGATGCCCAGGCCAGCACCGATCTGCGCCCAGGGGGCCCCTGCTCGCCGGTCCGCCAACACCGCACGGCGCACCAGCTGTCCGGCCAGCCAGGGCAGCTCCGCCACCGCGGCAACATGACAGCGCTGCGCTCCACGCCCCGGGCATGAGTCGCTCGCTTGCCGGATTGCGGTCTGCGCCTGCGTGAGAGAATCCGCTTCCGCGAACGCCAGCGCCTGTCGCGCCTCCGTCGCCGCCTGCCAGCGACGCCTGGCCCGCCAGGCCGCCTGCCGGTGCGCCTGCCGGCAATACCGCCGACCCGGGCCCGCCGAATCCGGCAGTGGAACTCCGCACCAGCCACACCGACCGTCACCCATACACCGATCGTCTCCCATAGAGGGAAGAAACGCTCTACTGCTGTGACGACGCGCTCCACACACCGACCAGGGTGGTGGCGGCTGTACCCATACGCCGACAGGCATACCTACCGATCATGTCGGCATCAGGATGCCGGAACTGCCGCACTGAGAGGCTGCGTAGACAGGAAGATCGTATCGGCGACGCCGAAGAAGGCGCGGGCGCACGGGTGGGTGTGGACGTGCTGGCCGCCCTGGAGTAGGCCATCGAGCAGTCAGAGGGGGCTGCATAAGGGACGAAAGGATCAAGAAGGTGCGCAGTAGGCAGCTGCGGCCGACCCCGACCGTGCCGGGCGGCCGCCGGGTCCACCGGAAGCACCGCGCAAGGCTGAAGCCGCGCTGGGGCGTTCGCGGGGCGGCTTGACCCGAGTTCTTCCTCGTCGCGGACACAGCTGGTGACTCGAATTTCGCTTCCGTGACAAGGTGTTGAGATTCTCTTAGCGCCCGACTATGGGCCGCACTGGTCAATGCTTGAAAGCATCCTTGATCTTCGCCCCAGCCTGTTTGATGTTGCCCTTGATCTGGTCGCCGCGGCCTTCCGCCTGCAGACGTCGGCTACCTGCCCCTCGGCCGGCAACCTTTTTGGAGCCACCTTTGATCGCTTCGGCTTTGTGCGCGATCTTCTTGGCGATGCCCATGGTCGGCCTTCCTTTGTGAATGATCTTCCAGTGCGGAACGATTCCACACTCGAGCAATAGGCGGAGGAACTCCGCTCAGGTGCGGTATCTACCAGTAATGCCGTCGTCCGCCGACCGCGTGACCCACGCTTCCCAGCAAGAACAGGACCGCTCCGATCACGATCAGAATGATCCCGACCGTCCACAGGATGGCGATCTTGGTCAAGAACGCCAAAATCAACAGGACGACTCCAATGACGATCACGGCTTCCTCCGATCACGCATGAGGCCCCAGCCCTTCTAAATCGTCCTCCCTGCCCGTCTTACTGACAAATTGGCCAGCAGCATCAACAACGGTCAGCCACACCGCAGGCCGGGCATGGGCCCGCCTGTGCGCGTGCAGTACTGCCAAAGGCCGACGGCCACGTGCCCTCCTGGCACCTGGTGAAAGGCGGTGTCGGCAACAGGTGCCCAGAGCAGGACGGGGTGGCATGTCGCATGTGACAGCGAC
Source organism: Streptomyces sp. CB01580 (assembly GCF_001905795.1). Classification (GTDB taxonomy): domain Bacteria; phylum Actinomycetota; class Actinomycetes; order Streptomycetales; family Streptomycetaceae; genus Streptomyces. The sequence goes on from NZ_LIXJ01000001.1 coordinate 398,165, forward strand.
CATGCAGCCTGGCCGGGGTCTGACGCTCAGATCTCCTGAACGGACTTAACCTGGATATACGCCGCAATTCCCGGAGCACGCCATGATTCTCCTCCTGGGGCTCATCATTCTGATCGCCGCGGTTGTCGTTGCCGCGGCCGACATTTTCGCCAACGGCGGCAGCGCTCACCAGCTCACCAACGGCTTCTCGGTGTTCGGATATCACGTGACCGGGTCCACCGGCACACTGTTCCTCTACGGCATCGTCGTCGGGGCGCTGGCCATGTTCGGGCTGAGCCTGATCGTGGCCGCTGGGCGTCGCCCATCCCACCATTCCAGAGCCTCGCTCCGGGCCCTCGGACAACCAGGCCGCGAGCCGACCGCCGATCGCGAAGATGCACCAGGCCAACGCGGCACCCACCGAGCGGAGCATGCGCACCGGCCCCACGACGACCGCCCGGTCTCCCCGGGCAGTAGCGGGCCGCGCAGGTGGCACTTCTTCGGGCACCGGTCCGCCCCTCGATGACGTGGTTGCTGCGCCGAGAGTCGCCGTCGCCTTCAGGCGGTTACCGGGTTGCGGCGTACGGGCCACGCCCTCAGACTGGCCCGCGCGCCGTTCTTCGCGGAGGACGGCACGACTGGGGCACCCCAGGCTATTCAGGCCGCTGACAGGTGGCATTTGTGGAACAACCTCGGCGAGGCCACTGAGCGGGCTGTCACCCGCCACTGCCAGCGCCTCCACGTCCTGGCCCCTACAGGGCGGAACACCGGCCCCGCACCTCATCGCTCACGAGGAACGCATCGCCCCGCCAACGCGATCAGTCTTTGCCGACGACGGGGCAGACCGACACAAGAGGCCCGTTTACGGCGCGCAACGGTGTGTGTCAAGTTGTCCCAAAGGCTGAAGTGGCCTGGCGGGTGCGCCACTCTTCCACTACGCCTTGCTGTCGCCGAGCCCGGTCGAGGAGGTCGTCGAGCAGTTGCGGATCCAAGCGCTTCTCGGTGGCGGTAAGTCTGCGGAGGGTCTGCCATCCGGCTGTCTTGCCTTCCACCGCCAGTCGTAGCATCTCCAATTCCAGGAAGGTGCTCAGCGGAGAACGCCGGGCGAGGCGACCATTGCTCTTCAGGCGCGCCACCTTTTCGGCCGTCCAGCCCGCGCAGACCTTGTAGCGGCGCACCGGGATGCCCAGGTCTCTCATGATGCCGAGCAGAGTCATCCGGTCTTGGACGATCTCGGCGGCGACGGGTTCGAGAGCCCCGGCAAGCGCCGAACCGCGAACGGTGCGTACCAGACGGCGAACCCGCTCCACCCCCGTGGTTGCGCCCATCAGGTGGTCGTTGAGGTAGATGCCCAGCATGGCCGGGTCGGTGCTGTGGGCGTATTCGGGCCGAGCCGTGTCGGAACTCGGTCGGTCATTCATCACGTGCCGCCTTTGTCGTACCCTCTGCCAGAAGACGGGGTCGCACCCGTCGCTCACTGCTCCGGATACCCGCCCGGGGTGCTTCGCGCACCGCGCCCCCGACCGAACCACTGATTCGGCCGAGGGCGGCAGGCTGTCACCCTGGGGCCGTCCACGACGACGGGGGAACGCGCAGGCGGGCCATGACCCCCAGCACCGGAGCCGCAGGCCCTCCCTGCCGTCCCTGCCGTACACCAGGCAACTTCCCGGCATCCAGCTGCTGTTCCTCAACGCCAACCACCCCGACGCCGCCCAGGCGCGATGGCTGGAAACGCGGCTGTCCGCGCCCGGCCCACCGGTGAGGGTGGTGGTCACCAGCCCGCTTGGTCATGCTCGCTGCAGGGCTCCACGCCGGCGATCGATGTCCGGTGGGTCCCGGTGCTGGAACGCCACCGGGTCACCCTGGTCCTGAGCGGTCACGACCACAACTACCAGCGGTTCACCTCGCCCTGCGGCGTCACCTATGCCGTAACCGGCGGGGGCGGCGCCCCGCCGTATCCGATCAAGTCCGGCTGCCGCACCCCACACCGCGCCGCCGCCACCGCACGCCACCACTTCACCGCCGTTGAGGCCACCGCGACCGGCATGATCCATGGCCCGCCGTGGCGTATGCGGGAATCAGCCGTGTTCGTTGTGACTGGAAGAGGTGTCCTCGGGAGGCGCGGTGCGGCCGCCGTCGTTTCCGCTGATGACCACGCCGATCAGTGCGGCGATCACGCCGACGATGGCGAGACGGCCGCTCAGGCGCAGGGCCCAGCCCGTTGGTGAGCCGGTGTGGGCGCGAAGGCCGCGTAGTTTCTCCGAGCGCCGGGCGGGCTGCATCAGGCGCAGCAGGAGGAGTGCGGCGATGGGGAGCTGGAGCAGCCAGATCGCGGTGCGGAACCAGCCGTCGTACCAGACGTTCGTCCCGTAGAGGAGGGTGTGCCAGATGCTCAGGATGTAGACGACGATGACGAAGCGGTGCAGTACCCGCCAGGTCTTGGGGCCGATGCGGTGCCTGATGTAGAAGAGCAGGCCCAGAGGGATGGCCAGGTAGAGGGCCGCCTGTCCGAGAGGGATGGCGATCTTGCCGGTGCCCGAGTCGTAGCCGCCGGGGACGAAGCTCTCCACGAAGGCCGTGGCGATAGCGGAGTGCCAGCGTGCGGTGCCGGAGTGGGCCAGTTGGGCGGCGAACAGCAGCGCGTGGGCAGCGATGAGGGCGATGGTGTTGAGGCTGGTGGTGCGGTGCAGGCGTTCGAGGCCCTGGCCTGACAGCGGTAGCCAGGAGGGGCGGGGGCCGGAGAGAAGGAGTCCGAGGACGACCGTGATCCAGGCCCACAGCAGGGCGGACCAGCCGAATGCCTGACTGAGGAAGTACATCCAGAACTTGCCTGTGTCGGTCATGAAGGGCATGACCGACACGGTCGAGGAGGTCTCGGCGCGGATTCGCGCGTAGAGGAGTGCGAAGACGGCGCCGGTCACCATCAGCGCGATCAGGCCGTCGGGGATGGATGCGCGTAGGTCGGACCGCAGAGTGGGGCGCCGCTGCTGCCGGTCACCGGTCTGGACGACGGGGGCGTCGGCCGGTTCGGAGGCGGGTTGCGCTGGCAATGACGTCATCGTGCGGCCTTCTCAGTCGCTTCGGCTGGTGAGCGGGGGCGTCGGCTTTCCGGGGCACGGCGTGCCCCGTCGCGCTATTGGATGAGTCGGGGAGGGAAAGACGAAAGTTCCCACGAGCACTGTATGGCGTGGGTCACATGGGGGAAGTGTCGTCTCTCACCCTCGCGGTGGCCGCTGCCGCTGTGACGACGGCCGTTCGCTGCCGGGCTCTGGGATGGAGGCCCTGATACGGCGGCGTACCACGGCCGTCAGCAGGACGGGAAGAAGCAGGGCCTGGAGGCACACGGCGAGCCAGAACCCCCGTGCCGAGCCCATGGCTTCCGCACCCGCGTACACCTGGCCGCCGACCACTCCGCTGCCGAACGCTCCGAGGCCGGCCGCCAGTCGCTGCCGGCCGAAGACCGAGGCGGGTGCCGCGGATGAACGGGCCAGCGCCTCCAGGTCGTTCTTCAGGAAGAGCACGACCTCGCCCACGCACATGAGCGCCGCTCCCGCACCGATGCCCGTGTGGCCGCCGTATGCGATGACGGCCATCCCTGCCGCCATACTCCCGAAGCCCACCTTCATGGCATCCCGGTAGGCGAGTGCGGCGATCCACCGTGACAGCAGCGGCTGGGCGATGACCAGAAGGCAGGCATAGCCCGTCAGCACCGCCCCGTAGTAGGCCACCGAGGTGCGCGGGACGGCGTAGAGCGCCAAGTAGTGCTGGAAGAACATGAAGACGTACACACTCAGCACGGTCACGGCGAAGGGCGGCAAGCCGTCGTCATGACGTTGGGGCTGGTCGGCGTCGCCGGTGGCATCCCGCGCCTCGTCGGCCACCGGGCGCGCCGCGGCCGGTGGCAGCAGCGCGTGGCCGATGCCGACGAGAGCGAACAGCGCGGTGACGCAGGAGAAGAGCACGGTGGGTGAGCCCAGGACGAAGGGTGCCGCGGCCGGCGGGCCGAGGGCGATGCCCGCGTTGAAAGCCGCCCCGCTCGCCGACAGCAGCCGGGGGCGGTCGGCCTCGTCGGCTCCTTCCACCAAGTACGCCTTGTTCGCCGGGAGATACAGGGCCGCCCCGCAGGAGACCAGGATGACGGCGCCGACCGCGAGCACGGGGCTGGTCGTCCCGGGCACGAACGCCGCGAACCCGGCCGTCCGCACGGCCAGCGCCGTCAGCATGGTGGCCCGCGAGCCGATGCGCGCGGCCAGCGCGCCGGCGGCCACGCCGCCGGAGAATTGCACCAGCGAGGCGACGGCCAGCACGATGCCGACCGTACCGAGCCCCAGCCCGAGCCGCTGGTGCAGGAGCACCGACATGTACGGCAGGACGGCGAAGCTGCCCAGAGTGATCAGGAACGAGGCGGCCAGCAGGAAAGCCCGCGGGCCGGTGCCCCGCCACCCACCGAGCCGGGGCCTACGGCCCATCGTCGGCGACGACGGGGCACACGCAGGTGGCCGCGCTCCACGCCCGGTGCTGCGCCAGCTCCGCCGTCGCGGCTTCGGCCAGCACGATGCCGGTGCAGCCGCGCTGGTCCCCCACCTGCGGCAGCACGTCTCCCGGCGCTCTGGTCGGGTACCAGCGCACTTCTCCGGGAAAGGTCGCCAGCTCGTCGAGCCCGTGCCAGCCCTTGAGAACACCCGGCCGGTCCGCGTAGACGAGGACGAAGGCATGCGCGGGGCCGGTGTGGTCGAGCGGGGCGTCCATGAGACGCGGTCTGCGGCCCAGTGCCTCCTCCACCATGGCGGCGTACACGTTGGTCCCGAGCGAGCGGCACATGACCTCTCCCACCAGGGCTCCGCCGATCCTGCGGTTGATCTCGACGAGTTCTGGCCCCTCGGTGGTGAGGATGAACTCCACATGAGCGAAGCCGCTGTGATGCCCAGCCGCGTGCAGGACGTCCCCGACCCACTGCTCGATGGCGGACGACTCGGCCGGTGGCAGCGCGACGGGGAAGGCGGCGGCCTCCTCCCGTACGGCGGACTGCCGGGATGTCTGCCGGCTGAGGACGCCGAGCAGCCGGGTGGCGCCGTCCCAGCTGAGGGTCTCGGCGCTGTAGAGCGGCCCTGCCAGGAACGTCTCCGCGAACAATTCTCCCATGAGCTGCTGCTGGGCCGCTTCGTCGAGCGCGCGGCGCAGCGCTTCCTCGTCGTGGGCGATCCAGACATTGCGCGAGGAGGTGCCCGCGGAGTCCTTGAGCACTGCCGGCAGGCCGACCGTACGACGCACCTCGTCGGCGCTGTCGGGACTCGGGGCGACGCGCACGGCACCGCTCCGGCTCAGCCCCCGGCGGTGCAGGAGTTCACGTACCTGATATTTGTCGCGGAGCGACCGTACCGCGGCCGGATCCGGGCCGTGGAACCCGAGTTCGGCCGTGAGGTCGGCGGCCGGCACGCTCCAGGTGTCGGTGGTGTTGAGCAGGCCGGCCAGGTCGGGCAGGGCGGTCAGTGCGCTGCGGGTCGCCGTCTCGTCGAAGGTGTCGACGTCGATGACGGTGAGCGTGTCGTCGGGCAGGGTGTCGAGTTCGTGCTGGTAGACGGACCGGTCCGCAGTGAGCAGGCACAGCTTGTGTCCCGCTTCCGCCGCCGCCGCGGCTATGTGGCCCAGGCCGAAGGACAGGAATTCCAGGGCTGCGATGGTCATGGCGTCACCTCCACGGACGAAACCGGTTCAACGCTGTTCGTACCCGGGCATCCGCCTGGCCGTACCGCCGCGGGATCGGGACGCCGCCCCCACTCCATCACCGACCAGGGCGGACGCAGCTCGTCGAGTGCCTGGATGGGCCGGGGCCGGAGGGTCCGCATGTCCTGTGCCTCGGTGTGCCTGGCGAAGACCCGTTCGGCGTAGCGGTGGCCGGTGTCCGCGCCCAGGACGAGGTGGAGGCGCTCGGGATCGCGCTCCGCCTCCCAGGAGGAGACCAAGTGTGTGGCTCCGGTGGACAGCCCCGCGAAGGTCGCGTGTTCCTGCAGGAGGCCGATCGCGCCGGCCATGGCGTGCCGGAAGTCCACCCAGTGCATGGTGTCGTACAGCTCGTGCCGCACATTCTCGAAGGGTATGGAGCTGCCGATGCCCGCGATGATCGCCTCGGGATCGTTGAAGTGCTCACTGCCGAAGGTGACGCTGCCGAACGGCTGGATCCCCACCAGACGCACCGTCCGCCCCGTCCCCCGCAGTGCCTGCACCAGCCCGCCGGTGGACGCCCCCGTACCGACCGCGCCGACGACGGTCAGGGGCGCGTCGGGCAGTGTCCCGGTGACGAGGTCGGCGAACTCCCGGTATCCGGCGTAGTGGATGGAGTCGTGATACTGCCGCATCCAGTGGAAGTCGGGGCGGTCGGCCAGCAATTCGCGGACGCGGCGGACGCGGCGCTCCTGGTCGAGCCTGAGGTTCCGCGACGGAGGCATCTGGTCGACCGTCGCGCCCAGGACCTCCAACTGCGCGCGCATGACCGAGTCGACGGTCGTGGACGCCACGATGTGGCACCGCAGGCCGTAGCGGTGGCAGGCCATGGCGAGCGCCAGGGCGTAGATGCCGCTGGAACTGTCGATGAGGGTCTGCCCCCGGACGATGCGCCCGTGGTGCAGCAGCGTGCGGACGGCGCCCAGAGCCGCGTAGACCTTCATCGTCTCGAAGCGGGCGAGCACGACGTTGCCGCCGAGCCGGATCAGATCCGGCGTCTTCAACGCGTCGGTGATGTGCTCATGGACGGGTGCTGCGGCGGTGATGGGCGGGGGTAAGGCGGCGGTTTCCGTCCGCGCTCCCTCTCGCACGGCCCGCGGGCCGCGTTCGGGCAGGTGTGCTGCTGCCGTGATGCCGAGCGTGGGATCGTGGTTCTCACGGTGCGGTGACATGGTGTACCGGTCCTCCAGGGCTGCGGGCGCCGGGTAGTTGGCCGCGAGTGGGCGGCAGAGGCAGGTGTGGGCGTAGGGCTGCCGTCCCTGCCGGGGCGGCGCGGGCCGCGCGCGGCGGCACCCGGCCGGGGAGCGACGCGTGCGACCTGATGATTCGCGTCACTTCTTGCGTCCCCGGACGATCAATCGCCGGGAGTAGTTGTCGTACGTGCACCCGTCGAAGCCGCCGAAGCACTCCACGTCTGCGAAGCCCGCGGCCACGAACAGGTCGTGCAGTTCGGCGGCGCTGTAGAGGTAGGACGTCAGGGACGCCGTGCGCGCCGATGTACCGCGCACCAGCGTCCAGTCGGTCCGCAGTCTGCGCCAGCTGTCGAAGACGACGTCCCGCTGGACCACGTACGAGCCGTCCGGCAGGTCGACGGCCTGGGGCCGCCCGATCCAGCCGGCCAGGACTTCCTTGCCCATCACGTCCACGAGAAGCTGCCCATCGGGGGCGAGGCTCTCCCATGCGTTGCTCAGAACCCGGAGGTTGTCGTCCGGGTCGTCGAAGTACCCGAAGGATGTGAACACGTTCAGGACGACGTCGAATGCCCCGGGAGCCGTGTAGGTGAGCATGTCCCCTCGTACCAGCCGCACATCGGCACCGGCCTCCTCGCACGCGCTCCTCGCACGCTCCAGCATCGACTCGCTGAGGTCGACGCCCGTGACGTCGAACCCCCGGTCGGCCAGCGGCACCAGAAACAGTCCCGGACCACAGCACAGGTCGAGCACCCTGGACCTGGGCGGGAAGTCAAGGAGAGGTGACGTGGCCACCAGCTCGGCAACGGACTGCGCGCGCACCGGGGAGAACATGGTGGGCGCGAAGTCGGACCACAGAGAGTCGTCCTCGTACCATTCCAAGTCGCTCGGCCTCCCTCTTGGACCCTATGGGCCCTGTTGGCAGCTCCTGTCACTCCTGTCTTTTCAGTAGTCGGCCGCTTCCGGCAGCTGGTTCCCGGCGGTTCACGACAGCGGCGAGGGCCTCGACGTCGCACACGGTTGGCCTCAACACACCTTCAGTTCCCATCTGTTACGTGCGATGGTTCACATGAGTCGATGTGAGTGGGATGCCTGGTCGCCATCCGTACTGATCCGGCAGGAGTACCCGTGACGCGAGAGGCGCGGATACGAAGATGAGCCCGCCATGACCGTTGGGCGGGTCTGTCGCGCGACAAGGACTGTGGTGTTCGCAGCCGTCTGTGCGCTGCTCGCAGCCCTGGGGCACCGAATGATGTCGGGCTCCACGGTGCCCTGGTAGGCCATCGCCGCAGCACTCGTGGGGGCCGGCACTATGGCATGGTGTCTGACCGGGCGAGAGCGCGGACTCCTCCTGGTCGTCTCTGCCGCGATGGCCGCTCAGACGGGCTTACACGCATGGTATTCGCTGGCCCAGACGGCGACGCGGCCCCACCAGCCGAATCCTGCCGCGCCCGCCGCTCACCATCACTCCGTGGCAGACAGCACGCCGCTGGAACACGTGGCCCACCTGGGTCACGTGGGCCACGACATGGCAGGCATGTCGTCGACCGACATGGTCGCGGCCCACATACTGGCCGCACTGCTGTGCAGCATGTGGCTCGCGTACGGCGAACGAGCCGCCTTCCGAATCCTGCGGCTCCTCGCCGGATGGCTCGTCGCACCGCTGCGACTGCCCCTCCTGCTGCCCGCCCCACCGCACCGTCCGCGCACCCGCACCCACCGAAACCGATCCGCCCGTACGCCGTGGCAGTTCCTCCTCGCCCACGCCATCTCCTCTCGGGGCCCGCCCACCGGAACCGCTGTCGTCCAACAGCCGGTTTCCCGCTGCCGCCCCGGCACCCCGCGTCCATAGGCCCCGGGCATCGGCCGTACGCCTCCGTGCGGTCGTACATCGATCACCTCTGCGTGGCCGCACGCCATCACCGGACCCGCCGCTGTTCAACGCCGGGCCCGGATTCCCGAGAAGGACGCCAGATGATCGCTCCTGCCTTGTCCACCCCGCCCGACGAATCGACGACGGCCTGGGCACTCGCCGCCCGCAGCGGTGACGCCGAAGCCGTCGAGCACTTCGTGCGGGCCCTGCACCGCGACGTCCGCCGCTACGTGACCAGCCTTGGCGCCGACCCTCAGGCCGCGGACGACCTGACCCAGGACACGTTCCTAGGGGCCCTCACCAGCCTGCACCGCTTCGAAGGCCGCTCCTCGGCCCGCACCTGGCTGCTGACCATCGCCCGGCGCGCAGTGGTCGACAACCTCCGACACGCCGCCGCCCGGCCCCGCCTGTCGGACACCGACGACTGGCAAGCCGCCGCCGAGCGCGCCCAGCCACACAGCCTGCCCGGTTTCGACGACGGCATCGCCCTCGCCGAGCTGCTGGCCAACCTGCCCGACGAACGCCGCGAGGCTTTCGTCCTCACCCAGCTACTCGGGTTGCCCTACGCGGAAGCGGCACTCGTCAGCAACTGCCCGGTGGGGACGGTGCGCTCCCGAGTAGCACGCGCCCGCACCTGTCTGATCCAGTGGCTGAACAATGCCGAGCACCCCACGCCGGATGCGTGTTGTCCCCGTCCTGGGCCACCTCGCGGTGCGGATGATTACGAATGGTGTCGTCGACCGCGCCGTGCAGAACTGGATCGCCGACGAGCACAGCCGATCGACGGTAAAGAACACCATCGCCGTCCTGGTCCGCGTCATGGAGCAGGCAGTCCGTGACGGCATCATCAAGGTCAACCCCGCCCGGGTGACCGGCTGGCAGAAACTCTACAAGCAGGCCGAGGACGAACTCCTCGACCCACGCGCGCCGGCCCTGCCCGACTGGGAGACCCTCCTCGCACTGGCCGAGGCGCTCGTGGCCGCCTCCCACGACCAGTACCGCGGCTGGGGAGACGTGGTCGTCTTCGCCGCGTGCACCGCCGCACGGATCGGAGAGATCTCAGGCTGCCGCGTCGGAGACATCGACACCACCCAGTGGATCTGGACCGTGCGGCGCCAGACCACACCCGCGCCCGGCGGGCTGACCGACAAGGGCACCAAGGGCAAGCGGGCCCGCAAGGTTCCCATCGTCGAGGAGATCCGCCCCCTCGTCGCCCAGCGCATCCTGTCCGCCGGCCCCAACCCCGAAGCCCGCCTGTTCACCGGCCCACGCGGCGGACGTATTCGGCCGCCGTCCTGCGCGACGCCACGCAGTGGGACGACGTGGTCACCAAGCTCGGCTACGAGCACCTGCGCCGCCATGACCTCCGGCACACCGGAATGACCTGGTTTGCGACGCCGGAGTCCACGTACACGTCCTACGCAGGATCGCTGGCCACGGGTCCCTGACCACCACCCAGCGCTACCTGCACCCGGACGTGCACAAGATCACGGCCGCCGGGGCGGCGCTCTCCGCCCACTTCAGCGTGCTCCGCGCCCCGCGCTCGCTGCCGAGCCCGATCGTCATGACCCGCTGACCCCGGTCAAGCTCGCCGGTCCCCGACTGGTCCCCAAGAATGATCAAGGGCCGACTTCGGATTGCTCCGAAACCGGCCCTGACCTGCGACTGTCTCCAGTCGGGACGACAGGATTTGAACCTGCGACCCCTTGACCCCCAGTCAAGTGCGCTACCAAGCTGCGCCACGTCCCGCTGCCCGTCTGACCTGGGCTTTCCCCTGGCCGAACGCGCATGAGAACAATACCGCACTCAGGAGGGTGGTCACGAACACCTTTCCCGCCTTGACCTCAACCAGGCTTGATGTTCAAGGCTGGAGGCATGACGAGGACCACAGTCACGACGACCGGCCACTACGGCGACATGAACCGGCTGATGAGCCTGATGACGGGGGACGAGAAGCACGGCCCCGCCGCGACCTCCACTCTGGACGTGCTCTGGGTGCTCTACGACAGGGTGCTTCGGGTGACGCCCCGCACCGTCGACGCTCCCGACCGTGACCGGTTCCTGCTGTCCAAGGGGCACGGGCCGATGGCGTACTACGCGGTGCTGGCCGCGCACGGCTTCTTCGGCGAGGAACTGCTGCCCGGGTTCGGGACGTACGACTCGCCGCTCGGACACCATCCGGACCGGACGCTCGTACCGGGTGTGGAGATCGGCAGCGGATCGCTGGGGCACGGACTGCCACTCGGCGTGGGGAGCGTGCTGGGTCTGCGGGCACAGGGGCTGACCGGTCCCCGGGTGTGGGTGCTGATCGGGGACGCCGAACTGGACGAGGGCAGCAATCACGAGGCGATCGCGTACGCGGGCCCGGCCGGGCTCGAGCAGTTGCACACCGTGGTGGTCGACAACGCGTCGGCCTCGCACGCGCGGCCCGGCGGGATCGCCGCCCGGTTCGAGGCCGCCGGCTGGTCGGTCGTGTCCGTCGACGGACACGACCACGAAGCGTTGTTCGCGGCGTTCACCGCGCCGCATCCCGGACGGCCGCACGTGGTGGTCGCGCACGTCGACCCCAAGAGCTGACCGGACGCGCGGAACCGACGAGGACGCCAGGAATCGAAAGAAGGACATTTCACATGGACACGATGCGTGACCGGTTCATCTCGACCGTCTCACAGATGCTGGACGAGGACCCCCGTCTCGCGCTCGTACTGGCGGAGATCAGCCGGGACGGATTCGGACCGGCCGAGCGGGCCCATCCGGACCGGGTGGTCAATGTCGGGATCAGGGAGCAACTGCTGGTCGGTGCCGGGGCCGGGATGGCACTCACCGGCCTGCGGCCGATCGTGCACACCTTCGCCAGTTTTCTGGTGGAGCGCCCGTTCGAGCAGGTCAAACTGGACTTCGGCCATCAGGGGGTGGGCGGAGTGCTGGTGAGTGCCGGGGCCTCGTACGACTGGCCGGCCGGGGGCTTCACCCATATGGCGCCGGGCGATGTCGCCCTCATGGACACCCTCGACGGCTGGACGGTCCATGTCCCGGGCCATCCGGACGAGGCGGAGGCGCTGCTGCGGAAGGCGGCGGCCGGGGACGACCGGGTGTACGTGCGGCTGTCGCTCCAGTCGAACGACCGCGCGCGGCCGATCGGCGCGGGGACCGGCTTCACCTCGGCGCGGGAGGGCGCGGGCGGGGTCGTGGTCGCGGTCGGACCGATGCTCGACAACGTGCTCGCGGCGACCGAAGGGCTCGACGTGACCGTGCTGTACGCGACGACGGTGCGCCCGTTCGACGGGGCCGGGCTGAGGCGGGCGGTCGGCGCCGGCCGCGCCGCAGACGTGGTGGTCGTCGAACCGTATCTGGCGGGGACGTCCACGGCCGTCGCGAACGACGCGCTCGCCGACGTACCGCACCGGGTGCTGGGGCTCGGGGTGGGTCGGGCCGAGCTGCGCGCGTACGGGGAGATGGACGAGCACCTGGCCGCGCACGGTCTCGACGCGCGGGGACTGCGGGAGCGGATCGGCGCCTTCCTCGGCCGGTGACGGGGCCGGGGCGGACGGGATGAGCGCAGGCCGGTGGAGTGACCGGAAGGCGGTGAGGTGACCAGAGCGGTTGCCCACGGGGCGCGGAGGCAACCGCTCCGCCCATGGCCGGGGCCGGATGCGCGCCGCCGTCCACGAGCCGGGGCGCGGGGGCGGGTGCCCGCGCACGGTCGTGATCAGGGCGATGTGACCCTGTCGGCGGTGTACGGCCACGGCATCGCCGGGGCGGGCCTCAAGGCGGGCTTCCGGCGTCGGGTCCCGGTGGCTTCCGCCCAGCTCCCGGTCCGTGTCGAGCTCGTCGCACGGGACCGCCTCGGCCAGGCAGAGCACGGGGCGGTGTCCGTCGTCGGCCACGGTGCCCCGGTCCGGGCCGCGCGCCGGGCCGCCCCTCGTCCAGGTGCCGTCGGCGCCGGGCCGCCAGCCGGTGATGTCCCGGCCGCCGGAGAGGACGGGGCGGGCGCCGGGCACCGCGGTCCAGGTGACCGTGTGGCCGTTCTTCCCGGAGTCGGCGGCGCCGAGCCGGAGGGGTTCGGTGAGGCGGTACGTCCCGTCCTTCAACAGGACGCGGACGTCGCGCCCGGTCTCGGTACGGGCCCGGTCGCGGGCGCCCTCGGGGGTGCAGGGGCGGGCGGCCGTGCAGGCGGTGCCGTGTCCGTCGGGGGCCGCGTAAACAGGGTGCGGGCGCCCGGTGCGGCCAGGGCCGTCGGGGCGGCGAGGAGGGCGGTCAGAAGGGCGGCGGTGACGGTGGCGGCGGTTCCTCGGACGACGTGCGGGGGACGGCGTTTCACGCGGACGCCTTCCAGTCGGGCCGGCCGGGCATGGGCGGGTTCACGGCCCCGAAGAGCCAGTCGCGCAGGAACGGGTCGAGGGACCGGTCGCCGGTCACGTCGACGGTGTGCCGGATGAAGGCCTCGCTGGTGTACGTGGAGTCCTTGAAGCGCCGCACCCATTCGCGCATGACGCGGTCGAACCTCTGCTGCCCGGTGCGGAGCCGGAGGGCGTACAGGACCAGTGCGCCGCCGTCGTAGATGTTCATGCCACCGAGCGCCTTGGGGAGGCCGGGCGGGCCGTCGATGGCTCGGACGGCGTCGAGCTTGGCGTATGTGGCACGCATCTTGTCGTCGAGGACCGACCAGCCGCGCTCCTCGCCGTACAGGCCCGCGTAGTACACGGCGGGGCCCTCGTTGAGCCACGCCTGCTGCCAGTCGTTCGGGGTGACGGAGTCGCCGAACCACTGGTGGACGAGCTCGTGGACCATGGTGGTCTCGTAGCCCGGCTGTCCCTGGGTGTTGGGTTTGAACCAGTTGGTGGAGAACAGGGAGAGGGTCTGGTTCTCCAGGGCGTCGGTGTAGCCGTCGTAGATGTGGACGCCGTAGACGGAAAAGGGGTAGCGGCCGAACTTCTTCTCCAGCCAGGCGAGATGGTCGGAGGTGCGGGCCACGATGGGCGCGTACGTGTCCTCCTGGCCCTGCGGGACGATGTGGCGCAGCGGCAGCCCGCGGTGGCTGGTGCCGTACAGGTAGGTGCCCTTGACGACGGCGATGCCGATGAGTTCGGTCGCCATCCGCTCGCGCAGGGCGAAGTGCCAGACCGTGGAGCCGTCGGCGCGCGGCGTCCTGTGGAGGAGTTCGCCGTTGGCGGCGGCCACGTAGCCCTGCGGGGCGCTGATGTGGAAGGTCCAGGTGGCCTTGTCGGACGGGGTGTCGTTGCAGGGCAGGAAGGTGTCGGCGCGGGAGGACTGGGCGGCGGAGGCGAAACCGCCGTCGCTGCCGAACTTCCAGCCGGTCAGGCCGAGTCGGGGGTCCTTTCCGTTGCCCCGGTAGCGGATCTCGGTGGTGAACGCCTGTCCTCGGTGGAGGGGGCGGGCGGGGGTGAGGCTGAGTTCCTGGCCGCTCTGTCCGGGCGACAGTTCCCATCGGGCGGGGCGGCCGGCGACGGTGACGGAGTCGATGGTGTGGCCGTCGGTGTCCAGGTTGAACGCGGAGAGGTCCTGGGTGGCCTTGGCGTGGATCTTCACCACGGCGGTGAAGTCGTAGGTCACCGGGGTGAAGTCGAAGGTGAGGTCGTAGTGGACGACCTGGTAGCCGCCGTTGCCGAGGGTCGGGAAGAGCGGGTCGCCGACGCCGTCGGAGCCGGGCTTCGGGTCGAAGCCGCGCGAACGCGCGGCGGCGGGCGAGCCGAGGGCGGGGACGGCGGCCGCCGCCGCGACCGCCGCGCCGCCGATCCGGAGAACCGCGCGTCGTGTCGTCACTTCTTCCCCTTCTGGACGGCTTCCTCGAACTCGCCGCGGGCCTTCTCGCCGCCCTTGGCCAGGTAGTCCTTGATGAGCTGGTCGTAGGCGGACATGGGCTTGCGCCCGGCGATGATGTCCTTGAGCGCGTCCTGCTTGAGCGTGTAGAGGCTGCCGGTGCCCTTCGAGTCCCAGGTGGGTGACGAGTACTGGAGCACCGGGTCGGTCACCATCATCGGGATCATCTTCGTGAACGTGTCGTGGACGTGCCGGACGCCCTGCTCCGAGTCGGCACTGAAGATCGCGGGGACCGCCGAGGCCATGAACTTCCACGGCACGGTGACGTCCTGGGTGCCCTGCTTGGTGAGTGCCGGGTTGCCCTTGGCGTCACGGGTGAAGTCGGTTCCCTCGACGCCGTAGTTGATGAGCGTGTACTCCTGGCTGCCGAACGGGGAGGCGGCGAAGTCGGCCAGGGCGAGGATCTGCGCGACGCGTTCCTCGGACGCCTTCTTGACGTGGGTGTTCTCCAGCTTGACGTTGTCCATCCAGGCGACCGCGTCCTTGCCGACCGGGACGAACGGACGCGGGTCGTACGTCTTGTCGATCGCCTTCATGGCGGCGACGTAGCCGACGCCGGGCGCCAGGTAGGTGGGCATGCCGTCGTAGACGTAGGCACCCTTGCCGTTCTTGAACATGTCCGTGTACTGGGCCTTCTGCGCCCCGGACATCTGGAGGGTGCCCGGGTAGTAGCAGCCCGCCTTGTACAGCAGCCGGGCGGTTTCCACGGCCTTGCGGTACTCCGGCGTCTCCAGGTCGAGGGTGAATTTCCCGGACTTCTCGTCCAGCCGCCAGGACGAGGGCGCGCCCGCGGACATGGCGAGCATGGTGGTGGCGCCCGCGATGATGGCGTACTGGTCCTTCTTCGGCCGGGTGAGTTCCTTGCAGAGCTCCACGAACCGGTCGAGGTCGGTGATCTGGTCGAGGCTGGTGACGCCCGCCTCCGCGAACAGGTCGTGGCGGTAGAAGCCGGCGCCGCCGGTGCCGGTGCGGGCGATCGGGATGCCGTACAGCTTCCCGCCGAAGATCGCGGACTGCCAGGCGGCCTTCGGGATCGCGGCCAGGTTCGGGTAGTCCTTGACCTTGTCCCCGGCGAGGTACGGGGTCAGGTCGGCGCAGGTGGCCTGGAGGAAGGCGGCCTTGTTGTCGACGCCGCCGCTCTCCGGGTACATGAAGAGGTCGGGCAGGCTGTCGCTGGCGACCATGGTGGAGAACTTGGTGCTGTAGTCGTCGGCGGGGACGGCGGTGATGTCCACCCGGCCGCCGAGCAGCTTCTCGATCGCCTGCCAGGCGGCGTTCTTGCCCCGTGCGGGCGGCGGCGGGGAGAAGGTCTCCATCGTCGCGCTGATCGGCTGCGCGCCCTTGAGCGGGGCGCCCTTCGTGGCGCGCAGCGGCTTGGCCGGGTAGCGGAAGAAGCCCTGCGGGACCCCGGCGGCGGTGCCCTGGAGGTCGGGCGCGAGGCCGATGTTGCGCACGGCGGTGTTGGGGAGCAGCGAGGCGCTCTTGGCCTCGGCCTTGGCGGTCGTGCCGCCGTCGCCGCAGGCGCTGAGCAGCGGGGCGGCGGCCAGTCCCAGACCGATACCGGCACCCATGCGGAACAGTGCTCTGCGGTTGATGGGGGTGGAGCTCGACACCTGGATCTCCTTGAGAGAGGGGAAGGAAGGAGTGGGGGGAGGTGGCTGCGCTCAGCCCTTGACGGCGCCGGTGAGGACGCCCTTGGTGAAGTAGCGCTGGAGGAACGGGTAGACGCAGAGGATCGGTACGACGGCGATCACCAGGACCGCCATCTGGACGGCCTGCTGCGGGGCGAGGACCTCGCCGGCGGAGGCCGCGTTCAGGCTCTGGCCCTGCAGGACGTAGGTGCGCAGCACCATCGGCAGCGGCCACTTGTCGGAGTCGTTGAGGTACAGGAGCGCGTTGAAGAAGGCGTTCCAGTACGTCACCGCGTAGAAGAGGCTGATCACGGCGAGGACGGCCTTGGACAGCGGAAGGACGATCCGCACCAGGATGCGGAAGTCCCCGGCGCCGTCGACCTTGGCGGCGTCGTACAGCTCCTCCGGCAGGTTCATGAAGAAGGAGCGCAGGACCACCAGGTTGAAGGCGCTGACCAGGGTGGGCATGACGAGCGCCGCGTAGGTGTCGTACAGGCCGAGACCCTTGACCAGCAGGAAGTTCGGGATGATGCCCGCGTTGAAGAGCATCGTGAACAGGGCCGTCATCAGGATGAAGCGGGAGCCGGTGACGTCGCGCCGGGAGAGTCCGTACGCCATGCCGATGGTGACCAGCAGGCTGGCGAGGGTGCCGAGGACGGTGATGCCGACGGAGACGATCAGGGCCCGGGTGACGACTCCGCCGGTGAAGATGGTGCGGTAGGCGTCCAGGGTCGGGTGATCGGGCCACAGGACGAGGCCGGAGCTCTTGATGATGTCGGTCTGCGAGGCGAAGCTCGTGCCGATGACGCCGACCAGCGGGTAGGCGACGGCGAGGACGACCACGACGACGGCGACGGCCTTGGCGGCCTGTCCGAGGCGGGTCGGGCGTTCCATCCACGGGGGCCGGCCCTCGGAGGAGCGGGCGGGGGCGGCCGGAGGCCGCGGTGTGGTGGTGGGGCGCGTCGTGGCGCGCGTCTTCTCAGCGGTCAGCACCGCGGTACACCCCTTCGTGGCCGAGGCGGTGGGCGAACTTGTTGGCGCCCAGGACGAGTGCGGTCCCGATGACCGCCTTGACGAGACCGACGGCGGCGGCGACGCCCCAGTCGTTGTCCTTGATGCCGTGGTAGTAGACGTACGTGTCGAGCACCTCTCCGGCGTCCGGGCCGACCGCGTCGCGCTGGAGCAGGATCTGCTCGAAGCCGACGGAGAGGATCTGCCCGAGGTTGAGGATCAGCAGCAGGATGAGTACGGGGGCGATGCCGGGCAGCGTCACGTGCCACAGGCGGCGGGCCCGGCCCGCGCCGTCGATCGCGGCGGCCTCGTACTGCTGTCTGTCGATGTTCAGCAGCGCGGCGAGGATGATGATCGTGCCCCAGCCGGCGTCCTTCCAGGCCACCTGGAGGGTCAGCAGCCAGGGGAAGGCGTCGGGGTCGCTCATCATGTCGTAGCGCGGCAGTCCCAGTCCGTCGAGCACGTCGGGCAGGAGCCCGGCGCCGCCCAGGATCTGCTGGAAGATCGAGACGATGATGACCCAGCCGATGAAGTGCGGCAGGTAGACGACGCTCTGCACGAAGCGCCGGACACGGTCACTGGTGATGCTGTTGAGCAGCAGGGCCAGGGCGACCGGGATCGGGAAGAAGAAGACCAGTTGGACGAGGGCGATCTCCAGCGTGTTGAACGTGGCGGTCCAGAAGGCCGGTTCGCTGAACGCCGCGGTGAAGTTGGCGAAGCCCACCCAGGCGCTGTGCATGTAACCGAGGTACGGCTGGTAGTCCTGGAAGGCCACCACGTACCCGAGCAGCGGCACGTAGTGGAAGACGACGAAGTACAGCAGGCCGGGCAGGGTGAGCAGGAGCATCACCCGGTCCCGCTTGAGCCGCTGTCGGAGCGTCAGCCGGTGCTGCGTGACGACGGCCCGTTCGGCGGGCTGCGGGGGTGTTTCTTCGGCCTCGGGCCGCTTCTCCCGCGGCAAAGAGGGTGCTGATTCAGCCATGGGGGCGTCCTGTTCGGCTGGGTGGCGCATGGTGGGCCTTCTGGGGCGGCAAGTTAGTAAGCGGTTAACCCAAGCGTCAAGAGATCGGCTGAAAGTCATCTGGGCCGCACGCACCCATGTCGACGTGTTCTCGGGTGATGAATCCCCAGAATTCAGCGATAGTCGGGCACTTACTCCCGGGATGCGCTTGACGGTCGGCCATCACGCTCCTAGCGTTCCGGTCATCCCATAGAACACGATTACTATCCGGAGGCAGGGTGCGAACCACCGAAGAGGCACCGGCGCATTCCGGTGGCGAAGCCGCGGCACCACCCCCGCGGCGTCCCCGCACCGTCCTGGTCATGAGCCCGGGACTCCTCGACGACGTCTTCCCGCCGCCGGTACGGGCCCGGCTGGAGGAGACGGCCGACCTTCTTCGGCCGTCCCCGGTCGGCGAGTTCGACTCGCCGGAGGCCGCCGCGGCACTGGCCGGGGCCGAGGTCCTGCTCACCGGCTGGGGCTGCCCGCCCGTCGACGCCGCCCTGCTGGACCGGGCACCGTCGCTGCGTGCCGTGGTCCACGCGGCCGGCACGGTGAAGACGTTCCTGTCCCCCGCCGCGTTCGACCGCGGGATCGTCGTCTCGTCGGCGGCCGCCGCCAACGCCCTGCCGGTCGCCGAGTTCACCCTGGCGGCGATCATCATGGGCGCCAAACGCGTCTTCCCGCTGGCCGGGCTCTTCCGGACCCGGCGCACCCACCGCACCGGCGCCGACCTCGACCGCCAGCACTGGCTCGGCACGCACGGTCTGACCATCGGGGTCGTCGGCGCCTCCCGGATCGGCCGACGCGTCATCGACCTGCTGCGGGTCCTCGACGTCGAGGTCCTGCTGTACGACCCCTACGTCGACACGGCCGAGGCGGCGGCTCTCGGCGTCACCCCGACCGACCTGGACACCCTGGTGGCGACCAGCGACGTGGTGACGCTCCACGCCCCGGACACGGCCGAGACCCGGGGGATCATCGACGCCCGGCGCCTCGGCCTGATGCGCCCCGGCACCCTGCTCGTCAACACCGCCCGCGGTCCGCTGGTGGACACCGAGGCGCTGACCGGCCACCTGGTCGACGGGCGGCTGGACGCCGTGCTGGACGTGACCTCGCCGGAGCCGCTGCCGGCCGACCACCCCCTGTGGGACCTGCCGAACGTGTTCCTCACCCCGCACCTGGCGGGCGCGCAGGGCAACGAGGTGGGGCGGCTCGGGGCGCTCGCCGTCGACGAACTGGCCCGGTACGCGCAGGGCGCGCCGTTCGAGCACCCGGTGCACCGGGGCGATCTCGGGAGGATCGCGTGAGTCCCCGCCCCCCGCAGGCTCTAGGCTCGACGTCACACCACAGCGACCAGGGGGTGAGCCGGATGCGCCGGCAGGGTTCAGCCGCGGACGGGCAACGCCGCGCGACGGTCACCGACGTCGCCCGGCGCGCGGGCGTCTCGACGGCCACGGTCTCCCGCGTGCTCAACCGCAACTACCCGGTCGCCGAGGCGACCCGGGAGCGGGTCGAGAGCGCGATGCGCGAGCTCGGCTACGTGGTCAACGCCCACGCCCGCGCGCTGGCCGGGGTCTCCAACCGCACCGTGGGCATCATCGTCAACGAGCTCGTCGACCCGTTCTACGCGTACATCTCACGCGGCGTGGAACGGGAGGCGGCCCTCGGCGGGCGGCTCTGCCTGGTCTGCTGCACGCAGGGCGACCCGCAGCGCGAACTGGCCTTCATCGACCTGATGCACGAACGCAGGGCCGACGCCGTGGTCGTGGTCGGCGGCTCCATCGCGGACCGCGGCTACACCACCGAACTGGCCCGCAGGGCGCGCGACCTGGACGCCGGTGGTTCGAAGCTCGTGCTGTGCGGCCGGCCGCCCCTGGGCGACCGGGTCCCCACCGCCTCGGTCGAGTACGACAACGAGGGCGGCGCGTTCGCCATCACCGACCATCTGCTGATGCAGGGGCACGAGCGGATCGTCTACCTGGGCGGCCCGCCCAGGCTCTCCACCACCCGCGACCGGCTGGCCGGCCACCGCCGCGCCCTGGAGCTGCGTGGTGTGGCCCCGGACCCGGGACTGGTCCACCCCGGCGCCTTCAGCCGGGGCTTCGGACACCGGAGGATGGCCGAAATCCTGCGGGAGGGACTGGACTTCACCGCGGTGTTCGCCGCGAACGACATGGTCGCGGCGGGCGCGGCGCAGGCCCTGGAGGAGGCGGGGGTGCGGGTGCCGGACGACGTGTCGCTGGTGGGGTACGACGACATCCCCGTCGCCCAGGAGCTGCGGCCCCGGCTCACCACCGTCCACATCCCGCTGGAGGAGATGGGGCGGCAGGCGGTGCGGCTGGCCTTCGGCGGCGAGGACGAGGACGACTGGCGCGAGCCGACCACGGGCGCGCTGCGCCTCGGCACACACATCGTGGTACGCGATTCCGTCGCACCGCGGCTCGGACGACCCGCCCGCAGTTGACCGATTACTCCATCCGGGCCACCTCCGACCATAGAAAAACACAGTAACTTCCCACCCCCCTCTTGCCACTCTGTAGCAACCGCTTACATGCTGACGCCGAGCAGGATCGTTCCGCACGCCTTCGCCCCTCACTCGTTCCGCAGGGAGAGTTCCGCATGCGTATGCCCACAGACCCCGCCGGCTCCGCCACCGCCTCCATCGCCCCTGCCGCCACCGGTCCCGCGGCTCCCGCCCCTTCGGTCACCGGTTCGCCCCTCGGGCGGCGTTCCGTGCTCGCCGCCGCGGCCGGGGCGGGTGCGGCGCTCGCCCTGGGCGCGGGAACGGCCCGGGCCGCCACGGCCGCCCCCTCCCCCGGCGGACGCGGTGGCCGTCCGGTCGCGCTGCGGCTGACCGCCCTGCCCGCCGCCGAGGCCGAGCGGCTGCGGCTCGGACAGGCGCTGCGGGGCTCGGAGTTCCGGCCGACCGGCCTGTACGCCCCGCCCGCCACCCCCGTCTCCCTGACCGTCCAGCCGTACGACGGCGTGCTGCCCACCCTCTGGATCGGCGCCTGGGACTACTACGGAGAGATCACCGAACCCCGCTCCTATCCCCTGACCCCCGGCTCGAACACGGTCACGGACCCCCACGGCGGCCCCGTCTACCTCACCCTGACCGGTGACGGCGAGCGCGCCGGTGTGCTGATCCGCTCCGGCGCGACGGCCATGCCCGTCTTCGCGCTGGGCCGCACCACGGAGTCCGACTTCCAGCGGCAGCTGGACACGCTGACGGCCTCGCCGTACGTCGAACTGCACGCACCCCACACGATCATCACGCTCACCCGCGAGGGCGCTCTGCTGTACCGCGACGAGGACCACGCCGCGCTCCTCGGACTCATGGAGACGATCATCGACTCCCACGCCCGGATCAGCGGTCTCGACGGTTCCCGGCCGGCGCACCGGCGCAAGGCCGGGCCGTACCACTTCACCGAGGTGAGCAAGGTGCCGTCCGGTGTCGGCGCGTACGCGACGCACGGTTACAACGGCTTCCCCCGCGCCTATCTCGACCGTGCGACCACCGTCACGGGGCTCCGCACCCGGGGGTGGGGTCTCTACCACGAACTCGGCCATCTGCACCAGCAGTTCGCCTACAAGCCCGCCGGTCTGACCGAGGTCACCGTCAACATCTACTCGCTGGCCGCACAGCGCACACTGGGGCAGCCGTCGAACCTCCTCACGGTCGATCCGACGACCGGGCTCACGTACTTCCGGTCCGCGCGGCAGAAGTTCGGCACGGCGGGCCTGACGTACGAGAAGTCCTTCGGCGCGTACGAGAAGCTCGTCCCGCTGCGTCAGCTGGAGCTGGCCTTCGGCGAGGATTTCTGGCCGCGGCTGCACAAGCTGGTGCGCGAGGAGAACCCGTGGTCCGACTACACGGAGAACGACAAGCGGTACCGGGCCCTGGCCACCTACGCCAGTCGCGTGGCGGGGTACGACCTCACGGACTTCTTCGTGAACACCTGGGCGTTCCCGGTCGACGCCGTCGGCAGGGCCGAACTGGCTGCGCTGAACCTGCCGGAGCCGCCCGTCGACCCGTCGACGCTGACCGACTGACGCCGGCCGACCGGGAGCCACCATGGAACTCAGCAGAAGAAACCTCATCGCGGCGGGCGGCGCCACGGCCGTCACCGCGCTCATGACATCGGCCGGGACCGCGCGGGCGCACCCCGTCACGGCCCCCGCCTCCGCCGGGGCAGGCGCGGACCTCGGCTTCGACGCCCTCCTCCAGCGGGCCGAGACCCTGCTCACCGGGCGCGGATTCGACCCGGACGACCCCGACTTCACGGCCGCGGTCGCCGCCCTGGACGCCACGGCCCGGGGCCTCTGGGACACCCTCGACCGGAGTGCCGGACGGACCGCGCCGTGGCCCGAGCAGCGCACCGGGACCTGGCGCACCATCAACTCCGGTGCGGACACGGGCGGAAGCACCGACCCCGTCACCCGCCGCTATCTCACGCTCCGCATCGACCACGGCGTCTCCCCCGTCGACGCCGGATACGCGTACGTGCTGCTGCCCGGCGCGTCGGCGGCCGCGACCTCGGTCTGGTCGCGCTCCATGCCGGTCCGGATCGTCGCCGACGACGCCACGGCGCAGGCCGTGGAGGTACGCCGGTCGGGGCTCGTCGCGGCGCAGTTCTGGGCGGCGGGGAGCGCGGCCGGGATCACCGCCTCGGGTCCGGCCTCGGTGCTGGTACGACGCCGGGGAGCGCGCATCGGTGTCGCGGTCGCCGACCCGGGCCGCACGCTCACCACCGTCTCGGTCGAACTCCCCTTCCGTACGAAATCGGTGGCGCAGAAGGACGACACGGTGCACGTGCTCCCCGGCCGCAGGACCGTGCTCACCGTCGCCGTCGGCGGATCGCGCGGCCACACCCACCGGGCCGAACTCGTCCGGTAGCCGCCCGACCCTGCCACCGTCCGTCCCCACCACCGCACAGCGACACCTTCGAGGAGCAGCACCACCATGTCCGTCCCCCCGTATCTGCGACTCCCCGCGCCCGACAGGCTGTTGTCGTCGCGCACCGGCTGGACCCGGGACCACTGGGAGGCGGTGGCCGACCGGATGCTGGACGCGCTGGTGCCCTACGCGACACCCGGCTTCGCCCAGTACCGGCTGCCCGGCCGCACCAGCTGGTCGGGGATCGTCTCGGACGGCCTCGAAGGGTTCGCCCGGTCGTTCCTGCTCGCCGCCTGCCGCATCGCGGGCGCGGGCGGGGCGGTCGATCCCGCGCTCGTCGAGCGGTACGCGGCGGGGCTCGCGGCGGGCACGGACCCGGGCAGCGGCGAGGCGTGGCCGGGGCTGACCGACTGTTCGCAGCAGATGGTGGAGGCGGCCTCGGTCGCGGTGGCACTGCACGAGACCCGGCCGTGGATCTGGGACCGTCTCGACGCACGGGTGCAGGAGCGGGTCGTCGACTGGTTCTCCGGGTTCGTCGGCGGCCGCACCTGGGACAACAACTGGCGCCTCTTCCAGGTGGTGTCCGAGCAGTTCCTCGCCTCGGTCGGCGCCCCCTACAGCCGCTCCGACATCGAGAGCGGCCTGGACCGGATCGAGGACTGGTACGTCGGCGACGGCTGGTACACCGACGGGGACGGTCGCAACTTCGACTACTACATCGGCTGGGCCATGCATCTGTACCCGCTGTTGTGGTCGCGGATGGCGGGCGCCGACGACGGGGGCCGGACCGACGTCTACCGAGAGCGGCTGCGCAGGTTCCTGGAGGACTACCCGCACTTCTTCGGCGCCGACGGGGCGCCGGTCCACCAGGGACGTTCTCTCACGTACCGGTTCGCCGCGCTGGCTCCGGTGTGGATGGGGGCGCTGGCCGACTGCACCCCGCTCGCGCCGGGGCTCACCCGGCGCCTCGCCTCGGGCACGATGCGGCACTTCGCCGAGCGCGGCGTGCCGGACGAGCGGGGGCTGCTGACGCTCGGGTGGTACGACACGTTCCTGCCCAGCACCCAGCCGTACTCCGGCCCCGCGTCGCCGTACTGGGCCAGCAAGGGCTTCCTCGGACTGCTGCTCCCGGCGGACCATCCGGTGTGGACCGCACGCGAACTCCCGCTGCCCGTCGAGGAGTCGGACCAGTACATGGCGCTGCCCGCCCCCGGCTGGCTGCTGCACGGCACCCGTGACGACGGCATCGTGCGGTTGGTCAACCACGGCAGCGACCACAATCCGCCGTACGACCAAACCGCCGACCCGTCCGAGGGCACGCACGACCCGCACTACGCGAAGCTCGGCTACTCGACGGCCACCGCCCCCGAAGCCGCCCCGCATGCCCTGGCCCGCTCCGTCGACGGGCATCTGGCGCTCGTTGCCCCGGACGGCACCCCGTCGCCGCGCCGCCGGATCCATCCGCTGCGCTGCGAGGGCCGGGTGGCCGCGTCCTGGTACGCGGCGAGGCTCCCCGGCGACGACCGGACGTACCGGGTCGAGACGACGAGCGTGCTGCACGGCCCCTGGGAGGTCCGGGTGCACCGGGTCGAGGCGCCGGAGGGAGTGGTGGTGCGCGAGGGCGGTCACGCGGTCGCCCACGCGGAGAGCCCCCTCGCCCAGGCGGGTCCCGACTGGGCACTCGCCCGTACGCCGGACGGCCTGAGCAGCGCCCTGGTCGCGCTGCACGGCTGGGACGGCGGCGTCGAGGGGGCCGCCGTGGCGCGTGACGTCCAGTCCAACGCCCACGGTCCGCGTTCCGCGATCCCGTACCTGCGCAGCCGGCCGCACCCGGGAGGGCGGAGCATCCATGTCTCGCTGGTCGTCCTCTCCCGGGACACCGTGCATCCGGAGGCGCTGCGCGACTCGGTGCGGGTGCACACGGGGGCGGACTCGGTGGTGCTGACGTTCCTGGACGGCACGACGGTCGAGGTCTGAGCCCCCGAACGGTCAGATTCCGGTGCTGATGCCCTCCCGCTGATCGATGTGGCCGACGAGTTCCCGGGCCAGCGACTTGATCGTGTCGAGCCCCGCCCTGCCCCAGGAGCGGGGCACCGTGTCGACCGCGCAGACGGCGCCCAGGGCGATGCCCGTCCGGTCGATCAGCGGGGCGCCGAGGTAGGAGCGGATGCCTATGTCGTCGACGACCGGGTTTCCGGCGAAGCGCGGATAGTCGCAGACGTCCTCCAGCACGAGCGCCTTGCGCCGCACGACGACGTGCGGGCAGTAGCCGCGGTCCAGGGCCACGTACCGCCCGGCCCGGCTGCTGCCCGCGGTGGCGGCGCCCAGGTCGGATCCCTTGTACGTGCCGCTCGGCGTGTGCAGTCCGGCGAAGAACTGCTGGTTGCCGTCGATGAAGTTGACCATCGAGTAGGGGACGTCGGTGACCTCGGCCACCCGGTCGGCGAAGGCGTCGAAGTTGTCGAACGAGGCGTCGGCACGTTCCCCGAGCCCCAGGGTCCGCAGTCGATGGGTACGCACGACGGAGTCGCGGTCCACGGGCGTGAGCAGCAGCCGGTCGGAGGCGGGCCGCGTCACGCGCGGGCTCCGAAGGCGGTCCGCGGGGCCGGGGCGGAGGTGGCGTTGATGAGGTGCTGGACCAGCGTGACCAGGGTCCCCGCGCCCGAGCTGGCGATGCGGGCGTCGCACAGCACGACCGGTACGTCGGGGCCCAGGTCGAGCGCGGCCCGTACCTCCTCGGGCGCGTAGCGGTGGGCCCCGTCGAACTCGTTCACCGCGATGACGAAGCCGATGCCGCGGCGTTCGAAGAAGTCGACGGCGGCGAAGCACTCGGCGAGCCGTCGCGTGTCCGCGAGCACCACCGCCCCCAGCGCGCCGTGGGAGAGTTCGTCCCACATGAACCAGAAGCGCTCCTGCCCGGGAGTGCCGAACAGGTAGAGCACATGCTGCTCGTCGAGCGTGATGCGGCCGAAGTCCATGGCCACGGTGGTGGACGTCTTGGACTCGATGCCGTCGAGGTTGTCCGTCGTGGCACCCGCCTGGGTCAGCAGTTCCTCCGTGCTCAACGGCGCGATCTCGCTGACCGCGCCGACGAACGTGGTCTTGCCGACGCCGAACCCGCCGGCCACCAGCACCTTCAGCGCGACGGGAAACCCCTCGGCGGCGGGCCCTTCGGCGTCGAGGGGATCGACGCAAGCGGCAAAACCGGCGGGAGCCGTCGACATGCCGGTGTCCCGGCCCCGGTCGTAGGTTCCCCCCGGGGCGTGGCCACCGCTCGCCCCGGGGGATCCCCCGTACCCGTACGGAACGCCGGAGTCGTGGCCCCCGCCGGGACCGGGACCGCCCTCGAAGCGGGCAGTGCCGTCGAAGCCGGACCCTGCACCAGAACCGTGCCCCGGGCCGGGGCCTCCGTACCCCTCCGGACGGCCGCGGTCCCCCGGACTTGCGGGACGTACGTGGAGCCCCTGGGCGGCCTCATGGCCTCCGAGGTTCTCGTAGGTCACCGGACGTTCGTACGTTCCGAACCCTTCGGGGCGCCCGTGGCCTCCGTACTCCTCGGGGAGCCCGTAGCCCTCGGGACCTTCGCTGTTCCCGTACGCGGCGGGGCTGCCGAAGCCGTCAGAGCTGTCGTCGTAAGCCATCGAGCACTGCCTCCAGCAGGGATCGGTCGGTGGGCGTGTCATGGAAGGCGGGCGGGTGCGCGGTGACTGCCCCGCAGTCCACCAGGTCGGAGACGAGCACTTTGGTGACGACCGCGGGCAGCCGCAGATGGGCGGCGATCTCGGCCACCGACGTGGGGCCGCCGCACAGCCCCAGCGCGACGGAGTGCTCGGGACCGAGGGGGGCCTGTGGTTCGGCGCCCGTGGCCCTCACCAGGGAGAGCAGGTCGAGCACGGTGCTCGGACGGGTCCTGCCGTTGCTCACGGTGTACGGACGGATGAGCCGCCCGGCGGCGTCGTCGAGCAACGGCCCGTCCTGCGGAACCGACACGCTCACAGCCCCGTGGCACCCGGTGCCGCGACTGCCTGTCGGGTCGGGGTCATCAGATACGGCCGGACGCTCTTGACCAGCATGGTCATCTCGTAGCCCAGCACCGCGGCGTCCGCCTCGCGTCCGGCGAGCACGGCGAGGCAGGTGCCCGATCCGGCGGTGGAGACGAACAGCAGGGTCGAGTCCAGTTCGACCACGACCTGACGTACGTCACCGTTGTCGCCGAAGCGCGCGCCGGCGCTTCGGCCGAGCGAGTACAGCCCCGCGGCCAGCGCGGCCATGTGGTCGGCACTGTCGGCATCCATGCCGTGGAGGGACTTCACCAGTCCGTCGGCGGACAGGAGGACCGCGCTGCGTGTGTACGGCACACGCTGCACCAGTCCGCTCAACAACCAGTCGAGGTCCGAGACCTGACCGGACGGCATATCGGTCGCCATGGCGCATCTACTCCTTGAGGGGGTTCGCTTCGAGGGGGTCGTCCACGGGCGCGGGGGCCGGTGCCTGGCCCGCGTCCTGGCCCGGGAGGCGCCGGTGCGGGGAGAAGGGCTCCGTCCGCACCCGGACTGGCAGGGACTGCGGCGGGGTCCGGGGCCGGTCCACCGGTTCGGGGGCCGGGTCCGTGCCCCCGCCGTCGATGTCGGCCTCGGACTCGCTGCGTGCCTCGGCCAGATCGATACCGCGCCGGAAGGCCGCCATGAGACCCGGGTCGTGCAGGGCGTGTTCGTCCTCGGTGCGCGGGGCCGGGGGCTGCCTGAGCTGAGGAGCCAGGTGCTCCTGGGTGCTGCGCCTGGGGAGGCGGGGCCGGTCCGCGGCGCCGCGCGCGGCCCCGGACCCGTCGTGCTCTCCATCGCGCGCCGGTGGTCCGTCACCTGTGGGCCGGACTCCGGGAGGCGGCCCGGCCGGGGCGGGACCACCGGAGCGACCGCCGCGCTCGGACGGGCTCAGCGGTTGGCCGGGGACGTACGGCTGCGGCCTGGCGCCCGGCCGTGGGCCCGCGGCGGGTCCGGCTACCGGGTCGCGCGGCGGGGAGGCGTCCGGGTTCGGTCCGGGGACCGGGGCCGCGCCGCGGTGCGGGGCCGGGGGCGCGATGGCGTGCGGATTCGACCCGTGGTTCGGGCCGGAATTCGGGCCGGAATTCGGGCCGGAATTCGGGCCGGAATTCGGGCCGGAATTCGGGTTCGAGCGAGGATTCGGGGCCGGATGGGGGTTCGGTCGTTGGTGAACCTCCGTGCCCTGCGGGGCCGTTGGACGATGCACAGGCCCGGAGGGCGACGCCGGTACCGCGTCCCGCCCGGCCGGGGCGTCCTCGTCCACCCCCAACAGGGTCCGGGGCAGGACGAGTACGGCCTGTGTGCCCCCGTAGATGTTGCTCTGCAGCCGTACCGCGATGCCGTGCCGACGGGCGAGGGACGCGACGACGAACAGGCCGATCCGGCCGTCCTGCAGAAGGCGGGCCACACTGACCTGATCGGGGTCGGCGAGCAGGGCGTTCATCCGCCTCTGCTCGTTGACCGGCATGCCCAGGCCCCGGTCCTCGACCTCCAGCGCCAGCCCGGCGGTCACCTGCTGGGCGCGCAGCAGCACTTGGGTGTGCGGGGCGGAGAAGACCGTGGCGTTCTCGACCAGTTCGGCCAGCAGGTGGATCACATCGGCCACGGCGTGCCCGCGCAGGGTGCCGGCGATCGGCGGCACCAGCTTGACCCTCGGGTACTGCTCGACCTCGGCGATCGCCGAGCGCAGCACCTCGGTCATGGTGACCGGGCTGCTCCACTGCCGCCGCGAGACCGCGCCGCCCAGAACCGCGAGGTTCTCCGCGTGCCTGCGAATACGTGTGGCGAGGTGGTCGACATGGAAGAGGCCCTTGAGCAGATCGGGGTCCTCGACCTGGTGCTCCAGTTCGTCGAGCAACTGGATCTCGCGGTGCACGAGCGACTGAAGCCTGCGGGCGAGGTTCACGAACACCTCGACCTTCTGCTCCTCGCCCGTGCGGTCCGTGAGCCGGGACACCTCCACGACGGCGGCGACGGCTGCCTCCTGCTGACGGCCGATCTCCTGCGCGAGAAGCTCGAAGGCGTCGCTGCCGGGGCCGGCGGACCGCGCGGGCCTCCGTGCGGGCAGGGACTCGCCGTTGCGCAGGAGTTCCACCATCCGTTGCAGTTCGGCCTGGCCCTGCGCACTGGCGCGGCGGAGCGCGAGACAGCGTCCGAAGACGGTGGTGACGACCCGGTTGGCGGCGATGAAGGCGGCCAGCACGGCGGCGAGGGCCATCGCGCCGGCCCCGCCCAGCGCGATCCACAGCGAGGCGGACGGCCGGACGCCGGACGAGCCGATGGTGCAAATGACCGCCGCGGCCCCGCTCAGCACTGCGACAACGGTCGGCAGCACCGCGGTCCGCAGCATCTGGGGCCGTATGCGCGTCTCGGGGGACGGATGGGCGGTGCGTGCCCTCGTGGAGGCCGCGTGGGAGCGGCTACCCGGTCGGCCGTGCCGTCCGCCCTCGCGGCGTTCCGGTCGCGCCTCGGGTGCGCGAAGTTGAGACATCAGTGTCCTCGGTACGTGGGGCACCAGGAATCGGCGTCCATGCGTGGCCCTCTACGGTGCTCGGTCGGGCTCGGTCCGGCGGTCGGGCGGACCCGCAAATGGAAGCCCACCGTTGCTCACCGGACACACACGGTAGTTGCCCGTCACGTATGCGCGACGGGCAGTTGTCGAACTTCCCCACCATCCGTCCCACTCTGGTATGGCATCTCGCACACAAGACCGAATTACCCCATGGGGAACCTCCGGTCGGCGTACACTCGAACGGCCTAACGGGCCGCCGTGCCGTACGCGCCGCCCGGCGCATGGAACAGCTCGGCCCGTCCGGTCGTACCGGACGGGCCATCTGTTGTATCGCCGCCGCCCTCCGGGCCGCCCGCGCGCTCGACGCGAGTGGGACACCCCGGGTGCCGTCACGGTGTCGGGGCCACCTCGGAGTGGCCGCTCCCGTCCTCCGTCCCCGCGTCCGCCGTTCCCGGGCCTGTCGTTCCCGCTCCCGCCGTTCCCGCTCCCGCCGGGGACATGACTCCCGTCGGGGCCTGCGCGAGTTCCGTGATCCGCGCGGCGTCGGCGGGCCGGTGCTCCACCGGCTGCGGGGCCACCGGACGCCACCACGGCTCGGTGGGGAGGCTCAGTGACGTGGGTTCGAACGGTTCGCCCGGCCGTGGCAGGGCGACCGCGGCGCCCGCGTCCTCCGCGGCGGCGAGGGTTCCCTCCCCCGGCTCGGCCCACGGATGCGGGGCCAGGTTGAAGGTGGCCCAGTGGATCGGCAGCATCGTGCCGAGCGGCTCGCCCCCCTGGAGGTCCAGATGCGCCCGCACCCCCTCGGCCGGGGTCATGTGTATGTCGGCCCAGTACTCGCAATAGGCACCGATCTGGACCATCGTCGCGTCGAACGGACCGTGTTCGACGCCGATGTCCTTGAAGCCGGGGAAATAGCCGGTGTCGCCGCTGTGGTAGATCCGGTGCTCGGGCCCGGCGACGGACCAGGACGCCCAGAGCGTGTGCTGCTGGTTGCGCAGGCCGCGTCCGCAGAAGTGGCGGGCCGGAGTGGCGGTGAGGGCGATTCCGGCGACGCTCGTGGTCTCGTTCCAGTCGAGCTCGCGCATCCGGTCGTCGGGCACGCCCCACCGCTCCAGATGGGCACCGACTCCGAGCGGGACCACGAACACCGTGCCCGTGCCCGCGAGGGCCCGGATCGTCGGGAGGTCGAGGTGGTCGTAGTGGTCGTGCGAGATCACCACCACGTCCACCGGGCCGAGAGCGGCGAGCGGAAGCGGCACCGGGTGCAGCCGCTTGGGGCCGACGAAGGCGAAGGGCGAGCAGCGCTCACCCCACACCGGGTCGAACAGCACGCGTCTGCCGTCGATCTCCGCGAGCACGCTGGAATGGCCCATCCAGGTGAGCCGCAGTCCGGTGGCGGGCGGCTCGGCCAGGTCCGCGTAGGTCGTGGCGTGGACGGGGACGGTGCCGGCCGGAGCCCTGCGTATCCGTCCCTCCTTGCGGAAGTAGACCTTCGCGAATTCCAGCGCGGATCCGGACGGTCCGGTCCGCGCACCCACGGGGTTGCGGAAGGAGCCGTCGACGAAGTGGGGCGAGCGGCGGATCCGCTCCATGCGTGCGCCCTCCGGCTCGGCGCCGAATGCGGCGGGACGCAGCGAGCGCATCCGGGAACGGAGCGGAGGCAAGGGGTCGGCGCCGGTCACATCATCTCCTGGGGGAGTCGGTGTCGTCTCAATTATGGGCGGGGCGCACACCCGCGCGAGCGCGGAACATTCGGACGGACCGCGCGAGAGCGGGTCACCCGAAGGGCTGACCGACGGCCCCGGAGCCGTCACCCATACGGCTGCCCGTAGGCGTGCTCGGCACGCAGCCGCAGCACGAGGCGCCGGTCCCGAGTCCGGCGCATCGGCAGCCACTCGAAGTACGCCCGCTGGGCCGCGGCGCCCCGGTCGGACCAGGGGCCTTCTGTGGCGGGATCGTGGTCGTCCGCTCCGCCGGACCATGTACTGCCGCACACTTCGTGGTCGTCCCAGGTGGGGATGAACGGCGTCGCCGCGTGGAGGGTCTGCACATCCGGGTCGGTGCGAGCCCGTCCGTGCCGGGCGCGGCAGTCGGCGAGCGAGACGCATTCATGCGTCGAGGCCTGCGCACGCACGTCGGCGTCCACCTCGCCGAGCAGAGCGAGCAGCGCTTCGTGTCGCGTGTTTCCTGCGTCGATTCCCGTCATGCAGAGTCCGACGACCGTCGCCACCACAGGATTCCGCACCGTCGCGCACGCGT
The DNA here is from genome assembly GCF_001905795.1 of Streptomyces sp. CB01580. Classification (GTDB taxonomy): domain Bacteria; phylum Actinomycetota; class Actinomycetes; order Streptomycetales; family Streptomycetaceae; genus Streptomyces. Next base: position 430,122 of record NZ_LIXJ01000001.1, read on the forward strand.
GTGACAACCGGGCGACCGTGCCCCCCGGTCCGCCCGGGGGTCGTGCATTCGTTAGGGTGACGCCGTGGCAAGAGTGCGACTGGGCGTGGCGGAACGACGCGAGGAACTCCTGCGCGCCACCGTCGAGCAGATCGAGGTAAGAGGTGTCGCGGCGGTCCGGATCGCCGATGTGGCCTCCGTGCTCGGGGTGAGCAACGCGCTCGTGCTCTACCACTTCTCGACCAAGGAGAAGCTCGTCGCGGCCGCCTTCGCCCATGCCGCTGAAGCCGATCTCGCCCATCTGCGCAAACTGCTGAGCCGCCGCACCAGTGCGGTACGGCGGCTGCGCGCGGCCGTGCGCTGGTACGCGCCGACGGGCCGCGCCAAGGTATGGCGGCTGTGGATCGAGGCGTGGGCCGCCTCCCTGCGCGACCCGGCCCTGCGCAACGTGGCCGGTGACCTCGACCAGCAGTGGAAGGCGGAATTGGCCGAGGTCATCGAGGAAGGCGCCGCCGCCGGTGAGTTCCACTGCGACGACCCGATGTCCGTGGCGTGGCGGCTCACCGCGCTGCTGGACGGCCTGACGGTGCAGATGACGTCGTACGCGGCACCGCTCTCCCAGGCCACCATGATGGCCTGGACCGACGAGGCCCTCGCCCGCGAACTCGGCATCGACCACGCGGCGCTGACGGCCTGACCGCGCACCGGACCAGGGCCCGTCCATCGTCGCCCGTCACCATCCAGTGTCGCCCGTCGCCGTCCGCCGATGTCCACTCCACCGTCCGGCGGGACGCCGCGACCGCCTGCCGGAAAAATCCCCGACACCGTCTGCCGACCGGGAAATCCGGCGCATGGATGCTCCGGCCGTCCCCGGGACGGCACCGAACGGGTCGGCGCCGTCGGCCCTGCCACGGGGATCAGGTCTGACGCACGGGCGCGTACACGTCCGCCGAGAGCCCGAAGGTCCAGGCCACCCCGTCCTTCGCGGTCCGCATGCCGGGCGGCACCCGGAGCCAGTACGTGCGGTGCGTACCGTCCGGCTCCGGCGTGGAGTTGACCACCTCGACCATCACCACGTCCTCGTCGCCGTCCAGTGCGATCCGCCAGAGCACCCCCGTCTCGTCGCGGTGGACGGGCTCGGCGCCCGACTCGGTGAGGTAGCGGTCGTAGCCGTAGAACTCCAGCATCACACGCCGCAGTTCCGCGTTCTCCTCCTCGCGTATCCGCCGGGGCGTCAGGGTGTTCAGCTCCGCGAGGAACTCCGCCGGCACGGGCATGCCCCGCCAGGCGTGGAGCGCGAAGCCGTCCCGGTAGGCGAGCGCCGGGCCGTCCCCGCGGTCGAGGCGGCCAGCCTCGTCCCTGTGAAGCGCCTCCGGGCGCTCGCTGATCACCACCACGCGCTCGTAGGGCCACCACCAGCCCGCGTTCCTGGCGACCTCGGCCAGGCCGTCCAGCCGGTCGCCACGGCCGTCGAACGCGGCGAGCCAGGCCGCGTCGTGCTGGCCCAGCACCGCGTCGAGCAGCACCAGGCGAACAGCGGCCCCCTCCTCGGCGGTCCGGGCGAGGTCCGCGACGATTCCGCCCCTGATCCGCTCGGCGAGCGCCGCCGTCGTCTCCCAGAGCTGCGCCCCCGTGGCCGACCACAGGGCGGACCAGCCCGCCGGGCCGAGTTCGTCGTACATCCGGCGCCGTTCCTGGGCCCAGGGCCGGGTCCGTACCTCGTCGCGCACCGAGCGCCCGGTGTCGACGATCTTCTCGACCGCCTCCACGGCGGCTCTGGGCGAGTCGACCCAGACGATCCGCTCCGGCTCCGCGAGCCCCGCGCGGCGGTAGGCGAGCCGCACCCCGTCCTCGGCCGCGGCCCGGTCCGCCGCGCCCGTCGCCGCCGCCACGGCCCGCCAGGAGTCCACGTACTGCATCCGTCTTCCCCGTCCCCTAAATGTGCGTTCGATGTCAGGTGTTCGGTGTTCGGTGTTGATTGTTCGGTGCCGGGTGATTCCGCACGCCATGTCGTACGCGTCGCGTCCCCGGCCCGGCGTGCCCCGCATGCCGCGGTGATCCGGCGCCGGATCGGATCACCGCTCACCGGTGTCTCTTCCGGCCGCCGCCCGGTCGGCCGGGTCAGTCCGCGACGATGCGGACCGCGCCCGGCGCGTACTCCCGCTGACGCACCACGCGGTACCAGCCCTTGGGCAGCGGTATCGCCGCGTGTTCCTCGTGCACCACCCGGCCGCCCTCGGGAAGGTGCAGCAGCATCGGCCCGAACGCTCCGGCCTCGCGCATCAGCCGGCCCGGTCCCTGGACCGCGTGGGCGTGCCCGGTCACCTCGCCCAGTGCGAGGACCATCCGGCCCCGGCCGTCCCTCGGCTCGCCCGGAGCCTCCACGAGATGCGCGGGCACCGCCGACTCCGCCAACGACATGATCAGTACATCGCCCTGTCGGTACACAGACCTCTCCCCTCGACGGCCGCACCTGCTGTGCCGGCCACGAGGAAAAAGCTAAGGGCAGGGTCTGACAACGCGTCCTCGGGCGGCCTGCCGGGCATCACCGGACACGTGCCGGACGGTCCCCGGTCACGGCGTTGTCAGTGGGGCTTGATAAACCTTGCGGACATCAGCCGTTCCCCAGTACCAGGAGCTCAGGGCCATGTCCGGTGTGGACCACCTGCACGAGTTGCTCGGCCTGCCCGCCGTCGACTTCCAGCACGCGACGGGCGAAGCACCCGCCCAGGCAGCCGACGCGGCGGCCTGGCGCATCTCGGTCGACCCCTACGACGACGAGTGCGAGAAGACCTGGGAGGAGGCGTTCCGGACATTTCTCGACACCGTCGACCCGGCAGGGGTCCGAGCACTGATCATCGGCCAGTGGGGCGAGTCCTACGAGGAGACCTCCTCGTACCCGATCGGTCTGGTGATCGCCGCGGCCGACCGGCTGACCTCGCTCCAGGCCGTCTTCGTGGGCGACATGACCATGGAGGAGAACGAGATCTCCTGGATCGAGCAGTCCGACGTCACGGCCCTGCTCGACGCCTTCCCCGATCTGCTGGAGCTCGGGGTGCGCGGCGGCACGGAACTGGAGTTCTCCCCCTGCAAGCACGAGCGGCTGCGCGCGTTGACCATCGAGACCGGGGGCCTGCCGGTCGGTGCGCTCCGAGGCATCCTGGACAGTGAACTGCCCGCGCTGGAGCGGCTCGACCTCTGGCTCGGAGTCTCCGCGTACGGCGGCGACGTCGACGTGGCGGACCTCGCCCCGCTGCTCTCCGGTTCCCGCTTCCCGAGGCTCACGCACCTCGGCCTGCGCAACAGCGAGGTGCAGAACGAGATCGCGACCGCCGTCGCGGCCGCCCCGGTCGTCGCCCAGCTCCGGGTCTTCGACCTGTCGAACGGCACGCTGGGCGACGAGGGCGCGGCTGCGCTCCTGGACGGCCAGCCGCTCACCCATCTCGAATGCCTCGATCTGCACCACCACTTCATGACCGAGCCGATGGAGCGCCGGATCGTCCAGTCGCTGAAGCCCCACGGCGTACGGGTCGACGTGTCGGAGCGCGAGAAGCCGTGGGGCGACCGCGGGGTCGAGGGCCGCTACACCGCGGTGTCGGAGTGACGCGCGATGACGGACATCGAACACCCCGGGACGTTCCACGGGCTTCCGGTTCTCACGCTGCCCGCGCCCGGCGCGCAGAGCACTGATCCTCTTCCCGCGGCCGACTCCGTCGCATGGCGGCTGGAGAGCGCCTGGCAGGGCGATCTGACGTTCGCCGGGCTGTGGCGGCATTTCGTCGACACGGTCGACACGACGAAGGTCCGGGCCCTGCTGATCGGTCCGTGGTGGCAGGAGGACTACGTGTCCTTCACTCCCGTCGTCGAGTTGCTGGCCGGGGACGCGGATCGCTTCCCAGCCCTGAAGGCGCTCTTCCTCGCCGACGTCGTCGGTGAGGAGTGCGAGCTGTCCTGGCTGGAGATGGCCGACATCACCCCGGTCGTCGAGGCGTTCGGCGCGCTGGAGGAGCTGACGGTCCGCGGGTGCGGCAGCACCTTCGGCGACGGGTCGACGCTCGCGCTGCGCCCGGTGCGGCACACCTCGCTCAGGAAGCTGCGGTTCGAGTCGGGCGGACTGCCGACCGAGGTCGTGCGCGCGGTCGGCGCATCCGAGCTGCCCGCGCTGGAACATCTGGAACTCTGGCTCGGCGTGTCCGAGTACGGCGGGGACGCGGGCGTCGAGGACCTGGCGCCCCTGCTGTCCGGGGCGTCGTTCCCGGCCCTGCGCCATCTCGGACTGCAGAACAGCGAGATCCAGGACGAGATCGCGGCCGCGGTGGCCTCCGCCCCGGTGGTCGCGCAGCTGGAATCGCTGTCCCTCGCGATGGGGACCCTGGGCGACGAGGGAGTCGAGGCGCTGCTCTCGGGCCAGCCGCTCACCCATCTGACCTCGCTGGATCTGCACCACCACTACGCCTGCGCGACGCTGATGGACCGTCTCGGGAAGCTGCTCGGTCCCGACCGGGTGATCCGCGACGTGGACGAGGTCGCGTACTGGGATCCGGACGAGGACGAGTTCCGCTATGTCGCCGTCAGCGAATAGGCCGGGTCCGGCGGGTCCGGCGCCGCGTCTCGCCGTCGTGGGGGTGCCCGGCAACCGCCGGGTCACGCTCTTCCAGGACGCCGTGCGCGCCGCCGGGCTGCCGCCCGCGCGGGTCGTCCCCTGGCTGGACGTGCTGCGTGGCGAGGCCGTGTTCCGTCCGGGCGAGACCGTGCGCATGGACTCACCCGGGGAGGACGCCGAGGTGGAGCGGCTGCTCCGGGCGGTCGACGATCCGACCAGGGTCGAGGGCTCCGCCCTGTGGTACGCCCGGTTCACCGCCGCCCTGCGGTCGGTGGCGCGGGACGCCGCCGAATCCGGTGCCGTGCTGCTCGACGCCCCCGGCGACATCGCGGTGCTGTTCGACAAGCGGCTGTGTCACGCCGTGCTGGACGGGGCCGGGATCCCGGTGCCCGCCTCGCCGACGTCGGGGGCCGCGGCCCCCGCGGTGCGCGACTGGGCGGACGTGCGCGAGCGGATGGCGGCCCACGGGATGCCCAGGGCCTTCGTGAAGCTCGCGCACGGCTCGTCCGCCTCGGGAGTCCTGGCCGTGGAGACGGCCGGAGCCGGCCGGGTGCGGGCCACCACATCGGTGGAGCGCGACGGGGCCGGCCGGCTCTTCAATTCGCTGCGGGTGCGCCGTTGCACGACGGAGCGGGAGGTCGGGGCGATCGTCGACGCGCTCGCTCCGGACGGGCTGCACGTGGAACGCTGGCTGCCCAAGGCGACCCGGCACGGCAGGGCGGCGGACCTGCGGGTCGTGGTGGTGGCGGGCCGCGCCACCCACGCCGTCGTGCGCACCAGCCGCTCCCCCATGACCAATCTCCATCTCGGCGGCGCACGGGGGGATCTCGACGACTTCCGCGCGGCCGTCACGGCCGCGGGCGGCGACTGGGCCGAGGCCCTGGCCGTGTGCGAACGGGCCGCCGCCTGCTTCCCGGACACGCTGTGTGTCGGCGTCGATCTGCTGCCCTCGTCCGACCTGCGGCGCTTCGCCGTCTGCGAGGTCAACGCCTTCGGCGACCTGCTGCCGCGACTGACCGGGCTCCCCGGCAGCGGCGCCGAGGGCCTGGACACCTATGCGGCGCAGGTCGCCGCCGTACTGAACCGAGCAAGGAACCACCGTGCAACCCCCATTCACTGACACCGCACCCACCACCGTGGCCTGCGAGAACCCGGACATGAGCGGGGTCGTGGGAAGCCACGACCTGCTGTTCGTCACCCTCGACACGCTGCGCCACGACGTGGCGCAGGAGCTCGCCGCCGCGGGACGCATCCCCCATCTGGCGCGCCATCTGCCCGGCGGCGCGTGGGAGACGCGCCACGCTCCCGGCAGCTTCACGTATGCCTCGCACCAGGCGATGTTCGCGGGATTCCTGCCGACCCCGGTCGGCCCGGGTCCCCATCCCCGGCTGTTCGCGGCCCGGTTCGCGGGCAGCGAGTCCACGGCGTCGGGCACCTTCGTCTTCGACACGCCGGACCTGCCGTCCGGCCTCGCCTCGGTGGGATACCGCACGGTGTGCATCGGCGGTGTCGGGTTCTTCAACAAGCAGGGGGCGCTGGGCTCCGTGCTGCCCGGCCTGTTCCAGGAGAGCCACTGGGAGCCGGAGTTCGGTGTCGCGTCGCCCACGTCCTTCGAGGCGCAGGTGGCCCGGGCGGAGCGGGTGGTCTCCTCCCTCGCCCCGGAGCAGCGGCTGTTCCTCTTCGTCAACGTGTCCGCGCTGCACCAGCCCAACTGGTTCCACACGCCGGGGGCCACCCGCGAGGCGGGCGACTCCCGCGCCACCCACGCCGCCGCGCTCGAATACGTCGACGCCCACATCGGGCGTCTCTTCGCCGCCGCGAGCAGCCGTCGCCGCTGCTTCGCCATCGTCTGCTCCGACCACGGCACGGCGTACGGGGACGACGGCTACACCGGCCACCGGATCGGCCACGAGTCCGTGTGGACGGTCCCGTACGCCCACTTCTTCCTGGAACCGGGGGCCACCGCGTCATGAGCCGCACCACCGCCGCACCGGCCGTCCGTCCCTACCGGAGCTACGTCTACGCCTATCCGCACAAGACGGCCTACCGCCCGCTGCCGGACCGTCCGGCGCTGCGGGAGCTGTGGGCGTCGGAGCGCAAGGACGCGCTCTCGCTCTACCTGCACATACCCTTCTGCGAGGTCCGCTGCGGCTTCTGCAACCTGTTCACCCGGATCGGCGCTCCCGGCGAGCTGACGACCCGTTACCTCGACGCGCTGGACCGGCAGGCCGTCGCCGTCCGGGACGCACTGGGCGACGCGGAACCGGTACGGTTCGCCGCCGCGGCGTTCGGCGGGGGCACGCCCACGTTCCTGACGGCGGTGGAGCTGGAGCGACTGTGCGACATCGCGGAGAAGCGGATGGGCGCCGATCTGCGGGCCGTCCCGCTGTCCGTCGAGACGTCGCCGTCCACCGCGACCGCCGACCGGCTGGCCGTCCTCGCGGACCGGGGCACGACGAGGATCAGCATCGGGGTGCAGAGCTTCGTCGAGGCCGAGGCCCGCGCCGCCGTCCGGCCGCAGCACCGCGCCGATGTGGAGAGCGCCCTGGACCGGATACGCGACGTCGGTGTCCCGGTCCTCAACATCGACCTGATCTACGGCATCGACGGGCAGACCGAGGACAGCTGGCACACCTCGCTGGACGCGGCGCTGCGGTGGCGGCCGGAGGAGCTGTACCTGTACCCGCTGTACGTCCGCCCGCTGACCGGTCTCGGCCGGCTGGGTGCGGAGGCGCGCGCGGACGAGGAGGAGGCGGCGGACGCCGCCTGGGACCGTCAGCGGCTGCGGCTGTACCGCGCGGGCCGGGACCATCTCCTCGCCCATGGCTACGAGCAGGTGTCGATGCGGATGTTCCGCCGCGCCGACGCCCCGCGCACGGACGGGCCCGACGGCCACGCCTGCCAGACGGACGGCATGATCGGTCTGGGGTGCGGGGCCCGTTCGTACACCTCACGGCTGCACTACTCCTTCGACTACGCGGTGGAGATGCGCGAGGTGCGGGCGATCATCGACGGCTACACCACCGCCGAGGACTTCTCGCGCGCCGAGGTGGGGCGGTACGTCGACGGCGACGAGGCGCGCCGACGCCACCTCCTGCAGTCGGTGCTCCAGGCCGAGGGCATGGCGCTGGCCGACTACCGCGAACGGTTCGGCAGCCTCCCCGCCGACGACTTCCCCGCCGAGCTGGCCCGGTTCGAGGAGCGTGGCTGGCTCGACACGGGGGCCGGGACGTCCGGTCTGCTGAGGCTCTCCCCCGAGGGCCTGGCCCATTCCGACGCGCTGGGCCCCGAGCTGTTCTCCCCCGGCGTACGGGCCGCGATGGCCGCGTACGAGCTGAAGTGAGCCTGCCCATGGACCTGACCATCCTCTATCGCGGTCCGCTCGCGTCCTGCGACTACGACTGCCCGTACTGCCCGTTCGCCAAGCGGCGGGACAGCCCGGACCAGCTGCGCGCCGACCGCGCGGCGCTGGAGCGGTTCACGGCGTGGGCCGCGGAGCGCACCGGTGACCGGCTCTCGGTCCTGTTCACGCCGTGGGGCGAGGGCCTGGTCCGGTCCTGGTACCGGCGGGCGCTGGTCGATCTCGCCCGGCTGCCGCACATCGGCCGGGTCGCGATCCAGACCAACCTCAGCGGCCGGACGGCCTGGCTGGCCGAGGCGGGTGGGGCCGGCCACGAGAAGATCGCGCTCTGGTGCACGTACCACCCGGGGCAGACGCCGTACGAGCGGTTCCTGGGCAAGTGCCGGGAGCTGTCCGCGCTCGGCATCCGCCACAGCGTCGGCGTGGTCGGGCTCGACGAGCACCTCGACGAGGCGCGTCGGCTGCGTGCCGCGCTGCCGGACGAGGTGTACCTGTGGGTGAACGCGGCGGAGGGACACACCTACACGGACGAGGAGGCGGACCGCTGGACGGCGATCGACCCGCTCTTCCCGTACAGCAGGCATCCGCACCGGTCGGCCGGACTGCCGTGCCGGACGGGCGAGTCGGTGATCTCCGTGGACGGCGACGGCACGGTGCGGCGCTGTCACTTCGTCCGTGCGGAGCTGGGCAACCTCTACGACGGGAGCTACCGGGAGGCGCTCCGTCCGCGCGCCTGCCCGCTGGCCGTGTGCGACTGCCACATCGGCTATGTGCACCTGGAGACGCTGCCGCTCTACGACGTGTTCGCGGGCGGGGTGCTGGAACGGATACCGGCGGGCCCGCCGTCGTCGCTCGCCGAGCGTCCGTGAGGGCGGGCCGGCCCGGATCCGCACGACCTCCGACAGGTGTGCCCCGCTCGCCGGCGGCCCGGGCCGGGGTCACCGGCGAGGTGGGAGGGGCGCGCGGGGCGGGGGACGCCGGCCGGATCCCGTCGGCGAGGTCCGGGCCGTTCTCCCGACGGGGGACGCCGCCGCGCGACGTTCCTCAGAGCGGCAGGAGGTCCGGCCGCTTCGCCTCGACGTGGTCGCCCGAGGACTCGCCGCGCAGTCGTCGGCCGATCCACGGCACCAGGTGCTCGCGCGCCCAGTGGATGTCGTCGCGGCGGACTTCGAGCGTGCCGCGCTGGGCCTGCGGGGGCCACGGCTGGTCGGGGTCGGCGGGCACCTCGATCCCGAGGACCTGGGCGGCGCGCAGCGCGACCCTGGTGTGTCCCTCGGGTGACAGGTGGAGCCGGTCGTCGTCCCAGGCCCGCCGGTCCTGGACGGAGCGCAGCGACCACAGGTCGAGGACGGGGCAGCCGTAGCGGTCGGCGATGGCCCGTACGTGGGCGGTGTACGTGGCGACCTTGCCGCGCAGATGGCGCAGTACGGGAACGCCCCGGGTGTCGAAACCGGTGGTGACCATGACGGTGCCGACCGAGTCGGTGAGCTCGGCGACCGCGCGCTCGAAGCGTTCGGCCACGTCGTCGGGGTCGGTGCCGGGCCTGATGATGTCGTTGCCGCCCGCGCAGAAGCTCACCAGGTCGGGTGCCAGCTCCTTGGCGCGCGGCACCTGTTCCTCGACGATCTGGTCGAGGAGGCGGCCGCGTACGGCGAGATTGGCGTACCGGAAGCCCGCGTGCGTGGGGCCTTCGGCGCTCGTGTCCCCGGCGGATTCCGGAAGCTGGTCCGCGAGAAGCACGGCGAACCGGTCCGCCCAGCCGACGTAGGTCCCGTCCGGGCCGGGGTCGCCGACCCCTTCCGTGAAGCTGTCGCCGATCGCCGCGTACGACCCGATGACGCCCTGTCGGTCGATGACGCCACGCTGATTATTTCTCGAATCGTCTGCCACGAACGCTTATCCTGCACCGACGAATGTGACCTACGCGACCGTAATAAGGGGTTGACGGGTGGTGAGATAGACCACCCGGTCAGGTTCGCCGTCGGGGGAATACAGGGCACGGAGGGGCGGCGCGCCGTGGCGCGCCGCCCCTCCGTGTCGTCCGGGCCGGACCCGGCCGCTCCGGTCGTCGGACCGTTCGGCTCGGGCGTGGTCGGCTTGGATCAGACGTAGATGCCGTGCGCCGCGAGGTAGGAGACCGGGTCGATGTCGGAGCCGTACGCCGGGCCGGTGCGGACCTCGAAGTGCAGGTGCGGTCCGGTGGAGTTGCCGGTGGAGCCGGAGAGGCCGATCTGCTGGCCGGTGCTCACGGACTGGCCCGCCGAGACGGAGATCGAGGACAGGTGCCCGTACTGCGAGTAGCGGCCGTCGGCGTGCTTGACAACGACCTGGTTGCCGTAGGCGCCGCCCCAGCCGGCGGTGACGACGGTGCCGGCGGTGATGGACTTCACGCTGGTGCCGGTGAAGACGGGGAAGTCGATTCCGCTGTGGCTGCCACTGGACCAGTTGGATCCGGAGGCCCGGTACCCGGTGGTGTGGTTGCCCGGGACCGGGTGGACGTAGCCGGAGGCGGTGCTCGTGGCGGCCGGGGCAGAGGTCTTCGCCTTCGCGGGGGCGGACGAGGCCGGGGCGGACTTCTGGACGAGCTTCGACGGCACCGCGAGGACCTTCGACGGAAGGACGGAGCCCGCGCCCGCGCCGGTGGGCGCGACGTCTGCCGACACCTCGCCGCCGAGCGCCAGCTCGGTGCCCGGGCGGATCAGGTCCGGGTCGGCGCCGATGGCCTCGCGGTTGTCCTGGTAGAGCTTCTGCCAGCCGCCCTCGACACCGTGCTCGGCGGCGATCTTCGACAGGTGGTCGCCGGGGACGACGGAGTACGTCGTGGCGGTGACCGGCTCCTGGGCGACCCGCTGGACCGGGACGGTGTGCGCGGCGGCCGGGGCGGCCGGCTGGGCGGCATGGGCGCCGGTGGCGCCGAGCAGCGGCAGGGCGATGACGGCGCCGCCGGTGCTCACGGCGGCGACACCGCGGGCGATCACACTGGACTTGGTACGACGGTGCTTACCCGAGATGGGCATGATGCGCTTCCTCTCCGGCGCCTGCGAGGTGAGCTGTCGGGTTCGGGCTGGAGATGCCCGGCCGCGGCGAGCGCGACTTCACCCCGAGCCGACCGGTCTTCGCCGGTCGGCGGCCTACCTGGTTCCCCCGCTCCTGCCACGCGTCGAGTGAGTTCGATATCCGGTCGGCGGCAGGATTGGGCGGTCCGTCCGGATTGACGGCGACCGTAGGCGAGCCGGAGACCGAGAACAAGCCGCCGATTCCGGAAAGGAATCCGCACCGAGAATTCGGCGCGGAATTCCGGTCACCCTCCGTGGATCCGGGATCTTGAATTTCCGCGCCGCGTACGGAATATCCGATCGGCCCGCCGGTACGCTCGGTCACGGATATGATTCCGCTCACGAGGAGGAACCCCCCGGCGGAATGAATTTGGGCACACGCCAACAAATACCCTCAATACGGACATTCAGCCGATGTCATGCACGACGGAGCCTCAGCACCCGCGCGTCGAGGTCCCCGCGCAACCCCGTCCGCAGCCCCTGATGGAGCAGCACCGAACCGTGGTGCACCTCCCCCGTGTCCCGGCACACGTAGGTCGCCGACGGGTCGAGCCCGCGCAGCCGCAGGGCCGGCGGCCGCTCCTCGTACCGCTGCCTGTCCAGCCACATCAGAACCACGCTCTCCTCCCCGCGGACGTACTGGACCGCGCCGAGGCCGCCGCGCGGGGAACGAAGCCGGTACTGCGCCCCGAGCTGCACCACCGGCCGGATCTCCTTGTAGAGATCCACCCAATTCCGCGCCTCGGCGAGTTCCGCCTCGCTCCATGCGGCGAGATCCCCGCCCACCCCGAGCACCCCGGCCATCGCGCTCACGAAGCGGAGTCGCAACGAGCTGACCCTGTCGTTGAACTGGACGTTCGGGCTGTCCGTGACCCACGCGGCCATCACCCGGGCCGGATGGATCTGACTGAACCCCTCCTGAATGGCGAAGCGGTCGAGTGGATCGGTGTTGTCCGAGGTCCACACCTGGTCCGTACGGGAGAGGATGCCCAGGTCGATCCGGCCGCCGCCGCCCGAGCAGGACTCGAAGGCCACCGAGGGGTGTGCCGCCCGCAGCCGGTCGATCAGCGCGTACAGACCGTCGACATGCTCGACCCAGAGTTTCCGCGGATAGTCCTCGCCCGGCCATCCCGCATCGGTGAAACTGCGATTGAAGTCCCATTTCACATAGTCGATCGGCGTATCGGAGAGCAGCGCGTCGAGTTGCTCCCACAGATACTCACGGACATCGCTCCGGGCGAGATTGAGAACCAGTTGGTGACGGAACTCCGTTCGCGTCCTTCCCGGGAAATTCTGCACCCAGTCGGGATGCGCGCGATAAAGATCACTGTCGGCATTGACCATTTCCGGTTCGACCCAGATCCCGAACTGCATGCCGAGCGCGTGCACTTCGTCGGCCAGGGGCTTCAGGCCGTCGGGAAAGCGATCCGGATTCGGCGTCCAGTCCCCCAGCCCGGCCCGGTCGCTGGTGCGCCGGCCGAACCACGCGTCGTCCACGACGAACAGTTCGACCCCCAGCGCCGCGGCACGCCCCGCCAGGACGCGCTGCTGCTCCTGCGTGACGTCGAATCCGGCCGCCTCCCAGGAGTTGTAGAGCACCGGACGCACCTTCCGGGCGTCCGGGACGACATGGGCCAGCTGCCAGGCGTGCCAGGCACGGCTCGCGCCCCCGAAGCCCGCGTCGCTCCACAGCCCGGCGAAGACCGGAGTCACGTACGACTCCCCCGGCGCGAGCAGTTGCAGTCCCGAGTCGTCGTGACCGGCGCCTCCGGCGATCTGCACGATTCCGTCGGGAAGTTGTTGCACGCCGATCCGCCACGACCCGGACCAGCCGAGCGCGCAGCCGTACACCTCGCCGCTCTCCTCCGTCGCCACGCCGTCCGCGTCGAGCGCGACCCACGGCAGATGCTGGTGGCCGGTGTGGCCGCGCCTGCTGGAGACGACGCTCTCGCCGTACGTCAGCTCCGTCCGCACCAGCCGCGATTCGGCCGCCCACCGGCCGTGCAGCCGGCTCATCCGCCAGCTGTCGCGGGCGGGCAGTGTCCAGACGGCCGCGTCGGCGCGCAGCAGTTCCAGCGGTGGGCCGTCGGTCCCGGCATGGGCGACGGTGGCCCAGCGCTCGATCACGTCGGAGTCGTCCCGCATCCGGTAGTGCAGGGTGAGGGCCAGCCGGTGGACCGGGTCGGTGAAGCCGACGCGGAGTTCGTCGCCGTCCACGGCGGCGTCGGCGAAGACCCACTCGGTGCCGCGGACCTCGGGGGTACGGACGGAGAGGGCGGGCCGCACGAATCGGGGACCGCCCTCGACCGGGTACTCCTCACGCCCGTCGAGCGGCGACTCGAACCCCCTGACCGGTGGTTCCGGCGCGGCGGCCAGGGCCTCGGCCGCGGCGAGCGGGATCCGTGGCCCCCAGTGCAGATGGAGCAGTTCGTCCCGTTCGGTGAGCCGCAGTGCGTAGCTGCTGCTCGCCCCGGAGAGCAGCCAGGTCCGGCCCGTGTCGCCCGTCTCGATCATGAAATCCCCACATTCGAACAGTTCCGCACATCATCGACCATCACCGAGCGACCGGGCAACGTCCAGTGACAGGGAATCGGATCGAATTCGCCTCGGAGGCACGGCGGTTGGCACGGGTCTCGACAGGGAGGAGGACGAAATGATTGCCTGAGGAACCGATGTCGTATCGTCGCAGGAGTGGCCTTGTCGGCGACTCGCACCGACGGCCGGACACCCCAGGAGTCACTGTGACGCAGCAGCTGCCGCAGATCCCGCCGACGGAACCCGAGCTGGCGGGTGTCCGCAACTTCCGTGACGTGGGCGGCCTGCCCACCGCGGACGGCCGGCGGGTGCGCTGTGGGCGGCTCTTCCGCAGCGGGCATCTCGCGCACGCCACCGCCGAGGACACGGCCTTCCTGGCCGGTCTGGGGCTGCACACCGTCTTCGACTTCCGCAACGCCGCCGACCGTCGGCTGGACGGGCTGGACGTGGAGCTGCCGGGCGTACGGAATCTCAGCATCCCGCTCTCCGACCCGGCGGACGGTGCAGAGTTCTGGCGGATGGTCCGCGACGGCGACCTGGACCAGCTGCGCTCCCTCCTCGCCGACGGGAAGGGGGCGGACCGGATGATCGCCTCGTACCGCTCGATCGTCCTGGAGCGCACCGCCGAGCACAGCCGGGTGCTGCACGCGCTGGCCGAGGACAGCGTTCCGGCGCTGATGCACTGCGCGGCGGGCAAGGACCGGGCCGGTCTGTCGATCGCCGTGTCACTGCTCGCGGTCGGTGTCGAACGCGACGCCATCGAGGCCGACTACCTGAAGTCCAACGACGCGCACCGCCGATACCGGATCCGCCGCGGCGACACCTCGGCGAACGGCGTGTCGGCCGAGGTGCTGGAACTGCTCAATCCGCTCTTCGGCGCGCACCGCGACTACCTCTCCGCGGCATTCACCACCATCGAGGAGACCTGGGGCGGCACGGAGCGCTATCTGGAGGAGGGGCTGGGGCTGTCCCCCGAGACCCGCGAGCGGCTGCGCGACCGGCTCCTCGAATCGGTCTGACGGCAGCCGCCCTTCGGTCGTGGTGGTCAGCCTTTGCCGGCCACCTCGAAGAGGATGTAGAGGAAGGCCGCGATGACGTGCCCGGCGATGAGGTAGGCGACCAGCCGGATCACGACGCCACGCGGGAACTTGCGCTCCTGGGCCTCGTATTTCTTGCTCGACCCCAGTGGGTCGAAGTTCTCTGAATCGGACATGGCGGTCCTCTCTGGTGACCGGCCGGGGGCCGGTCTCAGCGGCGGTGGATACCGTCGCCGAGGCACAGCTCGGCGGCGGGGCTCTGCAGCAGGGTGTGGACGAAGAGGAGCTCGGCGCCGTCACGGTCGAGGGCCGTGAGACGGTGCGGGGTGAGTGAGTCGTAGTGCGCGCTGTCGCCGGGGGCGAGGTCGTGCACGGTGTCCCCGAGCGTGACCCTCAGATGGCCTGTGAGCACGTACAGCCACTCCTCACCGGGATGCACCCGCACCAGGTCGCCCTGCGCGCCGTGCGGGACCCGGACCCGGAGCGCCTGCATCGCCCGACCGGGGCTGCCCGTCCGCCGGTACTGCCAGCCGTCGGCCTCGGCACCCTCGAACGCCCCGCCACGGATGATCGCCTCCCGTTCGGGGGGCCTCTCGCCGAGCAGCTCGGAAACCGTCGTACCGTAGATCCTGGCAAGACCGAGCAGCATCGGCAGCGACGGCTGCCGACGGCCCGTCTCGAGCCGGGAGAGATGGGCGGGCGACAGCCCGGCCCGCTGAGCGGCGGCCTCCAGGGTGAGACCGCGGCCACGGCGCAGGTCGCGCAGGCGAGGCGCGACCTCGGGCAGCTCGTCGGCCGCCGCTCCGTCCGGAGAGTTCATGTACCTATTGGGCCAAAAACTTTCCTCTCGGGCAAATTTCTTACCTCAGAGGCAAAGCGCTGGGCGCGACCATCCCCCGTCCGGACGAGCCGACCGCAGCCGGGGTCAGCGGTGAACGACGGCCTGCTTCACCAGGGTCCTGCCGAAGTCCCACATCAGCCCGCCGCCGCTGTGCGCCTCCTCCATGACGGCGGTGAACGCCGTGACGAACCGGTCGACCTCCGGCTCCCCGATCACCAGCGGCGGAATCAGCTTGATCACTTCCATGTGGTCGCCCGACACCTGGGTGAGGATGCGGTGCTTCCGGAGCAGGGGCACCACGACCATCTGTGCGAAGAGGCCCTTGCGGGCGGTCTGCAGCATCGTCCAGCGACCGCGCAGCTTCAGTGACGAGGGCCGTCCGAACTCGATGCCGATCATCAGCCCGCGCCCGCGCACCTCGTGCAGCAGTTCGTACCGGTCGATCAGCGCGGCCAGCCGCTCGCGCAGCAGGTCGCCGGTGCGGCGCGCACCCGCGACGACGTCCTCGTCCTCCATCACCGCGAGGACCGCGAGCCCGGCGGCCATCGCCTGCGCGTTGGAGCCGAAACTCGCGGAATGCACCAGGACCCGGTCCATCGAGGAGTAGACCTTCCTGAAGATCCAGTCTTTGCCGAGCGTCGCCCCGACCGGCACATAGCCCCCGGAGAGGGCCTTGGCGACACAGACCAGATCGGGTTCGACGCCCTCCTCGTGCTGGTACGCGTAGAAGTCGCCGGTCCTGCCGAGTCCGGTCTGCACCTCATCGGCGATGAGCAGCGCCCCGTGCCGGTGCAGCAGTTCCTGCGCGGCCCGCAGGTAGCCGGGCGGCGCGGCGTGCACGCCCTTGCCCTGGATCGGCTCGACGACCAGCGCTGCGACGTCCCCGCGCCGCAGCTCGCGGCCCAGCGCGTCGAGATCGCCGAGCGGGAGGGCGGTGTCCGGCAGCAGCGGCGCGAAGCCGTCCCGGAAGCCGCTCTCCCCGTTGACCGACAGCGAGCCGGCCGTCAGCCCGTGGAACGCGTGCGCGCAGTAGAGGACCCTGGGCCTGCCGGTGGCGTACCGGGCGAACTTCAGGGCGGTCTCCACGGCCTCCGTACCGCTGTTACCGAAGAAGACCCGGTCCAGGTGCGGGCTGTGCGCCAGCAGCCGCTCGGCCAGCAGGCCGGGCAGCGGCTGGCAGTCGAAGCGGGTGAGGTCGGCGAGCGAGGCGTCGAGGACGTCGTGCAGCGCCTTGCGCACGACGGGGTGGTGGCGGCCGAGGCCCATCACCCCGAAGCCGGCGAGCATGTCGAGGTAGTCGTTGCCGTCCGCGTCCCAGAAGTACGCGCCCTCGGCCCGTTCGTAGACCTGGTCGAAGCCGATGGTGCGCAGCATGCGGGGCAGCTGGTGATTGAGGTGCTTCGCGTGCAGCTCGTAGCGCTCTGCGCCGCGCTCGGCGAGGAGCCTCGCCAGGTCGAAGCCCTTGGATCCGTCGGCCTTCATTCCGTGCCCCTCTCGGTCCGTCCGGCCGTTCCCCGGGTGGCCAGGGCGGCGCTGATCCGTCCGGCGATCTCGACCGGCGTGAGCCCGATGTCCGCCAGCACCTCGGCGCGTTTGCCGTGGGCGAGGAACCGCTCGGGGATGCCGAACGTCCGCATCGGTACGTCGACCCCGGCCTCCCGCAGCGCCCGGCCGACCGCCCAGCCCACGCCCCCCGCCCGGCTGTTGTCCTCGACGACGGCGACCAGCCGGTGCCGTTCGGCGAGCGGCGCGAGATGCGCGTCGACGGGTTTGACCCAGCGCGGGTCGACGACGGTGCAGCGGATGCCGCGCCCGGCCAGCAGGCCGGCGGCGCCCAGACACACCGGGGCGAGCACCCCGACGGCCACCAGCAGGACGTCGGGGTCGTCCGCCCGGTGCAGGACGTCCATGCCCCCGATCCGGCCGACGGCCCCGATCCGCTCCCCCACCGGCTCCTTGGGGAACCGGATCACGGTGGGCGCGTCATCGATGTCGACGGCCTCGCGGAGCTGGGCGCGCAGTTCGTCCGGGTCGCGCGGGGCGGCGATCCGCAGTCCGGGGACGACCTGGAGCACGGACATGTCCCACACCCCGTTGTGCGACGGTCCGTCGGGGCCGGTGACCCCGGCCCGGTCGAGGACGAACGTCACCCCGCATTGGTGCAGTGCCACGTCCATGAGCACCTGATCGAAGGCCCGGTTGAGGAAGGTGGCGTAGACGGCGACGACCGGGTGGAGTCCGCCGGTGGCCAGGCCCGCCGCGCAGACCGCGGCGTGCTGCTCGGCGATCCCGACGTCCCAGACCCGGTCGGGGAACGCCTGCGCGAACTTCGTCAGGCCGACAGGGTGCAGCATCGCCGCGGTGAGGGCCACGACGTCCGGCCGCCGCGCCCCGATCGCGGCGATCTCGTCCCCGAACACCGAGGTCCAGGACGGCGCTTCGGCCGGTACGAGCGGGGCGCAGGTCAGCGGGTCCATGGCACCCACGGTGTGGAAGCGGTCGTACTCGTCGAGCAGCGCGGGCGGGTAGCCGCGGCCCTTCTCGGTGATGCAGTGCACCAGCACCGGTCCGTGGAAGCGCTTCGCCCGGTGCAGGGCGGATTCGACCGCCGCGATGTCGTGGCCGTCGACCGGCCCGACGTACTTGAGGCCGAGGTCCTCGAACATGCCCTGCGGGGCGAACGCGTCCTTGAACCCCTTCTTGGCGCCGTGCAGCGACTCGTACAGCGGCTGCCCGATGACGGGGGTCTGCTGGAGGACCTCCTTGCCCCAGGCGAGGAAGCGCTCGTAGCCGTCGGTGGTGCGGAGGGTGGCGAGGTGGTCGGCGAGGCCACCGATCGTCCGGGCGTAGGAGCGCTCGTTGTCGTTGACGACGACGATCAGCGGCCGGTCCCGCGCCGCCGCGATGTTGTTGAGCGCCTCCCAGGCCATGCCGCCGGTGAGGGCGCCGTCGCCGATGACGGCCACGACGTGGTCGCCCCGGCCGCGCACCTCGTCGGCCTTGGCGAGGCCGTCGGCCCAGCCGAGCACGGTCGAGGCGTGCGAGTTCTCGATGACGTCGTGTGCGGACTCCTCGCGGGACGGATAGCCGGACAGACCTTCCTTGCCACGGAGTTCGGAGAAGTCCTGGCGTCCGGTGAGCAGTTTGTGCACGTAGCTCTGGTGACCGGTGTCCCACAGGATGCGGTCGGCGGGCGAGTCGAAGGCCCGGTGCAGGGCGATGGTGAGCTCCAGCACGCCCAGGTTGGGCCCCAGGTGGCCGCCGGTCCTCGCCACCGCCCGGATGAGGAACTCCCTGATTTCCTTGGCGAGTTCACCGAGTTGCGCCTCGCTCAGCGCCTCGAGGTCGCGCGGTCCCCGGATCCTCTCCAGAATCGTCACGCCCGGGCCCCCTCTCTGATTCCGTTCGGCTCACGCCGACGGGGACGACCGTGGTGGTGTCCCCGTGCCGTCCCTGCCTGTCCGCTCCCCGGCCGCGACCGCGGCCGGCCGTACGCGCCGCGGCCGTCGACCGCGCGGGCGCGTACTCGTCCGCCGCGGCCCGCACGCCCCGCGGAGCCGGGCGGGCCGCCCGCACGCCCGGCTCCATCGCGGTCGCGGTGTCACCGGCTCCCGGCGACGGTCTCGCGCGCGGCGCGCAGGGACTCCTTCAGCGATCCCATGGTGGCGAGGACGGCGGTCGGCTCGTAGCCGCAGTGCGCCATGCAGTTGGCACAGCGCGGGTCCTTGCCGCGGCCGTACTTGTCCCAGTCCGTCTTCTCGATGAGTTCGCGGTACGTGGGGACGTATCCGTCGCTCATCAGGTAGCAGGGGCGCTGCCAGCCGAACAGCGAGTAGTTCGGAATCGCCCATGCGGTGCAGGGGAAGTCCGCCTTGCCCTCCAGGAAGTCCAGGAAGAGGGGCGAGTGGTTGAGCCGCCAGCGCGAGCGGTTGCCGCCCGCGAAGGACTTCTTGAAGAGTTCGCGGGTCTGCTCGACGCCGAGGAAGTGCTCCTGGTCGGGCGCCTTCTCGTAGGCGTAGGCGGGCGAGATCATCATCTCGTCGACCTTCAGGTCGTCGTTGAGGTAGTTGAGGACCTCGATGACGGTCTGCGGGGTGTCGGTGTTGAAGAAGGTGGAGTTCGTGGTGACCCGGAAGCCGCGCCGCTTGGCCTCCTTTATGGCCGCCACCGCCTCGTCGAAGACGCCTTCCTTGGCGACCGATTCGTCATGGCGCTCGCGCAGTCCGTCGATGTGCACGGCGAAGGCGAAGAACGGGGAGGGCGAGAACTTGTCGATCTTCTTCCGCAGCAGCATGGCGTTGGTGCAGAGGAACACGTACTTCTTGCGTGCCACCAGCTGCCGGACGATCTCGTCGATCTGCGGATGCATCAGCGGCTCGCCGCCCGCGATGGAGACCATCGGAGCGCCCGATTCGAGCACGGCGCCCACGGCCTGGGCGACCGGCATGCGCTGCTTGAGCACTCCCGCCGGATGCTGGATCTTCCCGCAGCCCTCGCACGCGAGGTTGCAGGCGAACAGGGGCTCCAGTTCCACGATGAGCGGGAACTTGTCCCGCTTGCGGAGCTTCTGTTCCATGAGATACGTCGCAACCTTGATGGACTGACGGAGCGGCATGGCCATCTGGCTCACCTCCTGGGGAGCGGCAAAGATCGGTGCCATTCATAAAAAGCAGGCAGGACGGCACGGAGTACGCAGAAAGCCGATATTCCACCGCGTATCGTGCCGATACGGACGAGCTCATGCTCCGGGGCGTCGACGACCACCCGTACGGCCGCAACGGGGCGCGGCCCGGACCGCAGTGCGGCGCCGAGGGTGGCGGCGGACTCCATGTCCACCGCGATCGCTCCGGTGGCCCGCAGCTCGGCCCGCTCGTGTCCGCGTACGACATGGGCGGAGCCGGTCAGCGGACCGGTGTGGACGGTGCGCCCGGGTACCGCCCGGGCGAGGGCCTCGACGAGCAGCCCCGAGCCGGTGCAGACGGTCGGGTCTCCGGTGCCCCGGGTCTCGTCGGCGACCACCAGGTCCCCGGGGTGCATGCCGGGTGACAGTCCGGCGCAGAACCCGGCGGCGAGGACGGCCGTACCGGGCGCCCGGCCCGTACCGAGCGCCCTGGTCACGGCCGCGTCGGCGGCCCTGGGCCCCATGCCCGTGCGAAGGACGGACACCGGCCCCGGCGCCCCGCCGGCCCTGCCCCTGCCGCTGCGCAGCGCGAACCGCTCGATGCCGAGCGCGCAGGCGATCAGCAGCGGCGCCGTGGGACCGGCCGACCGGGGGCCGTCGCCCATCAGGCCCCCTTGAGGCCGGCCGCGCGGTCGGCGAACGGTTCGCCGTGCACGTACCGCCCGAGCGCGGTCAGCGGGAAGACCTGACGGTAGAGGTGGTAGTTGATGGAGAAGTCCCACGGGAACCCGGTGCCGGTGAAGTACGGCTCGTCCCAGGAGCCGTCGGCCCGCTGCGCACCGGTGAGCCAGGAGACGCCCCGCCGTACGGCCTCGGTGTCCCGCTGTCCCGCGGCGAGCAGGGCGAGCAGGGCCCACGCGGTCTGGGAGGCGGTGGAGGCGCCGTGGCCGATCCACTTCTCCTCGCGGTACGAGCGCAGGTCCTCGCCCCAGCCGCCGTCGTCGTTCTGCACGGACTCAAGCCAGGCGACGGCCCGGCGGATCGCCGGATGGGCGGCGGGCAGTCCGGCGGCCACCAGCGCGGGCACCACCGACCCCGTGCCGTACACGTAGTTGACGCCCCAGCGGCCGAACCAGCCGCCGTTCGCCTCCTGTTGGGCGAGCAGCCACTGGATGCCGCGCCGGGCGGCGGGCCGGCCGGCCTGGCCCTCGACGGCGAGCATCTCCACCACGTGTCCGGTGACGTCGGCGGACGGCGGGTCGATGACCTCGCCGAAGTCGCAGAAGGGCAGCCGGTTGGGGAACGGGCTGGTGTTGTCCGCGTCGAACGCCCCCCATGCCCCGTCGCGGGACTGCATGCCGAGGTTCCAGCGCACCCCGCGCGCGATGGCGTCCTCGACGCGCGAGGGGTCGGGGTGGCGGACCCGGCGCAGCGCGAGGACCACTTCGGCGGTGTCGTCGATGTCCGGGTAGTTGTCGTTGTGGAACTCGAACGCCCAGCCGCCCGGCGCGAGCCGGGGACGGCGTACGGCCCAGTCGCCGGGCCGGTCGATCTGTTCGCCGAGCATCCAGTCCGCGGCCTTCACGAGCGCCGGGTGGTCGGGGCGGACCCCGGCGTCGGCCAGCGCGATGGTGGCGAGGCAGGTGTCCCAGACCGGGGACTGGCACGCCTCGATCATCCGCGCGCCGTCCTCGCGCCAGACGGCGAAGCGGTCGAGGGAGGCCAGACCGGCGCGCATCACCGGGTGGTCCAGGTCGTAGCCGAGCAGGTGCAGGGCGATGACGGAGTAGACGGCGGGAGGCTGGATGCCGCCCCAGCAGCCGTCGTTCTCCTGGCGTTCGACGATCCAGCGCGCCGCGTTGTTCATGGCGGCCCGGCGCAGCTTGCGCGGTGCGATCCGGTGGTATAAGCGCAGCGCCTTGTCGAGGCGCTGGAAGAGGCCGTCCCAGCTGGCCGCGGAGGCGGTGCGTCGGGGCGGGTTCGGGCTGTCCGGGTCGGTGTGGAGTTCGTCGAGCGGGAAGGGCGCGGGGCGTACCGGCCGCTTCGCCGAGACGATGGTGAGGGGCACGATGGTCTGGCGGGCCCAGCAGCCGAATTCGTAGATGTTGAGCGGGACCCACGTGGGGAAGAACATCAGCTCGGGCGGGAGCTGGGGAAGATCCTCCCACTTCCACCAGCCGAAGAGGGCGAGCCAGATGCGGGTGAAGACGCGGCTCTCGGCGATGCCGCCCTGTTCCCTGACCCAGCGTGCGGCGCGGGCCATGTGCGGTGCGTCGGGGGCGTCCCCGGCCAGCCGCAGGGCCACGTACGCCTCGATCGTGGCGGAGAGGTCCGCGGGGCCGCCGTGGAAGGTGGCCCACGTGCCGTCGCCGAGTTGTTCGCCGCGGATGAAGCGGGCGGCCGCCCGGACGACGGACGGTTCCTGGATGCCGAGGAATTGGCGGAGCAGCAGGTCCTCTGCGTCCATGGTGACGTTGGTGGCGAGGTCGCCCTTCCACCAGCCCTGCTGGTCCTGTCTGCCGAGAAGGTGCTCCACCGAGCGTTCCGCGGCGCGCCGCGCGGCTTCGAGCACGTCTTCCGCGGCGATGGTCGTATCGGTCGGATTGGTGGCCGTGGCCGCGCGAGGGTTCATGGCCCCTGC
This sequence comes from Streptomyces sp. CB01580, assembly GCF_001905795.1. GTDB lineage: Bacteria > Actinomycetota > Actinomycetes > Streptomycetales > Streptomycetaceae > Streptomyces. The sequence goes on from NZ_LIXJ01000001.1 coordinate 452,796, forward strand.
GCTTCCGTCGGTCGTCGCTGTCATGGCTTCCCCTTCGTGCAGTCTTGTCCTCTGCTGTGCTGGGGTCTCCGTCGGCCGGCGCCCTGTGGTGTGGGGGCGCCGGCCGGCGACTGCGAGTCATATGGAGCAGATGGCGATCATCTCTTTCGTACGACGACGAAGTCCGCGAGCGCCGTGAGCTGCGCCCGCACGGTTTCCGGCATGTCGACGCGGTGCAGTGCCTCGACGGCGACCGCGTGCTGGCGACGCGCCTCCTGGGCGGTCCATTCGCGGCCGCCCGCCTCCTCGATGAGTGCCGCGCGGGCGGCGAACTCCTCTTCGGAGAAGCTGTCGAAATCGGTGCTCTTGGCGTCGGCGGCGAGCAGTTCGCCCAGCTGTCGCGAGGCCGGTCCGCCCGCCGCGAGCGCGGCGACGACCGGGAGGGACTTCTTGCGCTGGCGCAGGTCGCTCCACGTCTGCTTGCCGGTGGACTCGGGGTCGCCCCAGATGCCGAGCACGTCGTCGACGGCCTGGAAGGCGAGGCCGAGGTGGTAGCCGTACGCCTCCAGGGTGTCGGCGGTGCGGTCGTCGGCGCCACCGAGGACCGCACCGATGGAGCAGGCACAGGCGAGCAGGGCGCCGGTCTTGTTGCCCTCCATCTCCAGGCACTCCTCGACGGTGACCCGTTCGCGGTGCTCGTAGGAGATGTCCTGGGCCTGTCCGTCGATGAGCTTGCGGGTGGCGACGGTCAGCCGGCGGGTCGCGCGGCCCGCCTCGGGGGTGCCGAGCTCCAGCAGGACCTCGTTGGCGAGCGCGAACAGCGCGTCGCCGACCAGGATCGCCTGGGCGGGGCCGTGCACCTTCCAGACCGTGTCGCGGTGGCGGCGCTGTTCGTCGCCGTCCATCAGGTCGTCGTGCAGCAACGAGAAGTTGTGCACGAGTTCGACGGCCACGGCGCCGGGGACGCCGGCCTCGGGTGCGGCGCCCGCCGCCTCCGAGGACAGCAGGGCGAGCGCCGGGCGGACGGCCTTGCCGCCGTCGCCGGCGGAGGGCTGTCCCTGGGCGTCGATCCAGCCGAAGTGGTAGGCGGCGACGGTGTCCATGGGCGGTGCGAGCCGGTCCACAGCGGCCCGGAGCACCGGCGTGGAAAGGGCCCGTCCGCGCTCCAGAAGCGCGGTGACGTCCGTGGTGTCGGCCACGGTGTCGAAAGCCGGATTCGCCGGGGTCACTGACTCTCCTCTTGTTCCGGTGGTACTGCTCATGCCGCCTCCTGCAGCGGATGTTCATGGGAGCGGCCCAGCGCCCTCAGCGCGACGTCCGCGGCGCTCGATCCGCTGCGGACGGCGCCCTCCATCGTCGCGGGCCAGCCGGTGGCCGTCCACGCGCCCGCCAGGCCGAGGCCGGGGAGGCGGGTGCGGGCACCGGGCCGCAGTCGGCCGACGCCGGGTGCGGGGGCGAAGGTCGCCGCGCGTTCCCGGGTGACGAAGAAGTCCCTGATCCCTGCGGTGCGGGCGGCCGGGAGGAGGCGCTCCAGCTCGGGCAGGTAGCGCCCGCGCAGTTCGGCCACGGGGAGGTCGATCTCCTCGTCCGCCGCGGACTGGGACACCGCGAGGTACTGCCCGGGGCCGGTGAGGCCGGATGCCTCCGTACGGTCGAAGACCCACTGCACCGGGGAGCCGAGCGCGGTGAAGAACGGGCGGCGCAGCACCTTGCGGTCGTAGACCACGTGCACGTTCAGGATCGGTGAGGTGCCGATGTCGAGCAGCCGGTCCGGTGCGTCGATCGCTCCGGCGGGCAGCAGACCGTGGGTCTCGCGCTGCGGGACGGCGAGGACGACGGCGTCCGCGTCGATCCGTTCGCCGTCGGTGCCGACGCTCCAGCCGCCCTGCTCCGTACGAGTGAGGGAGGTCGCCTTGGTGCGCAGTTCGACGCGGACTCCGACGGCGTCGAGTGCCGCGCGGGCGAGGGTGTCGTGGATCTCGCCGAGGGGTACGCCCGCCCAGCCGATGTCGGCGGCTCCGGGCTCCGAGAGGAGGCCGGTCTTGAAGACCTTCGCGGCCAGGGCCAGGGAGGAGTTCGGGGCGGTGGCGTTGAGCGTGGCGACGCCGACCAGGTCCCACAGCGCCTCGACGGTGCGCGGCGACTGACCGTGCCGGGCCAGCCAGCTGCCGAAGTCGACGGTGTCGAGGGCGGGGTCCTCCGGGTCCAGGCGGCCCAGCGCGAGCGCGGCGCGTCCGACGCTCGCGCGTTCGGCGAGCGAGAGGTGGGGATAGCCGGCGAGTCCGGCCGCGAGGTGGAACGGCACCGGCAGGTCGTTGCGGCGCAGTCGTCCCAGCCTGGGCCCCGAGGGTCGGCCGACGTCGAGAACGGGCACGTCCAAACGGTTCTGCAGGGGCGCGAGGCTCGTGCCGCCGACGCGGTCGAGGAACCAGCGGTAGGCGGTGCAGCAGCGCAGGTAGACATGGTGTCCGTTGTCGACGGTCAGTTCGCCGCGCCGGAAGGAGAAGGCGAGTCCGCCGAGCCGGGGCCGCCCTTCGAGCACGGTCACCTCGAGCCCGGCATCGGCCAGTCGCAGAGCGGCGGTGATGCCGGCGAGTCCGCCGCCGATCACCACCGCGCGGGAGGAACGCAGGGCGTCGTCCGTCATGCGTCCTCCTTTCGTCGGGTCGCTTCAGTCAGGGACGCGTCGGTACGGCCGAGGGTTGAGCACGGAAGCCTGCCCGTGATGCACATGGTGCGCGAGATGTCCGTGCTTCGCATCAGACACGCCTCCTGACCGTCCGTCGGGACACGTGTCGCGTGTCGAGTCCGGAGAGCCCGCGCACCGCGACGTACGCCTTCTCGTGGCCGGGCAGCGACACCCGGCCGCGCAGCACCGCCACGGGGTCGCGCTCGATGCGGTCGAGCAGCCGCCGGTAGATGCCTGCCATGGCCGCGACACAGGCTCCGCTGCGCCGGTCCAGCATCGGCAGCAGCCGGTATCCCTCGGCGAACAGCGTGCGGGCCCGGCGGACCTCGAAGTGCACCAGCCCCGCGAAGTCGGCGCCGGACGGCGGGGTGGCCGCGTGGAAGCCGGCCGAGCAGCCGAACTTGGCGAGGTCGTCGGCGGGCAGGTAGGTGCGTCCGTTGCCGGCGTCCTCGCGGACGTCGCGCAGGATGTTCGTCAGTTGGAGCGCGAGCCCGAGCGTGTCGGCGTACTCGGCGGCCCGGTCGGCGCCGGGGGCGCCCCGCTGGGTGCCGAAGATGCCCAGGCTGATGCGGCCGATGGCGCCCGCCACACAGCGGCAGTACACCTTGAGGTCGTCCCAGGTCTCGTACGTCGCGCCGCGCACGTCCATCAGCACGCCGTCGATGAGTTCGTCGAGCCCGCCGAGCGGGAGCGGGAACCTCCGTGCGGCGTCGGCGAGCGCGACGGCCACCGGGTCGGTGTCGTCCTCGTCGACCGCGCCACCGCGGATCCGGTCGAGCACCTCGCGGGTGTTCTCCAGGCGTGCCCGCTTCGTCTCCGGCGCGAGGTCGCCGTCACCGATGTCGTCGACCCGCCGGGAGAAGGCGTACAGCGCCGACATGGCCTGTCGCTTCTCGGCCGGCAGCAGTCTGATGCCGTACGCGAAGTTGCGCGCCTGCTGTCCGGTGACCGCCTCGCAGTATCCGTATGCGGCCTGTACCGGTGCCGACATGGGCGTCGTCTGTGCCTCCACGGTCCGGCTCACCCCTCTCCACGCGCTCTTCTCAAGACAACTCCCACTTCGCGCAGCAGGCTGGGCTTGGTGGGCTTGGGGGGTCCGGGCAGGACGTCGAACCCGGCGGCCGCGATCGCGGAGAGGGCGGCGCGCCCCCCTCCCACGAATCCGGCGAGAAGCAGCCTGAGCCTGCCGTGGACGCTACCCACCAGGGGGGTGCCTTCATTCAGCAGTTCCCGGGCGCGTTCCGCCTCGTACGCGACCAGCGAACGCACCGACGCGCCCGCCGAGGGGGCGGCGAGGTCGGATTCACGGACGTGGAACCGGGCCATGTCGTCGGCGGGCAGGTAGATCCGGTCGCGCCCGAGGTCCTCGGCGACGTCCTGGAGGTGCTCGACGATCTGCAGGGCCGTGCAGACGGCGTCGGAGCGGCGGATCCGTTCGGGGCTGGCGGTGCCGGTGATCTGCAGGACGAGCCGGCCCACGGGGTTGGCGGAGAGCTCGCAGTAGGCCGCGAGCTCCTCGTACGTCCCGTAGCGGCGGACCTTCTGGTCCTGGCGGTTCGCCTCGATGAGGCCGAGGAAGGGTTCGGGGGTGAGCGCGCGGCGCCGCACGGTGGGGCGCAGCGCGCTCAGCAGGGGGTGGTGCGGGCCGTCGCCGGTGGTGGCGAAGACCCGGCGCAGGTCGGCCTCGAAGGCATCGAGCAGGGCGAGCCGGTCGTCGGCCTGCTCGGGGGCGAGGCCGAGATGGCGGGCGTCCGCGCCGCCGGGTGCGAGGTCTCCGTCGCCGATGTCGTCGACGAGCCGGGCGTAGCCATAGACGGCCATCAGGTCGTCCCGCCAGGCTCGCGGCAGGAAGAAGGGGGCCACGGGGAAGTTCTCGTCGGCGGCCTTGTCGAGAGTGGTGGGCACGGCCGCCGCCGGGCGGGCCTGCCGGGTGGGGGTCACCACGGACCGCCCTGTGCCGGGAGGGGCGCTGGGACGGCGCGGACACCTCGGAGCTGGAGATCTTCCGTCATTGCCGTCACATCTCCCGTTCTACACTGCTGACCCAAAACATCCCATTCCGGACACGCCGCCCGCTCTGCCGAGTGCGGAGCACGCCTGCGGCCCGTACGGCCAGGCGGTATCGCCCCACTTGCTACGAATCAGCACCGGTACAGCTTACGTTGTACGAGCCCGTCGGCACGGACGGGGTGTCGTGCACCGGCGCACACCACATCCCGCTCCGCCAACCTTCCCCGCGCTCAAGGATTTTGACGTCATCCGACGGGAGGAGATCTTGTCCAGCACCTACCGCCGGGCGTGCAGGACGCCCCGGCGGGTCCACGGTCCGGACACCGAATCGGCCTTCGCCGGAGCGCTCCGGCGAAGGCCGATTCGGTATGCCGCGGGAACGGGCTACTTGCCGGTCTCGCGCTCGTACGCCTTGAGGACCTCGTCGGTCGGACCGTCCATCAGCAACTCGCCCTTCTCCAGCCACAGCACCCGGTCGCAGGTGTCCCGGATGGACTTGTTGCTGTGGCTGACCAGGAAGACCGTGCCCGCCTCCTTGCGGAGTTCCCTGATGCGCTTCTCGGAGCGGATCTGGAACTTGCGGTCGCCGGTCGCCAGCGCCTCGTCGATCATGAGGACGTCGTGGTTCTTGGCGGCGGCGATGGAGAAGCGCAGCCGGGCGGCCATGCCGGAGGAGTACGTCCGCATCGGCAGCGTGATGAAGTCGCCCTTCTCGTTGATGCCGGAGAAGTCGACGATCTCCTGGTAGCGCTCGCGGATCTCCTCGCGCGACATGCCCATGGCCAGGCCGCCGAGCACCACGTTGCGTTCCCCGGTCAGATCGCTCATCAGCGCCGCGTTCACACCGAGCAGTGACGGCTGGCCGTCCGTGTACACCTTGCCGCTCTCGGTCGGGAGCAGGCCGGCGATGGCCCGCAGCAGGGTGGACTTGCCGGAGCCGTTGGTCCCGATGAGGCCGATCGCCTCGCCCCGGTACGCGGTGAAGGAGACACCGCGCACGGCGTGCACCTTCCGCACCCCGCGCCCCTCGCCCTTGTCGCGGCGCAGTATCCGGCTCAGCGCCGCGGTGGCGCTGCCCCGGCCTCCCCCGCCGCCGTTGACGCGGTACACGATGTGCACGTCGTCGGCGATGACGGTGGGGACGCGCCCGGAAGTGTTGTCCTCAGCCACGGCCGTACCGCTCCTCCGCCTTCCAGAAGTACACGAAGCCCGCGACGCCGACGACGACCGCCCAGGCGAGCGCCACCATCCAGACGTGCGCCGGAAGGTTCTCGGCGCCGTAGCCCTTGATCAGGGCGAAGCGCATCAGGTCCATGTAGATGGCCGCCGGGTTGTACTGGAGCACATCGGCGATCCAGGCCGGCTTGTTCGCGAGCATCACCGGGATGGAGAACATGACGCCCGACGCGTACATCCAGGTCCGCATGATGAACGGCATCAGCTGGGCGAGGTCGGGGGTCTTGCTCCCGAGCCTGGCCATGATCAGCGCCAGTCCGGTGTTGAAGACGAACTGAAGGGCCAGCGCCGGGAGGGCCAGCAGCCAGGACAGGCCCGGGGAGCCGCCGAAGGCGACGGCCACGACTGCCAGCACGATCATCGAGTACAGCAGCTGCTGGAGCTGCTGGAGCGAGAACGAGACCGGGAGCGAGGCCCGGGGGAAGTGCAGGGCCCGGACCAGCCCCAGGTTGCCGGAGATCGCCCGCACACCGGCCATCACCGAATTCTGGGTGAAGGTGAAGACGAAGACGCCGGTCACCAGGAACGGGATGAAGACCTCCTGGGTCATTCCCCTTCTGGTCCCCAGGATCAGCCCGAAGATCAGGTAGTAGACGAGGGCGTTGAGCAGCGGCGTGGCCACCTGCCACAGCTGGCCCAGCTTCGCCTGGCTGTACTGGGCGGTCAGCTTGGCCCGGGAGAACGCCACGATGAAGTGGCGCCGCCCCCAGAGCTGGCGGATGTACTCGATGAGCCCTGGCCGGGCGCCGCTCACCGTCAGGCCGTGCTTGGCGGCCCTCTCGGCCGCGCTCAGGCCGTCGTCGGCGGATGGTGCGGCGCCCAGGGCGACCGCACCATCGTGGGTTGTGTCACTCACCAGAATGAAACTCTCGTATTCAACATGCGCGGCCGGTCGCGGGCGCGGCTCGGAGCGGACAGGTCCCGTGGAGACGGAGGTACAGAGGAGTCGCCCCCCATGCTCTCAGAGAAGGAGACTCTCAGATCACGGGAGGTCGGCCGAGCCTGGTCAGCCGCCATACCGTGCGCCACTTCATCGGACGACGGGTGCCGCACGGAGTGGACCAGCCCTCCTTGAAGCCGCCGAACCACGCCTTCAGGGCCGGGCCGGAGGGCTTGCGCACCAGGGTCAGCAGCAGCCACACGCCGAGGTAGACGGGAACCAGGGGCGCGGGCAGATTGCGGCGCGCCAGCCAGACCCGGTTGCGGGCCACCATCCGGTGGTACACGGCGTGCCGCGAGGGGGCCGTCGTCGGGTGGTCGAGGACCATGTCCGCGCGGTAGTCGATCATCCAGCCGGCGTCCAGCGCCCGCCAGGCGAGGTCGGTCTCCTCGTGCGCGTAGAAGAACTGCCCGGGCAGCGGTCCGACCTCGGCGAAGACCTTGGTGCGCACGGCGTTGGCGCCGCCGAGGAAGGTCGTCACCCGCGAGGAGCGCATCGGGTCGGACGCGCGCAGGCGCGGCACGTGGCGCCGCTGGGTGACGCCGGTGTCCGGGTCGGCGATGCGGAAGCTGATGATCCCCAGCCGGGGGTCGGCCTCGAACGCCTGCCGGCACAGCTCGGCGGTGTCGGTGAGCGGCAGCAGCCCGTCGTCGTCGAGGAAGAGCAGTGCGTCCACATCGGCACCGGACGGGCCGAACGCCTCGATCCCGACGTTCCGACCACCGGGGATGCCCAGGTTCTCGGGCAGCTCAACGGTGCGTACGCCCGCGGGGACGTCGGGCACGGGGGCGCCGTTGCCGACGACCACGATCTCGATCCGGTCGCCCTCCTGCTCGGCGACCGAATCCAGGAGGGCCCGCAGTTCCTCGGGGCGGTTGCCCATCGTGATGATGACCGCGCCGAGTTTCATGGATGTGCTCACTTCAACCTGCTCGACGCGAGGATCGACACGAGATGCAGGAGGGTCTGCAGCAGCGCGATGCCGGCCAGGACCGCGACCAGAAGGCGGCTGACGAACAGGTCGTCCCTGACCGCGTCGAACACCGCCGCCACCAGGACCACCAGGGAGGCTTCCACGCCGAGGATCAGCCGGTGGAACTTGAGCGCGGCGGCGGCCCGGCGGGCGAGCGCCATGCCGGACGAGCGCGGCTCGGAGGCGGCCTCCTTGACCGGCGGCAGTCCGCCCTGGTGGCGCGCGACGCCGACGAGGTCGGTCTCGGCCTTGATCAGGATGGCGCCGAGGGCCGCGAGGGTGCCCAGGAAGGCCCACAGCCAGTCGATCCGTCCGTGGCCCCACGGGTCCGCGGCACGCAGACCGAAGCCGACGAGGACGGCCGCGTCGCAGAGGTAGGCGCCGACCCGGTCCAGGTAGACCCCGCCCAGCGAGAACTGCTTCTTCCAGCGGGCCACCTCGCCGTCGACGCAGTCGAGCAGCAGGTAGAGCTGGACCATCAGCACGCCGAGCAGCGCCCCGGGGATGCCCGGGACGAGCAGGGCGGGCGCGGCCAGCACGCCCGCGACGGTCATCACGTAGGTCAGCTGGTTGGGCGTGACCCGGGTGTTCACCAGGTGCCGGTCCACGCGCAGGGAGATCTCGCGCATGTAGAGCCGACCTGCCCAGTGCTCACCGCTGCGCCGGTCCTTCACGCCCGGGGGGTGCACGACCGGGCGGAGTTCAGCTATCGATGGCTTTTGCATAGTCGGCGTACGCGTCCCTGATCTGGTCGGTGGACAGGTTGAGGTGTTCGAGGATGGTGAAGCGCCCCGGACGGGTCTGCGGGGCGTACTCGACGGCCCGGACGAACTCGTCGGCGGTGAAACCGATCTCCTCGGGCCGCACGGGCAGGCCGTGACGACGCAGGGTGGCCACCATGTGCCGCGACTCCTCGCGCGCGCCGCGCAGGTGCATGGCGAAGCAGGCGCCGATGCCGACCTGCTCCCCATGGCTGGCCGCACGCCTGGGGTACAGCAGGTCGAAGGCGTGGTTGATCTCGTGGCAGGCGCCCGAGGCGGGCCGGGAGTCTCCTGCCACCGACATGGAGATGCCGGTCAGCACGAGGCCCTCGGCCAGCACCTTGAGGAAGCCGTCGTCGCCGATCCCGCCGGGGTGGCGCAGCACGGCCTCGCCGGCCTGCCGGGCCATGGCCGCGGCGAGGCCGTCGATCTCCTCTCCCCGCACGTCGTGGGCGAGCTCCCAGTCGGCCACGCAGGAGATGTTGGAGACCGCGTCGCCGATGCCGGAGCGCACGAAACGGGCCGGTGCCTCACGGACGATGTCGAGGTCGATGACGACGGCGATCGGGGTGGGGACCCCGTAGGAGCCCCGTCCGTTGTCGTTGTCGAGGGTGGCGACCGGCGAGCAGAGCCCGTCGTGGGCGAGGTTCGTGGCCACTGCGACCAGGGGCAGCCCCACGCGCGCCGCGGCGTACTTCGCCACGTCGATGATCTTGCCGCCGCCGAGGCCGACCACGGCGTCGTACCGGTTGCCCTTGATGTCGTCGGCGAGCTTGACCGCCGAGTCGAGGGTGCCGTCGGTGACCGGGTACCAGTGGGCACCGGGCAGTGCGGGCGCCAGCCGCTCGCGCAGCGCGCGCCCCGACCCGTCGCTTATCGCGACGGCGAGCTTGCCTGAGGTGGAGATCCGCTGGTCGGCGAGGAGGCCGGCCAGATCGTCCAGGGCGCCGCAGCTGATGTCGACGACGACCGGGGACGGAATGAGCCGGGTCAGTACTGGCACGCGATCTCACGGCCCTTCGCGAGGTCGTCGTGGTTGTCGATCTCGACCCACGTCACTTCGCCGATGGGGGCCACGTCGACGGTGAAGCCGCGGTTGACGAGTTCCTGGTAGCCGTCCTCGTAGTAGAGGTCCGGGTCGCGCAGATACGTCGCCTTCAGGGCGTCGGCGAGGTCGGCGGCGGCCTCCGGCTCGATGAGGGTGACGCCGATGTACTCGCCGGTCGCGGTGGCCGGGTCCATCAGCTTGGTGATGGAGCGCACACCCCTGCCGTCCTCGGTGACGACCTTCATCTCCTCGTCGGCGAGGCGCTTCACGGTGTCGAGCGCCAGGATGATCCTCTGCCCGTTGCCGCGGGCGGCGAGCAGGGTCTTCTCGACGGAGACCGGGTGGACGGTGTCGCCGTTGGCCAGGATGACGCCGCGGGCGAGGACGTCGCGGGCGCACCACAGGGAGTAGGCGTTGTTCCACTCCTCGGCCTTGTCGTTGTCGATCAGGGTGAGGGCGAGGCCGTACTTCTCCTCGAACTCGGCCTTGCGCGCGTACACGGCCTCCTTGCGGTAGCCGACGACGATGGCCGCCTCGGTGAGACCGATCTCCGCGAAGTTGGCGAGCGTGAGGTCCAGGACCGTCTTCTCGCCGTCCACCGGCACGAGGGCCTTCGGGAGCGTGTCGGTGTAGGGGCGCAGTCGCCGTCCGGCACCGGCTGCCAGTACGAGGCCGATCATGCGGGTTCTCCTTCGTCGTGAACGGCGGGTGCTCCGGAGGACACCCAGAAGCGGATCGACTCCACGAGCACCACCAGCGCCACGGCCGCCGCGCACACGGCGAGTGCCGTGGTGAACGCCGAATGCCGGGTCAGTACGGCGGCGAGTACGGCCACCACCAGGGTGCGGCCCTCGTGCCCGCCGATCGTGCGCACCAGCCACCGGGGCGGCGCGCCAGTGCCTCCGCGAATGCGGTAGACGGTGTCGTAGTGATGGTAGGCGACGGCCGAGACCAGCCCGAACGCCGCCGGAAGGGCCCCGGGGACGTCGCTGCGGGCGGCGAGGATCAGGATCGTGCAGTACTCGGCCGCCCTGAATATCGGGGGTACGAGCCAGTCCAGGGTGCCCTTGAGGGGGCGGGAGACGGCCATGCCGGAGAACATCGCGTACACGACGGCCGCGAGGATGGTGTGCCAGCTCCCGAACGGCTGGGAGAGCGCGGAGGCGATCATGAGCGCTCCGGCGAGCAGGGCCGCGACGGGGGCGTTCCAGCTGCCGCCGAGCCTGGGACCGAACGCCGCGACGGCCTGGGCGAGCGGGCCGGAGTCGGCGAGGTCGGCCAGGGCCCGGGCGGCCCGGTCGGTGCGCCCGGCCCTGCGGGTCAACGAGCGCAGCAGCCGGCCCGCGGTGGTGTAGCAGGCGGCGAAGGCGCAGCCGACGAGCAGGGCGTAGAAGACGATCCGGGGGGTGGTCGCCGCGGTGAGCACCGCGATCATGGCCCAGCGCTCCCCGATCGGCAGCACTATCATCCGGCGCAGCCACACCGTCCAGCCGACGCTGTCGAGCCGGTCGGAGAGGGCGGCCGTGGGGCTTGAATTGCCCACCGCGTCGTGGTTGGCCTCGTTGAACGAGAAGTCGACGACGTGCCGGCAGGTCTGGAGGACCATGGCGCCGAGTGCCAGCGCCCAGACGTCGTCCCCGCCCCGGGCGGCTCCGAGGGCGAGCCCCGCGTAGTACGCGTACTCCTTGGCCCGGTCGAAGGTGGCGTCCAGCCAGGCGCCCAGCGTCGAGTACTGGAGCGAGTAGCGGGCGAGCTGCCCGTCGGTGCAGTCCAGGACGAAGGAGAGGAGCAGCAGCACCCCGGCCGCGACGAAGCCCGCGCGGGTGCCGGTGGCCGCACTGCCGGCCGCGATCAGGGCGGTCAGCAGGGACGCCGTGGTGACCTGGTTGGGGGTGAGCCCGCGCCGCGCGCACCAGCGGGCGATGTAGCGGGAGTAGGGGCTGATGAAGAACGTGGTGAAGAAGCCGTCGCGGGACTTCACGGCGCTGCGCAGCCGCACCGCCTCGTCGTCGACGGCCGCGACGGCGCTCTCGGCCTCGGCGCGCGCTGACGCGTCGGACGGTACGGCGGCGACCAGCGAGCCCAGCTCGGGGCGCTGCACGGGTATGCCCTCGGCGTCCAGGAGGCCGGCGACGCGGCCCGGCAGGGTGTGGTCGGTGACCGTCGTCACGGTCGTGCCGGGGGCCGCGGCGCCGCCGGAGTCGGCGGCGGTCCCCAGGGCCCGGACGAGCACGGGGCGGGCCTCCGGCTGCGCGGTGAGCGCTCCGGGGACCGCGGCCGCGGGGAAGCGCGGGTCGGTCAGTCCGAGCCGGAGGGCGTGGACGTGGCCGACGAGGCGCGGGTCGACCAGAGCGACGCGGCGATCGGCGGGAACGGCCGCGAGGAGCCGTGCGGCCTCGCTCGCGTCGGCGGCGGCCTGTACGTCGAAGCCCAGTGACCGCAGATCGTCCGCGAGCGAGGATCCGGGTACCGGAGCACCGGTGAGGATGGCGGTCGACAGACGAACTCACTCCTTGGTGCTGACGGGGTCGGCGCGCTGCGACGCGGCCCGGAAGCGGGCCGACGGCACGTCGGCAGAGGCTATCGGATGAACGGAAGCGGGAGTTCACCGCCCGTTCGTGCTCCGTTCGGGGCGGACCGGCATCATCCGGCACTGCCCGCGATCATCATCGTCGATCCCCGCCTCGACTGACAAAACGCGGTGGCACGGATCCGGGCCTTCCCGCCCGGATCGGGCGGGAACGCTCCCACCGGGGACGAAGCAGCCCGGCCACGACGTCCCGGGCCTCGCCCGCCGCGGTGTACGCGGGACCGCCCGGCCGCTCCGGGGACGGCAGCCGCCGCCGGGGCACACCCCAGTGCTGTGGCCGGAAAGGTTCACCGGCTCGCGGCGTCCGGCACGGCACCTCGCCGCGTTGTCTCATCACCCGAGTACGTCCAGTACGCGGGCAATCCTCCGCCTTGCGATGCACCGCACCGGACGCCGCGAGCTTCCCGGCAAACCCTTCCGGCCACAGCACTAGGCTGGTCCGTATGACTTGGCTGATCACAGGCGGGGCGGGGTACATCGGCGCACATGTGGTGCGGTCCATGGCGGGAGCCGGTGAGCGGGTCGTCGTCCTCGACGACCTGTCGACCGGCGTCGCCCGACGGCTCCCGGCCGCTGTGCCGCTGGTCGAGGGCTCGGTGGCCGACCGTGCGCTGCTCGACGAGGTGCTGGAGCGGCACGCGGTGACGGGTGTGGTGCATCTCGCGGGGAAGAAGCAGGTCGGGGAGTCCGTCGAGCGGCCGCTGCTGTACTACCGGGAGAACCTGGCCGGGCTGACCACGCTGCTGGAGGCGGTCGTCGCGGCCGGGGTGCGGAGCTTCCTGTTCTCCTCCTCCGCCTCCGTCTACGGCGTGCCGGATGTGGAACTGATCACCGAGGAGACACCCTGCGCCCCGATCAGCCCGTACGGCGAGACGAAGCTCGCCGGGGAGTGGCTGGTCCGCGCGACCGGGCGGGCGCACGGGCTGTCCACCGCCTGTCTGCGCTACTTCAACGTGGCCGGGGCGGCGACGCCGGAACTGGCGGACACGGGCGCCTACAACGTGATCCCGATGTTCTTCGAACGGCTGACCCGGGGCGAGGCCCCCCGGATCTTCGGTGACGACTACGCCACCCCCGACGGCACCGGCGTCCGCGACTACATCCACGTCGCCGACCTCGCCGAGGCGCATCTGGCCGTCGCCCGGAGCCTGGCCGCACGGGCCGGAGGCGACGCCGGTGACCTGACCGTGAACATCGGCCGCGGCGAGGGGGTGTCGGTGCGGGAGATCGCCGATCTCGTGAGCGAGGTCACCGGGCGGCACACGCCGGCCGTGGTGGAGGCGCGCCGCCCCGGCGACGGCGCGAAGGCCGTCGCGTCCGCCGCCCGGATGTCCGGGGACCTCGGGTGGACGGCCCGGCACGACGTGCGCGAAATGATCGAATCCGCCTGGGCCGGCTGGTGCCTCCAGCATCCCGAGGCGCGCGCGAACTGACCTTCCGGTGATCACTCCGCTGCCCTGACCTGCAAGCATTTCCGCAGGTCAGGGCACATGACAACGGTGTTCAGTGCCGTGTTGCCCGATACCCCCCACCCGTAGTTCACTGACAGTGCTCGGGCCGACCGCGCCCGAGTCCACGAGACGATCGGGAGGCGTCCCCATGGGGGCAGGGCACGATCACGGACACACTCACGGCGGGCCGCCGCCCACCGGCACGGCCGCCGCCGCGTACCGGGGGAGGCTGCGGATCGCGCTGGGCATCACGCTCACGGTGATGACCGTGGAGATCGTCGGGGGGCTGCTCGCCGACTCGCTCGCCCTGATCGCCGACGCGGCCCATATGGCGACCGACGCCCTGGGACTGGGCATGGCCCTGCTGGCGATCCACTTCGCCAACCGGCCCGCCGGGCTCAACCGCACCTTCGGCTTCGCCCGCGCCGAGATCCTGGCGGCCCTGGCCAACTGTCTGCTACTGCTCGGGGTGGGCGGTTTCCTGCTCTTCGAGGCGATCCAGCGCTTCATCACCCCCGCCGAGACCAGGGGCGGGCTGACGATCGTCTTCGCGCTGATCGGCATGGCCGCCAACATCGTCTCCCTCTCGCTGCTGCTGCGCGGGCAGAAGGAGAGCCTCAATGTGCGCGGCGCGTATCTGGAGGTGCTCGCGGACACGCTCGGCTCGGTCGCCGTACTGATCTCGGCGGGTGTCATCCTGGCCACCGGCTGGCAGGCCGCCGACCCGGTCGCCTCGCTGGTGATCGGCCTGATGATCGTCCCGCGTACCGTGAAACTCCTCCGGGAGACGCTCAACGTGCTGCTGGAGGCGGCTCCGAAGGGCGTGGACATGGGTGAGGTACGGGCCCACATCACGGCGCTGCCCGGCGTCCTGGACGTCCATGACCTGCACGCCTGGACGATCACCTCGGGGATGCCGGTACTCTCGGCCCATGTGGTGGTGAGCCAGGACGTGCTGGACTCGGTCGGCCACGAGAAGCTCCTCCACGAGCTCCAGGGATGCCTCGGTGACCACTTCGACGTCGAGCACTGCACGTTCCAGCTGGAACCGAGCGGCCACGCCGAACACGAGGCGGGACTGTGTCACTGAGGAACGGACGGCCGACAGCCGACCGGAGCCGTCGAACGCGAAGGGACACCAGGTGAACGACCACGACCACGCCGCCCGTTCCGAGCAACGCTCCCCCGCCCCCGGCACGGCGGGGCGCGAGGGGCGGGGCGCTCCCCTCTGGACGACCCGGCCGGAGAACCCGGAGGACGCCGGGGCCGTGCGCGCGGTCGTCACCGCCGCCTTCCCGACGCCGGCCGAGGCGGCTCTCGTCGACGCGCTGCGCGCCGATCCGTCGGCCTGGCTGCCCGGTCTCGGACATGTCGCCCTCGGCGGGGACGGTGCCGTCGCGGCGTACGCGCTGCTGACCCGGTGCCGGGTCGGGGACGCCCCGGTCCTCGCCCTGGCGCCGGTGGCGACCGCCCCGGAACAACAGCGGCGGGGCGCCGGGCAGGCCGCGGTGCGGGCCGCGCTCGACGCCGCCCGGCTGCGGGCCGAGTCCGTCGTCCTGGTGCTCGGCCACCCCGCCTACTACCCGCGCTTCGGCTTCGTACCGGCGTCCCGGTACGGAATCCGGCCGGCCTTCGACGTCCCGGACGAGGCGATGATGGCCCTGGTCCTCGCCCCGTCCGCGCCGGTGCCGCGGGGCACGATCCACTACCCGGCCGCGTTCGGCGTCTGAGGGCCTTCCGGCGCCGCCCGCGGCCGGGGCGGCACCGGGTCCGGACATGTCGGACCCGCAGTGCGGACAAGCGGCTTTTGTACGGCAGACTTGAGCGGACTCGACGGGACCGGCGCACCGGGCCGGGACCATAGCGAAGGATGGGTATGCCGACCACACCAGCCACCGCGGCGCACAGCTCGTCGAACGGCACAGCAGAAGCGATCATGCTCGAACTGGTCGACGAGAACGGCACCACCATCGGCACGGCGGAGAAGCTCTCCGCCCACCAGCCGCCGGGTCGGCTGCACCGGGCCTTCTCGGTGTTCCTCTTCGACGAGCGGGGCCGGCTGCTGCTCCAGCGGCGCGCACTCGGCAAGTACCACTCCCCCGGCGTCTGGTCGAACACCTGCTGCGGCCACCCGTACCCCGGTGAGGCGCCCTTCGCCGCCGCCGCCCGGCGTACGCACGAGGAACTCGGCATCTCGCCCTCGCTGCTGGCCGAGGCCGGCACGGTCCGCTACAACCACCCTGACCCGGCTTCCGGACTGGTGGAGCAGGAGTTCAACCATCTCTTCGTCGGCATGGTGCAGGACCGGCTGCGGCCGGACCCGGAGGAGGTCGGCGAGACCGCGTTCGTCACGGCCGAGGAGCTGGCCGAACGGCATTCCGAGGCACCGTTCTCGGCCTGGTTCATGACGGTGCTGGACGCCGCCCGCCCTGCCGTCAGGGAACTGACCGGGCCGTCCGCCGGCTGGTAGCGGGCGGGGCACCCGGTGTTCGCGCGAGCCGTGTCACCGGGTGCCCGCGCCGGTCGGCCCGGATGCCCGCGGGACCGCCCGCCCGGTGCCGGCGCGGGCCGGTTCAGAATCCCGCGCTCAGCGGCAGCGCGGCCCAGATGATCTTCCCGCCGCCCGCGGTGTGCTCCACGTCGCAGGCGCCGCCCGTCTCCCGGGTGATCTCCCGGACCAGGAGCAGCCCGCGGCCGCCGGTCTGTCCGTGGTCCGTCTCCAGGGCCGTGGGCCGGTAGGGGTGGTTGTCCTCCACGGACACCCTGACCCAGTCCGCGCCGACGGCCACCTCGACGGCCAGCTCCGGCGAGAGCAGCGCGGCGTGCTTCACCGCGTTGGTGACCAGCTCGGAGACGATGAGCAGCAGTCCTTCGGTGATGTCGGTGCCGATCGGCACGCCCTGGCGGTCCAGCAGGTCGCGTACGGCGCGCCTGGCCCGTGGGACGGAGACGTCCACGGCCGGGGCGGTGAACCGCCAGACTCCTTCGTACGACATGGGCCGAGCGGGGACACTCCCGCGGCTCTCCATAGTCCGGTACCGCCCTCGACTCGTCGGTGACTGCACGTCGAGTACAGAGTGCGGGGCGTGGCCGCCGCACCGAACGAGTGAATAAAAGTCGACCTCTATCGACGAATTTTGATCGAAACCGCACGATCCGATCAACTCTTTGACTGACTCTGGTTCTCTCCGGTGGACGTGTCGGGCTGCTGCCCGGGCTTCGGGCCATCGGGCTCCGTGTACCGGTGCAGGTGCCGGTCCCGGTCCGGGTCCGGGTGACGGCGCCCGGGGTCCACTCCCTGGTCCGAGACGTCCGAGACGAGGGAGACGATGCGTCGGCCGCCGACCCCGATCGAGATCAGGCCGAGGCCGTCGAAGAGCAGTGCCAGGGAGAAGAAGAGACCGAGGACGTAGAGGCTGCTGTGCGGCCAGTCGAAGAGGACCAGCAGCCCGAGGAGCAGCCCGAAGGCCCCTTGGAACAGCGTCCAGCCGAACTGCGGGCCGCGCACGACGACGCTGCCGACCAGCCGGAACACCCCGCCGGTCAGGAAGAGCAGCGCGGCGAACATGGTCAGCGCCTCGGCCGTGCCGTGCGGATGCCGGATGACGACGACCCCGGCGGCGATGTTCAGCGCGGCCACCACGACCGCCAGCCAGAAGTAGTTGCTGCCCCGGGACTCGATGGCGTGGAGCAGACCGACGAGCCCGCCGACCAGCAGCAGCCAGCCGAAGAGCAGCATCGAGGTCAGCGTCGCGACCCCGGTGTAGACGAGGCCGACCAGACCGGCCACGACGAGAAGAATGCCCAGCAGGGCCAGCCGGCCGAAACTCCGGCTCAGCCTTCTGCCCTCGACTGCGGGATCGGCCACGGAAAGCTCCTCACGGTGCGTACGTGCACGGCCACCCACCCCTTTTTGATCATAAGTTCGAACCGTGCGGATAGCATCCGGCGCATGGACCGTACGGAACCCCGGCTGACGCACACCGTCGCGGACGGTGTCGCCACCGTCGTCATCGACAACCCGGCCAAACGCAACGCGATGACGGTCTCGATGTGGATCGCGCTGCCCCCGCTGCTGGCACGGCTGGCGGCCGATCCCTCGGTGCGGGCCCTGGTGCTGACGGGCGCCGGGGACACCTTCTGCGCCGGGGCGGACATCGCCTCGCTCAGGGCCGTACCGCCCCGGGAGCCGTCCTCGCCCGGGGACCCTTCCTCGCCCGGCGGTCGGCCGTCGGATCCGCAGCCGCTCACCGTGGAGGCCGAGGAGGCGCTGGCCGCGTTTCCCCGGCCGACGCTGGCGGCGATCCGCGGCTACTGCGTGGGCGGCGGCAGTCAGCTCGCGGCCGCCTGCGATCTGCGGTTCGCCGAGGAGGGCGCCGCGTTCGGGGTCACGCCGGCCAGGCTCGGGATCGTCTACCCCGCGTCGTCGACCCGGCGGCTGGTGGCGCTGACGGGGCCCGCCACGGCGAAGCACCTGCTCTTCTCCGGCGAACTGATCGACACCACGCGGGCGCTGCGGTGCGGGCTGGTGGACGAGGTGCTCCCGGCCGGCGGGCTGGACGCGCGGGTCGGCACGTACACGCGAACGCTGGCGGCGCGCTCGTGGATCACGCAGGCCGCGGCGAAGGAGTTCGCCGACGGGCGCCGGGACCGGGACGCGTACTGGGCGGAGCGGGTACGGCGCAGCGGCGACACCGAGGAGGGTGTCGCCGCGTTCCTGGAACGGCGCGCGCCGCGCTTCGGACCGCCCGAGGGCGCGAACTGACCCGGCGGGCCGCCGGGACGGGCCACCGGAGAGGGGGCTACCGGAGGAGGGTGGCGCGCCGGGCACGGAACTGGTCGGCCAGTGCCGCCGGGGCCTTCGCCGGCGAGCCCGCGTCGTACGGCGGCCGGGGGTCGTACTCGGTCAGCAGCTGTACGGACATGGCGTGCTCGTCGCCCGCGATCCGGCCGAGCAGGGCGAGCCCCATGTCGATGCCGGAGGAGACGCCCGCCGCCGTGACGTACTTGCCGTCGAAGACCACGCGCTCGCCGGTCGGTTCGGCACCGAACTCCTTCAGGGTGTCCAGCGCGAGCCAGTGCGAGGTGGCGCGGCGGCCGCTCAGCAGTCCGGCCGCGGCGAGCAGCAGCGACCCGGTGCAGACGGAGGTCGTCCAGGTGCTGGTGGCGTCGGCCGCGCGCAGCCAGCCCAGCAGCGCCTCGTTGTCCATCTGGCCGGTCTGGCCGGGACCGCCGGGGACGACCACCACGTCCGGCGTCGGCACATCGGCGAGCGTCCGGTCGGCTACGAGCGCGATGCTGCCGCTCTCGTTGCGCACGGGGCCGGTCCGTTCGGCGACGAACACGGTCTCGGCTCCGGGGAGGTGCTGGAGCATCTCGTAGGGGCCCACGGCGTCGAGCGAGGTGAAGCGGTCGAAGAGGACGATGGCGATCTGCACGGGTGCTCCTTGACTTCGGTGTCGTCGGTCGGTGTCGTCGGTCGGGCGGGCGGCGGTGGCCCGGGAGCACGCCGCCGCTCGCACGCGGCTCGGTGCGCGTCGGGCCGCCGGCAAAGCATCCGCCGGGCCCTCGCGGTCGTGTGCGGGAAGTCGGTCAGTCCGTGTCGGGCCCGGGCCGGAAGCGGCGGCGGTACTCGGCGGGTGCCGTGCCGAGCGCCTTGACGAAGGCTCGGCGCATGGCCTCCGGGGTGCCGTATCCGCAGGCGTGCGCGATGCCCGCGACGCCGTCGCTGGTGTCCTCCAGCAGTCGGCGGGCGTGTTCGAGACGTACCCGGTCGACGTATCGGCCCGGCGTGAGGCCCGTCTCGGCCCGGAAGGCGCGGGCGAAGTGACGGGGCGAGAGGCGGGCGCGGGCGGCCAGGGCCTCGACGGTGAGGTCGGCGGACGGGTGTTCGGTGATCCAGTGCTGGACCTCGCGCAGCGGCTCGCGCCGGGCGGTCTGGGCGGTGAGCTGCGCGCTGAACTGGGCCTGGTTGCCGGGTCTGCGCAGGAAGACCACGAGATGGCGGGCGACCGTGAGGGCGACCTCCCGGCCGTGGTCCTCCTCGACGAGTGCGAGGGCGAGGTCGATACCCGCGGTGACCCCGGCGGAGGTGGCCAGCCTGCCGTCCCGGACGAAGATCGGGTCCGGGTCGACCTCCACGGCCGGGTGGGTGCGCGCCAGGTGCTCGCAGACGGTCCAGTGGGTGGTGACCCGGTGCCCGTCGAGCTGTCCGGCCTCGGCCAGCAGCAGCGCGCCGGTGCAGACGGAGACGAGGCGTTCGGCGCGCGGGGCGTGCTCCCGAAGCCAGTCCACGAGAGCCGGGGCGGGGACGCGGGTGCCCTCGCCCCCGGGGACGAGCAGGGTGTGCGGCGGCTCCGCGTCGGCGAGGGCGGTGTCCGGGACGAGGACGAGGCCGCTGCTCGTACGGACCGGGGAACCGTCGACGGACGCGGTGCGCAGGTCGTACGTGGCCCCGAGGAAGCGGGAGGCCCCGGCGAAGACCTCCACCGGGCCGGTCACATCGAGGCTCTGGACGCCGTCGAAGAGGACGACGAGTACGGATCGCTGCGTCATGTCCACCATCCTTCGCGGCCACTCCGATGGCTGCAATGACGCATGCCCCACCTTTCCTGCCATCGCCCGGACGTCCCCGGTTCTCCCCGGTCCTCCTCGGCCGCACGGTTCTCCCGTCCTCCCTGTCTCCCCGCTCTCATCGGCGGGCGCCGGGCACGACCGGCCGACGCGCGGCGGGGGTGGCCGGGCGACACGGCGCCCGGCCACCCGGCACAATGCAGACGAAGGGGCCCCGGCCCCGTGAGCACAGTCCGTGCGACCAGTACAGCCCGTACGAGAAGGCGAGTCGGTAGAACCGTGACGACGTCCATCGAAGGCAGGATCGCCGAGGAGCTCGGCGTACGCGAGCGGCAGGTGAAGGCGGCCGTCGAGCTGCTCGACGGCGGATCGACCGTGCCGTTCATCGCGCGCTACCGCAAGGAAGCGACCGAGATGCTCGACGACGCGCAGCTGCGCACTCTTGAGGAGCGGCTGCGGTACCTGCGGGAGCTGGAGGACCGCCGGACGGCGATCCTCGACTCCGTGCGCGAGCAGGGCAGGCTGGACGAGGAGCTGGAGGCCCGGATCAGGGCCGCCGACACCAAGGCGCGCCTCGAGGACATCTACCTGCCGTTCAAGCCCAAGCGGCGCACCAAGGCGCAGATCGCCCGCGAAGCGGGACTCGAACCGCTCGCCGACGGGCTGCTCGGTGACCCGTCGGTGCAGCCGCTCGCCGCTGCCGCCGCCTTCGTCGACGCGGACAAGGGCGTCGCGGACCCGGCCGCCGCGCTGGAGGGTGCCCGCGCCATTCTCACCGAGCGGTTCTCGGAGGACGCCGACCTGATCGGTGAGCTGCGCGAGCGGATGTGGACGCGTGGCCGGCTGGCGGCGAAGGTGCGCGAGGGCAAGGAGGAGGCGGGCGCGAAGTTCGCCGACTACTTCGACTTCGCCGAGCCGTTCACCGAACTGCCCTCGCACCGGGTGCTGGCGATGCTGCGGGGCGAGAAGGAGGACATGCTCGATCTGGTCATGGAGCCGGAGGAGCCCTCGGACACGCCCGGACCGTCGTCGTACGAGGGCGTCGTCGCCCGGCGCTTCAAAGTGAGCGACCAGGGCCGTCCGGGCGACAAGTGGCTGGGCGAGACCGTGCGCTGGGCCTGGCGGACCAGGATCCTGGTGCACCTCGGCATCGACCTGCGGCTGCGGCTGCGCACGGCGGCGGAGGACGAGGCGGTACGGGTCTTCGCGTCGAACCTGCGTGACCTGCTGCTCGCCGCACCGGCCGGGACGCGCGCCACGCTGGGGCTCGACCCCGGTTTCCGTACGGGCGTGAAGGTCGCGGTCGTCGACGCGACCGGCAAGGTCGTCGCCACGGACGTCATCCACCCGCACGTCCCCGCGAACAGGTGGGACCAGGCGCTGGCGCGGCTGGAGCAGCTGGCGCGGACGCACGACGTCGAGCTGATCGCGATCGGCAACGGCACGGCGTCCCGCGAGACCGACAAGCTCGCCGGTGAACTGATCGAGAAGCACCCGGAGTTGAAGCTCACGAAGGTGATGGTGTCGGAGGCGGGCGCGTCGGTGTACTCGGCCTCGGCCTTCGCCTCGCAGGAACTCCCCGACATGGACGTGTCGTTGCGCGGCGCGGTGTCGATCGCGCGGCGCCTCCAGGACCCGCTCGCGGAGCTGGTGAAGATCGACCCGAAGTCGATCGGGGTCGGCCAGTACCAGCACGACCTGTCCGAGGTGAAGCTGTCGCGGTCGCTGGACGCGGTCGTCGAGGACTGTGTGAACGGTGTCGGTGTGGACGTCAACACCGCGTCGGCGCCGCTGCTTTCGCGGGTCTCGGGGATCGGTGCGGGGCTGGCGGAGAACATCGTCGCGCACCGTGACGCGAACGGGCCCTTCCGGTCGCGCAGGGCGCTCAAGGACGTGTCGCGGCTGGGCCCGAAGGCGTACGAGCAGTGCGCGGGCTTCCTGCGCATCCGGGGCGACGACCCGTTGGACGCGTCGAGCGTGCACCCGGAGGCGTACCCGGTGGTGCGGGCGATGGCGAAGCGGACGGGTGGTGAGGTGGCCTCGCTGATCGGCAACACGGGGGTGCTGCGGTCGTTGCGTGCCGACGAATTCGTGGACGAGAAGTTCGGTCTGCCGACGGTCACCGACATCCTGAAGGAGCTGGAGAAGCCGGGGCGCGACCCGCGGCCCGCGTTCAGGACGGCCACCTTCAAGGAGGGTGTCGAGAAGATCGGCGACCTGGCGTCCGGCATGGTGCTGGAGGGTGTCGTCACCAATGTCGCGGCGTTCGGCGCATTCGTGGACATCGGGGTGCACCAGGACGGTCTGGTGCACGTGTCGGCGATGTCGCGGACGTTCGTGAAGGACCCGCGGGACGTCGTGAAGCCGGGCGACATCGTCAAGGTCAAGGTCATGGACGTCGACATTCCGCGGAAGCGGATCTCGTTGACGCTGCGGCTCGACGACGAGGCGGGGGCGTCCGGCCAGGGCGGCGGGCCCCGGCGGGAGCGCGGTGAGCGGGGTGGCCAGGGTGCCCGGCCGCCGCGCCCGCGTCAGGGCGGTCAGGACCGCGACCGGCGCGGTGGCGGCTCCGCCCGGCCGGCGCCGGTGAACAGCGCGATGGCGGACGCCCTGCGGCGCGCCGGGCTGACCGGTCCGGACCGGGACGGCGGCCGCAAGCGCTGACACCCCGGGCGGGGGCGGGGCGCACGGTCCTGCGTGCTCCCGCCGCCGCCCCGGCCCGCCGCCCGGGCCCCGTAGGAGCGGGGCCCGGGCGGCGGCCACGGGGCCGGAGGGTCAGATTTCCTTCGCCCTGCCGTCCACCACCTGGATGCGCCGTGTCGTCCGCACCGCCTCCAGCATCCGCCGGTCGTGCGTGACGAGGAGCAGCGTGCCCGGGTAGGAGTCCAGCGCCGATTCCAGCTGTTCGATGGCGGGCAGGTCGAGGTGGTTCGTCGGCTCGTCGAGCACGAGGAGGTTGACGCCCCGGCCCTGGAGGAGGGCGAGCGCGGCCCTGGTGCGCTCCCCCGGCGAGAGCGTCGTCGCGGGGCGCAGCACATGGTCCGCGCGCAGACCGAACTTGGCGAGCAGCGTGCGGACCTCGGCCGGTTCGCTGTCGGGCACGGCGGCGCAGAACGCGTCCAGCAACGACTCCGTACCGTGGAACAGCTTGCGCGCCTGGTCGACCTCGCCGACCACCACGCCCGAGCCGAGCGTCGCGTGCCCGGAGTCCAGCGGGAGGCGTCCGAGAAGGGCGGCGAGGAGGCTGGACTTGCCCGCCCCGTTGGCGCCGTTGATCGCGACCCGGTCCGCCCAGTCGATCTGGAGGGACACCGGGCCGAGGACGAAGTCGCCCCGTGCCACGCGTGCTTCGCGCAGGGTCGCGACGACCGAGCCGGACCGGGGCGCGGCGGCGATCTCCATCCGCAGTTCCCATTCCTTGCGCGGCTCCTCGACGGCATCGAGCCGTTCGATCATGCGCTGGGTCTGCCGGGCCTTCGCCGCCTGTTTCTCGCTCGCCTCGCTGCGGAACTTGCGGCCGATCTTGTCGTTGTCGCCGGCCTTGCGCCGGGCGTTCTTCACGCCCTTGTCCATCCAGGTGCGCTGTGTGTGGGCACGGTCCTCCAGGGCGGCGCGCTTGTCGGCGTACTCCTCGTACTCCTCACGGGCGTGCCTGCGGGCCCGTTCGCGCTCATCCAGGTAGGCCGCGTATCCGCCGCCGTACAGGTTGATCTCCTGCTGGGCGAGGTCGAGTTCGAGGACCTTGGTGACCGTGCGCGTCAGGAACTCGCGGTCGTGGCTGATGACGACCGTGCCCGCGCGCAGACCGGAGACGTAGCGTTCGAGCCGTTGCAGACCGTCGAGGTCGAGGTCGTTGGTGGGTTCGTCGAGCAGGAAGACGTCGTAGCGGGAGAGCAGCAGGGATGCCAGGCCGGCGCGGGCCGCCTGGCCGCCGGAGAGCGCGGTCATCGGCAGGTCGAGGCCGACGGCGAGACCGAGTTCGGCGGCGACCTCCTCGGCGCGCTCGTCGAGGTCGGCGCCGCCGAGCGCCAGCCAGCGTTCGAGCGTCTCGGCGTACGCGTCGTCGGCGCCGGGCGTCCCGTCGACGAGGCCCTGGGTCGCCTCGTCCATCGCCCGCTGGGCGTCGGCGACGCCGGTGCGGCGGGCCAGGAACTCCCGCACGGTCTCGCCCGGACGCCGCTCCGGCTCCTGCGGGAGGTGGCCGATGGTGGCGGTGGGCGGCGAGAGCCGCAGCTCCCCCCGCTCCGGCCGGTCGAGCCCCGCGAGCAGTCGGAGCAGGGTCGATTTGCCGGCGCCGTTGACTCCGACGAGACCGATCACGTCACCGGGCGCGACGACGAGGTCGAGCCCGGCGAAGAGGGTGCGGTCGCCGTGCGCGGCGGTGAGGTCCTTGGCGACGAGTGTGGCAGTCATCAGGATGCCGATCCTAGGGCCTGTCCTCGGCACTGCCGTCGTCCGGCCGCAGGCCGGGGCGGGCCCGGGGGACGAGGCGCGCCCCCGGGGCCGGGTCAGCAGCTGGTGTCGGGCCGTCCGTCCGTGAGGTGGTGGGCCGCCCGCTCGTCCAGGAGGAGGGGGATCAGGTTGCGGGCGGACTGCCTCAGCGGTACGTACGCTCCGTGATGGATCGGCGGGCCAGTGCTGTGACCGGGAAGGTCCACCGGCTCGCGACGCCCGGCAAACCTTCCCGGTCACAGCACTACGGAACGGCCCCGAGGCCGGCGGTGCCGCCGGCGAGCGGGAGCGTCGCGGACGTACGGGCCAGGTCGAGAGTGAGCGTGGGGGTGGAGTCCGGCGGCTCGATGAGGCCCCGGTCGGTCCCGGCCACGATCAGGGCGAGGCGGTGTCCGGCCTGGACGACGTGGTCGGTGGCGGCGAGGCGGAGGGTGATCGTGTGGGCCCGGCCCGGGGTGAGCGGGCGGCCGTGCCCCGCGGAGGCGTGGGTGCCGAGGTCGGCCCAGCCCCGGCTGAACACGGTCCGGTCGACGGTGGCCGTGTCGGCCCGGGTCTCCTTGAAGCAGGCACTGTCCCCGGTGGTGCTCGCACCCCAGCAGGTGCGTCCGGGGAGCGTGGTGATGCCTTCTCCGGACGCACCGTAGTCGCGGATGGTGTCGGGGCCGAGGTCCACGAGGACGGCGGAGAGATGGGCACTCGACGTGGTCGGGGTGGCGGTGACGGTCACCGTGGACGATCCGGACAGCCGCAGGTCCCGGGAGAGCGGCGGGGTACGGAAGGCGGCCTTGGCGGCCGTGGGGCGGTCCGCGTCGGCGGCCCATTCCAGCTCGTTCAGCGCGGGGTCGTCGGTGAACGTCTCGGTGGCGCCGGGGCGGGCGGGGCGCAGCCCCAGGGTGCCGACGCCGGGCGCCGCTCCGGGACCGGGGCGCACGGTGACGGCGTGGGTGGTGCGCGGCGGCCAGAACCGGTCGGTGGACCACTGGCCGGGACTGCGTTCGATGTCGGCCATCGGTTCGCGTTCGATGCCGTTGTCGTAACCGAGGAGGTAGTGGTCGAACCAGCGGTGCAGCGTGTCGACCCACTCGGCCCGCCGGAAGTCGAAGGGGTCGACGTGTCCGGCCTGCGACAACCAGATCCTGCGTTCCACGCCCCGGGCCGCGAGCGCGTCCCACCACTGGCCGAGGTGCTTGGTGCGGACGTTGAGGTCCTGCATGCCGTGCACCGCGAAGACGCTGGCCCGTACCTTGCGGGCGTCCTTCACGTAGTCGCGCTCGGTCCACAGCCGGGTCCAGTCTCCGCTGCGGGGCGCCCCTTCGACGAGCCGGCGCTGGACGGCGGTGCAGCGGCCACGCGCCTCGGGGCTCTCCACCCCGTCGGAGAGCCGGTCCGGTCCGCCGTCGTACAGCGGCGCGCCCTGGGAGAAGTAGTAGTCGTACCAGGAGGAGATGGCGCCGATCGGGACGATGGTCCGCAGTCCGTCCACCCCGGTCGCCGCGACGGCGTTGGCGACGGTGCCGTCGTAGCTCTTGCCGATCATCCCGGTGCGGCCGTTGGACCAGTCGGCCGTGGCGCGCCGCTGGCCGGTGCGGGTGGTGTAGCCGCGGGCGCGGCCGTTCAGCCAGTCGATGACGGCCTTGGCGGAGGTGACGTCGGAGGGGCCGCCCACGTCGACGCAGCCGTCGGAGCGGTTGGTGCCGGCCAGGTCGACGGCGACGAAGGCGTAACCGCGCGGCACGAAGTAGTTGTCGTAGTACAGCGGGAACTGCACGGGTCTGCCGTCGGCGTCGTACGTCTTGAGCTGGCTCTCGTTGCCCCGGCCGCAGCAGGAGTAGTAGGGGCTGGCGTCCATGATGACGGGGATCCTGCGGCCCTGCCGGGCGGGTTCGCGGGGCCGGACGATGTCGACGGCGACACGGTCGTTCCTTCCGTCCCCGTCGCCGTCGAGTCCGGTGTCGACCCAGACGGACTCGCGGACGGCGTTCTCGTACGAGTGGACGGGCCTGCTCACCGGCGGTCCGCTCCGCGGGTGTCCGTCGGCAGACGGCCCGGCCTCCCGGCTCGTGGCGGCGCCGGCCTCGGCGCCCTGTGCGCCCGCCGGTGCGAGCAGCGTGGTCGTCAGGGCGGCGAGGGCCGCCACCATCAGCGATCGGTACGTCAAGCGGCTGCCCCGCGCACGAATCGGCATGGGCGGAAGGTACCGCCGGTCAACTCCCTCGCGACAGAGGGCGATCGGCGATCGGCGCGGCGTGACCGGGCCGGGACGCCTCCGGGCCGCCATGTCGGCGGAATGGCGAACGTGTGACAACGGCGACCATGGACATGACTAACAGGAAGGTCCCTGCATAGGGTCCTGGCAAGGGCTCAGAAACCCGTCCGACCGACGACTTGGAGCATTCGTGCACCGCAGACTCATCGTCCCCGGCGCCCTCGCGGCCTCCCTGTTGCTGGCGATCCCGGCCTCGGCCGCCGGGGGAACCGTGGGCGCCCCGGGCATCGGCGACCCCTACTACCCGGCCAGCGGCAACGGCGGCTACGACGTGTCCCACTACGACCTGCGGCTGAAGTACCAGCCCGCCACCGACCTGTTGGAGGGCACGGCGACGATCCTCGCCACGACCACGCAGGCGCTGTCCCGCTTCAACCTGGACTTCGCGCTGGACGTGTCCGAGGTGCGGGTGAACGGCAAGAAGGCCGCATTCGCCAGGAGCGGCGAACAGGAGCTGGAGATCACCCCGGCGTCACCGCTGGCGAAGGACAGGGCCGTCTCGGTGGTCGTGCGGTACGCCGGGAAGCCGTCCGAAGCGAAGGTCAACGGCTGGACGTCCTGGGTCCGTACGCCGGACGGCGCGGTGGCCGCGCAGGAGCCGGAGTCGGCCGTCTGGTGGTACCCCAGCAACGACCACCCGCTGGACAAGGCGACGTACGACATCTCGGTCTCGGTGCCGGACGGCACCCAGGCGATCAGCAACGGCACGCTCCAGTCGCAGAGTTCGAAGCTCGGCTGGACCCGCTTCAACTGGCGCTCCACCAAGCCGCAGGCCACCTACCTGACGACGCTGGCGATCGGGAAGTTCGACATCACCACGGACACCACGGCGGACGGGCTGCCGGTCGTCAACGCGTACAGCAAGGACCTCGGCGCCAACGCCGGTGCGGCGCGCGCCAGCATCGAGCGGACCGCCGAGGTCGCCGAGTGGCTGACGGAGTTGTTCGGTCCGTACCCGTTCGACGCGCTCGGCGGCTACTCCCCCAACGTGACGAGCGGATTCGCGCTGGAGACGCAGACCAGGCCGTTCTACAGCCCGAAGCAGTTCGCGAACGGTTCCAACGTCTCGGTGGTCGTCCACGAACTGGCGCACCAGTGGTACGGCGACAGCGTGTCCGTCAAGGGCTGGAAGGATATCTGGATCAACGAGGGCTTCGCCCGGTACAGCCAGTGGCTGTGGTCGGAGAAGGAGGGCGAGGGCACCGCGCGGGAACTGGCCGACCACACCTACGCCCTGCACCCCGCGGACGACCCCTTCTGGACCGTGAAGCCGGGCGACCCGGGCCCCGACGACCAGTTCCACGGAGCCGTCTACGACCGCGGGGCGCTGGCCCTCCAGGCGCTGCGCGACAAGCTGGGCGACGAGACGTTCTTCGAACTGCTCAAGGGCTGGCCCGCCGAGCACGCGTACGGGAACGCGTCCGTGGGCGACTTCGTGGCCTATGCCGAGCGGGTCTCGGGCACGCCCCTCGCCGGCTTCTTCGACACCTGGCTCTACCAGCCGTCGCGGCCCGGGGCCCCGTCCGGGACGCGCCTGGCGCAGGCTCCCACGAAGGCCGAGCGGCCCGCGTCGTGGAAGAAGATCGCCGCGACGAACACGGTCCACGACCACCGCTGACGGTCCGTCCGGCCACCCGAACCGTGCTCCGGGTTCCGTCGCCCTCTTCCTCCCGGTGGGCGACGGAACCCGCGCACGGAACGGACCGGACCGGCCCGTGATCAGACCGGCCGATGCGGCGCGCCGGCCCGCTGTCCGAGATGCGCCCGGTCACCGCGCGCGGTCGCCCGGTGCGCCGCCCGCGCCCGGCGCGCGTACGGCAGATAGCGCAGCCTCTCGGGGAGTACGGGCACGACGCGCCGCACCACCGCGCCCAGCCGCCGCAGCCTCCGCTCCTGGACGTCCGTCCACTCCAGCCCGATCGCCTCCCGCGCCTCCGGCGGCATCAGGCCGATGGTGACGAAGCGGCGGAACCTGGCCAGTGGCGGGAACAGCACCGGCCACAGCGCCCGGAGCGCCGGCCGCAGCGGCAACGGCCCCCGGTCCGGCGGCGGTACGGGCCGGTCGGTCGCGAGCAGGTCGTCGACGACGACGGTCCGCTCGATCTCCTCGTCGAGCGTCTTGCGGAAGTACGGCCAGAACTCCTCGATCGTCTGTGGCATGTCCCGGTCGTGGATGCCCAGGACCCTGCCCACCTGGAGCCACTCCCGGTACAGGGCCCGTTCCTGCTCCTCGGTGAACGGACGCAGCAGGTAGCGCGCGGCATGCCGGTAGACGGGGAAGCCGGTGGCGTGCACCCACGCGTAGGTGGCGGGCGACAGCGCGTGGTAGCGGCGGCCCCGGCTGTCGATTCCCTGGATGGTCCGGTGCAGCCGGCGGAGCCTGCGCCCCTCCTCGGCGGCCTCCTCTCCCCCGTACACCCAGAGCTGGAGCGAGCGCAGGGACCTCTCACCGCGCCCCCACGGGTCCGTGCGGAAGACGGAGTACTCGTCGACGCCCGCGCCGACCGCCGTATGGGCGACCTGGAGAGTGAGGGCGGCGGGCAGCATCAGCAGGGCACGGACGTCCCCGGAGATGCTCCAGAGCACGCCCCCGGGCGGCGGAGGAACGGGGTCGTGCGGCGCGGGGGCGGGGTCGGCGCCGCGTGCCGGCGAAGTGCTCATACGGTGCTCCCGGCGTTCGGCCGGACGTACGGCTGGGGCGCCCGGTCCCGGTACGAACCAGTATGCGGTCCCACGCCCGGGGGTGGACCGCTCCCGGGCGCACACGCTACGGGCACGGGCCGTCGACGCGTACGGCGCGCCGGAACCGCCCCGCGTCCGCGACGGCGACGACGGTGCGCACGGCTCGGGGATCCACGCCGACCAGGTCGACGTGGACGCGTCGGCCTTTCCCGACCGCTCGGCGGTCGGCCCCGAGGCGGCGGTGGTCCTGCGCGCGGAGTGCGCGGTGGATCCCGAGCGGTACGCGCTGACGCCTCCGCCGACCGCGGTGTTCCCCGCGGGCCCGGACCGCGCGCCCGACGACGTGGCCGCCGACGGGGACGACTGGCCGATCGTCCTCGGTCCGCGCCTCGAGCGCCGAACCGGCCGGGGCCCGGTGGCTCAGTCGTGGTCGTACACCGTGACCGCTGTGCCCCGGCTCAGCAGGCGGTTCTCCAGCAGCGGTTCGATCCTGGACCATGTGCCGCCCGCCAGCCCGCAGCCGATCCGGGGCATGTGGACCGACGCCCCCAGTTCGACCGCCCGGTCGGCCACCGCCCCCAGCGCCGTGTCGATCGCCTCGTAGCGCACCGGAACTCCCTTGCTGCCCCTGCGCATCCCCCGCTGACCCACCATGTTCGCCACCCATATGTACGGGCTCACCTGGACGAACTGCGCGGCGCCGAGCGCGAAGTCGTTGCCCGCCCGCTCCCGGTGCCAGCGGCGGTAGGCCGCCTCCGGTTCGGGCCAGCGACGCGAGAGCGCCAGGACGAAGCCCTTGCCCCAGCCGCCGAGGTCGTTGCAGACGTGCGCGATCAGTTTGACGCCGCTGCCCTGCGGCGCGGTGGCGTCGCCCCGGATGTACGTGATCTCCGACATGGGGGCACCATACGGGCCGGCACCGACATCGCACGCGGGCGGCGGGAGCGCCACAGAGCCGCGCACCACCCGCCACACGGCCGCCGGGCACTTTCACAAGGATGGTGAGACAGCAATACTGTTGAACCGTTGCGAGCGAGTTCGGCCGTTCACCGCCGGGCCGGAGTGCGAGGAGCAGACAGGGTGACCGGGACCGAGGATCCGACGACGCTCACCGTCGACGAGCTGGCGGCCCGCGCCGGTGTCACCGTGCGCACCGTACGTTTCTACAGCACCCGGGGGCTGTTGCCGCCCCCGGTGATCGGGCCGCGCCGGGTCGGGCACTACGGGGCCGAGCATCTGTCCCGGCTCGCGCTCATCGAGGAGCTCCAGCACCAGGGCATGACGCTGGCCGCGATCGAGCGCTACCTGGAACAGCTGCCGCCCGACCTCAGTGCCCAGGACCTGGCGATCCACCGGGCTCTGGTGGCGTCCTGGGCGCCGGACTCGGCGGAGGACGCGACGCGCGCGGAGCTGGAGCGCCGGGCGGGCCGGGCGCTGGGCGAGCAGGACATCGCGCGGCTGGCGGCGATGGGGGTGCTGGAGCGCGCGGAGCCGGTCGACGGCGGCTACCGGGTGGACCCGGGGCTGCTGAGGCTCGGGGTCGAACTGCTCGGGGTGCCGATCGCGCACGAGACGATCCTGGCCGCGCGGACGGTGCTGCTGGAGCACTCCCGGTCCGCCGCGCAGGAGCTGACCCGGCTGTTCCGGGACGAGGTGTGGGACCCGTACCGGGAGCGGGAGTCGGATCCGGAGCACGTGGCGGCGATGAAGTCGCTGTCCGCCCATATGCAGCCGATGGTGATCCAGGCACTGGTGACCGCGTTCCAGCGGTCGTTGAAGGAGGAGCTGCGGGCCGCGTTCACCGCCGAGTGACGGTGAACGCGGCCCGCGGGCCGTCCGGTTGGCCCGTCAGTCGTGGAAGGTCTCGCCCTTCTGCGCCTTCTCCACCAGCAGCGCGGGCGGCAGGAAGCGGTCGCCGTAGCGCTCGGCGAGTTCCCGGGCGCGGGCCACGAAGCCGGGCAGGCCGCCCTCGTACCCGTTGATGTACTGGAGCACGCCACCGGTCCACGGCGGGAAGCCGATGCCCATGATGGAGCCGATGTTGGCGTCGGCGACGGAGGTGAGGACGTTCTCCTCCAGGCAGCGGACGCTGTCCAGCGCCTCGGAGAACAGCATCCGCTCCTGCATGTCGACGAAGGGGACGTCGGTGCCGGGACGGGCGTCGGACCCGCCCGCGGCCGGGTCCGCACGGCGGCCGAAGTGCTCCCGCAGCCCGGGCCACAGGCGGATGCGCCCGCCGTTCTCGTCGTACTCGTAGAAGCCCGCGCCGCCGCTGCGCCCGGGGCGGCCGAACTCGTCGACCATACGGTCGATCACGGTGTCCGCCGGGTGCGCGTCCCAGGTGCCACCGGCCTCCTCGACGGCCCGCCTCGTCTCGTCACGGATCCTGCGGGGCAGGGTGAGGGTCAGCTCGTCCATCAGGGACAGGACCTTCGCCGGGTAGCCGGACTGCGCGGCGGCCTGCTCGATCGACGCCGGTTCGACGCCCTCGCCGACCATGGCGACGCCCTCGTTGATGAACTGTCCGATGACGCGCGAGGTGAAGAAGCCGCGGGAGTCGTTGACGACGATCGGGGTCTTCCTGATCTGCCGGACCAGGTCGAAGGCGCGGGCCAGGGCCTCGTCGCCGGTCTTCTCGCCCCTGATGATCTCGACCAGCGGCATCTTGTCCACGGGCGAGAAGAAGTGCAGCCCGACGAAGTCGGCGGGGCGCTCGACGCCGTCGGCGAGGACGGTGATGGGCAGGGTCGAGGTGTTGGAGCAGAGCAGGGCGTCCGGTGCGACGACGTCCTGGATCTCCTGGAACACCCGGTGCTTGAGCGCGGTGTCCTCGAAGACGGCCTCGATGACGGCGTCGCAGCCCGCCAGGTCGGCCGGGTCGGCGGTCGGGGTGATGCGGGCCAGCAGCTCGTCGCGCTTCGCCTCGGTGGTGCGGCCCCGGGAGAGCGCCTTGTCGAGGAGCTTCTCGCTGTACGCCTTGCCCTTGGCGGCGGCCTCGGCGGAGACGTCCTTGAGGACGACGTCGATGCCCGCGCGGGCGCAGGAGTAGGCGATGCCGGCGCCCATCATCCCGGCGCCGAGGACGGCGACCCTGCGGACCTTTCGACCCTCGACGTCCTTGGGGCGGCTGGCGCCGGAGTTGACGGCCTGGAGGTCGAAGAAGAACGCCTGGATCATGTTCTTGGCGACCTGGCCGGTGACCAGTTCGGTGAAGTAGCGGGCCTCGATGGTCAGCGCGGTCTCGAAGTCGACCTGCGCGCCCTCGACCGCGGCGGCCAGGATGTTGCGGGGCGCGGGCATCGGGGCGCCCGCGAGTTGCTTCTTCAGGTTGGCCGGGAAGGCGGGGAGGTTCGCGGCGAACTTCGGGTGCGACGGGGTGCCGCCGGGGATCCTGTACCCCTTGACGTCCCAGGGCTGCTGGGACTCGGGATGGGCGTCGATGAAGGCGCGGGCCTTGTCGAGCATCTCCTCGCGGGTGGTGGCGACCTCGTGGACGAGACCGTTCTCCAGGGCGCGCCGCGGGGTGTACTGGGTGCCCTGGAGGAGGACCTTCAGCAGCGCGTCGGTGATGCCCATGAGGCGCACGGTGCGGGTGACGCCGCCGCCCGCGGGCAGCAGACCGAGGGTGACCTCGGGCAGGCCGATCCGGGAGCCGGGGGCGTCGAGGGCGACGCGGTGGTGGGCGGCGAGCGCGATCTCGTAGCCGCCGCCGAGCGCCGCGCCGTTGATGGCGGCGACGACGGGCTTGCCGAGGGTCTCGATGCGGCGCAGCGCGTTCTTGATGGCGGTGCCGGTGTCGAACGCCCGCTGGGCGTCCTCGGGGCGGACCTTGATCATGTCCTTGAGGTCGCCGCCCGCGAAGAAGGTCTTCTTCGCGGAGGTGTAGATGATGCCGCGGATGGAGTCCTTCTCGGCCTCGGCGCGGTCCGCGACGGCGGCGATGGAGTCCTTGAACGCCTGGTTCATCGTGTTGGCCGACTGGTCGGGGTCGTCCAGCACCAGGGTGACGACGCCGGTCTCGTCCTGTTCCCAGCGGATGGTCGTGCTCTCGGTCATTGCGGTTCTTCTCCGTAAGAGAGGGGGCGGCAGTGGGCGGCGCGGGCGAAGGAGCGGGGTCGGGGTGCGTGGATCGCGAGGCGGAGGACCGGTCCATGGTGAATGGGGCCTCCCCTGCTCGAGCGAAGCCGAGAGCTCGGGGAACATGCTGAGGGACGACAAGGCCGTGAGACGCGTGCCCCGCCCCCGCGACGCCACGCCGCCCACTGCCGGCCCCTCACCGGTGGCCGGGGGACGGTCAGAGACGTTCGACGACGGTGGCGATGCCCATGCCGCCGCCGACGCACAGGGTGGCGAGCCCGTACCGCTGGTCGCGGCGCTCCAGTTCGTCGATGAGGGTGCCGAGGATCATCGCGCCGGTGGCGCCGAGCGGGTGGCCCATCGCGATGGCCCCGCCGTTGACGTTGATCCGGTCGAGGGAGAGGTCCATGTCTCGGGCGAAGCGCAGGACGACACCGGCGAACGCCTCGTTGATCTCGACGAGGTCGATGTCGTCGATGGTGAGTCCGGCCTTGGCGAGGGCCTTGCGGGTGGCGGGCGCGGGACCGGTCAGCATGATGGTGGGTTCGGAGCCGGAGACGGCGGCGGAGACGATCCGGGCGCGTGGCGTGAGCCCGTACCGTTCGCCGACCTCCTTGTTGCCGATCGCGACGAGCGCGGCGCCGTCGACGATGCCGGAGGAGTTGCCCGCGTGGTGGACGTGGTCGATCTTCTCGACCCAGTGGTACTTCTGCAGCGCGACCGCGTCGAATCCTCCCGCCTCGCCGATCGTGGCGAAGGACGGCTTGAGACCGGCGAGCGTGTCGGCGGTGGTGCCGGGCCGCATGTGCTCGTCGTGGTCGAGGACGACGAGACCGTTGCGGTCCTTGACGGGGACGACGGAGCGCGCGAACCGGCCCTCCTTCCACGCCTCGGCGGCGCGTTCCTGGGAGAGCGCGGCGAACTCGTCGACGTCGCGCCGGGAGAAGCCCTCGATGGTGGCGATGAGGTCGGCTCCGATGCCCTGCGGGGCGAAGCCGGTCTGGAAGCTGGTCATCGGGTCCATGGCCCAGGCACCGCCGTCGGAGCCCATCGGGACGCGGGACATCGACTCGACACCGCCCGCGAGGACGAGGTCCTCCCAGCCGGAGCGGACCTTGGCGGCGGCCAGGTTGACGGCTTCCAGGCCCGAGGCGCAGAACCGGTTCTCCTGGACGCCCGCGACGGTGTCCGGGAGTCCGGCGGCGATGGCGGCGATACGGGCGATGTCGGAGCCCTGGTCGCCGAGCGGGCTGACCACGCCGAGGACGATGTCGTCGACGGCCGCCGGGTCCAGGCCGGGGAAGCGGGCGCGGATCTCGTGGATGAGGCCGACGACGAGGTCGATCGGCTTGGTGCCGTGCAGGGCTCCATCGGCCTTGCCGCGGCCGCGCGGGGTGCGGATCGCGTCGTAGACGTACGCTTCGGTGCTCAAGTCAGCAGCCTTTCGAGGGTGGTCGGTCGACGGGGACCGAGGGGCGGCCGGGAGGCCGTCGGGAGGTCGAACGGGGCGGGTCAGGCGAGCAGCGACCGGCCGATGATCTCCTTCATGATCTCGGTGGTGCCGCCGTAGATGGTCTGGATGCGGCCGTCGGTGAACGCCCTGGCGACCGGATACTCGGCCATGTAGCCGTATCCGCCGTGGAGTTGGAGGCAGCGGTCGGCGACGCGCTTCTGGAGTTCGGTGGCCCACCACTTGGCCATCGAGGCGTGCACGGCGTCGAGCCCGCCGTCGGAGTGGTCGACGACGCACCGGTCGACGAAGGTGCGGGTGACGGCGCATTCGGTGGCCATCTCGGCGATCTCGAACCGGATGTGCTGGAGCTTGGAGAGCGGCCGGCCGAACGCCTCGCGCTCCTTGACGTACCGGGTCGTGATCTCCAGCAGATGTTCGGCGGCGGCGATCCCGGCGACCGCTATGCCCAGCCGTTCCTGGGCCAGGTTGGTCATCAGGTGGATGAACGCGCCGTCGCGTTCACCGAGCAGGTTCTCCTTGGGAACGCGGACGTCGTTGAAGAAGAGTTCGGCGGTGTCCTGGGACTTCTGCCCGATCTTGTCGAGGTTGCGCCCCCGTTCGAAGCCCTCGGCGCCGCGCTCGACGACGATCAGCGAGAGGCCCTTCGCACCGCCTTCGGGGGTGGTCTTGGCGACGACGACCACGAGGTCGGCGAGGATGCCGTTGGAGATGAACGTCTTCGATCCGTTGAGCAGCCAGTGGTCGCCCTTGTCCTCGGCGGTGGTGCGGATGCCCTGGAGGTCGGAACCCGCCCCGGGTTCGGTCATGGCGATCGCCGTGACGGTCTCGCCGCTGCAGAAGCCGGGCAGCCAGCGCCG
This sequence comes from Streptomyces sp. CB01580, assembly GCF_001905795.1. Lineage (GTDB taxonomy): Bacteria > Actinomycetota > Actinomycetes > Streptomycetales > Streptomycetaceae > Streptomyces. Next base: position 488,854 of record NZ_LIXJ01000001.1, read on the forward strand.
CTTCTGTTCGTCGGTGGCGAGGCCGGTGAGGTAGGGGCCGACGATGTCGTTGTGCAGTCCGAGGGCGAGGCCGGGGGCGTCGGCCCGGGTGAACTCCTCGGCAAGGACGGCGCTGTAGCGGTAGTCGGTGGTGCCGCCGCCTCCGTACTCCTCGGGCACGGCGAGGCCGAGCAGCCCCTGCCGTCCGGCCGCCCGCCACACCTCGCGGGAGACGATGCCGTCCTTCTCCCACTGCTCGTAGTGCGGGAGCACCTCCTTGTCGAGGAAGGTGCGGACGGTCTCGCGGAACGCGTCGTGCTCTTCGGTGAAGATCTGCCGCTGCACTGCGGGCCTCCTGGGGCCGGTGGTGGTCGTCGTGGTTCGGCCGGGCCGTCCGGCTCCGCCGGGGTCGCGGTGTCGTCGGTCCCGTCAGGCCGGGGGCGCGCCCCCGCCCCCGCCGAGCCCGGGGACGTCCCAGTCGGCGGCGACGGCCTCGGTGTCCGCGCCGGGCCGCGCGGGCCCGCGGCGTACGGCGACGGGGGTGGCGGAGAAGCGGGGCGCGGGGGCCGGCTGGGTGAGGCCCTCGTGCTCGACGAAGGTGGAGCGGGCCGCCAGGTGCGGGTGGTGCGGGGCCTCGCGGAGCGAGAGGACGGGTGCGACGCAGGCGTCGGTGCCCGCGAACACCTCGGTCCATTCCGCGCGGGTGCGGGCCCGGAACCGATCGGCGACGAGGGCGTGCAGTTCGTCCCAGCGCGTGACGTCCGACCGGTCCGGGGCCTCCCCGTCGATGCCGAGCAGCGTGCTGAACTCGTCGTAGAACCGCTGCTCCAGGGGGCCGACCGCCATGTACTCGCCATCAGCGGTCTCGTACGCGCCGTAGAAGGGGCAGCCGCCGTCCAGGAGGTTGGAGCCGCGCCGGTCCTGCCAGCCGCCCGCCGCCAGCATGCCGTGGATCATCGTGGCGAGGTGGGCGGCGCCGTCCACGATCGCCGCGTCCACGACCTGACCCCGGCCGTCGGGGGTGCGGGCGTGCTGGAGCGCGGCGAGGACGCCGACGACGAGATAGAGCGAGCCGCCCGCGTAGTCGCCGACCAGGTTGGCCGGGACGGCGGGCGGCTCGCCGGGCCTGCCGATCAGGGAGAGGGTGCCGGTGAGAGCGATGTAGGCGATGTCGTGCCCGGCCCGTTCGGCGAGCGGACCCTCCTGCCCCCAGCCCGTCATCCGTCCGTAGACGAGTCTCGGATTGCGGGCGAGCGCGGCGTCCGGGCCGACCCCGAGGCGTTCGGCGACGCCCGGCCGGTACCCCTCGATCAGGATGTCGGCGCGCGCGGCCAGGTCGAGCACTGTCCCTGGCCCGTCCGGGGCCTTGAGATCGACGATGACGGACCGCTTGTTGCGGTTGGTCAGGTCGTACGCGGGGTCGATGCCGAGCCCCGGGCCGCCGGGCCGGTCCACGCGGACGACGTCGGCCCCCAGATCGGCCAGGAGCATCGCGGCGAACGGCCCGGGCCCGATGCCCGCGAGCTCCAGGACGCGCACGCCCGTCAATGGGCCGTGTGATCCGTACCCGGTCGTCGCCATCGGGCCCCCAGCGGTATGACACAACTGATGTAACAGCGATGATGCTAAGAACGCACCGCTCCGCGCACAAGCCCTCCGGCCGAGCAAGCGCTTGGTCCTCCCCGGGATCCTCCCCCATGGACACCGCCCGGCCGCACATCGCCACGACCACCGCCACCCCGACGGCATGCCGGTGTCCGGCAACCCCTCGGCGGGCTGCCGGACACCGTTCACTCCCCATGGGCCCCGGCCTCCGTCCCGGCGGGACCGGGCTTCCTCCTGGGCCGTGCCCTCGAAGTGCCGTCGTTCGGCCGCGGGCCGGGCCGTGCGGCGTCCGGCGCTTCCCCGAGTTCTCGGTTCTGCTCGAACAGGGGAGACCTCATTGATCGCGAGGCAGAGGATCGCCTCGCGATGCACCGCACCGGACGCCGCGGGCCCCACCCTTCGGGCGGACGACGCTACTTTCGCAACGCGCCCTGGCGGGACCAGGCGCAGTGCACATGGCGGCCGTGCCCGGGGTCGCCCGGGCCGAGGACCTCCTGTGCGCCGAGCTTCCTGCACGTGGCCATGAACTGCTTGTGCGGGGCGCCGCTGCCGACGTGGCGGCCGTTGATGTGCGTGATGTCGAAGGCGATCCCGGCGTAGTGCCGGGAGTTGCCGCTGTGGTCGCCGCCGACGATCTCGGAGACCGACAGCCGGTAGCCGTACTGGGTGCGCAGCTTCAGCAGCCCGCCCAGCATCCGGGGGTCGAGGGCGACCCGCCGGTTGGGCTTGTCGCCCCACGGGCTGGTGAGCGCGCCCTTGCCGTCGGCGGTGTCGACGATGTTCTGCCGCGCCGTCGAGCCGGCGTGCCTGCCGCCCGGGTGGACGGTGGCCAGCGTGATCTGCTTCTGGGCCAGGATCTGCTTGGCGAGGCCCGCCCGGTCACCGGCCGGTGCTCCGCCGTTCAGCAGGGACGCCCAGGTCCGGGGGCCGACGACGCCGTCGGCCGTGAGACCGGCCGCCTTCTGGAACGCCTTCACCTTCGCCGTCGTCGTCGCACTGAAGGTGCCGTCGACGGCCACCGCCTGACCGCGCGCCTTCAGCAGGGTCTGGGCCGCCTTCACGGCCGCGCCCTTCGCACCGCCGCGCAGGGTGGTGACGAGCCTGGTCCAGGTGGCGGGCCCGACGACGCCGTCCGCGGTGAGCCGCTGCGCCTTCTGGAAGGCCTTCACCTTGGCCGTGGTGGCAGGTCCGAAGCCCCCGTCGGCGGCCACGGCCTGGCCCCGGAAGGTGAGCAGGTGCTGGAGGGCGGTCACGCCCGCGCCCTTGCTCCCGGCCTTCAGGGTCGGCCAGTCGGCCGCGGCCGGTTGCGCGGCCGTTGCTGCGGCGCCGCCCGGGGCCGGAGCCGGGCGGTCGCCCGCGGTGGCGAGGGAGGCGGCCGGTCCGGTGAGGACGGCCAGGGTCGCGATGCCGACGACGAGTCGGACGGCGGTGCGACGGGTGCGGGTGGACGATGCGTTCATGCGTCACTCCTTGGATGACGAGGCGGCCCGAAACGGGCCGCAGACGGGTGTCGTGCGGGTGGACGAGCCTGTTGTGCCGCACGGCGGACAGTGGCGCGAGGACTGCGGTCGACAGAGGTGACGCTCCGTCAAATACTGGACATGCGAGGATGATTGGCGGTCCACGAGCCGCTCGCGCCGGGATCAGCGGCCTTCCGTCCGTGGCGCGCCGCCCTTCGCCAGCGCCGCCAGTTGGGACCGGCCGCCGCGGAAGACGTCACGGTCCACCGGCCCCTCGATCCCGGGAACGGTTCCCGTCCGCGTGTGCTGCCAGAAGGACCACGAACGCCCGGCACCCGGCACCTGCCGCGGTTCGTCGGAGCCGCTGCCGTAACGGGCGAGCCACAGCGGATGACCGGCGAACACCTCCCCCTTGCCGCCCATGCACTCCTTCACGAAGGACGCCCGGGTGTAGACGATCGGGGTGACGCCGAATGCCTTCCGCACCTCCCGGAGGAAGATCCGCACCTGTTGGGTACGGAGGTGCTGCGGGCACACCTCCGTGCCGCCCCCCGCGGGCAGCTTCTCGACGTCCAGCACCGGCGGCAGTTCGCCCGCCCGGTCCCCCCGGTAGCCGGCCGCCCGGACGGTCGCGACGAAGTGCCTCGCCTGGGCCGCCCCGTCGGCCGTGCTCCTCGGGTGGAAGAAGTGGTACGGGGCACGGAACAACGAGGTCCCGGAGGCCGAGGCGTAGTCGCGGGCGAACCACGAGTCCTTGCCCGACACCCCTTGAGTGGCCTTGAGGAAGGCGAAGTCGTTCGCGGCTGCCACCTGACGCCAGTCGATCTCCGTCGGCCCGCCCCGCCCCTTCCACTCGTGGTTGTGGTGACTGGTGTCCACCCCGTCGACCGGATAGGCGGACGGTGGTGCGGCACCAACGGCCGGGGTGATCACCCCCAGCGCGACGAGAGCCGCTCCCACCAGGGTTCCGGTCAGCGCGAGGCGCACTCGAACGGGTGATGACTGAGGCATATTCAGACCTTCATGTTCGTCGGATGAGAAGACCTCGGACACCCCCGTCGACCACGAACGCACAGGTGGGAGCGGCCCTTCGAGGGGCCGATGACGGGGTGGGGTCGCGGCGCCCGTCGGGCCGGCCGCTCCTCAACTGTGCAGCAGTGCCCCGGCGTTTCACTACGATCTGCGTCCCGCGAATCGATGCGCCTATGCAGAGCCACCATGCACGCCGCTGAACTGCGGTTATGCACACAGAGAGTCGGGAAGTGCCGATGACGGACAGCACCGTGACGAACGACGCCGAACATCCGGGGCGGGATCTCGCGGAGTTACTGAGGAGTTGGTGGGAGTCCTCCGCGCGCGACGGCCGCGAGAAGCCCACCCAGCAGTCGCTCGCCAAGCGGTTGGGAATCGATCAGACCACCCTGTCGCGGTATCTGAATCCCGCACACGCCTCCAACGCCCCGTGCCGGATCGTCGAGCAGTTGCACACGGCGCTTGGGGCACCCTCCGACGAACTGGTCCGGGCCCGCGCCCTGGCCGAAGCGGCGGCCGGGTCCGCGTCGCCGAGGAGACGTCCGAGGGACGGGAGCCGGCCCGCCCCGGCGACCACCGACGCGGGCGGGAACACACCGGCGGCGAGGAACGACGCGGAGCCCGCGTCCGACGGCCCGGGCACCCCACCGGCCCCCGGGCGCGGTACGGGGACCGGCCGGTGGGGCCGCTCCCGCGTCGCGTGGACGGTCGCGGCGGCCTCGGCATTCCTGCTGCTGCTGGTCGTCGGCTGGGCCGCGTGGTGGCCGGGGCCGACGGCGGGGAGCGGCGACGCCAAGGCGGTCGCGGAGGTGTCCGACCAGCCGTCGAAGGGCACGGACTGGCCGCTGGCGCGCAAGGGGAACGTGCTGTGGAAGGCCCGTACGGTGCAGTTGCTGCTCCGCGCGCACGGCTACGACGTGAAGGTCGACGCCGACTACGGACCGGCCACCGCGGAGGCGGTCAAGGGGTTCCAGACGGCCCACGCCCTGACGGCGGACGGCAAGGTCGGGAAGGACACCTGGCCGCTGCTGATCACCACGGTCGATTCCCGCACGCGGGAGCCCGAGGCCGTCATGGCGGTGCAGTACCTGCTCCACCGGGCAGGGGTGGCGACCGACAGCACCGGCACGTACACCCCGTCGACGATGCGGTCGCTCAAGGAGTTCCAGGCATCGCGGAATCTGTCCGTGACGGGCGTCGGCGACGAGGCCACCTGGCGCGCCCTGCTCAACGCCCAGGGCCCGGATCTGCACAAGTAGCCGCGCCGGAACGGGTGGACGTCGCGCGACTCACAGCGCCCAGGTCACCAGCGTGCAGATCATCGAGACGGCCCAGACCACCCCCGCGACGATCCCGAGGGTCATTCCCACCGCGACCCGGCGCTGGGCGAGGTACACGGTTCCTGGTCGCGTAGACGTTCGATGTTCGGTCATGCGTACCAGTCTGCCCGTCATGATCGCCGGGCGACATCCGTACGCGTACTCAACCGGCGTCCACGTGCGATCGGTGCACCACCCCGGCCGCATGACGGTGCCTCAGGAAGTTGCCTCCCGCAGCGCCCGACGGCACAGGGAGTCGGCACGGCGCGTCGTCTCCGGCTGGCGGAAGTCACGGGCGAGGAGCAGGGTGTGGGCGCAGGCGTTGTCCAGGCCGGTGCGGTGTCCGACCGAGACGAAGACCGGTTTGACACCGTCCTGGGTGCGCAGCGCCCGGCCCACCTCCTCCTCGCCGTCGAGGAGCGGCGACCAGTCGCCCCGGCGGGGCCCGGGCTGCTCGTACGTGAAGGTGAACGGGTTCTTGGCGACACCGATCACGGGGAGTCCGGTGAGCACACCGAGGTGGCTGGCGAGGCCGAAGCGGCGCGGGTGGGCCAGGCCGTACCCGTCGCAGATCACGAGCCCGGGATCGACGGTCAGCGATTCCAGTGCGGCGAGCACGGTCGGGATCTCGCGGAAGGCCAGGAGCCCGGGGACGTAGGGGAAGGCGACCCGGCCGACGGCGGTGGTCTCGGCGACCACGTCGAGCGTCGCGCCGTCGAGCACCACCGCCGCCGCCACGACGACATCGCGCTCGTCGTCGTAGGCGACGTCGACTCCGGTGACGTGGCCCGTCCCGGGCCGGGGTCCGGGTTCGTCGAGCACCACCCGGGCACGCAGTGCGTCCTGGACGGCTCGGGCCTCGGTCTCGTCGACGGGTGTCGGGATCATTGTCATGGTGCTGTCGAGTGTACGAGCCGCCCCGGCGCACGGCCGGGGCCCGTCGGCGACCGTCCCGTAGCCTGACGATCATGTTCATACTCGAATTGACCTACACCGCCCCGCTGGAGCACGTGGACGCGCTGCTGGCGGACCACGTCGCCTGGCTGGAGCGGCAGTACGCGGCCGGGGTGTTCATCGCCTCGGGACGCAAGAACCCGCGCGACGGCGGCGTGATCCTGGCGGTCGGGGACGACGTCGCCCGGATCGAGGAGATCGCGGCGGAGGACCCGTTCGTGGCGGGGGACGTGTGCGCGTACCGGATCACCGAGTTCATCGCGACGAAGACCTCGGAGGAACTCGCCCCGTACCGGCAGGAGCTGCCGTAGCGCAGGACCGTCCGCCGCCCGCCGGCCGGATGCCGGACGCCCGCGCGGAGGGTGGCGGGCGGCGGTGCGAGGACGGGGCCTACGTCCCCGAGCGCGCCACGCGGCCCTGCTCGCCCGCGGCCCAACAGCCGCCGTCCGGTGTGCAGTCGACGGTGTCGTACGAGCCCGTGTCGACCGTGCGCCAGGTCCGTCCGCCGTCCCGGGTGAGATCTGTTCCGGTCGGCCCGACCGCCAGGGCGCGCGATCTGCTGTGCGGCAGCCAGGCGACGCCCGAGCGGTATTCCGCCGGCGGCAGGACGGCCCGCCGCCAGCTGCGCCCCCCGTCGCCGGTCGCGGCCGCGGCGTCGGGCGACGGCTGTCCCGCGCGGTAGTCGCCGCCGACCGCGATGCCGTGGTGGCGATCCCGGAACGCCAGCCCGAACACGCCGCGCGCCGGATCGCCCGCCGGGATCGTCGCCCCGGTCGCGGTCCAGGTCCGGCCCCGGTCGGCGGAGTGCAGCACGCGCGCGGTGGCGGCGCCCCCGGTCGCCAGCCAGACGTCCTCGGGGCCGGACGCGGCCAGGCACTGGCCACTGGCGGCGAACGCCGCCTCGCCCTCCTGGGCCCGCGGCATGCCCTCGGTGGGCAGCACCCGCCAGTTCCGGCCGCCGTCCTCGGTCGACAGGATGCGGTACTTCCCGTCGACGGGATCGCTCATCGCCAGTCCGTGCCGGCTGTCGAAGAAGGTGAGGCAGTCGTAGAAGGCGCGGGCGTCGGTGTTGCGGAACGACTCCGTCCAGGTCGCTCCCCCGTCGTCCGTGCGCAGCACCCTGGACGCCTCTCCCTCCCCGATGGACAGGGCCACCGCACGCCGGGCGTCGAATGCCTCGATGTCGCGGAACTCCAGGTCCTCCCCCGCCGCGCCGGGCGGTGACACGTCGCGCCAGTGGCGCCCGCCGTCGGTGGTCCGCAGCACCGTCCCCCGGGATCCGGCGACCCAGGCGGTACGCCGGCTCACGGCGGCGAGGCCGCGGAAGCGGGCATCGGTTCCGGTGGCGGTGAGCGTCCAGACGGGCCGTACACCGGGCCGGTGACGCTCCCCGGGCGACGCCTCGGGATCCGGCGTGGCCGCGGTTCCCCGCACGACCCCGGCGTTCCGTGCGGCCGCCTCCGGTGCGGCGGCTGCCTCCGGTGCGGCCAGAGCGGCGGCCAGCGCCGCCGCGCACAGTCCCCATGACATCAGTCGTCTCGTCGTTCCCTCGGCTCCCATGGCGCCGGAAGCTAACCCACGGGCCGCGCCCCGTCCAGGGTGCCGGGCCGCGAATCGGGTACCCGACCGGTGCCTGGGCATCCAGTGACACAACTCACCCCGCCGTTCTGTGCACGCGGTCGTGTGATCCGCCGTCTCTGTCTGTGCCGGGAACCGTTCATCTGGCCGAGAAAGGGAGCAAGGTCTTGTCCACCGTCATCGAACAGTCCGTGCAGGCCCGCATGGTCGCTTCCGCTCCGCGGATGGAGACCCTTCCGGCCACTCTGCGGTACGACCGGAGAGATCCGTTCGCCGTAAGCATGGCGTTCCCGGCGAAGGCGACCCTGGAGGGCGCCGACGTCTCCTGGGAGTTCTCCCGGGAGTTGCTCGCCGCGGGCATGGACGGGGCCGCCGGGCTCGGGGACGTGCGCATCAGACCGTACGGATACGATCGCACGGTGCTGGAGTTCCACGCCGTCGAGGGGATCGCGATGGTCCACGTCCGCACCGCGGAGCTGCGACTGTTCCTCGAACGCGCGCAGGAGCTGGTGCCGGCCGGCGACGAGCACCGGTTCCTGGACCTCGACCGGGACCTGACCGATCTGTTCGACGGAACCTGACCGGTTCGGCCCTCGCCGTCCGGGCGCCTCGTTCCACCGTGTCGCCCGGCCGTCCCGTCGCGCATGGTCCCACCGGCCCTCCGGAGTCCGGACCGGATCCGGACGGCGGGAGCGGGGGCGGTCGACGTGCCGTCAGCGATGGAGTAACGCCCACGCCTTGCAGCCGCCGGAAGAGGTCAGCGCGGGAGCGAGCCCCCAGTCACCTCCGTGCGAGTCGACCGCCGCCGCCAGCAACCACATGCTCTCGCTGCGGCGCTCGCGGCACTTCTCGGACTTCTCGACCGAGCCGTGGGGCGGATGCTGGTCGTAGAGGATCACGCGCAGCGCGTCGAACTGCCAGTGGACCCGCAGCAGCATCTCCCGGTCCGGGGTGAACCGGTAGGCGGAGGCGACCAGCTCGGAGGCGGCGAGCACGGCCGTCTCACGGAGTTCCGCGAGGCCGTGCCGTTCGAGGAGCTCACCCACGGCTCCGCGTGCGACGCCGGCGCAGAACGCGCCACCCGGCAATGCGAACGAGTAACTGAGGTTGTCCACCATCGGCGGTCGAGGGCCGACCGGTACGGGAGCCGGGAGGCAACGCAATGCGCCCTTCATCAAGATGCTCACATTTCCGGTAATTGTGCTGACGATCACAACCGGGGTCAGTTGCCCCGTGTGAGACTTGCGCTACCGACGGTAGCGCACGCTGGAGCACAGTGCTACCACTTGCCCGGTTCCAGTCGTTTCGTTCAACCGTTCCCCCGGAAAGGAACTTCCACCGTGCCTCCCAGAAGCACCCCGACCGCGCGGCAGCAACGCCTAGGGGCCGAACTGCGCAAACTGCGCGAGCAGTCGGGAATGTCGGTGCAGCAGGCCGCCGCCCTGCTGGGCGTCGACCGCACGCGCATCCCGAACATCGAATCGGGCCGCTTCGGCATCAGCCCCGAACGGGTCCGCACCCTGGCGTTCAACTACGGCTGCCCCGACACCTCTCTGGTCGACCTGCTCGCCGAGATGGCCCAGGAACGGGCCAGGGGCTGGTGGGAGGAGCATCGCGGGCTGCTGCTCCCGGGGCTGCTCGACATCGCCGAGCTCGAACACCACGCGGCCGAGCTGACCACCTCGACCACCACCCACATCCCCGGCCTGCTGCAGACCGAGGAGCACGCACGGGCACTCTTCGCCCTGGCCGACCCCCCACTGCCCGGACCGGATCTGAACGCCCGGCTCGCCCTGCGGCTGCGCCGTCAGGATGTGCTGAACCGGGACCGGCCCCCGTCGTACGAGTCGGTGATCCACGAGGCGGCCCTGCGCATGCAGTTCGGCGGCCCGAAGGTGGCCCGCGCACAACTGGACCACATCCTCGACCAGTCGGAGCGCGACCTGATCACGGTCCGGGTCATCCCGTTCACCGCCGGCGGACTGCCCGGCGCGGGACAGTCGTTCACTTACGCGGGCGCCCGGGTGCCCCAGCTCGATACTGTGCAGCTCGATTCCTCGCACGGCTCGACGCTGTTGGACTCCGACATGCAACTACGCCGATATCGCGGCCTGTTGGGGCGCCTGCGAGCACTCGCGCTCCCGGTCGGGGAATCACGCGACCTCATCCGAACCATAGCCCGGGACCTCTGACCCGGCACCGTCGAGAGGACAGACCATGACCGAGATCCACTGGGACGACCCCTTCTGCAGCGAGGGCGCCAACTGCTTCCGCTTCGGGCTCGACGACCGGGGCCGCGCGTACATCGGCTCCACGACGGACACCGACGCCCATGTCACCGACTCCGTGGAGGCACTGCGGGCGCTGATCGCAGCGGTCAAGTCGGGGGCGGCGGACCACCTGCTCTGACCCTCCGGCCCGTCCGCCCCGCCCGCACCGCGGCACCACGCGGCACCCCCCGCGGCGCGCACGATCGCTCCGAGTACGCCGACAGCTCTGAGCGACCCTCCCGCGGGGCCGGCCGGGCCTCCGGGAGGGCGAAGGCGCCAATCGCACCGGAAACCAGACAGAAGATGTCCGGTATCACGGTTAGCTTCGGCCGCATGGATCACCCCGCCCGCCGGAACACGGACCGGCACATCGTCGTCACCGGAGCACGCGCGAACAATCTGCGCGATGTCTCCCTCGCCATTCCCAAGGAGCGCATCACCGTCTTCACCGGAGTCTCCGGGTCGGGCAAGTCGTCGCTCGTCTTCGGCACGATCGCCGTGGAGTCCCAACGCCAGCTCAACGCCACCTTCGGTTCGTTCATCCGCAACCGGTTGCCGAAGTACGAGCGGCCCCGGGTGGACTCGATCGACGACCTGTCCGTGGCGATCGTGGTGGACCAGAGGCCGATCGGCGGCAACGTCCGCTCGACCGTCGGCACGGCGAGCGACATCTGGTCGGTGATCCGGGTGCTGTTCTCCCGGCACGGGACACCGAGCGCGGGCCCGGCGACCGCGTACTCCTTCAACGAACCGGACGGCATGTGCCCGGAGTGCGACGGCGTCGGACGCACGGTGCGTCTCGACATCGACCGGGCGATCGATCCCGGCAAGTCGCTCAACGAGGGCGCGTTGTTGCTGCCCGGACTTTCGGTGGGAGGCTGGGAGTGGCAGCTGTACGCGAGGTCGGGAGCCTTCGACAACGACAAACCGCTCCGCGACTTCACCGAGGAGGAGATGCGGCTCCTGCTGCACGGCGGAGGGTTCACCGTGCGGGTGAAGGTGAAGTCCTCCGAGGCCGAGGTGCGGTTCGAGGGCATCGTCGAACGCTTCACCCGGCTCCACCTGAACCGGGACACCGAGGGGCTCTCGGAGCGGCGGCGCGCGGCCGCCGCGCGCTTCACCACGGAGTCGGTCTGTGCCTCCTGCGGCGGCGCCCGGCTGAGTGCGGCGGCGCTCGCCACCCGGATCGACGGCCTCTCCATCGCCGACTACGGCCGGATGGAGGTCGCCGATCTGGTGAAGGTACTGGCCGCGATCGACGATCCGGTGGCCGGCCCGGTGGCCTCGGCCGCCCGCGAACGGCTGGAGCGCCTGGTGGACATCGGTCTCGGTTACCTCAGCCTGGACCGCGAGACCTCCACGCTGTCCGGCGGCGAGGGGCAGCGGCTCAAGCTGGTCCGGCACCTGGGCAGTTCGCTGACCGGACTGACCTTCGTCCTCGACGAGCCGAGCGTGGGCCTGCACCCGCGCGACGTCGGCCGACTGTGCGACCTCCTCGTCCGGCTGCGCGACCGGGGCAACACCGTCCTCGTCGTCGAGCACGACCCGGACGTGCTGGCCGTCGCGGACCACGTCGTGGACATGGGCCCGCGGGCCGGCGCCGACGGCGGACGCGTCGTCTTCGAGGGTCCGGTGGAAAGGCTGCGCCGAGCGGACACACTCACCGGACGCTGCCTGCGCCGCCGGGCACGGATCAAGGACACGTTCCGGTCCCCCACCGGATGGATGCCGGTGACCGGGGCCAGGCTACACAACCTCAAGGGCGTGGACGTGGCATTCCCGCGAGGTGTACTGACGGTGGTGACGGGAGTGGCCGGATCCGGCAAGTCGACACTGGTCTCGCAGGTGTTCACGCGGGCGTACCCGGACGCGGTCGTCGTCGACCAGGGCGCGATCACCGCGTCGTCGCGTTCGACCCCGGTGTCGTACCTCGGCGCACTGGACCCCATCCGCAGGATCTTCGCCCGGGAGAACGGCGTCGATCCGGGCCTGTTCAGCTTCAACTCGTCGGGAGCGTGCGGGAATTGCTCGGGCAGGGGGGTGATCACCACCGATCTCGCTTTCATGGACCCGGTGACCACCACCTGCGCGGTGTGCGAGGGCCGGCGCTTCGACTACGAGGTGCTGCGGTACCGGGTCGGCGGCGCGTCCATCGTCGACGTGCTGGAGATGACGGCCGCACCGGCCGCCCGCCTCTTCGACGACCCGGTCCTGACGCGCAGACTGGGCGCGCTCGACGACGTCGGTCTGGCGTACCTGCCCCTGGGCCGTTCGCTCAGCACGCTCTCCGGCGGCGAGCGCCAGCGCATCAAACTCGCCACCCGACTGCACCGGACCGGCGTCGTGTACGTGCTCGACGAGCCGACCACCGGACTGCACATGGCGGACACCGGCACTCTCGTCGACCTGCTGGACCGGCTGGTGGACGCGGGCAACAGCGTGATCTGCGTGGAACACGACCTGGACGTGCTCAAGCGCGCGGATTGGGTGATCGACCTCGGGCCCGACGGCGGACGGAGCGGGGGCGAGATCCTCTTCCGGGGAACGCCCGCGGGACTGCTCGACCACCCCACCTCGTTCACCGCCGCCCATCTGCGCCGGGACCTGGGCCTGGATCCGGGCCGCGGTGCGGGGCCGCTCCCGGGCCCCGCACCGGCCGACGCGACGGGGACGCCCGCCTCCTGACCAGCGGTCGGAAGGGGGTTCGAGGAGGGGCTTCGCGGGGGCGGGTTTGGCGACAGCCTTACCGCCGCTTTAACCTACGGTCTCGTAACCTACGTATCCGTAGGTAAACCTCCCGTCCCCAGGAGTCCCCCGTGACGATCACCGCTCCCCACCTCGGCAGTTCCAAGGCGTGGACCGACGCCCGGCTGCTGTACGCCCTGGAAGAGGTGGTCGAGAAGGAGCTCAACCGCCACCTCAAGGTCGCCAAGGACTGGATGCCGCACGAGTACGTGCCGTTCTCCGACGGGCGGAACTTCCCGGGTGTCTTCGAGGACGGCGAGGAGTGGCGGGCCGACCAGTCCAAGGTGACCGACATCGGCAGGACCGCCCTCGTCGTCAATCTGCTGACGGAGGACAACCTCCCGAGCTACCACCACGAGATCGCCACCCTCTTCGGCCGTGACGGCGCCTGGGGCACCTGGGTGCACCGCTGGACCGCCGAGGAGGGCCGGCACGGGATCGTGATGCGCGACTACCTGCTCACCTCGCGGGCCGTGGACCCGGACGAGCTGGAGCGGTTCCGGATGGCGCACATGTCGGAGGGCTTCGAGTCCGACAACCGCCATTCGATGCTGCGCTCCGTGGCGTACGTCGCCTTCCAGGAGCTGGCCACCCGCGTCTCGCACCGCAACACGGGCCATCAGTCGGGCGATCCGGTCTGCGACCGGATGCTGGCGCGCATCGCGACCGACGAGAACCTCCACATGGTCTTCTACCGCAACCTGCTCGCCGCCGCGTTCGAGATCGCCCCGGACCAGACGATGCGGGCCGTGCGCGACGTCGTCGTCGACTTCCGGATGCCGGGCCACGGGATCCCGGGCTTCGAACGGGCCGCCGCGCGGATGGCGATCGGCGAGATCTACAACCTGCGCATCCACCACGACGACGTGCTTCAGCCGGTACTGCGCTACCTGAAGGTGCTCCAGATCGACGGTCTGGGCCCCGAGGGCCTGCGGGCGCAGGAGGAACTGGGCCTGTACATGGGCGGCCTGAACGACGAGGCGGCGAAGTTCGACGAGAAGCTCGCCATCCGCAAGGCGCGGATGGCCGCGCGCGCCGGGGCCTGATCCCCGGCCGGCCCTTCCGCCCGTCCCGGCCTCCCCGGGAGACGGTGTGCCGCCCCGGTCGTCCCCCGGCGGCCGGGGCCGGTCCCCGGCACCGGGCTCACACCGTCGCGCGCAGATCGCGCGCGTAGTGCTGGATCGCGCTCCGGTACTGCCGCACGGACGGGTCCTCACTGGTGGCGGCCAGCAGCTCCAGCAGCAGGCGCGCGGACGCGTCGTGCGCGCCGGTGTTGAACAGGGCCATGGCGAGGAAGGTCCGCAGCGCCCCATCGTCGGGGAACTCCTCGACGCCGCCGCTCAGCACCTCCACGGCCCTGTCGTACCGGCCGAGCACCCGGTAGGTGCTGCCCAGCCCGAGCAGCGCGCCCCGGCGGTCCTCCTCGGACAACCCGGTGCCGCGCAGGGAGCGTTCGTAGAAGGGCACGGCCTCGGCCTCCAGACCGAGCACGTCGTGGACCCACGCCGTCTGATAGGCCACCTCCGCGTCGGCGGGGTGGGCGGTGCAGAGGGCCAGCAGCAGCCTGCGGGCCTCCTCGGGGCGGCCTTCGACGCGCAGCCGTACGGCCGTGGCGAGCAGGGTCTCCCGGTCGTGTTCGTTCCCGTTCATGCGCCCACCTTCGCAGGCGGCTCGGGAAAGCGGCCCACCGGCCCGGGCGCGCGCCCCGCCCCGCAGCCGGGGCAGAGCGTGCTCAGGCCCGCCTGCGTTCGCTTCTGCGCAGCCGTTCCCGCTCCTTCTCGGAGAGACCGCCCCACACGCCGAAACGCTCGTCGTTGGCCAGGGCGTACTCCAGGCACGCCACACGCCCCTCGCAGGCGTTGCAGAGCTGCTTGGCCTCTCGGGTGGAGCTGCCGGGGGCGGGAAAGAAGAACTCGGGTCCCGCCTGCGCGCACAACGCTGTCTCCTGCCAGGCGAGTGCGGGGTCGGAAGCGGTGTTGATCAGCATGGCACCCACAGTGCCCGGCCCCGATAAACAACCGATCAACGCGCCATCAATGCGGCGCGCCGGTGCTTTCCGGCCGACCTTCCGGTCTTCGCGAACAGCGCCCTCACCGAGCCCCCGGCCACACCCGCGTCGGTCGCGCAGCTGCCCGTCGGGCCCTCCGGAGGTTACAGCCCGGCCCGGGCCCGGGAAACCCCCGACACGACGCACCCGGGCCGACAGCCTGCGGCGACGACGCACGAACGGCACGTATGAGCCACCGCGTTGCTCGGGTGCGCCGTCCCGTGGATGATCTGCGCATGACCATCAGAAAGGCTCATGCCGCGTAGGCGCCCCTCGTCACGGCCCCCGGCCAACGCGCCACCGGTCCCGGCTGATCCCCACTGCCGACCTGTTCGCGCCATTCGCCGAGGAGCGCCATGGATTCCGTCCGCCTGATCCCGTATGCCCGATTGCCCCGCGCGTACGCACGTCTCCACCTCTTCCACGGCACCGTCGACGCCCGTGGCCATGTCCATTGGCTGCTGGGCGAACGCGCGCCGGGGAGGGGAACCGACGATCCGTACGACGCCGTGGTCGTCGTCGCCGAGTGACTCCCGGCGGCAGATGCCGACGGTCGTCGAACCGGCGGCCCCGGAGGCCGAGTCGGCGAAGGTGCGGGCGGCGGCCCACGCGCTCGACGACGGCGAGTCGGCGTACGGGGTCCGGACGTCGGCGGTCCCGGTGCTGGACGGTGCCGGGTACGCGCGCTTCGCGCTCGCGGTCCGGGGCCACTTTGTCGCTGATCGCTGATCACGGACGTGCGCATCGAGTGGTTCCCGTCGCGGGCGCGGTCCTGCGCGCGGGCGCTGGAGGTGTTGCTGTCGTCCCCGGCGGAACGGCGCCCGCCCGCCTCCTGAGTGCCTGGGCCTCGTGCCCACCGGGGCCGGGGCCCTGTCGGCGGCGCGTGGCACGATATGAGGCGCCGGGGCAGGTGCCGGGCGGGACGGCGGCCCGGCCGCGCGGACAGAGGAACGACGCAGATGACAGAGGCCGGACCGGCACAGGCCGGGGCACCCACGGGGCGGTCCGCCCGGGAACTGCTGGAGCGGGCCGAACGATTGCTGGGCACGGCGCGCGCGGTGCTGACCGATCACGCGGGCGCCGTCGACGCCGTCCGCGCGGCGCTGAACCCGCTGCTCGACGGCCTCGTCCGTCGCGAGCTGTCCGCCATCCCGGTCTCCCGGCTGAAGGACGTCACCGAGGGGCGGTTGCGGCTCGGCGCCGTGGAGCAGGCCGGTTTCACCACCGTCGGCCAGGTCCACGAGGCGAACCGCTACGAACTGCGCCAGATCTCCGGCGTAGGCGCGCAGACGGCCGATCAGGCGCTGGCCGCGGCCGGCCAGATCGCCCACGCCGTACGGGACACCGTCGCGGTGCGGATCGATGTAGACGCCCCGGACGAGGCCACGACCGCACTGGTCAACGCGTTGCACCGGCTGGTCGAGGCCGGTCCCGACGTCCGTCGGGCGGTGGACGCGGCGGGGCGGCTCATCGCGCGTCTGGAGCCTCTGGCGGTCGCGGCGGGGCCCGCGCGGGGGCGGCTGCGCCTGCTGTTCGGCGGACGGGAGGCCCGTGCCCGCGCGTTGACGGCCGCCGTCTCGGTGCGGGACGAGGTCGACGAGGCTGCGGCACGCGGACTGCCCCTGCTGTTCGGGCAGGTGTCGGCCGATCTGCTGCGGGAGGCGGACACGGGCCTCGCGGCCTGGGTCGACTTCGAGCTGCGGTCCGCCGAGTACTACAGCCTGATCGCCGAGCTGTCGGGCAGCGGCCCCGACCGGGACGCGGCGGAGGGTTTCATCCCGGCGGGGATCGCCGACCGGGTGCGCGGTCTGCGGCTGGACGACGCCCATCTGCGGGTCTCGCTGCGCGGCTACCAGTCGTTCGGGGCCCGGTTCGCGCTGGCGCAGAAACGGGTGATCCTCGGTGACGAGATGGGGCTGGGCAAGACCGTGCAGGCCATCGCCGCGCTCGCGCATCTCGCGGCGCACGGCGAGACGCACTTCCTGGTGGTGTGCCCGGCGAGCGTGCTGATCAACTGGGCGCGCGAGGTCAGGGCCCGCTCCACCCTGCGGACCCTGCCGGTGCACGGCCCCGAGCGGCACGGCGCCTTCGCCGAGTGGCGGGAGAGCGGCGGCGTCGCCGTCACCACGTTCGACGCCCTCCACACCCTGCCGGATCCCCGGGACTGCGGTGTGCGTCCCGGCATGCTGGTGGTCGACGAGGCCCACTACGTCAAGAATCCGGAGACCCGCCGCTCCCGGGCCGTGTCCGGCTGGACGGGACGCACGGAACGGGTGCTGTTCCTGACCGGTACCCCGATGGAGAACCGGGTCGAGGAGTTCCGCAGCCTGGTCCGCCATCTCCAGCCCGAACTGGCCCCTTCGGTCCACACCACGCACGGGGCCGCGGGCTCGCAGGCGTTCCGCAGGGCCGTCGCCCCCGCCTACCTGCGACGCAACCAGGAGGACGTGCTCACGGAACTGCCCGCCCTGGTGCAGGTCGACGAGTGGGAGCAGTTCAGCGAGGAGGACCTCGCCGCCTACCGCGAGGCGGTGGACGCGGGGCAGTTCATGCGGATGCGCCGCGCCGCGTACGCCCGGCCCGGCACCTCCGCGAAGCTGGACCGGCTGCGCGAGCTGGTCGCCGAGACGGCGGAGAACGGGCTCAAGGTCGTGGTGTTCTCGTACTTCGGCGAGGTGCTCCGCACGGTCGGCCAGGCCCTGGAAGGGGAGGTGTTCGGACCGTTGGCGGGAAGTGTCCCGGCGGCCCGGCGGCAGGACATCGTCGACGGGTTCGCCGCCGCCGACGGCCACGCGGTCCTGCTGAGCCAGATCCAGGCCGGTGGCACGGGCCTCAACCTCCAGGCCGCGTCGGTCGTCATCCTCTGCGAACCGCAGATCAAACCGACGATGGAGCATCAGGCGGTGGCTCGCGCACACCGGATGGGGCAGATACGGACCGTCCGGGTGCACCGGCTCCTCGCCACCGACAGCGTCGACGAGCGGATGCTGGACATCCTGGCCCGAAAGGAGCGGCTGTTCGACCTGTACGCGCGGCGCAGTGACATCGCCGAGACGACGCCGGACGCCGTGGACGTGTCGGACGGGTCGCTCGCCCGTCGCATCGTCGAGGAGGAACAGCGGCGTCTGGCGTCACGGGCGGCCGACCCGGCGAACAGCGCCGAAGCCTCCTCACCGGCCGGGACGGCCGACGCCGTCGACACCACCGGCCCCGCGACGGGAGCCGGCTGACCGGGCCGGGTCAGGGGCCGTACGACGTCTGGTCAGGAGCCGTGCGCAGCAGGGGCGTGGGCGGCCCCGCCCGCGGCCGGCCCACCGGGGACCGCAGTGCCGGAGGCCGCGCCGGGGGTGGCCGTGGCGGATCCCGCCGCGCCGGTGTCCGGCGTGCCGGGGGCGGCGGTCTTGCCGGGCGTGGCCGTGTCCGGTGCGCCCTTGCCCGTCGCGGCGCCCGACGGGGTCTTCTCCGGTGCGGGCGTACTGTGGAGCCCCGGGTCGTGCGGATCGTAGCCCGGAACCGTGCCGCCCGGCTCGGCGACCAGCAGCAGTCCGGCCATGCCCAGGTCGGAGTGGCTCTGCACGTGGCAGTGGTACATCCAGGCCCCCGCTCCCACCCGTTCGCCCGCGATGACCTGGAAGCCGAAGGAGTCCGCCGGGCCGACGGTCCTCGTGTCGATGACGCGGCTCGGGTCGTCCGGGCCGGTGAGCAGACCGGTCCGGTTGTCCGCCCAGCGGTGTCCGTGCAGGTGGAAGGTGTGGAAGAAGTCGCCGTGGGTGATCATCACGACTTCGAGCCGCTCCCCCAACGTGGCGCGGAAGTCGGGGGCCCGACGGGCCGGACTGTTGTTGACCGTCGTGCCGTTGAAGACGATGGTGATGGTCCTGTCCGGCAGGACGTCGCCCCTGCGGCGGACGACCAGGGGACCGTACAGTCCCTTCCGGATTCCCTCGGTGCCGTGGTCCGTGCCGACGACGTGGTCGTGGTAGTGCCAGTAGCCCGCGCTGCCTTCCCACCAGGTGCCGTCCCGACGCCTGCCCGGGGCGTGGGTGTGCCAGATGTAGGTACGGGTGCCGCCCGGTTCGGTCATGCTTCCGTTCAGCCGGGTGCCGTCGCTGGCGACGTCGTAGTCCACGCCGTGCGGGTGGAGGCTGACCGGCACGTCCGTGGTGTTGTGCAGCTCGATCCGCAGGGTGTCGCCCTCGTTGAGTTCGACGAGCGGTCCGGGGACCGTGGCCCCGCCCTTCCGCAGGCCGAACCCCATCCGTCCGTCCGGGAGCTTCTCCGCGTACATCCGCAGGCGGCGTGTGGCGCCGCCGGGCGGGGCGGTCCGCGGCGCGGCATGCGCAGGGCTCGCCTCGATCGCGCCGAGGGACAACGATGCCGCCCCGGCTGCGGCCGCCACCCCGCCGCCCACCAGGAACCTCCGGTTGAAACTCCTTCTGTCCATGCCGAACTCCCCACTGCGTTACGGAATTTACGGAGTGTGTGCAAACGTGGCCGGATCGCGGGGCCGCCCCGGATCTCAGGGGAACGGCCCCGGGCCGGAACCGGCCCGGATCGGGGAACCGCGGAAAGTGCGGAGACAACGGAGGTTACGGGGCGTGCGGCGGCTTCCCATGCTGCCGTGGTAGGCGGGGCGCGGCTGCCCCTCGGACGGCCCACACCGATTCACGGGGATCTCCCGCTCGTACGCACCCGGACAGAGCGCGCACCGTCCGCCACCGCGGCCTTCGACACTCCCGGCCTGGTCCGCCGGCACGACGCCCGGCACGGGCGGACGGCCCCGCGCGGCGCGCCGGGTCCCGGGCCGGGCCGGACGGCGGCGCCGGGCCGAGAGCCGCGGGACGCGTCGCCGGGCGGGCTCGGCCGGACGGGTTCAGCCGCCCGTGGCCGCGTGCCGGGGCATGTGGTCGCGGCCACCCGGATGCCGGTGGCGCCACACCCAGAACACCGTGCAGGACACCAGTGTCCAGCCGCCGAGCACCAGATACGGGAAGAGGAACTGGTGCCCCCGGTAGTAGACGGCGGTGTGCTGGGCGTTGACCGAGGCCCCGGGAGGCAGCCAGCGGCCGATGTGCCCGAGGACCGACGGCAGCAGCGGCCAGGAGACCGCACCGCCGGAGGACGGATTGCCCAGCAGGACCATCACGCCCCAGGTGGGCAGCATCGCCCAACGCCCCATCAGGGTGTTGAACATGTTGAAGACCATGCCCGAGGCGAACATGGTGAACGCCAGGATCAGCCAGGAGTGGAGGAACGGCAGGTCCAGGGCGCCGATCAGCCAGTCGACGACCGCAGCGATCGCGAAGGCGCCGAGCAGCGAGTACGCGGCGGTGAAGGCGATCCGCTCCAGCGGCACCAGCTCCTTCGCGTGCACGCTCAGCTGGATCGCGCCGACGAAGCCGACGATCACCGCGGCGAGCGAGATGTAGAAGAGGGCGAGACCGCGCGGATCGCCCCTCTGCAACGGTTTGACGTCCCGGACCGTGACCGGCACCCCGGTCTCGGCGCCGGCCTTCGCCGCGGCCTCGGTGAGCAGCTCGGCGACGGAGGCTCCTGCGGCACCGGCCACGTCCACGACGACTCCCCGGCCGCCCGCGCGAATGATCGCGAAGACCTCCTGGCGCTCCAGCGCCTGCCCGGCCCGTGCCCGAGTCGGGTAGGTGTGGATGACGAGCGAGGCGTCGAGCGCCTTGTCCAAGGCGGCCACGAACGCCTCGCCCCGCGCCGACTCGGGGCGGGTGACCACCGCGGTCGGGATCCGGTGCGGGGTCGGGTTGGCCATCGCGTAGCTGTAGGAACCCGCGAAGAACCCGGCGGCGGCCGCGAGGATGAACAGCAGCACGGTGGCCGGAAGGTACGGGGACTTCTTGTACACGGCCCATTTCTGACGGGCGCTCAGCGGCCGGCCATGTGCCCCGTGCGGTGCGGAGGGCTCCAGGTCGGGTGCGCTCATGCGGCGCCGTCCTCGTCGCTCCGGGCCCGGCTCGGCCGGACGCGTTTCGGCTCGCCGGGCATCTTCGGGTACTCCGGCGGGTACGGCAGGTCGCCCAGGCCGCGCTCGCGCTCGTCCCGGTCGGCCAGTTCCAGCAGGGCGTCGAGCCGGAAGGCGTGCTCGTCCATGTCCGCGTGCACGTCACCGACCTCCGCGTAGCGCTTCGGCATGGTCCGGATGTCGAAGTCGCGCGGTTCGGCGTCGTCGATCTCGTCCCAGCGCAGTGGGGCGGAGACCGGGGCGTGCGGGTGGGGGCGCACGGAGTACGCGGAGGCGATGGTGCGGTCGCGGGCGGTCTGGTTGAAGTCCAGGAAGATCCGCTCCCCGCGTTCCTCCTTCCACCAGGCGGTGGTCACCCGGTCCGGCATCCGGCGCTCCAGTTCGCGGCCGGTGGCGATGGCGGCGCGCCGGACCTCGGTGAAGGTCCAGCGCGGCTCGATGGGGACGAAGACGTGGATGCCCCGGCCGCCGGAGGTCTTGGGCCAGCCGCGCAGGCCGTGGTCGTCGAGGACGGAGCGCAGTTCGTGGGCGGCCCGCACCGCGTCGGCGTAGTCCGTTCCGGGCTGCGGGTCGAGGTCGATGCGCAGTTCGTCCGGGTGGTCGGTGTCCGCGCTCCGGACCGGCCACGGGTGGAAGGTGAGCGTGCCGAGATTGGCCGCCCAGAGGACGGCGGCGGGTTCGGCCGGGCAGATCTCGTCGGCGTGGCGACCGCTGGGGAACGTGATCCGGGCGGTGGGGATCCAGTCGGGAAGGTTCTTCGGGGCCCGTTTCTGGTAGAAGAACTCGCCCTGGACGCCGTCCACGAAGCGCTGGAGCGTGGTCGGGCGGTCCCGCAGGGCACGGGTGATGCCCGGGCCCACGGCGCGGAAGTACTCCGCCACGTCCCTCTTGGTGTAGCCCGGCTCCGGAAAGTAGATCTTGTCCGGACTGGACAGCCGTACGGTCCGTCCCCCGGCTTCCAGTTCCACCGCTCTGCCCGCTGCGCCCATGACGATCACGGTAGGCCGGGGTCACTTGTGCCGCATATCGGGAGAAGTAATACCGCCCCCGGGTGAGAATCGGACCATGGACCTGCCGGTGATGCCGCCCGTGAAGCCGATGCTCGCCAAGTCCGTCGCGAAGATCCCGCCGGGCATGCAGTACGAGGCCAAGTGGGACGGCTTCCGGGCGATCGTGTTCCGTGACGGCGACGAGGTGGTGCTCGGCAGCCGCACCGGGAAGCCGCTCACCCGCTACTTCCCCGAGCTGGTCACGGCCGTCCGGGACAATCTGCCGCCGCGCTGCGTCGTCGACGGCGAGATCGTGGTCGCGTACGAGGGCCGGCTGGACTTCGACCGGCTCGGTGAACGGATCCATCCGGCCGATTCCCGGGTGCGGCTGCTCGCCGAGCGGACCCCGGCCAGCCTCGTCGCCTTCGACATCCTGGCGGCGGGCGACGACTCGCTGCTCTCCCTGCCCCAGTCCGACCGGCGCACCGTGCTGGAGGCCGCGCTGTCCGCCGCCGAACCGCCCGTCCACCTGGCCCCGGTGACCAGGGACCCCGCGGTCGCCGAGGTGTGGTTCGAGCGGTACGAGGGCGCGGGGCTCGACGGCGTGGTCGCCAAACCGCTCGACCTGCCGTACCGCCCCGACACCCGCGTGATGTACAAGATCAAGCACGAGCGCACCGCCGACTGCGTGGTGGCGGGGTACCGCCTCCACCGGAGCGGCCCGGTCGTGGGCTCGCTGCTGCTCGGTCTGTACGACTCCGGCGGCGTCCTGCAGCACGTCGGGGTCTGCGCGGCGTTCTCGGCGAGACGCCGCGCCGAACTGGTCGAGGAGCTGGAGCCGCTGCGCGTCGACTTCGCCGGACACCCGTGGGCGGCGTGGGCGGACGCCGAGGCGCACGAGGCCGCCCGGCTGCCCGGGGCGCCGAGCCGCTGGTCGGGGAAGAAGGACCGGACCTGGGTGGCGCTGCGCCCGGAACGGGTCTGCGAGGTGGCGTACGACCACATGGAGCGCGACCGTTTCCGGCACACCACCCGGTTCCGCCGGTGGCGGCCGGACCGTGCTCCGGAGAGCTGCACGTACGCGCAGCTGGAGGAGGTGGTGCGGTACGACCTGGCCGAGGTGCTGTCGGCCGGTGGCCGGTGAGCCCGGTGCCCCTCCCGGCCGTGCTCGCGACGGAGCGAACGCTCCCGGGAGGGGCACGAGGTGCCGTCAGTCGGTGGAGGGCGAGTCCGACGGGGTGGGGCACGGTTCATCGCCGGGGCCGGACCCGGGATCCGGTGACGGGCTCCGCGTCGCCTCCGGCGATTCGCCCGGGTCCGGTGAGGCGGAGCGGGTGGGGCAGCCGGGGCCGGGGTCCGTCGTGCCGGGGCCGGGGGTGGTGCCGGGGTCCGGGGAGGACGGTCCGCCGTCGGTGGGGCGGGGCGATGCGGTCGGACCGGTGGGGTCCGGGCTCCCGGTCGGTCCGGGTGAGCCGGTCGGGGTGACGGACGGTCCCGGGGACACGGACGACGAGGGGCCGGGCTGTGGGCCCACGACGATGCCGCCGACCGGCCGCTTCGGCTTCCCGGGGCCGCCCGCGCCAGGGCTCCGGGGGACGACGCCCTTGCCGTCGGCCACCGGGTGGACGCCCTTGCGGTAGAACTCCAGCCAGGACAGCACGGTGCGCAGATAGGTGTCCGAGTGGTTGTAGGCGAGGACCGCGCGGTCCAGGTCGGCCTTCACGGACAGGTCGCGCGCACCGGCGCACAGGTAGGCCCCGGCGGCGAGGGCGGCGTCGTACACGTTGTTCGGATCGCGGCGGCCGTCGCCGTTGCCGTCCCTGCCCCAGTGGGCCCATGTGGACGGGATGAACTGCATCGGGCCCACCGCGCGGTCGTACCTGCGGTCGCCGTCGTACACGCCGTCGTCGGTGTCCCGGATCTCGGCGAAGCCCGCGCCGTCGAGCACCGGTCCGAGGATCGGGGCGAGGGTCGTACCGTGCACATCGACCCGCCCGCCGCCCGCGTGCCCGGACTCGACCCTGCCGATCGCCGCGAGCAGCTGCCACGGCAGACGGCATCCGGGGTCGGTGCGGCGCAGCGTGCCCTCCGCCTTGCGGTAGGCGGCGAGGACCGTGGTGGGAATGCCCGCCTCGGCCCAGGTCCGTGCGGCGGCCGGGCTCCGTTTCGCACCGGGCACCGGCGGCTGCGGCGTCGCGAGCGGCGGGATTTCGGTGTGGTAGGAGTCGTCGTTCGGCGCCTGGGACCATCTGACCTCCTCGGTGGTCTCCTGACGCTCCTTCGCGGTGTGTTCGTGACGGACGCCCGTCGGCGCCTGGGACGCGGTGAGCGCGGCCATGGCGGCGACCGCGGCCGCGGTGCCGCCGATCCTGCGGCGGGTGGTGCCGGTGAACCTCATGTGTGCTCCCCTCTCCCCGGGTCGACGAGCCGCCGAGTCACTGCGCGAAGGTGTCGATGGCGGAGATCCGCCAGGTGCCGTCGCGGCGGACGGCGTCCACGGCGAACATCGCCGCCGCGTAGGTCCTCTCCTGCGACGTGCCGGTACGGGTGTTGCTCTGGTCGGCGTAGATGAGCAGCCTGGCCCGGTCGCCGTCGAGGACTTCCACACCGCTGTCGGTGACGGTGGTGGTCAGGACGAGCTTCTGCTTCGGCCCCTGTGCGCGGACCTGGGCGAGCATGTCGCGTTGCTGCTGGACCGCCTTGCCGACCAGGTGGGTCCGCGCCGCCTGCTCGGACTTGGCGGTGGCGGCGTAGTTGTACGAGAAGACCGCCCCGACCGCCTCGGCGATCTGGCCCTTCACCTGGCTGGTGCGGCCGATGTCGGTGAGGGCGGTGTTCTGCCGTGCGGGTTCGTCGCGCAGGCTCGCGGCCTGGCCGAAGGCCCAGGCGGCGAAGGCTCCGAGGAGCACGGTGAGGGTGCAGAGGGCGGCGGGGAGACCGACCCGGAGGCGGGGCATCCGGCCGGATCCCGGTCCTCTGTTCTCCCGGCTCGTTCTTCCCCGGCGCGCTTCACTCGTCCCCGTGCCGTCCGCGCCGGTGTCGTCCGGAGAGGTGTCGTCCGTGGTGGTGGTGTCCGTTGTGGTGCCGTCCGGATCGGTGTCGTCCGGGACGCCGTGGGCGCCGGTGTCCTCCGTGGCCGGAAGGCGGTCGGGATCGGCGCGTGGCGCGTCCGGGCCCGCGGGCCCGCGCGGCGGCGCGGCGGCTCCCCGGCGTTCCGCGGCGACGGCGGCCAGACGGCGTCGGCGGTTGACGAGGTGACGGGTGGTCGACATGTCCGGAGTCCTCTCGGTGACGGGGGTGGGGAGCCGGGGCGTCAGCCGGCCGTGTTGCCGACCGGTGCCTGGCCGAGGGCGCTGAGCTTCCACCCCTCGGGCGTGCGGGTGAGCTGCCCGAGCATCCGGCTCTCCTTCACCGCGGGCTCGGCCTTCGGGGCGGTCACGGTGATCCGCAACGCGACCATCACCGACGCCTTGCCGGCCCGCTCGTCGAGTTCGGTGACCGCGCCGGACAGCACCTTCGCGGTGCTCACGGTCTCCGCCGCCCGGATCTGCTTCTCGAACCCGCTCCGCCCGTCGACGAGTTGCTTGTGCAGATCGCCGGTGGTGGAGTCCTCCCAGCCGTCCAGCCCCTCGTTCAGCTTCCGGTGGTCGAGGGTGTTCATGTTCTGCACGGCCTGCTCGCCCGCGGCCAGGGCGTCGTCGCGGGTCCTCGCGTACGCCACCGACTCCTCGTGCGCTGCCCCGTACCAGGACCAGCCGCCCCGGACCGCGCCCCCGGCCGCCACGACCGTGAGCGCGAGCGCCGCCATCACCAGCGGGTTCTTCCTCGTCCGTACCCGTGCCATTGCTGTCTCTCCCCTGCCGGCTGAACTGAGCTGAGCGGTGGATGCCACGCCGTGCCGTCCCGGTGGCCGTCCTGCGGCTATCTGGCGTCGATGTCGACGATCCGCCAGTGCCCGCCCCGCAGTTCGGCGGTGACGGACAGCTGGGCGGCGGCCGTGGTGGCGGCCCTCCCCCGGCGCTCGTAGACCTGGTCGAGGAAGACCAGCAGATGGGCACCTGTGCCGGTCAGCCGGGTGACGCCGGCCCGTACGACATGGGTGGTGAGGGTCAGTTCCTGGTCCCGGGCCTGCTTCTCGACCTGGCCGAACAGCGCCGCGTACTGCTGGAGTGCCTTCCCACCGAGGTACCGCTTCGCGGACTCCTTGGTGGCGTCGGTCTCCCGCGGACCGTAGGAGAACACCGTGCCGAGCGCGTTGCTGACGTCACCGACGACCCTGGTGGTCGCCGCGCTGTCGGTCAGCGCGAGGTTGTCGGTGGCCGGAGTGTCCCGCAATTGCCGGGCCTCGACGAGAAACCCGGCGCCCGCGGCGAGCAGGGCGACGGTCAGCAGCACCGCCGTGCCCGCGAGGACCCGGCGGCGGACGGTCCGGGGCGCCGCCCCGTCCGGTCCCTTCGCGCCGTTCGTCCCGTCCGCCTCCTCCGATCCCTTCGCCTCGTCCGCCTCGCCCGCCCCGACCGTCTCGTCCGAATCGTTCCCCGGCACCGCGCCCGCACCCGCCGCATTCCCGTCGTCCACGTCCGCGTCCCGGTTCCCGATCCGCTCGTCCGGCGTCCCGACCCGTTCGTCCGTGCTCACCATCGCCGTCCTCCCCCGCTCCTCATGCGCCACCGGCCGCGATCGCCGTCAGCGCCTTGACCTTCCAGCCGTCCCCGGTCCGGGCGAGCGTGGCCTCGAAGCGCTTGCGTTCGGTGCCCGGCCGACCGGTGCGCGGAGTGATCCGGACGTCCACGGTCGCGATCAGCTCGGCGGTGCCGGCCCGTTCGTCGAGGGCGGTGAGCGCCGCGTCGGTGACGGTGCCGCGCGCAGTGCCACCGCTCCCGCGCAGATCGCTCGCGTCCTTCTTCCGGGTGCGGGCGAGCTGGTCGTGCAGGGGTCCGGTGGTGGCGTCGAGCCACTGCCGCAATCCCTCGTCCACGCTCCGGGCGTCCTTGCCGTCCAGGCTGTTCAGCCGGGCGAGATGGTGTCTGCCCGCCGCCAGGGCGGCATCGCGGCTCTTCGCGTACGCGAGTGTGTCGTCGCCCCGCGCCCGTGCGTACGACCAGCCGCCGAGCGCGCAGACCAGCGCGGCGACGAACACGGCCGCCCAGGCGGTCATGGTCCTTGCGCGCGTGCTCATCGGCCGGCCTCCAGCCCGAGCAGCCCGGCCATGCCCCTCGGGGCGGGCGCCGGGTCCCCGACGGACCCGAGCGCTCCGGGGAGCGCTCCTGCGGTATCGGCCCCGCGGAGCAGCGAGCCGGGTTCGGCGGGCTTCGGCAGCGGACCGCCCTTCGGCGCGTTCGCACTGCCACGCACGTTGACGCCGGTGCCCGGCGAGGCGGTGCAGCGCGCCTTGGTGTTGACCGCCGGGCCCTTCGACGTGTCGAGACCGTTGCGGTAGGTGGTGCCGCCGTATCCGGCGGTGCACGGAAGCGGTTCGAAGAAGGTGACGGACATGCCGAACCTGGCGCCGTCCTCGTCGATCGCGCTGGCCCCGGCCGCCACCACCGCGGGCAGTTTCACCAGCAGTTCCTCCATGCCGCGCTGCCGGGTCACCGCCACCTCGGACGTGGTCAGGAGGTTCGCGACGACGACGCCGAAGGCGGGGTCGAGATCGCGCAGCAGGCCGCTGATCTGCCCGGTGGCGTCGGGGGCGGCGGCGATCAGCTTCCGCAGGTCCGTGTCCGACCCCTTGAGCTGGGCCGCCAGTTCCTCGGCACCCGAGGCGAACCCCTTGAGCGCCTCGCCCTGTTCGGCCTGTGTGCGTAGTACCACCTGTCCGTCGGCCATCAGCTTCGTGTTGGTGGGCAGCGCGTCGTCGGCCGCCCGTACGAAATCGCTGCCGGTGTCCAGGAGGACCTGGAGGTCGTCGCCCCGGCCGGTGAACGCGGCGCCGAACTCGTCGACCACGGTGCGCAGCGACTCCAGGTCGACCGATCCGGCGAGGTCGTCGACGCTGGTGAGGACGTTCGTCACGGGGGCCGGGACGGTGGTGTCGGCCTGCAGGATGACCGAGCCGTTCGCCAGGTAGGGGCCGCCGGAACGGGTCGGCCGCAGGTCGACGTACTGCTCCCCGACCGCCGACAGGTTGGCCACGACGGCTTTCAGGCCGTCGGGGATGGGCGGTGCGGAGTTGTCGATGCGCAGTTCGGCCGCGACGCCGTCGTCGGTGAGTTCGATGGGGCCGACCCGTCCGACGGAGACTCCTCGGTAGGTGACGTTGGAGTGGGTGAACAGTCCGCCTGTCCTGGGGAGTTGGACCGTGACGGTGTAGTAGTCGCGCAGGCCGACGTAGTGGCCGAGGCCGGCGTACCGGACCCCGAGGTAGCCGAGCACCAGCACCGCGATGATCAGGAACGCGATGTTCTTCAGCCTGATGGCGAGGGTGATCATCGGTTGCTTCCCTCCGAGGGCGACGCCTCGTCCGAGGCCGACGGTCCGTCCGGCGACGCCGACGGACGTGTGCCGGGCGCCGTTGTCCGGGGCGTGCCCGGGGCCGTCGCGGTCGGGGCGGTCGTGCCGGGCCTGCCCCGGGCCGGTGTCCCGGAGGCCGTGGCCGGCGCCGTGACCGAGGGGAGCGGCAGCGGCAGTGCCGCGCCGGCCGACGGCACGGCCGCCCTCGCCGCGGGCGCCGTCACCGCGTCCGGGTCGAACGCCGGGATGATCTGTGTGCCGGGCACGGCGGTCAGGTCCAGGTACACGTTGAGGTAGTCCCCCTTCACCCCGCGCAGCACCTCGTCCGTGAACGGGTAGGTGAGCAGGACCTGGAGGGAGTCGGGCAGGTCGTTCCCGGAGTCCGCGAGCGCCTTGAGGGTGGGTGCGATGGCCTTCAGGTCGGCGATCGTGTCGTCCTTGCTCCTGTCGATGGTGTCGACGGCGACGGTGGAGAGGGTGTCGAGGGCCCGGAGCATGGTCAGCAGGGAACCGCGCTGCTTCTCCAGGACCTTCATGCCGGGGCTGAGGTCGGTGAGGACCTTGCCCACCTGTTGTTTGCGGGTGGCGAGGGTGGTGGACAGCCGGTTGACGCCGTCGAGGGCCTCGGTGATGTCCTCGCGGTGCGCGTCGAGGTCGGTGACGAGTGTGTCGACCCGGTGGAGCATCGAGCGGATCCTGGGCTCGTTCCCGGCCATCGCCTTGTTGAGTTCGGTGGTGATGGTCTTCAGCTGGTTGATGCCCCCGCCGTTCAGGAGCATCGACAGGGCGCCGAACACCTCCTCGACCTCGGGGTTGCGGTTGGTGCGGGTGAGCGGGATCCGGCCGCCGTCGGCGAGGGTGCCGCGCGCGGTGCCTCGCGCGGGCGGCGAGAGCTGGATGTACTTCTCGCCGAGGAGGCTGGACTGTTCGAGGTGCGCGTAGGCGTTGGCGGGGAGTTCGACGTCCCCGTCGACCCGCATGGTGACCCTCGCGTGCCAGCTGCCCGGGACGAGCGAGATCCTGGTGACGCGGCCCACGGAGACGTCGTTGACCTTCACCGAGGACTGCGGAGCGAGGCTGAGAACGTCCCCGAAGTCGGCGGTGACCTCGTACGGGTGGTCGCCGAGGTCCGCACCGCCGGGCAGGGGCAGTTGTTCGATGCCCGA
Source organism: Streptomyces sp. CB01580 (assembly GCF_001905795.1). Lineage (GTDB taxonomy): Bacteria > Actinomycetota > Actinomycetes > Streptomycetales > Streptomycetaceae > Streptomyces. Next base: position 518,443 of record NZ_LIXJ01000001.1, read on the forward strand.
GAAATGAGGGGCCGCGCAGCCGGTGAGGACGAGGGCGCAGACGGCGCCGAGCACCCCCAGGGTGGTGGCCCGGGCCGCCGCGGGGGCCCGGGATCCGCGGGGTCCTCCGCTCATCGGCCCGTCCCCTTCCGCTTCCCCGCGTCGTGAACGGACGCATCGGCGCTCCCGTTCTTCCCGGGCGTGCCGTAGACCGTGCCCACCGCGGGCAGCGGCAGCGAGGGCAGTGCCCGCTGCCGTTCGGTGCCCACCGGGGTGAGCCCCCGCAGACCGGTGGCCTGCTGGGTGAGGGGGCCGCCCATGCTGAGTTCGTTGAGGTCGGTGCGGCCGTTGAGTGTGCGGTTCTTCGGGTCGTACGCGTTCAGCACGTTGCCCGCCGAGAGGGGAAGGGTGTCGAGGGACTCGGCCAGCGAGGCGCGCTGGTCGACGAGGGTCCGGGTGAGCGGCACCAGCGCGTCCACGTTCTTCTTGAGCGCGGAGCGGTTGTCCCGGATGAAGGTCTTGACCTGGGCGAGCGCCGTGCCGAGTTCCTTGAGCGCGGCGCCGAGGTTCTTCTTGTCGTCGGCCAGGAAGCCCGTCACGGAGTTCAGTTGGCGTTCGGCGTCGCGCACCTCGCCGTCGTTGTCCTTCAGCATGGTGGTGAACGTCTGGAGGTAGGACAGTGTCTCGAAGAGGTCCCCGCTGCTCCTGTCGAGGGTCTTCGTCGCCTTGCCGAACTGCTCGATGGAGTTCCCGATGTCCTTGCCGTTGCCCTTGAGGTTCTTGGCCCCGGTGTCGAGGAGTCCGGCGAACGCGCCCTGCGCGTTGGCGCCGTCCGGGCCGAGCGCGTCGGCCAGTTCGGTGATGGACGCGTAGAGCTGGTCGACCTCGACTGGGGTGGCGTTGTGCGCGGCGGGGAGTTCGGCGCCGTCGGCGAGCAGCGGTCCGCCGGTGTAGGCGGGGGCGAGCTGGACGTACCGGTCGGCGACGATGCTGGGGGCGACGACGACGGCATGGGCGCCCTTCGGGACCTCGACGCCCTTGTCGACGCGCAGCACGACCTCGACCTCCTTGCCGCGTGGCCGCACCGACTGGACCCGTCCGACCTTCACGCCGAGGATCCGCAGATCGGATCCGGCGTAGACGCCGGTCGCCCGGTCGAAGTACGCGGTGACGGTGGTGCCGCCCCGGTCGTCCAGGGCCATCACCCCGGTCGTGGCGGCGACGGCCATGACGGCGAGCCCGGCGCCGATGCCGACGATGCGGGTCGGTCTCATGTCAGTGGCCGCCTTCCTGCCGGGGAGGCATGCATCCGGTGGCCGGCGGGGTACCGGCGGGCAGGTAGTTCTTCGGGACGACGCCGCAGACGTAGTTGTCGAACCAGCGGCCGTTCCCGAGGGTGTTGCCGACGAGCCGGTTGTACGAACCGGCGAGCGCGAGCACCTTGTCGAGGCTCTTGCGGTTCTTCTGCAGGACGGCGGTGACCCGGCCGAGCGCGTCGAGCGTCGGCCCGAGCTGCTTCTTGTTGTCGGCGACGAGACCGGTGAGCTGGGTGCCCAGGTCGCGGGTGCCGGTGAGCAGCAGGTGGATGGAGTCGCGGCGGGCCTGGATCTCGCCGAGGAGCAGGTTGCCGTCCTCCAGCAGGGTCTCGAAGCTGCTCTTCTTGCCGTCGAGGGTCTTCGTCAGCCTTTTGCTGCTCCTGAGGAGGGTGGCGAGCTGCGCGTCGCGTTCGGAGACGGTCCTGGAGAGCGCGGAGAGTCCGTTCGCGGCGCTCTTGACGTTCGGCGGGGAGTTCCTGAACGTGGCCGAGATCGTCTCGAAGCTCTTGGCGAGCTGCCGGGTGTCGATCTCCCCGATGGTCTCGCCCAGGCCGTCGAACGCCTGGGTGACGTCGTACGGGGAGGTGGTGCGGCCGGTCGTGATGCGTTCGTGCGGGTCCTGCGGCCCGTCGCCGAGCGGGTCGACCGCGAGGTACTTCTCGCCGAGGAGCGTCTTGATGGCGATGCCCACGGTGCTGGAGTCGCCGATCCAGGCGTCCCGCACCCGGAAGGTCACCTTCACCTCGGCGCCGTCGAGGGCGACTCCGGTGACTTCGCCGACCTTGACCCCGGCGATCCGGACCTCGTCGCCCTCGGTGAGACCTGCGGACTCGGTGAAGGCGGCGGTGTACGTCGTGCCGCCGCCGATGAACGGCAGCGAGTCGGCCCGGTAGGCGGCGAGTCCGACGAGGGCCAGGACGAGCAGGCCGACGACGCCGACGAGGACGGGGTTGCGTTCGCGCACGGGCTTGATCCTCATGACAGGCACCTCGGCTGGGTGATGGCGATGCCGGTGGGCGGTGCGCTGCCGTCGCTGGTCGTCACACCGGTGACCCTCGCCTCGCAGAGGTAGAGGTTGAGCCAGGAGCCGTACGAGGCGGTGCGGGTGATGGCCGTCATCTTGGCGGGCGTCCTGCGCAGGAAGTTCTCGATCTGCGGGGTGTTGTCGGCGAGCCGTTCGGAGAGGCGGCCGAGCTGCCGGATGTCGTCCTTGAGGGGCCCCCGGCCGTCGTCGAGCAGGTCGGCGGTGACGGTGGTCAGGGCGCCCATGGCGGTGACCGCGCGGCCGAGCGGTTCGCGGTCCCCGGCGAATCCGCTGACGAGCTTACGGAGGGTGACGACGAGGTCGTCGAAGCCCGCCTCCCGGTCGTTGACAGTCTTCAGGACCGTGTTGAGGTTCTCGATCACCTCGCCGATCACCTTGTCCTTGGCGGCGATGGTGCCGGTCAGCGACCCGACGTGCTGGAGGATGCTGTCGACGGTGCCGCCCTCGCCCTGGAGCACCTGGACGATGGAGCCGGCCAGTTCGTTGACGTCGGGCGGGGAGAGCCCTTCGAACAGCGGCTGGAAGCCGTTGAAGAGCTGGGTGAGGTCGAGTGCCGGTGTGGTGCGGGAGACCGGAATGGTGGAGCCGGCGGCGAGGCTCTCGCCCACCGGCCCGGCGCCCCGGTCGAGGTCGATGTACCGCTGGCCGACCATGTTGAGGTACTTGATCGACGCGGTCGCCGACGCCGGGAGCCCGCGCCCCTTCCGTACGGTGAAACCGACCTCGGCGAGCCTGCGGTCGGCGACCTCGATGGACTCGACCTGCCCGACCTTGACCCCGGCGATCCGGACGCTGTCGCCGACGACCAGCCCGGTGACGTCGGTGAACCTGGCCTTGTACGAACTGGTGCCGCCGACGCCGGTGTTGGCGACGGACAGGGCCAGCACGGTGGTCGCCAGCGTCGTCACCAGGACGAAGACGATCGACTTCGCGAGCGGTCCCGCGAGGGAGCGGCGCTTCACTTGAGCTTCACCTCCGCACCGCGGAAGGCCGGGCCGATGAGCACGCTGCTCCACTCGGGCAGATCCCGCGGCTGGACCTTCAGTGTGGGAGCGACCAGTTCGTTGACGAGCAGGCTCTCCTGCCGGGAGTTGGGCATGCCGAGCGACGCGTCGGCCGCCGGGACCTCTTCCGGTGCGCGGGGGCCGGAGCGGGCCGTCGGGCCCCGGTGTGCGGCGCGGACGTCCGCGGTCGGCGCGGTGTCGCCGATGTAGGGCAGGGAGTAGCAGTGCGGTCCGCCGGTCGCGTCGTAGACGGGGGTGTCCCTGCCCGCCACGTACTTCCCCTTGGAGGGCACGGTCTTGAGCGTGACGTGCAGTCCGGGCTGGTTCGTTCCCTTGCCGAGGGCCTTGTCCATGGCCGGGACGAAGGTGGCGAGGGTGCGCAGGGTGCAGGGGAACTCGGAGGAGTACGTGGCGAGGGTCTCCAGTGTCGGCCGGCTCGTCGCGGAGAGCCGGATGAGGTTGTCCTTGTTCTTGTTCAGGAAGGCGGTGACGTCCTGGGCCGAGGTGGTCGTCGATCCGTACAGGTCGGCGAGTCCGGCCTCTTGTTCGGCGAGGGTGCCGCTCGTCGTGGTGAAGTCGGTGAGCGCGTCGAGGACGTCCGGGGCGGCATCCGCGTACACGGCGCTCACTCTGACGAGCTCCTTGATGTCGGCGTTGAGCGTGGGCAGTTGGGGGTTGAGCCTCTTCAGGTGGGCGTCGAGCGTGACCAGGGTCTCGCCCAGCTTCTCGCCCCGGCCCTGGAGCGCCTGGGAGACGGCGGTGAGGGTGGCGGAGAGCTTCTGCGGCTGCACGGCGGTGAGCAGCGGCAGGACGTTGTCGAGGACCTGTTCCAGTTCGATGGCGTTGCCGGAGCGGTCCTGCGGGATGGTGTCGCCCGCCTTCAGGGTCCGCGCGGAGGGGGTCTCGGGCGGTACGAGGGCCACGAACCGTTCGCCGAAGAGGGTGGTGGGCAACATCTGGGCGGTGACGTCCGCCGGGATCCGGTCCAGCTCGTCGGGCCGGATGGCGAGGGTGAGCCGGGCCCCCTCGCCGTCCGCGTCGATGGCGCGGACCTGTCCGACGACGACGCCGCGCAGTTTCACGTCCGCGTTCCGGTGCATCTCGTTGCCGACGGTGCCGGTGCGCACGGTCACGGTGGCGTCGTGGGTGAAGTCCTTGTTGTACACCGCGACCGAGGTCCACACGAGCGCGACGGGCACGAGGAGGAAGCCGACCCCGGCGATCCGGCGGCGGGTCGTCCCTGTCTTCGTCGTCCGCATCATCCGGCCACCTTCACGGTCGTCGTGGCGCCCCAGATGGCGAGCGAGAGGAAGAAGTCGGTGACGCTGATCAGCACGATGGCGTTGCGCACCGACCGGCCCACGGCGATGCCGACCCCCGCGGGTCCGCCCTCGGCGCGGAAGCCGTAGTAGCAGTGGGCGAGGATCACCATCACGCTGAAGACGAGCACCTTGAGCACGGACAGCAGCACGTCGTCCGGGGAGAGGAAGAGGTTGAAGTAGTGGTCGTAGGTGCCTTCCGACTGCCCGTTGAACAGGACGGTGACGTAGCGGGACGCCACGTACGACGAGAGCAGTCCGATGGCGTAGAGCGGGATGATCGCGACCACTCCGGCGATGACCCGGGTCGTGACGAGGTACGGCATGGAGCGCACCCCCATCGCTTCGAGGGCGTCCACCTCCTCGTTGATCCGCATCGCGCCGAGCTGGGCGGTGAACCCGGCGCCGACGGTCGCGGAGAGGGCGAGTCCGGCGACGAGCGGGGCGATCTCGCGGGTGTTGAAGTAGGCGGAGATGAAGCCGGTGAACGCGGACGTGCCGATCTGGTTGAGGGCGGCGTAGCCCTGGAGGCCGACGACCGTCCCCGTGAAGAGGGTCATGGCGATCATCACGCCGATGGTCCCGCCGACGACGCCGAGTCCGCCGCTGCCGAAGGCGACCTCGGCCAGGAGCCGCTGCACCTCCTTGAGGTAGCGCCGCAGGGTGCGCGGAATCCAGATCAACGCCCGTATGTAGAAGGCGAGTTGGTCCCCGGAGCGATCCAGCCAGCCGAGCATGGACATCGTCTCTCAGCTCCCCTTCGCGGGGACGATCTGGAGATAGATCGCCGTGAGGATCATGTTCACGAAGAACAGCAGCATGAAGGTGATGACGACGGACTGGTTGACCGCGTCCCCGACGCCCTTGGGTCCTCCGCGCGGGTTCAGGCCGCGGTGGGCGGCGACGATGCCCGCGATGAAGCCGAAGATCAGCGCCTTGACCTCGCTGATGTAGAGGTCGGGGAGCTGGGCGAGCGCGGAGAAGCTGGCGAGGTACGCGCCGGGGGTGCCGTGCTGCATGATCACGTTGAAGAAGTAGCCGCCGAGGGTGCCGACGACGGAGACCAGTCCGTTGAGCAGGACGGCCACGCCCATGGTGGCCAGGACGCGCGGGACGACCAGGCGTTGGACGGGCGAGACGCCCATGACCTCCATGGCGTCGAGCTCCTCGCGGATCTTCCGCGAGCCGAGGTCGGCGCAGATCGCGGAGCCGCCCGCGCCGGAGATGAGCAGGGCCACGATGAGCGGGCTGGCCTGCTGGATCACGGCGAGGACACTGGCGCCGCCGGTGAAGGACTGGGCGCCGAGCTGCTGGGTGAGCGACCCGACCTGGAGGGCGATGACCGCACCGAACGGGATGGAGACGAGGGCGGCGGGCAGGATGGTGACGCTGGCGATGAACCAGAACTGCTCGACGAACTCCCGTACCTGGAACGGCCTTCGGAAGACCGACCGGGTGACGGACAGGGCGAGCGCGAAGAGTTTCCCGGTCTCGCGCAGCGGCGCCAGGAGCCGTGTCGGCGGTCTGCGCGCCGGCGGCGGGGCGTCGGTGGCGGGCGGCCCGGGGGGCCGCACCGGAAGGTCGGCGGTCATGGCCTGGCACCACCGGCGGCCGGGGCGTAGCTGTTCATGATGGCCGTGCGGGCGGCCTCGGGGAGCTGCCCCATCATGCCGAGGACCCGCTCGCGGCGGCGCTGGACGGCCCGGCGGACCGGCATCCCGGGCGAGGGCTCCAGCTGCGGCACTACGGTGCGCGGTCCCGGCGCCGGCGCGGATCCGGCGCCGGCGGCGCCCCGCCGTTCGGCGGCGAGGGTGGCCGCGTCCTTCTCCTCGGACATGCCGATGGGTCCTTCCCGGCGCCCCGCGAGGAACTGGGAGACGACCGGTTCGTCGCTGGTCAGCAGGACCTCGCGCGGACCGAAGGTGACGAGGTTGCGGCAGAAGAGCATGCCCATGTTGTCGGGGACCGTGGCCGCGATGTCGAGGTTGTGGGTGACGATCAGCATCGTCGCGTCGATCTGCGCGTTCAGGTCGATGAGGAGCTGGGAGAGATAGGCGGTGCGGACCGGGTCGAGTCCGGAGTCCGGCTCGTCGCACAGGATGATCTGCGGGTCGAGCACGAGGGCCCGGGCCAGCCCGGCGCGTTTGCGCATCCCCCCGGAGATCTCTCCGGGCAGTTTCCCCTCGGCACCCAGCAGACCGACGATGTCGATCCGTTCCATGACGATGCGCCGGATCTCGGATTCCTTCTTGCGGGTGTGCTCCCGCAGCGGAAAGGCGATGTTGTCGAACAGCGACATCGAACCGAAAAGCGCGCCGTCCTGGAACATGAGCCCGAACAGTTTACGCGTCTCCATGATGTCCCGCTCGGGACTGTTCACCATGTCGACACCATTGATGAGGACGCGTCCCCGCTCCGGTTTCAGCAGTCCGATGATGGACTTGAGGAAAACCGTCTTTCCGGTGCCGGACGGGCCGAGCATCACGCTTACCTCACCGGCGGGCAGTGTGAGCGACACATCCTGCCAGATGTTCTGCTTGCCGAAAGACTTGGTAAGACCCTCGACGACGACTTCGATTCCCATCCCACCTCCTGCATGCACTCACGAAGTGACAGAAGTGCACCGAGGGGCGCACGTTAAGTTCATCAGGACCACCGGGACAAGCCCTTGAACAGCCATTTCTTCAGGAGCCGGCCCGTTTGTCATGCGATGACAAACTCCCGCGTACGCCTTGTCGACGGATGCGCAACCCCAGCGGCGGGCCCGGGCCGGGCCCGCGCGTTCCGAGAGGGAGCAACCGTCGGACATCGTGGCCGAGTTGCCTACGGGGGCGACGTTACGGCCGAGTAACCTGACCGGGCAATACCGGTTCCCCAAGTTTTCGACAGCCCGCGCCACCCCCTCGCGTTCTTCGCACGAATTGAGCAGGAAACCGGGGGGAACTGTCACCGGATGACAAGTTCTCCGCACCGGCGAAAGACCGCCTCGATGGCCGGTTCCGCCATTACGCGGGTGCGCAACGAATGACAAGTCGCCCTCGTGGTGCACTCATCCGGGAACGAGGAACCGGTCACGGGGCAACAATCTCGGACAACAGGATTGTGCGGCGGTGTTTCCCGCCAGTAACCTCACGGCTCGGTGAAAGGGACGTCCGTTTCGGCATTGTTCGCCGTGGACTCCGGCACCCGTACCGCACACCGATGGTCTGTGCAGCCGTGACACCTGGCCCGAAAAGGTGCCGGTTCGGTGTGTCACAGAAAGACCCGAGCAACTCCGCTTATGTGGCCGCCCGGTGGCGGCTGCCCGAAAAGGGGACGACATGAGATCTGGTTCGAGACGGGCGCGCCTGGGGCTGCTGGCCTCCTTCACCGCACTCGCCGCCTTCGCGTCCGTGGGATCGGCCACCGCCGCCACGGGCCTCAACGGCCACTGGGCGCCCTTCACCCGGTGCCCGGTGGACGCGCCGTCCATGCTGGCCGCCGACGGGCTGAACGACACTGCGGTCTGCGTCTCCTCGCACTCCGCGAGCGGCTCCATCAAGCTCGGCAGCACCACCGTGCCGGTGGGCGCCAGCGATCTCCAGGTCGGTGTGGTCACGCACCCCGGCGGCGGCTCGACGGTGGTCTCGCCCGCAGGCGGCGCCCTGGTGGCCGACTCCGCACAGCTCCCCGGCGGGCTGCTCGGGCTCATGTGCCCCAGCGAAATCCCGGTGATCAGCGGCATCTGCAACCAGATCACGAACAGCACCCTGAACCGGGTCACCGCCACCATCGAGTCGGTGGGCAGCCCCAGCGACTTCCAGCTCCTGGCGGGTGTCACCACGGGCAAGCCGATCATCACGCTCCCGGTGCGCATCCACCTGCAGAACCCGTTCCTCGGCGACGCCTGCTACATCGGCTCCGCCTCGAAACCGATCCTGCTCCGCCCGCAGAACCTGACCCGTCCCACCCCGGGCACCCAGCAGTTCGCCGGTGACGGCACCCCCGACCCGGCCGGCGTGATGGGCCGCATCAGTCTCCTCGGCGCCGACCAGACGGACACCACCTACGCGGTCCCGGGCGCGAGCGGCTGCGGCCTGGGCCTGCTCGACTGGGCGGTGAACCTGAAGACCGGGCTCCCCTCCGCCTCGGGCGACAACAATGTGGTCCTGAACAACGCCCAGACGTACGTGGCCACGATCAACGACCCGAGCAGCGCCGCCCCCGACGCGGGCAAGCTGATGTCGCAGTACTGGCACTCGGCGGCACGGTAACCGGCACGGCCGGCCGGACAGCGGGCGGGGCCGTCCTCGGAGGGTGGCCCCGCCCGCGTGCCCGGCAGCGCCCGTGGCCCGGCCGACGCGCACCCGCGGGCCGCTCCTCGGCCGGGCGACGGGTGGCCGAAGGTCAGCCGGCGGGCGTCTCCTTGCCGGGCAGCGCCGGCACGGTCGGCGGGCAGAAGGTGCTGGTGTCCGAGGGGACACAGGTCATGCCCTGGTTCATCGCGACGACGTTCCCGGGGCCCGAGATGGCCGCCGTGAACAGGTTGTCCAGGTCCTCACCGCCGGTCCCGCAGCCGGAGAACGGCGGGATCTCGACCTTCCCGTTCATGGGGCCTCCGCCGAAGACATTGACGTACTTCGGGAAGTCGCCGTTCAGGACCACCTTGAACGGTGCCGCGGTGCGGCAGTTCGGACCCACGTCCAGGGGGGTCCCGTTGACCTTCACGTCCCGCAGGCGCAGCGACTGCTTGAACGAGGCCGTGGCGAAGTAGGTCTTGGTGCTGCCCGTGCCGATGTTTCCGGTCGAGATCGTGAGCGGCCCGTTCTCGAACTCCACCTTCGCGGACACCGGCTGGAACCCGAACGTCAGGAAGGTGGAGTCGGCGTCCGGCAGCTTCAGGTTCCCGAGCGAGTCGAGCCGCAGGTAGTAGCCGCCCGGGGCGTTGGCCGCCCGCTGTCCGCGGTGCACGTTGGCCAGGACGCTGATCAGACCGGGCTTCTTGGCGGGATCGTTGATGACCATCGCCCCGTTCAGCTTGTACACGGTGGCCATGCCGACCGCGTAGGCACAGCCGAACGTTCCGCCGCCGGGGATGTCGACCTCCATGACGGGACCGCCCTCCGGTGGTTTCGGCGCGTCGCTCCAGTCCGCGGTTCCGGTGGGCGGCTCGACGGGGCACGGCTCCTCGCTCCCGGCCTCCGCCGTCCGCGGCTCCACCGCGATGCGGTCACCGGCGCCCGCGCCCCCGACCCCCTCCTCCCCCTCGGTCCTCGACGGCCAGGGGTCGGGCGGGCCGGCCGTCACCGCAACGGTCGCCAGCGGCGTACCGCCGTGCTCGGCGGGTTCGCAGCCGAGCGGCGGGGCGGCGGCCGACCCGCTCTCCGCTCCGGCCTCCGGGGCGGTGTCCGTGACGGGACGCAGCCCGAGCGTGAGCCGGCCCGCGGTGAAGGTGGCGTCGCCCGCGGCCGGCAGCGTCACCGACGGAACGGGCCCGGTGTGGACGAGGCCCATCTCGCCCTCGGCGGGGACGGCGGAGCCCGGCGCCGGCAGGTCCAGCCACCGGGCCTCGGCCGACCGGTCGTTCTGCCTGATCCCCACGGCGAGCGTCGCGGTGCTCGCCACCACCTCGGTGCCGGCCGGCAGCAGCGCCTCCAGGTCCGCCCGCGCGAGCCGTACGTCGACCGTCACAAGGCCGCTCTCCAGCGGCGTCCCCACGGTCCCGGAGGACGGGAAGGCCGTGGTGACCCGGACGGTGACCCGGCCGGTGCCGCCCGGCAGGGCGCAGTCGTAGGCGAGGGTCACGGCCGAACTGCCCTCCTCGGCGGCCGATCCGGAACCGGACAGCAGCCCCGCGAGGAGCACGACGGTCGCGACCGATGCCAGGCGCACCGATCGCCTGCCGCCGGTCACCGATGTCTTCACGTTCATTCTGGCGCTGTCCTCCCTGGTACGGGGTGCTGCTGGAGTACGGCCCCGGACCGGTGGATCCCCGGTGCGGTCCCGCCGCGCGGGTCCCCGGCGCCAGGGGCGACGGGCGGGCCGTGAACGGCCGCTCGGGGTGGTGGCGAACCGTTGTCCGCCACCACCCCGAGCCGGAGGTGGACCGGGTCGCCTTCCGCCCGGCTCCGCCACGTCACGACGTGGCGGTGATCTTCTGCTTCGGGCTCACCACGTACTCGGCGTTGAAGCCGGCCACGTCACCATTGCTGATGAGGCCGAGGCAGCTGGCGTTGGACGCCTTCAGGTCGCTTCCCGTGCCGTCGATGACGAGGGCGCCCTTGGTGTTGTCGTAGTGCCCGTACACCTTGCCCTTGAAGTCCGCGTTGCAGCCGACGCCGGAGATGTGCGCCGAGATGTCGCTGACGGTTCCGTCGACCCAGTCCGCGTGCGTGGCGTTGGGCTGGATGACGTTGATCTTCCAGGGCGTCGCCGTCATGGAGACGGTGAAGGAGATGCCGCCCACGTCGCAGCCGGTGAACGTGATGTTGTTGATGCTGCCGATCCCCACGCCGTCGGCGCTGGTCGTCTGGAGCGTCCCGGACGTCACGGCGGAGGAGTCGCAGACGAGCTGGACGAGGGGGACGTCCAGCGTCGGGAGCGTGGCGTTGGCGGTGAACGCGCCGCCCGGGCTGACCGTCCAGGAGTGCGACGCGGTGGTGGCCGAGGCCGACGACACCGTCATCCCGATGGCCGCGCCGAATGCTGCGGTGACGAATGCGGCTCTGCGTGCAAGGGTGTTCACGATTCCTTTTCCCTTTCAGAAGGCGTGACCCATGCGGAGAACCCGTCCCGCCGGAATGGCTGGAACTCCGATGGGGGGCACAGGACAGAGAAGTGGCAGTCCGGCCTGAGCGACTGCGCGACCACGTGCGTTCGGCGAAGACGCTACGGTCGGGTAACGTGGCTCCGCAACACTCGTGACGAAGAATCTCCCGAAGCGCGAATCCCGGTCGGCATTTTGTCGTGACGCGAGTGCCGAGCCGTGAAATCTTGTCCAGAAGTGAGCAGTCACGGCGCCCCCGCGAAGGTCCCGGACCGCCCGCACGCAGCACACTCGCCTCCTGCTGCACCAACCCTCCCTGGTCAAGGGGTACCTGAGTGGGCATCAGCCAGGCCCTCGCATGCCACGCCGTATCCGTACGGCGACCCGGAAGACCTTCTCACCGACCGAAGGCACAACAGGGGATTCGGCCGGATTGAATTCGGCCCCGTACAGGGCGAAGGCCGCACACACGATCCCGCGACGCGCCCTCTTCGACTTTGCGCCGATGAAACAGCGGACCTGTCCGTCCGACGACAGACGTATCGCATTCCCCCGCACGGAAGAGTGGCACATATTCACCGGGACATCCCCGGGAATTCCCGTCGCGGAACACCGGTCCGACGCGCAGGCGCGGCGGACGAAACGGAATACATGAGTCCGTGCGTCCCGGCACGTCGCGCCCGCGACGGCGGTACGTGCCCCCTACATCTCGTCCTGCCGTGCCTGTGTCCACACGCGCGTGCGTGGACTATCTTCAGCAGCCCACGTTGGTACGCACCTGACGGCTTGGGAGCGCTCCTCCCACGGCCCACCCCCCATCGGGCGCCGGAGAGCAAGGGACAGAGGAATGCCGGGAGTTGTGCAACCCTCGGAACTCGGAGAGCCGCTCGGGCCGCTGCCGCAGGAGTTCGCTGCGATCGTTCGTCCCGAGATACCCAGCCTGATCAAGGAGATCGGGCTGGAGGTCACCCGGGCCTACCCCGTGTACGCGCGACTGCTCGACGGCCCGTACGGACAGGGCATCCGGGTGGGCGTGGAGCAGACCATCTCCGTCTTCGTGGACCAGGTCGCCGAGCCGACCGCCCCCTCCACCCTGCGCGACGAGATGTGCCGGAGGTTCGGCCGGTACGAGGCGTACGAGGGCCGCACCCTGGACCAGTTGCACGGCGCCTACCGGCTGGGCGCCCGGATCGCGCTCCGCCGGGCCAAGAAGATCGGCCGACGCTACAACCTCTCCCCCACGATGATGCTCGCCTTCGCCGACGCCCTGTTCACCTACGTCGACGAACTGGAGGCGCTCTCCCGCGAGGGCTACATGGAGGTCCGCGCGGCCTCGGCCGACCACACGGGCACCCTCAGACGACGGCTGCTGCATCTCCTGCTCGCCGGACGTCCCGTCCCCCGTACGGCCATCGCCGAACTGTGCGAGCAGACCGGCTGGACGATGCCCGACGAGGTGACGCTCGTGGCGGTGCGCTCCTCGCCGGATCCGGGCGGACCGGGCGCCGACCGGGACGTGCTGGTCGACTTCACCGATCCCCAGCCGCACTTACTGATCCCGGGGGCGTTCGACGACGCGCGAAGACGCATGCTCGACCGAACGCTCCCGGGGCACCACGCCGCGGTCGGACTGACCGTCCCCACCGCCATGGCCTCCGACTCGATCCGCTGGGCCCGCCGGGTGCTCGAACTCGTGGACGCGGGCGTCATCGACGACGAGCCGGTCGTCCGCTGCGAGGACCACCTGATCACACTCTGGCTGTTGTCCGACACGGCCCTCCTCGACCAGCTGGCGCGCCGCGAACTCGCCCCGCTCGCCAAAATCAGCGCGAACCGGCGGGAGCGGCTGATCGAGACCCTGCGGATCTGGCTCGACACCCGGGGCACCGCCGCCCAGATGGGCGAACTGCTCGACGTGCACCCGCAGACCGTCCGCTACCGGATGCGCAACCTGGAATCCATCTTCGGCGAGCAGCTCGTCGACCCCGAGGCCCGGTTCTCGACCGAGGCGGTGCTGCGCGCGCTGCGGCTGCAACTGCGCGCCGGAGGCGACGACGCCCGCGAACCGCGGGGCGAGCGGGCCGGAATCGGATCACGCACGGCACGACGGGTCAACTTACCCAGCGGTAAGGCGAAATAGCCGGTCAGTCCCAAACGGTTGCCGCACGGAGACGTTCTCAAGGAGAAACCCGGACCTGCGTCCCGTAGACATGGAGGAGTCGGCCGCCCACCCGGCGGCCGTACCCGGCAGCGCCTCCTGGCCGACCATCCGAGAGGGAACCCCCCATGACCGCCTCGCACCTCCTCGTCCCTGTGCCGATCCCGGACCGGGTCGCCGCGCTGATCGGGTCCTGCATTCCCCCGCACATCCTGCGGGCGGAGCGCGACGCCGCGTGCGCCGCGCGGGAGGTGCGCCGGTTCCGCGGTCCGCGGCTCTGTGCCGAGGACCAGGCGGACCGCGAGCAGGCGCTCGGGGAACTGGCACGCGCCAACAAGATCCTCGCCGCTCATCACCCGGGGCTGCCGGTGCGCCCCGGCAGTGCCTGGTGATCCGGCGCGGAACCTACTCGGCGAAGTCCGCGGCCTCGTACACCCAGGCGCCCTCGGACCGCACGAAGCGGCTCCTCTCGTACAGCGAGTCCGGCTGTCCGGCAGCGGTGAAGTGCGCGCGGAAGGTGACCGTGCCCGTGGTGTGGAAGGCGCTGCCGTCGGTCGTCCCCAGGACCTCCAGGCGCACCCATCGCATTCCGGGATCGAAGTCGACGGCGGGCGGCCGGGTGCGGGGGTGCCAGGTGCGGAGCAGATACGCCTCGTCCCGGACGGCGAACGCCGCGTACCGGGAGCGCATCAGGGCCTCGCAGGTCGAAGCGGCCGCGGTGCCCGCGTGGAACCGGCCGCAGCAGTCGCCGTAGGTGCCGGGCAGTCCGCAGGGGCACGGCGACCGGTCGGTGATCGCTGAGGGCCGCCCGGCGGGGGCGGTGGACCGCCTCGGTCGTGTGGTGCGTCGTGACATGCGTCCATTGTGTCCTGCGGGCCCGGGCGGGACGGCCCGGGAGATCCGGGGCCCGGCCGGGGGCGGTCAGGGCTTGCGGGCGACCCCCGCGTAGCCCGGGATCGGCTCGTCCCCGGGGACATCGACGGCCTCGCCGAGTTCCGGGTGCCAGTCCGCGGAGAGCGAGACACCCGGCTCGACGAGTTCGAGCCCGTCGAAGAACGCGGTGAGCTCGGCGCGGGACCGCAGCCGCAGCGTCATCCCACGCGCCTTGTACATGGCGGAGGCCGTCGCCGCCCCCTCCGGGTCGTAGTCCCCCGTGGTCTGCGAGAGCACCAGGAAACTTCCCGGGGGGAGCCGGCTCACCAGGCGGTCGACGATCTCGGCCGCGCCGTCCTCGTCGTCCAGGAAGTGCAGCAGGGCCAGCATCGACAGAGCGATCGGCCGGTCGAAGTCGAGGACGCGGCCGGCCTGTTCGAGAATGGCCTCCGGTTCGCGCGCGTCGGCCTGGATGTAGTCGGTGGCCCCCTCGGGGGTGGAGCGCAGCAGGGCCGCCGCGTGCGCGAGGACGATCGGGTCGTTGTCGCAGTAGACGACGCGCGCGTCCGGGGCGACGCGCTGGGCTATCTGGTGGAGGTTGGGCTCGGTGGGGATTCCGGCGCCGATGTCGAGGAACTGACGGATGCCGTTGTCCGCCAGCCACCGGGTGGCCCGGTGCATGAAGGCCCGGTTGACCCGGGCCATGTCCCGCCCCCGGGGCTGGAGGGCCAGCAGCTCCCGGGCCATCCGTTCGTCGACCGGGTAGTTGTCCTTGCCACCGAGAAACCAGTCGTACATCCGTGCGGGATGCGGACGGCTGGTGTCGATCTCCACGGCTCGGGGCTCGTGCCCGGTCATAGCGCGCTCCATGGGTCCATAGGTCGGCGGACAGCAGCAGTGCGGGACGCGGGCGGGTCCCGGCGCCGGGGTTTTGAGGAAGGAACCCTCGGACCGGCATCGGGACCCACCGCTCAGGTCAGGAGGAAGTCCGCCTGACCCGACTTGGCTCCCTGGATGAAGGCGGCGATCTCGTGGTGCGAGTAGATGAGTGCGGGGCCGTCGGGATCGGCGGACTGGCGGACGGCGACCCTGCCGTCGGACAGTTTCATGGCTTCGACGCAGTTGCCCCCGTTCCCACCGCTCCACGGCTTGTGCCAGCCCTCGGTACCGAGTTCGGCGGCCGGCATGCCGTTGTATATGGGATCCATCACAGCTCCTTGCGGAAATCCCGGAGGATCTCCTTCGTGCGTTGTGCAGTCGCGGCCTGAGCCGCCATGCGGTCCATGACTTCGAGGTAGGAGGCCACCTCGGGGCGCGCGTCGAAGTAGACGGCACCGGTCAGGTACTCGCTGTAAACCATGTCGGGGAGTTCGGGCACTCCGAAGCGGAAGATGACGAAGGGGCCGTAGGTGCCCGGGTGGTGACCGGTCGAGAACTCCGCGATCTGCAGTGTGACATGCGGCATCTCGGCGGCCTCCAGCAGCCGGTCGATCTGCCCGCGCATCGCGTCGACGCTGCCGACGGGGCGGCGCAGCACCGTCTCGTCCATCACCACCCACAGCTTCGGGGCGTCCGGCCCGTGGAGCAGGGACTGACGTCTCATGCGCAGCGCGACATGGCGTTCGATGTCCTCGGGCCTGGTCTGGCCGACGGCACCCGTGCGCAGCACCGAGCGCGCGTAGTCCTCGGTCTGGAGCAGACCGGGGACGAAGTGCGGCTCGTACATGCGCAGGAGGCTCGCGGCGCCCTCCAGACTGACGTACATGCTGAACCAGTCGGGGAGCACGTCGTGGTAGCGCTGCCACCAGCCGGGCTTGTTGGCCTCCTCGGCGAGCTCCACGAAGGCGTCGGCCTCGTCGTCGGAGATGCCGTACGCCTTCAGCAGCATCTGGACGTAGGGGATCTTCAGGGCGACCTCGGCGGTCTCCATCCTGCGTACCGTCGCGGGTGCGACCCGCAGCACCTTGGCAGCCTGGTCACGGCTCAGGCCGACACGCTCCCGCAGATCCTGCAGGCGCTTGCCGAGAACGACCTGACCGACGGTCGGGGCGGACCGCGGTTCGCTCACTTCAGACCTCCCCATGCGCTGTTTGGCAGCAGTGTGCCATGAGCGGGACCCCGTGACACAGTCACTCTGAAATTTTCAGAGTGCCTCTTGCCAAGTGTTCCGGACAGGGGGAAAGTTGTTGAGGGAACCAGTTCACGTAGTCACGACCGCGGTCATTCGTGTGCGAACGCGGAGCGTGACGTAGCCCCCACTGTGAGGAATGGTTGTGGCACCTGGCAGTGCGCTCATCCCCCGGCTCATGGACCTCAGCCCCGGGACCGAAGCGCTCCGGTACTGCTTCGCGCTGCCGGCACACCCGGAGTCCGTGGCCGGCGCGCGGCAGCTGGCACGGGCCCGGTTCGACGAGTGGCGGCTGGACGACGACGCGTACGAGGCGGCGGTCCTGATCGTCTCGGAGCTGGTCACCAACGCGGTGGTGCACACCCGGAGCGCCCGCGTCGTGTGCGAGCTGCGATGTCTCGGCAGACGGTTGCGCATAGCCGTGCAGGACCAGGGGTACCAGACCGGCGGGCCGAAGCTGTGCCGTACCGCCTCCGGCGAGCACGGACGCGGACTGCTGCTCGTCGACGCGATGTGCAGTACGTGGGGTTCCCGCTACGCGGAGTTCGGCTCGGGCCGCATCGTGTGGGCGGAGCTGCCGCACGGTTCGGAGCGCTCATGCTGAGGAACGCGATGTCGCATCTGCGCAGGGCACGCCGGCCCCACGACTCCGGGCCCCCCGCCGGGACGGAGACGGTGCGGCTGCCGCTGCCGCCCGCGTTCTCGGCGACCCTGGGCTGCGACGCCGTGGGCGTGCCGGCGCGCCACGGCTTCCGTTTGCTGTCCCACCTGCCACGCACCGGTTGCGTCTTCGCGGACACGGACCTGTGGTGGTGGATCGTGCCCGCGGGCTCCGACCTGGATCTGGACTGGCCGGTGCAGGTCGCCTACGTGCGCGGGGCGCGGGTTCCGGCGGACCGGCCGAGGCTGATCCACCGGCCCGACAACCACACGCCGTACACCCCGCCCATCCCCCTCTTCCTGATGGTCTGCCAGGTGATGGGCGTGACCCCGTCGTGGGCGCCGTCCGGTGGCGCACGCACGGTCTCCGCTCCCTGACGCGGACGGTTCACGGTCCCGGATCCCGGGCGTCGCGCCGCACGGCGCCGCGGCATACTCCCCGCCACCCCGCCCATCGGTCTCCCCCGGTACCCCCGCACCTCGGTCGACCTGGGGATTCATCGAGCGGATGCCCTGGTCACGCTGCGTTGTCAGTGGTCCGTTCTACTGTGGCACCACTGATCGAAAACCCGCCGGAGCGCGGGGCGTCCAGGTGTGAAAGGGGGGCGGACCCGTGCGCCGCTGGGAATACGTCGAGGGCACCGCGTCGAAGTTCTGGGAGACCGGGGCCGAGGGCTCCGTGGTGACGGTGCGTCATGGACGATGCGGAAGCACCGGCCGCACACAGACGAAGGAGTACGCGTCGGCCGAGGCCGCCGCGGAGCAGGTCCGCAAGTCGATCGCGGAGAAGGAGAAGAAGGGGTACCGCGAGGTGGCCGCCTCGGACGTGCCCGCCGCATCGGCGGCCGGAGGCGCCCCGGCGGTCCCGGACACGCCTCCCGCCGAGGGACCGCCGGCCCTGCCGGACGAGGACACGTTCACGCTCCCGGCCAAGTGGAAGAGCATCCTCCTTCCGCGGCGCGGCGGATCGCCCCGGGTGCCGGGCGGGCTCCCGTCGGGAGCGTTCGAGGAGATCGACACAGCCGTCGCGGAGCAGGCGTCGTGGATCCAGCGGTTCGTCGACTCCTCCGACTCGGACCGCGGGCTGGCCGACCGGCTGCGGGCACATGTCTCGGGGGATCCGACACCGGCCGGCGCGGCCCTGCTCACCTCGATCGTCCCGCTGCCCCTGCCCGACTCCGCCTGGGCGCACCTGTGGACCGAGCGGTACGGCCTGCCGTTCGCCGCGTGCGCGGCCGCCGAGATGCTCTCGGTCGAGGCGACGTGGCAGCAGGCCGGCGGTTCGCGGACCATGCCGAAGCTGCAGGTGCTCACCCGCCCCCACCACACGTACTGGATGCGGAACCGCCGGCCGGTCACGGACCGGGTGCGCGCACTCCTGGCCGCGGCCGACGAGGAGACCTACCGCGCGGCGGTCGCGGCGCTGGCCGAGCGCCGTACCGACGTCATCCGCAAGGTCTCCGTCTCCTATCTGGTGCCGAGCGAGACGGACTGGGTCGACGAGCTCTGTGCCGATCCCCGGGTGCTGGACGAGCACGACGACAGCCTGCTGACGATGATGTTCGCCTCGCTGTACTCCGGCGATCAGGTGACGGGATTCACCCACCGGCCGCCCCTCGCCTACAACGCGGCGCTCGTCGCGACGCTGGCCGAGGGCATCGGAACGGCCGTCGCCCCACTGCTGGCCGATCAGCTCAAGGGCGGGGTCTACTACGCCGACGCGGTGAAGGCCGCCGCCGAAGCCCTGGCCGAGATCCCCACCGACGAGGCGTTCCTCGCCCTGCTGGCGCACGCGGACCTCAAGCACGTGCGTCCGGCCCTCTTCGAAGCCATGCGCCGCTGTCCGGTGCGGGCCGTGCGCCTGTTGGCCGCCGAGTCGCGGCACGCCTCGGGCGCGGCGGCCGACCGGACGCGGCAGCTGATCCGGGGCCACCTCGCGACCTGCCGCGAGGCGGTGTCCCTCGCGCTCGGCGGTCTGGACGCCGAGGTCGTCGAGGTCGTGGAGCCGCTGCTGAACCCGGTGGGTCTGGTCCCCGACGCCCCCGCCGACGCGCTCCCGGAGGTCCTGACGACGCCGCCCTGGTCCCGCCCCCGCACCAAGGCCAAGGCCCTGGTCGTGACCGGTCTGACCACCGAGTCCGCGCCCTCGGTCGAGTGGCTGCCCGGCGAACGGGATGCCTGGGCCGCCACCACGTCCTGGTACACGACCGAGCGCACCGGCGGACGGCGGGCGGGATGGGACGTGAACGACCCCGCCGTCCATCACGACCTGCGCGGAGACCATCTCTCCTCGGCCTGGCTCTACGTCCACGGCCCCGAGGAGCTGGTGGCCCCGTACCTCGCCACCTGGGATCCGACCGACCTGTGGGACGCCGAGGACACCTTCAAACCGATCGCGGCCCGTTTCGGCCTCGCCGCTCTGCCGCTGCTGCTGCGCGCCGCTCCCCGCCAGCCCGCCTCTCTCGCTCCGGTGCTGCTCCCGTTCGTCGACGTGGGCGTCGCCCGCCAGATGGCGGACTGGGCGGTGCGTCTCAAGTCCGTGGCGGCGACGGCACGTTCCTGGTTCGCCCGGCACGGCGCGGCCGCCGCCCCGCTGCTGGTGCCCGATGCCGTGGGCAAGGCCGGCCCCGCCCGGCGCGCCGCCGAGCAGGCGCTGACGCTGATCTCCTCGCTGCACGGCGACGAGGCGGTGCGCGAGGCCGCCCGTGGGTACGGCCCCGAGGCCCTGGCCGCGGTGGAGGGGCTGCTGGCCGCGGATCCGCTGGAGCGGGCGCTGCCCGCCAGGATGCCCGAGCTCCCGGCCTGGGCGGAACCCGCGCTGCTGCCCCAGATCCTGGTCCGGTCCGGCGGTGCGCTGCCTCGGCCGTCGGTGCGCCACGCGCTGACGACCCTGGCGCTGTCCAAGTCCGGCGACGTGTACCCCAGTGTCGGCCGGCTCGTCGAGACGGCCGAACCCGCGACGCTCGCCGCGTTCGCCTGGGCCCTGTTCGAACAGTGGCAGCTGGCCAACATGCCCGCGAAGGAGTCGTGGGTGCTGCACGCGCTGGGGCTGCTGGGCGACGACGAGACGGTGCGCAGGCTCACTCCGGTCATCCGGACCTGGCCCGGTGAGGGCGCCCACCACCGGGCCGTGGAGGGCCTGGACGTCCTGGCGACGATCGGCAGCGACGTCGCGCTGCTGCATCTGCACGCGATCGCGCAGCGGGTGAAGTTCAAGGGGCTGAAGGCCCGGGCCCAGGAGAAGATCGCCGAGGTCGCGGCCGGACTGGGGCTGACCGGGGAACAGCTCTCCGACCGCCTGGTGCCGGACCTCGGCCTGGACGAGGACGGTTCGACCGTCGTCGACTACGGATCGCGGACGTTCACGGTCGGTTTCGACGAGCAGCTGCGGCCGTACGTGCTGGACGGGGACGGCAAGCGCCGCAAGGACCTGCCCAAGCCGGGCGCCCGGGACGACGCGGAGCTCGCCCCGGCGGAGCGCAAGCGGTTCATGGCGCTCAAGAAGGACGTCAGGACGATCGCGTCGGACCAGGTGCGCCGGCTGGAGGCGGCGATGGTGACCGGGCGCTCCTGGACGGCCCAGGAGTTCGTGGAACTTTTCGTCGCCCATCCGCTGCTCTGGCACCTGGTGCGCCGACTCGTGTGGCTGAGCGAGGCGGACGACGGTGCGTCCACCGCGTTCCGGGTCGCGGAGGACCGCACGTTCGCCGACGTGGAGGACGAGGTCTTCGAACTGGCCGAGGACGCGGCGGTGCGGCTGGCTCACCCGGTCCGGCTGGGCGGCGAGCTGGCCGCCTGGTCCGAGCTGTTCGCCGACTACGAGATCCTCCAGCCGTTCCCGCAGCTCGGCCGCGCCGTGCTCGCGCTGTCCGACGAGGAGCGCGAGGGCTATCGGCTCACCCGCTTCGAGGGCCTGAAGGTGCCGACCGGAAAGGTCCTCGGACTGGAGCGGCGCGGCTGGGAGCGGGGCGTGCCGCAGGATGCCGGGGTGGAACGCTGGATCTCCAAGCGGCTGGGCGACGACCGCTACCTGGTGATCGCTCTCGACACCGGCATCGCGGTCGGGGTGGTCGACATGTTCCCCGACCAGACCCTCGAAACGGTGTGGCTCGACACCCGCCCCCAGGACCACTGGTCCAGGCACGAGCACCCGCTCCGCTTCTCCGGGCTGGACCCAGTGACCGTGTCGGAACTCCTCGCCGACCTGACCGAACTCACCGAGGGCGCCGCGTCATGACCGTACGGAACGGACAGCGGCCCGGCGGGGCGGCTGAGGATGCGGCCGGGCGGGTGCAGCGGCCCCCGGCCGAGGTGCGGTACGCGGACGAGCTCGCCGCGCTGCGGGCGAAGGACCGCGATCCCCGGCCACCCGGCTGGAAGTTGAGCCTGCGCGCGGCGCGCCGATTCGTCGTCGGCGACGCGGACGCGGGCATCAGCCGGAAATTCGTCGGCAATCCCTCGCTCGTGGACCGCGCGCTGGTGACGCTGGCGACGAGTCGCGGCCTGATGCTGGTCGGGGAGCCGGGCACGGCCAAGTCCCTGCTCTCCGAGCTGATCGCGGCCGCGGTCAGCGGGGACTCCACGCTGACGGTGCAGGGCGGCGCGGCCACCACGGAGGACCAGATCAAGTACGGCTGGAACTACGCGCTGCTGGTCGCCGAGGGGCCCTCCACGCGGTCGCTGGTGCCCGCTCCGATGCTGCGCGGCATGGCCGAGGGCAGGCTGGTGCGGTTCGAGGAGATCACGCGCTGTCCGCTGGAGGTGCAGGACTCGTTGTTGTCGCTGCTGTCCGAACGGGTGGTGGCGATCCCCGAACTGGCGGGTCCGGACGGCATGGTCTTCGCCCGGCAGGGGTTCAATGTCATCGCGACCGCCAACACCCGGGACCGCGGCGTCAACGAGATGAGTGCCGCGCTCAAGCGGCGGTTCAACTTCGAGACGGTGTTCCCGATTCCCGACCTGGACACCGAACTGGCGCTCGTCGAGGCGGAGGTGACGACTCTGCTGCGGCGGTCGGGGGTGGAACCGCCGCCGGACCACGACGTGCTGAAGGTCCTGGTCGCCACGTTCCGGGAGCTGCGGAACGGGGCCGGTGGGCAGGGCGGGCCCGGTGCGGGCGCGGACCGCCCCTCGGCGGTGATGAGCACGGCGGAGGCCGTGTCGGTCGCCCACGCCGTGGGGGTGCGCGGCTGGTTCCTGCGCGGCGAGCCGGGCAGTGCCGCCGATGTGGTGGCGTGCCTGGCGGGGACGGCGGCCAAGGACAGCCCGGAGGATCTGGCCCGGCTGCGCCGCTACCTGGAGCAGCAGGTGCCTCGCCGGCGCGGCCCGGCGTGGCAGGCCCTGTACGACGCGCGTCATCTGCTGGCCGACTGATGTCCGCGGTGTTCCTGGGGGTGCGGCACCACTCCCCCGCCTGCGCCCGGCTCGTGGGGCGGACCATCGACGAGCTCCGCCCCGCCCATGTGCTCGTCGAGGGTCCCGCGGAGATGAACGGGCGGCTGGACGAACTGCTGCTCGGGCACGAGTTGCCGGTCGCGGTGTTCAGCCACTACCGGGACGAGGACCGGGCGGCCACGTCCTGGGCCCCGCTCTGCGACTATTCGCCGGAATGGGTCGCGCTGCGGGCGGGACGGGCGGCCGGTGCGGAGGTCCGCTTCATCGACCTTCCGGCCTGGCATCCGTCGTTCGCCGAGCGCACCAACCGCTACGCCGACGCCGAGGCACGGTACGCGGAGGCGACGGACCGGTTGTGCCGGCACTTCGCGGTGGACTCGCCGGACGCCCTGTGGGACCGGCTGTTCGAGGTCGAACCGGACGACGGTCTCGCGGAACGGCTCGACGCGTACTTCGCCCTGGTGCGCGGTGACGCGGAGGCCGACGCGGGCGACCGGTCGCGCGAGTCGTACATGACGGCGTGGGTGCGGGCGGCGGTCGCCGCGGCCGGGGACCGGCCGGTGCTGGTGGTGACCGGCGGTTTCCACCGGCCCGCGCTCCGGGCGCTCACCGGGACCGGGCGGCCCCACGACAGCGGCGGAGGCACCGGCGACGGCGTGTGCGAGCACGGTACGGAGAGCTGGGAGCACGACTCCGACGGGTGGCCGCGGGTGCCCGCCCCGCCGGACGGGGCCCTGGCCGGGAGCTTCCTCGTGCCGTATTCCTTCCGGCAACTGGACGCCTTCGCCGGGTACCAGTCGGGGATGCCGTCACCCGGCTACTACCAGCAGGTGTGGGAGTCGGGCCCCGAGGCCGCTGCGGAGGGGTTGCTGCGCGTGGTCGTCGAGCGGCTGCGGGCGCGCAGGGTCCCGGTGTCCACCTCCGATCTGATCGCCGCGCGGAGTCTGGCGCAGGGGCTCACCACGCTGCGCGGCCACCCCCGTCCCGCCAGGATCGACGTGCTGGACGGTCTCGCGGGCGCCCTGATCACGGACGATCTGGACCGGCCGCTCCCGTGGACGAGCCGGGGCCCGCTGGGCGCGGGGGCGCACCCCGTGGTCGTCGAGATGGTGTCGGCGTGCGGTGGCGACCGCATCGGCAGGCTGCACCCCGGCACCCCCGCGCCGCCCCTGGTCCACGACGTGGCGACGCGGCTGGCGGCGCTGTCGCTCGACGGCGGGCCCGGGACGTCGTACCGGCTCGATCTCACGGACGCCACCGATCTGGAACGCAGCCGACTGTTGCACCGGCTGCGGGTGCTGGGGATCCCGGGGCACGGGCGGGTCTCCGGTCCCGAGCACGGGATCGACCCGGTGTTCACGGAACGCTGGGAGTCGCGGTCCGTCGCCGGGCGCGAGGCCGCGCTGGTGGAGGCGGGTGCGTACGGGGCGACGCCGGCGGAGGCCGCGGCGGTGGCGCTCGCCGAGCGGACCCGTGGCGCCGCGTCCGGGGCGGACGATCTGGCCCGGGCGCTGTTCGATGCCGTGCTCTGCGGAATGGACGGCTTCTCGGCGCGGATTCTCGGTGAACTCTCCTCCCATGTGGGTGAGTTGAGGGACGCGGGTGCGCTCGGAGAGATCCTCTCCACGGCGCTGGGGCTGTGGCGGCACGACCGGGTGTTCGGGGTGGCGCGGGGGCCGCTGCTCGCCGGGATCGTCGACCGGGCGACGGAGCGCCTGGTGTGGCTCCTCGAAGGGGCACGCGGCGGACCGGGGGTGGATTTCCCGCGGCTGCGCGCCGTGGCGGCCGTCCGGGACGCGGTGCGGCACGCGGATCGGCTGCTCTCGGTCCGCCCGGAGGCGGTGGTCTCGGTGGCGTGGCGGATCAGTGGCGATCCGCAGGCGCCGTTCGATCTGCGCGGGGCCGCGTTCGGCCTGCACCGGGCCCTGGCACCGGTCCCGGACGCGTCGGGGGATCCTGCCGAGGCGGTGCGTGCGGTGGCGGGAGCGGGCACGGACGCCCTCGGCGACTGGCTGGCCGGGCTGTTCGCACTCGCCCGGGACGAGATGACGGAGCCTGCGGGGACGACGGTTCCAACGGACGGTCCGGAGACCGGTCGAGACGCGGAGTCCCTGCTCGACGTGCTGGACGGGCTGGTCTGCGCGTTGCCCGAGGACGCATTCCTGGCGGGGCTGCCCGCGCTGCGTCAGGCGTTCACGTTCTTCCCGCCCCGCGAACGCGAGCGGATCGCCGCTCGCCTGCTGGAACGGCGCGGCGTGCGCGGTTCGTCGCGCTCCCTGCTGCGGACCACCGAGGACCCGCTGCTGATAGCCCGGGCCCGCGCCCTGGAGGAGTCCGTTTCCCGGCTGCTGGCCCGTTACGACCTGGGAGCCACCCCATGACCACACCCGAACGCACTCCCGACCCGGCACCCACGGTCGAAGCGGTCGTCGGCACGACGACACCCACGCCCACGGCCGGACGCACGCCCACGGCCGGAGCGAACCCCGAGGCGGCACCCCGGCCCGAAACCGGCCCCACTGCCGCGCCCGGCCCCGACGAGGGGTCCCGGCGCGGGGACGCCGCCTCCGGCACGGCATCCGACGCGGGCCTGGAGCGCTGGCGGCTGCTGCTCGGCTCCGCGGCCGAACACCACACCGGCCCACTGAGTCCCGGTGGCGCCGGCCGTGACGCCGCGCTCGACTGGCTCTACGGCCGCGACCCCGACCTCGCCCGACGCGGTGTGCGCCGTTCCGGCACCACCTCCCGCACCGGGGGCAACGGCCCCTCGGCCCTGACCACGGCCGACTGGCTCGACGACATCCACCGGCTGTTCCCGAAGGAGACCGTCGAACGCCTGGAGCGGGACGCCGTCGAGCGGTACGACATCCAGGAGATCGTCACCGACCCCGCCGTACTGGAACGGGTCGAGCCGAGCCCGACGCTGCTGCGGGCCGTGCTGCGGACCAAGCATCTGATGAACCCGGAGGTGCTGCGGCTGGCCCGGCGCATCGTCGAGTCGGTGGTGCGGCAGCTGCTGGCCAGGCTCCGGCCGGAGGTCCGCCGGGCGTTCCACGGCACCCGTTCCCGCACCCCCAGCCGGGTGCCGCTGGCGCGGGACTTCGACTTCCGGCGGACGGTGCGGGCCAACCTCGCCCACTACCAGCCGGCCGAGCGCCGCCTGCTCATCGAGCGTGCCCACTTCCACTCCCGCACCCGGCGCCACATGACGCGGTGGCAGCTGATCCTGCTGGTCGACCAGTCGGGCTCGATGGCCGGTTCGGTGATCCACTCGGCGGTGACCGCGGCGTGCCTGTGGGGCCTGCCCGGACTCAAGACGCACCTGGTCGCCTTCGACACACAGGTGGTGGACCTGACCGCCGACGTGAGCGACCCGGTGGAACTGCTGATGCGGGTGCAGCTCGGCGGCGGTACCGACATCGCGCGTGCCGTCCGCTACGCCGCGGGGCTGGTGGAGAATCCCCGGCGCACCATCGTCGCGCTGGTCACCGACTTCTACGAGGGCGGCGACGCCTACCAGTTGGTGCGTTCCGTACGGTCACTGGTGGAGCAGGGCACCACCGTCCTGGGGCTGGCCGCGCTCGACGAGGACGCCGAGCCCGACTACGACCGGGGGACGGCCGCGCGGCTCGCCGAGGCCGGGGCGCACGTGGGGGCGATGACGCCCGGCCACCTCGCGGAGTTCGTCGCCGAGAGGCTGGGCAGATGAGCGAATCGACCCGTGACACGACGGCCGCACGCCCCGACCTGCTCGCCCTCACCCCCGACACGCTCGCGCAGCTCGCCAACCGCGGCCTGGTCAAGCGGGCCACGAAGGAGCTCGACACCGGCACGGCACCGGCCCTCACGACCGACCCGGACACCACGCTGCGGGCCCGCTTCCCGGACGGCACCACCGCCGCCCTACCGCCCGGCACCGGTCTGGAGAACGGCACGTGCAGCTGTGCCGCGCCCGGGGTGTGCCGTCATCTCGTGGGCCTGGTGCTGGCGTACCAGCGCGAGGCCGCGTCCGGCGCGGACGGCACGGACCGTACGGACGGTGGGAGCGCGGCCTCCGCCCCGGTCGCCGACTGGTCCCCGGGCGCCACCGACGACGAGGCTCTCGCGGCGGCGGCCGGCGCCCGCCCGCTCGCCGCGGCCCGTCGCTCCTTCGACCGCGGTTACGCCGCCGTGGTGCACCGCCCGTCCCCGGAGCACCCCGAGCCCCGGGTCGAACTTCCCACCTGCACGGTGCGTTTCCCGGTCCCCGGCGAGATCGCCTACGCGCTGACGGACGCGACCCCCGCACTGCGCGGTGAGGTGCTGGCCCTCGCGGTATGGGCGTTCCGGGCGGCCGACGCGGCGCGGACCGGGGAACGGTCCGTGACCGTCCAGGTCGGTGGCGACCCCGCCGCCCCGCCGTCGGCCGGACCGGCGATGGACACGGCCGCCGAACTGGCCGACGAGTTGCTGATGGAGGGCGTGGCACATCTCGGACCGGTGCTCGGCGGGGCCCTGGCACGGGCCGGTGCCGATCTGGCGGCACTGTCGCTGCACTGGCCGGCCGGTGCGCTCGCCGATCTGGTGGACCAGCTCACCGCGTACGCCGACCGCGACGCGCACTACCGCCCGGAGTCGGTGGCCGCCCTGCTCACCGAGGTGCACGCCCGACGGCGGGCCGCCGCGCTGCCCGGTGTGCTGGGCACCCGCGAGGCCGGGGACACCCCGCTACGTCGGGTCCGGCTCGTCTCGCTCGGCTGCCGCGTCCACGGCACGCCCCAGGCCCTCGTCTCCGAGGTGTACTTCGCCCATCCCGGCGCGGGTGCCGTGCTGGTCCTGCGCAAGACGTGGACGGCCGCCGAGGGCAAGGAGCTCAGCGGTCATCTGCTCGCCGCCCGCCGTGTCCTCGCCACCGGGCTCGGCGCGCTGGCCACCGGGAGCCTGGTCAGCGAGAGCGTGCGACGCACGGCGAGCCGTGCGCTGACCGTCGGCCGCGGCAGGCTCGGCACCTCGACCGTGACACCGGTCGGCACGGCCTGGACGGAGCTCCCTGAGCCTCTGCTCGTACGGGATCTGTCCGCGCTCACGGCGGGCTGGGCGGGAAGACCGCCCCGGCTGATCCGTCCCCGGGTCGAGGCCGATTCGGTCCGTGTCATCGCGCTGTCGGCGGTGGAGAGCGTCGGCTACGACCCGGCCGAACAGCGTGTCGAAGCCGTCGTGCGCGATGTCTCGGGGACCTCGGCGCTGCTGACGTCCGCCTACCGGCCCGAATGCCCCGGGGCGCTGGACGCCCTGGCGGCGGCCCTGGAGGACGGCGCGACGCATGTGAGCGGTGCGGTGCACCGTACTGCCGAGGGCGTCACGATCGATCCGATCGCGGTGCTCACCCCGGCCGGGGTGATCGTGCCGGATCTCGCACCGGACGACGGCTCCACGGCACTGGCGGCGGCGCCCCGCTGCCCGTCCGATCCGCTGACGGCGGCGCTGGACGAGGCGTTGTCCGCGCTCTCGGCGGTCCCGCACAGCGGGCTGCGCCATCTGACGGTCCCGGCCCGCTCCCATATCGAGGGCGCCGCCACGACGCTGTCGCGCACCGGCCTGGTCCGCGCGGCGGCACTGGTGCGCGCCTTCATCGACGCGCTGGGCGGGGCGGAGACGGACGGGACGGGGCTCGGAGCCGCTGCCGACGCCTGGCTGGAGGCACAGCTCCATCTCCTGGTCGGAAGCGAACTCCTTGCATCCTGAGAATGGCCGGGCCAGCGACCTGGTTCGAGGCACATTCCGACGCCGGAGGTCGATTTCGACGCCGGAGGCCGAAGAACGGGCTAAGGGCGGTCGAGGTAGCGGAGACCGGGGTGAACCTTCAGGTATCCGTCGACGAGTCGTTCGGCGACGGTCACCGAGTCGACCAGCGGGTGCAGCGCGAACGCCTTCACCGCGGCGGCGCGCGAGCCGCTGTCCGCCGCGTCGAGCACGGCGCGCTCGACGGCCTTGACCGCGGTGACCAGGCCGACGGCGTGGTACGGGAGGGGGTCGACCGCGACGGGGTGGGCTCCGCTCGCGTCGACCAGGCAGGGCACCTCGATGACGGCGTCCGCGTCGAGTACGGAGAGCGTCGTGCGGTTGCGGACGTTGAGGATGAGCGAGGTCCGTTCGTTGCGGGCGACGGCCCGCATGAGGGCCAGCGCCACCTTCTCGTACCCGCCGGAGTCCAGATCGCTCTCGTCGCGGTCACCCGCCCCGGCGGCCTCCCGGTTCTCCGACATGTACGTGGCCTCGCGTTCGGCGCGGGTGCGGTTCCATGCCGTCAGGGCGGAAGTGCCCGGATCCTTCGTACGGGCGTAGAAGCCCTCCTGCTGCTCGCGCAGGAAGGCGCCCCGGGTCTGCTCGGCGGCCTGGTAGGCGCGTACGGCTTCCCGGTTGAAGTAGTAGTAGTGCAGGTACTCATTGGGGACGGCGCCCAGCGACCGGATCCAGTCGGCGCCGAAGAGCCTCCCCTCCTCGAAGGAGCCGAGGAGTCCGGGATCCGCCAGCAGCCGGGGAAGTTCGTCGCGCCCGTCGACGCGCAGGCCGCGGACCCAGCCCAGGTGGTTGAGGCCGACGTAGTCGATCCAGGCCCGGTCGGGGTCGGCGCCCAGGATCCGGGCCAGACGTCGGCCGAGGCCCACCGGGGAGTCGCAGATGCCGATGACGCGGTCGCCCAGATGGCGGGCCATGGCCTCGGTGACCAGTCCGGCCGGGTTGGTGAAGTTGATGACCCAGGCGTCCGGTGCGAGCCGTGCGATGCGTTGTGCGAGGTCGATGGCGACGGGAACGGTGCGCAGCCCGTACGCGATGCCGCCCGCGCCGACCGTCTCCTGTCCGAGGACGCCTTCGTCGAGGGCGACGCGTTCGTCGGCCGCCCGGCCCGCGAGTCCGCCGACGCGGATCGCGGAAAAGACGAAGTCCGTGCCCCGGAGGGCGTCGTCGAGCTCAGTGGTGGCGGTGACGACGGGGGCGTCGGGGACGTCCGCGGCCTGTTCGCGAAGGACCCGGGCGACGGCGGCGAGCCGGTCGGCGTCCGTGTCGTGGAGGGTGACCGCCGAGACGCGGCCCTCGGCGTGATCGGCGAGGAGCGCCCCGTAGACGAGTGGAACCCGGAAACCGCCGCCGCCCAGAATTGTCAGCTTCACGCTTCCGCATGGTACGGGGACGGGAGCGGGCCCGTGGCCGGGCCCGCTGCCCGGGGACGGCCGCGCCCCGTGTCCCCCGTCGGCCCTCCCGGGCACCCACATGGTCAGTTGCCGCTCCACCACCGCGAGACGACACGCCACAGCCGCGTCGGGGCGGACTCACCGCGCTGCTGCGGGATCCGGTCGGCCGCCGGTCCGGTGGGAGCGGGCTCGTCCCGGGACGCGGCGACGGCCGTCGCCGTCGCGTCCATCACCCCCGTCCCAGGAGCGGACGAACGGACCGGAGCGGACGAAGGAACAGGAGCGGAAGAAGGGACGGGGGTGGAGGAAGGCGCGGAGCCGGGTCCGGAGGACGAGGCGGGTGCCGGTGCGGGCACCGGCGCCCGGCCATCGTCGCGGTCGGGTGTGGGACCGGTGTGCCGGACGGTCGTCTGCACCTCCCAGTCCTGGCGCTGCGAGTGCGGCTTGCCCATGGACGGCGGTTCCTTGTCGTCCTGGGGCGGGCGGGCGGCGAAGTCCGCCGGGAGCTCCACCAGGTGCCGGCTCATGATGTTCCCGATCCACCGCAGCTCGCTCTCGTCCACGGCGAGTTCGAGGTCGGGAAGCCGCATCAGCAGCGCGTCGACGCCGACGTCGGCGATGGCACGCCCGATGTCCTGTCCGGGGCACTCGTGGGGGCCGCCGCTGAACGCGAGATGGGCCCGGTTGCCCACCATGTCGGCGCCGAGGTCGGGCCGCACCACCGGGTCGGCGTTGGCGGGCGCGATCCCGACGATCAGGGCATCACCCGCCCTGATCCGCTTGCCGCCCAGTTCGGTGTCACCGACCGCCCACCGGCCGAAGACCGCGGTGAACGGTGGTTCGTCCCACAGCGTCTGCTCGACCGCCTCGGGCACCGTCATGTGACCGCCGCTCAGCCTGGCCCGGAAGCGGGGGTCGGTGAGCACCATGCGCAGCACGTTGGCGATCAGGTTGGCGGTCGCCTCGTAGGAGGCGATGAGGATCAGTCGGAGGTGTTCGCTGACCTCCTGGTCGTTCAGCCCGGCGGGGTGCTCGACGAGCCACGTGGCGAAGTCGTCCGCGGGATCGCGCCGACGGCGCTTGACGAGCCGGGTCAGCACGTCCGAGACGTAGGCGTTGCTCGCGACGGCGGTCGCCGTGCCCCGGATCATGTCGCGGGCGGCCTGGACCATCCGGTTGTTGTACTCCTCGGGCATGCCGAGGACCGCGCAGATGACCATCATCGGCAGCCGCTCGGCGAACCGGCTGACCAGGTCGACATGTCCTTCCTGGCAGAACTCGTTGACGAGCCGGTTGCTGTAGCGGTTGATGTGGCGGCGCACGCCGCGGGTGTCGATGCGCGCCATGCTGTCGGTGACCGCGCCGCGCTGGCGTTCATGGGTGGCACCGTCGGCGAACGCGCAGATCGGCTGCCAGGTGAAGATCGGGGCCAGGGGGTGGTCCGCGGCGACGGTGCCGTCCTGCAGTGCCCGCCAGCGCCGCGAGTCCCGGGAGAACTGCGAGGGCGTACGGGTCATGTGCAGGTTCTCGCTGTGTCCGAGGACCAGCCAGGCGGGTACGTCCCCGTGCAGCAGCACGGGTGCCACGGTGCCGTGTTCGGCGCGCAGCTTGTCGTACAGCCCATGGGGGTCCCGCTCGGCCTCCGGGCCGTAGAGCCGACGGATTCCGCCGGGGCCGATGCCGAGGCCGTGGGCCGGGCACTCGGGGGGCGGAACCGGCCCCTGGGCCGCTCCGGGCTCGTAGTGGAAGGGGGTTGTCACGATCGCTCCAGGGATCAGGATTCCCGAGAATCCGGACGGATGGGACGCGCGGGGGGTGTGTGGCGGGGGTTTCGGTGCGGTCAGGCGAGCGGGAGTGCCAGGCTGTGCAGGTAACGCATCAGGGTCATCAGCACGTCGCGGCTGGAGCCGCGCAGCCGGGCGTCGCAGTCGATCATCGGGACCTCTTCGGGCAGGTCCAGGGCACTGCGCAGCGCCTCGACGGGATGCTTCGGGGCGTCGGGGAAGGTGTTGACGGCGACGACGAACGGCACCCCGCGCTCCTCCAGCCGGCCGATGACGTCGAAGCTGACCTCGAGGCGGCGGGTGTCGATGAGGACCACCGCGCCGAGGGCGCCTTCGAACAGGCCGTTCCACAGGAACCAGAACCGTTCCTGGCCGGGGGTTCCGAACAGGTAGAGGATCAGTTCCTCGCTGATGGAGATCCGCCCGAAGTCCATGGCGACGGTGGTGGCGGTCTTGCTCTCCACCCCGTAGTTGTCGTCCACGCCGACCCCGGCCTGGGTCATGGTCTCTTCGGTGGTCAGCGGCCGGATCTCGCTGACGGATCCGACCATGGTCGTCTTGCCGACCCCGAACCCGCCGACGATCACGACCTTCACCGCGGCCGTGGCCGTGGTGGGAAGGACGTCCTCGCGTCGGGGGCCGGCGATCGTGTCAGAGCTTCTGAAGTCCATGCATCACCGCTTCGAGAAGGGACCTGTCCGGGAGGGTGGCGCGAACGATGGGTGCGCGCGATTCGATGAGGTCGGCCACGAGGAGTTCCGTGAGGAGCGACGTCACCACGCTGAAGGGCAGAGCCAGGTACGCCGAGATCTCGGCGACGGATAACGGGGCCTGGCAGAGCCGCAGGATCACGGCCTGCTCCGGCTGGACCGTCGGCGTCGGCTCGGCCATCGCCACGATCATCGTCACCAGGTCGAGCGCGGCGCGCTCGCTTCCGTCGGGATCGCCGGTGAGCACGTACAGCCGTTCCGGATCGCTCAGCACCGGATCGGCCGTTCTGCGTTCTCGTCGGGGCGGGTTCATCCGCCCTGCCTGTCATGGCGAGGGGGGCTCGTCAGATGGGCGCCGATCCTGACGACCATGTCGCGCATCCGCGCCCCGACGAGTCCGGCGTCGACGGTCTCACCGGCCAGGACCGCGAGGTAGGCGCCGGTTCCGGCCGCCATCATGTAGAAGAAGCCGCCGGTGACCTCGATGACGACGAGGCGCATGATGCCGTCGCTGTAGGGGATCTCGGTGGCGACGGCGGCGGCCAGGCTCTGCAGTCCGGCGCAGGCCGCCGCGAGGCGGTCGGCGACATCGGGGTCGCCGCCGTGCTGGGCGATGCGCAGTCCGTCGGCGGACAGCACCACGATCTGGTGGATGTCCGGCACGTCGTCGGCCAGTTCCTTGAGCATCCAGTCCATGTTTCCCCGCTGCTGGATCACTTCAGGTCTCCCTTGTCCCAGGCGTCGTCAGAGTCTTCGTCGGTCTTCGGCTCCTGCGGCACGCCGTTGACGGCGTTGGTGAAGGCCTCCAGCCAGAGCCCGGGCGGCTGTTCCCGGTTGCCGTCGCCTCCCGGACCGTGTCCGTGCCCATGACCGTGGCCGTTGACATGGCCGTTGCGCTGTGCCGGAGCGGGGTCGACGGGCTGCGCGGGAAGGTTGTGCGAGCCCAGGGGGGCGCGGCCGCGGCTGCGGCGTTGCGGGAGGCCGCCGACGGTCCACTCGGTGACCACCGGGACGTCGTCCTCCCTGGCGGCCGCGGGCACGGCCGGTCGGGTGGCGGGCGCGACCGGGCCGGTGGCCGGGCGCTGGGCCACCGGGCGTGGCTTGCGCCGGGCCGGTACGACGTGCTTCATGGCCTCCTGGTCGATGTCGCTGGTGGGCCGCGAGGTGGCGCCGATGCCGTGGGCGATGCCGGGAGCCGGGCCGGTGGTGATCATGGCGCGGGGCACGATGAGGACCGCCCGGACACCGCCGTACGCGGACTGGCGCAGCGAGACCTGGAGGTCGTACATCCGGGAGAGACGGCCGACGACGGCCATGCCGAGCCGCGGGGACTCGCCGAGGTCGTTCATGCTGGAGCCCGCCTGGGCCCTGGCGAGCATGTTCTCCGCGCGGGCGCGGGCCTCCTCGCTGAGCGAGACTCCGCCGTCCTCGATCTCGATGGCGATGCCGGTCTGCACCTCGACGGCGGTGACGTGGACCCGCGTCTGCGGCGGCGAGTACCGGGTGGCATTGTCGAGGAGTTCGGCACAGGCGTGGATCAGCGGTTCGACGGCGGTGCCGATGATGGCGACCTTCGCGATGGAGTGCAGATCGACCCGCGGGTACTCCAGGATCCGGGACATGGCACCACGCAGGACGCTGAACAGCGGTACGGGCTTGGGCCATTGACGGCTGGGCCGGGCACCGCCGAGCACCGCGATGGAGTCGGCGAGACGGCCGATCAGCGCGGTGCCGTGGTCGATGCGGAGCAGGTCGTCGAAGACGTCGGGGTTGCGTCCGTGGTGCTCCTCCATCTCGCGCAGTTCGCTCGCCTGACGGTGGACGATCGCCTGGACGCGGCGGGCGACATTGACGAAGGCACGCTGCGCGGAGTCGCGCATCGCCTCTTCGTTGTCGATGATGTTCAGCACCTTGTAGACCAAGGAACGCTGGGCGTCGGGCAGATCGCGGTAGCGCTCGTCCGCGTCGACGACGTCCCGGAGCACCTCCTCGGGCGAATTGCCCACGCGCAGCCGGTGGATGGCGGCGGGAAGGAGCTCCCTGCCGATCCGTACGGTCTCGTCGTCATGGGCCGCGATGCGCCGCTCCAGGTCGGCGAAGCGCCGTTCGTATGCCGCGCGCTGGTTGCGCATGTCGCGTGCGCGACGGGCGAGTTGAACGGTGAGCGCGGCGATCAGGACGGTGGCGAGCGCGCCGCACCAGACGACTGGTATCCGCGCGGCCCCGGACAACAGCACCGCCGCGGCGGCGGTCGCGCCACCGCACAGGACCACGGGCAGCAACACGGCTCGAACGACGGGTGCTTCCCGTTCGGTCGGTGGTGATTCGACACGGACCATCTAGAACCTCGGGCGATTGATTCGGGAGATATGAGCGCCAGCCCGGACAGTTGAGAACAAGCACTCGAATTCATCTCAACTCGACTGCGCTGCGCGTGAGCTTAGTCAGATCGAATCAGCGCCTCAGCACATTCACCCAACCCCCTGCGCGAACGCTCGCGCGGTAATACACTCACGAGTTTTCCTACGCAGCGCCTCCATGCGTGCACAACGAGTGACGGATAGCCGAAACCGGTGCGTTTCAGAGGCCTGCGTACCGCACAGAAGGACAGATGCGCACCGCGCGGATCCCGCACCCCGGCGAATCAAGCCGGATTGACAGGGAACATGGCACCATGGCAGCTCAACCATTCGGCCAGGAACGTCCGTTGCCGTCCTTCTCACCGGGACAAGAACACTTGCGATCGAAGCTGATCGAAAGATGCGCATTCATGACCGAACGGCGAAGCCCGGCACAGTGCGCCGCGCTGTGACTCAGGCCCCGTCGGGCACCGGCCGTCAGGGCGGCCGGACCGACATCCCGCAGGCCGCCGCGGTCCTCACCACCGACCGCGGCCCCGACCGGGGCGCACCCGGGCGGCGCGAGCGCCCGGTGGAACGTGAACTTCACCCCTACGGGCCAGCCGAACCCGCCGACGGCCTCGTACACGAAGGCGGTACGCCGGCCGCACCGCACCCGCACCCGCACCCGCACCCGCACCCGCACCCGCCGACGAACCCACGCCCGGACCGGAGTCCGCGTCCGGGCACAGGACGGCACGGGACAGCCGAACAGAGCGAACAGAGCGAACAGGAGAACGGAGACGCCATGGAGCGGACACGGCGCTACACGATCGAATCGCTGGACACCGGGCTACGGCTCATACAACTGTTCCTCGCCCACGACCGGCTGACCGTCTCGGAAGCGGCCGCGCTGCTCTCCGTCGGCCGGTCGACCGCCCATCGGGTGCTCAGCACCCTGGAGGGCCGCGGATTCGCGGTACGGGACTCCTCGGGGCGCGGCTACGCGGCCGGGCCCGAACTGGTCCGGCTCGGCCTGCCGGCCGGTTTCGGCGCGGCGGCCCGACGACGGCTCGGGGCCGTGCTGGACGAGGCGGCCCGGCGTACCGGCGAGACCGTGCAGAGCGCGGCACTGGTCGGGGACCAGATCATCGTCATGGACGGGCGCGAGTCGCCGCATCCGGTACGAGCGACGCTGGAGCTGGGCCGCACCCGCCCCGCGCACGCCACCGCGGGCGGCAAGCTGCTGCTCTCGTCGCTGACGGAGGAACAGGTGCGAGCCCTGTACCCCGGGGAGGAGTTGCCGGGATACACGTCCGCGACGCTCACCACCCGGTCCGCGCTGCTCGCGGAACTCGCCCTCGTCCGTTCCCGTGGATACGCCGTCAGCCGCGGGGAGTCGGTCCCGGGTCTGCACACCGTGGCCGTCCCGCTGGCCGGGTCGAGTCGGCGGGACCGGCTCGCGCTGGTGGCGTCGGGGCCCGCGGACCGGGGCGAGGACGGGGTCCTGCTGCGCCGGGCCGAGGAACTGCGCCGGTCCGTCGTACTGCTGGACGTGACCTGACGCCGTCGGCCGAGGCACCGGGCCCTCAGCCCTCACTCCCTCTCCCCCGCTCCCCGGCTCCCGGCTCCCGGCTCCCGGCTCCCGGCTCCCGGCTCCCGGCTTCAGCGTCGGCCGCCGCCGATGCGCCCCTCCAACTGCACCAGCAACTCGCTGAGCTGGGCGCTGAGCCGGGCGCGGGACTGCTCGTCGAGACCCGACAGCACCGAGCGCTCGTACGCCAACTGCCGCGGCAGCAACCGGTCGACGAGCGCACAGCCCTCCTCGGTGAGGCGGACATGGGCGACGCGGCGGTCGCGTTCGTCGCCGCGCCGGTCGACCAGTCCGCGTTCCTGAAGGACACGCAACCTCTTGGTGACGGCGGCACCGGAGGAGAACGTCTCCCTGGCCAGCTCCCCGGGGGTCAGCTCATGGTCCGTACGGCGCAGGGCACCGAGCACGTCGAACTCGGCACGGGTCAGTCCGGCGGCGCGCAGCGGGGCGTCCTCCGCCTGCTGGAGCAGGGCCGCACAGCGGTTGATGCGGCCGATGAGTTCCATGGGTCCGGTGTCCAGCTCCGGGTTGACGGCCTGCCACTGCCGTACCACCGAGGCGACGATGTCGTCGGTCACACCGCTCCGTTCTCCTGGGCCGGGGCGATCAGCCCCCGCCGTGTCGCTGTAGCCGCGAGCGTACGGTGTCCCGCCTGCTCGGCCGCGAGGACCTGCTCCTGGGGCAGGGCGCGCTGCCACCACTCGCCGGCCGCCGCGTCGTCGGCCTCGCGCAGCTCGACGAGCGATCCGGTGAGCCGGCGGCGCGCGGCGTCGAGTGCGGCGGGGGTGGGCTGCGGGGCGGCGAGCGCGTGGACGGCGTGGGCCCGGGCCCGGTGCGTGTCGGCCAGGGCCTGCTCCAGGCGCCCGGTCGCCCGGCGGTTGGTCACCGCCATGGCTCCGAGCAGACCCATGGCGGCGCCGATCACGGTGTCGAGCACCCGGTCGCCGATCAGTTCGCCAGCCGGATACGTTCCGCCGAACTCCATGACCAGCAGGGCCATCGGCGTGACGGCGACGGAGCCCAGCCAGTAGTTGCGGGTGATCAGGGCCTCCGCCGCGAAGCTGAAGAACAGGCAGCAGCCGATCAGGGCGAGGGGCGACACCCGGCTGAGCGGCAGGACGGCCGCGAACACGAGGACGCCCAGCAGATTGCCGAGGGTGCGCTGGAGTGCGCGGTTCCAGGACAGCGACACATTGGCCTGGTAGAGGGCGGCGGCGGTGACGATCGCCCAGTACGGGCGGCCGACGCCGGCCGCCTGGGAGACGTATCCGGCCAGGGCGCAGCCCACGAGCGCGCGGACGCCGATGGGCAGCAGCGGGGAGCCCGGGGCGAGCCTGCGCAACAGGGCGCGCCGGGCCTCGCGGCGCCCTCCGGCGCGGCGGGCGGCCCGCTCGGCGTCGATGCCGAACAGTTCCTCGGACGTGCCGGGGGCTGGGGGCGGCACGGGAACCGGGCCACGGCCCCGGGTCCGGCGCGCCCAGTCGCGGAGCCGGTCGGGGCCGGGGGCGGCGGGTGCGGCCGGGCCGCCCGGGAGTCCCGCTGCGAGGGCGGCCTCGGCATGGACGACAAGGCACTCGAGCGCCCGGCGTGCGGAGGTGGGGCGTCCGGAGGCGAGGAGCGCCTGCCAGGCGCCGTGCACGGCGGCGACAGCGGCGTGCCGGGTCCGGTGGCCGGGGTGGTCGGCGTACGCCGCGGCGGCGTCGAGGGCACGGGCGGTCGCCCGGCGTTCCGGACCCTCCCTGCGAATCAGCGCGGGCGCGAGCGTCACCAGCCAGGAGACCACCCCCGCGGCCAGCACCAGCGCGAGATGACCGGGCACCTGACCGAGGCGCTGCGGCCCGAAGAGCGCGGCCGACGTGACGAAGGTGAAGATCACCGGCCCGGGCGGACCGATACGGGTGGCGTCGCAGAGGATCTTCTGCACGGCCGCGAGCAGTGCGCCCACCGCGATCAGCACGGCGGTGGACCCGGTGAGCGAGGCCGCGACCAGGGAGACCGCCATGCCGATGACCATCGCGAGCACGACGCCCGCGACCGCCCGGGCGCGGCGGGCGTACGGCAGGTTGTGTCCGTACAGGGCGCAGAGCGAACCGGCCATCGTGTACATCACGAGGTCCAGCCGGTCGACGGCGAACAGCGTCAGGTTCGGCACCGCCGAGGCGAAGACCACGCTCGTCGCCGGTTTGAACCACATGTCCGACGGGCGGACGAGGCGCAGCGGCGCCACCAGCGGGAACATGCGCACGGAAGGCCGTGCGGATCGGACGGTCGCATTACTCACCCAAATACTTTACCAGGTATTACACCCGTAAAATATATTCATCGCTCGTCTCCCAGGCCCGGGCACGGACGCCGGGTGCCGATGGTCGCCCTTCCGACAGGGTCATGGCGTTCGACTGCGCGGGGCCGGGGAGAGGGCCGGACGCGCGGGGCCGGGGAGGATGCGCTGAAGGCCGACCGGACCGATGCCCCGTGGCCCCTGCCGGGTCGAGCTGATCTCCTCCGACGTCCCCGCCGCCGAGTCGGCGCGCCTTCGCGGGCTTCGAGCGACTGGACGCCCCCCGGCGCGCCAGCTGGGTCGAACTCGTCACCCATGAGGCCGAACCGGCACCGGCTTTCTGTCCGGAGGTCCTCGGACGGGCGGTGAACACCGCTTCGGAGGAGTATCCGCGGTGGAGCCCGGCCGGTGAGGACTTCGGCGGTCCGGTGGTCATGGACGACGCGTTCGCCGCCCACCTGTCGGCCGACCGGCTGTCGTACTTCGCGGTGGCGGACGTGGGCACGGCAGCGGCCACCGCCCAGGAGGCGGGCGGCGAGCTGCTGATGCCGCCCACGAGCGTTCCGGCGGGGCAGCGGATCGCGGTGGTCCGTGACCCTCGGGGCGCGGTCCTCGGCATCCACCGGACGGGCGACCAGGGCTGAGCACCACCCTGCGGAACCTGGTCCGGCGGTCCCCGTCCCGAGCCACCACCGCCGCGCGCCGGTTCCTCCCTCGGTGTCCGATGGAAGCTCCTCCATCGGCGTCCGATTGGCTTCGGCGCGCCGCATCGGTGACGAACGGTCTTCCTGGAGTTCAGTTGACGTACGAGAACGATGCCGGACTGCTGGCCCCCGGAAGGGCCGGCTCCCCCGTCGAGGCGGCCACCGGCGACGGCGCCTTCCTGCAGGCGATGCTCGACGCGGAGGCGGCCCTCACCCGCGCCCAGGCCGTCTGCGGGCTCGCGCCCGTCGAGGCCGGGCGCGCGGTGACGGCCGCGGCCGAGGCGAACCGTTTCGACGTACGGGACCTGGCGCTGCGCGCCCGCGCGGCCGGCAATCCGGTCATCCCGCTGATCGCCGATCTGGTCGCGGCGGTCGAGCCGGAGGCCCGGCCGTACGTGCACCGGGGCGCGAGCAGCCAGGACATCCTGGACACGGCCGCCATGCTCGTCGCCGCGCGGGCCCTGGCCGGGCTGCTCGACGACCTGGCGCGGGCCGCGGACGCGGTGGCGCGGCTCGCCGTCGCGCACCGCAACACCCCGATGGCCGGACGCACCCTCACCCAGCACGCCGTACCGATCACCTTCGGGCTGAAGGCGGCGGGATGGCGCGCGCTGATCCTGGACGCCCGGGACCGGCTGTCGGCCGTAAGGGAATCGCTGCCCGTACAACTCGGTGGCGCGGCGGGAACGCTGGCCGCGTTCGACGTCCTCGCACCGTGGGAGGACGGGAGCGACGCGGCTCTCGACGGCCATGGTCCCGGCATGCCGCTGCTCCAGGCGTTCGCGAGCGAGCTCGGTCTGGCCGAACCGCTGCTGCCGTGGCACAGCCTGCGCACCCCGGTCGCCGATCTGGCGGGCGCGCTCGCCTTCACCGCGGGCGCCCTCGGCAAAATGGCCGCCGACGTGCTCATCCTGTCCCGCACCGAGATCGGCGAGGTGGCCGAGGGACACCGCGGCGACTCGTCCACGATGCCGCACAAGGCGAACCCCGTGCGGGCCACGCTGATCGCGGCCGCCGCCCGACGCGCTCCTGGTCTCGCGGCGACGCTGTACGGATCGCTGGCCGCCGGGGACGAACGGCCGGCCGGGGCCTGGCACGCCGAGTGGGAGCCGCTGCGCGAGCTGCTGAGGCTCGTCGGTGGGGCCGCGCGCGGTGCCGCCGAACTCTCCGAGGGCCTGCGCGTCGTCCCGTACGCCATGCGGGAGAACCTCCAGCTCACCGACGGACTGATCGTCTCGGAGCGGCTGGCCGCCGTGTTCGCCGGCCGGATCGGCCGCGAGCGGGCCAGGGAGGTACTGGTGAACGCCGCCGCGCGGGCCCGCGCGGAGACCACGGATCTGGCCGATGTCCTCGCCGACGTCCTGGACGAGGAGCCGGAGCTCACCGGTCTCGACCTGGCCGAGCTGACGGAACCCGCCCGGTACACCGGCTGCGCGGGCCCGCTCACCGACCGGGCGCTCGACCGGGGGTGAACACCTCCCGTCCCCGACGCGCGGGAGGCGTGCGCCCGGTCCCCGGCGCACGGGAGCGCCAACGACCCGGTCGTCGGCGCGCACGGGCGGCTCGCGCCCGGTCACCGACGCTCCGGAAGCACGCATACGGCACTCGGCGCGCGGAGAAATCCCACCCGGGATCCAGGCCGCCCCGCTCGTCCTCAGCGCGTGGGGCAAACAGGTGACGGTGAAGAGCGCCACCGACGCGCGGGTGGAACAGTTCTTCACCAAGTACGTGCAGGGGCCGCAGACCCCGGAGCCGGGCGCCGCGTGCACGGGCGGAGTCGCCCGATGACGTCCTCGCCGCGTTCCTCGCGCACCCTGGCGGTGGCGGGCGGCGCGGTGCTGCTGGTGGCGTTGGGGCTCGTCGCGCTGATGCTCGCCGGACGCTCCTCCGGGGGCTCCGCCACGCCACCGGCCGCGCCCGCGGAGACGTCGGCCGACGTCGGCTTCGCCCGGGACATGTCCGTCCACCATCAGCAGGCGGTCGAGATGTCGTTCATCGTGCGGGACCGGACGTCCGACGTGGAGGTGCGCCGGCTCGCGTACGACATCATCAACACCCAGGCCAATCAGCGGGGCATGATGCTCGGCTGGCTGGAGATGTGGGGCCGGCCGAAGTCGTCCGGGGCTCCCCCCATGGCGTGGATGGGACACACCTTCACTCCCAGGGGTGACGGTTCGCTGATGCCGGGCATGGCCACCGACACCGAACTCGACGCGCTGCAAAAGGCCGAAGCCCGGGACGCCGAGGTGCTGTATCTGAAGCTGATGACGGCACATCACCGTTCGGGGGCGGAGATGGCGCGGGCGGCGGCCGACGCGGCCGGCACCGAGGAGATCAAGAACCTGGCGGCGGGCATGGTCCGGGGCCAGCAGTCGGAGATCGGGCTCATGGCGGACATGCTCAAGGAGCGTGGCGCGACGGCCTGAGCGCCGGATCCCGCCGCACACACCGGTCGCCCGGCCGCTCATGCGGGCGCGCGCCGGTGTGTGCGGGCGCGCAGGGGTGCGCGCGGCGGATCAGGTGTTCCCGCACGCTCGCGGTTCACTCGTTTCCCGTACGCACGTCGCCCGTCTCCCCCATCGGGCCACTCGTCTCCCCGTACGCGAGGCACCCGTCCGCCCGTACGCGGGCGTCTCTGTCCCGGACCCGGATCGTCCGTCCCGCCGCACGAGGATGGCGCCACTTTTCGTACAAGGGATCGCATAGGCTCGGCCCCGATATGAAGCGCAACCTCGCACCGCTGGGGCCGAAGGCCGACCAGGACACCGTGCGCCGGAGCAACCTCAGCCTGGTGCTGCGGGCCGTCCGTGACGAGGGCGAGGCGACGAGGGCCGGGGTCGCCGCCCGGGTGGGGCTGACCCGCGCGGCCGTGTCCTCGCTCGTCGAACAGCTCCTCGGCCTCGGGTTCCTGACCGAGTACGGCAAGACGTTCAGCGGGCAGGCGGGGCGCCCCGGCACCGCGCTCGGGGTGGCCCGCACGGGACCGGCCGGGCTCGGGGTGGAGGTCAACATCGACTACGTGTCGGTGTGCGTCGTGGACCTGGCGGGCACCGACCGGGTACGCCTCACCGAGCACCTGGACAACCGCGGCGCGCCCCCCGCACAGGTGCTGGCGCGGGCGGCCGGAATCGCCGCACGCGCCCTGGAGTCGGCGCACGAGCAAGGGCTGTCCCCGGTCGGGGCCACGCTCGCCCTGCCCGGCCTGGTCTCCGGCGGCACGGTGCGTCAGGCACCCAACCTGGGCTGGAACCGGGTCCCGGCCGAGGAACTCTTCGCCGCCTCGCTCATCGGCCGGCGGCCCGGGCACGGGGCGCTGCCGGTGTGCTCGGAGAACGAGGCCAATCTGGCCGCCCTCGCCGAGTTGTGGTTCGGCTCACCGGGCACGGTCCGCAGTTTCCTTCATGTGACGGGCGAGATCGGCGTCGGCGGCGCCCTGGTCGTCGACGGTGAACTCCTGCGCGGGGCCCACGGGTTCGCCGGGGAGATCGGGCACGTGGTGGTGGACGCGGCGGGCCCGGAGTGCCGGTGCGGCTCGCGCGGCTGTCTGGAACGGTACGCGGGGCAGGCGGCGCTGCTGCGGGCCGCGGGCATCGAGGAGTCCGGCGCCGGAGCCGGGGTCGCCGAACTGGAACGGCGCGCGCGGGCCGGTGACGGCCGGGCGGTGGCCGCGGTCACGGAGGCCGGGCGGATGCTGGGGCGGGTGCTGTCGGGGGCGGTGAACCTGCTCGACCCGGACGCGGTGGTGCTCGGCGGAATCTACCGGGGTCTGATGCCGTGGCTGTCCCCGC
Source organism: Streptomyces sp. CB01580 (assembly GCF_001905795.1). Taxonomy (GTDB): domain Bacteria; phylum Actinomycetota; class Actinomycetes; order Streptomycetales; family Streptomycetaceae; genus Streptomyces. The sequence goes on from NZ_LIXJ01000001.1 coordinate 561,433, forward strand.
CCGTGGCCGAGGAGCTGTCCGCCCGGGTGGTGTCCGGGCTCTGGTCCCCGGAGAACGGGCGGCTGCGCGCCGCATCCGTGGCGGGCGACGCGGCGCGGGGCGCGGCGGCCCGGGTGACGGCGAAGGTGCTCGCCGACCCGGTGGCGTACGCCGGGGACCGGACCACCGGCTGACCGTCGCGGCGCGCGCGTCGCACACCTCGCACGCGCCCCGTGCGACCGCCGGGCAGGACCCGCCCGCGGCGACGGCCGGTCAGCGGACGCCGAGCAGGTGGTCCATGGCCAGCTGGTCCAGTGCCTCGAAGGCCATGCCGCGTTCCGCCGCCGCGTCGACGTCGAACTCCTCGAACGCCGACCGGTCGGCCAGCAGCCCGGACAGCCCGTCGGCGGCGGTCGGGCGGGCCAGTTCGTCGAGCCGGGACGCGCGCAGGGCTTCCCGCACGGCGGGGTCGGCGCGGAAGCCGGCGGCGCGTTCCCTGAGGATCAGGTAGTTGCGCATGCAGCCCGCGGCCGAGGCCCAGACCCCCTCGTGGTCCTCGGTCCGCGGCGGCTTGAAGTCGAAGTGCCGCGGGCCTTCGTAGCCGGCCGTCTCCAGCAGGTCGACGAGCCAGAACGCCTGACGCAGGTCGCCCGCGCCGAACCGCAGGTCCTGGTCGTACTTGATGCCGGACTGCCCGTTCAGGTCGATGTGGAAGAGCTTGCCCGCCCAGAGGGCCTGCGCGATGCCGTGCGGGAAGTTCAGCCCGGCCATCTGCTCGTGCCCGGTCTCCGGGTTCACGCCGACCAGCTCCGGGCGTTCGAGGCGCTCGATGAAGGCGAGGGCGTGTCCGACGGTCGGCAGCAGGATGTCGCCGCGCGGTTCGTTCGGCTTGGGCTCGATGGCGAATCGCAGGTCGTACCCCTGCTCGGTCACGTGGTCGCCGAGCAGGTCGAAGGCTTCCTTCATGCGGTCGAGGGCGACCCGGACGTCCTTGGCCGCGCCGGATTCCGCGCCCTCGCGACCTCCCCAGGCCACATAGGTGGTGGCGCCGAGTTCGACGGCCAGGTCGATATTGCGCAGGGTCTTGCGCAGCGCGTAGCGGCGTACGTCCCGGTCGTTGGCGGTGAACGCGCCGTCCTTGAACACCGGATGGGTGAAGAGGTTCGTCGTCGCCATGGGCACGACGAGCCCGACCGCGTCCAGCGTCTGCCGGAACCGCTTCACGATCCTCTCGCGCTCGCCGTCCGTCGCACCGGGCGGAACGAGATCGTCGTCGTGGAACGTCACACCGTACGCGCCGAGTTCCGCGAGGCGCCGGACGGATTCGACCGGGTCGAGTGCGGCGCGGGTCGCCTCGCCGAAGGGGTCACGTCCCTGCCAGCCCACCGTCCAGAGGCCGAAGGTGAACCTGTCCGCGGGAGTGGGCGTGAAGCGTTCCGTCGTCATCGTCTGGCCGCCTTCGGTGCCGTCGGGTCCCGGACCCGGGACGGGGCCGGATACCGGGACCCGCCCGGATATTTGTTTACGCCGATGACCAATCATGCACCCGCGGCCCCCGCGCCGTAACCCCGTCGCATTCCCTCACTATCTCCTCGCGTACGCGAGGCGTTCACGGCCCGGCGCGGACCCGGCCCTTTGTTTTGTTCTCCTCACGGTCGAAAATGTCCGACGCATGCGTCACTCGCCGCATGGCACGAATCGACCGCCCCCGCGGCACGGCCTGCGCACCGCGCGGGAGCAGGAAGGAGACGGGCCGTGCATTCGCGTGCCGTCGTCGTCGGCGTGGACAGCTCCACCCAGTCGACCAAGGCTCTCTTCGTCGACGCCGAAACCGGCCGACGACTCGCCGTCGGCCGCGCGCCGCACGTGGTGTTCGGGGAGGCCGGGGCCCGCGAGAGCGACCCCGAGATGTGGTGGCGGGCCTTGCGCGACGCCGTAGCCGCGGGGCTGGAGGAGTCCGGTGTGCCCGCCTCCGCCGTGACGGGCATCGCGGTGTGCGGGCAGCAGCACGGGCTGGTCGTCCTCGACCGGGCGGGGCGTCCGCTGCGTCCGGCGATGCTCTGGAACGACACCCGCTCCGCCCCGCAGGCCGCCGCACTCACGGCGGCACTGGGCGGTCCCGACGCCTGGGCGCTGCGGACCGGCTCGGCCCCCGTGGCCTCGGTCACCGCCTCGAAATGGCGCTGGCTGCGGGAGAACGAGCCGCGCACCGCCGACGCGACGGCCGCCGTACGCCTCCCCCATGACTTCCTCACCGAGCGCCTCACGGGGATCGCCGCCACCGACCCGGGCGACGCCTCGGGCACCGGCTGGTACTCCACCGCCACCGGCGCGTACGACTCTGAACTTCTCCAACTGATCGGCCTGGAAGCCGCGTTGCTGCCGGAGGTGGCCGGGACCGGAGCGACACGTATCGGCCCGCTGACCGCCGACGCGGCCGACGCCCTGGGTCTGCCCGCCGGGATCGCCGTGGCCGCGGGCACCGGGGACAACATGGGTGCCGCAGTGGGTCTCGGCCTCGGCGGCACCGGGCTGCTGGACCACCCGGTGCTCAGCCTCGGCACCTCGGGCACGGTCTTCGCCGCCTCCCGGTCGCGGCCGGTGTCGAAGGCCCTGTCGGGGTTCGCCGCGACGGACGGCACGTACCTTCCGCTGGCCTGCACCCTCAACTGCACGCTCGCCGTCGACAAGGTCGCGGTCCTGCTGGGCCTGGACCGTGAGGACGCGACGCCGGGCGGCGAGACGGTGCTGCTCCCCTATCTCGACGGCGAGCGCACACCCGACCTGCCCACCGCCTCGGGTCTGCTCACCGGACTCCGGCACGACACCACCCCCGGCCAACTCCTCGGGGCCGCCTACGAGGGCGCGGTCGTCACCGTGCTGCGCGCCCTGGACGAACTCCTGCGGGCCTGCGGCCTCGACCCGGCCGCCCCCGAGGTGGCCGCCCGGCCGCTGCGTCTGATCGGCGGCGGCGCCCGGGGGCGCACGTGGGTGGAGACGGTACGACGGCTCTCCGGGCGGCCGTTGATCGTGCCCGCCCCGGGCGAACCGGTGGCGCTGGGCGCGGCTGCGCTGGCCGCGGCAGCGGCGACGGACGAGGACCCGGTCGCGATCGCAACCGCCTGGGGCGCGGACGACGGGGCCCTACTGCCCGCCGTCCGGCGGGACTCGGCCACCTGGGAGCGGGTGGAGTCGGTCCTGGAGCGGGCGGCACGCCCCCTCCTGGGCGGGTCCCTTCCCTCGTAGCCCCGTCGGCGGCGCGGACACGGACCACGCGTGACGGACGACGGGTCACCCGTCGCCGAGTGCGTGCGACCCACCGGTTCACCGCAGGTCGCACGGCCACTGACCGCGTGTCACTCGTCCCCGAAAGCACAGAAGAAGGGAGCCTCCACCGCCTCCGCACCGGTTTGGGGAAGCGAAGCAATCTTCAATAGTATCCGGCGATGATCATAAGAAGAAGGCTCACGGTCGGGGTGGGCATCCTGCTCGCCACCCTGACCGCCGGGCTCGGTTCGGCACTCCCCGCCGCGGCCGACGAAACCCCAACCAAGGCTCCCCCCAAGGTCGAGCTGGTACTCGACGTCAGCGGTTCGATGCGGACCCGGGACATCGACGGCCAGTCCCGCATGGCCGCGGCGAAGCAGGCGTTCAACGAGGTCCTGGACGCGGTGCCCGAGCAGGTCGAGCTCGGCATCCGGACGCTCGGCGCCAACTACCCGGGCGACGACCGGAAGGTCGGCTGCAAGGACACCAGGCAGCTCTACCCGGTCGGCCCGCTGGACCGCACCGAGGCGAAGACCGCGGTGGCCACACTGGCCCCCACGGGCTGGACCCCGATCGGCCCGGCCCTGCTGGGCGCCGCCGACGACCTCAAGGGCGGCGACACCACCCGGCGGATCGTGCTGATCACGGACGGCGAGGACACCTGCGGTCCGCTGGACCCGTGCGAGGTGGCGCGCGACATCGCGGCACGCGGCATCCACCTGGTCATCGACACCCTGGGCCTGGTGCCGAACGCGAAGATCCGCGAGCAGCTGACCTGCATCGCCGAGGCCACCGGCGGCACCTACACCGCCGTCCAGCACACCGATGAACTGTCCGGCCGCGTGAAGCAGTTGGTGGACCGTGCGGCCGAACCCGTCGTCACTCCGGTGGCGACCGAGGGCGCGGACAGCTGCTCCGGGGCGCCCCAGCTCAAGGCGGGTCTGTACACCGACCGCGAGAAGATCGGCGAGCACCGCTGGTACCGGGTGGACGTCCTGCCCGGCCAGGAACTGCGCGCCTCGGTCAGTGTCTCGGCGGACCGTGCCGTGAACAACGACTACGGCGTGCTGCTGAGAGCGGTGACCGTGCACGGGCGGGAGATCGTCCGGGGCTCGGAGTCCGGCACCGGCCGAACCGACGCGATCTCCTCCGGTCTGCGCTACCCGAAGCCGCAGCAGGACGACACGGACAGCGACGACAAGCCCGCCGCGGAGACCGTGTGCCTCCAGGTCAGCAACTCCTTCTCGGTTCCGGCCTCGGTGAAGACCGAACCGGGCATGCCCATCGAGCTGACCGTGGACCTGGTGGACGCCCCTGACGACGCGTCCGACGTCGCCGCGTTCGGTCTCGGCCACGGCTGGTGGCTGCTGGGCGTCCTGGTCCTCACCGGACTGGTCGCGGGACTGCTGACGGGCTGGCTCTCGCGCTGGCGCATCGCCATCTGGAGGACCAACTGATGAGGCGTACGACTCGTGCACTCGCGGGTGCGCTGCTGACCGGGCTCGCCCTGCTGACATCGGCGGGGGCCGCCACGGCCGACGACCCGTCGGCGGACCCAAGCCCGAGTTCCTCGGACGGCGCTCCCGGCCCCACGGAGGCCGGCACCACCTTCCGCACGGCGACGGCGATCCAGCAGGACCAGCGCGCCACCGCCGAGGCGTCCACGGGCGACTACCTGTACTGGGTCTTCCCCGCCGACGCCGGGCAGCGGGCCACGGTGAAGGCGAAGATCACCCTGCCGGAGAGCGCCGCCCGGCACGGCACGTCGACCTGGCAGGTGGACGTGTACGACGGGCTGCGACGCCGCCAGGCGTGCATGTACGGCCGCCAGACCGGGAAGGCGGCGGCCGACGCGTCGTCGGTCGAGCTGACCTGCGTGCTGCGTACCGTTCGCGCCTGGTCCGAGCCGTGGGCCAACGACCCGTTGCCGGGCAGCTATTACGTACGCCTCACGGTCGTCGACCTCCCCTCGGCGGACCTGGGTCTCCCGATCCGGGCCGAGGTCGAGGCCCGCTCGGTCGACCGGGGCGGCGCGGCGGACGTGGACGGCACGCTGGCCGAACCGCTGGTTCCCGGCGCGTCCTCCGTCGAGCAGGTGTCGGACTCCTCGGCCACCGACGACGATGGACGGACCAGGGTCTCGCTCGGCAGCGAGCCCGAGGACGGCTGGGCCTCCGGCTGGTGGACCAACCGCTGGCTGTGGACCGTCGGCGGTGGTGTCCTGGGGGCGCTCGCCGCCGTCTTCGGCTACTCCCTCACCCGCGGCACCGGCCGCCCGTCCCGGGTCCCGCCGGGCATCTGACGCGACGTCGCACCGGGGGGAACCGAGCCGCGTCACCGGGCGGTCCCACGTCCGGGCCGACCGGACCGTACCCCCGGCATCACCGGCACGGGGCCCGCCGGGCGGGACCGAGAACCGCTCCCGCCCGGCGGCACCCGTACCGGCGCCGCTCCCCATGCCCCGGCGCCGCTCCCCCGCCCACGGCACACAGCTCACGGATCACGGCTCGGCATCGACAACTCCCCTTCCGTCCAAGGAAGATGACGAGGCGCGTGTCGTGCGGTAATCCTGACGCCATGCCGTCGCGCACCGGTCGAGGTGCGTCACACGGAGCGGAACGAGGGAGCGGAGACCTTCATGTCCACGGAGACCGGCCCGGCCGTCGGCACCGAACCACGAGGCCACACGATCGCACCCGGCCCGAGGGGGCTGCCGTTCCTCGGAAACCTGTCGCAGTTCAGCAAGAACCCGCTCGCCTTCTTCGAGCGGCTGCGCGGCCACGGAGACGTGGTCGCCTGGCGGTTCGGCCCCAACTCCAGTCTGTACGTCGCCGATCCGGCATGCATCGGAGAACTGCTGACCGAGACGGAACGCTCCTTCGACCAGCCCGCGCTCGGCATCGCCTTCCGCACCGTGATGGGCAACGGCGTGGTGGTCGCCCGGGGCGCCGACTGGCGGCGCAAGCGCTCGCTGGTCCAGCCGTCCGTGCGCCCCAAGCAGGTGCGTTCGTACGCGGCGACGATGGCGGGCAGCACGGTGGAAGTGGCCGACGCCTGGACCGACGGTCAACGCGTCGACATCAAGCGCGAGATGGCGGCGCTCACGCAGCGGATCGCGGTCCGCACGATCTTCGGTGTCGACACCGCGGCCGACGCCGAAGCGATGGGCCGGGCGATGGACGTGGCCCAGCAGGAGATCGGCAGGGAATTCGCCGGGATCGGCGCGCTGCTGCCCGACTGGGTGCCGACACCGGGCCGGGCGAGGATCAGGAAGGCCGCCGCGGTCATCGACGCCGAGGTGGGCCGGGTCGTCGCCCGCCACCGCGACGGCGGGAGCGACCGTCCCGACCTGCTCAGCCGACTGCTGACGGCGGTCGACGAGACCGGAGCGCACCTCACGGACCGGGAGGTGCGCGACGAGACGGTCACGCTCTACATCGGAGGGCACGAGACCACCAGTTCGACCCTGGTGTGGGCCTGGTACCTGCTGTCCCGCAATCCGCGGGCCCGTGCCGCGCTGGCCGAGGAGCTGGACCGGGTGCTCGGCGGCCGGGAGCCGGAGTTCGACGACTACGCCCGACTGCCGTACACCCGATCGGTCGTCAAGGAGACCCTGCGTCTCTACCCGACGATCTGGCTCGTCACGGGCGTCGCCAAGGCGGGGGCGAGGATCGGCGGCATACCGATTCCGCAGGGCACCCGGGTGTGGACCAGCCAGTGGGCCACCCACCGCGACCCGCGCTGGTTCCCCGAGCCGGAGGAGTTCCGACCCGAGCGCTGGGACCCGGAGAGCGGTGACGACATCGCGGAGTACGCCTGGTTCCCGTTCGGCGGAGGCCCGCGGGTCTGCCTGGGCACACGGTTCGCGATGGTCGAGGCGGTGCTGGTCCTGGCCGTGCTGGCACGCCGCTTCCACCTGGAGGTGGATCCCGGCGTCATCAACCCCGTGCCGTCGCTGACCCTGCAGCCGGACCGCGAGGTGATGGCCACGGTCCGGGCGCGCTGAGAACCGCCCCGGACCGCCCCGACACGGATCCGTCGAGGTCATTTGCCCCCGTTCTGTCGCGGAGGCCGGGCCGCACCGGCCACACTGGCCCTGGCGACCGCGCAGGCCGCCGGGCCTCCCGGCCGTATCCGCAGGCCACCGACCCCACGGGAGAAACACCATGCGTCTTCGCTCCGCTCTCGTCTCCGCCCTCGCCGTCGGTGCCGTCGGTGCTGCCCTGGCGTCGACGGCCACCGCCGCACCGGCCCCGGCCGCCACCGCACCGGACGGCGTCACGAACCGGCAGGCCGTCTGCCCGGAGAAGGACCTCGAAGTGCGGGCCGAGCCCGGCGGCCGCCGAAACGTCGTCCGGATCGACGTCGTCAACCGCGGCGACCGGACCTGCGTGGTGGACCGGATCCCGACGGTCACGTTCAGGGGCCTGGACGGTTCCGCCCAGCCCGTTCCGCCCTCGGAGAGCGGTCCCTACGCGCTCGCCCGGGGCGAGCGGACGTACGCGGCGATGCGCACGGCGGATCCGGGGGCCGTGGAGGGGCACGTCGTCCGGAGCCTGTCCGTGGCGGCCGACCCCTCCCACCGGGGCGTCACGTTCTCCGCGTCCCTGGTGGGCATGCCCGACGGGATCCACGTGTGGGAGCCGGAGACCACGCTGTGGCAGCGGTCGCGCGCCGCGGCCGACCGTGCTCTGGCGGACGCGACGGACTGACGCACGGCGGCGGACCCTCCCGCCCGACGGACGGCGACGGACCGACGTACGGGGGGGGGCGGCCCCGCGCGCCTCCCGGCCCGTGCCGTCCTTCGCCTCGGCCCGTTTCACCCGAGCGGCAGGACCGGGAACGCCTCCATGTCGTTCTGCGTCATCACCGGCAGCTTGCGGATCTCGTGGTCCGGGACGGCCGCCCTCAGCCCGGGGAAGCGCGCGAACAACGCGGGCAGCGCGATGCCCGCCTCCACCCGGGAGAGTGCCGCCCCCGGACAGATGTGGGGACCGTGTCCGAAGGCCATGTGACGGATCGGGGTCGGCCGGGTGATGTCGAAGTCGTCGGCGTCCGGCCCGTGCTGCTCGGTGTCGCGGCCGACGGCACGGTACGAGACGACCACGCCCTCGCCCTTCGCGATCACCACGTCGCCCACCGGGATGTCCTCGGTGGCGAACCGCATCAGGAGGTGCGTGGTCGGGGTGTCCCAGCGCAGCGACTCCTCGATCACCGTCTCCCACGCGATCTCGCCGTCGAGGACCCTTCGCAGCTGGTCGGGGTGGGTGAGCAGCGCGCGTACGGAGTTCAGGATCAGCCCGATGGTGGTCTCGTGCCCGGCGGCCACCATCGCCTTCAGGTTGCCGATCACCTCCTCCTCGGTGAGCGGCTCCCCTCCCTCGTCGGCGAGGATCAACGCGCTGGTGAGATCGTCGGTGGGCCGGGCGGTCCGCTCCCGCACGAGGGCGGCGTAGAACTCGTCCAACTCGGCCAGCAGCGCCAGGCGTTCCTCGTGCGGCGTGAGCATGGAGAAGAACGCCTTGTACCGCCGCAGCAGCATGGGGTGCTCCGATTCGTCCACCCCCATCAGCATGCCGACCACCCGCATCGGCAACGGCTGCGCGTACACGGCCTTGAGATCGACGACACCGTCCGCACTCCGTTCGGCGTGCTCGGCCAGGGAGTCGAGCAGTTCCTCGGTGAACCGCTCGATCCGCGGACGTATCTCCTCCAGCCGACGCGGCGTGAGTGCCTGGGAGGTCTTGGCGCGCAGCCGTCGGTGTTCGGCCCCGTCCACGGTGAACATGGAGCGCCCGGCGTCGATCATGCCGATCAGCGGCCAGGCGCGGGTGACGGCTCCGCTGCGCCAGAGCTCCCAGGCGTCGATGTCCTTCACCAGGCGCGGATCGACGAGCAGTTGACGTGCCAGGCCGTACCGGGTGACGGTCCAGGCCGGCACCCCGAGCAGCTCGATGCGGGCGAGCGGCCCGGCGGCGCGCAGCCGCGCCGTCTCGCCGTCGAGGTCCTGGACCATCGGGTCGATGACGACGGTCCCGTCGCTCGGAGCGGCTCCATGGGCAGTGGTGTACGGACAGCTCACGCGAGGTCTCCTGTCGGGCGTACGGCGGTGAACCGGACGGGCAGCGCGGTCATGCCACGCAGGAAGGCGGACCGCCGCCGGACGAGTTCCCGCTCCGGGACGGACAGCGCCAGGTCGGGCAGGCGGTCGAGCAGCACCTCGATGCCGGTACGGGCGATGGTCTCCGCGATCTCCTGGGCGGGGAAGGGGCAGCGGTATTCGCCGTGGCTGAAGGCCAGATGCGCGCTGTTGCCGCGTCGGCCCGACGGTCCGGCCGCGGTCGGGAGGTGCTGACGGATGTGCGGATCGGCGTTGGCGGCGCCCAGACCGAGCAGCACCATGTCCCCGGCCCGGATGTTCCGGCCGCCCAGCCAGGTGTCGCGGGACGCCCAGCGGCCGGCGAGGATCTGTGTCGGGCACTCCTCCCACAACACCTCGTTCATGGCCTCGGCGACGCTGTGCCGTCCGCCGGTGAGCGCCACGGCGAACTGGTCGTCGGTGAGCATCAGCCGCAGCGAGTTGCCGATCCAGTCGGCGGTGGTGAGGTGCCCGGCGGCGGTGATGGCCATCAGGTCGAGCACGTACTCCTCGTCGGTGAAATCACCCCCGTACGCCAGCATCCGGGACGTCACGTCGGGTCCGGGTACGGCCCGCCGGGCCTCCAGCAGTCGCCGCATGTGCTCGCCGAACCGCAGATGGGCCTCCTGGGCACCGGGGCCGCCGTCCGCGAGGTCGCGCAGCACCTCGGCGATCCGCGGGCCGTCGGCGTCGGGGAAGCCGACCAGACGGGCGAGGACGAGCACGGGCAGCGGCACGGCGAACTCGCTGATCAGGTCCGCCGTCCCCCGGTGGCAGAACCCGTCGATGATCCGGTCGGCCAGCTCCTCGCAGTCCCTGCGGAGTCGGAACTGCTCGACCTCCTCCAGGACCCGTCCGACCATGAGGGCGTGGCGACGGTGCTCGGCCCCGGCCGTGAAGTAGACCGACGGCATCGGCCGGCCGACCATGGGTAACAGCGGCCAGTCGTCCGGGACGCGCCCCCACTGGTTCCACAGCCCGACGTCCCTCGGGAACAGCTCGCCGTCGCTGGTGACCTGGTGGAGTTCCCGGTACCCGATGACCAGCCAGGCGGGGAATCCCCCGGGCAGCTCCACGGGGACCACCGGTCCGTGTTCGTTCCGCATGGTGCGGTACAGGACCCGGGGATCGGTGTGGAAGTCGGGCCCGCCGAGCGGGACGGCCGGCGAAGCGGCGCGCGCCGGACAGCCGCCTTCGGGGGGCGCCGCGGCCTCGGTCGGACGGTCGGGCACGGCGGATGCGGGCGTCGTCATCGTACGGACTCTCCTGTGACGAGGGCTGCGCTCGTTGCGGTGGTCGGCTGATCAACGCGGCTTCACTATAGGGAGATTCAGTGATCCTTTCGGCGTCGATCACGACTGTTGTCACCACATGAACGATCGCTGGAGACTGATACTGACTGATGACTGACCGAAAAGGGACGGACGGCCCGCCGGTCGGCCGTCGGACCGCACGCACCGGTTGACTATCGTGGCCCGACGCGTGAGCGGCCCGGAGCGGACGAGTCGGAGTGGATGAGCGGTGTGCGGATGATCGAGTACGGGCGGACCCGGCGGGTGCGGGTGCCGGTGGGGGACGAGGCGGAACGATGGGTCACCCGGGGAGAGTGTCTGCGGGTCCTCGTCGTCGTGCACAACGTGACCGCCGCGACCCGGCTGCTCGACGTGCTCCCCCTGTTCGACGACGACCTGCGCATCCAACTGATGGCCACCTGTACGGGGTCCTCGGCGTTCATGTCCGGTACGGCGGAGCTGCTGGCCGGGACGGGAGTACCCGTCCTTCCCTGGGAGCAGGCGGTCGAGACACGGGTGGACCTGGCCGTCTCCGCCAGCTTCGGTGGTCAACTGGAGGTATTTTCAGGCCGGTTGGCCGTCCTCTCGCACGGTGTCGGCTACACTAAAAGGCTCGCAGCACCGGACACCGGACACCGGACACCGGACACCGGACACGGGCCGGGGCGGGCCGCGCCCGTCTTCGGCCTCGCGCCGGAATGGCTGCTCCACGGGGGAACACCGCTCGCGGACGCCCTCGTGCTCTCCCATCCCGAGCAGTACGAGCGCCTGCGTCTCGCCTGCCCGGAGGCCGCGCCGACGGCCGTCCTCGCCGGTGACCCCTGCTTCGACCGGATACTGGCCGCACGGCCGCTTCGCGAGCGCTTCCGCCGCGCGCTGGGGGTGCGGCCGGGCCAGCGGCTCGTACTGCTCAACTCGACGTGGAACTCGGAGTCGTTGTTCGGCGACGGCGGGGACGGAGGTGATGTGGTCGCGGCGCTGCTGGATCGGGTCGCCGCCGAGTTCCCCGTCGACGAGTACCGGTTCGCCGCCGTACTGCACCCCAACATCTGGCACGGCCACGGCCCCGGCCAGGTCCGTTCCTGGCTGGATCGCGCACGGCGTTCCGGCCTCTCGCTGATCGACCCGCTGAACGGGTGGCGGCAGGCCCTGCTGGCCGCCGACGCCGTGATCGGGGACCACGGTTCCGTGACCTTCTACGCGGCCGCGCTCGGCACCCCGGTGCTGCTGGGTGCGGCGCCGCTCGACTCCCTGGATCCGGACGCGCCGATCTCCACGTTCATGCGGGAGGCTCCGAAGCTCGATCCCGGCACGTCGCTCGTCGCCCAGATCGAAGGGCTTCTCGCCGGTCACCGGCCGCTGACCGGGCCCGCGGAATTCACCACGTCCGTCCCGGGCGAGTCCGCGGCCCGGCTGCGCCGGCTGTTCTACTCGATGATGGGAGCGCCGGAGCCCGATCACCCGGCCTCGTTGAAGCCCCTGCCGTTGCCGGACCACGAGCCGGGGACGGTGACCGTTCCGCTGCACGTACGGACGTGGGTGCTCGGGCCCGGGGAGGTCACGGTCTGCCGCCGGGCCGATCCGCGCCCGGCGGCAGACCCCGGCCCGGGCGGAGAACTCCACATCGCGCTGCACGAGGACACCCGGGACGTGGACCACCTGGACCTGGCCGATGTCGTGTTCCGGGACGGGACGCCCGACGACCCGCGCTTCGGCTCCCCGGCGGTCTGGACCGCCGAGGTGCTCCGCCGCCATCGGAACTGCTCCGTCGCGGCCTATGCGACCGGACCGTCCGCCTGTGTGGTGCGCGTGCGGGGCGAGGAGCCGCTCCTGTTGTCGGCCGACCCGGGGACCGACGCGGCGGACGCACCCGGTGCGGATCCCGCCGCGTACGCCTCCGCCCTGTACGCCTGGCTGGCGTCGTACGTCCCCGACGCGCCTGTGCCCGCGGAACGGCTCGCCCGGGTGATGGACGCCGGGCTCCGCGTACGGACGGGGGACCGGCTGCACCGGGTACGGATCGCACCTCTGACGCCACCCGCACGACAGGACCGGTGAGAGCCGGCGCGTCACCCCGCCACGCAGCGCTCCCGCATGCGCCGGAGGTACGCCACGTGGTAATCGGCGCGCTGGCCTTCGAGGGTCGCGATCGCCTCGTCGACCAGGGGCAGCGCCGCGTCGCCGTCATCGCCGTCCAGCCAGGTCTCGGCCAGGTCGGTGAGGGTCCGGGCCGTGTTGTACGTGTCGCGGGCCGTCCGGAAGTGGCTCAGCGCGGTCTCCAGCCGCCGCCGGGCCTCCTCGCCGCGTCCGAGCCCTCGCAGGGCCCGACCGCGGTGGCGTTCCAGCAGGGCCGAGGCGCGTGGCCGGTCGGCCGCGCCCTCGTCCCGCGCATCCATCGTGTCCAGGATGCCGGCGGCCCGGTCGAAGCACTCGTGCGCCTCCTGGTACCGCCACTGACGCAGCCTCAACAGGCCCAGGAACTCGACGGCCGAGGCCTGCCCCCGCTTGTGACCGGCGGCCTCCTCGGCCCGCGCCGCTGCTCTCGCCTCCGTCTCCGCCTCCTCCCAGCGCCCCAACTCGGTGAGCGAGTGCGCGAGCTGCGCGTGCAGCGCCCCGGCGTCGGTGCTCTCCGGAAGGTGGGCGTCGGCCAGTCGCGCACCGGTGCGCAGGGCCGGCAGCAGCGTCTCGTGGTGTCCCGCCTTGAGCTGCACCGGCCACAGCGCGCGGCACAGCCGTACGCCGGTCTCCGGGGCGTCCGACTCCTCGGCACAGCGAACGGCCTCGATCAGATTGCCCGTTTCCGCGAGGAGCGCGTCGAGTGCGGCGCCCCTGTCCTCGTACCGCCGCCCGCTCCCTTCGTCGGCGGGGGCCGGGACACGCCAGCTCTCCGGGAGGGCCTGGTGGGCCGCAGCCGATGCCCGTTCCGCGTAGGCCAGCAGCGCGCGGCCGAGAGCGGCGGAGCAGGCGGCGATGCCGTCGTCCCGGATCGCCGCGGTCTCGGCGTGTGCGCGGACGCCCGGGCGGTAGTGGTAGCGCCAGTCTCCGTTTCCGCCGAGGGCGCGCTCCAGGAGCATCCTGTCGGCGAGGTCCTCGAGCAGGCCGGGGACGGCCGCCGGGTCCAGACCGGTGGTCCGCGCGGCCGCATCGGCGTCGAAGGCGGGCCAGCCGCGCAACGCCATCAGCCGGTACAGCTTGGCGGCCTCCGGCGCCAGGAGCCGGTAGGCGTCGTCCGCCGCACCTCTCACCGGATCGCCGTCCGCCACCGCGGCGGGCGTGGGCGGCGGGGCAGTGGAGAGCCGCGCCGCCGCCGCCCGCAGAGCGTAGGGCGATCCGCCACAGCGTTCGAGCAGCGACGGCAGCGTGGCGCGGGCGGCGGCGACGGTGGACTTGTCGGTGATGTCGGTGAGCAGCCGCACCGCGTCCCTGTCCGTCAGCGGTCCCACGGGGACCCGCAGGGCGTCGAGGCCGGGGAACGGCGACCTGGCCACCACGATGGTGAACACTCCCGGGGCCGAGGTGAGGAACGGCCGCACCTGTGCCGCGGAATGCGCGTGGTCGAGCACCACCAGCAGTTTGCGGTCGGTCACGCAGTGGCGGAAGAACTCACCGAGCAGATCGGTGGCGGGCGGCATGCCCTCGTCGGGCAGCCCGAGTTGACGCAGCAGGGCGCGCAGGACGGCGCCGGTGTCACGCGCGCTCCCGACGCCACCGCCGCCGAGGTCCGCGTAGATCCGGCCGTCCGGGAAGAGGCGGCCGTGCCGTGAGCCGAAGTGCGCGGCGAGGGTACTGGTGCCCATTCCGTCGGGGCCGTGCACCAGGGCCAGCCGGGGCCTGCCGTCGGCACGGCGGGACGCCTCGCGGTGAAGCCGCCTCATCGCCTCCTTGCGGTCCGTGAAGAACCTTATGGAGGCGGGAAGGTGCGATCCGGCGATCCTGACCGGGCGCGGACCGTCGGGCAGTCGCGCGGCGAACAGGGACCAGTGGCCGGCGAGTTGCGGGTCGGTGCGGATCCGTTCGTGGATCAGGCGGGCCACGTCGTCACGTTCGTCCGCGGCGACGGGCGCGGCGACCTCCCTGCCGACGATCCTGCGCACGACGCCGCCGGTCGACTCCCAGGCCCATTTCCCGGCCTCGTTGGCCATTCCCGCGCCGATCGCACCGAGTACCGCCGAGATCGCCGCCACCGATGTGGGATCCAGCATGTCGCGCACTCCTCGTTCCCGGTGTTCCGCGCGGTACGCCCTCCCCGGCACCGCCGCCGTCACCGTGCGGACCAACGTTAGCGTCACACGGCCCGGTATCCCCCCGGAGCGCGCGGTGTTCGCCCCCATCGACACGCATCAGCCGTGCGCGCGCCGAGCAGGACCGCCCCGCGGCGCCCGGAGGCCGACCCCGTATGGATGGGCTCTGAGCGCCCGTCGGACGGTCCGTCGCAGCGGTTCGCACTCCGCCCGCCCGGCACTCCCCCACGCCCCCGTTCATTCGTGGTGCTCCGGCAAGACTCCCGGCATCCACCGTCTACCCACGAGTAACTCGCCCTGCTTTGATGGGCGACGGCAACTTCCCACCCTCATTCCGCTCCGGGAGACCCCGTGCCGCACTCCACCGTCCGCCGCGCCTCCGGCGTGGCCCTGGCCACCGCACTCGCCTCGGTCGCGCTCGCCGCGAACGCACCGCAGGCATCGGCGGCGGACACCCCGTCGCTGCGCGTCCTCACGTACAACGCGTTCGTCTTCAGCAAGACCCTCTACCCCAACTGGGGACAGGACCACCGGGCGGCGGAAATACCCAAGGCGCCCTTCTTCCAGGGCAATGACGTCGTGGTGCTCCAGGAGGCGTTCGACAACTCGGCCTCCGACGCCCTGCTGCGCAACGCGTCCGCCCAGTACCCGTACCAGACCCCCGTGGTGGGGCGGAGCAAGAGCGGCTGGGACGCGACCGGCGGGGCGTACTCGGCCGTCACTCCGGAGGACGGCGGCGTCACGGTGCTGAGCAAGTGGCCCGTCGTCCGCAAGGAGCAGTACATCTACAAGGACGCCTGCGGCAGCGACTGGTGGTCCAACAAGGGCTTCGCCTACGTCGAGTTGAACGTCAACGGCACCCCGGTGCACGTCGTCGGCACGCACACGCAGTCGACCGATCCCGGCTGCGGGGCGGGCGAGGCGGCCGCGAAGCGCAGTCTGCAGTTCAAGCAGCTCGACGCCTTCCTCGACGCGAAGAACATCCCCGCGTCCGAACAGGTCGTCGTGGCCGGGGACTTCAACGTCGACTCGCACTCCTCCGAGTACGCGTCCATGCTCTCCGACGCGGGACTGACCGCCGCCGACGCCCGTACCGGCCACCCGTACTCGTTCGACACCCGGGACAACTCCATCGCCGCCGACCGCTACCCGGACGACCCGCGCGAGGACCTCGATCACGTGCTGCACCGCGCCGGGCACGCCAAGCCGTCCGGGTGGACCAACGACGTGATCAAGGAGCGGAGCGCGCCCTGGACGGTGACCAGCTGGGGCAAGAGCTACACGTACACCAACCTGTCCGATCACTACCCGGTGGTCGCGTCCGCACGGTGACGCCCCGGGGAGGCGTACGGAGTCCCGAGGACCGGCGCGGCGTCGGGGCGGGTCCCGCGCCGCCGTCGCGCCGGCTCGGCCGGTCCGTACCCGTGATGCGTCCGTCGGCTCCCGGTCACGGTCGCGGGACCGCGCCGGTTTCGTGAGCCGGAGTCCCGGCCGCCGCGACCGGGTCCACCGGGCCGCGGACCGGGACCGCACCGGACGAGAGCCCCGCGGAAGGCCGTCGGGACTCGTCTACGATCGTCCGCGTGTGCGCAAACGTCATGGTCGCCGAGGACGACGAGAAGCAGGCGGAGCTCATACGCCGCTATCTCGAACACGAGGGGCACTCGGTCCGGGTCGTCGCGGACGGGCTCGCCGCCCTCGCCGAGGTCCGGCACCGGGAGCCCGATCTGCTGGTGCTCGACGTGATGATGCCGCGGGCGGACGGCCTGGACGTGGTGCGCGTCCTGCGCGCCGAACACCGGGAAGTGCCGGTGCTGATGCTGACGGCCCGCAGCACCGAGGACGACCTCCTGCTGGGACTGGACCTCGGCGCGGACGACTACATGACGAAGCCCTACAGCCCGCGCGAGCTGATAGCGCGGGTGCGAACGCTGCTGCGGCGCAGCCGACGCGGGGCGGCGGCCGTCGACACCGCCGCGGATCAGGTGCTGCGGGTGGGGGCGCTGACGGTCGATCCGGTCCGGCACGAGGTGTCGGTGGAGGGGCGGTCCGTGGAGTGCACCCGTGGCGAGTTCAGGATCCTCGCCGCCATGGCGGCCGAGCCGGAACGGGTCTTCTCCCGGCAGCGGCTCCTGGAGGAACTGCACGGTTTCGACCGGTACATCAGCTTCCGGACCGTCGACGTGCACATCATGAACCTGAGGAAGAAGATCGAGCCCGTACCGCGCAGGCCCGCCCGGCTGCTCACCGTCTTCGGGGTGGGCTACAAGCTGACCGACCCGGCGAGGGGTGCCTCACGTGCGCCGTCGTCGTGACCCGGGGCTCGGCACGGCCGTCCGCCGCCCGGAAACGGCCCGGCGTCCCGGCCCGCCGACCCGGCTGCCGCTCCGCAAGAGCCTGTTCGGCCGGCTGCTGGCCGTGTCGGCGCTGGTGGCGGCCTGTTCGGTGGCCGCGACCGCGTGGCTCGCCGTGCAGACCACGTCGGGCGCCATCAAGCAGGAGCAGGGGCGCAACCTCACCGCCGACGCCAGGATCTACAACACCCTTCTCGGATACGCGGCCACCCACCCCACGTGGGACGGCGTCGAAGCCACCGTGCGCGACCTGGCACGGCGGTCCGGCCGGCGGATCGCGCTCACTACGGAACAGCGCGGGCTCCTCGCGGACTCCGCCACGGCGCCGTCCCGGCCCGCGCTGCCGCCCCAGGCATCGGCGGTCGTCGACCCGCTCTCCGTGGACACGGCCCTGTCCCAGCCGGTGGGCGAGGCGGGCAGCGCGGCCGACCGGGTCGACCCGCGCGCGGTCGGCCCGTTCCGGCTGCCGGCGTCCGAACGCACCGTTCTGCAGCGGGCCGCCGAGCGCAGCACGGTCTGTATGAGCCGGCTCGGGGTCGCGGCGGACGTGGTACGGGGGCCCAGCGGACGCCCGCGCGTGAAGGTGGTCGGCAACGACTCGGACGAGGCCCACGGCACGCGGTGCGCGGCCGAGGAACTGGACCGGCCGACCGCGACCGAGCGGAAGGCGCTGACGGCGCTCAACCGGCTCGCCAACGCCTGTCTGGTACGGCAGGGCCGCGAGGGCGTGCGGCTCAACCTGGACCTGACGTGGGCGCAGCCGTCCGAACCGCCGCTGATCGTCCTGACCACGGAGGCGCCCGTCCCCGTGCCGGGCGTGCGTACTGGGGACGACGACCGCGCCACGGCCTCCTGTGTCGGCACGGCCCGTCGCGAGCAGCTCAGTTCCCATGTCGCCTCGCCCGCGATGCTGTTCATCGGCGACGCGAACGACACGACCGTGCCCGGTTTCGCGCTCTCCCCGTCGAACACCGCGAAGATCGCGGGCGTCGCCGCCCTCGTCCTGGCGCTCACGGTCGGCGCCACGATGCTCGCGGGCGCCCGGCTCGTGAGCCCGCTGCGGGCCCTCACCGGCGCCGCGCAGCGGATGCGGGACGGACAGGAGTCCGCGCCCGTGCGGGTCACCGACGACAGCGAGATCGGGCGGCTCGCCGCGGCCTTCAACGACATGTCCGCCCACCGAGCCCGCCTGGAGGAGCAGCGCAAGGACATGGTCAGCGACGTCGCCCATGAACTGCGGACCCCGCTGAGCAACATCCGGGGCTGGCTGGAGGCGGCGCAGGACGGGCTGGCGGAGCCCGATCCGGCGTTCATCGCCTCGCTGCACACGGAGGCCGTGCAGTTGCAGCACATCATCGACGACCTCCAGGACCTGGCAGCCGCCGACGCGGGCGTGCTGCGGCTGCACCCCGAGCCGGTGCGCATCGAAGACGTGCTGGAACAGGTGGCCGCGGCCCATCAGGGCCGGGCCGAGACCGCCGGGGTCGTGCTGACGGTCCGTGACACGGCCGCGGATGCCCCGGTCCCCGGGCTGACGGCCGACCCGGTGCGACTGCGGCAGGCCATCGGCAACCTGGTCTCCAACGCGGTGCGTCACACCCCGGCGGGCGGGCGGGTGGCCTTGCACGCGTACGTGTCGGAGGCCGGGGACCAGGTGGTGGTGGACGTCGTCGACACGGGCAGCGGCATCGCGGCCGGTGATCTGCCACATGTCTTCGACCGTTTCTGGCGCGCCGAGAAGTCCCGCAACCGGCGCACCGGTGGCAGCGGGCTGGGCCTGGCGATCGTACGGAAGCTCGTGGAGGCGCACGGCGGAGCGGTGGACGCGAGCAGCGTCGAGGGGCAGGGCTCGGTGTTCACACTGCGACTGCCGACCGATCCCACGGTCACGGTCGCGGAGGCGGACGCGGGCACGGAGAGGCGCACGAACACGGACACGGATGCCGGCGCGGGAACGGAGCCCGAGCCGGAGGGAGGGACGCACGGTGCCGGGGGCCCGGCGCGGTGACAGGGATCGACGGGCCGGACGACGCGCGGCGGACCTGATGCGATGGCCACACCGGTCTGACAGCTTCCTCACAACTCCACGCCAGCCTGTCGTCATGCCCCGGTGCCCGGTGCGGACCCGCACCCGGCAACGCCGGGGCCGATACGGAATGGAGTCCACTGCATGCGCCATCGCTCGACCCTGCGTACCGCCGTCCTCGCCGCCGTCGCGGCCGGTGCGGTACTCGTCCCGTCCGCCGCCGCCTTCGCCGACTCTTCGGCACCGGTGGCCTCGCCGTCCGCCTCGACCACCGGGAAGGGCACGTCCGAGAGCCCCGTCCTCATCAAGGACGGATCCAAGCCCGTCCCTAGGATCAACCTCGGGGAGTCCTCGCCGGCGCCCCGCGGTGCCGTGCCTCGTGGCGGGGTCGCCGCGGGTGAGCGGCCGGTCGCCGCCTCCGGGGACAACACCACCGTCCTCGCCGGGTCGGCCGCGGCCGCCCTTCTGGTGGCGGGAGCGGGCACGTTCGTGCTGCGCCGCCGCGGCGCCGCACAGCCGGGCCGCTGATCCACTGAGCGGACCGGCACACGGCGGTCCCGGACCGCCGGGGCAATAGGGACCCCGTCGATCCGGCACGAACCGTCGAGCTGGGCGTCGCGTACGGCAGCCACCGCGCGGGGCGTACGACCGCGCACGATGACCGCCAAGCGCTCTGGCGCCGCCCCGGTCCACACATCCGGTGGCGCCGCCCCGTCCGGGACGGGGCGGCGCCACTCCCCCGTTCCCGCCTTCCTGCCTCCCCGTAAACCGCCCTGGAGCCCCCATGTTCCGTGTCCTTGTGCCGCTCCGGCGCGCCGTGCTTCCGGCGCTCGTCTGTCTCGCTCTCGCCGGCTGCTCCTCGGGCGGTGCGCACGCCCCATCAACCGCCCACGACGGCGGCGACGCTTCGTACCCCGCCACGGTCCCGGGAGCGGCCGACTCCGCCGGCAACACAGCCTCCGAGAACACGAACACCCCCGGAAAGACGGGCACCGTTCCGCGCCCCACCCACGTGAGCATCCCTTCGATCGGCGTGAACAGTGACGTGATGCGGCTCGGACTGAACGCGGACGGCACCGTGGAGGTACCACCCGCCGAGAAGGGCATGACCGTCGGCTGGTACACCGGCAACCCCGCCCCGGGCGAGCGCGGCGCCGCCGTCCTCATCGGGCACAACGACACCCGCTTCGGAAAGGCCGTCTTCCACGACCTGAAAGAGATTGCCAAGGGCGCGGACATCGCGGTCCGCAACGACCGCGGCGCGGAACTCCACTTCCGGGTCACCGGCACCGAGACCGTCGGCAAGAAGGCGTTCCCGACCAAGAAGGTCTACGGCGCCACCGACGAGCGCGCCCTGCGCCTCATCACCTGCGACGGCGCCTTCGACGCCGAGGGCCACCCCGTCGACAACCTCATCGTGTACGCCACCCGCAGCTGACGACCGCGTCGAGGGACCGTACTGGCGATGACTTCACATCGGCAGAGGGCGTCCCCCAGGACACCCGGAGCAGGCCCGCGCAAGCACACCGACTGCTAGTTTTACCGAAGATCAGGTGCAGTTCTCGGTGGGGGGAATCCGCCGGGTTCGGAAGGCGGGCTACGGATATGCAGATCTCCCAGATCCTGGACAAGGTCGACGCGGGCGACATCGCTCTGCCGGAGTTCCAGCGCGGCTATGTGTGGACCCGCGAACAAGTACGTGGCTTCTTCCAGTCGTTGTACCGCGGCTACCCGATCGGCGGCTTCCTCACCTGGAGCACCAAGGCCGAGACGGCCCACACACGCGGCGGAACAACCGGCAAGGACGGCACCATTCAGCTGCTTCTGGACGGTCAGCAGCGGGTGACGACTCTGTACGGCGTGACCCGCGGCCGACCGCCCCGCTTCTTCGAAGGCAACGCCTCGGCACTGACCGGGCTGCACTTCAATCTGCAGACGGAGTCCTTCGAGTTCTACGCGCCAGGGAAGATGAAGGGCAACCCCGTCTGGGTCGATGTCTCAGCACTGTTCCAGGGCGGCCTGGGCAGCCAGTTGCTCGCCGTTACTCAGCTCGCGGACCAAGACGCGGCATTGCAGGGGACATTCATCGAGCGGCTCAACCGGATCACACAGATCAAGGACCGCACCGTCCATGTGGACGAGGTCACCGGCACGGACAAGACCATCGACGTCGTCGTGGACATCTTCAACCGTGTGAACTCGGGTGGCACCAAGCTCTCCAAGGGCGATTTGGCACTGGCCGCCATCTGCGCCACCTGGCCGGCCGCGCGGCCCACCATGAACGAGGCGTTGGACAACTGGTCAGACGCCGGTTTCGAATTCAAGCTCGACTGGCTGCTGCGCAATGTCAACGCCGTCCTCACGGGCGAGGCACAGTTCTCGAAGCTCGCGGATGTCGATGTGGCGCTGTTCCGCACCGGACTGAAGGAAACCGTCGACTCCGTCTCGTACCTTCTGAACACGCTCGGCGGACGCCTCGGGCTCGATCACGGACGGGTCCTGAACGGCCGGGCCGCGTTTCCCGTCATGAGCCGCCTGCTCCATCATCACGGCGGCCGGTTCCCGGATGCCATGACCCGCGACCGTCTCTTCCACTGGTACATCCACAGCTTCCTGTGGGGCCGTCACACCGGAGCCACCGAAACCGCTCTCAACCAGGACCTGCAGGCACTCGACGACGGTGGCGTCGATCGGCTGATCGACGTACTGCGCCGCAGCCGGGGCGGTCTGCTCACGGTCCGTCCCGACGACTTCGTCGGCTCCAGCATGGGTTCCCGCTTCTTCCCCCTTCTCTACCTGCTGACGCGGGTGTACGGGGCCCAGGACTTCGTCAGCGGTGTGCCTCTGCGGGACGGCATGCTGGGCCGCCTCAGCTCTCTCCAGGTGCACCACATCTTCCCCAAGGCCCGCTTGTACGAGCACGGATACAGCCGCGCCGAAGTGAACGCCGTGGCCAACTTCTGCTTCCTGACCCAGGACACGAATCTGCGGATCGGGGCGAAGAATCCGGCAGAATACCTGGAAGAGATCGAGACCCGCATGCCGGGCGCCCTGGCGACGCAATGGATCCCCATGGATCGGGCACTCTGGCGGATCGAGAACTATCCGGACTTCCAGGCCGCCCGCCGCGCGCTGCTGGCCGATGCCGCCAACCATTTCCTCCAGGGCCTCCACGACGGCCCCTCGCCGGTGGAGCTCCAGGTGCCGTCCGCTCTCTCCACCACACGAACGGCCGTGTCGGTGGCCGGCTCGGACGATGACGAGGACATCCCGGGCCTGGCCGCTCTGCTGTCGGAACTCGCGGAAGCGGACCTGGCGGCACCGGAGCTGGACAGCGAGGTGAGCGACCCCCGCACGGGAGCCGCCATCACCGTCGCCGCCGCCTACTGGCCCCAGGGCCTCCATGGAGAGGTCGGCATCCCCGTGGTCCTCGCCCCTGACACCTCGCCCCAGGAGCAGGCCGCGCTGGAGGCCGGCGACTACCGCGTGTTCCACAGCACGGACGCCCTGCGCCGCTTCATCGACAACGCTCGCGCGGAACAGGCGGCAACCTGAACGGACAACGGGTGCGTCTGCACGAACACCCGATTCCGCTCCGCCCGCCGAGGCGGCACCCCGCTCAGCCGGTTTTCTTCCAGTCCACGCAGCGGTTTGTCTTGAAGTACCCGCCCTTGCCGAGCGACACCCGACCGGGTTGATCCGGTGTGTGGGGCCGCCGCTGCGATTCGACGGCCCCGGAAGGAACGGGCGGGCGCGGTACCGGCGTCTACCGGCCGCGGATCCGGCGCCCGGCTTCGGTACCCGGGTAGAGGATCGCATCGGCGACCCGACCTCCGGAGTCCTTCACGCCACCGCTGAAGTTGAGGCGTCCTGAGGCACCCGACTTCGCTGCCACGCCGTCCCAGTAGCGGGCCTCACGCTCCCACCGGATGTCGGAGAGCAGCCGGTGCAGTTCGTCGGCGCCCAGGGCGTTCACCGGGTCGGCCCACGGCGCGGTGTGGTGCACGGCGATGCCGAGCCCGGCGAGCACGGCCGGTGCGGTGAGGGCGCTCCGCGAGACGAAATGCTCGCTGCGGTCGGCGATCAGGCGGGCCAGCAGCGGCACGACGTTCTGCTCGACCTGCTCGGGGCTCGACCCTGCGGGCAGTTCGTCCTCATGGACGGTCTCCGCCGAGCGGGACAGCCCGCCGCGTCCGTAGATCGCCGTGATCACGAGTGCCCGGAGCGCGGACAGGGTGATGACTTCGGCGTCGGTCTTCCCCACCTGCCGCTTGCTGGCGTTGACGAGCTTGGTGAACGGTACGCGCTTGCCGTCGACGTCGACCTTGACGGCTTCGGCGACACGGTGTGCGAGGCGGGTGGCGAAGTCCCGCTGGTCCATGGACATGGCCAGGTTCTTCGCGACGGCGACGCCCTGCACGTTGCGGTCGTAGAAGATCTGCCGCGCATCGGCCACGGTCAGGTCCACGTACAGCTCGAACGGCACGCGCACCTGGGCGAGTTCGGCGTACGTGAGTCCGTACCGCTCGGGGTCGTCGTACAGCTCGTGCCATGCGGTCGTCTGCGTCTCGCCGTCGATGGCGACCACGGACGTGCCGGGTGTGATGGTCAGGGTCCGCAGCCCGGTGCCGGGCAGCAGTTCGTCACTGAGCGCGGCGAGCGGTCCGGCATGCCAGAAGGTGACCGGCGGAGTGGACCAGCCGGCGCCCAGCTCACCCTTCACCCCGTCCGCGATGTACTCGGCGTACGAGCCGACGTTCTTCCCCTTCTGCGTGGACTTCAGCGACCGCTGCACGAGCGATCGCAGTTCGGCGTGGCGGCGCACGGCGCCGGACGCGGCCTTGAGCGCCTTCGTGTCCTCCTCGCGGCGGGGCGAGGGCACGAGCTGGACGAGCGTCGGTACGGACATGGTCCCGATCACGGCGTCCGCACGGAACGGCATGACGGTGAGCTGGGTCCCTTCGACGACGGCGGTCGGCATGGTGAGGCGCATGGCAGTTCCCCCAAAGGATCGGTGAGACGTCAGGCAGGCAGACCGCAGGGATCGCTTGCCGTTCGGATGGCGGTCGCCACCCGGAAGCAACGCCAGATAAGCACCATCGTGAAAGCACTGTCAAACACCTTGCAAGATTTGACGACTGGTGTAGTTTGTTAACAGCTCCCTACCGAGAGGCTCAGGACTCGCGCCATGCCGCAGCCATCCGCACAGGTGACAGCCGCCGAGATCTCACGCATCGCGGGGGTCACGCGCGCCACTGTCAGCAATTGGCGCCGCCGTCACGACGACTTCCCCGCCCCTTCGGGAGGCACCGAGAGCAGCCCTCTGTACGACCTGCCGGCCGTGCGCGCCTGGCTGGACGCCCGGGGGCACACTGCGGAGGTCACCCCACTCGAGGAGTTGCGCACCTCGCTGCGTCTGCACCCGCAGGGCAGTGGCGCGGCAGCGAACCTCCTCCCCCTCGTCCTCACCGCCGCTCGTCGCACGCCGGACGAGCTGACGGCCCTGGCCGAGTTGCCGGACACCGATCTCGCCGCCCGTGCGAACAGTGCGGCCTCGGTGCTCGCCAAAACCGTCCCCGGCGCGGAGACCTCCCGCTTCTCGGCCGGTGACGCCCCGGCGCTGCGGGCTCTGCTCCGGTGCGTACGTGACGAGGGCAGCGAAGCGGCACTGGGCGTGCTGGCGGACCGGGAGCTGGAGGACAGCGCCACCAGCGGCACCTACCCAACCCCCGCCCCGCTCGCGGATCTCGTGGCCCGGCTGGTACCGAGGCCGCTGTCCCGGGTTCTCGACCCGGCCTGCGGCAGCGGAACGCTGCTCACGGCGGCCGCCAGGCGGGGCGCGACGGAGTTGTACGGCCAGGACAGCGTGCCGGTCCAGGCCCGGCGCAGCGCGGTGGCCCTGATGCTGACCGCCCCGGGCGCGACGGTGACCGTCCGTACCGGCGACAGCCTCCGCACCGACGCCTTCGGCGGACTCGCCGTCGACGCCGTCCTGTGCAACCCGCCCTACGGCGACCGGGACTGGGGCCACGACGAGCTGGCCTACGACCCGCGCTGGGCGTACGGCGTACCGGCGCGTGCCGAGTCCGAGCTGGCCTGGGTCCAGCACGCACTCGCCCATCTCGTACCGGGCGGCCATGCCGTCCTGATCCTTCCGCCCGCCACCGCTTCCCGTGCGTCGGGCCGCCGCGTACGGATGGAACTGGTACGCAGCGGAGCCCTGCGCGCGGTCGTCGCCCTGCCGGCCGGAGCAGCGGCCCCGCTGCACGTGGGGCTGCAGATCTGGGTCCTGCAACGGCCGGAGCCGAACGGCCCGGAGCGCAGATCCGTACTCTTCGTCGATGCGTCCGAGGAGCCCGGCACGGTGCGGACCAGGGGCACGACGGAGGCCGGTTCTCGCGGGGGCACCCGGGGCGGCGGCCGGGCTTCCCTGGCCTGGACGGCCCTGACGGACCGGGTGCTCACCGCGTGGGCAGCCTTCGCGGACGCCCCGGACGAGTTCACCGACGTACCCGGCATCGCGCGCGCCGTCCCGGTGGTCGACCTCATCGGCGACCTCATCGACCTCTCCCCCGCCCGGCATGTACGTGTCCCCCGCACCGACATCGAACCGGCGGAACTCGCCCGGGAAACGGACGACAGCCGCCGACGCCTCGTCGCCGCCGCGGACTCGCTGGGCAGGGCAGGGGGTCACGTCGACTGGCAGGCGGCCGGCCCGGCGGTACGCGAGTGGCGTACGGCGACGGCGTCCGACCTGGCACGGGGCGGCGCGCTCACGCTGCTGCGCACGGCCCCCGACGCGAAGGAACCCAAGGAACCACAGGGCACGCCTTCCGTACCGACCGCCACCGCCGTCCTGACCGGCGAGGACATCGCACGCGGCACAGGCCCGACCGGTGATCCGTCCGGACTGCGAACGGACTCCACCCCGGTGATCGCTGCGGGCGATGTGCTCGTCCGGTCGCTCGCGGGCGGCAGCGGGCCGACGGTCCGGGTGGCGGCCGAGTCGGACGAGGGAGCGCTCCTCGGCCGACAGGTCCACCTCTTCCGCCCCGACCCGGCACGACTCGACCCGTGGTTCCTCGCGGGCTTCCTGGGCGCAGAGGAGAACCTCGCCGCTGCGTCGACCGGCAGCACGATCCTGCACGTCAGTCCGGGCCGGCTGCGCGTACCGCTGCTGCCGCTGGAGGAGCAGCGCCGGTACGGGGAGGCGTTCCGCCGCGTCCACGAACTGCGGGCGGAAGCGCGGCGAGCGACGGAGCTGGCCGAGCAGACGGCACGGCTGCTGGCGAGCGGGCTTACGGGGGGCGGACTGGTCCCGTCGTCGACCGGCATCGGACCTTCCGCCCCGTCTGATTCGGCCTGAACGGCACCACGGCCTTCACGCATACATCACACTTGTCCGAACCCGCTCCGGTTGGGGTGGGCGGGTCCGAAAGGAAACCGGGGAATCCCTTGAACAGCAGCAAGCACACGGAGCTGGCGAACCACGCCTGGTCCGTCGCCGACCTTCTGCGCGGCGATTACAAGCAGTCGGACTACGGAAAGGTCATCCTTCCGTTCACGGTGCTGCGCCGTCTGGAGTGCGTCCTGGAGCCGACGCGCGAGAAGGTCGCCGAGACGGCCGCCCGTTTCAAGGGCCAGGAGATCGACACGGATCACTTCCTGCGGCGGGCATCGGGCCACTCGTTCTACAACAAGAGCGACCTGACCCTGAAGAAGATCGTCGGCGACCCGCAGGGCGCGGCGGCGAACCTTCAGCGGTACGTCGGTTCCTTCTCGGACAACGCCCGCGAGGTCCTGGAGAAGTACGAGTTCAATCAGCAGGTCAGAAAGCTCGACGGTGCGAACCTGCTCTACAAGGTGATGGGCAAGTTCACCGACCTGGATCTGCGTCCCGAGGTCGTGCCCAATCACAACATGGGCTACATCTTCGAGGAGCTGATCCGTCGCTTCTCCGAGCAGTCGAACGAGACTGCGGGTGAGCACTTCACCCCGCGCGAAGTCATCAAGCTGATGGTCAACCTGCTGATCGCGCCGGACGGCGATGCACTCAGCCTGCCGGGTGTCGTGCGCACGGTCATGGACCCGGCCTGCGGTACGGGCGGCATGCTCAGCGCGGCCGAGGAACACATCAAGGCCCTGAACCCGGACGCCACGGTGGAGGTGTACGGCCAGGAGCTCAATCCGGAGTCGTGGGCGATCTGCCGGTCCGACCTGATGATCAAGGGGCAGGACCCGGAGAACATCGCCTCCGGCAACTCCTTCTCCGACGACGGCCACGCCCGGGAGAAGTTCGACTACCTGCTTGCGAACCCGCCGTTCGGCGTGGAGTGGAAGAAGGTCAAGGAGGACGTCGAGTACGAGCACAAGAACCTCGGCGACTCCGGCCGCTTCGGCGCGGGCCTGCCCCGCATCAACGACGGCTCGCTCCTCTTCCTCCAGCACATGATCTCGAAGATGAAGCCGGTGGACGTGAACGGCGGGGGCGGCTCACGCATCGCCATCGTCTTCAACGGTTCGCCGCTGTTCACGGGCGCGGCGGGGTCGGGTGAGTCGGAGATCCGCCGCTGGATCCTGGAGAACGACTGGCTGGAGGCAATCGTCGCGTTGCCGGACCAGCTCTTCTACAACACCGGTATCTCGACCTATTTCTGGATCCTGACCAACCGCAAGGACGCCCAGCACAAGGGCAAGGTCGTGCTGCTGGACGCGCGCGACCAGTGGGTAAAGATGCGCAAGTCGCTCGGCGACAAGCGCAAGGAGCTCGGCGACGGAACCGGCAACAAGCCCAACCACATCGCCGACATCACCCGCTTGTACGGGGACGCGATGGTAGCGGCGGAAGACGCGGAACACCCGCTGCACGGCAAGGTGAAGGTCTTCGACAACTCGGCGTTCGGCTACCAGCGGATCACGGTGGAGCGGCCGTTGAAGCTGCGGTTTGAGCTGACGGACGAGACGCTGGCGGCGCTGCTCGCGTCGAAGCCGGTGCAGAAGTGGGCGGAGGAACGATTCCTGCCGCGCGAGCCGGAGCTGGCGGCCAAGGCGAAGGCCCGGCGGAAGCTGACGGAGGAGGAAGAGACGCTGTTCCGGAAGCTGGCGGAGGCCGAGACGCAGGTGCTCGGGGATGCGTTGAGCCCGCTGCTGGGCTCGAAGTGGGCGACCAAGTCTGAGGCTCAGGTGGCGGTACGGAACGCGATGGCGGAGGCCGGCGTGCAGGGCCCGAGCGGTGCGCCGTTCACGAAGGCGTTGCGGGATGCGATGGGGGTTCGGGATCCAGAGGGTGAAGTCCAGACCGTCAAGGGTGCGTCGGAACCGGACAGTGAGCTGCGGGACAACGAGAACGTGCCGCTGGGTGAGGACGTGGAGGAATACCTGAAGCGGGAGGTGCACCCGCACGTGCCGGATGCGTGGATCGATCACACGAAGACGAAGGTGGGCTACGAGATCGCGTTCACGCGGCACTTCTACGTGTACGAGCCGCCCCGGCCGTTGGCGGAGATCGACGCAGAACTGAAGGCTCTGGAGGCGGAGATTCAGGCGCTGCTCGGGGAGGTTACGGAATGACCAACGTAGATCACTGGATTCATGCGGCACCTGCCCAGTGGACGCGGGGTCGCCTCAAGAACCTCATTGCTTCCGCTACTAACGGAACGTGGGGCGTCGAGCCCAAGGAAACTGATGAAGGTGTTCGCTGCATCCGCGCCGCTGACTTCGATCGCACCAAACGGCGCGCGAAGATGAGTCAGGCACCTTTGAGGAGCGTCGATGCGTCATCACTTCGACAACACCGGCTACAGCCCGGAGACCTCGTACTTGAAAAATCTGGCGGAGGCGAAAAGCAACCGGTCGGCATGGCTGTTCTGTTCGAGGGGCCAGGCAAGGCGGTCTGCTCCAACTTCTGCGCCCGCATCTCTCCAGAGCGGGATGTGGACCCTCGCTTCTTGACCTATGTCTTCGCCGCAGCATACGACCAAGGCCTGACACAGAGCGCCATCAAGCAGACCACAGGAATCCAGAACCTGGACGCTGGCACATTCTTCTCTGCTTCATGGGCGTATCCAGGGGTGGAGGAGCAGCGCCGCATCGCCGACTTCCTCGACGCCGAGACCGCCCGTATCGATGCGATCCAGAAGCGCCGCGACCGGCAGACAGAACTTCTCGACGAAGCCGCATTTACACGCGCATTCGATGCGGTTCGCGGCAAGGGGGCAACGGGCAGCCGCAAGTCCAGCGGTCTAGCATGGCTTGGCACAGTTCCTGCTGACTGGCGAATTGCTTCCGTGTCACACCTGTTCGAGGTTGAGCTGGGAAAGATGCTGAACCAGGAACGAGTCACAGGGGATCACCTTCGCCCCTATCTTCGAGTAGCCAATGTTCAATGGGACGACGTCGACACTCAAGAGCTGGCGTTCATGGAATTCCCACCTTCCGAGCAGCCCAGGTACCGTCTGAGAGAGGGGGACGTTCTGGTTTGCGAAGGCGGGAGTTGGCCTGGACGGGCGGCTATTTGGGATGGCCGCACCCCAGAGATGTACTACCAGAAGGCTCTGCATCGAATCCGAGCACGCGAGGATGACTTGCCGCGTTGGCTCTACTACTGCCTTCTAGTTGCAGAAAGAATGCGAGTTTTCGCCGTCCAAGGTAACACCAGCACCATGACTCACCTCACTCGCGAGCAGTTGCGGCCCCAGCGTTTCCCATTCCCGGATGTCCCAGTACAGAGATCGATCGTTGAGCAACTCGATGCTGCTGGTTCCCGTGACCGCGGCATTAAGAGGCTACTCAAGAAACAGCATGCGCTACTCGCCGAACGCCGCCAGGCCCTCATCACCGCCGCCGTAACCGGTCAGTTCGACGTCTCCACCGCCAGCGGTCGCAACGTAACGGACGGAGTCCACCCGTGAGCCCCATCCACAACGAGTCCGCCTTCGGGGACGCCATCGTCGCCGCGATGACCGAGCGCGGCTGGCGCGAGGCGCAGCCCGAGGACTACCAGGCCGACCTCGGCCTGGACACCAACGAGCTGTTCACCTTCCTCGGCGAAACGCAGATTGACGAGTGGAACGAACTGCTCGCCATCTACGGCAACAACGTCAACGACGCCCAGCACGGCTTCGCCCGGCGCCTGGACAAGGCCATCAGCGAGGACGGCCTGCTCAACGTCCTCCGCAACGGCGTCAAGGACCGTGGCGTCCGCCTCCGCGTGGCCTACTTCAAGCCAAACCTCGTCGCCGATGACTCCGTCCTCGACTGCTACCGCGCCAACCGCCTCACCGTCGTACGCGAACTCGCCTACGCGACCAAGCAGGCCGACTGGAACAACCGGCTCGACCTGACCCTGTTCCTCAACGGAATCCCGGTCGCCACCGCCGAGTTGAAGAACCCGCTCACCCGGCAGGGCGCCGAGGAGGCCAAGGAGCAGTACCGCAACGACCGCGACCCCACCGAGCTGATCTTCACCCGCCGCGTCATCGCGAACTTCGCGGTGGACCCGGATCTCGTCTTCGTGGCGACGCAGCTCCGGGGCAAGAACACCCGGTTCCTGCCCTTCAACACCGGCTCCAACGGTGCGGGCCTGCCTGGCGGTGCTGGAAACCCGGCCCCGACCGCGTACGGCACCTACGCCACCTCCTACCTGTGGGAACAGGTCTGGGCGCGCGACAACTGGCTCGACCTGCTCCAGCGCTATGTGCACCAGCAGAAGACCAAGAGGCCCGGCGGTGGCACCACCAAGTCGACGATCTTCCCGCGCTTCCACCAGTGGGACGTCGTGAAGAAGCTGACCGCACACGCGGCGACCTACGGCGTTGGCCAGAACTATCTCGTCATGGCCTCCGCCGGCTCCGGCAAGTCCAACACCATCGGTTGGCTCGCCCACCGCCTCAGCGATCTGCACGCGGACACCGATCCGCGCGTACTCGACCCGGAAGCCGTGGAGAAGGGCAGGCTCAAGCCGGGCGCGCCCGTCTTCGACAAGGTCATCGTCATCACCGACCGCCGCAACCTGGACGCCCAACTCCGTGAAACCGTCGGTAGCTTCTCGCAGACCGAGGGCCTGGTCGTGAAGATCGACGAGAAGCACGGAGCAAAGAGCGAGCAGCTGGCCCGCGCACTGTCACGCGACACCGGCAAGATCGTCACGGTCACCCTGCACTCGTTCCCGGCGCTCATCGACTACATCGTGCGCAACCCGACCGAGATCAAGGGCACCAACTTCGCGATCATCGTGGACGAGGCGCACTCCTCGCAGTCCGGTGGCGCCGCCACGGACGTGCGGGCCGTCCTCCGTGCTCTCGGGCTGGACTCCGACTCGGCGGATCAGGGAACAACCACCCTCACCGTCGACGAGAAGCTGCGGAAGAAGGCCACAGAGCGCTCGCAGGCCGCGAACCTCTCCTACTTCGCCTTCACCGCCACCCCGAAGGCCAAGACGCTCGAACTCTTCGGCACGGAACACACCGTGGACGGCAAGGCCGTCTATCGTCCCTTCCACACGTACTCCATGCGCCAGGCCATCGAGGAAGGCTTCATCCTCGACCCGCTGCGCAACTACGTCACGTACAACACGTACTGGAAGCTGGTGAACCAGAACCCGGATGAGCGTGAGGTCGACCCCTCCAAGGCCAACAGCCTGCTCGCCCGGTACGCGCTGACCCACGAGCACACCGTTTCGCAGCATGCCACGGTGATCGTCGAGCACTTCCTCGCGCACTCCCGCGGCCGGCTCGGCGGGCGTGCCAAGTCCATGGTGGTGACGGCCTCGCGTCACTCCGCCGTACAGATGGCACGGGCGATCAAGAGTTACATCAAGGACCGGAAGTACGACACCAAGTACCCGGACCTCGGCGTTCTGGTCGCGTTCTCCGGCTCGCTCACCATCGACGACGAGGAGACGACCGAGCCCAAGGAGAACGGCGGGATCGCCGAGAGCGCGCTGCCGAAGGCGTTCGCGTACACCCGTGCCGACGACAAGGCCGTTGCAGCCGGTGGGCGCGGACAGCAGGAGTACAAAATCCTGGTGGTCGCGGAGAAATACCAGACCGGCTTCGACCAGCCGCTCCTGACGACCATGTACGTCAACAAGACGCTGACCGGCATCGCCGCCGTGCAGACACTCTCCCGGCTCAACCGCACCGCGGATCGCAAGTCGCAAGCCGACCTCGCGGTGCTGGACTTCACCAACGACGCCCAGGACATACAGGACGCCTTCCGCCCATACTTCGAGGAGGCGACGACGCTCCCCTCCGACCCGAACCTGCTCTACACCGCGCAGAGCCGTGTCATGTCGGCGCCGATCATCTCCGAAGCGGAGATGGACGAGTTCGCCGCTGCCTACTTCGCCGCGAAGGAGAAGGCGGCCGGTTCGCAGGCCAAGTGGGAGAAGCTGCACGCCGAGTTGTACCGCTTGCTGTCCCCCGCCGTCGCCAGGTTCACGCCCCTCCTTGAGAGCGAGGAGGACGACGATGTCGAGACCGCCGAGGACTTCCGCGCCGATCTGAACGACTACGTGCGCAAGTACGGGTTCCTCGCACAGATCGTGCCCTACCGGGACGCAGAGCTGGAAAGGTTGCACCTCTACGGCCGTTACCTCCTCAACCGGCTTCCGCGTCGCGCCGACGGTGGCGTCGACATAGGCGAGATCGACCTCAGCCACCTACGGGTGGAGAAGACCGGCGAGCACGACAAGTCGCTCACCTCCGAAGGCCCGGCAGAACTCAAGGGGTTCGGAGAGGGGGCGGGTGGCGCCGCGGAGGCCGAGAAGTCGCTGCTGTCTGAGCTGATCGAGAAGTTCAACGCCAAGTTCGGCACCGACTTCACCGAGCAGGACGTCATCCAGCCTTTTAACGAGGCCACGGCCGACAAGAAGGTCCGGCTGGCAGCCGTCGCCAACGACGAGGACAACTTCGGCAAGGTCTTCGACAAGGTCTTCGCCGACAAGATGGCCGACCACATCGACACGATCGCTGGCATGGGACGGCAGTACTTCGGGCCCGACAAGGGGTTCAAGTCCAGCCTCGACCGCAGCGCGCGCCGGGCGGCGTGGCGGATGATCCGCCGCGAGGAGGGCGTGGACGAGTAGTCCCGCCACACACGGGAGGGTCCCGCCGTTACGCCTCTGCGGCGCGCGGCGGGACCCTCCTGGTGGTCGAGACCTCAGCCGGTGGCCCGAGCCAGCTCTACCAGCCCTGCCCACGCCTCGGGTCGCACGGTCAGCGTGGGACCACCGACCTGCTTCGAGTCACGGATGTGCACATGCGTGGCGACGGCAGCAACCTCTACGCAGTCACCACCCTC
Organism: Streptomyces sp. CB01580; assembly: GCF_001905795.1. GTDB lineage: Bacteria > Actinomycetota > Actinomycetes > Streptomycetales > Streptomycetaceae > Streptomyces. The sequence continues at coordinate 595,032 of NZ_LIXJ01000001.1, forward strand.
TGCCCCGCTGTAGCTGCTCTTGAACCAAGCCAGCTCCCGCATGACAGGAGCGTCGGTGGTGTTCATAGGTCTCCCAGCAACTTCTCGATGAATCCCAGAGTCTCTCGCGGAGTGAGAGCCTGACTCCGGATGATCCCATAGCGTGCTGCGGCCAGCTGCGTCTCGTCCCGGTCAGTCAGCAGGTTGCTGCGTCCCTGAACCTCCATGTACACGAACTGTTCCCCACCCTTGCAGGTAATCACGGTGTACGGCCCGTCCACGCCCGCGTTGTCCACTCGATCAAGGGGCATCACTTGAATCTCTACGTTACGGTTCCGGCCAAGTAAAAGGAGTTGTTCAAGCTGCCCTCGTAGAACGTTCCTGCCTCCGAGCGGCCTTCGAAGAACTGACTCCTCCATCACAAAGCTCAGGAGAGGAGCAGGCCAGCGGCTGAAGATCTCTTGCCGCGCCAGGCGTGCAGCCACTCGCAGTTCAATGGTTTCCTCGTCCAGCAGCGGGCGACGCATGGCGAGCACCGCACGCATGTACTCCTCCGTCTGCAACAGGCCCTTGACCATGTGCGTGTCGTACGCGCACAGCTCCACGGCCTTCCTCTCCAACTGTGCTGCGTCCCGGAAGAACAGCGGATACTGCGCCCGCTCAACCTCCTTCTTCAACGCGATCAACAAGCCCCCAGCGCCCAACACCGCGTCCGCCTTGTCGATGAGCTCGGGCTGGGGAATGCGCCGTCCCTGCTCGAACGACGCGATGGACTGTGCCGCGTACCCCACCCGGTTCCCAAACTCCGTCCGGTCCAGCCCCGCCCGCAGACGCAACAGCTTCAGCTGCTGCCCGAACGCGATCAACACCCCGGACCGCGGCTCATCCTCCGGCCGCTTCCCGGGCTCGGAGCTGCCATCCGTCCCCGTACCCGCACCCGTCTCGCCCTGCGTCATCGCCACCGCCTGTCCCACGTACGTACAAGCCGGACGCACGCCACGTACAGCCAGCCCGCGACGGCGCGTCACCCCTGGTCACGCTACGCCACCAAGCGGCAACGTGGAGCCATGACCAGCAATCCACCACTCCCCGTGCGCCCCCTTCGCACCAACCAACCCCCTTTCCCCTGCCACCACTTCACGATGCGGTTCAGCTCCACGCCGCGCGGCGCCCGTCTCGCCCGGCGCCTGGCCGGCGAGCGGCTCGACGCGTGGGGCGTCCCGTACGGCAGCGACACGCACGACACGGTGACGCTGGTCGTCGCCGAGCTGAGCGCCAACGCCGTACATCACGGCCTCGTGCCCGGCCGCGACTTCCGGCTGCGCCTCTCCGCCGAGGGCACGGCAATTCGCGTGGAGGTCACCGACACCCGAGGCGAACGCCTCCCCACCCTCGCCGAACCGGCATCGGACGACCAGGAAGACGGCCGCGGTCTGCTCCTCGTCGCCGCCCTCACGGACCGCTGGGGCTGGTACCCCTGTGCCGACGGACCGGGCAAGACGGTCTGGGCGGTGCTGGAAGTAGGAATGCCGTAGGCCCAGCGCGCAGCCGACCGTTTCACTTGGCTAAACCCTCCCGAGCCCCGCCTGCGGCTGGCCCCCGTCGACCGGGATGTGGGCACCATTCACAGCTGCCGAGGCCGGCGAGAGGAGGAAGGCAATGACCCGGGCGACCTCATCGGCGTTCAGCAGACGTCCGTTGGGGTTGCGTTCCGCGTAGGCCTTGTACGTCGCCGGGTCACGCCGACGCAGGCGGTCCCAGCTCTTGCCCGGAAGGAGGATCGAGCCGGGGCTGACCGTGTTGACCCGGACCCCGTGGGGGGCGAGTTCCTGACACAGGGCACCGGCCAGGTAGATCTCGGACGCCTTGGCCGCCCCGTACTGGGCAGGGAAGCGGGGCTTCCAGCCGGAGATGGAGGCGACAATCACCACCGAGCTCCCGGGACGCAGGCTGTCCAGCGCCGCTCGTACGGTACGCACGGCGTGACCGCCGTTCAGCTCCCAGGTCGCCTGCCAGTCCTCGCGGGTCGAGTCGAGGAGTCCGCCGCCACGCTTGCCGCCTATGTTGGCGACCAGGCCGTCGAGGCCACCGAGTTCGCGTCCGGCCTGCCGCGTGAAGTCTTCCAGTTCGTCCGGGGCCAGGATGTCCACAGCTTCCGTGAAGACTTGGGCGTCGAAATCCCTCCGCAGTTCGCACGAGGCCCGGGCAAGGGTGTCGGCATCGCGGCCGCACATCGCGATGGCTGCCCCCTCGGCTGCAAGGCAGCGGGTGACCGCGTACCCCAGCCCCCTGCTGCCGCCAGTCACCAGGAACGACTTGCCTCTCAGTCCGTACGTGACAGCCGGTGCGGCCGTCACCCGCTCTTCGACCTCTTCACGCTCTTCCATGGACGACACTGTGCCAGCCTGTCGCCAACGGACGCTCACCGCACCAACTTGCGGATGACGATGCCTACGATGAGTGTGGTGAACAGCATTCCCGCGGCCGTGAACGAAACCGCCAGTGCAGACCATCCGGCCGTCTTGAGCTCCGATGGCATGCCGGTACCGACATTCAGCCACAGCGCGACGGCGAGGACGAAGGACCTTCCCGCAACGGTCACATCCAACAGCCCCCGGCCCGGTTCGCGCACCGCGCCCGCCAGATGAAGCACGAAACCCGTCAGAAAGACCCCCACCGCCAGTACACGCACCGGGTTCCGCGCACGCACTCCCCAGCCGAGGATGCCTCCGAGGATGCCCCGCCCGATGGCACGCCGCAGAGGCGGCAGAGCGGTCGCCTCGCGCTGCCGCGCCAGGTAGTAGAGCTCGTCGACCTCCCTGTTCCGGTTCCTTCTGACCAGCGCGGACCGTACGGACTCCAGCGCCACGGCAGTCACTTCGGTGAAAGAACGCTCCAGAAATAAGGTGATCTGGCGGCCGTTACGGAAGACCTGACCGGCGAGCTCCATGTCGCCGACGCTGGAGGATTCGTCGAGGTTGTACCGGGAGCTGCCGGACGGAAGACCGAGTGTGCCCGTCACCGAGGAGCTGTACAGGCTGATCACCGAGGAATCCTCGGACTCCGATCTCAGAGACATCACATCAGTGTTGTGAAAGGCGAGACGGGCGGTCGGATCGTTCTGCTCGCTGCGCACGCTCTCGCACAGACCAAGGTTGCGTACCTCCACGGGCCCTCGGACCGTGCTGTTGCTGATCGTGCTGTCCCCGGAGGGAATTACCAGTCCGTTCACCCGCACCGTCTCGCTGCACCGCAGCCCGTTCGCTCGCAGCGGTTCGTCCAGTCGCACGCGCTGCAGGGTGAGTTCGGGTGTCTCGACCTCGTCGAGATCGAGTGTGGACAGCCAGAGGTCATCGAACGTGATGTCCTCACGGGCGCGCAGCCCCCGGACCAGCAAGCGCGGCCGTCCCAGGCGGCCGCCTGTGGCCTGGCTGCGAACCACAAGCGAGGACACGCGCGTGTTACTGATCTGGACCGACCCACGCAGGGCGTTGATCTGTACGAGCTCCTCCACTCGAAGGCGCTCCAGCCGGGCGGCGGCGCATGAGTGCAGGGCGAGGAAGTCCAGCGAGGTGTCGACGATCGTGACCTCGCAGCCCATCGATGCGTTACGGATCGTCAGGCGGCCGATCCGGGAATTGACCACCAGGAGCGCGTCCGCTTCCACGTGGTCGACGACCAGTTCGTTGATGTGGCAGGACCGCACGGTCAGCGCCCCGTCGATACTGACACGGTCGAGCGAGACCCGGTCCGCAGAGACAGTGTCAAGCAGGAGATCGGCGGTGACCTCGTCCTGGCGCAGATGCACACTGCGGTCGCTGACCGTGCGCTGGCGGCCAATTCTTGCCAGGTCCTCAAGTGTCCGGACCACTCCCACCGGCGTCCCCCTGCTGCTTGTTGCCGTTGATGTCGCCGTGCGTGTGCGCCAACGTACTCAACCCCGGCGTGCACTCGCGCTCTGGTCGGAGCCGTGTCCGCCGGGATCGAGTCCAAGAGCCGCGAGCAGGTCTTCCCTGCTGACAACGTCCGGTGCCTCGACGAGCGCATGAGCGATCTGCTCGGCCGCCGTCGCCGGGTCTGTACGGTCCGTGCGCACCACCAGATCGAACAGATCACGTACATCGGAGCCGAGTACGTCCTGCGCTGTCTCGTCCCAGGCGGCGAGCCGCTTCGGCGTGTCGGTGTCTCCCCGCTCGCCGGACCGTTCCTTGCACACGTTCCTCGGCACCCAGAGGAGGACGCGCAGCCACGCGGTCGCCCGAGTCCGGTCCAGCAAGGTGCGCATGTCGGTGACGTTGCCGATGTGCGTGACCGGAACCAGGCCCTGCTCTTGCGGCTGGGTGAGGGAAAGGCGGTCGACGGCGTAGACGTTCCCGTAGCGGGGGGTCTCCACGACGATTCTGCCGCGGCGGCGCAGATCTTCGAGTTCGTCGGCGGTGACAAACCGGTATCCGTCCGACCGGCCGGTGCCGCGCTTGAGCTTGGCGACCAACTTGAACCGTGGGTCGGCGGAGCAGAGCGCTGCCGTCACCGTGTCCTTGCCGGCAGTGGGCGGCCCGTACAGGACGACTGCGCTCACGAGTCCCCCACAAGCCGTTGCGCGATGGTTTCGACCTGCTCTGCCAAAGGACGTGAGGCGCCGATGCGGTTGTCGATCACGTGGTGGGATGTCACCGGCCTCAGGCCCACGTCGATGCCGCTCGTGTACGTCGGCCAGTGCATCAGCTTCCATGTATCGCGTGAGGCATTCCGGGAGATCAGCCGGTCACGCATCGACTCCAGGTCGCTGTCCACCCACAACGTTTCGAAGCGTGACCCCGTCCTGCCGCAACGGCGTGCCACACGCGATGTCCACTGTGCATCGGAGGCTTCGGCCAGGAAGGGCGCGACAGCGACCACCGACGTACCGCACTCAAGGTTCTCCCAGACGGCCTTCATCAGGCATGCGTACTCCAGCGGCCTGGCGTGTTCCAGGTAGGTGGGGCTGTGGCGGTCGTCCGGGTCACCGCCCAGCGCCTGCAGCAGCCGCTCGGTCATCGGACGGCTGATGGTGTCCTTGTCCAGCATGGCCCACCCGGTCGCCGCCGCCAGCAGTTTGCCGGCCTCAGACTTGCCCGAACCGGCATACCCGGCGACGAGAGCAAGCGTAATGGTGCTCGTGCCTAGCGCAGTGGTCACTCTGTTCGCCCCCGAGGCTACTTTGAACAACTGGGCCCAGTTTAGAGGCGGATGGAGGTTGAAATGCTCGGACCTTCCACATATCGATGCCGCGACGCGCACGATACCCTGACGCTGATCGTCGCCGCGCTCAGCAGGCCGTCGCGAGCATCACAGACTGCCACCGGGTCCGCCCCGGGCAGTTGCGCCCCAGCTTCTTGCGGACGGAACGCAACCGTCGTGACCGGAAAGAGGCGCCCCGAGCGACTCCGTGCCCCCGCCGCTGGACTGAAGATCACCCCACCGGGGACACTTGCCCTCCACCGCACCGAGAGCCGGTCCAGCAGCGCTCACCGGCCAGCACACGCACACACGGGGGCAATGTGCCGCAGCAGCAGCCGATCGCGGGCCGGTACGAGCTTCTGGAGCCGCTCGACAACGGCGGCATGGGAGACGTGTGGCGCGGCTACGACGCCGTGCTCGACCGGCCCGTCGCCGTGAAGCTGATCCGGCAGCAGGCCGTCGGCGGCTCGCCGCAGCTGGCGGAGGAGTTCGCCAAGCGTTTCCGCCGTGAGGCCCGCATCACCGCACGGATCCAGCACCCCGGCGTGCCCCAGGTGTACGACGCGGTGCTCGACGACACGTACGAGCGGCTGTTCCTCGTCATGGAGCTGGTGGACGGGGTGTCGCTGTCCGCGTACATCCACCCGGAGCGGCTGCTTCCGGTCAGTTGGGCGGTGGCGGTGGCGGCGCAGGTCGCCACCGTGCTTTCGTACGCGCACGAGGTGCCGGTGATCCACCGCGACCTCAAGCCCGGCAACGTCCTGGTCGCCCGCGACGGAACGGTGAAGGTCCTCGACTTCGGGATCGCGGCGATCCTGCGGACCGATGTCACCAAGCTGACCGCGACCGGCACCCCGATCGGCACCTACCAGTACATGGCGCCCGAGCAGGTGCGCGGCGGGCGGACCACCCCGCAGACCGACCTGTACGCGCTCGGCTGTGTGCTGCACGAACTGCTCTGCGGACGCCTGTTGTTCACGGCGGACAGCGAGTACATGGTGATGCACCAGCACGTGAATGCCGCCCCCGTCCCGCTACGGGTACTGCGTCCCGAGGTGCCGCAGGAGCTGGAGGATCTCGTCCTGCATCTGCTGCTCAAGGCGCCCGAGGCACGGCCCGCCGATGTGCAGGGGGTGTATGAACGGCTGCGGCCGTTCCTGCCGCCGCCCGGCCGGACACCCGGGCCCGGCGAAGCCGGGCCGACGGGGGTGCCGGACCCGACCGGGGCCTTCCGCAACCCGTACGCGCCCCGCGCCCGCGCGGGTACGGGCAGGTCCGTGCCGGTGGTCGCCGATCCGGCTGGCGGACAGGCCGCACCCGTACCCGTACCCGCGCAGTTGCGTGCGGAGATCGACGAGGCGTACGCGCACTCCGACGCGCTCCTGGACGAGGAGCGGTTCGCGCAAGCCGCCGAGGTGCTGGGAGAGATCATCGAACCGGCCGCCCGCGCGCTCGGCGCGGAGAGCCGGAAGGTCCTGGAGCTGCGGACCCGCCGGGCCGCGATCCAACTGCTCGGCGGCGACTACCGGGCCGCTCTGCCCGAGTTCGATGCGCTGGCGGACGCGTACGCGCGCACCGACGGCCCCACCGGCGAGCCGGCACGCGCCTGCCGCGCCCAGGCCGCGCGCTGCCGCGCCGAGCTCGGCCAGGTCACCGACGCGCTCACCGCGCTGCGTGCCCTTCTCGATGTCGTGCGGACCGTCGACGGCGATCTCAGCGAGGAAGCCGTCGAGCTGCGCCGCGACATCGGGATGCTGCTGCTCGCCCAGGGGCAGGCGGTCGAGGCCCATCGGATGCTTCGGCCCCTGCACGACGACCTGTGTCTGGTCTTCGGGCCCGGCGACGAGATGACCGAAGAGGTCGGCGAGGCGCTGGCTCTGATCGGCCTCGATCTCGACGGTCCGGCCACCTGACCCCCGTCTCCCCCGCCCCGTCCGCTTCCCGGAGAGTCAGTCTCATGCCCCACCTCGCGTTCGACATCGGTTTCTGCGCCCAGCTCGGCAAGCTCCAGGGCAGTGTGAAGCAGGGGGTGTTCGACGCCTGGGAGAAGTTCGAACGCCTCACCCTGGACCAGTTGTTCAAGGATCCCGGGCTGAAGCTGGAGAGCTTGAAGCGCGCCCGTGATCCTCATATCCGGACCATCCGGATCGACCAGGGGACGCGGGGTGTCGTCCTCGCACCCGACGGCGGCGACACCTACGTACTGCTGCGCGTGATGCCGCACGACAAGGCGATCGACTGGGCCGTCAAGCAAAAGGCCAGCATCAACGCGGTCACCCGGGCCGTCGAGGTCCGCGACATCGCGGTGCTCGACGAGCTGACCCCCGCCTATGAGCGCATCGCACCCGCTCCCGAACGGCGGCTGTTCGCGAAGGTGTCCGACGGGGACCTGACGGCGCTCGGCATCGACGAAACCACCCTGCGCCAGGCCCGCGCCCTCACCGACCTCGAACAGCTGGAGGTCTTCGCGCCGTACTTCCCGCAGGATCAGCGTGAAGTCCTCGAATACCTCGCCGCGGGCTTCACCGTGGAGGAGGTGTGGCGGGACGTGGTGTCCGTCAGTCTCTCCGCCGCACCCGCCGACACCACGCCCGTGGACACCGGCGACTTCGCGACCGCCATCCACCGCACCAGGACCCGGATCGCGCTCGTCACCGCGTCCGAGGAGCTGCGCGACATCCTCGACAAGCCGTTCGCGGCCTGGCGGGTCTTTCTGCATCCCTCCCAGCACAAGGTCGCCTACCGGGCCTCGTACTCCGGGCCGGCACAGGTCACCGGCGGTCCCGGGACCGGAAAGACCGTGGTCGCGCTGCACCGGGTGCGCCATCTGCTGAGGTATCTGCGTGACGGCGACCGCATTCTGGTGACCACATACACCAACGCCCTGGTGGGCGCGCTTCGGACCGGGCTCGCCACTCTGGTGGAGGACGAAGCGCTGCGGGACCGGGTGGACATCATGACCGTCGACGCGTTCGCGGGCCGCGTCGTGTCCACCTCGCGGCGGCCGCTCCGGGGCGGCGAGGAGGAGACGCGGTGGGCACAGGCCGCGAAGATCACCGGGTTCACCGGCACGACGCAGTTTCTCGGGCAGGAGTACAAGCACGTCGTCCTCGCGCAGAATCTGCGGAGCCTGAAGGAGTACGAGGGCTGTGAGCGGCGCGGCCGCGGCAGCGGGCTGCCCACGTCGGCCCGCGCGCTGGTGTGGCGCACGATCGAGGAGTTCACCCATCGGCTCACCGCCGACGGGCTCCGCACCTACCTCGGCACGTGTGCGGAGGCCGCGGATCTGCTGGAGACCGATGGCCCGCGTTACCGGCATGTGGTCATCGACGAGGCGCAGGACCTGCACCCGGCGCAGTGGCGGCTGTTGCGTGCGGCTGCTCCGGCCCGTCCCGACGACCTGTTCATCGCGGGCGACCCCCATCAGCGCATTTACGACTCGAAGGTGTCGCTGAAGGCCGTCGGGATCAAGGTGGCTGGCCGGTCGACGAAGATGCGCAAGAACTACCGTTCCACACACGAGATCCTCTCCTGGTCCACCGCGCTGCTCGTCGGCCGGCCCTTCGAGCAGTTGGCCGACGACTCCGCGAACGAGACCCTGTTGGGCTATCGCTCGGCCCTGCACGGCAAGGGACCCGAGGCGTACGGGGCGGACTCGGAAGAAGCCGAACTGGACGCGCTCGTCGCGCGCGTCCGTGGTTGGCTCGACAGTGGGATCGCCCCGGGTGAGATCGGGGTAAGCGCCCGGTTCAACAAGAGCTGCGACAAGGCGGTGCAGCGGCTCAAGGCCGCGGGCGTCCCTGTCACACGCCTGCGGGGCGACGCGGCTTCCGACGCGGACGCCGTACAGGTCGGCACGATGCACTCCTTCAAGGGGCTGGAGTTCCGGTGCGTCGCGGTCATCGGCGTGAACGACGGTGCACTGCCGTACCCGCGTGCGGTGACCCCGGCCGACATCGACCGGCTCCAGCACGAGTCGGACCTGCTGGCGGAACGCTGCCTGCTGTTCGTCGCGTGCACGCGGGCCCGGGACGGGCTGCATGTGTCGTGGTCGGGCACCCCCAGCAAGTTCCTGGTGGAGGCCGGGGCGTGTCAGACCTCGTAGGCGGGAGGGCCGGGCCGGGGGCGTCGCAGCGCCAGGGCTGCCAGCGCCGCAGGGGCGCCCTTCGGTCCGCGGATGCCCGGGAAGGCATTGATGTCGACGACGACGGGCGCTCCCTCGCGGTCCAGCACGTCGACACCGTAGACATCCAGGCCGAAGACCTCTCCCGTGTGGAGGGCGAGTCGGGTCCAGGACTGCGGCAGGTCGCGGACCAGTGGCGCGGACTGCGCACCGTCCGGCGGGGCGCCCACGGGTGCGCGGCGCACCCCCGCGAACACCTCGCCCGCGATCACCCAAAGCTTGTGGTCCCAGCCGCTGTTCGCGACGAACTCCTGTAGGACGACAGGCTCGTTGGGCCACGTGGCGGCAAGGTCCCGGAGTTCGGCCGGCCCGTCCACGCGGGCGACGAGGTCCGCGCGCCGGCTGTGGCGGCTCTTGACCATGAGCGGATAGCCGCTCTCCGGTCGCTGCGCTCCGTGGAGGGCTTCGGACAGCGCGTCCAGGGTCCTCGTCCTGGGCATCGGCAGGCCGGCGCCTTCGGCCACGGCGGCGGTCCGGGTCCTGTCCTGGCACAGCTCCGTCGCGGCGGCGGAGTTCACCACCCGGGCGCCGTGTGCCTCGAGGAATCGAGCCAGCACGAGTGCCCGGGGGGTATGGGCCTTGAGGAGGTAGACGTCGGCGAGTTCGTCCGGGGTCACCAGTTCCGACGGGGATCCGGTACCGGTGTCCGGGTTCAGGAACGTCACCCGGTGCCCCGCCTCGATCAGTGCGGAAGAGGCTGCGGCGAGCAGCGGATGATCCGGCTTGTCGGTCAGCAGACACACCCTCATATCTGCGCGGCTCCCGGTACGGCTGCCAGCATGTCCGCTTCGGGGCCGGGGACGGGGTGCGGATGAGGCAGTCCATGGGGGATCCGCGGCTGCGCGGGAATGTGTGGAGCAGGGGCGAGCACGCCCGTCCTGGTGGCGCCGCCCGTCCTGGCCAGGTCGAGGACGGCTCCGGCCAACCGGGACACGGCGTCGGGTACCTGGCGGAAGCTCGGGAAGTCGTTGATGTCGACGATCACAGGGCCGTCGGGGCCGAGCACCACGTCGACGCCGTACAGATCGAGGCCGAAGACCGCTCCCACCTTCGCCGCCACTGCGGCCACCTCGGCGGGCAGAGGAACGGCTCCCTCGTCGAGCGGCCCGTCCGGGTGGAGCGGTGAGCGGCGCAGGGTCGCGTGGAATTCGCCCGCCAGACAGTAGACCTTCAGGTCGGAGCCGGAGTTGGACACGTAGGGCTGCGCGATGAGTTGGCCCTCCCCCGCCTGCTCCGTCTCCGCCAGCCGCCCGGGGTCCGACACGAGCCGCACCCCGCGCCCCGAGCTCCCGTCGGCGGGCTTGACCACCAGGGGGAAGAGCTCCTCGGGAACAGTTGCGAACAGCGCGGCCCTCGGTGCCGAATAGGTCACCGGAACCGGTAGCCCGTGCTGTCGCGCGATGACCGATGTGAGGACCTTGTCGCGCACTGCGCGGATCGACCGCGCATCGTTCACCGTGGTCAGACCCACAGCCGCCGCGGCCTCCAGCAGGGTGAGCCCGGGGCCGCCGGACACGGTCTTGAGCACCCAGGCGTCATGGGTCCCCGCCCGCACCTCTTCCGAGATCCGCAGGAGTGAGCCGCCGGGGTGCACCACGTCCACCTGGTGTCCCCACGACGTCAGTTGTCGGACCACGTCAAGCGGCATGCTGTCATGCCGGTACAGCTCTTCGACGAGGAAGCAGAGCTTCATCCCAATACCCCTCGGTGCCCCAAGACTGAGGGCACAACGATGCCTTGCGGTGCTCTTCCGAACACCACCAAAGGGGCAACGCTACGTCACGCTCAAGCCAAAGCGACCGCCACCGGGCGTTACTGATGGTGCGTTGCCTCATCCAAACAGATCTCCGTCGGGCGCGGCCACGGACTGGATGGCCTCGCATCGACCGAGCCCGCCACAGGGGCACAGAATACGGATCCGTCTTGAGGTGCCGACATCGTGGCGCGCACCGGCCTACGCGCGAGCGCACCCGAGCACGAGGGGGATGGGTCGGGCGAGAGGGGCCGACGGCACTGTCGAGGGTTCACCCGGATCCGCACCGTCTGCATCAGCGCATACAGAGAACAACAACAAAGCTGCTCAAAGCGATATTCTGTCGCTTTGAGCAGCTTCATTTGGTCTGTTGACCCTGATGGTGTCCGAGGGGGGACTTGAACCCCCACGCCCGATAAAGGGCACTAGCACCTCAAGCTAGCGCGTCTGCCATTCCGCCACCCGGACCAGGTGGTCGGCCCCGGTTTCCCGCGGCGACATGGAAAACAATACCAGGGGTTCAGGGTGCCTCTCACCCGCGTTTCCGGTGGTCAGTGCCGTGCGATGGCTTCCTGGGGCCCTTGTGTGCGCCATCGCGCCACCGATCGGACGCACCGCATCCGTGCGCATGCGCACGGTGACATGTGCGGGGATGCGCCGGTCCGTCGGCGCCGGGGCTCCTCCCTCGGCATCGGGCGAGGGGAGGCCCCGGCACGCGCAGCGGTCAGCAGCCCTTTCGGCGCAGGGAGTGAAGGTAGGCGGCCGAGCGGCGGGCCGTGGTGAAGGAGTCGATGAGCGGCTGGTCGTGCTCCACCTGCCAGTGGTGGTCGCGGCGGCCGGACGGGGTCTCCCCTGCTCGAGCGGAGCCGAGAGCTTGGGGAAGGGTCCTGGTGACGGTGTCCAGGAACCGCTTGTAGTCGATGTCGCCGTCACCGACGTCGACCATGCGGTAGCCGTCGCGGGCCGTCTCGTCGCGCTCGCCGTCCTTCACGTGGAAGAGCGGGTAGCGGTCGGGGTGCTTCAGTACGTAGCTCAGCGGATCGAAGGGAGCGGGAGTGCCGTCCGGCCGCTTGCCGAACCGGAACCGGCCGACGTGGGCCCAGTAGATGTCCATTTCCAGGAAGACCAGGCCGGGGTCGGTCTCGGCGAGCAGGACGTCGTAAAGGCGGACGTCCGGCCGGTCGGCGGCGAAGGAGAACTCCTCGGCGTGGTTGTGCTGGTAGAACTTCATTCCGCGCGCTCTGGCCGCCGCCCCGTAGGTGTTGAAGTCCTCGGCGGCGCGCTTCCAGGCGTCGACCGTCGTTCCGTAGCGGAAGGGGCCGGAGGCGGTGCCTATGTGGGTGAGGCCGAGGGCCTGGGCGTCGTCGAGAACCTTGGTGAGGTTCTGCGCGAAGGTGTAGGCGTTCGGGTTGTTGTCGTCGTGGTAGCCGACGTGGCTGCCTATGCCGCGCAGCCCGTGGTCGTGGGCGAGCCTCCTCAATTGCGCGAGGGTGATGGCGCCGGCCGAACCCTGGGTGTAGCCGGCGTACTCGACCTCGTCGTAGCCGTACGCCGCCAGTTCGGCGAAGACCTTGGCGAAACCGAGGGTCGCGACCTTGTCGCGGAGCGTGTAGAGCTGGATCCCGAGGCGGCCGGGCGGCATCAGCGGATCGCCGTGGGGTTTGTCGAGGGCGGCGGCGCCCGGAGCGGCGGCGCCGAGCAGTGCGGCGGCGGTGGCTCCGGCGGCGACGCCGAGCACGGAACGTCTGCCGAGTCTGCGGGCGAGTTCGGGATCGGCGGGGGTACGGCGGCTCATGCGGGAACTCCTTCGCGGGACGGGGCGTTGTCAGTGCAGTCCGGCAAGTTCGAGGAGCAGGGACTTCACTTCGGTGGCCCGGACGGGTCCGGTGAACGCGTGGGGGGTGGAGCACAGGATGAGCGGTCCTTCTTCGTCGCTCATGGGAAGGCGGCCGTGGCTGCCTCGAATAGGCGAAGGGTCCAGGGGTACGACCGCCATGCGGTAGCGCATGCCGACTTTCTTGCGGGCGACGGCGGTCGCGGCTCTGATGCGGACGTACGGGTCCTGGGGGTCGAGGAAGAGTTCGACGGGGTCGTAGCCGGGTTTGCGATGGATCTCGACGAGTTGCGCGAAGTCGGGCGCGCGGGCGTCGTCGAGCCAGTAGTAGTACGTGAACCAGGCGTCCGGGTCCGCGACGGCGACCAGTTCCCCGGAACGGGGATGGTCCAGGCCGTTGGCCTTCTTGCCCTCGTCGTCGAGGAGCCGCTCGACGCCCGGGAGGTCCTGGAGGGCTTCGCGGGTCGCCGTGAGGTCTTCGGGGCGGCGCACATAGACGTGTGCGATCTGGTGGTCGGCCACGGCGAAGGCGCGCGAGGCCATCGGGTCCAGGTATTCCATGCCGTCCTGGGCGTGGACCTCCAGGAGTCCCGCGCGGCGCAGGGCCCGGTTGATGTCGACGGGCCGGTCGACGCGGGTGATGCCGTACTCGGAGAGGACGACGACGGTGCGGCCCTCGCGTCGCGCGTCGTCCAGGAGTGGCGCCATGGCCCGGTCGAGTTCGGCCGCGGCCAGATGGGCGCGGGGATCGTCCGGGCCGTGACGCTGGAGGTCGTAGTCGAGATGCGGGAGGTAGCAGAGCGCCAGGTCGGGTCGGTGGGTGTCGAGGACGTACCGGGTCACGTCGATGATCCACCGGGAGGAGACGAGGTCCGCACCGGGGCCCCAGAAGTGGAAGAGGGGGAACGTGCCGAATCTGTCCGTGAGTTCGTCGTGCAGGGAGGGTGGCCGGGTGTAGCAGTCGGGTTCCTTGCGGCCGTCCGCGTAATAGACGGGGCGGGGAGTGACGGTGATGTCGGTGTCGGCGCCCATCGCGTACCACCAGCAGATGTTGGCGACGGTGTAGCCGGGGTGGGCGCGGCGGGCGGCGTCCCAGAGCTTGTCCCCGGCGACCAGCCCGTTGTGCTGACGCCAGAGCAGGATGTCGCCGAGTTCGCGGAAGTACCAGCCGTTGGCGACGATGCCGTGCTCGGCGGGACTGGTTCCGGTGAGGAAGGTGGACTGGGCGGCGCAGGTGACCGCGGGGAGCACGGTGCCGAGCGGGGCGCTGGTGCCCGAGCCCCCCAGGGCCTTGAGGCGGGGCATGTGATCGAGGAGGCGCGGGGTGAGACCGACGACGTCGATGACGAGGAGAGGGGTGGGCGGTGCGGTGCGGGGAGTCTCGGCCGAGGTCATGGGAGTTCCTTGAGGCCGAGGTCGGACAGGATGTCGCGGGCGAGGGTGAGTTCGGCGGCGATGCCGTCGGCGAGCCGGGCACGGGATCGGGGGCGCAGGGCGGCCGGGAGCGCCTGCCAGGTGTAGGTCTCGACCTCCAGGTGGGCGGTGAGGGGGCGCGGGCCGCCGACCAGTCGGGTCAGTGCGGAGCGGAGCACGGGAAGGGTGGAGGTGAGAGGGGGCGTGGGCGGTGCGTGGAGGGGGACGTGGAAGTGGGCGCGCCATGGTGTGCGGTCGGGCAGGGCCGGGCCGGTGAGGGCTTCGTCGAGGTCGTCGGTGCCGTGCAGGGCTCCGGTGGCGGTGCGGGTGCGGGTCTGGTGCAGGAAGCGGGGTTCGGCGAAGGCCGCGAGCGCCGAGCGCACCTCGGGGAGGTGGGGATGTTCGGCGTGCAGTGCGGCGGAGAGCTGGGCCTTGGCTACACGGATGCCCGCGGTGTGGAGTGCGTCGAGGGCGGTGTCGGGGTCCTCGAAGGAGGTGGCCAGGTGGCAGGTGTCGACGCAGATGCCGATGCGTGGATGCCCGATGGCCGCGAGGGGTGTATGGGCGTCGGCGGTGGTCTCGATCGTGCAGCCCGGTTCGGGTTCGAGGCCGATGCGGATGGACTTGCCGGTCAGCTCGGCGAGGGCGTCGAGGCGTTCCCCGAGGGTGGTGAGGGCGGTGTGTGCGAGACCGGCGGCCTCGGCGTCGGACGCGAAGGGGGTGCGCCAGGCGATGGGGAGGGTGGAGATGGTTCCCTCGGTGACGTCGTCCGGGAGGAGCCCGGCGAGGAGGCGGGCGAGGGCGGTGGTGTGGGCGAGCCGTTCGGGATCGGTCCAGTCGGGCCGGTACACCCGGTACTTGACCTCGTCGGCGCCGAAGCCCTCGTACGGGAAGCCGTTGAGGGTGACGACCTCCAGTCCTCGGCGGTCGAGTTCGGCGCGCAGGGAACGCAGTTCGGACGGGTCGTCGGTCAGGGCGCGGGCGGCGTCCCGGGCGAGCCAGAGGCCGATGCCGAGGCGGTCTCGGCCGAGTCGGCGCCGGACCGGTTCGCAGTGGTCGCGCAGCTGGGCGCGCACGCCGTCGAGGGTTTCGGCGGGGTGGACGTTGGTGCAGTACGAGAGGTGGACGGTGGAGCCGTCGGGATGGCGGAAGCGCATCGCCTCACTCCCCGCCGCGCAGGATGGAGTTGCCCTCGTGGAGGGCCGGCGGCGCGGCGGTGTCGAGCCGGAGGCGGCCGCTCTGCCCGTAGAAGGCGACGGGGTTGCGCCAGAGCACCTGGTCGACGTCGTCCTCGCCGAACCCGGCGGCGAGCATCGCGTCGCCCACCTTGCGTGTCTTGAGGGGGTCGCTCCTCCCCCAGTCGGCGGCCGAGTTGACGAGGATCCTCCCGGTGCCGTGGGACCGGAGGATCGCGATCATGCGGTCCTCGTCCATCTTGGTGTCGGGATAGATGGAGAAGCCGGCCCAGCAGCCGCTGTTCAGGGCGTCCTTGACGGTCGTCTCGTTGAGGTGGTCGAGCAGGACCCGTTCCGCAGGGAGGCGGGACTCGCGGATGACGTCGAGGGTGCGGTGCAGCCCCGCGAGCTTGTCGCGGTGCGGTGTGTGCACGAGGGCGGGCAGGTCGTGGTCGGCGGCGAGCTGGAGCTGGGCGGCGAGGGCGGTGTCCTCGGCGGGGGTCATGGAGTCGTAGCCGATCTCGCCGACGGCGACGACCGAGTCCTTGACGAGGTAGCGGGGCAGGGCGTCCAGGACGGGGGTGCAGCGGGGGTCGTTCGCCTCCTTGGGGTTGAGGGCGAGCGTGCAGTGGTGGGCGATGCCGTACTGGGCCGCGCGAAAGGGCTCCCAGCCGAGCAGGGCGTCGAAGTAGTCGAGGAAGCTGGCGGGCGAGGTGCGGGGCTGGCCGAGCCAGAAGGAGGGCTCCACGAGGGCGCGGACGCCCGCGTCGTACATCGCCCGGTAGTCGTCCGTGGTGCGGGAGGTCATGTGGATGTGGGGGTCGAAGATGCGCATCAGGACTCCTGCGTGGGGGCGGTGGGGCCGGGGAGCTGGGGGCCGGGAGTGGTGAGGCCGAGAACGCGGGTGATTCCGGCGGGGACGTCACGGCCGGCCGCGATGCGTTCGGCGGCGAAGTCGCCCAGCATGCGGGCGAGTTCGGCGTCGCCACGGGATCGGCGGCCCAGCCGGGCCACGGCGTCCACGGGGACGCCGCTGAAGAGGCATTTGAGGACCGCGTGGCGCCAGTTGTGCGCG
Source organism: Streptomyces sp. CB01580 (assembly GCF_001905795.1). GTDB lineage: Bacteria > Actinomycetota > Actinomycetes > Streptomycetales > Streptomycetaceae > Streptomyces. The sequence continues at coordinate 611,664 of NZ_LIXJ01000001.1, forward strand.
TCGAGGTGGGTGGCGGCGTACGGGCCGACGGCCGCGGCGATCAGCCGGGTGTCGTTGGTGCGCAGGGCGTCCTCGACGAGCGGGAGGGCGGTGGGGCCGAGGTCCAGCAGGTGAAGTGCGCGCAGGACGGCGCGCCGCTCGGCCGCGGTGCCCTGTTCGTAGAGCCGGGTGACGACGGGCAGGGCGGCGTGGGCCTCGACGAGCAGCAGGGCGCGTACGGAGTCGGCGTGCTCCGGTCCGCAGTTCCGGCCGACGGCGGCGTACCGCAGCTCCCACGGGGGTGCGCTGTACGGTCCGACGGGCTGCTCGGCTTCCTCGTGGGCGGCGGCGTGCTCGGCCTCGGCGAGGGCCTCGTCGAGCCAGGCGCGCGCGGCCCCTCCGAGCCGGGCGCCCAGTTCCTCGCGGGTCAGCAGCGGCGCCGGGACCGACATCGTCTCCGACGCCTGCACGGACGGCGGGACCGCAGGGGAGGTCGCGTCCGTCGGGCTCGTCGGATCCGTCGGGTTCGTTGCGCCCCTCGGGTTCATCGCGGGGTTCGTCGGCATGGCATTGCTCCCTTCGGCGGTGTCAGCGGCTCGACGGGCCGTGTGCGCGGAGGAACTCGATGGACGTGCGGGCGAGTTCGGGACCGGCATGGGAGTGGCGGGGCAGCTCGACGACGGTGAGACCGCGGTATCCGGCGTCCGGGAGAACGTCGAGCGCGTCGAGCACGGGCGGGAAGTCGATCTCGCCCTGGCCGAACGGGAGGTGTTCGTGGATGCCCCGTCGCATGTCCTCGATCTGGACGTGCCGCAGCCAGGGGGCGGCTTCGCGGACGCAGTCGGCGGGCGGGGTGGTTTCCAGGCACTGGCAGTGGCCGATGTCGAGGGTGAGTCCGAGCGGTTCCGGATCGCCGGTGAGGGCACGGAGATGGTGGAAGTCGTCGAGTGCGGCGAGGAGGTGCCCGGGTTCCGGTTCGATCGCGAGGGGGATGCCGCGCCGGTCTGCGGCTTCCAGGACGGGAGCGAGGGAAGCGGCGAGGCGCCGCCAGGCGGTGTCGGGGGCGGTGCCCAGCGGCATGGTGCCGCTGAAGCAGTGGACCGCGTGGGCACCGAGGTCGGCTGCGACGTCGACGGCCCGGACGAGCAGCCGGGTGCGGGCGGCACGGGCGTCGGGATCCGGCTCGAGGAGGGAGGGGCCGTGCTTGCGGCGGGGGTCGAGGACGTAGCGGGCGCCGGTCTCGACGGTGACGCCGAGACCGAGTTCCTGGAGCCTGGCCGCCACGCGCCGGGTGCGTACGGCGAGATCCGGGGCAAGCGGGTCGAGGTGCATGTGGTCGAGGGTCAGGCCGACACCGTCGTATCCGAGGTCGGCGAGGAGTGCGAGGGCGTCGTCGAGACGAAGGTCGGTGAGCCCGTTGGTGCCGTAGCCGAAACGGATCGTCATGTGGGGTTCACCTTCCGGGCGAGGGCGCGGGCGAGCGGGACAAGTCCCATGACGGCCATGCCCGTACCGGCCGCCCCGGCGCGTACGGCGAGAACCGCCTGGAGCGGGATCGCCGCGCGGATACCGGCACCCACGGCGCGCTGGGTGAGCGGTGGGGACGGGTTGAGGGCCGCGTGCAGGAGGGGGCCGGTGGCGGTGCGGAGATACGCCCCGGTGAGCGCGGTGAGGAGAAGGCGGGTGGCGGGCGCCGGGGGCGGGGACGGGCGGTGCGGTCGGTGCCGTTGGACCACGCCTCGCGCGGTGAACGGGAGCGGGTTCGTGGCCCGCCCGGCGCGCGGGACAGGGCCCACGGCCCCTGCCTGTTCGCATGGGTCGCACCGCTCTCGCAGGATCGTGGCGCCGAGTGCCGCCGTGGTCGCGAGCGCGGCGAGGGTGACGGCGGTGGAGCCGCCCCGTGCCTCGTGCCGGGAGACGGCGGTGACGGCGTAGGTGTGCACCCCGAGCAGTCCGGCGGCCGGGAGGGCGGCCCGTACAAAACCACCGGCCCCGGCAAGGCCACCGACGTGTACGGGGACACCGGCCCGTACGGATCCGCCGGCCCGTACGAAGCCGCCGGAACGCGGCGCAGCGGGCCCGCCCGTGACCGCGCCGCTGTCCGTGTTCGGGCCGGAGCACGGTTGTGAGCCGGTGCGTGTGCCCGTACCGGTACCCGCCGAGCACCGCCCCTGCTCTGTCGTACCCGGTGTCGCGGTGGCCGTGGCGGCGGCTCCCAGCAGCAGGTCGAGGGCGCGTGCCGCCGCCATCGCCGCCGGTCCGGCCGGGGTGTGCTTGAGCCGGAGGTCGTACGCCCAGACGGTCGCCGCAAGTCCCGTGGCGACCACGAGGGCAGGACGGCCGGCCCGGGCCGCGAGTCCGAGCCCGGCGGCCGTCAGCGCTCCCGCCGCCGCAAGGGCCGCACCGGGGGCGATGCGCCCCGAGGGTATGGGGCGGTGCGGGCGGTCGACGGCGTCCTCCTCGCGGTCGGCCCAGTCGTTGAGCGCCATGCCCGCCTCGTACAGGCAGAGCGAGGCGCCCATGGCGAGCGCGGTGCCCCGGCCGGGGCTCCTTCCGGTGGCCGCCGCCCCGGCGAGCGCGTCACCGGGAACGGTGAACAGCGCCGAAACCCGCAGCAATTCCGCCCAGGCGCGGGCCGTCACCGCGGCCCCCGCAGGGTGTCGGCGAAGGCGAGCAGGCGTCCGTACTGCTCGAACAGCGCGGCGGGACCGTCGTCCGGATCCTTGAAGTAGAAGCCGAGCCCGGGCAGGGGTCCGGTCAGCCCTCTTTCGTGGGCGCGCGCCACCAGTCTCGCGAGGTCGAGGACGAGTGGTGCGGCCAGTGCGGAGTCGCAGCCCTGCCAGGTCGTCTGGAGCACCATGCGGGTCCCGAGGAATCCGTCAAACGCGATGTGGTCCCAGGCCGTCTTCCAGTCCCCCAGCGCCGGTACGTCGTCGATGTGGACCTCGCCCTCCGGGGCGGCGCCCAGGACATCGGCGAGGACACGTTCCTTGCCCGCGTTCTTCGCCTCCGCCGCGCCCGGGTCGGCGAGCGCCGCGCCGTCCCCGCCGCCGAGCAGGTTGGTGCCCGACCAGGCCCGTACGGACAGGGCTCGTTGCACGAACATCGGAGCGAGCACGGAACGGAGCAACGTCTGGCCGGTCTTGCCGTCGCGGCCGGTGTGCGGGAGTCCGCAGTCCGCGACGGCGTCCCGGAGGGCGGGGTGGCGCAGCCCGGCGGAGGGGGTGAAGTTGACGTATGGACAGCCGGCCCGGAGCGCGGCGGCGGCGTAGAGCGAACTGGCGGGCAGCCGCGGGTCGACGGGGTCCAAAACGGGCTCCGTGGAGGCGACGTTGATCACGACCGTTGAGGCCAGGCCGTTGCGGCGGCCGAAGTCCTCGAGGTCGGCTGCGAAGGCGGTGACGAGTTCCTCGTCGTCGCGGGTGTCGCCCGGCAGGGGTCCGCCGGGACGTATCTCCTTGTCCGCCCGGGCGAGTTCGTCGTGGACCGCCGCCGGGAGCCCGTGCGGCAGCACTCCCCCGGCGGCCAGCGCCGCGGCCCGCTCCGGCAGCGGGCGGTCGGCGGTGTCGTGTCCGCCGAAGACGAGCGAGCCGAGGGCGGGAAGCCCGCTGTCGGCGAACGGTGGTGTCTCGGTGACCATGCCGATCGCCGGGTGGAGCCCCGCCGCGACCGCGGCGTGGCCCGCCACGGCTGTGGTGGCGACGGAACCGCGTGCTCCGACGAACCAGACTCCGGTACGTACGGCGGGTGCTGACACGGGCTGCCTCCCTTGTCGGGGTCCTGGCTGGGCCGGACGGAGCGCGCTGTACGACGAGGTGCGGCGGGACGTGGACGGGGACGGGAGGAGAGGGAATTGGGACAGGGACGGGGGCAGGGACGGGGGGGCAGGGAACGGGGCGGGACGGGCGCGGCGGTGACGGCGGGCGGAGCGCCCTCGCACCCGCCCACCGTCCGCCCGCCGCATTGGTCGCCGCACATCGGCGGCGGGCCGACCCCCCTGGTTCCGGGGCCCGCCGACCGAGCGGCAGCCGCGCTACGCCGCGGGCAGTTCCTTCAACCGGATGTCGCGGAAGGACACATGGTCGTCGGCACCGTGGTTCTGGAGGCCGATGTATCCGCTCTTCAGGCTCCGCGCCGGGTCGGTGTTGGTGAAGTCGTTGATCTTCACTCCGTTCAGGAAGACCTGTAGGCGTTCGCCCAGGACCTTGATCTCGTAGCTGTTCCACTGGCCGGGCGGGCGCAGAACGCGGTCGCGGGCCTTGGCGTTCGGCGCCTTGAACGTGTAGACGGACCCCGTGGTGCGGTCGGGCGCGTCGGTGGCGTCGATCTGGATCTCGTAGCCGTTGTTCACCGCGGACCAGGGGTCGTCGGATTCCGGGAAGCCGACGAAGATCCCGGAGTTGTCGTCGCCGCTCATCTTCCAGTCGAGCTTGAGCGAGTACGCCCCGAGTTCCTTGGCCCGATAGGTGAGCAGTCCCATGCCGCCCACGGAGCGCAGTTCGCCGTCGACGATGTCGAATCCGCCAGGTCCCGCCTGCTTCCAGCCGTCGAGCGTCCGGCCGTTGAAGATCGGCCGGTGGCCGGTGTCGGGCTTGCAGTCGGCCTTCACCTGGCCGGAGGCGTAGCGCAGTCCGCCGAGGAGGAGCCGACGGAAGGCGGGCTCGGCGTACGACTCCTCGGTGTGGCCGAGGCCGGTGTAGAAGGACCGGCCGCCCCGGTAGGTCTGGCACCAGGTGATGGGGTGGTCGCCCTTCATGGTGCCGCCGGTGTAGGTGGTCTCGTCGAGCGTGGCGAGGATCCTGGCCTGACCGCGTGGGTTGGTGCGGTAGTTGTACCACTCGTCGGTGCGGTTCCACTCGTCGTCGAGGTGGGCGGTGGCCGGGTGCTCGTGGTCCTCCACGCGGACGGTGGCGGGCTGGATCGCGGGGTGCGAGGAGAAGTACGCGCCGACGAGTCCCCCGTAGAACGGCCAGTCGTACTCGGTGTCCGCCGCCGCGTGGACGCCCATGTAGCCGCCGCCGGTGGCCACATAGTTCTCGAACGCCTTCTGCTGGTCGGCGCCGAGCACGTCACCGGTGGTCGACAGGAAGACGACGGCGTCGTACCGGGCGAGGTTGGCGGTGGTGAACTGCCGTGCCTCCTCGGTCGCGTCGACGGTGATGCCGCTGTCCTCGCCGAGCTGTCTGAGCGCGGCGACGCCGTCGGGGATCGCGTCATGTCGGTAGCCGGCCGTCTTCGAGAAGACCAGGACCCGCTTGGCGTTCCTGTCCGGGGTGCTGTGCACGAGCTCGAAGTCGTCGATGTCGTAGAGGGCTCCGGCGCCTCCCTTGAAGACGAGGAAGAGTTCGGTGGCCTTCCTGGGCACGTTGCGCAGGGGTACGTCGACGTCCTGGAACGTCTCCCAGCCGCCGGTCACCGGGACCGGGCCGGAGCCGAGGATCGTGCCGGTCGCCGACCCCGCCCTCACCTCCAGGAAGCCCCCGCTGCCGCCGGAGGAGACTCGGGCGGTGAGCCGGTTGGAGTCGCCGAGGAGGTACGGCCTGAAGGAGATCCAGTCCCCGTCGTGGATGTCGCCGACGGTCTTGCCGCCGTGGGCGGGGGCCTTGTCGTAGACCTTGATGCCGGACGAGGCGGAGTAGTGCTCGGCCTGGCGGTGGCGCGGCTGGAGCTGGGACTGGTCGTGGCCGGACAGGGGGGCCTGACCGCCGCCTCCGCCGTCCGTGTAGGAGGCGTCGATGACCCCGAAGATGTTGGCGTTGGGGTCGTGGCCGCCGTCCATGGCGGTCTTGATGGTGCCGGAGCACCCGTTGACGGTGGTGATGGGGTGGCCGTGGCTGTCGTGGCCGAGGACGAAGCGGACCTCGACCTTGGCGCAGTCGATGGTGCCGTCCTCGGGGTCGGTGACGGTCACCTGGAACGGCACGTCGTCACCGAAGGCGAACAGCTGGCCGTCCCCGGGGAGTTTCAGTTCGACCTTCGGCGCCGTGTTGCCGACCGTGATGTGGACACTGGCCGAAGCGGTGCGTCCCGTCGGGTCCTTGGCGGTGACGGTGGCCGTGTAGGTGCCGTTCTTCCGGTACGTGTACGTGGGGTCGGCGGCCGTCGAGGTGCCACCGTCGCCGAAGTCCCAGGCGTAGGTCAGGGCGTCGCCGTCAGGGTCGACGGTGCCCGCCGAGGAGAACCGCACCTTCAGCGGCGCCTGGCCGGAGGTCCTGTCCGAGGAGGCCACTGCGTTGGGCGAGCGTCCGCCGGCCGCGTTCTCGATGCGGTAGAGGGCGGAGTTCTCGTCCCCGCCGAACCATCCGGTGCCGTAGTCGAGGACGTACAGTGCCCCGTCGGGTCCGAAGGCCATGTCCATCACCTGCGTCCCGGTCCACGGGACGGGGTTGATGGACCGGACGGTGCCGTCCGCGTCGTGTGCTATGGCCTTGATCCAGCGGCGGCCGAACTCCCCGGCGAAGAACTGCCCGTCGTACGCCTCCGGGAGCTTCACGGGCGAGTCGAGGGCGGCGTCGTAGTGGTAGACGGGTCCGCCCATCGGGGATTCGGAGCCGGTGCCGAAGTCGGGCAGGGAGCCGCCGTCGTACGGGATCCAGGCGGGCTGGGCGGGCGGCAGGTCGACCAGACCGGTGTTGTGCGGCGAGGTGTTCTTCGGGGCGGCGCAGTCGAAGGCCGCGCCGGACGTCTTCGTCGCGAAGTCGTAGTCGACGTAGGCGTCGTTGGCACCGGTGCAGAACGGCCAGCCGTAGTTGCCCGGTCCGGTCACCCTCGCGAACTCGACCTGCCCGGCAGGGCCGCGCTTCGGGTCGGCGGCGCCCGCGTCGGGACCGTAGTCGCCGACGTAGAGGATGCCGGTGGCCCTGTCGACGGAGAAGCGGAACGGGTTACGGAAGCCCATCGCGTAGATCTCGGGGCGGGTCCTGTCGGTGCCTGGCGGAAAGAGGTTCCCCTCCGGAACGGTGTACGAGCCGTCGTCGGCGACCTTGATGCGGAGGATCTTGCCGCGCAGGTCGTTGGTATTGCCGGAGCTGCGCCGTGCGTCGAACGCCGGGTTGCGGTCGGGGCGTTCGTCGATGGGCGTGTATCCGTCGGAGGCGAACGGGTTGGTGTCGTCGCCAGTCGACAGGTACAGGTTGCCGTCGGCGTCGAAGTCGATGTCGCCGCCGACGTGGCAGCACATGCCGCGTGAGGTCGGGATGTCGAGGATCTTCTTCTCGCTGGCGTTGTCGAGGGTGCCGTCGCTCCTGAGGACGAAACGGGAGAGACGGTTCACACCGTCGAACGGGGCGAAGTCGGCGGCCGTGCCGTTCTCGGGGGCATCGCCCGCGGGGGTGTCCAGCGGCGGCGCGTAGTAGAGGTAGACGGCCCGGTTCCTGTCGAAGTCCGGGTCCACGGCGACCCCCTGGAGCCCCTCCTCGTCGTGCGAGTACACGGGCACGGCGCCCACCACGCGGGTGTTCCCGCCGCTGTCGGTGAGGCGCAGCTCCCCGTTGCGCGAAGTGTGGAGCACGCTGCGGTCGGGGAGGACGGCGAGGGTCATGGGCTCGCCGGTCTCGGCGGCGCCCTTGGCGAGGGTGACCTGCTGGAGCCCCTCGACCGCGGCCTCCGCCGCGCGCGTGGCAGCGCCCGGTGTGTCCGCGGCGGCCGGTGTCGCCGGCCCCGTCGCGGCCGCTCCGGGCGAGGCGCCCAGGGTCAGAGTGGTCGCCGCGAGCAGGCCGCCGGTGAGCAGCGCGAGGGTCCTGCGGACGCGGAGCCGCGTTCCGTTCCGGTTTCTGGCTCTTGTTCGGTGCACGAGTGTCCTCCGGAGAATGCCGGTGGTACGGGCGAGTGCTGCCGTGCCGTGCTGCGCGGGACTGCCGCGCGCGTCGTCCCGGGCCCGTGGGGCACCTGACGAACAGTTATGTCATGGACATGCCTTGGACGGTAGACCTCTTCGTCCGGGCCGGAAAGCCCTTGTGCGGCGTTCTCGTCCAACTTCTTCCCGTGCCGGGACAAAGCGGGGGTGCGGGCAGGCCGAGGGCGGGGGCGGCGGTCGGGTACGGGCAGGCCGAGGGCAGGGGTGAGCACCCGGCGGGCACAGGGCCGACCACCGCATGAACGCGACCCACCGCTCCCCCGGCCGTGTGCGAGGGCACCGGGCGGCCACCGCACCCGCCGTGGGCGAGGACGGTCGTCGGGCCCGCCACCCCGCCGTACGCGAGGGCGTCCTCAGTCGCCACCCCCGAACGCCGCGTCGAACGAGGCGGACGGCGGCTCGAAGTCGTACCGCCTGAGCGTGGCGAGCGCTTCCGGCGCCCCCACCAGCCGGTCCATCCCCGCGTCCTCCCACTCCACGGAGACCGGCCCGTCGTAGCCGATGGACCGGAGCATCCGGAACACGTCCTCCCACGGCACCTCGCCGTGCCCCGCGGAGACGAAGTCCCAGCCCCGCCTCGGATCGCCCCACGGGAGGTGCGAGCCGAGGCGCCCGTTGCGGCCGTCCAGCCGTCTGCGCGCCTCCTTGCAGTCCACGTGGTGGATCCGGTCCCGGAAGTCGTACAGGAATCCCACGGGGTCCAGGTCCTGCCAGACGAAGTGGCTCGGGTCGAAGTTCAGCCCGAACGCCGCCCGGTGGCCGACGGCCTCCAGCGCGCGGTGCGTGGTCCAGTAGTCGTACGCGATCTCGCCGGGGTGCACCTCGTGGGCGAACCGCACGCCCTCGGCGTCGAACACGTCCAGGACCGGGTTCCAGCGTTCCGCGAAGTCCTCGTACCCGCGCTCGATCATGTGCGGCGGGACCGGCGGGAACATCGCGACCAGGTGCCAGATGGAGGAGCCGGTGAAGCCGACGACGGTGCGCACCCCGAAGGCGGCCGCGGCGCGGGCGGTGTCCTTCATCTCCTCAGCGGCCCGGCGGCGCACCCCTTCGGGTTCACCGTCGCCCCAGACCCGGGCCGGCAGGATGCCCTGGTGGCGTTCGTCGATCGGGTGGTCGCAGACCGCCTGGCCGACGAGATGGTTGGAGACCGCCCAGCACTTGAGCCCGTAGCGGTCGAGCAGCTTGCGCCGCCCGTCCAGGTAGCCGGGGTCGCTCAGGGCCTTGTCGACCTCGAAGTGGTCGCCCCAACAGGCGAGTTCGAGACCGTCGTAGCCGAAGTCGCGGGCGAGCCGGCAGACCTCCTCCAGAGGCAGGTCGGCCCACTGACCGGTGAACAGGGTGAAGGGACGGGGCATGCGCGGGACCTCCTAGACAAGCACGGGGGTGTGTACGGAGTTCTTCTCGACGCTCTCCTGAACCGCCGCGAGCACCCGCTGGATCTGGAGTCCGTCGGCGAACGACGGTGCGGGGGCGGTCCCTTCGGCGATCGTCCGCACCAGGTCGCGGGCCTGGTGGACGAAGGTGTGCTCGTATCCGAGGGCGTGGCCCGGCGGCCACCACGCCTCCAGGTAGGGATGCTCGGGCTCGGTCACGAGGATGCGCCGGAAGCCCGCCGTGGCAGCGGGTTCGGTGTGGTCGTGGAAGGACAGTTCGTTGAGGCGTTCCAGGTCGAAGGCGAGCGAACCGCGCTCCCCGTTGATCTCCAGGCGCAACGCGTTCTTCCGTCCGGCGGCCATCCGGGTCGCCTCGAAGGAGGCCAGCGCACCGGAGGCGAACCGGCCGGTGAACACGGTCGCGTCGTCGACGGTCACCGCCCCGTCCCCGCCGCCTCCCTGCCCGTCCCGGCCGTCGTCCCCGTCCCGGTGCGCGTCGGTACCGACGGCCGCGGAGAGCGCGGCGGACGACCCGGCCGGCAGCGGCCGTCGCGTCACGAACGTCCTGCTGACCGCCGACACCCCGGTCAACGGCTCCCCCGCCAGGTGCTGCGCCAGATCGACGATGTGCGCGCCCAGGTCGCCGAGTGCCCCCGAACCCGCCCGCTCCCGTCGCAGCCGCCAGGTGAGCGGTGCTCCGGGATCGACGAGCCAGTCCTGGAGGTAGGCGGCGCGGACGTGGCGCAGGGCGCCGATCCGGCCCTCGCCGATCAGCCTTCGGGCGTAGCTGATCGCGGGCACCCTGCGGTAGTTGAAGCCCACCATGGCCACCTGGCCGCGGGCCGCCGCCCGTTCGGCCGCCTCGGCCATGACCTCGGCCTCGGCGACCGTGTTGGCCAGCGGCTTCTCGCACAGCACGTGCTTGCCGGCCTCCAGCGCGGCGATCGCGATCTCGGCATGGCTGTCGCCGGGGGTGCAGATGTCGACGAGCTGTACGTCGTCCCGGGCGACGAGGGCCCGCCAGTCGGTTTCCGCCGCCGCCCAGCCGTGGCGGGCCGCCGCCGCGTCGACCGCCGCCCGGTCGCGTCCGCAGATCGCGGCGAGCACCGGTCTCATCGGCAGCTCGAAGACGTGCCCGGCGGTGCGCCACCCCTGTGAGTGGGCGGCGCCCATGAACGCGTACCCGACCATGCCGATCCCGAGCGTGGGCGCGCTCGGCACCGGCCGGTGCGCCGCCGGCGCCTCGGCCTGCTGCGCCGTCTCTTCCCTGCGGGCCATCCGGGCTTCCTCCTCGTCGGTCGTTCGATGGGTGCGGCGGAAGGGGCGACAGACACCCTCCTCCGGGGCGGCGGGAGGGCCGGTGCCCTCCCCGGGGCGGCTCAGCTGAAGCCCGTCGGCAGGTACTGGTCGACGTTCTCCTTGGTGACCACCGCCGAGTAGAGGGTGAGACTGGTCGGGATCTCCAGCTCGGCCAGGCCGCCGACGCCCCTGCCCTGGGCGAGGGCGCGGGCCAGGTCGATCGCGGAGGCGGCCATCGTCGGCGGATAGAGGACGGTGGCCTTCAGCACACCGTCGTCGGCCTTGATGGCGTCCATCGCGGACCTGGACCCGGCGCCGCCGACCATCAGGAACTCGTCGCGGCCCGCCTGCTGGATGGCCCGCAGCGCCCCGACGCCCTGGTCGTCGTCGTGGTTCCACAGGGCGTCGATCCTCTTCTGCGCCTGGAGGAGCTGGGCCGTCTTCGCCTGGCCCGACTCGACGGTGAACTCGGCCGCCTGACGGGCCACCAGCTCGATGTCGGGATAGTTCTTCAGCGCGTCGGCGAAGCCCTGGCTGCGCTGCCTGGTGAGTTCCAGGTTGTCGATGCCGGCCAGTTCGACGACCTTGGCGTCCGCCTTGTCCTTCAGCCGTTCGCCGATGTACGTACCGGCGTTGAGGCCCATGCCGTAGTTGTCGCCGCCGACCCAGCAGCGGTAGGCCTGCGGGGAGGCGAAGATCCGGTCGAGGTTGACGACGGGGATACCGGCCCGCATGGCCTCCAGGCCGACCTGCGTGAGCGCCTTGCCGTCGGCGGGGAGGACGACCAGGACATCGACCTTCTTGTTGATGAGGGTCTTGACCTGGCCGATCTGGGCGGCGGTGTCGTTGGAGCCCTCGGTGGCCTCCAGCGTCACGTCGGAGTACTTCGCCGCCCGCGAGGCGGCGTTCTCGTTGATGGCGTTGAGCCAGCCGTGGTCGGCCTGCGGACCCGCGAAGCCGATCGTGACGTGCTTGCCGGGCTCGGTGCCGGCCGCGGCGCCGCCGCCGCGCGCGGCGTCCGCGGCCTTGGGTTCGTTGCTGGTGCAGGCGGTGAGGAAGGCACCCGCGGAGACGGCCGCGGTCCCGAAGAGCAGTCCTCTGCGGCTGGTTTCTGGCATGGCTGTCCAACCCTTCATCCGGTGCGTTGCGTGTCGTACGGGCAGCGGGGCGGGGGACGGGCATCGAGGGGCGTGCCCGCGGCGTCCGGCGCGGTGCGTCGCAAGGCGGAGGGTCGTCCTCGTACGGGGCGTACGTGGACGATCCCGACAACGCGGCGAGGCGCCGTGCCAGGCGTCGCGGGCACGACGGGACTTTCGAAATACGCCCTAGCCGGGCGCGGAGGTGCGGCGCTGGACCAGGACGGCGGCGACGATGATCGCGCCCTTGGCGATCTGCTGGACGTCGCTCTGGAGGTTGTTGAGCGCGAAGATGTTGGTGATGGTGGTGAAGACGAGGACGCCGAGCACCGAGCCGACGATGGTGCCGCGCCCGCCGCTGAGCAGGGTGCCACCGATGATGGCGGCGGCGATGGCGTCCAGCTCGTACAGGTTGCCGTTGGTGTTCTGTCCCGAGCCGGACAGGACGACGAGCATGAACGCGGCGATGCCGCAGCACAGCCCGGACAGCAGGTGGAGGAGGAGCCGCTGCCGTCGTACGTCGATGCCGGCCAGTCGGGCCGCCTCCGGGTTGCCGCCGATGGCGACCGTGCGGCGCCCGAAGGTGGTGCGGTTCAGCAGCAGCCAGCCGATGACGGCGACCGCGGCGAACATCATGACCAGCGGCGGGACGCCGAGGACGTAGGAGTCGGGCAGCCCCAGGTCCAGCACGGACCCGACGGTGACGAGTTGTGTCTTTCCGTCGGTGATCTGGAGGGCGAGTCCGCGTGCCGAGGCGAGCATCGCGAGCGTCGCGATGAACGGCACCATCCGCCCGTACGCGATGAGCAGCCCGTTCACCATCCCGGCGGCGAGCCCGACGACCACGGCGGTGAACAGGATCCCCGTGAAGCCGTACTCCTGGGTGGCGACCGTGGTCGCCCAGACGGAGGCGAGCGCGACCATGGCGCCGACCGAGAGGTCGATGCCGCCGCTGGTGATGACGAAGGTCATCCCCACGGTCACGACACCGATGACGGACGACTGGGTCAGGATCAGCTGGAGGTTGCCGGTGTCGAGGAAGGCGTCGGGCTCGGTGAACCCGCCGACGGCGATCAGTACGGCGAGGACGCCCAGGAGCGAGAGGGTGCGCACGTCCACGCGCGGTCCCAAGGAGCGCGGCGCCGTGTCCCGCTTCGGGGATCCGGCGTCCGGGGCGTGCGCCTCGTCCGGGCCGCCCTGCCGTGCCGAGGAGACGGGCTGCGTCATGATGTCGGGCTCCCTTCCATCACCAGGTCGAGTACGCGGTGCTCGTCCAGCTCCCCGGCGGGCGCCGTGTGCACGACGCGGCCCTCGCGGAGCACCAGCACCCGGTCGGCGAGGCCCAGCACTTCGGGCACCTCGCTGGAGACGAGCAGGACGGCGAGGCCCTCGTCCGCCAGCCGGCGGATCACCGCGTACAGCTCAGCACGGGCACCGACGTCGACGCCGCGGGTCGGTTCGTCGAGCAGCAGGACTCGGCATCCACGCAGCAGCCAGCGGGCCAGGACGGCCTTCTGCTGATTGCCTCCGGAGAGCGTGCGGACGGGGGCGTCGGGGTTGTCGGGGCGCAGGGAGAGTTCACGGGTCGCGGCGCGGGCCGCCCGGCGTTCGGCCCCGCGGTCCAGCCAACCGCCCCGGGCGAAGCGGGACGTGGAGGAGACGGAGACGTTGCGGGTGACGGACTCGAGCATCAGCAGGGCCTGCGCCTTGCGTTCCTCGGGGGCGAGCCCGACACCGGCGGCGACCGCCGCGCGGACGCTGCCGGGCCGGAGCCGTCGGCCCGCGACGGTGACCCGTCCGGCGGTCGGCCTGCGGGCCCCGTAGACGGTCTCCAGGATTTCGGAGCGTCCCGAGCCGACGAGTCCGGCCAGGCCGACGATCTCGCCCGGCCTCAACTCCAGGTCCAGCGGCTCGAATTCGTCCTTCCTGGCCAGCCCTTCGGCCTTCAGCACGGGTTCGGCTGCCGTGTGCGCGCCGCGCGCGGGGCGGGCCGGGAAGACGTGCTCGACGTCCCGGCCGGTCATCATGGCGACGATGTCGCGCGTCGGCGTGGACCGGACGGGCAGCCCCGCGGCGACGGCCCGTCCGTCCTTCAGCACGGTCACCCGGTCGCCGATCCGGCGGATCTCGTCCAGCCGGTGCGAGATGTGGACGACGGCGACTCCCTCGGCGGTGAGGGCGGCGACGACGCGGAACAGGTTGTCGACCTCGTCCGGGTCGAGCGCCGCGGTCGGCTCGTCCATCACGATGAGCCGCACGTCGTGGGAGAGCGCCCGTGCCATGGAGACGATCTGCTGCTGGGCCGCCGACAGCCGGCCGACCTCGTGCGCCGGATCGATCTCGGGGTGCCCCAGGCGCCCCAGCAGCGCGGCCGTGGCCGCGCGCCCCCGGCGGGCGCGGACGAGGAAACGCGCGGTGGTGGGCTCATGGCCGAGGAAGACGTTCTCGGCCACCGAGAGGCCCTGGACCAGGTCGAGTTCCTGGTAGATGGTGGCGATGCCCAGACGCATCGCGGCGACGGGCGACTTGAGCTCGACCGGTTCGCCGCACCAGGTGATCCCGCCGTCGTCGGGCCGGTGGGCCCCGGCGAGCACCTTGATGAGGGTGGACTTCCCGGCGCCGTTCTGGCCGAGGAGGCAGTGGACCTCACCGGCCCGGACCTCCAGGTCCACACCGTCGAGGGCGCGGACTCCCGGGAACGACTTGGTGATGCCGGACATGGTGAGCAGGGGTGGTTCTGGTGCCATGACGAATCCCCTCGGCGAATGGGGTCTCCCCCGCTCCGGCGCAGCCGGGAGCCTGGGGAAGGCCGGTGAGCGAGCGGGGCGGTACCGGGGTGCGTGTGCGCGAGTTCGTCCACGTCCACGGGCTGTGCGTGTGCGCTGGTGCGGGGCTTGCGGCTGCACGGGTCCGGCTTCGCCGGGATCCGGGCTCACGGTGCACGAAGGTGGAGGGCGGGTTGCGGAGGGGGTGGTGCCGACGTGCCACCGGCCCGGGGTCAGGCCGGTGAGAACAAGTGGTCGCTGATGAGCCGGGCCGCGCCGATCACTCCGGCGGCGTGTCCCAGCTCGCCGAGCACGATGGGGAGATTGCCGGTGGCCAGTGGCAGCGACTGGCGGTAGACCTGGGTGCGGACGCTGGCGAGCAGTGTGTGCCCGAGGCCGGTCACCCCGCCGCCGATCACCACCAGGCCGGGGTTGAAGAAGCTGACGAGTCCCGCGACGACCTGGCCGACCCGGTTGCCGCCCTCACGGATCAGGCCGAGCGCGGTGGGGTCACCGGCGGCCGCGGCGGCCGCCACGTCGGCGGCGGTGAGTGCTCCGGCCGCCTCCAGCCGGCCGGCGAGTTCCGCCGAACGCCCGGCACGTGCCGCCTCCTCGGCGTCACGGGCGAGCGCGGCACCGCTGAAGTGGGCTTCCAGACAGCCCCGGTTGCCGCAGGCGCAGAGCCGTCCGTCGGGTTCGACCCGTATGTGTCCGATGTCCCCGGCGCTTCCGGTCGTGCCCCGGTGCACCTCGCCGCCGGCGACGATGCCGCAGCCGATTCCCGTACCGATCTTGACGCAGAGGAAGTCGCCGACGGAGCGCGCGACCCCGGCGTGCCGCTCCCCCAGCGCCATCAGGTTCACGTCGTTGTCGACCATGACGGGGCAGCCCAGTTCCTGGCTGAGCGCCTCGCGGACCGGGAAGCCGTCCCAGCCGGGCATGATCGGCGGGGCGACCGGTACGCCTTCGGGGAAGCGCACCGGACCGGGTACGCCGATGCCCGCGCCGTCGAAGCCCTCGGCGAGCCCGGAGGTCCGGAGCCCGGCCGCCATCGCCAGGACCTGTTCGAAGACGGCGACGGGGCCCTCGCGCACGTCCATGGGATGGTTGAGGTGGCCCAGAACCTCCAACTCGGCGTTGGTGACGGCCACATCGACGGACGTGGCCCCGATGTCGACGCCGAGGAAGCGCAGTCGCGGGTCGAGCCGGATGTTGTGGGAGCGGCGTCCGCCGCGGGACGCGGCGAGGCCGTCGGCCACGACGAGTCCGGTCCCCAGCAGCCGCTCGACCTCGACGGCGAGCTTGGAGCGGGAGAGTTCGACCTGGTCCCCCAGTTGCGCCCGCGAGTGGGGACCGCCGTCGCGCAACAGCCTGAGCAGCCGCGCCTGGTGCGCGTTCGCGGGTCGTGCCGTCATGCGTCTCACGCGCCCCTCCCCGCCGCATCGGCCGGTCCGTCCGGGCTTTCGAGGGAAACGTAGCAGCGGTCGCCGGGAGTGGGAAGAAGTCGTGCGGGAATCCGCACCGACTTTCTCCACACCGTGGACAAAGCAACGGGTACGAACGACGCCGTGCCCCCGCGCGGCGCCGTTCCGGCTCCGGCACGGCGTCGCGTCCCGGCGCCCGGCGACGAGGCGCGGCCCCGGGATGCGACGCCGCCGCCCCGCGGGCGATGCCACGGACGTCAGGGGCAGCGGATCACCTGGCCCGCGTACGAGAGGTTCCCGCCGAAGGCGAACAGCAGCACCGGATCGCCGGCGTGCACCTCTCCGCGCTCCACCAGCTTGGACAGGGCCATCGGGACGGAGGCGGCCGACGTGTTGCCGGACTCCACGACGTCCCGGGCGATGACCGCGTTGACCGCGCCGATCTTCCTGGCGACCGGCTCGATGATCCTGAGATTCGCCTGGTGCAGCACCACCGCGGCCAGGTCCTCCGGCGCGACACCGGCCTTGTCGCACACCTTGCGGGCGATGGGCGGCAGTTGTGTGGTGGCCCAGCGGTACACCGACTGGCCTTCCTGCGCGAAGCGCGGGGGCGTGCCCTCGATCCGTACCGCGTTCCCCATCCGCGGCACCGAACCCCACAGCACGGGGCCGATCCCGGGCCGGTCCCGACCGTCCGTCCCCGGGCGGTCCCGGTCCGCGACGACGACCGCGGCACCGGCTCCGTCGCCGACGAGCACGCAGGTGCTGCGGTCGGTCCAGTCCGCGACGTCCCCCATCTTGTCGGCACCGATCACCAGGACGCGCTCGGCCGCGCCGGCCCGGATGGTGTGATCGGCGGTGGCGAGGGCGTGGGTGAAGCCGGAACACACCACGTTGATGTCCATCACCGCGGGCGAGTCCATGCCGAGCCGCGCGGCCACCCGCGCCGACATGCTCGGTGAGCGGTCGATCGCGGTGGACGTGGCGACCAGGACCATGTCGATCTCGTCGGGCCGCAGCCCCGCCGAGGCAAGCGCCTTGGCGGCCGCGTTCGCGGCCAGTTCGTCGACCGGTTCGTCGGGCCCTCCCACATGCCGGGTCCTGATGCCGACGCGGCTGGTGATCCACTCGTCGGTGGTATCGACCATGGCCGCCAGGTCCTCGTTGGTGAGCACCCTGGCGGGCTGATAGTGGCCGAGCGCCACGACACGTGAGCCGGTCATGTACGGGTTCCCCTCGCTACGTATGGCAGGAGCCATCCAGTCTTGGTCGCTACCGACCGGTACGGGGACGCGTGTTCCCACAGGAATGGCACGCGCTCGTTGGAGGTTCGATCACTGCCCCGTCCACCGCACGCGCCCGGACGCCGGGGTCATGGCACGCGAGGCCCGCAGCCGTCGGTCCCGCAGGTCGGCGGAGGGCGACGGCCACCGCCCTCCGCACGCACGCCCCGTCGGCCGCGATGGCAGACTCCATGTGTCAGGACGCATGTGCCGGAACGACGCATGTGCCAGAACGAGGACAGGACGGCGGGGCGGCCGGGGCCGCCTCACCGCACGACGGGAAACGGGTTCACGGCTATGGGACGGGTCACCGAGCGCCGCCGCACCATCCGCATCCGGGACGGGGCGGTATCCGCGCGCCCCGACACGCTCGTCGCCGAGGAACCCCTGGAGATCCGGCTGAACGGCAAGCCTCTCGCGATCACGATGCGCACCCCGGGCGACGACTTCGCGCTGGCGGCGGGCTTCCTGGTGAGCGAGGGCGTCGTCGGCGACGGCTCCGAGGTGCAGTCGATCGTCTACTGCGCCGGGGCGACCGCGGACGGCGTGAACACGTACAACGTGGTGGACGTGAAGCTCGCCCCCGGCGTCCCGGTCCCCGACATCGCGCTCGAACGCCACGTGTACACCACGTCGTCCTGCGGGCTGTGCGGCAAGGCGAGCCTCGACGCGGTCCGCACCACCACCCGGCACCCGGTCGCCGACGCTCCCCCGCTCCTGGTCGAGCCCGCGCTGCTCGCGGTACTGCCGGACCGGCTGCGCGCGGCCCAGCGGGTCTTCGACCGCACCGGCGGCCTGCACGCGGCGGCGCTGTTCTCGGAGGCGGGCGAGCTCCTCGACGTCAGGGAGGACGTCGGCCGGCACAACGCGGTGGACAAGCTGGTCGGCCGGGCCCTGACCGACGGGCGGCTGCCGCTGTCCCGGACGATCCTGCTGGTGTCGGGGCGGGCCTCGTTCGAACTGGCCCAGAAGGCCGTGATGGCCGGGATCCCGATGCTCGCGGCGGTCTCGGCCCCGTCGTCCCTCGCCGTGGACCTGGCGGCCGAGACCGGACTGACCCTGGTGGGCTTCCTGCGGGGCCCGTCGATGAACGTGTACGCGGGCGAGCACCGCATCGCCCTGGAACCGGCGGTCCGCCGGAACTGACCGCCCCACCCGGACGGCGCCCCACGTCCCACGGGCCGGCCGACGCCGCACCGCACCGCCCGCGCGCACTCGCGTCGAAAGGAACCGGCCGGAACCGGTCGCGATCCGCCGGTCGCGGCCCGCCGCCGGGCCGACGCTCCGGCCGCGCCCCCGTCCAACCGGCCCCTGTGTCAGGTCGAGGCCCCCTCGGCCACCGCACCGTCCCGCCGCCCCGGCCCCTCCTCACCGGTCGCCGGCGCCGCGGACGTCGCCGCATGCCCCCACAGGGGTCTCCGCACGCTCCATCAGCGGTCCCGCCGGCCCCGGGGCAGCCTCCGTGCACTCCGGAGCCGCCTCCGGCACATCGCGCGAGCGGCGTTTGGCGAGCACCGCGCACACCATCAGCTGCATCTGGTGGAAGAGCATCAGCGGCAGCACGGCGTAGGACGCCTGCGCGCCGAAGATCACGCTCGCCATCGGCAGCCCGGAGGCGAGGCTCTTCTTCGATCCGGCGAACTGGACGGCGATCCGGTCCTCCCGGTCGAACCCCAGCCGCTTCGCCCCGTACCAGGTCAGCGTCAGCATCAGCGCGAGCAGCAGCGCCTCGGTGCCGAGCAGCGCCCCGAGCCGGGCCGGGGTGACCTGGTGCCAGATGCCGGTGACCATGCCCTCGCTGAACGCCGTGTAGACGACGAGCAGGATCGAGCCGCGGTCGACGTAGCCGAGGACCTCCTTGTGGCGGGTGAGGAAGCCGTTGATCCAGCGGCGCAGCAGTTGCCCGGCCACGAACGGCAGCAGCAGCTGGACCCCGATCCTCAGCAGCGCGTCCGCCGAGAAGCCGCCGCCGCTGTTGCCGAGCAGCGCCGCGGCGAGCAGCGGGGTGAGGAAGATTCCGGCGATCGAGGAGAAAGAGCCCGCGCAGATCGCCGCGGGCACGTTGCCGCGGGCGATGGAGGTGAAGGCGATCGAGGACTGGATGGTCGAGGGGACGAGGCAGAGGAAGAGGAAGCCGCTGTGGAGCTGCGGCGTCAGGACGTACGGCACCAGTCCCCGCGCCGCCAGCCCGAGCAGGGGGAACGCCACGAAGGTGCAGGCCAGGACGGTGAGGTGGAGCCGCCAGTGCTTGAGGCCGTCGACGGCCTCGGCGGTGGAGAGGCGGGCGCCGTACAGGAAGAAGAGAAGCGCGATCGCTCCGGTCGATGCGCCGCCCGCGACGTCCGCGGCGGCCCCGGACGCGGGCAGTATCGCCGCGAACGCGACCGTGCCGATCAGCGCCAGGACGTACGGGTCGACCGGCAGCCAGGACGGCAGCCTCGGGGTGCGGCGGCTCATGTGCTCCACGCGTTCTCTCGGGTCCGTTCGTGCCCTTCCATCCTGCTGAGGGCAGGGGCGATCGGGAATCCCGTACACCGCTCTCACTGTCATCACGATGCGCGATAGCCTGGGTTTCCATGTACGACCCCGCGCAGCTCCGGACGTTTCTCGCCGTCGCCCAGACCCTGAGCTTCACCCAGGCCGCCCGTCGGCTGGGGGTGCGGCAGTCCACGGTGAGCCAGCACGTGCGGCGCCTGGAGGACGCGACGGGGCGGCCGTTGTTCACCCGCGACACCCACCGGGTCGATCTCACCCCGGACGGCGAGGCGATGCTCGGCTTCGCCCGGACGATATTGGAGGCCCACGAACGGGCCGCGGCCTTCTTCGCGGGGACGCGGCTGCGGGGGCGGCTGCGGTTCGGGGCCTCCGAGGACTTCGTCCTGACGCGGCTGCCGGAGATCCTGGAGTCCTTCCGCCGCGATCATCCGGAGGTGGAGCTGGAGCTGACGGTGGAGCTCTCCGGGATCCTGCACCAGCGCCTGGCGGCGGGCCGGCTCGATCTGGTGCTCGCCAAGCGGCGCACCGGAGACACGCACGGGGAACTGGTCTGGCGGGACGCGCTGACCTGGATCGGCGCGCCGCGCCTGCGGATCGACCCGGACCGTCCGGTTCCGCTGGTGCTGTACCCGCCGCCCGGCATCACCCGGGCCCGCGCCCTGGAGGTCCTGGAGCGGCACGGCAGGTCCTGGCGGATCGCGTGCACGAGTACGAGCCTCAACGGTCTGGTCGCGGCGGCCCGTGCCGGGCTCGGTGTGATGGCCCACAGCCGGGGCCTGGTCCCGCCCGGTCTGGCACCGCTGCCGCCCCGATCCGCCCTGCCCGATCTGGGCGGTGTGGACTTCGTCCTGCTGCACGGCCGCCGCGGGGACGGGGCGCCGGGGGCCGGCGGATCGCAGGAGGCCGCCGACGCCCTGGCGGCGGCGATCCTGGCGGGCGCCGACCGGCTGATCCGCACGCCGGACCGGGCCGCCCCGGACCGATACCCCGGTATCCCCCGCATCGGGCCCGAACACGACCACATCCGCCCCGAAGGTGGGTGATCGTCGCGTACCTGCGTGATCGCCACGTACGGATTCGGTGGAGATTCCGGCGCCGGCCTCTTACGACCTCGCCCATCTGGCCGGATTTCGGTGGTCGGCCCCCGCGTGGGCGGCGTCGCCCGCCTGTCCCGCCCCCTCCCGCCCGGCCGCCCGTTGGGGTACCGTCGCGGCGCTGTGCGGAGCGCCACGAGGAGCAGGTCATTGCGCGATTTCACTGTCCCACCCATGGCGGCCGCTCCTCTCGTGGGCGGACTGGCCGACGTGGTGTTCGAATACGCCGAGGACGAGCCCGACCGGATCGCCCTGGGCCGCAAGGACGCGAACGGAATCTGGCGGGATGTCACCGCGGCGGCGTTCCGCGACGAGGTGCTGGCGCTGGCCAGGGGGCTGATCGCGCACGGGGTCCGGTTCGGCGACCGGGTGGCTCTGATGTCCCGCACCTGCTACGAGTGGACGCTCTTCGACTTCGCGCTGTGGTCGGTCGGGGCCCAGTCCGTGCCCGTGTATCCGACGTCCTCGGCCGAGCAGGTCCACTGGATGCTGCACGACGCGGACGTGTCCGCCGTCATGGTCGAGCACGAGGACCACGCGATGACGGTGGCGTCGGTGATCGACCAACTGCCCGGCGTCAAGCGTCTCTGGCAGCTCGACGCCGACGCGGTGGCCGAGCTGGTCGACGCGGGCGGTCGGATCGAGGACGAGGTCGTGCACCGCCACCGGCGCGCGGTGACCCCCGAATCGGTGGCCACCGTCATCTACACCTCCGGGACCACGGGCCGGCCCAAGGGCTGCGTGCTCACGCATGCCAATTTCATGTTCGAGACGGACACCATGGCCTCCCGCTGGCAGTCGGTCTTCCGGTCCCGGCCGGGCGACGAGGCGGCCACCCTGCTGTTCCTGCCGCTGGCACACGTCTTCGGCCGCATGGTCGAGGTCGCGGCGGTCCGCGGCCGGGTGAAGCTGGGCCACCAGCCGGACCTGTCGGCGAAGGCCCTGATGCCGGACCTGGTCTCGTTCCGGCCGACGTTCGTCCTCGCCGTGCCGTACGTCTTCGAGAAGGTCTTCGACGCCGCCCGGCGCAGGGCCGAGAACGAGGGGCGGGCCGCCGCGTTCGACAAGGCGGTGGACGTCGCGGTCGCGTACGCGGAGGCGATGGAGGCGCGAGCCTTCGGCACCGGTCCGGGGCCGTCGGCCGGGCTGCGGATGCAGCACCAGTTCTTCGACAAGGTCGTGTACCGGAAGGTGCGCGAGTCGCTGGGCGGCCGCATCCGGCACGCCATGTCCGGCGGGTCCGGGATGGACCGGCGGCTCGGGCTGTTCTTCGAGGGCGCGGGGGTCACCGTGTACGAGGGGTACGGGCTGACCGAGTCGACCGCGGCGGCCACCGCCAATCCGCCGGAGCGCACCCGGTACGGCACGGTCGGGCAGCCGGTCCCGGGCACCACGGTGCACATCGCGGAGGACGGCGAGGTGTGGGTGCACGGTGCCCATGTGTTCGCGGGCTACCTGGGCGATCCGGAGGCGACGGCGGCGGTCCTGAGCGACGGCTGGCTGGCCACCGGGGACCTGGGGGCCCTCGACGCGGACGGCTATCTGACGATCACCGGGCGGAAGAAGGAGATCCTGGTGACGTCGGGCGGCAAGAGCGTGTCCCCGGCCGGCCTGGAGGAGCGGGTGCGGGCGCATCCGCTGGTCGCGCAGTGCCTGGTGGTCGGCAACGACCGGCCGTACGTCGCGGCGCTGGTCACGATCGACCAGGACGCGGTGGAGCACTGGCTCGCCATGCAGGGCCGAAAGCTGCTCCGGCCGGAGGAGCTGGTGCGCGACCCGGGCCTGGAGACGGAGATCCGGCGCGCGGTGGTGGCCGCCAACACGTCGGTGTCCCAGGCCGAGTCGATCCGTACGTTCCGGATACTGGCGCGTCCGTTCAGCGAGGAGCACGGTCTGCTGACCCCCTCGCTCAAGCTGAAGCGCAGGGCGATCGAGGCGGCGTACGCGGCGGAGGTCGACGCGCTGTACCGCTGAGGCACGGTGCGCGGTGCCGTGACCCGGCGCTGCGGCACCGCGCACATGGTGGTACGGGACGGTCCTCAGGTGATCGAGACGCGGAACAGCTCGTCCGCGCCGGGCGGCTCCTTCCCGTTGATGTCGCAGTTGGTGGTGGAGAGCCACAGCTCGTCCCGGCCGGGCACCGCGGTGACCGTGCGCAGCCGGCCGTAGGAGCCGACGTAGTACGCGGTGGGTGTGCCGAGGTTCTCGCCGTCGATGGGTACCCGCCACAGCCGTTCGCCCCTCAGCGCGGCCATGTAGATGACGTTGCGGACGACGGCGATCCCGCTGGGCGACGCCTCGGAGACCTTCCAGGTCTTCTTGGGATCGGTCATCCCGGCGGTGGAGCAGCTGCCCTCGCAGATTGGCCAGCCGTAGTTCCTCCCGGGCTGGATGAGGTTGAGTTCGTCCTTGGAGCTGTCGCCGAACTCGGCCTCCCACAGCCGTCCGTCGCGGTCGAAGGCGAGACCCTGCGGGTTGCGGTGCCCGTAGCTGTAGACGTGGTTGCCGAACGGATTGCCGGGGGCGGCCTTGCCGTCCCTGGTCATCCGCAGCACCTTGCCGTTCAGCGAGTTCTTGTCCTGGGCGAGGTCGCGGTCCTGGGCCTCGCCGGTCGACGCGTACAGGTAGCCGTCGGGGCCGAAGGCGAGCCGCCCGCCGTTGTGGTACTTGTTCTTCTTGATCCCCTTGAGCAGGACCTTGTACCCGCCGAGCGTGCTGCCGTCGTACGTCATGCGCGCCACGCGGTTGCCCTCGGACGCCGTGTGCATGAAGTAGACGTAGTGGTTGGCGGACCAGTCGGGGTCGACGGCGACGCCGAGGAGTCCGCCCTCACCACCGGTCGTGACGGCCTCGGGCACGGTGCCCACCTGTTTCCTGGTGCCCGCGGGGGTGGCCTTGAAGACCTTGAAGCTGTCCCGTTCGGTCACCAGCGCGGACGTGCCGTCGGGCATCCAGTGCGTGCCCCACGGGATGGTCCAGCCGGTGGAGACCGGCGTGATGTCCGACGGCACGCCTCCGTCGGCGGTGCAGGCCGGGGTGGTGAAGGCGACCGTGTTGCTCGGGGGCGAGACGTTGCCCGCGGCGTCCTTCGCGACGACGTCCAGGGAGTACGGGCTGGCGCAGGCGAGTCCCGTGAGCGTCGTCGTGGTGGCGGGCGGGGTGCCCGTCACGGTCTTGTAGACGGTGTTCCCGCTGCGCACCTCGTACGCGGTGACGGCCGTGTCGTCCGTCGCCGCGCCCCACTTCAGGGCGACGCCGTTCGCGGTGAGGCCCGACGTGGACAGGGATCCGGGTGCGGTGGGGGGCGTGCTGTCCGGTGCGGTGACCGTGACGTCGACGTAGTCGAGGTTGGGCAGTCCATCGGCCGTCGTGGAGGTGAGCCGGATCCTGTTGCCGCCCGCCGTCACCGGGGTGGTGACGGTGGAGGTGGCCCAGGTGTTCCAGTCGGCGGTGGCCCGGAAGGCGTGGGCGGCGAAGACGGTCTCGCCGCCCACGGCGATGTCGGCGGCCCGGGAAGCGGCCGTGCCGTTGGCGTACCGCACGGCGATGCGCGCGGTGCCCGCCGTGGCCGCGTCGACGGTGAATTCCACGTAACTGCCCACGACGTTGTCGCCGTTGACGAATCCTGTCCCCGAGTAGCCGGAGTGGTTGGACTCGGCGGCGCCCCGGACGATCGTCGCAGACTCCGCCTCGTACCGGGTCGCGGTCGCGGCGGCGGACCGCGGTGCCGCGTGCACCGGCCCGGCGCAGAGCAGCACCACCGCGAGGGCCGCCGTTCCTCTCCGTGCCGTGGTGAGTGTTCCGACCCGCATCCGAACCTCCGTCAGGGAACCCAGTAGTTGCCGGACGCGACGATCATCGACTGGAGCTGGACGCTTCCGCCGTAGTAGGAGCCCGGGTCGATCGAGGTGCCCGCGATCTTCTTCCAGAGCGCGTCGAGCCATGCCTGGGAACCGGGGTCGGTCAGCGCGGTCACGGCGAACGGGGCGGTGAAGGCCATGTCGTGACCGCTGTCGAACGCGCTGCCGTTGAGGCGGTAGCCGGTGACGATCTTGTTGGGGTCGCCGCCCGTCTTGGACTTGATCCAGGAGTTCATCTTGCGCGCCGAGGCGAGCGAGGCGCTGCCCCCTCCGGTGACGGCGTCGGCGCCGACGCGCCACGGGTCGCGGCAGGCGTTCCAGGAGTAGTCGCCGTCGTTGGGGCCCTCCAGCACCTCGCCCGGTGCGGGCTTGGCCGTGCCGTTGGTGTTGACGACGAAGTCCGCCAGCAGCCCGGTGCTCGACGCGTACGTGGACTGCTGACCGGTGATCAGTTTCTGGTGGGCGGTGCGCACGGTGTCCCAGGTGCTGTCGCCCGTCGCCTTCTTGAAGGCGCGGAAGTGGTCGAGCATCCAGTCCGAGGAGCGGGTCATCCAGTGGTGGGACTCCCCTGAGTCCGACCAGTCGCCCAGCAGCGTGAGGTGGGTGGTCGGGTTGATCTCGCTCTTCTTGATGGCGTTGATGCGCTTGACCGCGAGGTCCTTGTAGTTGTAAGTGCCGGACGAGCCCCACTGCTTGTCGGCGAGGAGCAGCCCGAAGGCGACGTCGAGGTCGCCGTCGGTCGCGGAGTCGGATCCGTTGACGCTCTTGCAGGAGGAGTTCTGCTCGGCGGCGAGGAGGTTGGAATTGTTGACGGAGGGGTGCGCGAGCACGTATTTGACCATGCCGTCGAAGACGGTCTTCGCGTCCGGGTCGGCGCCGGCCATCGTCGCCGTGATGACCATGCCGTAGCCCTGGGCCTCGGCGACGTAGGGGTGGTCGGCGTCCGGCGAGATCACCTCGTACCAGCCGTTGCCGCAGTTCTTCTTGACGAACGCCGACTTCCAGGCGTTGTACGTCTTGACCACGGCCTGGTCGAGCGTGGACTGGGAGCCGGACGGCTTCAGGGTTCCCGCCGCGTACGGGAAGGTGTGGCTGCCGAACGGCACCGCGGGACCGGCCGCTGCTCCGGACGCCACCGCGGTCGCGGACGGCACGCCGAGCAGCGGCATCAGCAGTCCGGCGGCGGCGAGCGCCGCTCCGCCGACGGCCGGCTTCCTGATGGTGATGTGCATGGGATCTCCTCAGCCCTGGTACTGGACGACGATCTCGGTGGATTCGCGCGAGGCCCGGGACGCCCCGCCGCGGGCGTCCGCGCCGGTGCCCGGTACGCGTGCACGGTCGCGGTCGACGGACCGGAAGGGGAAGAGTGCGGGGTGATGCCGACGGGCGGCGTCGCCGTGCCGGTGGGCACTCCCGACGGCGGCCGTCGCGGACTCGGTGTCCTCGCTGTCGCTCGCGGCGGCCGGGGCGGGTCCGGCACCCCGATCACCCGCCTCCGAGGCGGCGAACGCTCTCGGAGCGTGACCCACCAGGGGCAGAAGCAGACAGCTGAGGCCGGCGAGTACGGCAGCGGCACGACGTGGGGGGCGGTCACCGCGCACGGATGTTCCCTTCCAGATCCGCGTTAGGAAAGGTTCCTAACCATCACTGCATGGGATTCCCTCGCGGCCGATCTGTCAATGCCTCTCGCGGACCCAAATATCTGTTCCCGTACATGAGTTCGCCGGATTCCGGACACCTCGGGCATGAAACACGGCGACGGGGCACGATCGGGACCCGGCGGGCAGGGCCGTCGGAGCCGGACCCGGACAGCCGGACCCCGGCGGCCGGCTCATCGGCAGCCGGTCCGCCGACCGGGCCGCGGGCGGCCGACGAACCGCCGGACCGTCGGACGGGTCGGGCCGGACAGGTCACCGGCCCGGGCGCCGGGCCACCGGGAATGCCTGACGCACTGTGATCGTTGACCATGAGAATCCCAACCGACGACGTAAGGATCGACCGCCCGTGAGCAAGGTCCCCTCCATCACCCTCAACAACGGCGTCGAGATGCCGCAGCTCGGTTTCGGCGTCTGGCAGGTGCCGGACGACGAGGCCGCGAAGGCGGTCGCGACGGCCATCGAGTCCGGGTACCGGAGCATCGACACCGCCGCGATCTACGAGAACGAGAAGGGCACCGGCCGGGCCGTGGCGGCTTCTGGTGTCGCCCGCGAGGAACTGTTCATCACGACGAAGCTGTGGAACGCCGAGCAGGGGTACGACTCCACCCTGCGCGCGTTCGACGCCTCGCTCGACAAGCTGGGTACGGACTATGTCGACCTGTACCTGATCCACTGGCCGCTGCCGGCGAAGGACGCGTACGTCGACACGTACAAGGCGTTCGAGAAGATCTACTCCGAGGGCCGCGCAAAGGCCATCGGGGTCTCCAACTTCCTCCCGGAGCACCTGGAGCGCCTGCTCGGCGAGACGTCCGTGGTACCGGCCGTCAACCAGATCGAGCTCCACCCGCAGCTCCAGCAGGCGCAGTCGCGCGCCATCCACGCCGCTCACGGCATCGCGACCGAGGCGTGGTCCCCGCTGGGACAGGGCAAGGGCCTCCTGGAGGTGCCGACGGTCGTCGCGATCGCGCGGAAGCACGGCCGCACGCCCGCCCAGGTGGTGCTCCGCTGGCACATCCAGACGGGAAACGTGGTGATCCCGAAGTCCGTGACGCCGTCGCGGATCGTCGAGAACATCGACGTGTTCGGCTTCGAGCTGGACGCCGACGACCTCGCCGCGATCGCCGCACTGGACGAGGGCAAGCGCCTCGGCCCCGATCCGGCCGATTTCAACGTCGGCGCCTGAGCGTTTTCGCCGCGCCACCGACCGCGCGGGCCGCCGGAAGCACGGTCCGGACGGCCACACGGGCCGTCGCCCGACCGGGCGACGGCCCGCCCCTGGAGACACGCGGCGCCACAGGGGCATCCGCGTACCGGTACGGCGGGGGTCCGGAGAG
The DNA here is from genome assembly GCF_001905795.1 of Streptomyces sp. CB01580. Taxonomy (GTDB): domain Bacteria; phylum Actinomycetota; class Actinomycetes; order Streptomycetales; family Streptomycetaceae; genus Streptomyces. The sequence continues at coordinate 639,223 of NZ_LIXJ01000001.1, forward strand.
CGGACCGATGACCGCGCCGCCCGGACTTCACCCCTCCGCGGCGAGAACGCCGGGAGGGGGGTCGGCATCCGCCGGTCCCTGCCGTGCGCGACCGGTCGGGGCCTGACGGCCGGGACGTGGGCGGCGTCTGCCACGCCGGCACCACGTTCGGCCGCCCCGGCCACGCCCCCCTCCCGGGGCCGCGGCCGAGTGCCACGAGCCGAAGGCCGCACGCGGCGCGGCCGCTGCGGTCGGCTGGCAGTGCCTCACCGTCCGGCTTTAGTATGGCGAGGCAGGTGGATGTAGTTGTCAGGCGTTTTCAGGTGTGGGCATCCGGGACCGGGACAACGACCCCGGATGCCCTGACTGGAACCCCGGCCCGATTCCGGCGGGCCGGGGTTCTACGTCGGACCCGCGACCGTCACCGCGTCGGGTCCGCGACCGTCACCACTCATCGCCGTACCCGTAGTCGTCGTCGTAGTCGTCGTCGTAGCCGCCGTAGCCGCCGTGATCGCGGTGGTAGCGCTCGATCACACGGAAGCTGCCGACCACGCCGTTCTCGACGCGCACGCCACCCTTGACTCGGCCCGGGCGGACGCCGTCGGTGGAGCTCCACGGCCCGACGGTGGCGATGGGGGAGCCGTTGTCGCAGGTGACACCCCGGAAGACCTCGATCGTGCGGTGGCTCTCGTTGCGGATGTTGAGGCTCTTGGATCCGAGCCCGCTGATCACGGTCACGCAGCCACCACGCTCGTCGGAGTAGGTGCGCTCGTTGATGTGGATGCGCCCCTCGTGGTGGTGCCGGTGGTGGCGCTTCTTCTCGTGGCCGCCGCCATGGCCCCTGCCCTCGTTGCCCCTGCCCTCGTTGCCCTTGCCTTCGTTGCCCTTGCCCGAGTCGCCGCCCTCGGGAACCGAGACGGGAGCGGCCTGCTGAACGACCGGGGCCGCCTGGACCTGCCCGGAGGTGGCGGCCGAGGCGTACGTGATACCTGTGGCGGCCATGGCCGCGGCAGCGGCGACAGCTGCCGTGACCATCGTGGAACGAGTAACCATGTCGCTTCTCCTTCCCAGAGAGGCCGGCTGAGCAGTCGACCCGGAATGAAAGTACTTACGATTTGTCATACCTGTCATACCGGACACGTCGAAGGTCGATGTCGGCACTCCGATCGGGGTACACGAGATAGGCCATATGCCATTTCCGCGTCAGCGGAATTCGAACCAACTGGCTTGAAAAAATGGCTAATTGATGTGCAGTTAGCCTGTACAGGGGACTTTCTGATGCCCGCTCACCCCGGCGGCAGCGTGTCTTTTGTTGACACGGTCCGGACCGTGCGGCCATTCGGGGTACAGCTCCTCTGCCACAAGGAGGAATACCCTTCGCGGGGGTCTTTTCGCGCATCGGGAACCGGCATGTCCGGCCGGTATTCCCCTTCCGGTGCCCCTTTCTCCATTCCGGCCGCGGACCGGCGCGGCCGCTCGCAGCGCGACGGGCCGGGAGGCGCAGTCGCACCGACCGCGCCTCCCGGCCCGTCGTGCCCGGCAGACCTCAGCCCCTCACCCGGCGGGGCCGCCCCGCCGGCCCAGATGCACCGTGCGCGCCATGAGCAGGAAGACGTCGGGACGACGACGCAGTCCGGCCGGGTCCTCGGGGTCGATCAGCCGGTCGAGCACCGCGATGTCCTCGGCCTCGAGGACGCCTTCGAGCATCTCGCGGCGCCGGGTGAACTCCGCGACGACATGGTCGCGCGCCGGTTCGGGCAGCGGTGCCGGGAGGTCGAGCAGAAAGCTGCGGGTACCGTGCGGGCGCAGTCCCGCCGCGTCGAGCAGGGCGCTCCAGTCCTCGGTCTCGCGCCTGGAGCCGGGCAGGGAGGCCCGCATCGACTCGAACCAGTTCGCCGTGGCCGCTTCGATCCTGGCCTCCAGCCCGGGCCGCCCCATGCCCGTGTCGCGCGGCAGGTGACGGGCCGCCAGCCCGCCCTCGACCAGGGCGACGGTGCCGCCAGGACGCAGCAGCGCGGCGAACCCGGCGAGAACGGCGCCCTGGTCGCCCATGTGGTGCAGGGAGTTGCCCGCCCAGATCAGGTCAGCCTCCCCCAGCCGGTCGAGGTCGTCGGGAAGGTCGGCCCGGCACGTGCCGACGCGCTCGCCGAGGCCGAGCCGTTCGGCACGGGCCCGGGCGCGGTCCAGAAGGGCCTCGGTGCCGTCGACGGCGACGACCTCCGCCTCCGGGAACACCTCGGCCAGCAGGCAGGTGATGACGCCGGGCCCGCTGCCGATGTCCAGGATCCGGCGCGTTTCCGCGGCCGCGGGCAGTCCGGCGATCCAGCGGGCCGCCGCCTCGTACTGCGGGCGGCACAGTTCGCCCTCCCGCTCCAGGATCGGGGCCATGGCGTCCCAGTCGAAGTCGGCGTCACCGTGATGATGGCCCGGGGCCGCGCCGTGCCCGTGGCCGTGCGCGGCGTGGGTGGTGTCGTGGCGCTGGCCGTGTCCCTCGTGTTGGCTCATGGGGACAGCGTCGCCACACCCCTGCCCCCTCGGCAAGCCGCCTTGCCGGTTCGGCAAAACGTCGCTCCGGCGCTCCCGGATCCCTGTCGTCCTGGAGGAGCGTCCGTCTTCCGGACCGGTCGGCCCGACGCCTCGCACCGGGCCGGCCGGTCCCTCGTGCCCGGTCCCCGGTTCGTCGTGCGCGACGGGGCGACTCCGAACCGATCGGTGCCGATTGGACAACAACATATTGCCGGTAGGCCACCTTGGCCATAACTTGCGTTTATGGAGCTGGAGTTGCGCCATCTGCGTACCGTACGTGCCATCGCCGACACCGGAAGCCTCACGAAGGCGGCCGCGGCCCTCGGGCTTGCCCAACCCGCGCTGAGCGCGCAGTTGCGACGGATCGAGAAGGCGCTCGGCGGTCCGCTCTTCGAGCGGGACCACACCGGCGCCCGGCCCACACCCCTCGGTGAGCTGGTGCTCGAACGAGCCCGGGTGGTGCTGCCCGCGGTCAGTGAACTCCAGCAGGAGGCGGTGCGGTTCGCCAATGCCTGCGGCCCGATGGAGCGCTTCCGGCTCGGCGGCACCCACGGCCCGTTGCTGGGCGGCCTCGTCGACCGGCTGGTCACCGCCCACCCGAACGCCCCGGTGTCGACGTACACCTCGTGGTCGGAGGCCGAGGTCGCCTCCCAACTGGTCGACGGGCGCCTGGACTTCGCACTGATCGGGGTCTGCGGGGAGAGCCCGCCGCCCGCGAGCGACCGCTTGACCTGGCAGGTGATCGGGGTCGACCCGGTCTTCGTCATGCTGCCGGAATCGCATCCGCTGGCCGCCGAGCGGGAACTCGACCTCGCCGCCCTCTCGGCGGAGTGCTGGGCGGACGTGCCGGGCGACGGCTGTTTCGCGGACTGCTTCGTCAGCGCCTGCGCGCGGGCCGGGTTCAGCCCGGCCTCGGTGTACGAGACGGACACCGCGTCCGTGGTCCATCTGGTCCAGGTGGGGCGCGCGATCGGGCTGTGCCGGGCGACGTTCCCTCCGGCGCCCGGGCTGGTGACCCGCCCGCTCGCGGGCGCCCCGCTGAGCTGGCGCCATCTGCTGGGCTGGCACCCGCGTTCCGCGGCGGCCGTGTCGGCGGCCGGCGCGGTGAGCGGGCACACGGTGGCGGCGTACGCGGACGCGGTGGGACGCAGCGAGAGCTACTCGGGGTGGCTGGCCACGCATCCGGGTTTCGGCCCAGCGGGATGACCACCCTCCGCTCTCGTGTCCCGAGCCCCGCGACCGTGTCCGGCCCCGGCTGCCGTGCCCGGACCTCGGGACACGAGGGCCCCGGGGCCCCGCTCCGGGTGGCTACCGCACGCCGTGCCCGCCCGCGATCGCCGCCACCCGTGCCGCGAGGTTCAGATCGTGTTCGGTGACCACGCCCCCGGCGTCGTGGGTGTTCACGGACAGGGTGACGGTGTTGTATCCGAGGGTCAGGTCGGAGTGGTGGTTCAGCTCGTCCTGGATCTGTGCCACGTGCACAGTCAGTCCGAGGGCCGCGAAGTGCGTGCGCAGGCGGTAGGTGCAGGTGATCCGGTCCCCCTCCAGCGACCAGCCGGGCAGGTCACCCAGCCGTTCCTCGATCTCCTGGCGCGACAGTGGTTCGGCGGGCATGCTGCGACTCCCTCACGAGTGGTCGGTTCCGGTCGGCGGTGCCGGTGACGTTACGGTCTGGGTATGACAACTGTCGCGTCTGACACGGGGGTAGGGCCGCTGCTGCGCCGTTGGCGGGAGCAGCGGCGGATCAGCCAGCTGGAACTGGCGCTCCGTGCCGACTCTTCCTCCCGGCACATCTCCTTCATCGAGACGGGCCGCTCCCGGCCCAGCGAGGAAATGGTCCTGCGTCTGGCGGAACACCTCGACGTCCCGGTCAGGGAACGCAACGCCCTGCTGGTGATGGCCGGCTACGCGCCGCGGTACGCGCAGACCGCGTTCGACGATCCCGCGCTGGCCCCGGTGCGCGAGGGGATGGAGCGGCTGCTCCAGGGGTACGACCCGTATCCGGCGCTGGTCGTCGACGGCGTGTACGACGTGGTGGCGGCCAATCGGGGGGTCGAGATGCTGATGGAGGGGGTGGCCGGGCATCTGCTGGTGCCCCCGTTGAACGCGATGCGGCTCACGCTCCACCCGGAGGGCCTGGCCCCGCGCATCCGCAACCTCCGCGAGTGGCGTGCCGATCTGCTCGCGCAGATGAGGCGCCAGATCGCCCTGGCCCGGTCGGCGGAGCTGCGCGAACTGTACGAGGAGGTCGCCGGCTACCCGTCACCGGAGCGTGCGGACGGGCCGGAGGGCTCCGGACCGACCGGGAACGCCGAAGCGGCGGCCGGGAGCGCGGACGGGCCGGCCGGGTCCGTCGCGAGCGCGGATCGAACGATCGACGGGGCCCGTGCCGTGTCCGCCGCCCCCTCGTTCGCGTTGCCGCTGCGTATCGAGCACGGCGGCCGGGTGCTCTCGTTCATCTCGTCCATCGCGACGTTCAACACGCCGATGGACGTGACGGTGGCCGAGCTGGCCATCGAGACGTTCCTGCCCGCCGACCGGGCGACCGCCGATCTTCTGCGGTCTCTCGCCCCCTGACGGGCCGGGCGGCCCGGGGCGTGGTGCCCCGGCCGACGCGCGCCGCCCCCTTCCCGGGGCCGGATCACCGGTTGCGGGAAGGGGGCGGGCAGGGTCGTCCGGCCGGTCGGAGCCGCTACACGCGCGCTCCGTTGTCGAACGGGTCCCGCTGTGCCGTCCGCTTGCCGGAACGGCTTCCGGAGGACCGCTTCCGGGCGGGCGGCGGGGCCTTGCTGCTCCGTTCCAACAGGAGCGCGGCCGGGACGGCGGTCATCACCGAGGAGTACGTCCCGACGCAGATGCCGATGAGCAGGGCGAGGGCGAAGTCGGCGAGCGAGTCGCCGCCGAGCACGGCGAGAGCGGTCAGGATGAAGAGGGCGCCCATGCCCGTGTTGACCGTTCTGGGCACGGTCTGGAGCACCGCCCGGTTGGCGATCGTGGCGATGGGGGTGCGACGGGACTTCGCCCACAGTTCCCGCACCCGGTCGAAGACCACCACGGAGTCGTTGACGGAGTACCCGATGACGGTCAGGAGCGCGGCGAGGAAGACGCCGTCGACGGTGCGTCCGAGCCAGGCGAAGGCACCGACCAGGATGACGACGTCGTGGACCAGCGCCCCGACCGATCCCACGGCGAACGTCCAGCGGAACCGGACCACCAGGTAGGCCAGCTGGACGAGGACGGCGATGGCGAGCGCGATCAGGGCGTTGCGCCGGAGTTCGTCGCCGAGGCTGGGGCCGATCAGTTCGTCGCGGACCTTGGTGGTCTCGCCGCCCTCCTTCGCGAGGGCCGCGCGCAGGGTGTGCTCGCCGTCGTTGTCGAGCTTCCCGGTGCGTACGGAGAGGTCGCCGGAGCCCGCCGTGGTGACCTCGGCGTCGGGGAATCCCGCGTCCGACAGCAGGGTCCGGGCGCGTTCCACGTCCACGGGCTTGCTCGTCGAGTACTCGACGAGCCGGCCGCCGGTGAACTCGACCCCGAGGTTGACGCCGCGTACGACGATGCCGAGGACCGCGACGACGACCAGCGACGTGGAGATCAGCAGCCAGCGACGCGGGGAGCGCATCAGCTGGGGATCACGACGGGTCAGCCAGGTGCGCACCCGGCCGGGGCTGGCGATGCCGTTGAGCCCGCGCCGGGCGGTGACGAAGCGGGACCCCGCGGCGATCTCGGTGAGCGCGCGGGCGATGACCAGCGCGGAGAACATCGAGGCGACCACACCGATGGCGAGGGTGACACCGAAGCCCTTCACCGGCCCGGAGCCGAGGAAGAAGAGCAGCCCCGCCGCGATCAGCGTGGTGACGTTCGAGTCCGCGACGGCGCTCCACGCACCACGGAACCCGGCGGTCAGGGAGGTGCGGAGCGAACGGTTCGGATGCTGCTCGTGCTCCTCCCTGGCGCGTTCGAAGACGAGCACGTTGGCGTCGACCGCCATGCCGATGGCCAGCACGAACCCTGCGAGGCCGGGAAGGGTGAGCGTGACGCCCAGGCCGACCAGCGCCGCGTACGAGATCAGTCCGTAGGCGGCGAGCGCGACGGCGGCGAGCGCACCGAAGAGCCGGTAGACGATGGTGATGAAGAGCGCGGTGGCCGCGGCGCCGATGAGGGCGGCGCGTGCGCTGGCGTCGATGGCGGCGGCACCGAGTGTCGGGCCGACGGTGCGCTGTTCGACGATCTCGACGGGGAGCGGCAGGGCGCCGCCCTCGATCAGCAGGGCCAGTTCACGGGCCTCGTCGGCGCTGAACGAACCGGTGATCTGGGTGGAACCGGACGGCAGGCCGACGCCGCAGGCGACCGACGGGGACACCTGGGGCGAGGAGATGATCTGCTGGTCGAGGACGATGGCGACGCGGCGGCGGTCGTCCTGGGCGGGGTTGCACGCGGCTTCGCCGGTCAGCCGGGTCCAGTCCTGTCCCGCCTTCTTGTGGAAGTCGAGCGAGACGGTCCAGCCGGCGCCCTGCTGGGCGTCGAACGAGGCGGTGGCCGCCTTGACGCCCGCACCGGACAGCCGGGCCGGGCCCAGGTCGAGGAGACGGCCCTGTTCGTCGGGGAGCGTCAGCCCGCCGTCCGCCCGCTTGCCGCCCGTCTTCTTGTCCTCGTCCTTCTTCTCGCCGTCGCCCTTGGTCCCGTCGGCCTTCTGTCCGTCCTCGGTCTTCTTGTCGTCCGTCGTACCGCCGGTGCCGGTCCCGTCCTCGGCCTTCTTGTCCGCCGTGGCCTTCTCCGCGGTGTCCCCGGCCTTGTTCCCGGTGTCCGCCTTGTCGTCGGACTCGCCTTCGGACTTGCCGTCCCCGGTCCCGCCGTCCTTCTTGCCGGACGTTCCCGCGTCGGCCTCGGTGCCAGGGCCCTGGACGGCGTGGAAGCTCAGCTGAGCGGTCTTGCCGATGACCTCGGCGGCCTTGCGCGGGTCCTGGACGTCCGGCAGTTCGACGATGATCCGGTCCTCGCCGGAACGGGTCAGGGTGGGCTCGGCGACACCGAGCGAGTCGATGCGCTGACGGAGCACCTCCAGGGTGCGGTCGGTGCTCTCCCGGTCCGCCTTGGCGGTGTCCGAGTCCTTGGCCTGGAGCACCATTCTGGTGCCGCCCTGAAGGTCGAGGCCGAGTCTGGGTGACATGTTCAGCGTGATGAGCACGGAGACGAGCAGCACGGCGGCAGCCAGCACCGCCCGCACCGTGGTGGCGCGAGTCATGGGTTTCCTCCGAGGGGGCGCCGTGCGCCCTCGGCTCGGCGAGAACGGGACGGCGGTTCAGTGGGACGGGACCACGGGTGGCCGGGCGGGGGTCGCAACCCGTACCGGAGCGGGTGGCCGGTGGACGGCCGTCCTCGGAGGGCCGCGTACGCCGGGAAGCGCGACGCGGAGACGGTCGATGGTGCGCGAGAGCGCGGCGGGCACCGGGCGCGGCTGGAGGTGCGGGGTACGGATGCCCGGTGCGCCGAACAGCAGGGCGTCGGGGTCGGACGGCGGGAGCTGCTGCGGGGCGCGGTTGTGCTCGGCACCGGCCCGGGGCCCGGGTCCGGGGCCGGTGGTGGGCGCGGGCCGGTGGCCGTCGGTGGCCGTGGCCGTGCGGACGCGGCGGGCGTCGTGGACGGTGACCGTGCGGGCGGTCCGGTCGGTGTGCGGGATCGGTTGCCTGGCGTCGGGCGCCTGCGCGGCGGGAGGCGGCGGCGCACCGGCGAACGGTCCCCCCGCGTACAGGGCCCCGGCCGCCGCGGGCGCGCCGCCCACGACGGTGAGCACGGCGAACAGCAGGGACGCGAGGAGTCGACGGCCCGCCCGTGCGTGGCCGTGGTGTGCCGGGGTGTCCGACCGGGCCCCCGGGGGCGCGTTCCCCGGGGGCGGCCCCGGGAGGGGGGTCACCTGTGTCGGCCCGACAGCGCGGGCGCCGTGGCCGCCCGGCGGAGCACCGAGTTGAGGATCAGGCCGGCACCGCGCACGACGGTGGTGGCCGGGTCGTCGACGAGACGCACCGGAGCGCCGAGCCGGAGTGCTATCCGGTTGGTGACGTCGGGGCGTGCGGCACCGCCGCCCGCGAGCAGCGGGCCCTTGCGCAGGGCGCCCAGGACGGCGCCGTGCCGGTCCTGCTGCCACATGTCCAGGACCATGTCCAGGACGGTGCGGACGACGGCGGTGGGCGGTTCGCCGGGGCCGAGGTCGCTGAGTCCCGTCTCGGCCTGGCGGGCGTCGCGGATCTGTCCGCCGACCAGGAGCGTCGCCTCCGTCAGTTCGGCGCCGATGTCGACGACGAGCAGCGGGCCGCCGTCCTGCGGCGCGGCACACGCGGCGGCGGCCCTCGCACTGTCCAGGGCGATGACGCGGGTCGGCCCGAGGAAGGCGGCCGCCTCCCTCGCGGCGGCGCGGTGCTCGGCACCGGCGAGGACGGGGTGGCTGAGCACGATCACGGTGCCGCTGCGGTCCGGCCCCAGGGCCGTGTCGGCGATGCGGCCGAGCATCCGCCCGCAGGACACCGGGTCGACGATGCGTCCCCGGCGCACCGGGCGCCCGTGCCCCGGCCCGTCGGCGGCTGTGGCGCAGGCGGCGTCGGCGACGACGCCGTGCCCGGGCATCCAGGCGCGGGTACCGGAGCTGCCGAGATCGAGGGCGAGGCCGCGGGTGACGCCCCGCAGTTCCCGGTGGAAGGACCGGTCGATCCGCGGTCCGTCGTGCAGCGAACGCATCGTCCCTCCCCCGGATCTGCCGGAGCAGCCGTAGCACCCACCCACGCACCCGCTGACAGCAAGGCATGGCCGAGCCCTCACTATGCAATAGGGAGGCAAAGAAAGCCACTCTCGGGCAAAATCGAAGGGCTTGGGCGTCGCCCGCTTCCCGGCCGCGCGGTGGGTCAGGCCTCCGACGGCAGGAAGCCGGCTATCAGGGCGGCGAACTCGTCCGGCCCGGCGATCCGGACACCGAGGTCCTCGGCCTTGGTGCGCTTGGATCCCGCCTTCTCACCGGCGACCAGGAGCGTGGTGCGCTTGGAGACGCTGGACGACGACTTCCCGCCCGCCCGCTCGACCAGTTCGTTCATCTGGTTGCGGGAGAGCTTCTCCAGCACACCGGTCATCGCGCCGGTGACCACCACGGTCATGCCGTGCAGCGGCAGTCCGGCGGCCCCGTCCGCGTTCCCCTCCCCGTCCTCGGACGCGGTCTGCGCGGGCTCCTCGCCCGGCTCGGGCGGCGGCGTCGCGCCCGGCTCCGTCATGTTGACCCCTGCGGCCATGAGCTTCTCGATCAGCGGGGCCAGCTCCGCCAGCTCGGCGACGACGGCCGCGGCCTTCTCCTTGCCGATGCCGTCGACCCGCTGGAGCTCCTCGGCGTCGGCCGCCCTGATCCGGTCCATGTCCGCGAAGTAGCGGGCGATCCGCCGTGACATGGAGCGTCCGGTGCCGCGCACGCCCAGCGCGCAGAACACCCGGGAGAGCGGCTGCGTCCGTGCCGTGTCGATGGCGGCGAGGAGGTTGTCCGTGCTGGTCTCGCCCATCCGCTCCAGGCCGAGCAGCTGCTCCCGTCCGAGCGTGAAGAGGTCCGCGAAGTCGGTCACCAGACCGGCGTCGACGAGCTGGACGACCCGGGTCGCGCCGAGCCCCTCGATGTCGAGCTGGTCGCGGCCGGCCGCGTAGGAGATGGAGGCGACGAGGCGGCAGTCACGGCCCCTGACGCACCGCCAGCGCTGTTCGCTGGTGTCGATCTCGGATCCGCACTGCGGGCACGCCTCGGGGAAGACCACGGGCTGCTCGTCGCCGGTCCGCAGGTGGGCGACGGGTGCCTCGATCCGGGGGATGATGTCGCCCGCCTTGTAGACCATGACCCGGTCGCCCAGGCGCAGGTCGCGGCGGGTGATGTCGGCCGGGTTGTGCAGGGTGGCGTAACCGACCGTCGACCCGTCGATCTCGACGGGTTCCAGCACGGCGCGGGGCGCGATGATGCCGGTCCTGCCCACGTTCCATTCGACGCCGAGGAGCCGGGTGACCTTCTCGACGGCCGGGAGCTTGTACGCGATGGCCCAGCGCGGCGCCCGGCTCCCGGAACCGGCGTCGCGCTGGTCGGCCGCGAGATCGGCCTTGATCACGATGCCGTCGATCCCGAACGGCAACGCGGCACGCAGCCCCGCGACCTCCTCGACACGGGCCTGCACCTCCTCGACGGTGGTGACGGTGCGCGGCGCCACGTCCGTGGCCGCCGCGGTGTGGACGCCGAGCGCGGCGACGTACGCCAGGACCTCGCTGTGCGGGAGGTCGGCGAGCGTCTCGGTCAGTGCTCCGGACTCGGCCAGGGACAGGGCCCCGTAGGCGAAGAACGTCATCTCCACCGTGTACGCCCGGTCCTTGGCGCGCAAGGTGCCCGCCGCGCCGTTCCTCGGGTTGGCGAAGGGGGTGCCGCCGTGCTCGGTGCGCACGGCGTTGGCCTGCTCGAACTGTTCGTTCGTCATCAGGATCTCGCCGCGCAGCTCGATCGTGACCGGCTCGGCCAGCTGTCCGGGAAGTCCGGCCACGGTGCCGATCGCGTGCGACACGTCCTCGCCGGCGGCGCCGTCGCCCCGGGTGATCAGCTGGTCCAGACGGCCCGCCCGGTAGCGGGCGGCGACGGCCAGTCCGTCGAGTTTCGGCTCCACGCTCCATGCGGCGACGGGCCTGCCTATGCGGCGCTCCAGCGACGCCGTCCACGCCTCGAACTGCTCGGCCGAGAAGACGTTGTCCAGGGACAGCATCGGCACCGTGTGCGGCACGTCCCCGCTCGCGGCCCCGCCGGCCACCTTGCCGGTCGGTGACGCGTCCAGCACTTCCTGCGGGTGCTCCTGCTCGTATGCGGCGATCCCCCGGACCAGCCGGTCGTACGCGTCGTCGTCGAGCGCGCTCTCGCCCGTGGCGTAGTAGGCCGCCGCGGCCTGCGACGCTTCTTCGACCGCGGCGGCGTAGGCGGCGGCATCGGCGAGCACAACAGCTGAGTTCGTCATGGCCCCCATCCTGCCGTCCACCACTGACAATCCCCTCCCAGCAGGGAGAACGCCCCGTCAGCCGACCGTCGCAGCCGTTCCGTCCGCCTCACCCGAAAGCCCCGTCCCACCGGAACGCCCCGCCCCTTCGCGCGGGCCCGCCCCGTCCGGCCGCCTCGCCCCGTCGGCGCCGTCCGCCGCGTACCGTACGACCGTCGTCGGCGTGCGCGTCGCCGGAGTCCGCCGCCCCGCGCACTCCCTCAGCCAGCGCCGCAGCACCCGGTGCACCCGCTCGGCCCCCACCAGCTCGGTGCCGTCGGCCACCGGGGACGACAGGTCCGTCGGCCACAGCAGGAACGGCAGGGACTGCGCGCCGCCGAGGCCGCCGTGCGAGCCGATCTGTTCCTCGAAGGCGTGCACGGTGCCCGTGGCCGCGTCGTGCATCGAGTTCACCATGACGTCGGCGACGTGCGGGAAGGTGTCGGTGCGGCGGATCGCGGCCGCCGCACCGGGGCCGAACGGGGCCAACGGCCCCTCCCCGTCGCGCAGCTCCCGCACCGGGATCTCGGTGCCTCCGCCGCTCAGCACCACCGATCCGTGGCGTTCGCTGCGGACCAGCAGGAAGCCGATGCCCGGATGGTTGGCGAGAGTGCTGAGCAGCGCGGGACGGCTCCGGTCGAGCTGTTCGCGCGAGGCACGCCCCTCGATGTCGGGGAAGGAGATCAGCCCGAGGTTGCCGGAGGCGAGGACGACCGGGTCGGACGGCTCGGCGCGGTGCTCCGCCCCGGTCTCCTCGACCGGGCGCCGGTGCAGGGCGATCCGCACCGCGTCGCGCGCCTCCGAGCCGCTGCGGGTGCGCTGCGCCCGGCGGGACACGGGCAGGCCGCAGCCCGCCCGCACCAGGTCCTTGAGCGTCAGCCCGTAGGCTCCCGCGAAGGTCTCCCCCGGGCTCTGGCCGTGGTCGGAGAGGAGCACGATCCGGTACCGGCGCGGGGTGTGTTCGGCGACCTTCGCGATCAGCGCGAGACAACGGTCCAGCCGCCCGAGCAGCTTCTCCGCGTCGCGGCTGTGCGGGCCGGAGTGGTGCGCCACCTCGTCGTACGCGACGAGGTCGGCGTAGACGGCGGTGCGTCCGGCGAACATGTCCCCCATGACGGCGGCGACCACCACGTCCCGTTCGACGACGGTGGCGAAGGCCCGGATGAAGGGGTAGAGCCCGCCGCGCTTGATCCGAGGGGTGTCCTTCCGGATGCGGGCCCGGGTCGACTCGCCGATCTCGCGGCAGACCTCCGCGACGAACGACAATGCCGTGCGCACGGCGTTGGCCGGGTCGGAGAAATAGGCGAAGTACCCGGCCCGGGAACGGCGGCCCTTGCCACGCCTGGCCGCCATGGACAGGACGAGCGCCAGTTGGTCGGCGCCGCCGCTGAAGAGGTTGCCGCGGCTGGCGCCGTCGACGGTGAGCAGCCCTCCGTCACGGGTGCGGGCGACGGCCCTGCGCTGGAGTTCGAGGGCGCTCGCGGGCCGGCTGGAGACCATGACGTCGCCGGTCTCCTTCTCGTACCAGCGGAAGGCGGGGACGTCGTGGTTGCTGCCGTGCAGAATGCCGAGCTGGCTGGCTCCGGTCTGGCTGGACCAGTCGGTGCGCCAGGGGGTGAGCCGGTGGCTCCCGTCGTCCGTGAGCCACCGCGCGACGGTCGGCATCAGCCCGGTGTCCGCCGCCCTGGCGAGGATGTCGTGGCCGACGCCGTCCAGCTGGATGAACACGATGCCCGGTGGCCCGCAGCGGCCGTGGTCGTGCCCGCTGCGGCGGCGTCGGCGGTCGGCGAGCCGGGACAGGCGCCGCCGGTAGGCGTTGTCGTCACGGACGGCGAGCGCCGTGGACGTGGCCGAGGCGACGGCGGACATCACGGCCGCGACGACGACCGCGGTCTGCGGGTCGGCGGCGCCGCGCCCGTCCGGTATGAGCCGCAGGGCGACCAGCAGCAGCGAACCGTTCAGGAAGAAGACGAGCAGGCCGAGGACGAGCGCGGGCACGATCAGCAGGGCCCGCACCAGGAGCGGCCAGACGAGTGCGGAGAGCAGGCCGAACGCTCCGGCGCCCCAGGCCGCGGTGAACGCGGTCTTGGTGATGCTGTCGCCGTCGTCCGACTGGAGCCGGAACTCCGGCAGCACCCCGGCGAGCACCAGCATCGTGAGCGTGGAGACCGCCCACACCACGGCCACTCGCATCAGGGCGTTGCCGACCGTTCGCCATCGCCCGTCACCCACGCCTCAACCACCTCACGTCCGGGCCCCGCCGCTGCGGACCCTGTCCCCCAGCCTGTCACAGCCCGACGGCAAGCCGCGGAAGGGACGGGGCCGGGACGAGGGCAGGGGCCGCGAGCCGGCAGTGGAGGCGGAGTGCGTCAGCGGCCGTCGTAACCGGCGGTGGGCATGGAGAGCCTGCGATGCACGCTCGCCTTCGTGCCGGCGTTGTACGGCGGCTCGTCCAGCCCGGCGATCTCCAGACGCACGCCGCGCCGCGCGCACTCCGCGGCGAACTCCGCGACCGACGTGAGGGCCCGTTCCAGCACCCGGTCGTTGGCGGCGACGAACACCTCGACGTCGCCGCTCTCGACATCGCTCCACAGGGCGTGGTGATCGGGGCGCAGCCCGTAGAAGCGGAGCTGGCGGGTGACGACGTACCCCTTGTCCGCGGCCCAGCGTGCGCACATGTCGTGCTGGCTGCGGGTGTCCACGAGGAACGGATCGCTGTCGAGTTCTTCGAGCGGTGTGAGACTGGCGATCGCCGCCACCCGTACGTCCACTGCGTCCCCCAAGACCGTTCCCCCGTGCTAGGCGTACGCGCGACCCTACCCCTCCCTCTCCCCTGCAAAAAGGCGCATGTCGGGACGGGAGGAGCGCATGACACCGCGCGGAACAGCAGTGCGCCCGCGCGCGCCGGAGCGGACTCGGCGACGAGGGCGCACACGGGGCGGCCGGAAGGGTCGTACGGGTGGCCCGGGTGTATGCCACGGCGCACGCGCTCGATGCGTGGACCACGCCTAGGGCCTGTGCGGAGTCG
>NZ_LIXJ01000010.1 GCF_001905795.1 Streptomyces sp. CB01580
TCGCGTTCAAAAACTTTTCCCCCGGTTTCTCCGGGGGAATTCTTGTTTTCGGGGGGAGGCCCCGTTCAGGCCGAGGAAGCCGGTGACGGCGCCGGGCCGGACCGTGAAGTCGAGCTCCTGGACGACGTGGTGTCCCTGTGCCTCTTCGTGAGTTCGTGAGCCCTGATCGTGAGCGCGACGCTACGGAGCGGGGCGGGCGGCGGCCACGGGCGTGGTCCGGGAAAGTTGTTTGTGCTGGTCGGGTGGGTGACGGCAGGATCGGTGGATGGACCATGTGATCAGAGTCGTACGTGCCGAGGAATGGCCCCTGGTCAAGGAGCTGCGGCTGGCCGCCCTGCGGGACCCGGTGGCGCCCGTGGCGTTCCTGGAGACGTACGAGCAGGGTGTGACCCGTTCCGACGAGTTCTGGCGGGACCGGGCGCTCGGAGCCTCCGAGGACGGGAACGGCGAGGTGCGGCAGTTCGTCGCCGTGGCGCCCGACGGGCGGTGGGACGGCAGCGTGACGGTGCTGATCGAACGGCCGGACGCGGAGGTCCGGTTCGGCGAGGCGGCCGAGACCCACCAGGCTCATGTGGTCGGCGTGTTCCTGCGGCCCGAGGCGCGGGGGCGGGGCCTGGCCGAGGAGTTGTTCCGGGCTGCGACGGAATGGGCCTGGTCGCTGGACGGGCCGCGGATCGAGCGGGTGCGGCTGTACGTGCACGAGGACAACCCACGGGCCGCGGCGTTCTACCGGCGGATCGGGTTCGTGCCCACCGGGCGGACGGAGCCCGTGCCGGGTGATCCGTCCGCCCGGGAGATCGAGTGCGCGGTGGCGCGTCCGGAGTAGCCACGAGGCGGCGTGCGTGCGGCCGGTCGTGGCCGCTCGCGAGGGGCCGGGGCCCGTCCGGTCGGCGAAGGGCGTGAGGCCGGACGAGGCGGCGCGGAGCTCAGCGCGGGGGCGAGAGTTCCTGGGGCCAGCGGGCACGGGCCTGTTCACGGGAACGGAGGAGGGCCAGGGTCGGCAGCCCCGCGGCCCCGCCCGTCGACAGCAGCTCCGGGAGCCGGGGAAGCGGCGCCACCGCGGCGACGTCGTCGAGCACGAGCGTCATTGGTGGGTCGAGCCGACCGTCGGCTGACCGTGCGGCCAGGCGGCGGCCGTGCTCGACCACGTGTGAGGCGAGCGCCGTGAGCAGGGGCATCGCTCCGGGGCCCGAACGGGGATCCTCGATCGGCTCACCCACCACATAGAGAATGCCCCCCTCGTCCACGAAAGATGCCAGCGCGAGCGAATCCGCCCGGTTCGGTGTGCAGGCCTCGCGGATGTGGACCGCGGAGAGCGCGCCGAAGGCCCGTACGGTCAACTCCTGTGCCATCTCGCGGCGTTCGGGGTGCGCCGTGAGGGCGGACTCCAGCAGTCCGGCGAGTCCGGACGCGGCCTTGGGGTGGGTGCGCAGCAGCCGCACCGCTTCGTGGGCGCCGCCCCCGAGGGCCCAGCGGTGGACCTGACGGAAGGGGCGGCCGTCGACGGCCGCGGCGTGCAGCCAGCACTTCAGGAGCGTTTCCGCGGTGTCGGCCGTCGCCGCGTCCATGCGGGCCTGCGGCCGGACCGGCGCGAGCAGCGCGGCGGAGCGGGACGCGGCGGTGTCGGCGTCCTCGCAGCCCGTCGTGGGCGACCAGTGCAGACGGGCCGGGGTGTCGCAGAGGTGGCCGGGGTCGTAGACGAGGACCGGGCCGAGCTTGGCCCGGGGACCCTTCGTCTCCGCCCAGACCGTGGGGTCCGAGGTGACGACGAGCGCGGGCCCGTCGGCCTCCAGGATCGCCCGGACGACGGTGGGACGGCGGATGGCGGGCGGACCGTGGACGACGAGCGGGGCGCCGGGAGTGGTCTCCGCGAGGGGACCGGCGCCGGGGCCGGGCTCCGGAGCGGCGGGTGTCCTCGCAGCCGGGGCGGTGGCGGCCTCCGGAGCGGGGCCGGGCACGGGAACGGGGTCCGTCGCGGGCGCGGCGGCGGAGAGCAGTGCGGGCGTGGGCTCCGGTGCGGATCCGGGGTGCGGGGTGGGCTCGGGATCGAGGGGCCGCGGGGCGGGCACGGGGCGGGCCGCCACGGCGGCTTCCGTGGGCCCGCTCGTGTCCCTGCCCGTCTCGCTGCCCGTCTCCCTGCCTGTGTCTTTGCCTGTCTCGCCGTCCTCGTACAGGGCCGCGTGCCGTTCGGCGCGTTGCCGGGCCCGTACCGCGCGCCAGCGGGTCACCACCCCCAGCACGAAGATCGCGAGCACCACCAGCACCATCAGTTCGCCTATGAACAGGCCCCAGAACAGCCCGTATCCCGAGAGGGCGTCCGCGGGGGTCCCGGGCCAGGCGGCCGGGAGGTCGTGCGGCGCGGTGACGAGCCCGCGCATCGCGAGGGGGGTCTCGGCGAGGGTGACCCCTTCCGGCCAGGCGCCGTGCGCGAACAGACCGGCCAGACCGGTGGCCGTCCACGTCAGGAGTGCCAGCCCGAGCAGGAATGCCAGCAGGCCGATCAGCATCCCGTCCGGGATGCCTCCGCCGTTTCCGTCCCGGCCGGCTCCGCCGGGCCCGTTCCTCCCCCGGTTCCCGCCCCCGCCTCCCGTGCCGTGTACTCCGCCGTGCCCCGCCATGTCAGGCCACCGTTGACTCGGACGACTCGTTCAGCCGCCGCTGCTGGTACTCGATCCGTGCCGCGCGCTCCTCCGCCTCCAGGTCGGCGGCGCGCTCGTCGTCCGGGATGGTCTCGTCGGAGGAGGACTCGGTCATTGCGCGGTCGGTGAAGACGAGCGGCCGTTCCGCCTCGGTGATCAGGTGTTTGACGACCTGGACGTTGCCGTTGACGTCCCAGACCGCGATGCCGGGGGTGAGCGTGGGGATGATCTCGACGGCCCAGCGCGGCAGGCCGAGCACCCGGCCCGTCGCTCTGGCCTCGTCGGCCTTCTGGGCGTAGATCGTGCGGGTCGAGGCCATCTTGAGGATCGCCGCGGCCTCGCGGGCCGCCGCTCCGTCGACGACGTCGCTGAGGTGGTGGACGACCGCCACGAACGACAGGCCCAGCCGTCGCCCGAACTTCAGCAGGCGCTGGAAGAGCTGGGCCACGAAGGGCGAGTTGATGATGTGCCACGCCTCCTCGACCAGGAAGATGCGTTTCTTCCGGTCGGGCCGGATCCAGGTGTGCTCCAGCCAGACGCCGACGATCGCCATCAGGATCGGCATCGCGATCGAGTTGCGGTCGATGTGCGAGAGGTCGAAGACGATCAGCGGGGCGTCGAGGTCGATGCCGGCGCTGGTCGGTCCGTCGAACATGCCGCGCAGGTCGCCGTCGACCAGTCGGTCCAGGACGAGCGCGACGTCCAGGCCCCAGGCCCGTACGTCGTCTATGTCGACGTTCATCGCCTCGGCGGACTCGGGTTCCGGGTGCCGGAGCTGCTCGACGATGTCGGTCAGCACGGGCTGCCGGTCGGTGATCGTCTCGTTGACGTACGCGTGGGCGACCTTCAGCGCGAAGCCGGACCGTTCGTCCAGCCCGTGTCCGGTCGCCACCTCGATGATGGTGCGGAGCAGGGCGAGCTGACCGGTCGTGGTGATCGCGGGGTCGAGCGGGTTGAGCCGGATGCCGCCGTTGAGCGCGGCGGTCGGGTCGAGGCGGATCGGGGTGAGCCCGAGCTGCTGCGCGATCAGGTTCCACTCGCCGACGCCGTCCTCGCCCTGCGCGTCCAGGACGACGACCTGCCGGTCGCGGAAGCGGAGCTGGCGGAGCACGTACGTCTTCTCCAGCGCGGACTTGCCGTTCCCCGACTCGCCGAGCACCAGCCAGTGCGGGGCGGGCAGCTGCTGCCCGTAGAGCTGGAACGGGTCGTAGATGTAGCCCTTGCCGGAGTACACCTCACGACCGATGATCACGCCGGAGTCGCCGAGGCCGGGGGCCGCGGTGGGCAGGTAGACGGCCTGGGCCTGTCCCGTCGACGTACGGACGGGCAGCCTCGTCGTCTCCACCTTCCCGAAGAGGAA
The DNA here is from genome assembly GCF_001905795.1 of Streptomyces sp. CB01580. Classification (GTDB taxonomy): domain Bacteria; phylum Actinomycetota; class Actinomycetes; order Streptomycetales; family Streptomycetaceae; genus Streptomyces. Next base: position 4,000 of record NZ_LIXJ01000010.1, read on the forward strand.
GGCGGTGAAGGCGTCCGACAGCGCGGACAGAGGATCTCGCATGGCGGGACCGGCCTCCCTCTCGTGTCTCTCGTGTCTCTCGGTTGTCTCGGTGGGGTCGGTCGCGCGGTCAGCGGCGGATGCCGGTGGCGAACGGCAGGGTGTTCACGAAGGCGCGGTGGTGCTCACGGTCGCACCACTCCAGCTTGAGGTACGACTTGCCGGCGGAGGCGCGGATCGTCCGCTTGTCGCGGGCGAGGGCCTCGGGGGAGCGCGAGGACACGGTGATGTACCCCACGAGGTTCACCCCGGCCGCGCCGCTCGCGAGGTCTTCGCCCCGTTGGTCGAGGCGGCCGTGCGCGGCGATGTCGCGCGGGTCGACGGTGCGGTTCATCTTGGCCTGACGGCTCGCCTCCGCCTCGTCGTTGGTCTTCTCGGTGAGCATCCGCTCGATGGCGATCTCGGTGGGTTCGAGGTCCATGCAGACCGCGACCGTACGGATCACATCGGGCGTGTGGACGAGGAGCGGGGCCAGGAAGTTGACCCCGACGGGCGTCATCGGCCATTCCTTCACCCAGGCCGTGGAGTGGCACCAGGGGGCGCGGGTGACCGACTCACGGGTCTTGGCCTGGAGGAACGTCGGCTCGACCGCGTCCAGTTCGGCGGGCCAGGCGTTGCGCTTGGTCATTGCCTGGATGTGGTCGATGGGGTGGTCGGGGTCGTACATGGAGTGCACGAGGGAGGCGAGCCGGCTCTGGCCGAGCGGCTGGCGCACCCTGATGTCGGCCTCGGCGAGACGGGCGCAGATGTCGGTGAGCTCGCGCGCCATGACGACGGCGAGGCCCGCGTCCCGGTCCAGCTTGCGGCCGGCCGCGGGGCGGGCCGCACGGGCCATGGCGTTGGCCTCGGCGGCGAGCTCACGGGTGTAGTGCATGCAGGCCACGAGGTAGGCGCGGTGCTGCTCGCTGGAGGTGGACACCATGGACTGGAGCTGGTCGTACGAGTCCCGCAGCCAGGCCGGGGAGGAGTCGTCGCCGCGCTGGCCGACGTCCTTGGCGTGCGCGTCGGGGTCGGCGGGGAGGGTACGGGCCAGCATCTGGATGCGGGTCACGAAGCCGTCCCCGTTGGCGACGTGCTTCAGCAGGGTGCCGAAGCGGTCGACGAGAGCCTCCTGGTCCTCGCTGTCGCGCAGGCCGACGCCGGGGCCCTCGATCTCGATCGCGGCGGTGACGGTACGGCGGTCGGCGTGCAGCAGCACGGCGATCTCGTCCGGGCCGAAGGGGGCGGCGAGCCAGTTGATCCGGCCGATGCCTGGGGGCGGGCCGATCTCGACCTCCCGCCCGTCGGCGCGCACCCCGGCCTCCATGGCGCCGGAGCGGTAGGACGTGCCGCGGCGCAGCATGCGCTTGTAACTCCGGTTGATCTCGTACCACTTGTAGAAGGTGCGGTGCCGGTACGGGACGTACACGATGGCCAGGGCGAGCAGCGGGAAGCCCGCCAGCAGCACGATGCGCGGGGCCAGGTAGGGGATGGCCAGTCCGCTCACCATGCCGAGGAACGCGCCGACGATGATCAGCGCGATCTCCCCGGTCTCGCGGTTCTTGCCGACGATCGCGTTCGGCCGGGCGCGGCCGATGAGATACGTGCGGCGGGGCGCGATCGTGTGGGCCGGAGTCGTCAACGCCCTCCACCTCCCGTGCTGTTGTTACCTGTACTGCCTGATCCGCCGCGCGGGGTGCGGCTGCCGTGCGGGGTGCCGGAGGCCGGACCCGATCCGCTGCGGGGCGGGGGCGCGGTGGGGGAACCGGTGCCGCGGGAGCCGTGCGCGGCGACGCCGCCGCTGACCGGGTTGGCGGGCCGGGGGCCGCCGCCGGCGTCGCCGCCGTTCTGGCCGCCGCGGCCGCTGTGCGTCTTGATGCCCTGGGAGACGAGGGCGGCGGGGGAACTGATCAGCGCGGCGGCCTGGGAGCCGTCGGTGGCCTGCTTGCGGTTGGTGCGCGCGCCCTGGATCTCGTCGCCGAAACCGGGCACGAAGCGGTAGATCATCGCGGAGGCGAAGATCGCGAGCAGGATGATGGCGAGCCCGGAAACCACGGAGGAGAACGCGTTCGGTCCGTCGTCGCCGGAGAGCGCGCCGGCCAGTCCGAGGACGATGACGATGACCGGTTTCACCATGATCACCGCGATCATGATGCCCGCCCAGCGGCGTACGTGGCCCCACATGTTCTTGTCGACGAGCCCCGCGTAGACGACGGTGCCGAGCAGGGCGCCGACGTAGAGCAGGGCGGCGCGGATGACGAGTTCCAGGTAGAGGACGCCCGCGGCGAGGATCGAGACGAGCGAGACGACGATCAGCATGATCGGCCCGCCGCCGATGTCGGAGCCCTTCTTGAGCGCTTCGGCGAAGGACCCGAAGAAGACGTCGGCCTTGTTCCCGGTGGCCGAGGCGATCGCGTCGCTGATGCCGTCGGTGGCGGACACGACCACGTACAGGACGAGCGGGGTGAACGCCGACGCGATGACGGTCAGCCAGAGGAAGCCGACCGCCTCGGAGATCGCGGTGCTGAGCGGGACGCCGCGGATGGCGCGCTTGGCGACGGCGAACAGCCACAGGACGAGCGTGAGGAAGGCGGAGGCGGCGAAGACGATCGCGTACTGGTTGCGGAAGGTCTCGTTGGTGAAGTCGACGTTCGCGGTCTGCTTCACAGCCTCGCTGAGCTTGTCGATGATCCACGCGGCGGCGTCGGCGCAGCCCCGGGCGAGGGAGGAGAGGGGGTCGAGCGATTCGTCGACGGTGGAGCGGTTGGTCTGGGTGGTGGCCGCCTCGCCCTTCTCGCAGTAGTCCTTGGCGAGTCCGACGATGAGGTCGCAGGCGCCGTCGCTCGCGCCGGGCGAGGGCGACGACGACGGCTGGGACGTGGACGACGGCGTGGGGTCCGCGACGGCCGGTGAGGCCAGCAGGAGCGACACGACCGGCAGGAGCGCCGCCACCACCGGCAGACCGGCGAGGACCGTCAGGAGGGCGCGGGCGCGCGGGTGTCGGCCGAGGGACGCCGCGAGGGTGCGCGGGCGCGGGCGTCGGCCGAGGAGTGTCGGGAAGGAGCGGGTGCGACGGCGCCGGCCGAGGGCCGTTGCGGGGACGCGCGCCGATGGGCGGTGACGACGAGACCTGGTGCCCCTCCCGGCAACGTCCGTCCCGCAAGCCTTTCCGGTCACGGTACTAGCGGGCATAGGTGAAGCCTCCGTATCCCTGAACGGCACTGGCGATCTCGTCCGAGGTCGAGGCCCGGTTGTCGCCGTTGACGGGCGTGGGGCCCTCCGTCTGGCTCGACGACTCGATCCGCCAGTCGCCACCGACCCACTTGAGCTTCTGCGTGAGGGTGAACCACCGTGAGGTGACGGGCTTGGTGGAGTCCTGGCCGGCCATGCCGACCAGACCCGTGCACCAGACCTCGACGGTGGCGGTGTCACCGCCGTGCTCGACCACCTTCGTGCCCACGGGCATGGTCCGGGAGACGAAGGTCAGGCCGGACGGGGTGGTGCCGTCCGCGTGGAGACCGAGGTTCTCCAGCAGGCCCGGCGAGTACGCCTTCGTCAGGTCGGTCAGCAGGCCCTCCACGACGGCGGGGTCATGGGTGGCCTCGACGATGGACCGGCGGGTGTCGGCGCTGAACATCCCGGCCGAGCCCAGTGCCACCGCGAAGTTGGACGCCGCGCTCTGCGCGCCCTGCTCGTCGTGGGCGAACCCGGTGGGGATCGAACCGTTCTTCCCCGTCACCGGTCTGGTGCCGGTGGCGGCGGTGGACGAGGAGTCGGGCCTGCCGCCCGCGCTCGCCGGGCCGCCGTCCTTGCCGTCCTTGCCGCCTCCGCCCAGGTTCGCGAACGCGATGGCGGCGATCAGGAGGACGACCACGCCGACGACCATGACGAGGGAGCGGGAGGAACGGGCCGGGCGGCGGGCGGCGCCGTAGTCGTCACCCTCGCCGTCGGGCAGGCGGGTACGGGTCTGGCGCGTTCCGCCGATGGTGCTGTACGGGTCGGCGGTACGCCCCGGGCCGCCGTAGCCGCGCTCGTCGCCGGTGCTCATCTCTCGTACGCCCCTTCAACCGTTTGCTCGGCCGCTTCCTGAACCGGGTGATACGACGGTAGCCGCACGGTTTCCCGCGCGGGCGCGGTGTGGTGACTCGACATCAGGGGGACGCAACCTCTGCCGGTGGGCACGACGGGCGGGTGGTGGAGGTGGGACGGACGGGGAACGGAGGAATGGGCGCGGAGCGCCCCTTGCGTGGGTGACCGCCAGTCAGACGGCCATCCCGTAGACGATGGTGAACACCGTCCCCAGGGATCCGATGATGAACACACCGGTGAGCCCCGCGACGATCAGCCCCTTGCCCTGCTCCGCGCTGAACGTGTCGCGCAGTGCGGTGGCGCCGATGCGCTGCTTGGCCGCACCCCAGACCGCGATGCCGAGGCAGAGCAGGATGGCGATGGCCATCACCACTTCGATCATCACGCGGGCCTCGTTGCCCAGGGTCCCGAACGGCCCCCAGTTCGGGGCGATTCCGCCGATGATGGTGGTGATGTCGCCCTTTTCAGCTGCCAGGATCATGTAAGTCACCGCCCCTGTTGGGTAGTTCGATGCCCCTGCCACACGACACGGGTCGCCTTCTATCTTCGCTGATGAAACTGCTTTCGTACGACGGCTTGACGGCTCTCTTTACCCGAATCTCGCACGTGTGACCGGTTCGACCATCTGACTGGCGGATCGAATCGGTGTATGAGCGAATACGTATGGTTACTCTGTGTATCACGGAGAGTGACCTCGGGCAATGATCGGCATCGCGCCACCCCGGCCGGAGCCCGGTGCGGACCTGGTGCGTTCAAGGTGTGGAGCAGGTCCGTTCCTGGTCGGGACGGGATCCGGTCAGAGCAGAGGGTGACGGGGGACGGGGCGGCGGGGAGGCGTCGTCCAGGTCGGTGGTGGCTGGAAATCGCACCAGGTGCCGTCGAAGGGAAACGTTCCGGTCTCGGCGAGTCGAGCGACCGCGCGGCCCTCGTCCCGGATGGCCGACGCCTCGTCGGGGGTCCAGTAGGCCGGGTGCCCGGTCTTCTCGGCGAAGGACCGCTCGTCCTTCCACCGCCAGCTGCGGTCCGGGGCCACGTCGATGTCGAGTTCGTGGTCGGCGACGTCGATGTCGTCACCGCGGTGGACCCGGTGCTCCAGGTTCACGTACCAGCCGCGGAACCTCCGGTGGCGGCCGAAGAGCCAGAGCACCGAGTACCCGGCACCGGCCGGCTGGTGGAAGAGGGCGCTGCCCATCGGCCACCGGTCGGCGACCAACGGGTATCCCTCGGGCGGGCGTTCGTGCGGCGCGATGTCCCGCAGATGCCTTCCGCGCGGGAGCCTCGTGCGCCACATGGGTGTGCCGGTCTCCATCCAGACCAGCTGACCGCTGTCGGTGCGCTCGACGAGGCGCACGGGTACCGAGGTGCTCAGGTGGCCGCCGAAGAAGAAGTTCCAGTGGAGTATCCGGCCCGGGGCGTCGTCCATGCCGCTGATCGTGCCCACGGCGCGTAGCGCGGACACGTGCCGCGGGTTCGTGGGTTCGTGGGTGAGCCGCTCGACCGGGCGCGCCCATCGGGCCCGGTTCGCCCTGCACCTCACGGTCGAGAACGGTCTCGTCGTCCGGCACCACGTCCACGAGGACAGTCTGGCCGTCGCCCGCGCCTTCGGAGAGGCCGATGCCGCCGATGTCCCGGACACCGTCGATGTCGCGGACGCCGTCGATGACCCGGGCGCCGAGGGCTCTTGGCGGACCGGACGCGGGCGGCTCAGGGCCGGGCGGAGGCGCCGTCGTCGGGGGCGGTCCCGTCGATGTCCTTGCCGATGCCCGTATCGGTGTCGGCGTCCGTGCCGGAGGCCGTGTCCGTGCCGGAGTCCGTTTCGGAGTCCACGTCGTCGATGAAGTGGTCGAACTCGCCGGCCCGGACGCCCTTGGCGAAGGCATCCCATTTGGCGCGGGTGGTGGTCACGATGTTGGCGGGGTCGCCGGTCTCACGGAGATGGACGAGTTCGTCCGGGCCGAAGGCGATCTCGATCCAGGGGCCGGTTCCCTCGTCGTCCTCGGGGGCGGCGCGGATCCAGGTCAGGTCGGCGGGGATGTCGGTCATGGACGGGATTCTCCTTGACGATGCGTGTTGACGGCGCGTGTTGACGGTGCCGCGGGGAAGCCGGCCGGGCGCCGGGGTCGTGCACGGGGCCGTGCCGGAGCGCGCGGATCTCCGCAGGACGGGCCGCGCCGGGAGCGGGAGCGGGGCGGCGGGGCGGCGAGGACGGGCGCGCGGGATCCGCCCCCGCCCCAGGGCTCCGGCCACGGGCGGACCGACGACGGCCGCGGGCAGTCAGGCCACCGCCGCAGGTGGTCCGGCGACGACCGCGGGCGAACCGTCCACCGCCGCGGGCGGTTCGGCGACCCCGGGCACGGTTCGGCGGCGGGTTCTCTTCAGAGGCTCCGGGCGATGGCGTTCACCAGGTCGCGCGACTCGGCGGCGTCCAGCGCGAGGGACTCCATGCGGTCCAGCACCTGCCGGTACTTGTGCAAGTGGGCCTCCGCGTCCAGAAGGGCCATGCCGTGCGCCTGGTCCAGCTGCACGGTGTCCAGTTGCGGCACGGATCCGTGTACGTAGTGGACCGGCTGGCCGGTCCCCGGATATCCGCCGGCCCGGAACGGGATCACCCGGATCGTGACGTGATCGCGCTCGCTCATGGCCAGCAGGTGGGTCAGCTGCTGTCCGGCCACGGCCGCACCGCCGAATCGCATGTGCAGGGCCGCCTCGTGGACGACCGCCCGGTAGGGCGCGGGGTCCTCGCGGAAGATGACGGCCTGACGCTTGATCCGGAACGACAGGTGATGCTCGATCTCCGGGGGCGTGAGAGCGGGGACGACCTGGCGGAAGACCTCGCGGGCATGGTCCGTGGTCTGGAGCAGGCCGGGCAGACCGGAGACATGGGCGGTGCGCAGCGCGGTTCCGTGGTGTTCGAGTTCCGCCAGGTCCAGCAGTTCCGCGGAGAGGATTTCCCGGTACTCCTCCCACCAGCCCCGCTTCCGGTCGCCCGTCATGGCGGCCAGCGCGTTGACCAGCGCTTCGTCGGGGCAGTGGTAGTGGCAGGACAGCGTGCGCACCCGTTCGGCGCTCACGCCGTAGCGGCCGGCTTCGATGTTGCTGATGCGTGCCTGGTTGCCGCCGAGCAGGCGCGCGGCCTCGGTCGCGGTGATCCCGGCGCGTTCGCGCAGCTTGCGGAGCTCGGCCCCCAGCCGTCTGCGGCGGGCCGTCGGCGTGGTGCTGGGCGGCATCACTCACTCCCCGTCTTGGTCACCCACACGAGTGTATCTGTTACGTAATCCATGGATTCAATGGAATGTATTCCGCATTGGGCCCTAGTGTGTGACGCAGGCCACCGGTCCGGAAGTACCCCGCTCGACGGAGCGGCCTCGTCACCGGACAACCCGAAGCGCATCTTCCGACTTCCCTCCGTGAACGGAGACTTCCATGGTCAGTGCCACGGTATCCCCGCCCTGGACGTACACCCTTCAACTCCCGCGAGATCCCCGTGCTCCCGGTGTGGCCCGCGCGATGCTCCGCACCGCGCTGCGCCTGCACGGCATGCCCGAACTCGTCGAGAATGCCGCACTGCTGGCGAGCGAGCTGGTCACGAACGCGCACCTGCACTCGTCGGGGCCGTACTCATTGCGTCTGCGCAAAGCCGGGCGAGGCCGGATCCGGCTCGGCGTCCGCGACACCAGCCCGCGTATTCCCGCACCGTTCCGATGGAGCGCCGGGACCCCGGCGGAGCTGGCCGAACGGGGACGCGGGCTGTATCTGGTGACGCTCTACGCGGAGAGCTGGGGAGCGGTTCCCCTGAGCGGCGGAGGGGTCGGAAGCGGTGGGCGGCCCGAACACGCGCCGCGGGCCGCGGAGTTGCCGGACGGAAGCATCCTGTCGGGGCAGGGCGGAAAGCTGCTCTGGGTGGAGTGCGTGGCCAAGGGGGAGGGTGAGGAAACCGCGGAGGGGGCGGGCGCGGAGGCGCAGCGCGAGACCCGATCGGGGCCGGGGTGAGCGGGCGGGAGGAAACTGCCTGGCGGTGCTGTGGTCCGGCGGGTAGGAAGGGCGCCATGAGCTCTGACGCGTCCGCCGCTGCCCCCGCTCCCGCCCCCGTAACGCCGACTCCTGAACCGTCGAACCCCGTATCACCGGCCCCCGCAGCGCCGGCCCCCGTACCTCCGGTCACTGGGCAGAGCCCTGTCGAGGAGCGGACCTTCGTCCGCACCACGCTCGACCTGGGAGACGTACTGCTGCGCCCATGGGACAGGCAGGACATCGAGCGGGACGTCGTGTTGGACGGCTTGGTGGCGGCTGCGGCCGACCCGTTGATCGCCTTGTGGAGCCCCCTCAAGGCCGGCGACCGCGCAGAGGCCGCGAGTTGGCTGAAGCACCGCTTGGACGCCTGGGAGCGAGGGAGTGTGGCCTCCTTCGCCGTGGTGGACGCCGCCGACGGCACCCTGCTGGGCAATGTGGCCGTGCGCTGGGTGGACCGTGCGGACGGCCTGGCGATGACCGGGTACTGGATGCTGCCGGAGGCGCGCGGTCGCAATGTGGCCACCAGGGCGGCCAGGGCAGTCACCAGGTGGGCCTTCAGAACGGCCGACGCCCGTCGGATCGAGATCGCCCACGCCACCGGGAACGAGGGGTCCTGCCGCGTCGCCCATCGCAGCGGATATCTGCCGGAAGGCATTCTGCGGGAGTCCTTCCGCTTCGGTGACGGCAGATACCACGACGAACACCTGCATGCCCGCCTGGCCACCGACCCGGAGCCGCCGGAACTCGCGGACGGGCCGAGGGACTGAGGCGACTCCGCAGCCCCTGATGTTCCCGACCTTCCCAACCGCTTTCCCAGCGGTCTTCCCCATGGGCCTGATTCCCCTGACGGCCCCGATTCGCTCCGGACGCCCACTTCGGCCACTTCGACCCGAACAGGGATGCCTTGTCGGCCGACAGTGCCGCGTCGATCGCTTCCGGGCATGCGGAAAGGACCGAGGCGGAGCGATACCGATGGGGGCGGAATGCGGCGATCGTTTCCTCGCCCCGACGGGTGGGCCGTCCTCAATGCCCCGTATCCAGGCGGTCGGTGATGGTACGGGAGAGGCCGATCACCTGGGTTTTTGAGCCTGGTATTGGGCCCTGGGGCCCATGCCGCGCCCTGTAGTGCTGTGGTCGCATAACGGTACCGGGGGGAACTGTCGCTGCACCCACTCACAAAGCTGGGGAGACTCGCCGTGTCTGGCATACGAGAATTAGCGGTACCGGGCGGCGTCGGTGCCGCCGACGTTCCTCCGGGTAGACAGCCGTTGTCGCGCCCCTTGCAGGCGGTGCTGATTCTCGTACGGCTTCTCTTCGTCGTCACGGTCATCGGTGTGATCGACGCGCTCGTCGTGGCGTCGGCCGTCGACGCGGTGGACGGGCGGCTGTTGGGCATGCTCGTGTACGCGGCCCTGCCCGGCGTGATCGGGTTCGTGCTGTCGCTGTACGTGCGGACCGGGGGCGTCTGGATCCGGCGCGGGCTCCTCGCCGTACACATCTGGCTCGCCCTGGGCGCGTTCGCGACCCTGAAGGACGGCACCGCCGGGCAGGGCCTGGCGCAGGTGGTCCTGCCGGCCGTCGTCATCGTCCTGCTCTGTCGGGCCGGTTCGCGCGAGTGGTTCCGGCTGCGGCCCGAACAGCGCGTCCAGTACCGCCCGTTCAGCATCGCGCGGATGCTGAAGTGGCGTCGTGTCGACGTCGGGCAGACGGCGATGGAGTACCTGGGCATGATCCTCGTGGTCGTGGCCCTCATCGGGGCGCTCGTGGCCACGGGAATCGGCGCGCAGCTGACCGGGCAGATCCAGAACGCCATCTGCCAGCTGACCGGGGGCGCGTGCGCGCCGCCGGACGGCAATGTGGAGGCGGGCAAGGGCTCGGGGGCGACCGGCGGAGGCTCCGGCTCGTCGGGCGGTGCGGGCTCCGGGGGTGCGACCGTGACCGGCGGTACCGGCAGCGGCGGGTCGACCACCTCCGGTGGTGCGGACTCGGGCGGTTCGGCCGCGTCCGGCGGATCCGACGCGTCCGGTGGCACGGGCTCGTCGGGCGGCTCCGGCGGCGCGGGCGGGACCCAGGGAGCCGGCGGGACCCAGGGCTCAGGCGGCACCGAGGGCTCCGGTGGCTCCGGCGAATCGACCGGCGGCAATTCTTCTTCGCCGGTTGACGCGGGTAGACAAGACGGTTCGTCGGGTTCCTCCGGCTCCTCGGAGGGCGGCTTCCTCGACGGTGTCGTCGGCGACGGCGGCCTGTGGGGCGACGTCACCGGCGTCGTCGACGCGGTCTTCCACCCCGGTGACGCGGTCAAGGGCATCGCCGACCAGTACGGCCAGGCGGCACGGGGCGCGGGCAACAAGTGGGACAAGGGCCAGTACATCGCCGCCGCCTGGGACATGACCAAGGCGTCCGGCGGGGGCGGCGGCGCGGTCGCCGGACTGCCCGGCTCCGGGCCCCGGGTCGAAGCGGCGGTGCAGGGCGCGACGCGCGACTACCTCAACGACCGCATCCCGTACAACGCCTCCGCGGCCGATCGCAAGGCGTGGTGGGACGGCCTGTCGCAGCAGCAGCGCGACCAGTACCTCGACCTCTCCTCGGACAAGATCGGCTACCTGGACGGCATTCCGGCGGCGGACCGGGACAAGGCCAACCGCAAGAACCTGCCCGAGCTGATCTCGAAGCTGGAGGGCAAGACCGACTCCAAGTCGAAGGAGCAGCTGGCCGGTCTGCGGGAGATCCAGCGCCAGCTGAACGAGGGCAGTCAGCCGCCGATGTACCTGCTCGGCATCAGCGACGAGGGCAACGGGAGGGCCATCGTCTCGTACGGGAATCCCGACACGTCGAAGCACGTGTCGGCCTACGTGCCGGGCCTGAACACCTCGCTGGACGAGGACTTCGCCAAGACGGGCCTCAAGCGCGCCCGTGACACGGCGATCGGCGCCCAGGGCTATGACTCGTCGACCGCGGCGATCGTCTGGCTCGGCTACGACGCGCCGCAGTCGCCGGACGGGCTGCACAGCCTGGCCGTCGCGGGCACCAGCCGGGCGGAGAAGGGCGGAGCCGCGTACAACGACTTCATGGCGGGCATCTCGGCCACCAACCAGAACGCGGACCCGCACATCACCGCCATCGGTCACTCCTACGGTTCCCGCACCGTGGGAGCCGCGACACAGCACCCGGGTGGCATCCCGGGGGTCGACGACATCATCCTGGTCGGCAGTCCCGGGGTCGGCGTGGACCGCGCCGTGGACCTCGGCGTCGGTGCCGGGCACGTCTTCGTCGGTGCCGCCCAGAACGACCCGGTCACCCACCTTCCGTCCAAGACACAGGTGGTCGTGGGTACGGTGGGGATGATCCTGGGAGGCCCGGCCGGCGCGTACATCGCGGGCGACCTGGCCGACAAGGGCAACGACGACCTCTGGTTCGGCAAGGACCCGGCGAGCAAGGCGTTCGGGGCCAAGCGGTTCCCGGTGGCCCCGGGGACGCCGTTCATCAGTACCGGTGGTGTGAGCTTCGACGCGCACTCCAACTACTTCGACCCGGTACGGGACGCCATGTCGGCGGACAGCATCGCCCTGATCGTGTCCGGCAACTCCGACAGGCTCAAGATGGAGGAACAGCGATGAAGCGAAGGTTCCGGTTCGTCGCGGTGGCACTGGCCGTCGGCTTCGCGCTGACGGGCTGCGGCAACGAACACGCGCGCTCGGGCGGCGAGAGCCCGGGCAATTCCACCGAGAGCAACATGAGCACCAAGGGCACCGGCGGCGACGGGAACACCCAGGAGACCGACGGCGTCCGCCGAGCCAAGAGGACCGACATGGACATGCAAGAGGCCGCGGAACGGTCCGACGGCATGCTCGACTCCGTGCTGGAGGCGATCGACCCCGAGGTGCAGTGGGCGCACGGCCCGACGACCACCGGCACCTGCGACGTGACCCGCAGGCGGACCGTGATGACCATCGTGTCGGCGGAACGCCGCCAGGGCTTCCTGGACCAGGTCGAGAACCACTGGCGCGAGAACGGCTACCGCATCAAGGGCAAGAACGACGACAAGGTCTTCCCGGCGGTCTACGCGCAGACCAAGGACGGCTTCGGGATCAGTGTGAGCGTCCGCGGCAAGGGCCAGGTCTTCTTCGAGGCGGACAGCCCCTGTGTGAAGGAGTCGAAGGTCGCCGAGTCCACGTCCGAGCCGAACGGACCGGCGTACAAGGGGGTCTACCCGCTGCCGCGACCCAACGTGCGGTCCGAGTACTGGTCGAGCGGCACGGCCTGACGGGAGAACTGGATGGCCTGAGGGCGCGTCGGCACGGCATGGCTCGTTCCGACGCGCGAGGATTCCGGATCGGCACGCCCTGACTCGCGTTCAGGGCGTGCCGATCGCCGTTCGGCGCACGCCCGGTCGGAGTTCGGCGCACGGTGATCCCGGAGCGGCGCGGCGTGCGCCCCGCCGGGGGTCGGTGCGCCCCACCGGGCGGCGGGTGCGCCCCCTGTGTCACCCGAGGTGCGGGAGGGGCCCGCGAACGACCCCAATGACCCGGTTGATTCGTACACACCCGCGAAAGCGGCTATGAAAACCGCCCCGATGGGGGATGGTTGAGGCGTGCGAAAATTCTGGGTGATCGGTGGGCTCGGCGTCGGCATGGCCATGTGCTTCGTGACGCTGCTCGTCGTCGGCACGTATTCCGCCGCCGCCGGACTCGCGAGTTCCGGCAGGAGCGGGGCGGTCGGGCTGGCGAAGGGCGCGGTGCCGGCGAAGTACCAGGGTCTGGTGCAGAAGTGGGGCAACCTCTGCCCGGCCATCAATCCGGCCCTCCTGGCCGCCCAGCTGTACCAGGAGAGCGGATGGAACCCCCGGGCCGAGAGCCCGGCGGCCGCCCAGGGGATCGCCCAGTTCATCCCGGGCACCTGGGCCGGGCACGGGATCGACGGCAACGGCGACGGCAGACGCGACGTGTGGGATCCGCAGGACGCGATTCCGTCCGCCGCCTCGTACGACTGCGAGCTGGCCGGGTACGTGAAGAAGGTGCCCGGCGACCAGACGGACAACATGCTCGCCGCGTACAACGCCGGGGCGTACCGGGTGATCCGCTCCGGCGGGGTCCCGAACATCGCGGAGACGAAGAACTACGTCACCATCATCCGGTCGCTGGAGAAGAGTTTCGCCCGGCCCGTGGGGCGGGTGCGGCCCTCGGAGCAGGCGGCCGGGGCCATCCACTTCGCCCAGAACAAGCTCGGCACGCCGTATCTGTGGGGTGGCAACGGCACACCGGAGCAGGGCGGACGGTTCGACTGTTCGGGGCTGACCCAGGCCGCGTACCGCACCGTGGACATCGACCTGCCCCGGGTGGCGAACGACCAGTACAACGCCGGGCCGCATCCCTCGCGCGACGAACTGCTCCCCGGTGACCTGGTGTTCTTCTCGGACGACCTGACCAACTCGCGGGCCATCCGGCACGTGGGGCTGTATGTGGGAGGGGGCTACATGATCAACGCGCCGTACACCGGGTCGGTGATCCGGTTCGACAAGATCGACACCCCCGATTACTTCGGCGCGACCCGCGTGACGAAGGAGGGGGCCGCGGCCCTCCCGACCGACCTTCCCGGCGACCGTCCGGAGGTCTGACGCGGCGACGGCGGTGGCCGGAACCCTCCGTAAGGCCCAGGCCCTGAGCTGCGACGATGAGTCACTCTTCGATAACGTCATAGTGATCATTCGGTGGAGAGTGGAACGCGCGCACGGACCGCGTCGTTCCCTGGATGGACTGGAATGAGCCGGGTGGACCGGGCGGCTCGCGGGCGGCTGTGAGCCGACCGCGCGCACGCACCCAGGACCGGCCCTCTCGGGCAGGTCCGTACGGACGGGTCCGCACGGGCAGCGCAGCCACGCGGTGATCGAACCGACACGGGGGTTCGTCAGGGCGGTGCACGGGTGTGCCCCGCGTCAGCAGACAAGACAAGGGGCCGCAGCGGATGGCTGGACTCGCACTGGATGGGTCGAACCCCGACGTCGGCCTGCTCTACGAGATCAACGGGCTCGCGAAGTCCGCCCCCGCGTGGTTCGACCGGATCATGGAGTTCGTGGGCGAGTACGGGATCATGCTCGGCATGGTCCTGGTGGTCCTGTGGTGCTGGTGGAGTGTGCGTCGGCGCGGCACGGCCGAGGACTCGGTGACGGCGGTCGCCGGGATCGTCTGGGCGCCGCTCGCCGCCGGGATCGCGCTGCTCGTCAACATCCCCATCCGCGGATTCGTGGAACGGCAGCGTCCGTTCCGGGAACACGCGGGGCTGGAGGTCCTCGTGGAGGGGAAGAACGACTTCTCCTTCGTGAGTGATCACGCCACGATGGCCATGGCCCTGGCCGTCGGACTCTTCGTGGTCAACCGGAAGTTCGGCGTCGTCGCGATCGGCCTGGCCCTCCTGGAGGGCTTCTGCCGGGTCTACATGGGTGTCCACTACCCGACCGACGTCGTCGGCGGACTGGCGCTCGGCACGGCGGTCGCCCTGCTGCTCTCCCCCCTCGCGATGATGCTGCTGACGCCGTTGACGGCGGCCGTCTCCCGTTCGGACCGCCTCGGACGGCTCGTCAGGTCGCGCGCTTCGTCGTCGGCGGCGAGGCCCGGTGGCCGGACGGGGACGATCGGGATTCCCGAGCCGCGCCCGGGGACGGTCTGCCGGGACGGCGAGAAGGACCTGGCCGCGTAGGCCGTGTCGGCGCGCCGCCCCGCCGGTTCTGGGCCGCGACGTGGTGGTGCGTCAGCGGCCGGGAAATCAGAGGGCCTGCGGGAACGAGAACAGGCGCTGGGGGTCGTAGCGCTTCTTCAGGTCCGCCAGACGCTCGGCGGCCGTGCCGTAGTAGGCCCGGCGCCAGTCGCCCAACGAGGGATCCGTGTAGTTCTGGTACGCCGCCCCGGACGCGTACCGGCGCATCGCCGTGTGGGTGTTTTTCAGCCAGTCCTGCTGTGCGCTGCCCGCCGTGCCGTGCTTCCAGGCGCCGATGTACTGGGCCAGGACGCGTGAACGGCGGTGGACGAACGCCGTGGCCCGAGGGGCGACCCGGTTGATCGCGCCGCCGAGCGCGGTCAGCGTGATGGTGCCCGCGCCGCCCCCGGAGACCGGGATGCGGGTGAACGCCTCGGCCCGGTCGAGGAGGGCGCCGACGCCCGCCGGGGAGAGCGAGCGGTCGTAGAAGTCGGAAGCGGCGGCGTACGTCTCCCGCTGGAGCGTGCCCTGCTCGGTGCGGCCGGGCGTCGAACCCGGCAGATGGCACTGGGCGTCGGTGATGCCCGCGCAGCCCGCGTACCCGAGCATCGCCTCCTGGTAGCCGCGGCGGCGCAGCGACACGGAGGACGCAGGGGCGCCGATCCGGTCGGCGAGACGGTCGACGGCGTTCTGCAGCGCGTCGTACGTGCCGAGACCGAACGCGGCCACCGTGACGGTCGGCCTGCCGCCGCCCGGACCGGCGGCGAGGTGCAGCGAGGACCAGATCTCGTCGGGCTGCGACGGCCCCCACTCCTGCCACGCCGTGACGGCGGAACGGGCCCGCGACCAGGGCCAGGACAGGTAGGCGGTAACGGCCTGCGGGGTCGGGCGGGTGCGGAACGTCAGTTCGGTGACCACGCCGAAGTTGCCGTTGCCCGCGCCGCGCAGCGCCCAGAAGAGGTCCGGGTGGTGGTCCGCGTCCGCGGTGACGGTCCTGCCGTCGGCCGTGACGAGGGTGGCGGAGGTGAGGCTGTCGCAGGTCAGGCCGTACGCGCGGGAGGCGACGCCGTGGCCGCCGCCGAGGGTGAGGCCCGCGATGCCGACCGTGGGGCAGGAGCCGCCGGGGATCGTGAGGCCGTGGCGGGCGAGGCCCTGGTAGACCTCGATGAGTCTGGCGCCCGCGCCGATGGTGCCGTTCCGTTCGACGCGCGACAGCGACGAGACGTCGATGACGAGGCGTCCGTCGCCGCTCGACCAGCCCGCGTAGGAGTGGCCGCCGCCCCGGATCGACACGGGGGTGCCCGTGCGGCGGGCGAAGGCCAGGCATTCTCGGACGTCCGCCGCGTGCCCCACGTAGGCCACGGCGGCGGGCTTCAGACCGTCGAACCGGGTGTTGTAGAGCTGACGGGCGGTCGGGTAGTCCGCGTCCTGGGGCCGTACGAGCCTGCCGTCGAGGCCCTTCGCGAGGGCGGACCAGTCGGGCGGACCGGCGGGGGAAGGCTTCGACGGGACGGACGGGTCCGGTGAGGTGGGTGAGGCGGGGGAGGTCCCGCCCGAGGCGTCCGAAGTGCCCGACGCTCCCCCCGTGCCCGCCGGATCGTCGCCGGGCACGGGGGCGTTGTCGCACGCGGTCGTGGCGGTGGCGAGCACCGCCACGGCGCCCGCGGCGAGCACCGCGCGCCGGCCCGGACCCGTGCGCGGTTGGGGTACGGGGGGCTGGTGGGGCGTGTTCATCGGACCTCCGGGACATGGGCCGGTACGGGCCGGTCGGGTGGGGGGAGACGCCGGGCGCGAGGTGTGTGGGGCGCGGCGTGGGGTCAGGGCGAGGCGCGGTGCTCCGAGGCGTCGGCCCGGGCCCGGTCGCGGGAGCGGCGGGCCGGTCCCGACCATCCACAGGCGCAACGGGCGGTGCAGAACGAGCCGCGTTCCACGGTCGTGGGTTCGTGTCCGAAGGACGTGGGAACGGGGGCGGCCGGCGGGACCTCTGGGGTGTGTTGGACGTACACCCGTCCACGGTACTGGGCGCCGCCACTCGGCGGTGTGGCGTTCGGGAACGGCGTGACGGGGGACACGGGTTGTCGTTATCCGGAACGGATGGGGGGCTCGGGCAAGCGGTACGGCGTTGGGGGTTGGCAGGCGATGGTGGTGCAGCGGCAGAGGTCCGGAGGCGGGGCGCGCGCTGTCTGCGCCCTCGCCGTGGTGGGCGTGATGGCGGCGACCGCCGGATGCGGGAGTGATCGGGTCGGCGGCGACAGCGCCGTGGCCGACGAGCGGGGCGGGGCCGACTCGCTCGACGCGGTCCGCCGCGCGGCCGAGGTGCTCGGCGGGACGGTGTCCGGCACGGGAACGGGGACGGTGGCCGGGGCCGGGGACGTCGGGGGAAGCGCCCGGGTGCGTACGTCGATGCAGACCGCTGCGGGCGGGACGCGGGTGACGATCAGGGGCCGCGGGGCGTACGACTTCCGCAGGCGCGCCGGCCGGTTGGAGGTCGTGCTGCCCGAGGACGCCGCCGGGGCGGACGGGCACCGCCCCATCACCGAGCTGCTGGTCCCCGACGCGCTGTACATGATGAATCGCGGCGCCGGGGTGCCCGCGGACAAGTGGGTCAGGGTCGACACGACGGCACTGGCGGACGGCAATCTGGTCACCGGCGGGGTGACCGACCCCATGATCGCGGCCGAACTGCTGCGTGGGGCGCGGCAGGTGGAGTACGTGGGGCAGGCGGTGCTCGCCGGGGTGAGCGTGCGGCACTACCGAGGGGTTTCGGACATCGGGCGGGCGGCCCGCGAGGCGTCGCCGCAATCGCGCGGGGCGCTGGTCGCGGCGACGAAAGGATTTCGCACCCGAACCGTGCCGTTCGACGCGTATCTGGACGAACAGGGGCGGCTGCGTGAGGTGCGCCACCGGTTCACCTTCGCCGACGAGGGGCCCGCGGTGGAGGTGACATCGACGACGTCGCTGTCCGATTTCGGGGTGCCCGTCTCCGTCCGGCTGCCGGACGACCACGACATCTACACCGGGAAGATCGAGGAGCGGTAGGCGGGGAGCGGAACGGCTTCGGCGTGCCGGTACGTCTGCGGGGCGCGTGTCGGCACGGCGGCCGGCGCGCGTGGTGGAACGGAGGCCGGGGCGCCTGGTGGAACGGAGGCCGGGGCGCGTGTCGGCACGGCGGCGGGCGCTTCCCGGCCGGGGCGGCGGTGGCGGGTGGCGGGCGGCCGGACGGGTCGGACGGGCCGGGCGGGGTCGGACGTAGGCAGGCCGGCGGAGCAGAAATGGTCCGTCCGTGCCATGCGCGGGGCGTGCTCCGCTCCCTACGCTGGGAAGCCGGCGAGGGCAATGAGAGGTGACGTGGTGACGCTCGGCACACGGACCGAATCCGACCATGTGGCTCTCGCCGAGATCGAGCTCTGCGGCGAGCTGATGATCGCAGCGTCGGCCGCGATCGGGGATCGGCTCAGCTCCGCCCGCATCGACGAGGTGCTGAACGTGGGGGTGGTCGCCGAGCGGGCCACCGCTCCCCGGCCCGGCGACCGCCTGGCCTGACCCGGCGCCCCTCCCGGCAACGTTCGCCCGGTCGGCGCCCGCCGGGCGTGACCGGTCGTCGCCCGGCCCGCCCGGCTGCGGGCCGGGCCCGTCGTCAGGTGCGGAGCAGGCGGGCGATGGCCTTGGTGGCCTCCTCGACCTTGGCGTCCACCTCGTCGCCCCCCTTGAGCGCGGCGTCCGCCACGCAGTGCCGCAGATGCTCCTCCAGCAGCTGGAGCGCGAAGGACTGGAGGGCCTTCGTCGATGCCGAGACCTGGGTGAGTATGTCGATGCAGTAGACGTCCTCGTCGACCATGCGCTGCAGGCCGCGGATCTGGCCCTCGATCCGGCGCAGCCGTTTGAGGTGCTCGGCCTTCTGGTGGTGGTAGCCGTGGATGCCCCGGTCGTGGTCGGTGACGACCGGCTCGGCCGCCCCGGTGCCGGCGGAACCGGCCGTGGAACCGGCCGCGGGGTCGGGGGCGGTCGAGGCGCCCGAGGTCGTGGCATCCGCCGTGGCGTCGGTGCTCGCGGTGCCGGCGTCCGAGGTGGTCGCGGTGGTCCCGGTGGTGGTCATGGCTGCCTCCCGTATTCCCTTTACTACTGCCGTCCATATACCCCTGGTGGGTATAGCTTAACGAATTCTGCCGAAACGTGACCGGGGGCCCGTGCTGATCTCCGCGCCCCATGCGCGACACTGAAGAACGCCGGTTAGCCGTGGCCGGATGATGCGCCTAGCATCAGCCTGACCGAATCCAAAGCACCCCGAGGACCCCACGTGCGCTTTCGTCTGACCCCCAGGGAGACGAGCTTCTACGACATGTTCTCCGCCTCCGCGGACAACATCGTCACGGGCTCGAAACTCCTGATGGAAATGCTCGGGGCGGACCCTGCCTCCCGAGCCGAGATCGCGGAGCGCATGCGGGCAGCGGAGCACGCGGGGGACGATGCCACCCACGCGATCTTCCACCAGCTGAACTCCTCTTTCATCACGCCGTTCGACCGCGAGGACATCTACAGCCTCGCTTCGTCGCTCGACGACATCATGGACTTCATGGAGGAGGCCGTCGACCTGGTCGTGCTGTACCAGATCGACGAACTCCCCAAGGGCATCGCGCAGCAGGTCGAGGTGCTGGCCCGCGCGGCCGAGCTGACCGCCGAGGCGATGCCCGGGCTGCGGACCATGGACAATCTCACCGAGTACTGGATCGAGGTCAATCGTCTGGAGAACCAGGCCGACCAGATCCACCGCAAACTGCTCGCCCATCTCTTCAACGGCAAGTACGACGCCATTGAGGTGCTGAAGCTCAAGCAGATCGTGGACGTACTGGAAGAGGCGGCCGACGCGTTCGAGCACGTCGCCAATACGGTGGAGACCATCGCGGTCAAGGAGTCCTGAACCACGTGGACACCTTTGCGCTGATCGTGACCATCGGGGTCGCGCTCGGCTTTACGTATACGAACGGCTTCCACGACTCGGCGAACGCCATCGCCACCTCCGTCTCCACCCGTGCGCTCACTCCGCGTGCCGCGCTGGCGATGGCGGCGGTGATGAATCTCGCGGGCGCGTTTCTCGGCAGTGGTGTCGCCAAGACCGTCAGTGAGGGTCTGATCGCGACGCCCGAAGGCGACAAGGGGATGGGAATCCTCTTCGCCGCCCTCGTCGGTGCCATCATATGGAACCTCGTCACCTGGTATTTCGGGCTTCCGTCCTCCTCCTCGCACGCATTGTTCGGCGGCATGGTCGGCGCCGCGCTCGCCGGCGGGACGATGGTCCACTGGGACGGGGTGATCGACAAGATCGTCATCCCGATGTTCCTCTCGCCCGTCATAGGGCTGGTCGTCGGCTATCTGGTGATGGTCGTGATCATGTGGATCTTCCGGAAGACCAACCCGCACAAGGCCAAGCGCGGTTTCCGGATAGCGCAGACGGTCTCGGCGGCGGGCATGGCGCTCGGCCATGGGCTCCAGGACGCGCAGAAGACCATGGGTGTCGTGGTGATGGCCCTGGTCATCGCGGACATCGAGAGCCCGGAGGACCCGATTCCGGTCTGGGTGAAGCTGGTCTGCGCGCTGATGCTGTCGCTGGGCACGTACGCGGGCGGCTGGCGCATCATGCGCACGCTGGGCCGGAAGATCATCGAGCTGGATCCGCCGCAGGGGTTCGCGGCGGAGACCACCGGCGCGTCGATCATGTTCGGCTCGGCATTCCTCTTCCACGCGCCGATCTCCACCACGCACGTGATCACCTCCGCGATCATGGGCGTGGGCGCCACGAAGCGCGTGAACGCGGTGCGCTGGGGCGTCGCCAAGAACATCATCCTCGGCTGGTTCATCACCATGCCGGCCGCGGCCCTGGTCGCCGCCGCCAGCTACGGGGTCGTGCTGCTGCTCTTCGGCTGACGAACGGCCGTGAGGGCCGCCGGAACGCGCCGGTACGAAAGTCGGGTCCGCCCCGCTCCCCTCATGAGGGGAGCGGGGCGGACCCTTTGCCTTACGGGTGGCACCGCCATGCAGCACCCAAAGGCCATCCTTGGGGGGCGGGGATCCGGCCCTTTGCCGGTCCGGAGGAGGGCCCGGCCTCCGCTATCCGAACCGGCCCGAGATGTAGTCCTCGGTGGCCTGGACGGACGGGTTGGAGAAGATGCGCTCCGTGTCGTCGATCTCGATCAGCTTGCCGGGCTTGCCGACCGCCGCGAGGTTGAAGAACGCCGTGCGGTCCGAGACGCGGGCCGCCTGCTGCATGTTGTGCGTCACGATGACGATCGTGAAGCGCTCCTTCAGCTCGCCGATCAGGTCCTCGACGGCGAGGGTGGAGATCGGGTCCAGGGCGGAGCACGGCTCGTCCATCAGCAGCACCTCCGGCTCGACCGCGATCGCGCGGGCTATGCACAGACGCTGCTGCTGACCGCCGGAGAGGCCGGAGCCGGGCTTGTTCAGCCGGTCCTTGACCTCGTTCCAGAGGTTGGCGCCGCGCAGCGACTTCTCGACGATGTCGGGAAGCTCGCTCTTCTTGTACGAGCCGTTCAGCTTGAGGCCCGCCGCGACGTTGTCGAAGATCGACATGGTCGGGAACGGGTTGGGGCGCTGGAAGACCATGCCGACCGTGCGGCGCACGGTGACCGGGTCGACGTTCGGCCCGTACAGGTTCTCGTCGTCCAGCAGCACCTTGCCCTCGACACGGCCGCCGGGGGTGACCTCGTGCATGCGGTTGAGGGTGCGCAGGAAGGTGGACTTGCCGCAGCCGGAGGGGCCGATGAAGGCGGTCACGGAACGGGGCTCCACGGTCATCGAGATGTCCTCGATGGCGAGGTGGGAGCCGTAGTAGGCGGACAGGCCGCTGACGTCGATGCGCTTGGCCATCTGAATCACTGCTTCTTTCTGTGGCCGCGTCGGCGGCCGGTCACGGGGCGGGAGCCGCACGTATCAGTGCTTCGGGGCCTTCCAGCGGGCGATGCCGCGGGCCACGAGGTTGAGGATCATGACGAAGGCGATCAGCACGAGGGCGGCGGCCCAGGCCCGGTCGTACGACTGCTCGGTGCCGACCTTGTACTGCTCCCAGATGTAGAAGGGGAGCGAGGACTGGGCGCCCGAGAACGGGTTCGTGTTGATCAGCTGGCTGCCGAAGACCAGCAGCATGATCGGTGCGGTCTCACCGGCGATGCGGGCGATCGCGAGCATCACACCGGTGGTGATGCCGCCGAGCGCGGTCGGGAGGACCACCTTCAGGATGGTGCGCCACTTCGGGACGCCGAGGGCGAGCGATGCCTCGCGCAGCTCGTTCGGGACGAGCTTGAGCATCTCCTCGGTGGAGCGGACCACGACCGGGATCATCAGGATCGTGAGCGCCAGCGCGCCCATCAGACCGGACGGATCGGTCTGCGTCATCAGCATGATCGAGAGGATGAAGAGACCGGCGACGATCGACGGGATGCCCGTCATGACGTCGACGAAGAAGGTGACGGCCCGTGCCAGCGCGCCCCGGCCGTACTCGACCAGGTAGATGGCGGTCAGCATGCCGATGGGGGCGGCGATGAGGGTGGCGAGGCCGACCTGCTCCAGGGTCCCGATCAGCGCGTGGTAGACACCGCCGCTGGCCTCGGAGCCGAGCACCCCGGCCATCGAGTGGGTCAGGAAGTACAGGTCGAGGCGTTCGGCGCCCCGGCTGATCGTCGTCCACAGCAGGGAGGCCAGCGGGGCGACGGCCAGCAGGAAGCACACCCAGACGATGCTGGTGGCGAGCCGGTCCTTGGCCTGGCGCCGGTTCTCCACGACCGAGGTCGTGACGTACGAGATGACGACGAAGAGGAGGGCGGAGAACAGCCCCCACTGGGTGCGGCTCTCCCAGCCAGCGGCGATGCCGGTGCCGACGCCCAGCACGAGCGCCACGGCCGCGAAGCCGAAGGGAGCCCAGCGGGGGAGCGACCGTGTGCCGAGGCCGGTCCGGGGGGCGACGGTCGCCGCGGGGGCGGGGACCTCCTGGACGCCGGTGTTGGCTGCGTGGCTCATGCGTTGGCCCCCGAGTACTCCTTGCGGCGGGCGATGATGAGCCGGGCCGCGCCGTTGACCAGCAGGGTGAGGACGAAGAGGACGAGGCCGGAGGCGATCAGGGCGTCACGCCCGAACTGGTCGGCCTCGTCGAACTTCGCGGCGATGTTCTGGGCGAACGTTCCGCCGCCCGGGTTGAGCAGATGCCCGGAGATGACGAAGCTCGGCGACAGGACCGTGGCGACGGCCATCGTCTCGCCGAGCGCCCGGCCCAGGCCCAGCATCGACGCGGAGATCACGCCGGAGCGGCCGAAGGGGAGCACCGAGAGGCGGATGACCTCCCAGCGGGTGGCGCCGAGGGCGAGGGCGGCCTCCTCGTTCATCCTCGGGACCTGGAGGAAGACCTCGCGGCTGACGCTGGTCACGATCGGCAGGATCATGATCGCGAGCAGGATGCCGACGGTGAACAGCGAGCGGGCGACGCCGACCTCGGTCTTGTCGAAGATGTACGTCCAGCCGAAGAAGTCGTCGAGCCAGAGGTTGAGGCCCTCCAGGTACGGGACCAGGAAGAGGGCGCCCCAGATGCCGTACACGATGCTCGGCACGGCGGCGAGCAGGTCGACGACGTATCCGAGGGGCGCGGCCAGCTTGCGCGGCGCGTAGTGCGAGATGAACAGGGCGATGCCGACGGCGACCGGGACGGCGATGGCCATCGCGACGATCGAGCTGACGACCGTGCCGAAGAGGAGGACCGCGATGCCGAAGACCGGCGGGTCGCCGGCCGGGTTCCAGTCGAAGGCGGTGAAGAAGTTGCCCTCGTTCTTGGAGACGGCCAGTGCGGCGCGGTAGGTGAGGAACACGGCGATCGACGCCATGATCACGAGCAGCAGGATGCCCGAGCCCCGGGAGAGCCCCAGGAAGATCTTGTCGCCCGCGCGCCCGGTACTGGGGGCGCGGCCGGTCGCCGCCGGTGGTACCGGCGGCGTGTCTATCGGTGTGGTGGAAGCCATGGTCTTTCCGGTCTGTGTGGGGGAGCGGTGTGGCTCCCCTGGCGGCGGTGCACCGGATGGGCGGTGGCGGGCCGGTCCGGAGGGGTGCACCGGACCGGCCCGCCGGGTGTCGCTGGTGTTGCTCTGGCGTTGTCGTGCCGC
The DNA here is from genome assembly GCF_001905795.1 of Streptomyces sp. CB01580. Lineage (GTDB taxonomy): Bacteria > Actinomycetota > Actinomycetes > Streptomycetales > Streptomycetaceae > Streptomyces. Next base: position 27,966 of record NZ_LIXJ01000010.1, read on the forward strand.
GCGGCGCGCGGTACCGCGCGCCGCGCTTCCGGGCTACGAGAGGGAGGCGATGGTCTCGCGGACCTTGGCGTTGATCTCGGCCGGGATCGGCGCGTAGCCGGCGTCGGTGAGGAGCTTCTGGCCCTCGTCACCGGCGGTGTAGTTCAGGAAGGACTTGACCGTCGGCAGGGTCTCGGACTTGTTGCCCTTGTCGCAGACGACCTCGTAGGTCACCAGGACGATCGGGTAGGCGCCGTCGGCCTTGGTCGCGTAGTCGAGGTCGAGGGCCAGGTCCTTGCCGGTGCCCTTGATCTTGGCGGCGGCGATGGCCTTGGAGGCGTTCTCCGGGGTGGCCTTGACCGGGGTGGCGGCACCGGTGGCGATGTCGACGGTGGGGATCGACTGCGCGGTGGCGTAGCTGAGCTCGAAGTAGCCGATCGAGCCGTCGACGGCCTTCACCTGGGAGGCGACACCGGAGGAGCCGGACGCGGCCTGGCCATTGGGGGCCGGCCACTTCTTCTCGGCCTCGTACTTCCAGTCGCTCGGCGCGGCGGCGTTCAGGTACTTGCCGAGGTTCTGCGTGGTGCCGGAGTCCTCGGAGCGGTGGAAGGGCTGGATCGCCTTGTCCGGGAGCTTGACGCCGCTGTTGAGCTTGGCGATCGCCGGGTCGTTCCACTTCTTGATCTTCGTGTCGAAGATCTTGGCGAGGGTGGGGGCGTCCAGCGTCAGGTTGTCGACGCCCTCCAGGTGGTAACCGATGGCGATCGGACCGCCGACCATCGGGAGGTTGATGCCCTGGCCGCCCTTGCAGATCTTCTTCGAGTCGGCGACCTCTTCGGGCTTCAGCGCGGAGTCGGAACCGGCGAAGCCGACCGTGCCCTGGTTGAAGGCGATGATGCCTTCACCGGAGGAGGACGACTTGTAGTTGATCTCGACGCCCGAGCACCCGGCCATGTAGTTCTTGGCCCAGAGGTCCATGGCGTTCTTCTGCGCGCTGGAGCCGGAGGCGAGCAGCTGGCCCTTGGCGTCGTCGCACTTGATGTCCGACGCGGCGCTCGTCTTGCCGCCGCCGTTGCCGCCGGCGGACCCGTTGCTGTTGTCGTCCGAACCGCACGCCGTGAGGACCAGGGCGCCGGAGACGGCGAGGGCACCGAGCGCGGTGGCACGAAGCCGGTTCTTGCGCTGAAGCTTCACTTTTCGGGTGTTCCTTCCAGGAGCCGCCGATGCCTTTTTTTGTTCTACGACGGCGCGCGATGTGGTGGGTGCTGCGGCGTTTCGCCGTGCACCGTGCACTGCCGAAGTTAGGCAGAACAGGTGAAGCGGTTTACGGGGGTGGGTGAACGGGAGGTGAACCGTGCTGGACGGTGCGGTTCTCGCCAGCCGCCCCCGGTCCGGTCCGGGGGCGGCTCCGGTCCCGGACCGGGGCGCGGTCCAGGACCGACGGTGGTCCCGGCCCGGGCACGGGCCACGAGGCCGGTACGGGCGCGTCGGACGGCCGACGGGCCGGGCGGTGGTGCCGGACACCGGCCGACGGGCCGGGCGGGGCGGTCAGACGGCCGGCAGGCCGGCGAGCCAGACGTCGAGCAGGTCCCGGTCGTGGTCCTGCGTGAGGCGGGCCCGGGCGTCCGCCGGGGCGAGCCAGACCAGCCGGTCGACCTCGGATCCCGGCACGAACGTGCCGCCGGTGGCCTCGGCCGCCCAGTAGGCGACCTCCTTGGGCCGCCCGTTCACGGCGTACCGCACCGTGGGGAGCACGGTCCCCAGCGCGCAGTGGTGACCGGTCTCCTCCAGGACCTCGCGGCGGGCGGCGTCCCGGGCCGACTCGCCGCGCTTCAACTTGCCCTTGGGGTGCGACCAGTCGTCGTAACGGGGCCGGTGCACCAGGCAGATCTCCATGCCGCCGGTGCGTTCCGAACGCCGCCACAGCACGCATCCGGCCGCCAGGACCGGTCCGTTCGCGGAGCGTTTGCCCGTCGGCCTCCCGGGCCGGGCGGCGGCGTCGGGTTCCCCGGGCCGGGCGGCGGCGTCGGTGCCTGCGGTGCGGGCGGCGGCGGACCTTCCGGCGGACGCGGCGTGGGGACCGGGCGCGGGCGGCCTGCTCATGGCGTGGTCACCGCCGCCGAGGCGTACGGCCAGCTCGCCCGGAACATCCCGCGCGCCGCCCCCGCCTCGTGCCGCTGGTCCGCGTGCAGCACCCCGAGGGCGTACGCGGTCGCGGGCGCGATCCGGGGGGTGCGGGCCGCCGATGCCGCCGCCGCGGCGGCCTCCGCCGCGTCCCGGTGCAGGTCGAGGGCGCGCCCCGCCGCGGTCAGGACCGGGTCCGGGGCGCCGCGGACCACCTCGTGGGCGTACCGGTGCAGCCGCAGCAGCAGCCGGGTCCGGTGCCAGGGCGCGTCCAGCGCCTCGTTGTACGGCTCGGTCGCCCCGTCCGGCGGCAGCGCGGCCACCGCGGCCAGCAGCTGCTGCTCGGCCCGTTCGGCGGGGTCGTGCAGCATCTCGTGGGCCGGGGCGGCGGCCGACGCGGCGAGCGGGACCTCGGAGGCGAGCAGCGCCACGGCGTCGGCCACCGCGTGGAAGCGAGAGGAGCCGAGTGCCTGGAGCGCGGCGGAGTGGGCGCGGGTCCGGGCGAGGGTCAGCTGGCGCTCCAGCAGGGCCCCGGCGCGGGCCGCGCCGACGCCGAGGGCGGCACGGTCCTTGTCGTCGGGTCCGTGCGGTCCGGCTCCCGTTGCCTTGCGGGCGGCGGGCAGCGGCCCGCCGGACACGTGGTGCAGCGCTTCGAGGAGCCGGTTCAGCCGGGTCGCGTAGGCGTGTTCCCGGGCCAGGGTGCCCGACAGCCAGGCCAGTTCGGCGCGCAGATGTTCGGCCCAGGCCGGGTCCAGTACCGTCCGGAAGGTGTGCAGGGTGCCGCCGATCCGGCGCGAGGAGCGGCGCAGCGCGGCGGCGGCCTCCTCGGCGGTGCGGGTCCCGGCATCCGAGGACGCGCTGTGCTCGCGGTGCAGGCGCAGGCTGCGGAGGAATTCGGCGGCCCGTTCCTGAAGGTAGGGCGCGAGCACCGCGCCCGCCGTAAGGTCCGCCTGCGTCGTCGTCTGGTGGTCATGGCGTCGCACGCCGGCGCCTCCGGGCGTCAATGAGCATTTCCTGTACGTGCCGCAGCGGCTGGCCGTCCGCGTCCGTGGAGCGGCGGGTCCAGTTCCCGTCGGGACCGAGGTGCCAGGAGGACGTGGTGTCGGCCATGCCGGTCTCCATGAGCCGGTTGAGTGCGGCGCGGTGGGCGGGGTCGGTGACCCGGACCAGTGCTTCGATCCGGCGGTCGAGGTTGCGGTGCATCATGTCGGCGCTGCCGAACCACACCTCGGGTTCGCCGCCGTTGCCGAACGCGAAGATCCGGGAGTGCTCCAGGAAGCGTCCCAGGATCGAGCGGACCCGGATGTTCTCGGAGAGGCCGGGGACGCCGGGGCGTATCGCGCAGATGCCGCGTACCCAGATGTCCACCGGGACCCCGGTCATCGCCGCCCGGTAGCAGGCGTCGATGACCGCCTCGTCGACCATGGAGTTGACCTTGATGCGCACGTAGGCGGTCCGCCCGGCCCGCTGGTGCGTGATCTCCTTGTCGATCCGGGCGATCAGCCCGTCGCGCAGCGAGCGCGGGGCCACCAGGAGGCGGCGGTAGGTCTCGCGGCGGGAGTAGCCGGAGAGCCGGTTGAACAGGTCGGAGAGGTCCGCCCCGACCTGCGGGTCCGAGGTCAGCAGGCCGAGGTCCTCGTACAGCCGGGCGGTCTTGGGGTGGTAGTTGCCGGTGCCGACGTGCGCGTAGCGGCGCAGTGTGTCGCCCTCCTGGCGGACGACGAGCGAGAGCTTGCAGTGGGTCTTGAGGCCGACGAGTCCGTAGACGACGTGGCAGCCGGCCTCCTCCAGCTTGCGCGCCCACTTGATGTTGGCCTGCTCGTCGAAGCGGGCCTTGATCTCGACGAGGACGAGGACCTGCTTGCCGGACTCGGCGGCGTCGATCAGGGCTTCCACTATCGGTGACTCGCCCGAGGTCCGGTACAGGGTCTGCTTGATGGCGAGGACGTCGGGGTCGGCGGCGGCCTGCTCCAGGAACGCCTGGACGGAGGTGGAGAACGAGTCGTACGGGTGGTGCAGCAGTACGTCGCGTTCGCGCAGCGCGGCGAAGATGTCGGGCGCGGAGGCGGACTCGACCTCCGCGAGGTCGCGGTGGGTGCCCGCGATGAACTTGGGGTACTTCAGCTCGGGCCGGTCCAGGGACGCGATGCCGAACAGCCCGGTCAGGTCGAGTGGTCCGGGCAGCGGGTAGACCTCGGCGTCGGACACCTTCAGCTCGCGCACCAGCAGGTCCAGCACGTACGGGTCGATGGACTCCTCGACCTCCAGGCGGACGGGCGGGCCGAAGCGGCGCCGCATGAGCTCCTTCTCCAGGGCCTTGAGGAGGTTCTCGGCGTCGTCCTCCTCGACCTCCAGATCCTCGTTCCGGGTGACCCGGAACATGTGGTGGGCGAGGACCTCCATGCCCGGGAAGAGCTCTTCGAGGTGGGCGGCGATGATGTCCTCTATGGGTACGTACCGCTGCGGCGACGCCTCCAGGAAGCGGGTCAGCAGCGGCGGCACCTTGACCCGGGCGAAGTGGCGGTGCCCACTGACCGGGTTGCGCACGACGACGGCCAGGTTGAGCGAGAGCCCGGAGATGTACGGGAAGGGGTGCGCCGGGTCGACGGCCAGCGGCGTCAGCACCGGGAACACGCGCTGCCGGAAGAAGGTGAACAGGCGGGCCTGCTCCTTCTCGGTCAGATCGGGCCAGCGGATCAGCTGGATGCCCTCGTCGGACAGGGCGGGGGCCACGTCCTGCTGGTAACAGGCCGCGTGCCGGGCCATGAGTTCGCGCGAGCGGGTCCAGATCAGGTCCAGGACCTCGCGGGGCTGGAGCCCGGAGGCGGAACGGGTGGCGACACCGGTGGCTATGCGGCGCTTGAGCCCGGCCACCCGGACCATGAAGAACTCGTCCAGGTTCGAGGCGAAGATGGCGAGGAAATTAGCCCGTTCGAGGAGCGGGGTCGCCGGGTCCTCGGCCAGTTCGAGCACCCGCTCGTTGAACGCGAGCCAGCTGCGTTCCCGGTCCAGGAACCGGTCGTGCGGCAGCTCGTCGCCGTCGATGTCGGGCTCGTACGCGTCGACGTCGCCGTCGATGTCGGGATCGAGGTCGGCGGCGGTGGACAGGGCGGCCCCGTCGCGTGAGGAAGCGGCGACGGCGTGCGGCCGGTGTGCGGCGAGCGAGCCGACCGACGGCTGCGCGGTGGACCTGACCGGGACCTCGGAGCTGGGCTGCTGGCTCATGAACCCATTCTTCCGCGCCCGGGGCTTCGAGGGCGCGCCGGAGGACGTGGAGACCATGGGGAACGCGCGGTCCGTACGGTCCGGAGCGCCGTCCGTGCGGCTCGTGCGGTTCGTACGGCTCGTGGGGGCGGCGGCGTTCGCGCGCCCGGGGCGCTCGGCGCGCGCTTCGGGGACCGTACGGTCCCCAAGGCCCGTGAGGCCCGTGAGGCCCGTGAGGCCCGTGAGGCCCGTGAGGCCCGTGAGGCCCGTGAGGTGTGTGAGGTGTGTGAGGTGTGTGCGGTTCACATGGCCGGCGTGGCTCTCGTGGCTCGCCTGGTCTCCACCGGGATTTCTCCCGTCGTGAGGGGTCGGCACAGCTGGCTGCATTCCGAGAGGGTGGCAAGTCCTTCTGAATGGCTGGTAACGGCAACATGACGTGCAGGATGCGGTGTGCCGTGCGCGGTCCGTCCCGGCCCCCTCCGGGGAGGGGGCCGGGACGGCGCGGTCAGCCGTGCCGACGCCGCAGCACCCGGAACGCGAGGAGGACGGCGAGCGCGGCCAGGGCGAGCAGGATGCCGGTCTCGACGATTTGGAGCGGCCAGAAGTGCGAGGCGGGGTGGTAGTCGCCGAATTCGGTGACACCGCCGAGCTCGCGCATGCAGGCGCCGGGATCGGCCGTCGTGTAGGCGTCGGGGCAGTCCCCCCGGTACACCTCCTTGCCCGCGGCCGTGAGCATGCCCGAGTCGACCCACCAGACATCGCCCTTCGGCCGGTGGTCGCCGAGGGCCCGGGCCGTCGGCCAGAGGTCCTCGCGTACCCGCTGCTGGATCTTCATCACGAGGCCCAGGACGAGGACGGACACGGCGATGGAGACGAGGGTGCGACGCACGAGCAGGGCGATGAGCGCGCCCACGGCGACCGCCAGCAGTACGTACCCGACGGACACCGGCCCCATGACCGGGTACACGCCCGGCTGGTACCAGCCGAGTCCGTAGACGTACGGGCTGTTCACCAGCTGGGAACGTCCCCAGTGGTAGACCGGGACCAGAACGACGGCGCCGGAGGCCGCCAGGGCGGCGGGCACCGCGAGCCGCGCCGCCAGCCACTGCGCGGGGGAGCTGGACTGGGCCCAGGCCATCCGGAACGTCCCGCTCTCCAGCTCCCGGGCGATCAGCGGGCCTGCCACGAAGGCTCCGACGAGCACGGCGAGCACCATCATGGCGGTGCCGCCGTCCGCCAGGAACGTCTCGGCGCTCGTGCGCGCGTAGGTGGACTGGTAGACGTCGTCGCCGCAAGGGGTGATGTCGCCGTCGGCGCACAGTTCCTCGCGGCCCGCGACCGTGACCCAGATCCGCAACGCGACCACGACGCCGACGCCGAGCAGCAGCAGTGCGCCCCAGCCCCACAGGACGCGCCGGTGCTGGCGCAGGAGAACGCGGATCTGTCCGCGCAGACCGCTATGCGCGGCGGTGCCGGAGGTCGTGCGGGTGGTGTCCCGCGAGGGGGAGATGCCGATCGCGCTCATGCCGCCACCTCCTTGCCGGCCTCGGCGCTCGGCGTCAGCAGGGCGGGCGCCTCCGGCGACCGCAGATGGGCCAGCAGCAGCTCCTCCAGCGAGGGCTCCGCCGCATCCCAGACGCTCGTGTCCACGAGGCCCTGCCTGCGCACCAGCGTGGTCTGCGTCCGCCCCGTCGTGCGCGACTCGACGACGGTGTGCGGCGCGGTGTCCCGTACCGGGCCGGTGAGCAGGGCGTGCACGGCGAGGAGGTCGTCCGTCTCGCCGCCCAGCCGGACCCGGCCGCCGTCGACCAGCAGGAGGTAGTCGCAGGCGTTCTCCAGCTCGCCGAGGATGTGCGAGGACATCACGATGGTGGTGGAGTGCTCGGCGGCCTCCGCCATGAGCGCGCCCATCAACCGGTGGCGGGCGAGCGGGTCGAGATCCGCCATCGGCTCGTCCAGCAGGAGCAGTTCGGGGCGTTTGCCGAGGGCGAGGGCCAGCGCGAGCCGGGTGCGCTGACCGCCCGAGAGGGTACGGACCGTCGCGTCGCGCGGGAGGTCCCCGGCGATGCGTTCGGCGGTGTCCTGGTCCCAGGTGTCCGGGTTCAGCTCGGCACCCGCCCAGAGCGTCCCGGCGACCGTCAACTGCGGGTACAACGGCTTGTCCTGGGCCACGAACGCCACCCGCGCCCGCGCCTCGCCGGGCGCCGCGCCCAGCACCCGTATCGTCCCCTCGGCAGCCCGCAGAAAGCCCGCGGCCAGGGCGAGCAGGGTGGACTTGCCCGCGCCGTTGGGCCCGACGAGAGCGCACACGCGCCCGGCGGGCAACCGGAACGAACAGTCGCGCAGCGCCCAGCCCCCGCCCCTCCTGCTCCGGTACTTCATGCCGAGGCCGACGGCCTCGATCGCGGCGCCTGCCGCCGCGGCGCTCCCCGCGCCCGCTGTGCTCGTGGCTCCTGTCATCCGGGTCATCCGGGCTGATCCCCCTCGAAAGTCCTGTCCAGTACGGCGGTGAAGAGCGCGCTCACGTCGTCCTTCTCCAGGCCGGCCGCGCGGGCCCGCCGGGTCCAGTCGGCGAGTTCGGCGCGCAGCGGGGTGTCGTCGACGGCCGCCGCGCCGCCGAGCGTCCGCGTGACGAAGGTGCCGAGCCCGCGCCTGCCCTCGACCAGGCCCTCGCGCTCCAGTTCCCGGTACGCCTTGAGCACGGTGTTCGGGTTGATGGCGGTGGCCTCCACGACCTCTCGCGCGGCGGGCAGCCGGTCGCCGGGCTCCAGCAGGCCGAGCCGGAGGGCCTGTTTGGTCTGCTGGACGATCTGGAGGTACGTGGCGACGCCACTGCGCCGGTCGATGCGGTACTCGATCGCTGCGGGTCCTGCCATGTTTTCCCCCTTTCGCTAATCAAGTAGTGAAAGGGTGTTGCAAGAGAGGGGCGGTGTCAAGCGGACATCCGATTCCGGTGTCCGCTCGACACCGCCCCTCGTCCCGCCGGGCGGTTCCCGCTCCGGCTCAGGTCTCCGTGCGGTACATCAGGTCCACCTCGTGGGTCGCGAAGCCCATGCGCTCGTAGACGGTCAGGGCGGCCTTGTTGTCCGCGTCGACGTAGAGCATCGCGGTCGGCAGCCCCTGCGCGGCGAGGTGGCGCAGCCCGATCGCGGTGAGCGCCTTGCCGAGGCCGCCGCCCTGGGCCTCCGGCCGGATGCCGAGGACGTACACCTCGCCGAGCTGCTCCTCGGCGTGCACCTTCGTCCAGTGGAAGCCGATCAGTTCGCCGTCGCGCTCGGCGAGGAAGAAGCCCTTCGGGTCGAACCAGGGCTCCGCCTTGCGGTCGTCCAGGTCGCGCTGGGTCAGCGAGCCCTGCTCGGGGTGGTGGGCGAAGGCCGCGCGGTTCACCGCGAGCCAGGCGGCGTCGTCCTCGCCGGGAACGAAGGCGCGGATCGTGACACCGGGCGGCAGAACCGGCTCCGGGATGTCCGGCGGGGTCAACGGGCGGCGCAGCTGGCGCAGTTCACGGAAGAGGGAGAGGCCGAGGACCTGGGACAGATGCCGGGCGGCGGACTTCCCGCCGTGCGCCCACACGCGCAGTCGCTTGCCCGTCACGGCGAGCAGCGCAGCACCGAGCGCACGCCCGTGTCCCTGCCCGCGGTACGCCGGGTGGACCACCAGCTCGGCGGCCGGTGCCTCGACGGGGTCGGTGTCCTCCAGCTGCGCGTACCCCACCAGGGTCGGTCCGCTGCTGAGCAGCAGATGCCGCACTCCCTCGCGCCGCCCGCCCCGCAGCTGCAGCCGCCCCTGCTCGGACACGGCCTGCCTGCCGTCGGAGCGGGCCGCGTCGGCGAGCAGATCGGACACCGCCTGGGCCTGTTCGGGGGAGAGGGCGTCGAGCGTCTGGATCTCCCGCCCGGGGGCGGGCAGAGGTACGTCAGTCGTCATGTGTACGAGCGTACGGGGGCGAGGCGGCGGTTGGCGGGTGTCACGGGACCAGGGAGAGCCACAACGGCACGGAGCGGGGGCGGCCACGGTGCCACGGGCCGAGGCCGGGGGGTGCGGCCACATACGGCTCGGTCTCCTCAGGGGCTCAGTCGCCCTCGCGGCTCGGTCTCCTCAGGGGCTCAGTCGCCCTCGGGGCTCAGCCTCCTCCGCCTCCGCGACGGAGCGCCTCGCGGGTGACCCGGGACAGGTCCTCCGAGCCGGGCATGAGTTCCCGTACCCCCGGGGGCAGGGTCGCGTACGTGCTGACCGCGAGCGGCTGGTTCTGCAACCGGAGGGCGAACTCCACGGTCGTCTCGTCCCGGCTCTCCGCGATGAGGATGCCGCGGGTCCGGTCGCGTCGCGCTCCGGGGCGCGCGGGAAGCGGTCCACCGCGGCGACGTAGAAACCGGGCGGCAGTTCCGGGGCGGTCCGCCGCTGGGCCGGTATGGTCGCCCGCGTCATGGGTTCCTTTTCCATGCCGCACAGCCATCCGGAGGCCGCACGTGCGGTGACGTTTCTGCCCGTATATGTAAGCCGTACGGGTGATATGGGCAATCAGTCGTGATTCCGACCGCATGGCAACCAGTTCGTAACCACGCACATCTGTCGCGCTACGCGCGTTGACCCTAGGCTGCGCACGACGTCTCCAGACTCGTCAACACTCTTTGATCTCCGCTGAACTCACAAGGGGACAGATGTCAGCGAAACCGCAGAAGAACCGCGCGTCCCGGCGGGTGCTCGCCGCCGCTGCCGGGCTCGCCACGGTCGGCGCGCTCGCCGCCGCGATGCCGGCCGGCGCCCACGACCGGGGGCATGGCCACGGTCACGGCCACCACAAGCCCGCCCGTACCGTCGACGTGCAGCTGCTGTCCTTCAACGACCTGCACGGCAACCTTGAGCCGCCGGCCGGCTCGGCGGGCACGGTCACCGAGACGCAGCCGGACGGCACGACGAAGGCCATCCCGGCCGGCGGGGTCGAGTACCTCGCGTCCTCGCTGCGCACGGCGCGCGAGGGGCACCCGTACTCGATCACCGCCGCCGGTGGTGACATGGTCGGCGCGAGCCCGCTGCTGTCGGGACTCTTCCACGACGAGCCGACCATCGAGGCGCTCAACAAGCTGGACCTGGACGTCACGAGCGTCGGCAACCACGAGTTCGACGAGGGCGCGACGGAGCTGGCCCGCCTTCAGAACGGCGGCTGCCACCCGGTCGAGGGGTGCTACGAGAAGGGCAAGAAGTTCAAGGGTGCCGACTTCCCGTACCTCGCCGCCAATGTGACGAACGAGAAGACCGGCCGCCCGATCCTCAAGCCGTACACGGTGTGGAAGAAGAACGGCGTCAAGATCGGCTTCATCGGCGTGACCCTGGAGGGTACGCCGGACATCGTCACGGCCAACGGCGTCAAGGGCCTGAAGTTCCACGACGAGATCGAGACCATCAACAAGTACGCCAAGGAGCTGGACCGGCAGGGCGTCAAGTCCATCGTCGCGCTGATCCACGAGGGCGGGCAGCCCGCTTCCACCTCGTACAACTACGACTGTGACAGCTCCGGCCCGGGTGACGGCATCTCCGGTCCGATCACCGACATCGCCAAGGGCATCACGCCCAAGGTCGACGCCCTGGTCACGGGCCACACCCACCAGGCGTACGTCTGCACCATCCCGGACCCGGCGGGCAACCCGCGCATGGTCACCTCGGCGTCGTCGTTCGGCAAGCTGTACACGGACACGACCCTCACGTACGACCGCCGCACCAAGGACATCGTCCGCACGTCGGTGAAGTCGGCCGGCGCGCAGAACCCGCAGTCGGTCAACCACATCGTCACCCGGGACCAGCCCAAGGCCGACGACATGACGGCCCTGATCGCGCGCTGGAACGCCCTGGCGGCCCCGATCGCGAACCGTCCGCAGGGCTACATCAGCGCCGACATCAACGGCCGCGGCTCCACGGCGTACGAGAAGCCGCTCGGCGACCTGATCGCGGACGCCCAGCTGGAGGGTCTGGCCCCGGCGGACAAGGGCGGGGCGGTCCTGGCCCTGATGAACCCGGGCGGCATCCGCGCGGACCTGGTCCACAAGGCGTCCGGCAGCGAGGGCGACGGCGTGGTGACGTACGGCGAGTCCTTCACCGTGCAGCCCTTCACCAACATGATGAACGTCGTCGACCTGACCGGTGCCCAGCTGATCACCGCGCTCCAGCAGCAGGTCAGCGGTTCCAACGAGGCCGGCCCGAAGATCCTCCAGATCTCCAAGGGCCTGACGTACACCCTCGACATGACGAAGTCGGGTGCGGCCCGCGTGGTCACCGACACCATCAAGCTGAACGGTGAGGCGATCGACCCGGCGAAGACGTACCGCGTCGCCATGAACGAGTTCCTGGCGGGCGGCGGCGACGGCTTCGCGGCCCTCGGCCAGGGCACGAACAAGCTGGTCGGCCCCTCCGACCTGGACGTGTTCAACGCCTACCTGGCGGCCCACTCCTCGGCCGCCGCGCCGCTGGCCCCGCCGGCGGCGGACCGGATCACGGTCATTCAGTAACTCCCCCACGGGGAAACCACCCGTGCGCGCAGGACGACTTCCGCGTACGACGAATCGGGGCGGCGGGCCGGACGGGCCCGCCGCCCCTCGCCGTTCTCGAAGCCCCCGGCCGTCTTCGTCGTTCCTTGCGGTCCTCGTCGCTCCCGCTGTTCTTGCCGTCTCTGCCGTCTCTGCCGTCTCTGCCGTTTTACCAGGGTCGGAGCCGGAGCCTGGGCTGGGGTTGGGGCTGGGGCTGGGGCTGGGGCTGGGGGCCAGGCCCGACCAAAGTCCAGGCCCGGGTCCGGTCCCGGACCAAAGTCCAGGCCCGGGTCGGGTCCGGTCCCACGACTTGACCCCCTGCCCAGGCTCGGTCAGGCGCCCCGACCGGCCTCCCGGGCCACGCGTTCCAACCGGTTCCGATGGTCTTCCCACCACCGGGCGTCGCCCGGCGGCATGTTGCCGTTGCCCTTGTCCATCCCGACGGCGCCGTCCGTGAGTTCGCGGAGGATGTCGGCGTGACCGGCATGCCGGTGAGTGTCCGCGATCACGCGCACCACGGCATGGTGCAACGTCACCTCGTCCCTGCCGTCGGGCCACCACGGCACCCTGCCGACCGTGTCCAGCGCCAACGCGTCGATCGTCGCGTCCGCGTGCGCCCATGCCTGGTGGTAGAGGCTCACGATGTGTTCGCGCGACTCCTCGGTCGTGGCCCACATGTCCACGTTGGGCTCGGCATCCGCTTCGAGGCAGGCAAGCACTATGCCGGACGGCCGCCCGAAGGTGTCGCCGAGATAGCCCAGCTCCACCCCGGCCACATGCTTCACCAGGCCCAGGAGGTTGGTGCCGGTCGGTGTGCGCGGGCGGCGGACGTCGTACTCGGAGAGCCCTTCGAGCTTCCACAGCAGGGCGTCGCGGGCTGACTGGAGGTAGTAGCGGAGATCGCTCTTGGCGCTCTCGTCGCTCCTGGCGTGGTCCGGTGCGGTCATGGGACCCAGTCTGGGGAACGGGTGACCACCCCGCACCGGCTTTTCACCGCCCGGAGGTGCTTATGAACGGTCTCCCCATTACGAGCCCTGGGACCGGCGGCCTGTCGCGGAGGCGAAGCCCAGCCAGGTGTGCCGGTTGCCCGCCCAGCACCAGCCGACCTTGGGTGCGTCGCGGCGCTCGCGGCCGTCCCTGCCGGTGCCGTTGCTGATCCAGATCGCGGGCGTGCGGGCGTCCAGGGTGCCGTTGGCTTTACGCAGCCTGGAACCGATGGTCATGAAGCAGTGGTTGCGTTCCAGAGCGGTGGGTTGTTGCAGCACCCAGTGGATGCCCTCGGTGAGCAGCAAGGGCGTACGGGCCTCGGCCGTCAGGGCGGGCAGCGCCTCGTTCGGGCTCCAGTCGGCCATCCGGTCGCCGCGGTCGACGCCGGTGAGGAGGTAGAACGGGGCGTCGGGCAGCGGGACCGTGTCGAGCGGAGCGAAGAGGTCGACATCGGGCATGTCGACAACGACGAATCCCGGCTTGTCCTCGCGACGCAGCAGCGGCGCGAGGACGGAGGCAGGGGCCCGGTCCGGGTGAACGGCGAGCAGGGCGCCGTCGGAGTCGGCGGTGTCCTCGGCGGCTTCGGCGAAGCTGCGAAGCTCGGCGGCGGGCAGTCCGGCGATCTCGTGCACTCCCAGCTCGATCAGCCGCTCGGCCTGGATGCCCAAGGCGGGGAAGGAGGAGGGAAGGGCAGGTGCGGAAGACATGGTTTCGGGCACGATGCTCCCTGGGGTGACGATGCGGAGGGACCCAGAAGTAACGTGACGCCTCGCGGGAATATTCCCGGCGCAGCTGCCCCTTCCGCCCGGCCCTGATGTGCTGGCAGCGCCCAGGAGTTGCCACCCGTGGAGCGCCATCGTGCGACATCGCGCGCCGAGTTGGAGGGACGGAGGCGGCGGCATCGGCGCGCTCGCCGCGCCGTGCCGGCGCGAACCGTGCGGCTTCACGCGTGCCCATGGGGGGCCGCTGGTTGGAGTGGGTGGTACGGCCGCTTCCTGCGTACGGGGCCGGTGGCTGCGCTCGCGACAGTGGTTCGCCCTGTTCCGCCTCTGACGTGCACCCGTCATAATCCGAGGGCCGTTCCCCCACCGCAGACGGAGGCGCCTCGCATGAGCAGCCCGTACGCCGGTTCGCGTCGCACGTTCCTCGCAGGCGCACTCGCCGCAACCGCCACTGTCCTCCTGGGCGCGGGCTCCGCCGGCGCCGGGACCCGACAGGCCCTCACCACTCAGGAATGGATGGGTGCCCTTCCCGACGCCACCGCACTGCAACGCCTCACGATCCCCGGATCGCACGACTCCGGCGCCCGTTATGGCGGACCCTGGACGGAGTGTCAGAATACCGCGATAGACGAGCAGTTGAGCAGCGGAATCCGCTTTCTCGACGTGCGGTGCCGGGTGACCGACGGCTCGTTCGCGATCCACCACGGGGCCTCGTACCAGAACATGATGTTCGGCGATGTCCTCGGCGCCTGCTGGGACTTCCTGGCCGGGCACCCCACCGAGACCGTGCTGATGCGGGTGAAGCAGGAGTACTCGGAGGAGAGCGACGCGACGTTCCGGGCCGTCTTCGACGACTACCTCGACGTACGGGGCTGGCGCCCGCTGTTCCGCATCGACCCGGCACTTCCGTCGCTGGGGCAGGCGCGCGGCAAGGTCGTCCTGCTGGCGGACAACGGCGGACTGCCCGGCGTACGCTACGCCGACCCCGCGCTCTTCGACATCCAGGACGACTACATGGCGGAGCCGTTCGCCAAGTACTCCAAGATCGAAGCCCAGTTCCGCAAGGCCGCCCAGCAGCCCGGGAAGCTGTTCATGAACTACGTCAGCACCGCGGCCCTGCTGCCCCCGCGATGGAATGCGGATCGGCTCAACCCCCAGGTCCACTCGTTCCTCGGCGGCTCCGAGGCGTCCGGCTGGACCGGTCTCGGCATCGTCCCGCTGGACTTCCCGGCCACCCGGTCCGGCCTCGTGGAGTCACTGATCCGGCACAACCCGGGGCTCTGAGGAACCACGGGTGGTGGCGGCTACCTCGAAGGTAATCGCCGTACGCCGATGCCCGTGGCTACGTTCGAAGCGTCGCCCCGCACGGGGACGCCGACGAGCCGACGAAGGGATCCGACGTGTCCGCCTATGGCTTCGCGCATCTGCGCAACCGTCGTCATCACCCCGACATCCTGGAGTACTTGGAGCGCATCCAGGCCACCCTCGACCCCTTTCACGGACGCTTCGTCATCCACGGGCCACCGACCGAGGTGGTGGAGGGCAGCTGGCCCGGCAGCATGGTGCTGATCGAGTTCCCCGATCTGGCCGAGGCCCGCGCCTGGTACGAGTCCCCCGCGTACCAGGAGATCCTGAGGCTTCGGAGCGACCACATCGAGGGAGACGTGGTGCTGGTCGAGGGCGTCGGCCCGGACTACGACCCGGGCGTACGAGCCGCGAAGCTGCGGGCGGAGGCGGTACGCCGTCGGCGTTGATCGTTTTCGGACCGGCGTGCGGAGTGGTGTGTTCCGCGTCGGACGGGGGAACAACACGGCTCCGGACTGGCAGGTCGTACAGGGGGGCTCGTGGAGACTGATCTTGCTGCTGTGGCTGTGGGGGCGTTGGCCGCGGCGCTGACGGGGACGGCGACGAACCTCGGGCAGGAAGCCGCGTCCGCGGTGGTACGGGCCGTGAGGGAGCGGCTGGGTACGACGCCGCGGGGACGGGCGGCCCTGGCCGGGTTGGAGACCGCGCCGGACGACGCCGGGGCGCGTCGGGAAGCGGAGGCGGTGCTCCGCGATGAGGTACGGGCGGACCCGGCTCTCCGGAGCGCTCTGGCGGTCCACCTGAACGCGTCGACGAGCCATACGACCGGCAGCGTCGTGATCAACGGCGGCAGGGTTCGCGGCAGCCAGATCTCGCTCGGGCCGATCACCGTCAACAAGCCGAACACGACGGGCGGGCTGCTGGTTCTGGCGGCTGCTCTTCTGGTCGCCGTCGCCCTCGTCGTCTACGGAGGTGTGCGACTCCTCGCCGACGGATCACCGGGGGACGGTGGTGGCAGGAGCGGTGTGAAGGCGCGGGCGTTGAGCGTGGCCGAGACCGAGCAGATGATGCCGAGCCTGACGGACCTGCCCGGAACCTGGGGGACCTCCAGACCGCCGGGGGCGGAGCCCAGCGGTGAAACGAAGTGCCACCAGGGTGCGGCGGAATACGAGGCGGTGGAGGGCTCCCGCACGCTGGACCTGAAGGTGCGGTTCCTGGCGTATGCCTGCTCGAGCACCGCGCTCGCGGCCGAGGGCTACACCTCGCTCGTGAAGTCGCCGACAAACCCGGGAAGCCGGAAAGAGCGTCCGTTCCCGACGCGGAAGTTCGGCGACGAGAGCGCGACGGCCGCGTACGCGGTCGAGGACGAGTACATGGCGGACCCCAGTCAGGTCGGTCAGCACCTGATGTCGAGGGCACGGGTCGGGAACGTCGTCATCGAGATGCACTACGGGCCGGTCCGCGACGAGGCCGGCTCCGAGCAGCAGGCGGAGCAACTCATGCGGATCATGTGTGATCGCGCGCGGGAGGCTCAGGCGCAAGGGTGACGGGCCCGATCCAGAGCGCCGATGCCCCGGAGCGGTACTCATGAATGGCAAGGACGAGCAACAACATGCCGGCAAGGACACCGAAGGCCGAGAGCAGGGCGCTGATGCGATTGGTATCACGCACGTCATCAACGACAGCCTCGGCCGGCGGGAGTGAGCCAAACGGATCGGCCTAGACGTCCGTGGACGTCGGACCGGAGACGGGCGTCGTCACCGCGACGCGTACTGCGCCGGTGGTCGAGGGGGCGAGCTGTGCGATCGTGCCCTCTTCGGGGTGAAGTGCGACCAGGGCAGGGGCGCCCGCCGCCGTCGGTAGGCGGCGCACGTCCCAGCCCGCGCGCTGGAAGTGGTCCTGAGCGCGTTCCAGGGCCTTGGCGATCTCGGCCTCCGGCAGCGGCTGGGTCGACCACGTGTGGTGGACCGATGCGCGGGACTCGTCCCGGACGGTCCTGAGACCTTCCCCGGGCTGTGTGGGAGCCGACGCTACTTGCAAGGCGTCGTAGATCCGGCTGGAGTGGCCGAGGGCGCGGCTGCTGGTGGGATCGTCGGTCCGCGGGGCTTTCAGCGCGGCGGGGTCGGCCGTGGCCGGTGTTGATGACTTCCCGGGCGGGAGGAAGCAGGCTGACCTCACCTTGAGGGTAGCGATGCCTTCGCCCTTGGCGCGGTCCAAGATCCCCGTGATGCCTTCCATCCAGAAATCATTGAGCTCCGTGCGCATGCTGACCCAGGGATAGGGGCCGGACATGTCCTTTTTATCTGATGAGTCGTACTTGTGGCCCTGCTTCAGCCAGGCATCCCGTGCTTGCAGCACAAGGTTCTTGGCCTCGGCTCCCGGAACCCCGGTCAGCTTGTAGAAGAGGGTGACTTGCAGTCGGTCGTCGGGGCCGTGGTCATCTCTGGCGATGCAGGGGCCAACGGCCTCGGGTCCCGTACGCTCCAGTGTCGGCTTGGGCGACATGCCGTCCACTGCCTGGCGAATGATCTCTTCTGCCCGGTCGATCGCTTGCTGCTCATTCATCGTGATCCGCTTCGGTGTGTCTTCGTCGTCTTCCTGTGTCCCACACGCGGTCACCGTGACCGTCATGGCCAGTAGCAGAGCAGCCGGGAATGCTTTCCGTGGATTCACGGCTGTCCTCCGGTGACGATCTTCGCCAGGCTGTTAAGGGGTTTCTTGTCCCAGTACTGGGAGTGTGCGGGCATCATCTCGCCGCCCGAGCCCGGGAACTTCCCGTCGGGGACGTCGAAGACCGTGCCGCCGAAGTCGTCGGAGACCGGGTCGGTCCCGTGGACGATCGAGTGGTCGTCGAAAAGCCTCATGTACGCCTTCGGGTTGAGGGGAGCGAGAGGGCCCGCCGGGGGCGGGGCGAGGTTGATCAGGTCGTTCTTGGCCGTGGCCGCGAAGACACGGTCCGGCGGGATGTTCAGGTCCTTCGCGTGATCCACACCCACGCCCGGGCTGCCCACCATGATTGCGTTGTCGACCGGCAGGTCCAGATGCGTGCTCATGGTCTGGCCGGTCACCAGGGACCCGTAGCTGTGGCCCAGGAGCGTCTGGTTCACGTCGTGATGATTGGCTTCCTCAATGCCCTGCACGAAGTGGCCCAGCGGCACCTCCGCCTTGTCGGCCCACTTGGTCTCCGTCGCCTCGGTCATGATGCCCTGCGGGGCGTCGTAACCGAGCCACACGATCGAGGCTGTCCCTCGGGAGCCGTCGGTGGCTTCCGCCTGCGCCTGGAGAAGCTGGGCCCTGTTGATGTCCCCGTCGATGGACTCCAGCTTGGCGAACGTTCCCGGAACGTACGTCACCACGTTGTCGGCGGTGTCCGGATTGCCGATGGAGACGATGGCGCGCCCCATGTCGTTGCCGTCGAATCCGAGCAGATAGGGCCGATTGCTTTCGCTCGTGTAGCTGTCGAAGCGTCTCTGGATCGCGTCCATGCCCTTGAAGCCGTTTTCGAGCTGCTGCTTCTTTTCGCTCCACTCCTTCCATTCATCGGTCGGGACCCTCGCACCCGGCACCTCAAGGCCCGTTTCGCGGTCGACGAAGGGCCGGTAGTGTTCGGGCTCCTTCTTGAGCCAGGCGTCGTACTCCACCTGCTTGGCGGCGCGCTGTTCCGCGAGCACCAGACGGTTCGCGTCGTCGCGCACGTCGGAGGGCAGGCCGTCGAGCGCTCCGATGCTCGCGGGATGCATGGAAAGGTAGGCGGCGCGCTGCTCCTCGGAGAGGCTCTTCCACCAGTTGGCGTTGTCCTGAGGCCAATCGTTCTTCGGCGGCGGTTCGATCGTGTCGAGATAGGCGTCGGCCGCCGCGCGTACGCCGCTCGTGTCCGACGTGACGTCCGCCCAGTCCCGTGCGGACACGGTCAGGTCGTCGTCGGCCTTCAGCGCGCGCAGCTTCGGAGCCCATTTCGTGTCGGCTTCCGTGGCTTCCTTCAGCGCGTCGGCGATCCGGTTCGCGTACTCCACGGCCTTGCCGTAGTTGGGGTTCGGGTGGATGCTCACCGCTTGGCGTTCCACGGCGTCGGACGTGCTGGTGCCCCCGGCCTGCCCGGTCACCGTGCCGCCTTCGGCCGTCTTCTCCTCGCCGGCTTTTCTGCCCGCCGGATACGCGACCGAGCCGTCCGCGTTCACCTTGCAGCCGTCGGCCACGGCGTCAGCGAGCGCTGTGTCCAGCTTCCGCTTCGCTGCCGTCATGTCGAAGGCGAACCCGTTGAGAGCCGTGCCGACCACGCCGCATTCGGTCTGCACGTAGTGGAGATTCTCCGCCAGGGCTTGGAGCTGCGTCTGTGACGCCTGCGCCGCCTCACCTCGCAAGGACTTGCGCATCCCTGCGGCGACGGTGTTCTCGATGTGGTCCTTGGCCGCCTGTGCCATCTGGCTCATGGCGTGGTACCCGTCGGCGGCCTCCTCGAACTCGGACGGCTTGAGGGTCTTGAGCGTGCTGAAGTCCATGCCCGCCGTCACCGGCCCCTGTCCTGGCCGCCGACGGCGTCCGTGTCCGCGTACTTCTGTTTCAGCCTGTCGAGTTCGCCCTTGACCGCTTCGTCAGTCGCCAACTGGTCATTGCCCGCCTGCTCCAGGAGCTTCTGGAGGGTGCCGCACCGTTCGCCGACACTTCTGGCGTACTTCTTCCAGGAGCTGTACACGTCCTTCTGCGCCGCCGCGCTCAGGCAACCCGTCACCTCGCCGAGTCCGGCCTGACCGTCGTCCAGTTGGGTCAGCGCGGTGCTGATGTTCCCGCGTAAGGAACCGATCCCTTCGCCGGCCGTGGCCCACGCCTTCCTGCTGGACTTCAATGTGCCGGTCGTGGCGCCGTCGGCCGAGGGGCCCGGCTCGGCCGGGGCCTGGTTCAGGCGCATCGCCACGGATTGCCGACCGGTCACGTCGGCTTTGATCTGCTCCCACTCGTCCCACGCCATGCGTGGTCCCTCCCCGTTTGTTTCTGCGAATCCCACTAGGTCGAGGACACTACCTCGCGGTGGGACAACGCCTGGAGCGAACTCGAAACCCCGGTCCCGGCGGGGTGCGGGAAGGGACGGTTTTCGGTCGCGCCGTGCGACAACCTCATGCGGACATGGTGTTGTTGACAGGTGGAGATCTCCGGCAGTGTGTGCGGCCGTCTCCTGTTCCAGTGAACTCCATGTGATGGGCGTTGTGTTCGGCTCGGCGACGTCACGGTGTACGGGCCCGCCGAGGACGGTGCGCCGACCGAGCCTTTACGAAGCGGTGACACCATGGCGGCGTCCCGGGAAATGTTCACGAGTGCGTATCCGGCGGCGGTGGCCGGCAACGTCCCGACCGGCTCCCGCGTCGTGAGCACGTGCCGTCCGGCCTGCGGGGCGTCGTATACCGGGCCGGAGCGGTCGGGGTGCGGCAGCCGGCGGCATCGTCGGCCGGGGGCAGTGCGGTGGGGTCGTGGGCGGGGGACTGGTGGCGGGTGAGCCGACCCCCGCCCCCGCTCACAGCCCCGGCGGCGGTTGCGGGGCTCCTGGCAGTCGGATCGATGCGATCGTGCCGCCTCCTTCGTCCTCGTCCGGCGCCGGGCGCAGGGCGACCGTTCCGCCCGCCTGCTGGATCGTGCGGGCGACGATGGACAGGCCGAGGCCGGAGCCAGGGAGCTGGCGGGCGGACGGGGAACGCCAGAAGCGTTCGAAGACATGGGGCAGCTCCTCGGCGGGGATGCCGGGGCCGTGGTCCCGTACCGTCAGTTCGCCGTCCCGCAGGGCGACCTCGACCGTGCCGCGCGGCGGGCTGAACTTGACCGCGTTGTCCAGGACGTTGACCACCGCGCGCTCCAGCGCGGCCGGTTCGGCCCGTACGTACCACCGGGTCAGGTCGGCCCGGATGGTCAGCTCGGGGCCGCGCAGGCGGGCGCGCTCCAGGGCCGTGTCCGCGATGTCGTGCAGGGCGACGACCTGGAGCGGGCCGGGCGTCGCCGCGTCGGGGCGGGACAGTTCCTGGAGGTCGCCGATGAGCGACGCCAGCTCCGTCATCTGCGCCTTCACCGACGTCATCAGCGCCTTGCGGTCGTCCGGCGGGATGGCCCGGCCGGTCTCGTCACTTCGGGCAAGGAGTTCGATGTTGGTACGCAGCGAGGTCAGCGGGGTCCGCAGCTCGTGCCCGGCGTCCGCGATCAGCTGCGCCTGGCGGTCCCGGGAACTGGCGAGGGAGGCGGTCATGGAGTTGAACGAGCGGGACAGCCGCGCGATCTCGTCCTCGCCCTCCGCCGGGATGCGGACGGTGAGATCCTCGGTGCGGGCGACGTGCTCGACCGCCTCGGTGAGTTCGTCCACGGGCCGCAGCCCGGTGCGGGCGACCCAGAGACCGGCCGCCCCCGCACCGAAGACGCCGATGCCGGAGACGACCAGCAGCACCCACGCCAGGGTGGACAGCGGGTCGTTGATCTCGCTCATCGGGCGCGCGACGGACACCGCGATGCGGCCCGTCGCCCCGCCCGGGATCTGGATGATCTGCACCGGCGGGTGGGTGTAGACCCGCATCCTTGTGCCGTTGGCGGCCGTGGCCGAGTGCAGGGCGTCGGGCCGGTCCTGGTCGACGACCGCCATGTCCGCCCGGGTCACCGGGAGCGGGGACACGTCGGGGGCGGCGCACACCGTGCCCTGGGAGTCGATGAGCTGGACGGTGTACTTCCCGGTGAACGGCCGCGGCGGCAGCGGGGTCGTGCCCCGGCAGTACGCATACAGGTCCGACAGATACCTCGTGTCGATCTCGGAGCTGCGCAGCGAGGAGTCCAGCTGGTTTTCCAGCTGCTCCCGGGTCACGAACCAGCACGCCGCCGCCACCGCCGCCACCGCGAACGCGACCGCCGTCGCCACCAGCAGCGCGAGCCGGGTGCGCAGCGGGAGGGTGCGGAGCCGGCGCAGGGCCTCGGTCATCCGTCACCGCCGCCCGTGCGGAGCGCGTAACCGACCCCCCGCACCGTGTGCACGAGCCGCGGTTCGCCGCCCGCCTCGGTCTTGCGGCGCAGGTACATCACGTACACGTCCAGGGAGTTGGAGCTGGGTTCGAAGTCGAAGCCCCACACGGCCTTGAGGATCTGCTCGCGGGTGAGCACCTGGCGCGGATGCGCGAGGAACATCTCCAGCAGGGTGAACTCGGTGCGGGTCAGCTCGACCCGGCGGGTGCCCCGGGTGACCTCGCGGGTGGCGAGGTCCATCCGCAGGTCGGCGAAGGCCAGCACGTTCTCGTCGGTGCCGTCGCCGGTCGCCGCGGTGGCGTACGAGCTGCGGCGCAGCAGGGCCCGGATGCGGGCGAGGAGCTCGTCCAGTTCGAAGGGCTTGACCAGGTAGTCGTCGGCACCCGCGTCGAGGCCGGTGACCCGGTCGCCGACGGTGTCGCGGGCGGTGAGCATCAGGATAGGGGTGGTGGTCCCGGCGGAACGGAGCCTGCGGGCCGCCGTCAGGCCGTCCATCCGGGGCATCTGGATGTCGAGGACGATGAGGTCGGGGGCGTACGACTCGGCCCTGGCGAGGGCGTCGACACCGTCGACGGCGACCTCGGTGCCGTACCCCTCGAACGCGAGGCTGCGTTGCAGTGCCTCGCGTACGGCGGGCTCGTCGTCGACGACCAGGATGCGCTGCGGATCGTCCTCGGCGGGGCTCATCGCTGCTCGTCCTCCTCGTTCCGTGCGGGTGTCCGGGGCCCGGGGCCGGGACACCCGGGTGGTCCGGGTGCCCGAAGCGGCCGGGTCTCCGGAGCGGCCAGGGGTCTGCGGCGGGCTCTGGTCGGAGACCGCCGGTGCTGCTCCCTTCAGCCTCGCATGTCCGCGGGGCGGCTTCGCACGGCCATGGGCTGGTCCGGTACGGCCGTGGGGCGGCTTCGCGTGCTCATGGAGTGGTCCCGTACGGCCGTGGGGCGGCTTCGCACGCTCGTCGGGTGGTCCCGTACGGCCACGGGGTGGCTTCGCACGGTCGCCGTCGGGTGGATTCGTACGTTCACCGGCCTCGCCTCAGGAGCCGTTGCCGGCCCGCAGGGTGGCGAGGTCGGCCTTGAGCGTGTTCACAGGGATGGCGAAGCCGAGGCCCACGCTGCCCGCGGCGGAGTTGCTCGATCCGCCCGCCGAACTCGCCGAGTACATCGCGGAGTTGATGCCGATGATCTCTCCGTTCATGTTGATGAGCGCGCCGCCGGAGTTGCCGGGGTTGAGTGAGGCGTCGGTCTGGATGGCCTTGTACGTGGTGGTGGAGTCGCCGGTGTCCCCGTTGAACTGCCGGCCGCCGAACTCGAACGGCCACTGCCCGCCGCCCGGCCCGCTCCAGCTCTGGTCCTGGCCGCTGCCGCCGTCGTCCTTGGCGACCGTGACATCGCGGTCGAGCGCGGAGACGATGCCGCTGGTGACGGTGCCGGTGAGGCCCTCCGGCGAGCCGATCGCGACGACCTGGTCGCCGACCGCGACCGCCGAGGAGTCGCCCAGCGTGGCCGTCTTGAGGCCGCTCGCGCCCTGGAGCTTGATGAGAGCGAGGTCCTTGTCGGGGTCGGTGCCGACGACATGCGCGGTGTACGAGCGGCCGGTGCTGAGCGTCACCTTGATCGATGAGGCGCCGGAGATGACGTGGTTGTTCGTGACGACCTCGCCGTCGGACGTGATGACCACCCCGGAGCCGGTGGATTTGCCCGCGTTCGAGGTCGCGTTGATCTCGACGATCATCGGTGAGACGGCCTTGGCGACACCGGTGACGGTGCCCTTGCTGCTCTGCGAGACCGTGGTGCCGGGGACGACGCCTCCGGCACCGGTGCCGGTCGTGTCGTTGCGGGTCAGCTGCCCGATGGCGGTGGCGGTGCCGCCGCCCACGGCCGCCGCCACGATCGCCACGGCCGCGAGGAGGGCCACCGGACGCTTGGCCCGGCGCCGGGGCGCGGCCGGCTCGGCGGGGGGTGCGGGGGAGTAGGACGGCGGTGGCGGATACGACGCGTCACCGTTGCCGTACGAGGGGTACATCGGGTACTCGCCGCTCGGGCGCTGGCTCTCTGTCATGGTTCAAAGCGTCGGGGCCGAACATGAGAGCAAGCTGAGCGCGCCCTGAGAAGCCCGGCAGAACCTCGTATGTCCGATATAAAGCCGCAAGGGTCGGGGCCCGGCGCCCCGGGGTGCATCCGGCACGCCCTCGGGGACGGACGAACCGTTTCGGGCCCGCGTCGGCGGGACCGTCACACCCCGGCGCCGGGCTCCCCGCAGCCGCACGAGCGCCGGACCACCAGCGCCGAGGGGAACTGCTTCAGCCGTTCCCGCCGCGACCCCGACACCCGCAACGAGTCGTCGAGCACCAGGTCCACGGCGGCCCGCGCCATCGCCGGGCGGTCCGAGTGGACCGTGGTCAGGGGCGGGTCGGTGAGCCCGGCCTCCTTCACATCGTCGAAGCCCGCGACCGCGAGCTCCCCGGGCACGTCGATCCGCAGTTCGCGCGCGGCCCGCAGCACGCCGATGGCCTGGTCGTCCGTCGAGCAGAAGATCGCGGGCGGCCTGTCCGGGCCCGCGAGCAGCTTCAGCGCCACCTGATAGGCGTCGTAACGGTTGTACGGGGCCTGGAAGAGGCGGCCCTCCGTCGAGCGGCCCGACTCCTGCATCGCGCGGCGCCAGCCCTCGATGTGGTCGGCGACCGGGTCACCGACCACCGGGGTCGACTCCACGCCGCCGAAGCACGCCACGTACTCGTTGCCGTGCTCCAGCAGGTGGCGGGTGGCGAGCTGGGCACCGCCGATGTCGTCCGTGATGACCGCGACGTCCTCGATCGCCTCCGGGCGCTCGTGCAGCAGCACCACCCGCGCGTCCCACGCCTCGATCTCGGCCGCCGCCCGTTCGCTGGGGCCCTGGCTGACCAGGATCAGCCCCGAGACCCGCATTCCGAGGAACGCGCGGAGATAATGCACCTCGCGCTCGTCGCGGTAGTCGGAATTGCCGACCAGCACCATTTTCCCGCGCTCGGCGGCGGCCTGTTCGACCGCGTGCGCCATTTCCGCGAAGAACGGCTGCCGGGCGTCCGGCACGATCATTCCTATGAGGTCGGTCCGCCGCGAGGCCATTGCCTGGGCGACCCGGTCGGGCCGGTAGCCCAGCTCCTTGATCGCGGCGAGCACCCGCTCGCGCGTGGCCGGGGCGACCGGCCTCGGTCCGTTGTTGATGACATAGCTGACCACCGCGGTCGACGTACCCGCCAGTCTCGCCACATCGTCCCGCGTCACCTTGGCCACGCGCGGCAGTCTACGCGGATCAACCCTCCGGAAGGCAGGCCGTACCTCGGCTCATTCCGGGGCACCGGCCCTCGTCGGCTGCTCCGAACGGGTCACGGAGCCGGTCGCGGCCGGTGTCCTGCCCTCGGGCGTGGCCCGGGTCCCGGCGGGAGCCGCGGCCTGTGCCTTGGCCTCCTCCGCGGCGCGCTCCACCTTCTCCGGTACGACGAAGCGGTAGCCGACGTTGCGGACAGTGCCGATCAGCGACTCGTGCTCGGGGCCGAGCTTGGCGCGCAGCCGCCGTACGTGGACGTCGACCGTACGGGTGCCGCCGAAGTAGTCGTAGCCCCAGACCTCCTGGAGGAGCTGGGCGCGGGTGAACACGCGGCCGGGGTGCTGGGCCAGATATTTGAGCAGTTCGAATTCCTTGAAGGTCAGGTCGAGGACCCGGCCCTTCAGCTTCGCGCTGTACGTCGCCTCGTCGACCGACAGGTCGCCGTTGCGGATCTCCATCGGGGAGTCGTCGCCGGCCATCTGCCGACGGCCGGTGGCCAGCCGCAGCCGGGCCTCGACCTCGGCGGGCCCGGCCGTGTCCAGCAGTACGTCGTCGATGCCCCAGTCGGCGGTGACGGCCGCGAGACCGCCCTCCGTCACGACGAGGACCAGCGGACAGCCCGGCCCCGTGGACCGCAGCAGCTGGCACAGCGACCGCACCTGCGGAAGATCGCGGCGGCCGTCGACCAGGATGACGTCGGCACCGGGGGTGTCGACGAGCGCGGGGCCCTCCGCGGGCGCCACCCGCACGCTGTGCAGCAGGAGACCGAGGGCGGGAAGCACCTCCGTCGACGGTTGAAGCGCGTTCGTCAGGAGCAGCAGTGAACTCATCGCCACCCACCTGCCCGGTTCGTCGGTCGATGATGGTGCACGGTTCGCTCGCCCATTACGTCGGTCCTCCTCGTTCCCTGCGAGAGGGGCACTCCCGGGACGGGCCCGGGGGAGTATGCGGCACTTCTTCGTTCGTTTTCGCGCGGCCCTTTGCACGGTTGCACGGTTACGCGGTACGGCCCCGCGTCCCCGAGCCGCTGAGCTTGTGGAAACGTCGCCGTAACAACGCCTGGAAAGCGCAAAAGGACCCGGGGGCTTCTCTGCCCGGATCCTCTTCCCAGCAGAATAGCCCACATGAGTTCTGCGCCCGAGGGACGATTCCGGAGTTCCCCTGTTCCCTTGCTCACGCCCCTCGGTCCGTCCGGTGCTACGGACGGTTCCTCGCGTGCCTCGCTGCTGACCGATGACGGTGTCCGTATCGAGGCGCTGTACGAGCCGCGCGCGGTGGAGGGACGGGCCGTCGCCGGATCATCCTTCGACGGTACTGCGGGCGACGGCGTCATGGACGGACACGAGAGCGTCGTGGGCGGGCACGGCGTTGCCGCGGAAGGCGGCTGCGTCACGGACGGCGATGTCACGGACGGCGGCGTCGGCGTCCCGAACGGCTACGGCTACGGCACCGACGGTGTCGCGGACGGTACGGCGATCGTGATCGCCCACGGTTTCACCGGTTCACTGGACCGGCCCGCGGTACGGCGTGCCGCCCGTGTGCTCGGCCGGCACGCGGCCGTGGTCACGTTCTCGTTCCGGGGGCACGGCGGGTCCGGTGGCCGGTCGACGGTGGGGGACCGTGAGGTGCTGGACCTGGCGTCCGCGGTGCGGTGGGCCCGGACGCTGGGACACCGGCGGGTGGTGACCGTCGGGTTCTCCATGGGCGGCTCCGTGGCGCTGCGGCACGGGGCGCTGTACGCGGCGGGCCGGGAGGCCGGGGGGACGGAGGTCCCCGCGGAGGTTCTCGCGGATCCGGAGGCCCGTGCGGACGCGGTGGTGGCGGTGAGCGCCCCCGCCCGCTGGTACTACCGGGGCACCGCTCCCATGCGCCGCCTGCACTGGCTGGTCACCCGGCCCACCGGCCGGCTGGTCGGCCGCTACGGCTTCGGCACCCGCATCGACCGGGACGACTGGGACCCGGTACCGCTCTCGCCGGTCGAGGCGGCCGGACTGATCGCCCCCGTTCCGCTGCTGATCGTGCACGGCGACCAGGACCCGTACTTCCCGCTGGACCACCCCCGGATGCTTGCCGGGGCGGCGGGCGACGGCGCCGAGCTGTGGCTGGAACCGGGCATGGGGCACGCGGAGAACGCCGCCGACGAGAGCCTGCTCACCCGGATCGGTGACTGGACCACGGCGGCGTGCTCGATGATGGTCAGCTGACGCGATACGAGAGGAGCCGCCGTCATGCCAGCGGGAACGATCCGCTACTGGGCCGCCGCCAAGGCCGCCGCCGGAACCGCGGAGGAACCGTACACGGCCGCGACCCTGGCCGAGGCCCTCGGCGCGGTGCGCGAGCGGCACCCCGGCGAGCTCACCCGAGTGCTGCGAAGGTGCTCGTTCCTCGTCGACGGTGAGCCGGTGGGGAGCCGGAGTCATGAGACCGTACGCCTTGCCGAGGGCGGCACGGTCGAGGTGCTCCCGCCGTTCGCAGGAGGGTGAACCCCAGAACATGAGCAGCAACGATCAGCAGTACCCGTACGGCCAGGCCCCGGAGCAGGGCTACGGGCACGGGTACGGCGGGCCGTCGGGCGGGCAGCAGCCGCAGCGGCCCCCGCACGCCGCGCGGCCCCAGGACCCGTACGCCTACGGCGACGGGTCCACCGGCGTGCAGCCGTACCCGCCCCAGGCGCACGGTGGCCGGCCGTACGGGGACCAGCCGCACGCTGGTCAGCCGTACGGGAACCCGTCGTACGGGGACCAGCCGTACGGGGGCCAGGTCTACGGAGGCGGGGCCCACGCGCCCCAGCACGATGGCGGTCAGTCCCCCCAGCCCCACGGCGGTCAGTCCTACGACGGCGGGCCCCACGGCGGCCAGTCCTACGGCGCCCCGGTGCACGGAGGCGCGGCCCAGCCGCACCCCCAGTTCCAGCCGCAGCCGCAGGCAAACCACCAGCCTCAGGCGAACCAGTCCTACGGAGACCGTCCCTACGGGGAGCAGTCCCACGGCGCCCCGGTACCCGGCCACGGTGCCGCCCCGTACGACCAGGGCCAGGCCCCCGGGACGCACGCCGGGGCCGTGTGGCCGACCGGGGCCGGGCACGCGCCCGGACCGGCGGCCGGGCACACGCAGGAGCCTGCCCCCTTCGTCGCACCGGCCCCCGGCCCGCAGGACCCGCACGTCCCGTACGACCCCTCGGTCACACAGACCTGGGAGGGCCAGACCTGGGACACCCAGTACCAGCCGACCATCCGCCCCACTGGGGCCACTGGGCCTTCCGCCCCCGCTGGTCATTCCGGTCCCACCGGTCCCACCGGTCCCACCGGTCCCACCAGCCCCAACGGTCCCGCCCAGCCCGCCCAGCCGGAAGCCTCCGCGCGGGAGTCCGTGCCGCCCGCCGCCGAGACCGCCTATCTCCCGCCGTACTCCGCGTACTCCTCGGCGGGGCCGCAGGGCGCCACCGGCTCCCATCCGCTGCCTCCCGAGGCACCTGTCGCCCCTGCGCACGTGTCCGGAACCGCGCACGGCGACGGGCCGGCCGCCACCGGCGCCGCGGCCACGTCCGGACTCGACACGTCCGGGTACAGCGCGCCCACCACCCTGGGCAACAGCCGCGTCACCGACGCCCAGCGCGCCCGCGCCGAGGGCCGCTCGCCGATCATTCCGCCGGGCATCCAGCCCGCGGGACTCACCGCCGTGCTCGGGCTGCTGCTCGCTCTCGGCGCGGCGATCGGGTCGTACGCCCTGCTCGTACCGCTGGTGCTGCTCCAGGCCGTGACCGCGGCCGGATGGTTCCGGCTGAACGGCATGTGGCCCGCGCGCCAGGGCATCGCGCTCGCGTTCGCGGGCGGGATCGTCGCCGACGTCGCCCTGCTCGCCGCGGGCCGCGAGAACGCCCCGGCGGCCGTCCTCGGCACCCTCGGCGTGTGGGTGCTGCTCACCGTGGTTCTCCAGCTGCGCAGCCACGCGGACGCGGACGAGCGGATGTACGGGCTGATGGCCACCACCGCCTCGGCCGCCCTGACGGTGCTGGCGGCGGGGCACCTCGCGGCGGTCCCGGACGCGGTGACGGCCGGCACGGTGGCCGTCGCGGCCGCCGTGCTGGTCCGCGCGCTCCCGCTGCCCGGACCGGCCTCGGTCGCGGTGGCGCTGCTGGCGGGCGCGGGTGCCGGTGCGGTGGCCGGGACTCTCGCCGGTCCCGGCGGCACGCACGGCGCGCTGCTCGGTCTGGCGGCGGGCGGATGCGCGCTGATCGGGTTGCGGGCGGCGAGCTACGACTACCCGTCGCAGTTCGTCCACATGACGGCCGGCGTGGCGCTGCCGCTCACCGCCGCGGCCCCCGCCGTCTATCTGATCGGCCGCATGCTCGCGTAACGCGTAACGGCACCGTCTGCGCGCCGATCGGTGCCGCCTTCCGACGAGCGGGCACCTCCCCGGGGAACCGAAGGGGGGTGCCCGCTCGTCGATCATTCGGGACGGTCTGTGCGCACGGGGGAGCGCGGGCGCCGTCGATCCGGATGCAGGGGGGAAAGAGCGGTCATGCGGGCGCTGCGGGGATTGCTGGTCATGGTGCTGGTGCTGGGCGGGATCTTCGTCGTCCTCGACCGGACGCTGCTGTACTTCGCCGAGTCGGAGGCCGAGGACCGGATCCGGATCCCCGGGGCGACGGTCGAGTCCGCGGACGTCTCCATCAACGGGTTCCCGTTCCTGACCCAGGTCTTCGCCTCGCAGTTCGACGAGGTCGATGTCGAGATCACCGGCATCCAGACCGACAGCAACGGCCGCAGGATACGGGTCAGCCGGATGAGTGCCGCGCTGCACGACGTGAAACTGACCGACGGCTTCTCCGGTGTCACCGCCGCCGACGCCGACGGCAAGGCTGTCATCTCCTACGACGACCTGACCAGCACCGCCGGTGACGGGGTCGCCGTCGAGTACGGCGGCAACGGCAAGGTGAAGGTCACCGGCACCGTCGACGTCCTCGGCCGCCCGTTCTCGCGCAGCGTGCTCTCCACCGTCACCCTCGTCGACGGCCAGACCCTCAGGGTGCGCGCGGACAAGGTGCCGGGCGGGGGAATCCCTGGGCTGGAGGACCTGGTGCGCCGGAAGACCGACTTCGAGCGGCAGGTCGGCGGCCTGCCCAGCGGTCTGGAGCTCCGGAAGATCCAGGTGACCGACGAGGGTGTGGAGGTCATGGTGGCGGGTACGAACGTGAAGCTCGCCGGCTGAACCCGGGCTGGTCCCGCCGGAGCCGGTGGGACCGGGCGGGTCGGACGCGTCCCTCCGGGCCCGGCTGATCCGGCGGCGGGCCCGGACGAGTCCCTGTGGCCCGATGGGCCTGGGCGAGTCCCGATGGCTCCGGGCGAGTCCTGGCCGGGAACGGGCCCGGAACGGACCGGGCCACGGCGCCCCGCAGGTCACATGCTGAGACGACGGTGTCCGCTCCGCAGATGGGTGGCGGGCGCCGACCGTCGGGGAGTGGCGCAGGGAGCGTCGGGAACCCTCTCGTATCCCGAATAGTGGATGATCGTGTCTCATCATGCGACACAACGGTGACATGGCCGTCCGCACGTCCCTACGATCGGTCCCATGCAGTGCGCTATTGGCGGTCTCCCTCAGTGGGGACGGGCGGATCTCACGAAGCGGCGGGCAGTGGACCTGTGCCGCGTCGCCGCCATGCTCTGTCGCACCGTCTGAGCGGGAGCCTCCGGCACCCCGCGTCTTTTCCGGCCCTTCGACCGGTTTTCAGGGCCCAGCCCCATCCCGCCGTCTTTGCACGTGTGCCACGGGCCCGCGCCCGCCGTACACCCGCATCACGCACCGTCTCGCATCATCTCGCCGCAGACTGCCCCGGAGGAGAAAAGAATGAGCCGCAGCGACGTCCTGGTAGACGCCGACTGGGTCGAGGCCCACCTCGACGACCCGCAGGTCGCTCTCGTCGAGGTCGACGAGGACACTTCGGCATACGAGAAGAACCACATCAAGAACGCGATCCGGATCGACTGGACGAAGGACCTCCAGGATCCGGTGCGCCGTGACTTCATCGACCAGGCCGGCTTCGAGAAGCTGCTGTCCGGGAAGGGCATCGCCAACGACACCACCGTCGTCCTGTACGGCGGCAACAACAACTGGTTCGCGTCCTACGCGTTCTGGTACTTCAAGCTCTACGGTCACCAGGACGTCCGTCTGCTCGACGGCGGCCGCAAGAAGTGGGAGCTGGACTCCCGCGACCTCGTCGACGGCGACCAGGTCCCGTCCCGCCCGGCCACCGAGTACAAGGCCAAGCCGCAGGACGAGTCGATCCGCGCCTACCGCGACGACGTCGTGAAGGCGATCGGCGGCCCGAACCTGGTCGACGTGCGTTCGCCCGACGAGTTCAGCGGCAAGCTGCTCGCCCCGGCGCACCTCCCGCAGGAGCAGTCGCAGCGCCCCGGCCACGTGCCGACGGCCCGCAACATCCCGTGGTCGAAGAACGCCAACGACGACGGCACCTTCAAGTCGGACGAGGAGCTGAAGGCCCTCTACGAGGCCGAGCAGGTCGACCTGTCGAAGGACACCATCGCCTACTGCCGCATCGGCGAGCGTTCCGCGCTCACCTGGTTCGTGCTGCACGAGCTCCTCGGCCAGGAGAACGTCAAGAACTACGACGGTTCGTGGACCGAGTACGGCTCCCTGGTGGGTGTGCCGATCGAGCTCGGCGCCGCCAAGTAGCCCCGCGACTGCGCACGACCCGGATCAGCACGACCCCGACCAGAAGGACAGGACATCATGTGTGGAGCACAGGCCGGCGGCCCCGACGCCTCGACCATCAAGCCCGGCGAGACGACCATCCAGGGCAGCGTGACGCGTGACGGCGAGCCCGTCGCGGGCTACGTGCGTCTGCTGGACTCGACCGGCGAGTTCACCGCGGAGGTTCCGACCTCGGCGACCGGGCAGTTCCGCTTCTACGCGGCCGAGGGCACGTGGACGGTGCGCGCCCTGGTGCCGGGCGGCAGCGCCGACCGTACGGTCGTGGCGCGGACGGGTGGCCTCTCCGAGGTCGCCATCGCCGTCTGAGTTCCGTCCGGCCGGGCTGTGCGCGGCCGTACGGAACGAAACGAGCGCGGCCGAGCGGGCCGCCTCGCACGGGCCGAAGGGCCGTACCCCAGGGGTTGGACGCTTCTGGCGCGGGTACGGCCCTTCGTGCCGTCCGCACGAACCTGTCGCTGTCGGCACCGGCGGCACGCGCTCACGGGCACGCATCCATGGGCACGACGGCACGTCCGCACGATCGCGTGTTCAGGTGTTCGTGTGGACGGGACCCGCGTGTGCGCACAGGCTGGTCCGCACCGGCGGAAACCGTCCTAGTGCTGTGGCCGGAAAGGTTTGCCGGGAGGCTCGCGGCGTCCGGTGCGGTGCATCGCAAGGCGGAGGATCGCCCTCGTACTGGACGTACTCGGGTGATGCGACAACGCGGCGGGGTGCCGTGCCGGGCGTCGCGAGCCGGTGAACCTTTCCGGTCGCAGCACTAGCGTCGCCCGGGCGAACGCCCGTGCCGGGTCGGCCACGAGGATCCTCGCCACGACCGGGAAGGACCACCTTGTGCGGGGGCGACGCCCGCCCGTCGGCGATTACGGGACCGTCCTCAGCCCTCCCGCGCCCACGGCCGCAGCTTCTCCGGGTTGCGTACCGCCCAGATGCGGCTGACGCGCCCGTCGGAGACCTCGAACGAGGCCACGGTCACGACGACGCCAGCGCGCTGGGCCACCAGGCCCGGCACACCGTTGACCGACCGCTCCAGGAGTTCGAGCCCCGGAGCCTTGTCGGCGATGGCGACCATGTACCGGGCGATGCACGCGCCGCCCTCGACCGGGCGCAGGACGGTGCCGACCATGCCGCCGCCGTCGGCGGTCATCACGGCAGCCGGGTCGAGGAGGCCGACGAGGGCGGCGATGTCCTTGGTCTCCCAGGCCTCTTTGAGGTGCCTCACCACGTCGGCCTGGCCGGCCGCCGCCACCGGAGTGCCGGCGGCGGCCACCCGCCGCCGGGCGGAGGCCGCCAGCTGCTTGCAGGCCGCAGGGGTCCGAACGAGAACACCGGCGATCTCGGCGTACGGGTACCGGAAGACCTCGTGCAGGACGAACGCCACCCGCTCGGCGGGCGTCATCGACTCCAGGACGACGAGGAAGGCCATGGCCACCGACTCGTCCAGAACGATCTGGTCGGCGGGGTCCGCGGGACCGGTGGGGCCGGTGGGGCCGGTGCCGCCCGCGTGGTCCCACTCGGTGCGGTCGGGCAGCGGCTCGGGCAGCCACGCGCCGACGTAGCGTTCACGACGGGCCCGTGCCGACCCGAGCAGGTCCAGGCAGATGCGGCCGGTCACCGTCGTCAGCCAGGCGCCGGGGGACAGGATCTCCTCCTGCCGGCTCCGCGGCAGCCCGTACCACCGTGCGTAGGCATCCTGCACGGCGTCCTCGGCCTCGGTCACCGAACCGAGCAACCGGTACGCGACATTGATCAGTTGGCGCCGCTCGCCGACTATCCCGTCCGCGCCGGCCCCGGCAGTCCCCATGCTTCCGGCCGCCCCTCGCCTTACTTTTCGCGGGCCCGCGTCGTCGGGCTGGTGAGACCTTATCGATCCACTGCCCGAGGGCGGAAAAGGGGACTGTGACATGGCCGATCAGGTGACGGCGAACGCGCGGCGCGGCTCCTCGTTCCTGCGGATCGCGATCGCTCTGCAGACCTTGACCATCTTCCTTCAGGCGGTCTCCGCCGGGCTGCTGCTGACCTCGTCCTACGGGGAGACGATGCACAGCATCGGAGCCCGTGTGATGTACGGGGCGTCGATGCTGTACGTACTCGCGGCGGTGCTGGCGTGGAAGCCGGGCGGCAGCTCGCCCCGGCCCGTCCTTCACGCGTCAGGATTCCTCACGCTCGCCTCGGTCCAGGTCGCGTTGGGCATCGCCCACGTCCCGTCGGTCCACCTCCCCCTGGGTGTCCTGATGTTCGGTCTGAGTGTGCTGGCGCTGTCCCGGCGCTGAGGTCCGACCGCGGGGCCCGTCGGGACTCGACCGGGCCGCCCGCTCCCGGCGATGATCCGGGGAATCGGCTGCGTGTTGAGGCAACGGCTCGATCCGTGTGCCCCGGGCATCGGCCCACCGGCGACGACCTCCGGACCCATCGGCGGCCGGCCGCGCGGGCGGGCCCCTCCGGCTGCGAGCGGGGCCGGGCGGCCGTCGCGGCCGTTCCCGCTATCCGACCACCATCGACCGGGCGACGGACGGAGTGCGGCCCGCCGGGTACGCGGCGGCGTCGGGCTCGAACGGCCCGTCCGTGGTCGCCCCGTACACCGGGTGCGACGGCGGTACGGCGAACCGGGGAGGCGCCGGGAGCGTGAACCAGACGACCTTGCCCGCCCCGCCCCTCGGACGGGCTCCCCAGCTCTCGCTGACGGCGGCGATCAGGGCGAGACCACGCCCCGACGTGCTGAACGCTCCGGCCTCGCGCACCGTCGGCAGCCGCGGGTCGTGGTCGTGGACGGACACCGTCAGCCGTTCGAGCAACAGCTCGACCTCGACTGTGCATGCCTTGTCCGGCTGGGCGTGCCGGTGGACGTTGGTCAGCAGTTCGGTGACGCCCAGCGCCGCATGGTCGATCAAGGGATCGAGATGCCAGTAGCGGAGCTGGGCCGAAATGATTCTGCGGACCTGACCGATCCGCGACGGCAGGGCCTGGAGCTCCACCGTGCAGTGCCTGCTTGGCTCGCTGATCACGGCTGCGACTCCCCGAAATAGGTCCGGAAGAAGACGGAGGAACGGATCCAGCAGACGGCCTGCCGATCCCTGCCGGCGGAGAGGGTCACAGCGTCACCGCCGGTGAACCACGAGTGACGTGTGACCAATGTCGCCCAGGGGACACGGCCTCGCAACTCGCGAGGTGCCGGCGGTGCCGTCCGTTCAGATCATCCGGCCGCCCGCACTGCGCAGCGTCTCCAGGAACCTGCGGGCGGGACCCGTCCGGTCCGGCCCGTGGCCGCGCTGCCCCATCGTCAGTCGGTAGCGCGTCCCGTTGAGGCGCGCCACGGTCGCCCCGGCCCCGGCGAACCACGGCCGGCCCGCGCTCACCGTCCGCACCGGCGCGCTGTCGATCTCCCGTCCGTAGCTGGTCAGCAGGGCCACCCTGCCGTCCTTGACGACCACCTGTCCGGCCCTGGTGAGCGACCGGGCCCACCGTTCGATCCGAACCCCCGTCGCACTGAACTCCGTTTCCTGCATGGCTGCTTCGCCCCCTTCGCATGACTCTGATGGGCAGTCTGCACAAGCCGGGACCGTCGCGCCAGGTCGCGTCCCGGCGCACGGGCGCGCCCGTACCGCGCGCCGGGGCCAAGCCAAGGCTATGGCCCATCAAAGGAAACGTTTGTGCAGGTGAGGGGAATATCGTGGGCGGCGTGGAGTTCCGGTGACACGAGGAGGAGCGCGCCCATGAGCACGGTTCAGCAGGGACACGACCCGGTCGCGGCGACCGCCGACGTCGACCGTTCCGACCCCGGGTACCGGGCCTGGCTCAAGGAAGCCGTACGCAAGGTCCAGGCGGACGCCAACCGCTCCGCCGACACCCATCTGCTGCGCTTCCCGCTGCCCGAGGCGTGGGGCATCGACCTCTACCTCAAGGACGAGTCGACACACCCCACCGGCAGTCTCAAGCACCGGCTGGCCCGCTCGCTCTTCCTCTACGGACTCTGCAACGGCTGGATCCGGCCGGGCAAACCGGTGATCGAGGCGTCCAGCGGATCCACGGCCGTCTCGGAGGCGTACTTCGCCAAGCTGATCGGTGTGCCGTTCATCGCCGTGATGCCCCGCACCACCAGCCCCGAGAAGTGCCGGCTGATCGAATTCCACGGCGGCCGGTGCCACTTCGTCGACGACTCCCGCACGATGTACGAGGAGTCCGCCACGCTCGCCGCCGACACCGGCGGCCACTACATGGACCAGTTCACCTACGCCGAACGGGCCACCGACTGGCGCGGCAACAACAACATCGCCGAGTCGGTCTACCAGCAGCTCAGGCTGGAGCGCTACCCGGAGCCGACCTGGATCGTCGCCACGGCCGGGACGGGCGGCACCTCGGCGACCATCGCGCGCTATGTGCACTACATGCAGTACGACACCCGGATCTGCGTGCCCGACCCGGAGAACTCCTGTTTCTTCGACGGCTGGACCCGGAACGACCCCCTGGCCACCAGTGACTGCGGTTCCCGGATCGAGGGCATCGGCCGGCCCCGAATGGAGCCGAGCTTCGTGCCCGGGGCGATCGACCGCATGATGAAGGTGCCGGACGCGGCCAGCGTCGCCGCCGTACGCGCCCTGGAGACGGCCATCGGCCGCAAGGCGGGCGGCTCCACCGGCACCGGGCTGTGGAGTGCGTTCAAGCTGGTCGCCGAAATGGTGGAGGAGGGCACCACGGGCAGCGTCGTCACGCTCATCTGCGACCCCGGCGACCGCTACCTCGACAAGTACTACTCCGACGACTGGCTCGCCGGGCAGGGACTGGACATCGCCCCGTACGCGGCGACCATCGACTCCTTCCTGAACGGGGGCGGTTGGTCCGGGTAGCCGGGGCGAACGGGCCGGTCCGTACGGCTCGGACCCGGCGCGGTGCCGGCCGCGTCCCGCGCCGGGCCCGCGGCCGCTCTCACTCCGACGACGCGGCCAGCCGCCCGTCCAGCGTGCGCACCGCGTCCCGGAACGCCCGGCCCATTCCGGAGCGGCCCAGCCGCAGGGCGAACCGCAAGGGCCCGGAACCGTCCGCGGCGAACGTCCACCGCACCCGCGTCCCGGCCCCTTCCGGAGTGAGCAGCCACTCCTCCACCAGGGCCCGGATCCCGGGGGTGTTGGCCGCGTCGCCCCGGTAGGCGTACCGCTCGCCGGGATCCGCCACGAGGACCGTCTCGCGCAGGACCGCGCCGCCCCTGAGCCGGACCTCGCGGCCCGCCCCCTCGCCGATGGACCGGGCCGCCGTGACCGCGGCGAACCAGCGCGGCCAGTCCGCCACCTCGTCGGCGAGGGCGCGGTAGACCCTCTCGGGAGGCGCGGACATCCCGGCGGCGAACACCAGGCGCAGAGGAGCGGAATCGACGAAGTCGATCCCCACGGAACGGAGTCGGCGGGACACAGGTGCACCTCCGTGCGGTCGGCAGGGGCGTGCAGGACCGCGCACACCATAGCTGGCGCTCCGTCAGATGTCTTCGTGCGCAAGGCCGTCAGCCCGCCGAGCGTGACGGCGCCGACCGTGCGGCGGCGGTGATGTTACGGGCCATGCCGCCGAACACCACCGCGTGGAACGGCCATACGCTCCACCAGTAGGCATGGCCGAGCAGCCCGCGGGGATGGAACAGTGCGCGCTGCCGGTAGACCGTCCGCCCCCGCTCGTCACGGGCCACCGACAGATCGAGCCACGCCGGACCGGGCAGCCGCATCTCGGCGCGCAGCCGCAGCAGCTCACCAGGAACGATCTCCTCCACCCGCCAGAAGTCCAGCGAGTCGCCCACCCGCAGCCGCTGCCGGTCCCGCCGTCCACGCCGCAGCCCGACACCGCCGACGAACCGGTCGAGCCAGCCTCGTACGGCCCAGGCGAGCGGGAACGAGTACCAGCCGTTCTCGCCGCCGACACCCTCGATCACCCGCCAGAGCGCGTCCGGCGCCACCGGCACCGTCAGCTCCCGTTCGTCGCGGTAGAGCGTGCCGCCCGACCAGTCCGGATCCGTGGGCAACGGATCGCTGGGCGCGCCGGGCACCGACGCCGAGGACCACCGGGTGTCCACCCGCGCCTCCTTGATCCGCTGGAGCGCCAGCCGCAGCGCCTCGTCGAAGCCGAGGGCACCGCCCGGCGGATCGGGCACGTACCGGGCGATGTCGTGTTCGCGGCAGACCACCTCGTGCCGCAGCGACTCCGCCAGCGGCCGGGCGATCGCGGGTGGCACCGGGGTGACCAGCCCGATCCAGAGGCCGGAGAGCCTCGGGGTGAGCACCGGGACGGGCAGGACCAGCCGGTGCGGCAGCCCGGCGACCTCCGCGTACCGGCGCATCATGTCCCGGTACGTCATGACGTCCGGACCCCCGATGTCGAAGGTGCGATTCACCTCGGCGGGCAGCCCGGCGCAGCCGACGAGCCACCGGATCACGTCCCGTACCGCGACCGGCTGGATCGACGTGCGCACCCAGCTCGGCGTGACCATCACCGGCAGCCGCTCCGTGAGATGGCGCAGGATCTCGAAGGAGGCCGAGCCCGACCCGATGACGACCGCCGCGCGCAGCACGGCCGTCGGCACCCCGGAAGCGAGCAGCACACGCCCCACCTCGGCCCGCGACCGCAGATGCGGGGACAGCTCCCGCTCGGGCACCCCGTCCGGGGTGAGCCCGCCGAGATACACGATCCGCCGGACCCCCGCGGCCCGCGCCCGCTCGCCGAAGATCCGGGCCGCCTCGCGGTCCCGCTCCTCGAAGCCCGGCCCGGAGCCGAGCGCGTGCACCAGGTAGTACGCCACGTCCACGTCCCGCATCGCGGCCCGCAGGGAACCGGCGTCCCGGACGTCGGCCGCCACCACCTCGACCCGGTCCGCCCACGGATGGTCGCGCAGCCTCCGGGGATCCCGCACCGCCGCACGCACCTGGTGACCGGCGTCGAGCAGCGCGGGCACGAGCCGCCCGCCGATGTAGCCGGTGGCGCCCGTCACCAGACAGCGAGGCCGCGTACCGTCCGAGGATTCCTTCACCCGCCCGAGTCTTCCACCGGACCGGAGCGCGCGGCCCGGCGAACGACTCCGAACGGCGGCACGTGCCACCCGTACCGGCCCCCGCACCGACGCCGTCGGCACCTCGGCCGGACGCACGTGCCGCACGCGGCCCCGGTGGCCGCCGGGGGAGCCCCGCAGGACCTCAGGCGTCGTCCGGGGCCGGCTCCGCCACCAGCAGGCCCGGCAGATGCTCCGCGATCTCCTCGCGGGTCGCCGCCGACAGCCCCGCGTCCGTCACGAACGTGTCCACCTGGTCCAGTGCGGCGAACGAACTCAGGCCCACCGTGCCCCACTTGGTGTGGTCCGCGACCACCACCACCCGCCGTGCGGACTGGACGAAACGGCGGTTGGTCTCGGCCTCCGCCAGATTCGGCGTCGAGAGACCGGCCTCCACCGAGATCCCGTGCACCCCGAGGAACAGCACGTCGAAGTGGAGCGAGGCGATCGCCTGATCGGCGACCGGACCGACCAGAGAGTCGGACGGGGTCCGCACCCCGCCCGTGAGCACCACCGTGGCGGCTCCGGGGCGTCCCCCGCCCGCCGCGTCGGCACGCTGCGCGGAGTGGAACACGTCCGCGACCCGCACCGAGTTGGTCACCACCGTCAGATCCGGTACGTCCACCAGCCGCCGGGCGAGCGCGTACGTCGTCGTGCCGCCGGAGAGAGCGACGGCGCTGCCCGGCACCACCATCGTCGCCGCCACCCGCGCGATGTCCTCCTTGGCGGTCGGCTCCAGGACCGACTTGGCCTCGAAACCGGGCTCGTGCGTACTGGCCTCGACCACCGGAACGGCGCCGCCGTGCACCTTCTCGATCACACCCCGGCGGGCCAGCGCGTCCAGATCCCGTCGCACGGTCATGTCGGAGACGTTCAGTCTGCGGGTCAGCTCGTTCACCCGGACCCCGCCCCGCCTGCGCACCTCGTCGAGGATCAGGGCACGCCGCTGCTCCGCGAGCAGGTTCT
Source organism: Streptomyces sp. CB01580 (assembly GCF_001905795.1). GTDB lineage: Bacteria > Actinomycetota > Actinomycetes > Streptomycetales > Streptomycetaceae > Streptomyces. The sequence continues at coordinate 67,814 of NZ_LIXJ01000010.1, forward strand.
GATTCTCGCTCAACGCCGGTCCGTTCCTTCCCGTCGACCGCCGGTCCCCTGGAAACGGGATCATCCTGCCACGCGGTGTCGTCGGCCGACGCGGTGGGGAGATTCCGTGAGAGCGGCGTGGATCCCGCCGTTCCGCCACGATGCTGGTGACTGTCCATCAGGACTCCCCCCACGAGAGAGCGAGTCACCTCAGTGTCACCTGCCACCCAGGCCCCGTCGCCGGGGCCAGCGCTGGAGCTGCTGGTCCACGGCGTGGGCGGCGCCACCCCCCAGGAGATGCTCGACGACCCCCGCGTGGTCCGGATGACCGGCGACGCGACCGCGGCGGTCTACCGGCGCCCCGGGGACACCGACGCCGAACAGCATCCGGAGCGGTACCGCGACCGGCCCATCGAAGAGGCCTACTGCTGGTCCAACCTCACCTCCGGCAACGGCTCCCGGGCGCTGTGGCTGCTGCTGCTCCCGTTCATGGTCGTCAACCTCGCCCACTGGATGCGCCCCACCGCCCGCGCCCGCACCCGCGCGGTGCGCCTCTACGGCGTCCTCGTCCGGCTCGTCGCGCTCAGCCTCACGATCCTGCTGACCGCGGCCGTGTGCGAGGTCGCCCTCGACCTGACGGCCTGGCAGTGCGCGGGCGCCCCGGACTGCTCGGACCGGCGCTCCTGGCTCGGCTTCCTGTCGTCGGCGCAGGGCGGCTGGTGGTCCCAGCCGGGCCGCCGGCTGGCCCTCGCCGCGTTGGTGCCCACCGCCCTGGTGGGACTGCTGTGGTTCCTGTCCAACCGGACGTGGAGCGCGTACGAGTCGCAGCGCCCGCTCACCGGCTCCGGACCGGGCGGCGACGCCGGGGACGCCGGGGACGGGACCGGCGACGGCGAGGGCGCCCCCGAGCCCGCGGCGCAGGGCCGTCCCGCCCTCGGCAGGCCGGGCTTCTGGTACGGCCGCAGGCTCGTCGCCCGGCTGCGCGCCGCCCACACCGCCGCGGGCTTCCTCACCGTCGCGGCGTTCGTGGCGGGCGCCGCCGCCCGCCACGACCGTGCCGCGCCCGGCCCCGTACCCGGCGTCTTCGGCCGCCTCATCGAGGCGGCCCTGGTCGCGGGCGCCCTGGTCGTGCTCTGGGTCGTCTGCCGCCGCGGGCGCAGCGAACGCCGCCTGGACAACCGGCTCGACCGCGCCCTCGTCACCTATCTGCCGGGCGCCGCCCTGGCCCTGCTCGTCCTCTCCGGGGGGTACGCCGCCTGGTCGCGTCCCGGCTGGGTCTCCACCGGCGCCCTGCCCGGTCACCTCGCCTTCGGCGTCATCACCCTCGCCCAGGTGCTGCTCGTGCTCCTGCTCGCCGGGGTGGCCCTCGGCCTCTACCGCAGGACACCCGAACCCCGCACCGTCCTGCACGGACTGGGCGGGCCGGTGGTGGCCATGCTCGCCTGCGCGCTCGGCGGCGTCATGACCGGCGGGGTCGCCCAGCGCGTCGCCGACTGGCTCGACGGCTCCGGCACCCCCGGCACGGCCGGTGCCGTCATCGAGGGACCGCCGGTGCTGCTCAGCTGGCAGGCCGCGGTCATCCCGGTCCTGCTGGCGCTGCTGGTCCTCCCCGGCCTCCTGCTCCTCGTCCGCACCTGGCTCACCGTGCGCGCCCTGGAACCGGTGATCGACCGGGAGTACGGCAAGGAGCGGCCGGACCCCGCCCGGACGCGGCAGATCGCCCGGATCCGGGCCGCGGCGGCCCTCACCGACTCCGCCCCCGCATTCGTCGGCCCGGTCGCGGGCGCCACGCTGCTGCTGGGCGCGGCGGCGGTCTGCGGCGCCTGGGCCGGCGGAGAGGTTCCCGGGGTCGCGCTGAAGGGGAGCGGGCCGTTCGTCGAGGGAGTGGCCGAGGCGGCCCAGTCCACCGGCTCCTGGCTCATCGGGTTCGGGTTCATACTGTTCGTCACCTGGGGGCGCCGGGCCTACCGCGACGCCTCCGCGCGGCGCACGATCGGCATTCTCTGGGACGTCGGGACGTTCTGGCCGCGCGCCGCGCACCCCTTCGCGCCGCCCTGCTACGCCGAGCGCGCCGTCCCGGACCTGGTGTCGCGGATGTCCGGCTGGACCGGGCTCACCGGTGGCCGACTCGTCATCTCCGGCCATTCCCAGGGCAGCGTCCTCGCCGCGTCGGCGGTCTGGCAACTGCCCGCGCGGACGCGTAGCCGGGTCGCCCTGCTCACCTACGGCTCACCGATCGAGCGCCTGTACGGGCGCTGGTTCCCGGCCTACTTCGGCCCCGGACCGCTGCACGGCCTGCATCGCACCGTGAACTGCTGGCGCAACCTCTGGCGGGCCACCGACCCGATCGGTGGCCGGGTCGGGCTCGACGAGGCGCCGGGGCCCGCGGTGGACCGGGGGCCGCTGAAGGACCCCCTGGTCTACGGGCGCACGCCCGAACACCCGCTGCCCGAGCCCGTCCTGGGGCACTTCGACTACCAGGCCGACCCGGTCTTCGCCGAGGAGCGGACCGCGCTGCTCGACCGCCTCGGCCCCCTCCTGCCGCGTCAGGCGGCGGCGGACGGGGCCGCGAAGTCCCCGCGTTCTCAGGGGAGTTCGGGGAGATCCTCCGGGTAGAGCAGGCTGAGGTCGTCCGTGCTCGGCGCGGAGAGCTGGGCGACCCGGCCCGCGTGCCGCTCCACCATCGACTCGAACGTCCCCCGCGCGGTGCGGCCGTTGCCGAAGGCCGGGCCCTTGGGCAGTTCGGTGAAGTACTTCAGCAGTGCCTCACCGGTCCCGGGGGCCAGGCTGTACTCGTGCTCCTCGGCCTGCTGCTCGACGATCCGGAGCAGCTCGGCGGGCTCGTAGTCGCCGAAGGTGATGGTCCGTGAGAACCGCGATGCCACACCGGGGTTGACGGTCAGGAACCGCTCCATCTCGTGGGTGTACCCGGCGACGATCACGACCACCGCCTCCCGCTGGTCCTCCATCAGCTTCACGAGCGTGTCGATCGCCTCCCGGCCGAAGTCGCGGCCGGAGTCCTCCGGTGACAGGGCGTACGCCTCGTCGATGAACAGCACCCCGCCGCGCGCCCGGTCGAACGCCTCCTGGGTACGGATGGCGGTCGACCCGATGTGCTCACCGACCAGATCGACGCGGGACACCTCCACCAGATGTCCCTGCTCCAGCACCCCGAGAGAGGCGAGGATCTCGCCGTACAGCCGGGCCACGGTGGTCTTGCCGGTGCCGGGGGAGCCGGTGAAGACGAGGTGACGCCGCACCGACGCCGCCTTGAGGCCGGCCTCAAGGCGGCGACGGCCGACCTCGATCATGTCGGTGAGGGCGCGGACCTCCCGCTTGACGCTGTCCAGACCCACCAGGGCGTCCAGTTCACCGAGGACGGTGTCCGAGTCGCGCACCGGGCGGGCGGGCGACGCCTCGGCCGGCGCGGGATCCGCGGCACGGGGACCGGGGACCGCCCCGAGCAGCCCGGGGGAGGCCGGCTGGGTGGCGGTCAGCACGGCGGGTGGCGCAGGGGCGGGGGAGCGCAGCGCGCTCTCGTCGCTGGTGCAGTCCTCCACGACGGGCCCCGCGCCCTGGCCGTCGCCGTGCTGACCGCCCTCGGCGAACTCGTAACCGCCGCGGGCGCAGCGCTCGGTGCGGCACCGGGTCAGTGTCGTGCGGCAGCCGTCCATCACATGGAAGCCGTAGCCCTCGCTGCCGGTGACCCGGCAGCCGTGGAAGGTGCCGCGGCCTTCGGCGGAGACGTAGAAACCGGCCTCGGTGGGCGAGGTGACCGTGCACCGCTCGATCGCCGGGTCCGCGCCCTTGGTGACGATCACCCCGGTCTGTACCGTGTCGATGGTGCAGTTGTTCAGCGTGCCGCCGCTGCCGTGGTCGCGGAACCAGGCGCCGGTGGACGCCTCGCGGACGCGGCAGTCGTCGAGCTGGGCCGTCGCACCGTCGCTCACGGACACGGCGGTGTTGCGGATCTGGGAGAGGTCGCTGTCGACGACGTCGGCGCGGGAACCCCGGTCGAGCACGAACAGGGCGTCCGGCACGTCGTGGACCCGGCAGGAGTCCAGTATCACCGTCGCCCCGTCGCTGACCCAGACCGCGGGGTAGTCGCCCGTGCTGTCGTGGATCTCGCACTGGTTGGCGTCGACACGGGTGCCCGGATCCCAGACCGAGAGCCCGTTGCGGCCGAACCGGCGCACGGTGGAGCGGGTGAGGGTGAGGACCGAACGGGACCTCAGATCCACCGCGTTCTCCGGGATGTCGTGGATGTCGCAGTCGGCCAGGGTCAGTACGGCGTCGGTGTCGAGCGTGACCCCGTCCGCCGAGGTGCGGTGCACCGTGCAGTCGGTGAGATGGGCCGCGGCACGGGCCGACACCTGTATCCCGCTGCCCTTGATCTCGTACACCTCGCAGCCGACGGCCTCCAGGCCGCTGCCCTCGCCGGTGACGCTCAGTCCCGAGCCCGAGGCGTGATGGACCCGGCAGCGCTCCAGCCGCGGGTGCGCGCCGTCGCGCACCGAGACGCCGGCCTGTCCGGCCGAGACGACCTCGCACTGCTCGAACACCCCGCCCGCGCCGTCGAGCACGGCGATGCCGGCCCCCGCGGGGTTGTCGACCGTGCAGCGGCGCACCGTCGGCCGGCCCGTGCCGCGCACCTCGATCCCGGCGGCCGAACGCGTGACGATCCGCAGGTCCGCGAGTTCCGGTGCCCCGTCCTCGACGAGCAGTGCCGGGGCCGTCGAGTCCTGGCCCTCCACGTGCAGGTCGGTGACGACGGCGGAGGCGCGGACGGTCAGCGGGACGCCGTCGGGCGGTGCGATCCGCACCGAGCCGACCGAGCCCTCGGGCCCGCGCAGCGTCACCGCGCGGTGCAGGACCAGGTTCTCCCGGTAGGTGCCCGGCGCGACGGTGAGGACGTCACCTTCCGCGGCGGCCTCCAGGGCCGCGGTGAGGGTGGGGTATTCGCCTGTGCGGCGCCGCCACCGCGATGTGCCGGTGTGTGTCACCTGGACCGTGCCCTGTGCCATGGCGCTGCTGTGCCCCCACCTCGTGCGTGTGTGATGCCCGTGTCACCGGCCTTCGGGCAGCGGCGCCCACGGGTCCGCCCGCCGAGGAAGCGGGCGGGCCGGTCCACCGTAGCGCGCGCGGCGGGCGGGAGTTGACCCGATCGGCCCGCCGATCAGGTCCCTGTCCCGGTCCTGCCCCAGTCGGGACCGGCCTCGGCCCAGGTGCGGTCGATGAGGGCGTGCCGTGCGCGGACCATGTGCCGGACGATCAGGCGACGGACGCACTCGATCAGACCGGCGGCGAGCATCGCCGCCCCGAGACCGGCCAGCACCGCGTGCGCACGGGCCGTCGGGACGTCCATGGGACGCGCCACGACGCGGCCCGCGCGGTCCGTCCAGATCCTCACCCCGGTCCCGGGGGCGGCCCTCCCGGGCGGCGCGGCCACCGTGCCGCGCCGTTCCGTGCCGTCGGGTGCCCGCCATCGCACCACCACCGAGGTCCGTGCGGTGCGGTCCGACACCCCCTCGGGATCGGCGACGACGCGGGACGACGCCGATGCCGGGCCGAGCACGACCGCCGTCGTGGCGCGTCGTTCCGCCCGCTCGGCGCGCGCCGAGCCCTGCAGGCTCTCGTCCGTGAGCACCCCGCACACCCCGCCCAGGGCCGGTGCCACCAGCGTCATGAGGAGGAGGGCGGCCAGGGCCACCCACGCCTCGCGCCGGTCGGTGGCGCGGCACAGGGGACTGCGCCGCCAACGCCACACTCCCGCTGCCGCTCGCACGGTTCCGCACCCCCTTCCGTGTCCGTCGTGGCCCGATGCGGCACGCCTCGCGTTTTGAAGCGGTGAGGGGAGAGCGACGCCACCCGCAGCGCGGTCGACGCGCCGACCGTGCGCGCGGGTTCCCGGGGGAACGGGGGCGGCGGCACATCGGGAGCGGGCGAGTGGGCCGTCGGCGAGATCCGCCCGCCCCGGGAACGACGAGGTCGTCGGCGAGTCCCCATGGCTCGACGACGACCTCGGTGCGACCTTGCGCGACTCCCGCTCGGTACGGTCGGACTCAGTACCCCCGGCCCGGGTAGGGACGGTTGTACGGGTCCTCGTACGGGGAGGGCGCCGGGGCGGGGCGCGGTGACGCCGGGCGCATCGCCTCGTACCCGGTGGCGGGCGCGGGCCGCTGCTGCTGCGGCGGATGGGGCGCCGGGTACCCGCCGCGGGCCGCGCCCGGCTGCTGCGGGATGTACGGCGCCGGGGCGTTCTGCAGCTGCGGGGGCTGCGTCGGCGCGAATCCCTGCTGGGGCGGCTGCTGGTAGCCGTACGACGGCGCGGGCTGGGAGGGTGCCGCCGGGAGAGCGGGCAGCGCCGCCGGGAGGGCCGGCAGATTGCTGCTGCCGGTGTCATAGGCGGCAGGCACTCGGATCGGAGCGATCTGAGGGGTGCCCCGCTCCGCGACCAGGGAGTCGTAGATCGGAGTGTCGGGGAACGACGACGCAGCGTAGTAGCCGCTGCCGTAGGTGGAGCGGGGGGACGTCATGCCACCTAAGTTAAGCCCACGACGAGGCGGTTGGGGAGTCCGACAAGAGGGTTGTTTTGCGTGGTGTGGGGGAACCTCGTTCCCCAATCCGAGCGAACTTGGGAAAAAGGGGCACCAAAGTGTGTTGGGTTCGTGTAAAGACGTCAGTTTCTGGTGGATGAACGGCTGATCACCGGACGTCTTGCCGGGCATGAACGGCAGATCTCCGGACTCCTTGCGCACCGATGCGCGATCCGCGGCCGACGGGGCATTAGGTTGGCGGAGAATGGCCTTCGGTCAGCCGGACTCGCGATGGGGGCGATCATGACCATGCTAAAAGGCGCCAATGTTCCGGTGCCGGCCCGATCCGTACGGGTCGAATTGGGGTGGCGCGCATCTCCAGGGACGCCGGACGTGGACGGATCGGCACTCCTGCTCGTATCGGGAAAGGTGCGCGACGACGCCGACTTCGTCTTTTACAACCAGCCCGCCCACGCCTCCGGCGCAGTACGCCACGAGGGCCGGAGGACCACCGGTGACGGGGCGACGGACAACCTCGCCGTCGACCTGGCGCGTGTCGAGCCGGCCATCGAGCGCGTGGTCCTGGCGGCCTCCGCGGACGGCGGCACCTTCGGCCGGGTGGCGGGACTGTACATACGGATCACGGATGCGGCGGACGGATCGGAGATCGCCCGCTTCGACAGCACGGACGCCACCGTCGAGACCGCGTTCATCCTCGGCGAACTGTACCGGCGTCAGGGCAACTGGAAATTCCGCGCAGTCGGCCAGGGTTACGCCACCGGTCTGGAGGGCCTGGCGACGGACTTCGGAATTTCCGTCGATGAACCCCAGCGTCCCCAGGCGTATCCCCAACCGCAATCGCCTCAACAACCCCAACAGACAACGCGGGTGGACCGAGTGCCCCCGATCCCGCCGGTTCCGCCGGCCCCGCCGGCAACGCCTCCGGCCCCTTCCGCTCCCGCCCCCGTCCGGCTGACGAAGGTCACGCTCACCAAACAGGCGCCGTCGGTCTCTCTCGCCAAACAGGGCGGAACTTCCGGACTCCTCCGCGTCAATCTCAACTGGGAAGTCCGCAAACAGTTCACGGGCTGGGGAAGCAAACTCGGCAGGGCGGTCGCCCACCACGCGGATCTCGATCTCGACCTGTGCGCCCTGTACGAACTCACCGACGGCCGCAAGGGAGTCGTGCAGGCGCTCGGGAACGCGTTCGGAGCGCTCCGGCAGCCCCCGTACATCCACCTCGACGGCGACGACCGCACCGGCGCCGTCGCCACCGGCGAGAACCTCACCGTCAACCTCGACCAGAAGGACAGGTTCCGCCGCGTCCTGATCTTCGTCACCATCTACGAGGGCGCCCGGAGCTTCGCCGACCTCCACGCGACCGTCACCCTCCAGCCCCAGCACGGTGCCCCGATCGACTTCTCCCTCGACGAATGCACCGTCCCGTCCACCGTCTGCGCCCTCGCCCTCCTCACCAACGACGGGGGAGACCTCACCGTGCAGCGTGAGGCCCGCTACCTCGTGCCCCAGCGCGGAGTCAGCCCGCAGCGCACTATCGACTACGCCTACGGGTGGGGAATGAACTGGACGCCCGGCCGCAAATGACCTCCCGGACGTCCGGACGGGACCGATGCCATCGGCCCATGACCGGCTCCGCTCACCGGTCCGGCGCGGCCTCGGGACGGGCGTACGTACGCCCCTTCCAGGCCGCGCCCCGGCCCCGGTGGTGCCGCACCGCCGAGTCGACCGTCATCAGCAGGTACAGCAGGGCGGTGAACGGCAGCAGCGGCGCGGACCACGGCGACTGCCGGTAGTAGCGCAGCATCGGCAGATACGTCCCCGTCATCACGGCCCACGCCGCGCCGCCCGCCCACGCCGCCACCGGGTCGCCGCCCAGCAGCCCGGCGACGAGCGCGACCGGCGGCGCCAGGTACACCAGCGCCAGCCCCAGCACCGTCCCGAGGAGCAGCACCGGACTGTGCCGCAGCTGGGTGTACGCGCTCCGCGACACCATCCGCCACAGATCGGCCAGCCGCGGGTACGGCCGCACGCTGTCCACCCGCTCCGCGAGCCCCAGCCAGATCCGCCCGCCGCCGCGCCGCACCGCCCGCGCCAGTGACACGTCGTCGATCACCGCCTGCCGGATCGACTCCGGCACCCGGGCCCGGTCCGCGGCCTTTGTCCGCAGCAGCACGCACCCGCCCGCCGCCGCCGCGGTGCGCGCCCCCGCCCGGTTCACCCACCGGAACGGGTAGAGCTGCGAGAAGAAGTACACGAAGGCGGGCACGACCAGGCGCTCCCAGACGCTCGACACCCGCAGCCGGGCCATCTGCGAGACCAGGTCGAAGCCGCCCGACACGGCGGCGGAGACCAGCTCCCGCAGGCTGTCCGGTTCGTGCGCGATGTCGGCGTCCGTCAGCAGCAGGTACTCCGGCCGCCGGGCGCGGGCCAGCGCCATCCCGTGCCGCACCGCCCAGAGCTTGCCGGTCCAGCCCGGCTCCGGCTCGCCGGGCGACGCCACCGTCACCGGCAGCCCCCCGTACCGCACGGACAGCGCGCGGGCGACGTCACCGGTCCCGTCCTCGCTGCAGTCGTCGACGACGAAGACCTCCGCGACACCCGGATAGTCCTGCGTCAGCAACGACGGCAGACTCACGGGTAACATGTCTGCTTCGTCACGTGCGGGCACGACGATCGCGACCGAGGGCCAGCGCTCCGGGGCCCGGCGGACCGGCATCCGCTGATCGGTGCGCCAGAAGAACCCTTGTCCCAGCAGCAACCACACCCACGCGGCCAGCGAACCCATGGCGATCCAGGCAACGGCACTCATTCGCCGCAGTCTGCCCCACTGCGGAGGAATCGCAAGGGCGGTCGACTATGGTGACCGGGTGAAGATCGCGCTCATGGACTCGGGAATCGGCCTCCTCGCGGCAGCCGGGGCGGTACGCAGGCTGAGACCCGACGCCGATCTCGTGCTCTCCTGCGATCCCGGCGGCATGCCCTGGGGCCCGCGTACGCCCGAGGACCTCACCGCCCGTGCGCTGGACGTGGCCCGCGCCGCCGCCGCCCAGCGGCCGGACGCGCTGATCGTCGCCTGCAACACGGCCTCCGTGCACGCCCTGCCGACCCTGCGCACCGAACTGGAACCCGGGCTGCCGGTCATCGGCACCGTCCCCGCCATCAAGCCGTCCGCCGCGAGCGGCGGCCCCGTCGCGATCTGGGCCACCCCCGCCACCACCGGCAGCTCCTACCAGCGCGGACTCATCCGGGAATTCGCGGACTGCGTCGACGTCACCGAGATCCCGTGCCCCGGGCTCGCCGACGCCGTGGAACACGCGGACGAGGCGGCCGTCGACCGCGCCGTCGCCGCGGCCGCCGCGCTCACCCCGCGTGAGGCCCGCGCCGTGGTCCTCGGCTGCACCCACTACGAACTGGTCGCCGAACGCATCCGCGCCGCCCTGCGGGAGCGCGGCCTGCCCCCCGTCGCGCTGCACGGGTCCGCCGGTGCCGTCGCGGCCCAGGCACTGCGCCGTATCGGGGTCGCACCCGCTCCGTCGGCCCAACCGGCCGGCGCTCTCACCGTCCTCCTCGGAGGACACCCCGGCGACCTGCCGCGGGCCGCCCTGGCCTACGCCGAGGGGCGGCTGCTGGGGGCCGTCACCTCCGCCCGCTGACCCGGATCCGGGCCCTCGGAGGCGTCCCCGGCATGCGGTCCCCTGAGTACGCTGCTTGACATGAGGGACCACCCCCGAGAACCGAGGCACGCCGGGTCCGAGCCCGACTCCGACGTCTGGGTCGGCCGGGCCACCAACCGGGTCCAGTGGGTGCTGGCCGCCGCGGGCGCCGCCTGCCTGGCGCTCGGCGTCCAACTGGCCGTCACCTCCGACTGGGCCACCGGGCGCGCCCCGCTGCTGATGTCCGTGATCGGCTGCGTGGCCGTCGGACTGCTCATGCTCTTCGGCACCCTCGCCTTCGTGAACGTGGCCGTCAGGGTCGACGGCGACGCCCTGGAGGTGCGCTGCGGCCACATGGGCCTGCCGCGCCGCCGGATCCTGCTGACCCATGTGGTGGGCGCGGAGTTCGCACCCCGGGTCACCCCCCGGCAGTGGGGCGGCTGGGGCTACCGCTGGCGCCCCGAGCAGGGCACCGCCGTCGTGGTCCGCAGGGGCGAGGGCCTGGTGCTCCGGCTCGGCGACGGCCGGACGTTCACCATCACCGTCGACGACGCGGAGACGGGCGTGCGGTTCATCCGCGAACGGCTGCGCCTGCCGAGGACGGGCGCGGCGACCGGAGGCTGACCGGGCACGCGGCGGGGGAGGCGGCGCCCCGGAGCCGGTGCCGACCGGACGGGACTGACGGGCGCACAGCCGATGACCGTAGACTCCGCCGGGTGAGCGCCACCATCACGTCGGTCGACGACCCGCAGCAGCCCGCACCCGCCCCCGCGTCCCCGCGCGGACGGCTGATCCCCGGCCTCGTACGGTCCGTGGCGGCCGTCGTCTCCGGCGTACTGCTGTACCTGAGCTTCCCGCCCCGGCCCCTGTGGTGGCTCGTCCTGCCGGGCTTCGCGCTGCTCGGCTGGGTGCTCCACGGACGCCGGCCGCGCGCCGGGTTCGGTCTCGGTCTGCTCGCCGGGCTCGGGTTCATGCTGCCGCTGCTGCACTGGACGGGCGAGGAGGTGGGCCCGGTGCCGTGGCTGGCGCTCGCCGCGGCCGAGGCGCTGTTCGTCGCCGTGGGCTGCGCCGGGATCTCCGCCGTCTCCCGCCTCGCCTGTTGGCCGCTGTGGGCGGCGGCGGTCTGGGCCCTGGACGAGGGGATCCGGGCCCGGGTGCCGTTCGGCGGCTTCCCCTGGGGAAAGATCGCCTTCGGGCAGGCGGACAGCGTGTTCCTGCCGCTCGCGGCGGTGGGCGGCACGCCGCTGCTCTCCTTCGCCGTGGTGCTGTGCGGCTTCGGCCTCCACGAGGCGCTGCGCCGCTTCCGCGCGTACCGGAAGACGCGCGAGATCCCCCGGGGTGCCGTCGCCGCCACGGCGGCCTGCGTCCTCGCCCCCGTCGCCGCCGCGTTCGCCGCGTGGCCGCTGGTGGACGACTCGGCCGAGGACGGCACCGCCACCGTCGCCGCCATCCAGGGCAATGTGCCCCGGCTCGGACTCGACTTCAACGCCCAGCGCCGCGCCGTCCTCGACAACCACGCCCGCCGCACCGAACAGCTCGCCCGGGACGTGAAGGCGGGCAAGGCGCCCCGGCCCGACTTCGTGCTGTGGCCGGAGAACTCCTCCGACCTCGACCCGTACCTCAACGTGGACGCCCGGTACGTCATCGACAACGCGGTGAAGGCGATCGGCGCGCCCACCGTGATCGGTGCGGTGCTCGCACCCGACACGGGCAAACTGCGCAACACCCTCATCCAGTGGGAGCCGGGGAAGGGGCCCGTCGCCACCTACGACAAGCGCCACATCCAGCCGTTCGGCGAGTACATCCCGATGCGCTCCGTCGCCCGCCTCTTCAGCTCCGACGTGGACCGGGTGCGGCGGGACTTCGGCCCCGGGAGCAAGGTCGGCGTCTTCGACCTGTCCGGCACCCCCGTCGGGCTGGTGACCTGCTACGAGGCCGCGTTCGACGACGCGGTGCGGGACACCGTCGACCACGGCGCCCGGCTGATCGCCGTCCCCAGCAACAACGCCACCTTCGGGCGCAGCGAGATGACCTACCAGCAGCTCGCCATGTCCCGGGTCCGGGCGGTCGAGCACAGCAGGTCCGTCGTCGTCCCCGTCACCAGCGGGGTCAGCGCGATCATCCGTCCCGACGGCACCGTCGTCCAGCGGACGAAGCTGTTCACCCCGGCCGCGCTCGTCGACGAGGTGCCGCTGCGGTCCTCGCAGACGCCCGCCACCCGCCTGGGCGTGCTTCCGGAAGCAGTGCTCGCGCTGATCGCCGCGGCGGGGCTCGGCCGGACCGTCGTCCGCGCGGTACGGCTCCGCCGGGCGGGACGCGACACCGTCTAGGGTCGAGCCATGGGTACTCCTGACTTCATCCGCCGGATCCGCGCCACCGCGGGCCATCAGTTGCTCCTGCTGCCGGGGGTGACCGCCGTGGTCCTCGACGACGAGGGCAGAGTGCTGCTCGGGCGGCGCTCCGACACCGGCCGATGGGCCCTGATCGGGGGCATCTGCGAGCCGGGCGAGCAGCCCGCGGCGACGGCCGAGCGCGAGGTGTACGAGGAGACCGCCGTGCACTGCGTGGCGGAGCGGGTGGTGCTCACACAGGCCCTCGAACCGGTCGAGTACGCCAACGGGGACCACTGCCAGTACCTCGACGTCACGTTCCGCTGCCGGGCGACGGGCGGCGAGGCACGGGTGAACGACGACGAGTCGCTGGAGGTGGGCTGGTACCCGGTGGACGCGCTGCCGCCGCTGAACGAGTTCTCGCGGTTCAGGATCAAGCAGGCGCTGACCGACGAACCCACCTGGTTCGAGCCCACCGCCCGGCCCTGACCACGGCATCCCGCCGGGGCCCCGGCCCTTTCGCCGGGCCCCCGCGCACCACGTCCGACCCGCCGACCGGGTGTGCCGTGCGGCGGGTCGGTTGGCTCCGGGCAGCCGCCCGGTGATCATCCGCAGATGGACCACCACGCGCGCGAGAACACCCGGGACGGCCGGGGCGGCCACCGCCTCGTCCGCCGCACGCTCGCGGCGGCCGCGGTGCTCTGCGCCCTGCTCGGCCCCGCCGCCGCGCCCGCCCCGACCCCCGGCCCCGGCACGGCGGCCGCGCCGCAGACGGAGCCGCTCCGGTGCCGGCGCACCCTGGTGGGCGTGGCGCACCCCGACGACGACCTGTTCTTCCTGAACCCGGACATCGCGCGGACGATCCGGGCGAGATGCCCGGTCCACACCGTGTACCTGACCGCCGGGGACGACGCCGTCCGCGACCGTACGCGGGCGCTGGAGTACGTGGACCGCAGGGAGTACGGGGTACGGGCCGCCTACGCGTCCATGGCCGGGGCCGCCGACGGCTGGAAGCGGTCCGACGTACGGACCGGCGGCCTCCGCGTCCGTTCGTTCCTGCTGGCCGGCCGGCCGGTCGGCGCAGGCATCCGGCTCACCTTCCTCGATCTCCACGACGGGCTTCCGCATGGCGAGGAGCCCGACAGCGTGCTCAGGCTCTTCGACGGGAGCAGGCACAGCGTCCGCGGGTTCCCGGACGGCCCGGCCTACACCGAGGAACGGCTCGTCGCCACGCTCCGCGCCCTGGCCGGGACGGACCGCGCGGAACGGATCCTGACCATGGACCACGACAACGCGTCCTTCGCGTTCGGTCTCGGCGGCGGCGTCGACCACAGCGACCACGGCATCACCGCCCGGTACTTCAGGAGAGTGGGCTACGCCCTCGGGATCCCCGTCACCTCGTACCTCGGCTACCGGATGTCGGCGCTGGACGCGGACCTGACGCCCGCACAGGCCGCGGAGAAGGAGCGGGTGGTGCGCTGGTACGTCGCCCGGCGCCGGTGCCGCGCCACCGGCGCCTGCGCCGAGGTGCCGCCCTACCACGGTCCGCTCCAGGAGGACTGGAACCTGTGGATCCGTCGGCAGTACCCGCAGACGCACCGCTCTCCGGGGCCCGGCGAGGTCCTCGGGGACATCGGACGGACCACGTACGCCGCCGGTCCCGACCCGGCCCGGTGCCTCGACGCGGCGGGCACGCCGGCGAAGTCCCGGGAGGTCCGCATCCGCGCGTGCGACGGATCCCCGGCCCAGCGCTGGCGGATGCGGAGCGACGGCACCGTCGGCCTGTGGGGCGAGCCGCACTCCTGCCTCACGGCCGTCGGTGCGGGGGCCGCGCTCGAACCCTGCCGGGGCGGCGCCGCGGACCAGGCATGGACCCGGGTGCCGTGGCGGAGCACGACATGGAAACGCGCGGCATGGCGGATCGAGAGCGCCGCCGACCACCGCTGCCTGTACCAGGACGACCGTGAACTGCCCGCCCGCTGGGACAGCCGGGACCGCCTCGACCCCCGGCTGGTCCGCACCGGCTGCTCCGGGCCGGCCCGCCCCGAACAGTACTGGCGGTGGGGCGGCTGACGAGCCGGTCGTGCCGGTACCGGCACACGCGGCGGTGATCGATGGCACACTGCCACCGACCGACCCGCCCACGCACCCGGGTCCGACGCGTCCCGGCGCCGCCCCAGAGGTTTCGGCGGCCGTCCGGGTCGCCGGTCCCGCGGTGCGTCACCGTCTTCGAGGAGGGGCCTCGTGCCGTCCCCCGTTCCCAGAAAACGAACCGTCGCCGCCGTGCATGCCGCGCCCGTGTTCATGGACACCGAGGCGACCCTCGACAAGGTCGTCGGCCTCGTCGAACGGGCCGGCCGGGAGGGCATCGACCTGCTGGTGTTCCCCGAGACCTTCGTGCCGGGCTACCCGTACTGGATCGAGGCGTACGCCCCGCTGGACCAGCAGGCCGCCAACGCCGCCTACGCCGAGGCGTCCGTCGAGGTGCCAGGCCCGGGGATCGACCGGGTCCGGTCCGCCTGCCGCCGTGCCGGGGTCGGTACGGTCCTCGGCGTCAGCGAACGGCTCGCGGGCACCCGCACCTGTTTCAACAGCCAGGTCTTCATCGACCCCGACGGCACCCTGCTCGGCGTGCACCGCAAGCTCCAGCCCACCTACGCCGAACGGATGGTGTGGGCCCAGGGCGGCGGCTCGACGCTCGGCGTGTTCGACAGCTCCCTGGGCCGGATCGGCGGTCTGGTCTGCTGGGAGCACACCATGAACCTGGCCCGGCAGGCCCTCGTCGTCCAGGGCCAGGAGATCCACGCGGCGGCCTGGCCCGGTCTGTCCACCATGGCGGGCTTCGAGGCCGTCGCCGACATCCAGATCGACGCCATGATGAAGACGCACGCGCTCACCGCCCAGTCCTTCGTCGTCGCCGCGGGCAACCCCGTCGACGAGACGTGCCTGCGCTGGATGGCGGACACCGTCGGACCGCAGAAGCACATCACCGGGGGCGGCGGCTGGTCGGCCGTGATCCACCCCTTCAACCAGTACCTGGCGGGCCCGCACACCGGCCCGGAGGAAAAGCTCGTCGCCGCCGCGATCGACCTCGCCGACATCGACGCCGTCAAGGTCTGGGTCGACTCGCGCGGCCACTACGCGCGACCGGAGATCCTCGGCCTGCGCGTCGACCGGCGACCGCTCTGGCACGACGAGGGCCGCCGCGAGTGGCCCGCCGTCCCGTACGAGGACGCGGGCCCGCCCACGCACGACACGGACTGAGTCCCCGTTCAGGCGGGCAGCCGCGGCACGCTCTCGACGAGGCGGCGCGTGTACGGGTGCGCCGGGGCGCCCAGCACCTGCACGGTGTCGCCCTGCTCGACGAGCGCACCGCGCTCCAGGACCGCGGTGCGCTCGCAGAGCGAGGCGACCACCGACAGGTCGTGCGAGACCATGACCAGCGTCAGGCCGCGCTCCTCCTTCAGCTCCTTGAGCAGATCGACGACCTTGACGCGCGTGGTGACGTCGAGCGCGCTGACCGGCTCGTCGGCGAGCAGCACCCGCGGATCGCACACCGTCGCGCGGGCGATCGCGATGCGTTGGCGCTGGCCGCCGGAGAACTCGTGCGGATAGCGCCCCGCCGCGTCGGCCGGGAGACCGACCCGCTCCAGGGCCTCGGCGACCTTGGGCACGGCGCCGGCCCGGCTGTCGATGCCCAGGGAGCGCAGGGGCTCGGACACGATCGCGCCGATGCGCCGACGCGGGTTCAGCGACGAGTACGGGTCCTGGAAGACGCACTGCACACCGCGCCGGAACCGCCGCATCTGCGCCCCGTCGCGCGGCCTCAGCTCCTCGCCGTCGAACCGGACGGCGCCCGAGGACGGCCGGGCCAGCCCGAGCAGCAGCCGCAGCAGTGTGGTCTTGCCCGCGCCCGACTCCCCGACGAGGGCGAGGGACTGTCCGGAACCGACGGCGAGGGAGATGTCCTCGACGACGGGCGCGCCGTGTCCCCGGTATCCGAAGGAGACCTTCTCCAGCTCCAGTACGGGCGTCATCGCGTGCTCCTCAGGTCCAGCGCCGATTCCAGCCGGCGGGCGCTCGCCACCAGTGCCCTGGTGTACTCCTCGCGCGGGGCGCTCACGATCTCGTGGACGTCGCCCTCCTCCACGGCCCGCCCGTCCTTGAGGACCAGCACGCGATCGGCGACCTTCGAGACGACCGCGAGATCGTGACTGACGAACAGGACCGCCATGCCCCGGTCCCGTACCAGGGTGTCAAGCAGGTCGAGCATGTCGGACTGCACGGTGACGTCGAGCGCGGTGGTCGGCTCGTCCGCGATGAGCAGCTGCGGATCGCAGGCCAGCGCCATGGCGAGCGCGACACGCTGGCGCTGGCCGCCGGAGATCTCGTGCGGGAAGGCGCGGGCGATCCGGTCCGGCTCGGGCAGCCGCACCTGTTCCAGGGCCTCCACGACGGCCCGCCTCAGCCCGGCGCCCTTCAGCCCCCGCCGCCTGCCGAGCGGTTCGGCGATCTGCCGGCCGACCCGCATCAGGGGGTCGAGTGCGGTGAGCGGCTCCTGGAAGACGACGGAGGCGTCCCGGCCGCGCACGCCCGTGAGCCGCTTCTCGCTCGCGCCCACGATCTGCGTACCGGCCAGCTCGACGCTTCCGGTGGCCGTCATGCCGTCCGGCAGCAGGCCGAGCACGGCGAGGGTGGTCAGCGACTTCCCGGAGCCCGACTCCCCGATGAGACCGAGGCGTTCACCCCGGCCCATGGTCAGCGAGAGGCCGTCGACGAGGGTCCGCCCCCGCGCCGTGCGGATCGTGAGGTCGTGTACGTCGAGGATGGTCACGAGCGCCTCCGCCGGGTCGCGGGGTCGAGGGTGTCGCGCAGCCCGTCGGCGACGAGGTTCACGCCGATGACGAGCAGCACGAGCAGGATGCCCGGTGCCAGCGCGCCCGCCGGGGCCGTGGTGAAGGTGGCCTGCGCCTCCTGGAGCATGCGGCCCCACGAGGCGTTGGGCGGCGGCGCGCCCAGGCCCAGGTACGACAGCCCGGCCTCGGCCAGTACCGCGAGCCCGAACTGCAGGGCGAGGTTCACCACGAGCGTCGGCCAGATGTTGGGCAGCACGTGCCCGGTCACGATGCGCGGCCACGAGGTGCCCGAGGTGCGCGCCGCCGTGATGTAGTCCCGCGCCAGGACCCGCTTGACCAGGATCCGCACCAGCCGTGCCACGACCGCGCTCTGCGCGAGGCCGATCGCCAGCACGGCGGACCCCAGGGTGGCCGAGCGGGCGGCGACGATCAGCATCGCCAGCAGCAGCGTCGGGAAGGCGATCAGGATGTCGAGGAACGCGGAGACCGTGTCGTCGAGCCAGCCCTGCGCGAACGCGGCCAGCACGCCCAGCGTGCCGCCGAGTGCGGCGGCGATGAGCACCGAGCCCAGCCCGGCCTCGAAGGCGATGCGGGAACCGGTCATCAGCTGGGTGAGCAGATCACGGCCCAGCTTGTCGGTGCCGAGCGGATGCCCCGCACCGGGGCCCGCGAGCCGTCCGCCGGACGTGTCGTCGGCGGCGTACGGGAGCCAGAACAGCGAGACCAGCGCGACGGCGGCGATCAGCCCGGCCAGGACGCAGCCGGTCACCAGCGTGTACGAGCGCCGCCCGCGCCGCTCGCCCTCGGCGGCCCCCGCCGGGGCCGCCGCCGTGTGTTTCGTCGGGACCGGGGAAGTCATCGGGCACCTCCGGAGAGCCTGCCGCGCAGTCGGGGGTCGACGATCCGCTGGACGAGGTCGGCCACGAATCCGATGACCAGCACCGCGAGGGTGGAGACGAACAGCACGCCCTGGATCACCGGATAGTCGTGCTGTGCGATGCCGGTCGCGAGCAGGGAGCCGAGGCCGGGGAGCGCGTACACGGACTCCACGACCACCGCGCCCAGCAGGGTGGACGCCAGCTCGATGCCGAGGATCGAGATCACCGGGACCGAGGCGTTGCGCAGCCCGTGCCGCCACATCGCCTGCCCGAACGAGGCGCCCATGGCCCGTGCGGTGCGCAGGTAGTCGCTGCCCAGCACGTCGAGCACGGCCGACCTGACGTAGCGGATCAGCGAGGCGCTCATGACCAGCGCGATGGTGACGACGGGCAGCGTGAGCGAGCGAACCGCCTCGGCCGGCTGCGACCAGCCCTCCTGCGGGAAGCCGCCCGCCGGCAGCCAGCCGGCGTTCAGCGCGAAGACGGCGATGAGGATCATGCCGAGCCAGAACACCGGGACGGCGATGCCCAGTTGGGACACCCCGTTGAGCAGAGCGCCGTACCAGGTCCGCCGCCGGTGCGCGGCCACGAAGCCGACCGGCACCGCGATGAGCACCGCCAGCACGAACGACGCCAGCGTCAGCGGGACCGTGATGTTCAGCCGGGAGCCGATCTCGGGACCGACGGGCAGCGAGCTGACGAACGACGCGCCGAGGTCGCCGCTCGCCAGCTGCCCGATCCAGTGCGTGAACTGCTCGGGCAGCGGCCGGTCGGACCCGATGGCGTGCCGGGCCGCGGCGATCTGCTCCGCGTCGGCGCCCACGGCGGTGAGCGCGTTGGCGGGGTCGCCCGGCAGCATCCGCAGCAGCACGAACAGCACCACGCTCGCCAGGGCCAGCGAGACCAGCAGGAAGGCGAGACGGCGCAGCAGGTAGCGGCCCATCAGCCCTTCTTGATGTCGTAGGCGAAGAACTGGGAGTTCAGGCCGTTGACCGGGTATCCGGAGATCTTGCTGCCCGCCACCACGATCTGCGGGTACAGGTACAGCCAGTCGCTGGCCGCGTCCTCGGCGGTCTTGCGGTTGACCTTCTTCAGGAGCTCGGTCTGCTCGGCGGTGCTGGATGCCTGCTCGGCCTCCTCGACCCACCGGGTGACCTGCTCGTCGTCGTAGCCCCAGTAGAAGTCGGGGTTGCCGTACCAGACCAGGTCGCGGTCGTTGACGTGCTCCTGGAGCGTGGCCGTGAAGTCGTGGTTCTTGTAGACCTTCGTGTACCACTCGTCCGGCGTGATCGTGTTGATCCTGACGGTGATGCCGACCTTGGCGAGTTCGGACTTGATGAAGGTCGCGGCGGTCGGGTGCGGGTCGTAGTTCGGGGTGTCGAGCGTGAAGGAGAAGCCCTTCGCGTATCCGGCCTCGGCGAGCAGCTTCTTGGCGCGCGCGGTGTCGTACGCGTTGACGTCGGTGAGGTCCTCGTACCAGGGGTCGGTGGGCGGCACCATCGAGCCGATGGGCTTGCCGTAGCCGCCCCACACGGACTTCAGCAGCTTCTCGTCGTCGATGGCGGCGGAGACGGCCCGGCGCACCTTGACGTCGGTGAACGGCTTGGCCCTGTCGTTGAAGGCGAGCAGCAGCTTGGTCGTCGAATTCCCGTCGTTCACCTTGTAGTTCGGGTTGTTCTTGAACTGGTCGAGGGCGTCGGGCGACTGCTCGCTCGTGACGACGTCCACCGCGTTGGTCAGCAGCGCGTTGTTCAGCGCGGTGGCGTCCTTGTAGTAGTGGAAGACGACCCGCTTGTTGGCTGCCGCGTCGCCCCAGTAGCCGGCGAAGCGGTTCATGGCGAGGGCGGAGCCGCGGGTCCACTTGTCCAGCGTGTACGGGCCGGTGCCGTCCTCGCTCGTCCTGAGGTCCTTGGCCTGGGAGTTGATGATCCAGACGTAGGAGAGGTTGTAGACGAAGGAGATCGACTTCTTCGACAGCCCGACCACGACCGTGCGGGCGTCGGGCGTCCCGACGGACTTGATGACCTCGAGGTTGCTCTTGCGCGCGGACTGCGAGTCCTTCGCGATCACCTTCTCCAGGCTGTACTTGACGTCCTGGCTGGTGAGCTTCTTGCCGCTGTGGAACGTCACGCCGTCGCGCAGGGTGAAGGTGTACGTGAGGCCGTCGGCGGAGACCTTGTGGTCCTGCGCGAGGAGCTTTTCGACCTTGCCGTCGTCGGTGAGCCTGAACAGCCCCTCGTAGACGTTGCCGTTGAGCGCCTCGGTGACGCCCTGGCCGCCGCCCCCGGTGTTGTCGAGGTTCTGCGGCTCGTAGAGCGAACCGATGTCGATGGTGGCGTCCTTGCCGCTGCCGCCCCCGGACGAGCCGCCGGTGGCGCCACCGCAGGCCGTGAGGGTCAGGGCGAGGGCGGCAGCGGTCGCTCCGCCGTACAGGGAGGTCTTCTTGATGCTCATGAGGAGTACGCGCTTTCGTGCTGCGGGGCGGAGTTGCCGGGGCGATCAGTGCTGTGCGGGGAAGCCGTCGCGGAAGACGGGGCGCTTCTCTCCTGCCGTCACGGGCAGGTGGAAACGGTTCTGCCGCGGCGGCATCGGACAGTTGTACTGATCGGAGAAGCCGCAGGGCGGCACGAAGGCACGGTTGAAGTCGAGGAGCACGCGGCCCTCGCCGGTGCGGGTGACGAAGAGGAAGCGTCCGGCGCCGTAGGTGGTGTCGCCGTTGGTCGGGTCACCGAAGACGAGCAGCAGGGTGCCGTCGTCGTCGAAGGCGCTCAGGGTGTAGTCCCGGCCGTCCAGGGTGAGTTCGATGTCTCCCGGTACGACGAGGTCGCGGGTGCCGCCGTTGTCCCGGATGTGCTCGAACGGGACCCTCCTGGCGCCCGTCACCGGCGTGTACGACGCCTCCAGCACCCAGGACGGGTCGTACGGGAAGACATCGGTGCGGTCGAAGTGCCGGATCGCGGGGGAGTGCGCGTCCCAGAAACGCAGTCCGTACTCGGGCGCGCCGGTGACGGCGTCGGTGCGTTCGAGCGTGGTGACGGTCACGGTGTCCGGCTGCCCGGTGCGGGCCGCGTCCGGGTCGGGCCGCTCGCCGTCCGGGGCCCAGCGGGTCTCGACGAGGGCGAGGTTCCCGGTGGCCGAGGTGACGGAGCGGCGCCGTTCGGCGCGCCATGCCTCCCAGTCCGCGGCGGCGTCGGCGGGCGGTTCGGGGGACGGGGCGGCGTGCGGCACGGTGGTACTCATTCGCGTAGGCGTTCATGGCTGTCACGCCTCGAATATCACGGTGCGTGAGTTTCAACCCAAAGGACCTTCTTTATCTTCCATAAGGCACGCTAATGTCAAATATGACTGCATGGTGAGACCCGGACGTCGCGCGCCCCGGGCTCCGGGCCGAGTGGTACGGGACCGGAACACGCACCGGCACACCGCGGCCGTGCCGCCGTCGTGTGCCGGTGCGAGCCGGGCCCGGGGCCGCGTCGGCGGCCCGGTGCCTCATGCGACGGGCGGCCCGGCGTCGGCGATCCAGGTGTGGGCCCAGGCCACCAGTGCCGGATCGTTCAGGGCGTCGACCCACAGGTCGGCCCGTTCCGCCCCCCGGCCGGAGGGCCGTGGCCCGACGCCGACCACCCGCAGTCCGGCCCTCCGGGCGGACTCGATGCCGGTGAGGGAGTCCTCGACCGCCAGCGCTTCGTGCGGTCGGACACCGCACCGTTCCGCCGCCTCGGCGTACACATCGGGGCGGGGCTTGGGGCGCAGGGAGCCGCCCGCCACGACGACGTGGTCGAAGTGGCCGAGCAGTCCGGCCCGCCGCAGGCACGACTCCACCATCTCCCGCGGGCAGTTGCTGGCGACCGCGAGCGGCATGTGGCGAGCGGTGAGCCCCACCAGGGCGGCAGCGCCCGGCATGGTGACGGGGTCCTCGTCGACCAGCGTCATGAAGTGCATCAGGAGCGATTGCGTCATCTCGTAGGTGAGTTCGGGTTTCCCGGTCTCCCGGGCCATGAGGCTTCCGCACTCGGTGTAGTGGACGCCCTGGGCGCGTTCGGCGAAGCCGGGCGGGGGCTTGAGGCCGAACTCCGCGAACACTCTGTTGCGGGCGTCCTGCCAGTGGCGTTCGGTGTCCATGAGTGTGCCGTCGCAATCGAAGACGATGGCGGCGGGGGACCAGTTGGGAATGGGGTGAGCTGCCATTTCTCTGCCGTTCTCGGAGCGTGCGCCGGCCGCGGTCCGATTCCGGTTCGCTGTTCTCCCGGACCGGGGGAAGGCGCGCTGGGCTGAGGGTGAACTGGATTTCGGACGATCTTCGGTGACCGTTTGAGAAGGCGGTCGATCGCCTCTGCGGAGCTCGCCGCGACGGATTTCATCCGTCGATTCGGGGCGGGCCCGAAAACATCGTGCCGACTACGTTAATTTCGCGTCCGAGCGGCGCGCAATCACTACTTCGAGTGTTTTGGCGCGGGGCGATCGCGCGCCGGGCGTGCGCGGAGGAGTGGCCCGAGGGTGACCGTGCGGAGCCGATCGGCCGCCCAATCGGCCCGAAAGCCCGGTGATGTGGAAAAAACCTGGTCGTTTCCGGGAACAGTCGTGGCGGAGCCGTGTGCGAATGAGTGGGCAAGCCCCCGGGTTTCCTTGGCATCCCCCTGTGTGCGCAGTCGAAGAATAATAAAATCTCCGCTCGGTACGGTTGGGCGAGGCCGTCGATGCGCGGGCGCACTACCTCCTCGCGCCTTATGTATCGCATGGAATATCGAAGGTGGAACACGCATGCAGGACAGAGCGCGAACGACCCGGAGATCTCTGCTGGAATCCGCGGCGCAGCTCTTCGTCGAACGGGGGTATGCGGGAACGAGCGTCAACGACATATGCGCCCGTTCGGGAAGGACCAGCGGGGCCGTCTACTTCCACTACTCCAGCAAGGAGAAACTCGCCCTCGCCGTGGTGCGCGACCGGTTCGCCGCGTGGCCCCAGCTGTCCGCGTACTACACGGCCCCGGACGTCCCGCCGCTCGAACGGCTCGTCGCCCTGAGCTTCGAGATCGCCAGGGTCCTGTGCCAGGACGTCGTGGCGCGGGCGGGTGCCCGGCTGTGGGCGGAGCGGCGGAGCATCGACGCCGTCGTTCCCACCCCGTTCGCCGCCTGGACCGCGGCCGCCACCCGGCTGCTCGCCGACGCCCGGTCACGGGGCGAACTCGCCGCGGGTGTCGAACCGGCGGGTGCCGCCCCGGCCCTGGTGTGCGCCTTCTTCGGCCTGTACAGCCTCAGCGGCGACGGGACACCGCGGGAGGACGAGTTCGTCTCCCGGCTCGACCAGTGGTGGCGGCTCGTCCTGAACGCCCTGCAGGCGCGCCCGGACCCCGGCGCGCTGATCGCGAGTGCCCGCGCCCGGCTTCCCGTCGGCGGGCCGGACGCCCGGCGGGAGCGCCGACCGGGTCCCGGGGCGTGATCCGCCATCGGTGCGGCGGGACCCGAACCGGCCGCGTCCGTACCGAAGGAGACCGGGATCACATCGCCCGGTGCCTCGACAGGTAGGAGGCGCGGTGCATCTCCCGCAGGCGATCGGCCAGGGCCGGCACCGGTCCCTGGACCTCGATGCCCGCTACCACCTCCTGGACCGGCAGGGCGCGCACCGGGGACGGCGGCGCGCCCAGCTCGTCCAGCCACTGCGTCAGCTGGGCCGCGGAGTGGGCGTAGACGATGCGGTCGAGGCCCACCCAGCCGTGGGCGGCGGCGCACATGGGGCAGTGCTCGCCCGAGGTGAAGACGGTCGCCGCGGCCCGCTGGGGCGCCGTGAGGTGTACGGCCGCCCAGCGGGCCAGTTCGAACTCGGGGTGGTGGGTGCTGTCGCCGAGGCCGTGCACGCGGTTGCGGTCCTCGGCGAGGACCCGGCCGTCGCCGCTCACCAGGACGGAACCGAAGGGCTCGTCCCCGGCCCGCAGCGCCTCCTCGGCCAGGTGCACGGCCCGCTCCAGGTGGCGGAGTTCGGCATCGGACAGCTCGACTGATGGCAAGGGTCTCTCCTCGTGTGTGCGGACGGGCCGGGTGTACGGGGCTCGGGGTGCGGGGCGGCCCGCGGGTCCGTGGTACCACCCGGGGCGGGAGGCAGGCCTGCGCGCCGCGCCGTCCGTCGTGCGGGTGGGCGGCGCGGCGCGCAGGCGGCTATCGGGCCGTCGGCGCTCCCGCCACCCTGCGGTCCCCGCCGTTGTGCTCCTGCCAGAACCGGTACACGTCGACGGCGGCCTCGTGCGGCTCGTGCCGCATCGGCAGCCGGCGGGCGGGCGGATCCGGCGGGCGGACCGGGACGGCACCGGCGGATGCCGTCCCGGCCCGACGACCGGTGTCCCGCGTCCTGTGCGGACGCGCCGTCGGAAGTCGACCGGTCAGAAGGGCTTGGTGGGCAAGTACTTGCCGTCCAGGGTGATGACGGCGCGCTCCCCGCCCTCGGGGTCGGCGACCTTCTTCACCTCCAGCTTGAAGTTGATCGCGCTGATGATGCCGTCGCCGAACTGTTCGTGGACGAGCGCCTTGAGGGTGGTGCCGTATACCTGGAGCATCTCGTAGAAGCGGTAGATCGTCGGGTCGGTGGGAATCCGGTCGGGGATCGATCCCCGCGTCGGGATGGTCTGCAGCAGCAGGGCGGCGTCGGCGTCCAGGCCCAGCAGCTCCGCCACGGCCTCGGCGGACTTCTTCGGGAGGGCCTGCTGGCCGAGGACGGCGGCGGTGACGAAGGCGACCGACAGCTCGGCGGCGTCGGCGATCCGCTGCCAGGTCACGTCCTTGCGGGTCTTGGCCTCGACGGCGGCCACGGCCAGGGCCGCGCGGGCGGTGGGGTCGAACTGGGCGTGGGGCATGGGGTTTCCTTTCCGTGGCACCGGCACCGAGGCGGCCGGTGCGTTCTCGAGGGGTGTGTCAGGCCGCGGTGACGACGGGGTCGACCGTCTCGACGGATCCGGTCGCGATGTCGAAGACCCAGCCGTGCAGGGTGAGCGTCCGGGCGGCCAGGGCGCGGGCCACCGAGGGATGGGTGACCAGGTTCTCCAGCTGTGCCGCGACATTGACGCGCACCAGGGCGGCCGGTCCGGACGTGCCGGGTGCGACCGGTGCGGCGGCGGCGCGGGCGCGTGCGGCGTCCGCGTGCCGCAGCCAGTCGGCGATCACCGGGGCGCCGCTCAGGTCGTGCTCCTCGGCCAGGGCGGTCATGGCACCGCAGGCCGAGTGCCCGCAGACGACCGCGTCGCGGACGCCCAGCACGGAGACGGCGTACTCGATGCTCGCCGCGACGCCGTCCGTGCCCGAGGAATGGGCGGGGACCAGATTGCCCGCGGTGCGGACGACGAACAGCTCACCGGGTTCGCTCTGGGTGATCAGTTCGGGTACCACGCGGGCATCGGAGCAGCCGATGAACAGCGTCCTGGGCCGGTGCGTCGTGGCCAGGCGGGCGAACAGTCCGGCCTTCGCGGGGAACACCTCGCGGCGGAAACGCTCGGAGCCGTCGGTGATGTCGTGCACGGTCACTCCCTTCGGTGGTCGCCGGCCCGATGGGCTGACGTCATCCACCATGCATGACCTGCCGCTATAGAGTCCAAGTCATGTTGCCCATAGATCCCATTGATCTCATCTATGAATCGGGTGCGGACGGTCCGGGTCGTGACGGCGAGCGCGGTCCTCCCGGTCGCCTGACGCGCCCCGGGCCGCTCCGCCGGGCGTCGTCCCGCCGGGGTCCGAGGCCGTGGCGCCCCGATGACCAGGGGGCATAGGCGACGTCGAATATTCGTGGGGACATCGATCGATCGGCCCTATACTCCGGGCATGGGCCCGGAACTGCGTCACCTCCGTTACCTGATCGCCGTGGTCGAACACGGCAGCTTCACGCGTGCGGCCGACGAACTGCGCATCTCCCAGCCGACGCTGTCGCAGCAGATCAAGCAGTTGGAGAGAGCGGTCGGCGTCCAGCTCCTCGACCGCAGCGGCCGAGGTGTCCGCCCGACCGACGCGGGCGAGGTCTATGTACGCCATGCGCGGCGCGCTCTCGGCGAACTGGCGGCGGCCGACCGTGCCGTCCTCGACGTCGCCGACCTCTCCCGGGGGCATCTGCGCCTGGCGATGACGCCGACATTCACCGCCTACCTGGTCGGACCGCTCGCCCGGGAACTGCGCACCCGTCACCCCGGCATCAGCCTGGAGGTGCGGGAGATGACGCAGGACCGCATCGAGGCGAGCCTGCTGGCCGACGAACTGGACCTCGGCATCGCGTTCGGGGGAGACCACCTCTCCGGGATCGCGGCGGTCCCGCTCTTCACCGAGACGCTCGGCCTCGTCGTCACCACCCGCCGCCCGGACGCCCGGACCGGGAAACCCGTCCCGGTCCGTGAGCTGGCCGGACAGCAACTCGCCCTGCTCAGCAGCGACTTCGCCACGCGCAATCACATCGATCGGTACTTCGCCCGGCATCGGGTCAGCCCGCCGATCGCCGTGGAGGCCAACAGCGTCCAGGCGCTCACCGAGATCGTGCAGCGCACCGACCGGCTGGCCACCGTGCTGCCCGAAGCGGTCACGGACGACCACCCCCATCTCACCCCCGTCCCGGTCGACCCGCCCCTGCCCACCAGGGTCGCCACCCTGCTGCGCCGGGAGAGTGCCTACGAGAGCGCCGCCGCGCGCGCCTTCACCCGGCTGACGCACGCCCTGGTCCGGGAGCGCGGTTACGCACCGGCCGGGCCGTGCCACGACGCCCCCGACTGAATGGGAGAATGAGGACATGACACCGCCTGGCGGCTTCGAACCCGAGTCGGAGCGGGTCACCCGGCAGTTGCGTGACCAGATCATCGACGGCGCACGCGCGCCCGGCAGCAGACTCGTCGAGCGCGAACTCGCCGCGGAGCTCGGAGTGAGCAGGCTGCCCATCCGGGAGGCCCTGCGGGACCTGGTCACCGAGGGACTGGTCACCCCGAGGCCGCGCACCTGGGCCGTGGTGCGGGAGTTCACGCCGACGGACATCGCGGACCTCGACGAGGTCCGTACGGCCCTGGAGACGCTGACGTTCCGGCTCGCCGCCCAACGGCGCACCCGCGCGGGACTGGCGAAGCTGCGCGCGGATCTCGACGCCGAGCTGAGCGCGGCGCACGAGGGCGACGCCGTACGGGCGCGACGGGCGGCGGCCGACTTCCACGAGACGGTGACGTCCCTCGCCGACAACGAGCTGCTGAACGAGCTCGGAGGAACCCTGCGCAGCAGGATGCGCTGGCTGCTGGGGCAGCACGACGACCTCGTGGAGGTCGCCGAGGAGCACGAGAACCTCTACGAGGCGATCGCGGACCGGGACGTGCCGCGGGTCGAGGAACTCGTCATGAAGCACCTGGTGACCAGCCGTGCCGCCGCGCGCCGCAAGCACACCCGGGAATGAACGCCGGCCCACCGGGTCAGGACGCCGGCTCCCGCATCGGCCCGTCCGCGCGGATGCGGGAGGCCAGGACCGCGATGTCGTCCTCCGCGTCCCGGCCGTACCGGTCGAGCACCTCGTCCAGCAGGTCCTCCACCCGCCCGCCCGGTCCTCGACGGTGGGCCGGACGCCACCGGCGCGCATCGGCGCCGGCCACGGCCCGGTCCCGGCGGGCACGGGCCCGCGGCCGGGGAACGAGGGTCCCGTACGGGCGGAGCCACCCGTACGGGCGGTGGCCGCGGGCCCGCGGCGGCGGCCGTCGTGGGGCCGCGCCGGGTCAGCTCTCGGCGTCCTCCGGCAGGCGCTCGCCCTCCGCCTGGGACGGCTGGGTGCGTGTCGTGGCGGGATGCCGCTGCTCGGCCGGGTTGAGATCCTCGTCCAGCCGCTCGCCCTCGGCCTGCGACGGGGTCGGGTATTCCTCGTTCTCGCTCATGGCCGCCTCCACGGTCGGAACGCGTGCGGGGGACTGCCCGCAGAACGAGCCTAACGCGCCGACCGGGCGCCGGCCCGCCCGTGGCGCCCGGTCGACGCGCACCCCGCCGAGTCGTGAGGCGGCCGGACGCGGTGCACTGTGGAAGACGTGAGGATCGGTGAACGCTTCAGGGCTCTGCGCACGTCATGGCGGCCGGGCCACGGGCTGGTGATGGTGCCCCTGGCCCTGATCGCCGTGATCACCCTCGCGGACATCCTGACGGGGCGGGACATACAGCTCGGACCGCTGCTGGTCATAGCACCCGCGCTCTGCGCGTCCTTCGCGGGCCCGGTGCTCACGGGAGTGGTCGGGGGGCTGGCCGTGGCTGCCCAGACGCTCATCGTCCACCACCTCGGCAGGCTGACCACCGAGAACGCGTTGGTGCAGATCATCGCCCTCGCGGTGCTCTCCGGGCTGATCGTGTTCTACTGCCTGCTGCGGGAACGCCGGGGCAGACAGCTCGCCCGGGTGCGGTCGGTGGCGGAGGCCGCGCAGCAGGTGCTGCTGTGGCCGCTCCCGGAACGCATCGGCCCGCTGCGGGTCGCCTCCCTGTACCTGCCCGCGGAGGACGAGGCCCTGATCGGCGGGGACCTGTACGCGGTCACCCGTGTCGAGGGCGGAACGCGGTTGCTGATCGGCGACGTGCGGGGCAAGGGCCTGGCCGCGATCGGCGAGGCCGCCGTACTGCTCGGGGCGTTCCGCGAGGCCGCCCACCGGCACACCGGCCTGCCCGAGCTCGCCGCGGCCCTCGAACAGAGCGTCTGCCGCTACGAGGCCGACTTCGAGCGGGAGGGCGAGATCGGTGAACCCTTCGTCACCGCCCTGCTGCTGGAGATCCCCGACGAGGGCGGCGTCAGCCGGATGACGAGCTGCGGGCACCCCCCGCCCCTGCTGCTGGGCCCGGGGCACTCCGTCACCGTGCCCCGGCTGCGACCTTCGCCGCCCCTCGGGGTCGGCAGCCTGGGGCCGTCCTCCTACGCCCTGGACTCGTTCGTCTTCGAGGACGGCGAGACGCTGCTCCTCTACACCGACGGCGTCATCGAGGCGCGCGACGGGGGCGGACGGTTCTACCCGTTCACGGAGCGGGCCGCCCGGTGGACGGAGAGTTCCCCGGAGGCACTCCTGCACCATCTGCGACGCGATCTCCTGGCCCACGCCGGGGGACGGCTGGGAGACGACGCGGCCGTCATCGCGATCCACCGCCAGCCCGTCGCCTTCGAGCCGCACCGGTTCGGCGAGGCCGCCCGCGCGGTGGGCCTCGCCGAACCCCGAGGGGCCGGGGAGGCCTGACGCGGCCCGTGCGGCGGGCCCCGCGAGTCGGCGCCCGGCGCGGACCCGTCCGCGGCTCTTCACCCCGATGGCCGCGAGGGCGTGCGAGCGTAGGCTGGCTCTGACGCCTGTGCACCGCGAGTGGGCGACGGAGGCGGAGTCATGACCGACCCCCACGGCTTTCTCAGGACCGATCGTCGGCCCGTTCCCGCCCGCCCCGTCCAGGAACGGCTGGGCGACTGGGACGAGGTCCACGCGGGGCGGACCAGGCTGCCGCTCGTGTCCGAACAGGCGGGGCGCTGCATGGACTGCGGCATCCCCTTCTGCCACAGCGGCTGCCCCCTGGGAAACCTCATCCCCGAGTGGAACGCCTACGCGAGGAAGGGGGACTGGTGGGCGGCGGCCGAGCGGCTGCACGCCACGAACAACTTCCCGGAGTTCACCGGGCGGCTCTGCCCGGCGCCGTGCGAGGACTCCTGCGTGCTGTCCATCAACGCCGACCCCGTGACGATCAAGAACGTCGAGCAGACCATCGCCGACGAGAGCTGGGCACGCGGATACGCGGAGCCCCGCCCGCCGGGGCGCCTCAGCGGCAGGACCGTCGCCGTCGTCGGTTCCGGACCTGCGGGGCTCGCGGCGGCGCAGCAGCTCACCCGCGCCGGCCACTCCGTCACCGTCTACGAACGCGCCGACCGCCTCGGAGGACTGCTGCGGTACGGCATCCCCGCCTTCAAGCTGGAGAAGTGCCATCTGGACCGCCGCATCGAGCAGATGCGGGCGGAGGGCACGGAGTTCCGCACCGGCGTGCGCGTCGGTGACGACCTCGACGCACGCGGCCTCATGGACGGCAACGACGCGGTCGTCATCGCCGTCGGGGCCACGGAGCGCAGGGAACTGCCCGTCCCGGGCCGTGAGCTGTGCGGCATCCACCAGGCCATGGAGTACCTGACGCTGGCCAACCGGGTCGCCGAGGGGGACCGGGACCTCGCGGTCCTCACCGCCGAGGGCAGACACGTCGTGATCGTCGGCGGCGGCGACACCGGGGCGGACTGCCTCGGCACGGTGCTGCGCCAGGGCGCCGCGTCCGTCGTCCAGCTCGACATCAACCCCGAACCCGGACCCGTACGCCCGGACACCGAACCCTGGCCCGTGCGCCCCCGGATCTACCGGGTGTCCCACGCCCACGAGGAGGCCCGGGACCGGGCCGGCGGGGACCCGAGACACTTCTGCGCGGCCACCCTCGGCTTCGACGACGACGGGGCCGGCCGTGTGTGCGCGCTGCGCCTGGCGGAGGTGGGGCCCGCGGACAGGACGCCGAGGCCGGGCACGGAACACGTCATCCGCGCCGACCTGGTCCTGCTCGCCCTCGGTTTCCACGGTCCGGAACGGGAGGGCGGGCTGGTGCGTCAGCTCGGACTCGTACTGGACGACCGGGGGAACTACGCCCGGACCGACGCCTTCGAGGCCGTGACGGCCGCACCGTCGCCGGCCGGCCCGTCGGCGGCGGACGCGCGGGCGGGAGGCGTGTTCATCGCGGGTGACGCGGGGCGCGGACAGTCCCTCGTCGTCTGGGCCATCGCGGAGGGACGGTCCGCCGCCGCGGCGACGGACCGCTACCTGAACGGCTCCACGATGCTCCCGGCTCCCGTGGCGCCGCACGACCGCCCCCTGGTCGCCTGAGCACCCGGCCGCCGGGCGCCCCGACGCGCGCGGTGCCGGTCGTCCGGTCCGCGGGGCGGCCGGGGCCGCCGTCACCGCGACCGGCCCCGGACCGCCCCCGTCGCGTCGCGCCACTGCCGCCGGGACTCCCGTACACGGGTGGTGGCCAGGCCCGGCCGGCGCTCCGCGATGTCCGCGGCGGCGACCGGCACCGCGCGCATCGGGGCGCTCCCGGGCGTCGACACGGTCGAGACCGCCCCGATCATCCGCACCCTCAAGCGGACCGGAACCGTCGCACGCGACCAGGCCCCGGCGGGCGGCGCACCGCGCCGGTGAGCGCCGCGCCCGCGCCCCGGCAGCCACCGCGCGGGTCCGCCGATCGTCGAGGCATCGAAGAACATGAGGCTCAGCCACGGAAGAATGCGCTTTTGTGTCCCCTCCCGCAGGCCGGAGGATGGCCGGGAACCGGCCCACAGGGGAGGAATCATGACGTCAGCCATCGAAACGGGGCTGTTGCCCCGCACGGCCGAGGCCCGCCCCGGCGGACTCGCCGTCGGAGGCGTCCCGCTCGTCGACCTCGCGGAGCGCTTCGGAACCCCGCTGTTCGTCTACGACGAGGAGCACCTGCGCCTGCGTTGCCGGGAGGCGGTCGCCGCCTTCGGCCAGGACAACGTCGCCTACGCGTCCAAGGCGTTCCTGTGCACGGCCATGGCCCGTCTCGCCCACGAGGAGGGGATGCTGCTCGACGTCGCCTCCGGCGGCGAACTGCGCGTGGCCCTGCACGCGGGCGTACCGGCCGACCGGATCGTGCTGCACGGCAACAACAAGAGCGAGACGGAACTGCGCACGGCGATGACGGCCGGGCTGCGGCACGTCGTGGTCGACAGCCTCGACGAGATGGACCGCATCGAGCGGCTGCACGCCGAGGAGCGGCTGCCGCCCGCGCACGTCCAGCTGAGGGTCGCCCCGGGCGTCGCCGCCGGTGCCCACGAGGCGATCAGGACCGGCGGCCACGACTCCAAGTTCGGCTTCGGTCTGGCGGACGGGGCCGCCGCACACGCCGTGCGGCGTGCCGACGGGTCCCCGGCGATGATCCTGGAGGGCATCCACGCGCACGTGGGCTCGCAGGTGCTGGACACCGCCGAACTCGGGGCCGGCGCCGCCGCCGTGGCGCGGTTCGCGGTCGAGACGCACGCCCCCCGGCTGACCGTCGGCGGCGGCCTCGGTGTCGCCTACGAGGCCGGGCAGACCGTGCCCTCGTTCGCCGACTGGGCCGCCGCGGTGCGCAGCGCCGTCCGGGAGGCGGGCTGGCACGACGAGGTCACGGTGGAGCCCGGAAGGTCCATAGCCGCCCGCGCCGGGCTGACCCTGTACCGGGTCGGGACGATCAAACGGATCGAGGGCGTACGGACCTACGTCGGGGTCGACGGCGGGATGAGCGACAACCTGCGCCCCGCCCTGTACGGCAGCCGTTACGAGGTCTTCCTGCCGCGCAGTCCGCACGCACCGCGGCCGTGGCGCGCGCGCCTGGTCGGCAAGCACTGCGAGAGCGGCGACGTGATCGTCGACGACGCCGCCCTGCCCGCCGGGACGGCCGTCGGGGACGTCCTGGCCACACCGGTCACCGGCGCCTACGGATACGCGATGGCGTCCAACTACAACAAGCTGCCGCGCCCGGCGGTCGTCTTCGTCCGCGACGGCGCGGTCCGCACCGTGGTGCGCCGCGAGACCGAGGAGGACCTGCTGCGTCTGGACGTCGACGAACCCGCGGGTCCCCTGGAGCGTTCCGCACCGGTACCGCCTAGTCTGACCCGATGCTGAACAGTGCCCGACTGCTCGTCCTTCTGGAGATAGCCCGCACGGGCACCATCGTGGCCGCGGGCCGGGCCCTGCACCTGAGCCCGTCCGCGGTCTCGCACCAGCTCGCCCGGCTGGAACAGGAGGTCGGGACCGCCCTGGTGGAACGTCAGCCGCAGAGCCTGCGGCTGACGGCCGCCGGAGCGCGACTGGCCGAGCACGCCCAGGCCGTGGCCGATCTGATGGCCGTCGCGCAGGACGATCTGCGCGCGCATTCCGAGGGCGAGGCCGGCGTCCTGCGCGTCGGCTTCTTCGCCTCCTCGGGCCTGGAGCTGCTGCCGAGGGCGCTGTCCGCCTTCGCCGCCGAGCGCCCGCAGGTGGAACTGGAGCTGATCCTCGGACAGCCGCACGAGACGGTGCCCGATCTGGAGGCCGGCCGGCTCGACGCGGCGGTCGTCTTCGAGCACCCACTGGACCCCTGGTGCCGCCACGCGGGCGTCGACGTCGAGATGTTCTTCGACGAACCCCAGCTGGTGGTCCTCCCGCTGGGCCACCGCTTCGGCCGCCGCACCACCGTCCGGCTCGCCGCCCTGGAGGGGGAGACCTGGATCGGGACGCACGGCGGCCGTACCGGCGAACCGGTGCTGGAACGCGCGTGCGCCACCGAGGGCTTCCGCCCCCGGATCCGCTGCCGCACCGACCACTACCAGGTCACGGTCAACCTGACCCGGGCCGGGATGGGCATCGCGCTCGTCCCGGCCCTCGGCCTCGCGGACAGCACGGGCGTCCACGTCTGCCGGCTGGACCACCCCCGGCTCCACCGCCGGATCGGGGTCGCCACCCGGCCCACCAACCGCAACCCGCTGCTGCGGATCTTCCTCGCGGAACTGCGGTCGGCGGCCGAGGAGATCAGGTCGCTGCTGGAGATGCAGTGGTCCTGACGGGGCGGGGCCGCCCCGGCCCCGTCAGGGGCGGAGCGGCCTCGTCAGGGGGCGGAGCGGCCGGCGCAGGCCGCGAGGGTGCGGCCGACGTCCCGCATGGCGTGCACCGCGGCCCGCTCGGCTCCCGGCCCCAGCGCCGTGTCCCAGTGCGCCACCACCGCGTACGCGAGCCGCCGGGCCCCGACGACGACACCGGCGTCCGCGCGGACCCCGGTGTCGGTGCCGGTCTTGTTGGCCACCAGCAGCCTTCCGGGAAGCGGATCCGGGAAGCCGGGCGCGTACGGGTCGTGGTCCACCAGGGCCGGGACGAGCCCGTGGTCGGTGTTGGCGCGCATCCATCCCAGCAGCCGCGTGGAGGCTGCGGGCGAGACCATCGTGCCGCGCGCCGCGTGCGTCACCAGTCGCGCCAGGTCCCTCGCGGTACCGGTGGCGAAGACGGGCGGCACGTCCGGGCCCCGGACGTCGCGGACCTTGTCGTGGAGCACGAGACGTCCCAGCCCGAGCCGCTGCGCCAACCGGGCCGTGGACTCCCGCCCCACCATGCGCAGCAGTGCGTTGGTCGCGGTGTTGTCGCTGACCGACGCGGTCAGCCAGGCCAGGTCCTCCACGCTCCAGCCGTCCCTGCTCATCCGGCGCAGCAGCCCGGTGCCGTCCGCACGGTCCTCGTCGAGGATCTCGACGATCCGGCCGGGCGGCAGCTCCCCGCTGTCCAGACGGCGGGACACCTCGGCGAGCAGCAGCAGCTTCGAGGCGGACGCGACGGGCAGCACCACGTCGTCGTCCACCCCCACCGCGCCCTCGCCGTCGACGTCGACGGCGCGGACGGCCAGGGTGAGCGGCAGTGCGGCCGACCGCCGTGCCGCCGCGGTCACCTGGGACAGACTCATCGGACCCTCACCACTTCCCCCGCCCGCGCGGCGGTCGGACGGCCGTCCCTGACCGCGACCCGTCCGGCGACCACCACGGTACCGATGCCCTCGGGCGCCAGCAGCGGACGCTCGAACGTGGCACGGTCGCACACCGTCCCCGGATCGAACACCACCAGGTCCGCCACGGCGCCGTCGCGGACCACACCACGGCCGGTGAGCCCGAACCGCCGGGCCGGCAGCCCCGACATCTTGTGCACCGCCCGCTCCAGCGACAGCAGTCGCTGATCGCGGGCGTAGTGGCCGAGCACACGGGCGAAGCTCCCCGCCCAACGGGGGTGCGGGCGGCCGGGCTTGGGGACGCCGTCCGAGCCGATCATCGACAGCGGACCGGCCAGCACCCGCCGGACGTCTTCCTCGCGCATGGAGTGGCTGATGATGGTCACCTCGCCCCGCTCCGCCAGCAGCAGGTCGCACACGTAGTCGACCGGGTCGACACCCTGCTCGGCGGCGAGATCGGCGACCCGGCGGCCCTCGGCCTCCGGACGGGACCGCGCGGCGGCCACCGCGATGAGGTCCCAGCCGCCGTTGCCCACGGTGTTCTCCCACCCCTCGACGCCCGTGGCGATGTCCGCCCGGATCCGGTCGCGGACGTCCTCCCGGCCCAGCCGTTCCAGCAGCGCGCCGACACCGCCCTCGCTCGCCCACGGCGGCAGCATCGCGTGCAGCACGGTGCTGCCCGCGGTGTACGGGTACACGTCGCACAGCACGTCCACCCCTGCGGCGCGGGCCCGCTCCAGCCGGGGCAGGGTGCGCAGCGTGGCCCCCCAGGCGTGCCGGCCCGCGGTCTTGTGGTGGGAGACCTGGAGCGCGGCGCCGGAACGCTCCGCGATCTCCAGCGCCTCCTCCAGCGCCGATTCCACCTGCGACATCTCGTCGCGCAGATGGGTGACGTAGGGCTTGCCGTGGCGGGCGGCGACCCGGGCCAGTGCGACGATCTCCTCGGTGGCGGCGTAGGTGCCGGGCGGGTAGATCAGCCCGGTGGACAGGCCCGCCGCGCCCTGCTCCAGCGCCCGGTCGAGCAGCGCGCACATGGCGTCCAGCTCGTCGGGGCGGGGCGGACGGTCCTCGAAGCCCATCACCCCGGCGCGCAACGTGCCGTGGCCCACCAGCGAGGCGATGTGGTTGTGCCGCAGCGCGGGGTCCTGACCGGCGGCGAACGCGTCGAAGTCCACCGCGGGCCGGACCGGACCGATCCCGAACGTCACCCGGAGGTGCTCGGCCAGCTCGGGCAGCCGCTTCGGCAGCGACGGGAACAGACTGGTCCCGCAGTTGCCGCAGATCTCCGTGGTGACGCCCTGGAGCAGCGGCGCGAGTCGCAGGTCGTCGGCCGGTTCCGGCACGCCGTCGCCGAGCGGCGCGGCCAGTGCGTCGGAATGGGTGTGCACGTCGATGAAGCCGGGGGCGACGGCCCGGCCGGACACGTCCAGGACCTCGGCCGCCGCGGCCGGCGTGCCCGCCGGGAGCACGGTGATCCGTCCGTCCGCCACCGCGACGTCCGCCTCCCGGGCGGGCGCGCCGGTGCCGTCGACGAGCAGTCCGCCGCGCAGCAGCAGATCCACGGGGCGGCCCATCACAGCACCGTCGACAGGAAGGCCCGCGTGCGCGCGTGGCGCGGGGCGGTGAACAGGAGGTCCGGGCTCCCGGACTCGACGACGGCGCCCTGGTCCATGAACACGACCCGGTCGGCGACCTCGCGGGCGAAGCCCATCTCGTGCGTGACCACGATCATGGTCATGCCCCGGCGGGCCAGGTCGCGCATGACGCCCAGCACCTCGCCGACGAGTTCGGGGTCGAGGGCGGAGGTCGGTTCGTCGAAGAGCATCAGATCGGGCTCCATGGCCAGCGCGCGGGCGATCGCCACGCGCTGCTGCTGACCGCCCGACAACTGCGCCGGGTAGTGGTCCGCGCGGTCCGCGAGACCGACCTCGGCCAGCAGCTCCAGGGCCCGCTTCGCGGCCTCGGCGCGGGAACGGCCCTTCACGGCGACCGGGCCCTCCATCACGTTCTGCACCGCCGTGCGGTGCGGGAACAGGTGGAACCGCTGGAACACCATCCCGATCCGCTCACGCTGGCGCCGCACGTCGCGCGGACGCATCTCGCGCAGGACCCGGCCGGACGTGCCGTGCTGCTCGTAGCCGATCAGCTCGCCGTTCATCCACACCCGGCCCGCGTCGATCCCCTCAAGATGGTTGAAGCAGCGCAGCAGCGTCGACTTGCCGGAGCCGGAGGGGCCGATGACGCACAGCACCTCACCGCTGCGGACGTTGAGATCGATGCCCTTCAGCACCTCGGTGTCACCGAACCGTTTGCGGACCTTGCGGGCCCTGAGGACCACGTCGCCCATGGCGTCGCTCATGCCGTCGCTCCCTTCCCGGCGTTCCGTCCGGGTCTCAGATCGGCCAGGATCCTGCGCCGCAGCGGCGGGGCGGCCCCCGGGCTGTAGCGGCGTTCGACCGCGTGCTGTCCGATGCTGGCGAGCGTGGTGAGGGCCAGGTACCAGAAGGACGCCACCAGCAGCAGCGCCACCACCTCGAAGTTGGCGAGGTAGAGGTGCTGGGAGACGGTCATCAGGTCGGAGCCCGCGATGACCGACACCAGCGAGGTCGTCTTGAGCATGGAGATGAACTGGTTGCCGAACGGCGGGACGATGACCCGCATCGCCTGCGGGAGGACGACCCGGAACAGGATCTGGCGGTTCGACATCCCGAGGGACGCCCCCGCCTCGCGCTGGCCGGGATCCACGCTCCCGATGCCCGCCCGGACGATCTCGGCCATGTAGGCGCCCTCGTTGATGGAGAGTCCGAGCAGGGCCGCCACGAAACCGGTGATGACCTGGTTCGACTGCCAGCTGATCAGCTTCGGCCCGTCGAACGGCACACCGATGCTGATCACCGGGAACAGCAGGGCCAGGTTGAACCAGAAGATCAGCTGGACCAGCAGCGGGGTGCCCCGGAAGAACCAGGTGTACGCACCGGCCGTGAACCGCAGCACCGGGCTGTCGGAGAGCTGCATCACCGCGACGACCACGCCGATGACGACGCCGACGGTCATCGAGACGAGGGTGAGCTGGATCGTCACCCACAGACCCTGGAGGATCACCGTGTCGAACTGGTACTCGGCGACGATGTCCCAGTGCAGGTGGGGATTGACGATGATGGTGTACGCGATCCACACCGCGAACAGCGCGGCGGCCAGCACCGCCAGCCAGCGCGCCGGACGGGGGCGGCGGCTCAGCCTGAGGGCGAGGTCGTCGTCGGGCGCTGCCGCGCCGTCCACCGGCGCCTCGGACGTTTTCTGGTACGTCATGTCCGTTCTCACTGCCCGTCGTTGACCGTTGCCTCGGTGACGGCGCTGTCGCCGACCTTCCAGGTGTCGAGGATCTTGCGGTACTCACCGCTGTCGATCAGCTCCTGCAGGGCCTTGTGCACCGCGTCGCGCAGTCCGGCCTGGCTCTTCGAGACCGCGATGCCCCACGGGGCGGTGCCATACTGCTTCGGCAGCACCTCGTACGCGCCGCTCTTCTTCTCGGTGAACATCCTGGCGACGGGGTAGTCGACGATGGTCGCGACGGCGCGCCCGCTGTCCAGTTGCAGCAGCCCCGTCGGCGCGTCCTCGCTCTGCGAGATCCGCATCTTCTCGCCGCACTTGGCGTTCTGCTCCTCGCCGATGCGGAGGTTGGAGCTGCCCTTGGCGAGGACGACGCTCTTTCCGCACAGGTCCGCGAGCGACGTGATGCCCTGCGGGTTCCCCTTCTTCGTCATGATGACGCCGCCGGTGCGGAAGTAGTCGACGAAGTCGACCGCCTGCCGCCGCTGGGCGCTGTCCGTCATGGACGACATGACCAGGTCGAAGCGGCCGGACTCCAGCCCCGGGATCAGCCCGTCGAACGCGGCGTTGGTGAGTTCCACCTTCAGCTTCAGCCGGCCGGCGACGGCCTTGGCCAGATCGGGGTCGACACCGGTGAGCCGGGTGGTTCCCGGCTCGTACATCTCCATCGGCGGGTACCCCACCGCGGTGGCCACCCTGAGCACCCCCTTCTGCCGGTACGGGTCGGGGAGCAGTTCGGCGGCCGACCGGGAGTCGGCGGCCCGGGAGGCACTGCCGGTCGGGGCGTCGCCCTGGTTGGAACGGCCGCAGGCGGTGGCCGCGAGGGCGACCATGGCCAGGGCTGCCAGACAGCGCAGAGAACGGTGACGTTTCATCTGATTTCTCCCTCAACGGGGTGGCGGTGCGCCGATGCTGGCAGCCGGGCCCCGGGGAATGGAAGATGATGAAGCCATTCATGCCTGACCATCGAATTCTGTACGGGTCCCGGCGCGGCCGGTCCCGGAACGGGAATGGGGCATCGCATGTCACGACCTCTCGGCCGGCGGGGCCTGCTGCTGTCGGCCGGCGGGCTGCTCGCCGGGGCCGCGGGCTGCTCGGGGACCTCCGGGACGGCGACGGGGCCGTCCGGACCCGCGTCCCCGCACGCGTCGCTCCCCGCGGCCACCGCCTGGCGCCCGAACCGCGACGACGTGGACCCCGACGTGAAGCTGCGGGCCGTCCAGGTGGTGGAGGCGATCGGCGCGTGGCCCGCCGGACAGGGCGGCGCGGCGGCCGCGAAGCGCCGGGTGGCCGCGCTGGCGGCGGCGCCGTCGCTGGTGGACGCGGCGGGCCCGATGAGGCCCGCCGCGGACGAGGCCGCACTCCAGGTGATCGACGCGCAGTACGGCGGAATCCTGGCGGACACCGCCAGCGTGATGGTGGCGTACCGGCAGTGGACCCCGGGCCGGGCCGGTGGCACCACCGTCGACGTACGGCTGAGGCGGGCGCGTCCGCGATGGGAGGTCACCGCGCTGCATCCGGGGCCGCTGCGCCCCGCCGCGCCCCGACTTCCCGCGGAGGCACGGCGGGTTCTCGATCACGCCCGGATCGGGCTTCCTCCGGCGGCGAGGGCCGATGTCCGCAGCGGGCACATCCGTCCGGCCGCGCTCGGGGCTCTGCTGGACCTGGCCGGCACGTACCGGATCGACGTCACCGTGTTCAGCTCCGGGCACCCGCTGTACGTGTTCGGCACCGACCGGCGCAGCGACCACCCGCCGGGCCGCGCCTTCGACGTGTGGCGCATCGACGGGCACCCGGTCGTCGACCGGGCGACCCCGCGGCGGTTGGTCGAGTCGTTCATGCGGGACGCCGCCGCGGCGGGTTCGTACAACGTGGGCGGGCCGGTGCGGGTGTCCGGGGGCGCGACGCCCAACCAGTTCTTCACGGACGACACCCACCACGACCACGTGCACGTAGGATTCGCGGGCTGACGCCCGCGGCGCGGCTCAGGCGCGCTGGTCGAGACCGGCGCCGAGCGGCGGCCGGGGAGCGTCGAGCAGCGAACTGTCCACCTCGCCGACGCCCCATCCGTACGCCAGCTTGTGCACCTCCAGCACGAAGAACGAGTCGGTGGAGACGACGCCGTCGATGAGATGCAGTCTGCGGTTCATCAGGTCCGTGAAATGGTCGGTGTCGCGGCAGATCACCTCCGCCATCACGTCGTACGTGCCCGCCGTCATGATCACGTAGGAGGTCTCCGGCAGCTCCCGCAGCCGTCGGCAGACCTCCTGCGCGGTGCCCGGCCGCACCCGGATGCCGACCATGGCGAACCGGTCGAATCCGATGGTCAGCGGGTTGGCGATGCCGACGATCTGCAGCGTGCCGTTCTCCTCCATGCGCTGCACGCGGTAGCGCACGGAGGAGGCCGGGATGTCCAGTTCCTCGCCGATCTGGCTGTACGGGCGGCGGCCGTCCGCCTGGAGTGCGGCGATGATCCGGCGGTCGGTGTCGTCCAGGGGGCTGCCACCCTGCGTGCTCATGCTGTTGCTCCGGCTCCCGTGCGCGGCCCGCCACCACGGGCGGGCCTGGCTCTTCGTCGTACGGGCCTATCCTGCCCGGCCCGGCTCAGGAGTCGAAGCCGAGGCCGAGTCGGTCCAGGGCGCGCAGCCACAGATTGCGGCGGCCGTCCGCGTCCTCGCGGGCCATGGACCGCCGGGTGGCCTCGACGCCCAGGTAGCGGACCGGCTCCGGGGGGAAGGGCACGGGCGGGCGGCGGATCATCGCGGGCCGGGTCCGCTCCGTGCGGCGGCCCGTGAGCAGGTCCAGCATGACCTGGGCGCCGTAGCGGGTGGCGCCGACGCCGAGCCCGGTGTAGCCGAGGGCGTAGGAGACCCGGCCCCGCGCGGCGGTGCCGGCGAACATGCAGAAGCGGGTGGTGGAGTCGATGACCCCGCCCCAGGCGTGCGAGAAGCGGACGTCGGCGAGGGCGGGGAACGCCTCGGCGAACTGCGCGGCGAGCGTGTCGAAGGTGGCGGGGCGCTGGGTGTGGGCCTCGTCCACGGGGCTGCCGTAGTGGTAGACGGCGTCGTAGCCGCCGAAGAGAATGCGGTTGTCGTCGGTCTTGCGGAGGTAGTGGAACTGGTTGCCCGCGTCGGTGATCCCGTGGTCGCCGCTCCAGCCGATGGCGGCGAGCTGGTCGTCGCGGAGCGGTTCGGTGGTGAGCGCGTAGTCGTAGACCGGGATCATGCTGAGGGAGAGGCGCCGGAGCAGGGGCCGGTAGATGTTGGTGGCGAGCGCGACCTGCCGGGCGCCGACCGCGGCGTACGGTGTGGCGAGCCGCACCCGGCCGGTGTGCCGGGCGGTCAGCGCGGTGACCTCGGTGTGCTCGGCGATGCGGACCCCCAGGTCGAGGCAGGCGGCGCGCAGGCCCCAGACCAGCCGGGCGGGGTCGAGGAGCGCGTAGTCCGGGGACCACAGGCCGGCGGTCCAGACGGGGGAGTCGACGTACTCGCGCAGCTGCGTGCCGTCCAGCAGCCTGGTGTGCTCGCCGAACCGGTGGGCGAGGGCGTGCGCGCCCTTGAGCCCCTCGGCCTGCCAGGGGGTCGCGGCGACGGTGACCTTTCCGCTGCGGGTGAATCCGCAGTCGATGCCGTGGGTGTCCAGGTCGCGGCGGAAGGCGTCGAGGTTCTCCATGCCGAGCCGGTGCAGCAGCCGGGCCTCGGCGGGCCAGCGCTCGACGCCGTTGGCGAGGCCGTGGGTGAGGCTGGGGGAGCAGAACCCGCCGTTGCGGCCGCTGGCCGCGTGGCCGCAGGTGTTCTGTTCGAGGACCAGGACGTCCCGTTCGGGATGGTCGCGCTTGGCGAGGAGCGCCGTCCACAGCCCGGTGTACCCGCCGCCGACGACGGCGAGGTCGCAGGTGGTGTCGGCGGTCAGCCGCGGCAGCGGCGCGGGGTGCTCGGGACGGTCCGTCCAGTAGGGGGCGG
This sequence comes from Streptomyces sp. CB01580, assembly GCF_001905795.1. Classification (GTDB taxonomy): domain Bacteria; phylum Actinomycetota; class Actinomycetes; order Streptomycetales; family Streptomycetaceae; genus Streptomyces. Next base: position 109,855 of record NZ_LIXJ01000010.1, read on the forward strand.
TCTTCGTTTCGCGCAGTCGGTTGCGGTGGTCGGTGGGGCGCGGGGCTGCGGTGGTCATGCGGTGGATACCTCGTTGCCGGCGTGGTGGGCGGCGTGGGCCGGGGCCCCGACGGGTGTGGTCGGGATCCCGGCCGACGGACGGACGGTCGGGTGGCGCGGGACGGTCAGAGGCTGATCACGCCGGTGCGGGTGTCGGTCATGTCCATGAGCGTCCACTTCCCGCCGATGCGGCCCCAGCCGGTGGAACGGCCGCCGGCGCCGCCGAACGGCATGTTGATGTCCCACCAGTTGTTGCTCTCGTTCACGACGACCTGGCCCACGGCCATCTCCTCGATGAACCGGAAGGCGGAGGTCATGCTGCGGGTGAAGACGGCGCCCTGGAGGCCGAGGCGGTCGTCGTTGGCGATCCGCAGCAGATCGTCCTCGTCCTGGCCGGTGATGATCGGCACGACCGGTCCGAAGGACTCCTCGCGGGACAGCAGGCTGTCCTCCGGCACCCCGTCCACCACGGTGAATTCGTAGTAGAGGTCGGTGGGGTGGCCCGGGGCGCGCCGGCCGCCGAGCAGGATGTCCGCGCCGCGCTCGCGGGCGTCGGCCATGTGCCGGTCCATCTTGGCCGCGACGCCCTCGTTGTTCAGCGGGCCCAGGACCGTCGCGGGGTCGAACGGGTCGCCGAGGGTGATGCGCCCGGCCTCGCGCAGCACGGCCTCGACGAACGCGTCGTGGACGTCCCTGTGCACGACGACGCGTTCGGTGGCGCAACAGACCTGCCCGGCGCACGGGTAGGCACCGTCCACGGCCGCCTTTGCCGCGGCCTCGACATCGGCGTCGGCGAGGACGACGAGGGGGCCGTTGCCGGAGCATTCCATGACGGAACGCTTGAGCCCTGCGGCGGCCTGGATCCTCGCCCCGGTCGCGGAGGAACCGATGAAGCCGATCGCGTGGATGCCGTCGTGGCGCACCAGGGCCTCTCCGGTGTCGCCCTCGCCGGGCACGATGTTGACCAGGCCCTCGGGCACTCCGGCGGCGGTGAACGCCTCCATCGCCCGGAGCACGGTCAGCGGGGTGTTGGCCGGCGGCTTGACGACGTGGGCGTTGCCGGTGGCGAGCCCGGGGGCGACGAACTCCGCGAGCATCAGCAGCGGGAAGTTCCACGGCGTGATGATGCCCCAGGTGCCCACCGCGCGGTGGAAGGTGAACATCCGCTTGGTGTTGTCGGTGGAGAGCAGTGTCTCGCCGTGCAGCCGTACGGCGTCCTCCGCGTGCAGATGGAACAGCTTGGCCGCCTCCTCGATGTCGGCGACCGACTCGGCGAGCGGCTTGCCCTGCTCCAGGGTCTGGAGGCGGGCGAGTTCGTCCACGCGCCGGCCGAGCTCCGTGCCGATGCGGTGACAGACCTCGGCGCGGTCCCACACATTGGTCGCCGCCCAGGCGGGCTGGGCCTCGTTCGCGGCACGCACCGCCGCGTCGACATCGGCGGCCGAGGGCACCGGGAACGTCCCGACGAGTTCGCCCGTGGCGGGGCTGACGACCTCGTGGTCACGTCCCGACGTGCCCTCGGTGCGGGTGCCGTTGATGAAGAGCAGGTGCCGGTCGGCGGTCGGGGTGGTCATGAGATGGCCTCTCTGTCCTGTCTTGACCGGAAAGGGCGCGTCGGCTCGAATGCCTCGTCTGCCCGAGTCCGGTGCGAAGCGATGCCTGGAGACTCGCCCAGCAATCAGCAACTGTCAAGACTGCTGGATCAGCAATCATGGGATTCGATCATTGCTTGTTCGTGAGTATTGACAGGCGTTTTTTCGCTCGCTTATAACCAGGGCCCATCGACACTCCTGCCGCGCCGACCGTCGCGCCCACCGTGAGGGGAACGTCATGCCGTCCCAGCCGAAGACCCCCGCCCCGCCCCCGTCGCCCGCACCTGACCCCTCGGCGTCGTCCGGTTCCTCCGGGCCGGATCCCACGGCGGGCGGGGCCGCCCCGGCACTGCCGAAGAAGATGAACTGGTTCGACGGGTTCGCGATGTCGCTGACCATGCCCGCCGCGCTCATCGCCTCGCTCGGTGCCTCCATCGGCGGCCTCGGCGCCTGGGGCGCCATCGCCCTGTGGGCGGTCTCCATGGTGCTCGCGACCGCCACCAACTGGATCTACACCGAACTCGCCGCGATGTTCCCCGACTCCTCCGGAGGGATCGCCCACTACGCGACCGAGGGATGGAAGAAGCGGGCCCCCGTGGTCGGCCCGATCGCGAGCATCGGCTACTGGTTCCCCTGGACGACGGCCCTCGCCGTCTACTCCGGGATCATCGGCTCGTTCGTCCAGGCCCAGTGGTTCCCCGGCCAGGACTGGAGTGTGGAGTACGGGCCGCTGAAGGTGGACTTCCCCATCGCCGTCGGCCTGCTCGTGATGCTGCTGCTGTTCGGCGCCGCCATGATCGGCCTGCACGTCGCCATGTGGGTCGTCTACGTCACCGGCGGCGCGCTGCTGATCCCTCTCGTCGTCTTCATCGTCGTGCCCCTGCTCTCCGGGGACTGGAGCGCACAGGGCCTGCACTGGAACCTGCACGGAGCCGCCGGTCTGCGCGAGGCGCTGGTCTGGCTGTACGTGATGGCATGGACGTCGTTCGGTGTGGAGGTGTGCGCGACCTTCGCGCCGGAGTACAAGGACACCGTCCGCGACACCACCCGCGCCCTGCGCGCCGGGGTGCTGTTCTGCCTCGGCGTCTTCGTCCTGCTGCCCCTGGCCCTGTCCGGGTACGTCGGCGAGAAGGCCATCGGCGAGGACCCCACGACGTTCTACGTCGGCGCCTTCCAGGACCTGGTGGGCGGGGCTTCCGACCTGATGGTGGTCTTCCTCGTCGCCTCGCTGCTGCTCATCATGATCACCGGGCTCGCCGACGGCTCCCGGGTGCTGTACGAGATGGGCAGGGCCGGACTCACCGTCAGACAGGTCGGGGTGCTGAACCGGCGCGGGGTGCCGGCCCGGGCGCTGCTGGTGGCCCTGATCCTGAATATCTTCGTGCTGACGGTGCTTCAGACACCGCTGGCCATCATCGTCACCGGCAACCTGGGATACATCCTCGCCCATGTGCTGGCGGTCTCCGGCTTCGCGCTGCTGCGCAAGGACCGCCCCGACGCCGTGCGGCCCATCCGGCTGCCCGCCTTCTTCGTGCCGCTGGCCTGGGCGCTGGCCGCGTTCCTCACCGTGGTGCTGGTGGTGGGCGCCACCGGCTTCTCCATCACCGGGTACGGCGGCTACACCGAACTGGGCGTGGCGCTCGCCGTCCTGGTGTTCTCCGTGCTGCTCTGGCTGTACCGGACCAAGGTGCAGGACCGGCGCCCCGAGCAGGACCCACCGGCCTGACGGCGCCGACGCGCACGGCGCGGCACGGCCCGCGCCGTCGCGCGAGCCCGGTCCGATCACGCCATCGCGCACGCCCCGAAGGCGCCGAACGAGGCGGAAAGCGCCCCTGTGTGAGCGGCCCGGGGCTACCTACGCTCGCACCATGCGTGTTCTCTTCTCCTCGACCCGCGGCTCGGGCCACTTCGGCCCCCTGATTCCCTTCATCGACGCGTGCACGGCACGGGGCGACGACGTCCTCGTCGTCGCCCCGCCCGGCCTCGAAACGTTATTGGCGTCCCGGCCCCAGCCGTACCGCATCGGCGCGAACCCCCCGGACGACGAACTGCGGCGGATGATGGACCGGTTGCGCCGCCTGCCCCCGGACGAGGGCGTGTCCTCGATGACCCGTGAGGTGTTCGGCCGGCTGTACCCCGACGCCCTGCTGCCCGCGCTCGACGAGGCCTGCCGCGAGTGGCGCCCCGATCTCGTGCTGCACGAGACGTACGAGCCGGCGTCGGTGGTGGCCGCCGAACGCCACGGCGTTCCGCACGCCCGGGTCGCGATCTGCGCCGCCCGGTTCGCGCGGGCGGGCGACCCGATGCTGGACGCCGCGCTCGACCGCTACGGCCCCGGCCTCGCGGACCGCATCCGGTCCTCCCCGTACCTGACACGGCTGCCGGCCTCCCTCGACCCCTCGCCGTACCCCGTGACCCACCGCTACCACGTCCCGGGGCCGCACACCGCGCCGCCGGAGGGGCGGCACCACGGCGAGGAACCGCTGGTCTACCTCACCCTCGGCTCCGAGGTCGGCGCCCTGCCGACCGCCCCCGACCTGTTCCGGGCGCTGCTCGACGCGATGGACGGACTGCCGGTGCGGGCGCTGCTCACGGTGGGGCGCGGCATCGACCCGGCGAGCCTCGGACCCCTGCCTCCCGGCGTCCGGGTGGAGAGGTGGGTGCCGCAGGACGACGTCCTCGGCAGCGCCTGTGCCGTCGTCTGCCACGGCGGCTCGGGCACGGTCTACGGCGCGCTGGCGGCCGGTCTCCCGCTGGTCTGCGTCCCGCTCTTCGCCGACCAGCCGTTCAACGCGGGGCTGGTCGTCGAGGCGGGCGCCGGGCTCGCCGTCACCCCGGCGAACGGCTCGGCCGGCACGACGGTGACGTTCGGCGGCGACGACGTCTCCCGCATCAGGTCCGCCGTCGAACAGGTGCTCAAGGACCCGGCGTACCGGACCCGGGCCGAGCAACTGGCCGACGAGACGCGGTCCACGGCCACCTGCGCGCAGCTGCTCGGCCTCCTCGACCCCCGCGGCTGAACCGCTGCCACCACGGCCCGCGGGCCCCACCGGCCTCCGGCACGTCCGTACGGTGGGGTTCGCGACCCGGGTGCGGTGCGGCGGCGCACCAGCGGGCATGGGAATGAGATGCCAGCAGTATCCGAGCCCGTGATCAAGCTCGTCCGGCGCACGACCGAGCCCGTCGGGGCGCAGACCCTGCGTTCCACGGCGGCGTCCGTCATCGCCTATGTCGTGGCGGTGTGGACCCTGCCGCATCCGGCCCCCCTCACCGCACCGCTCACCGCGCTCCTGGTCGTACAGGTCACCCTCTACGCCACCCTCACCACCGGGATCAGACGGGTGAACTCGGTCGTCGTCGGCGTGGTCATCGCCGGCGTGTTCAGCTCCCTGGTCGGCCTCAGCTGGTGGAGCCTCGGGCTGACGATCTTCGTCTCGCTGATCATCGGACGACTGGTGCGGGTCGACGAGTTCGTGCCCGAGGTGGCGATCAGCGCGATGCTCGTCCTGGGCGTCGCACAGGTCGCCTCCACGGCGCTGGACCGGGTGCAGGAGACGCTGATCGGTGCGGGCGTGGGCCTGTTGTTCAACCTGCTCTTCGCCCCGCCGGTATGGGTGCAGAGCGCGGGCGCCTCCATCGAGAGCCTGGCGACGTCGATGGGGGCGATGTTCCGCGCGATCGGCGAGGACGCCCACGGCCGGCTCCCCGTGGCCCGGGCGGCCGACCGCCTGCACGAGGCCCGCCGGCTGGACCACGACATCGTCGAGGTGGACGCCTCGCTGCGGCAGGCCGAGGAAGGACTCACGCTCAACCCCCGTGTCCGGCAGGGACTGCTGTACCGGGTCGTGCTGCGCACCGGTCTGGACACCCTGGAGATCTGCGCCGTGGTGCTGCGGGTGCTGTCCCGCACCCTGACCGACCTCGCCAAGGCCCGTACCGAGGAGACGCTGTTCCCCGCCGATGTGGCCGACTCCCTCCGAGAACTGTTCGGGCAGATGGCCGACGCCGTCGAGGCGTTCGCGGCGCTGATCACCACCCCGCTGGCGGAGAACGCCGAGGCGGCGGAGGACCGGCTGGCCCACGCCCTCGCCGCCGGCCGCACCACCAGGGACCGAGTGGCGGGGCTGCTCCTGGAGGACGTCCAGGAACACCCCCGCCAGTGGCAGCTGCACGGCGCGCTGCTCGCCGAGGTCGACCGGATCCTGGACGAGCTGGACATCGACAAGCGCACCGAACGGCTCGGCAAGGAACTCGACCGGCGCTCGGCGCAAGCGCACGAACGCCACCCCTGGCTGCGCGCGGTGTCCCGCAGACTGCGGGGCGGAGGCGACGAGTCCGAGCGGCGCTGAATCCGGATCCGACCGGATCCGCGGGCCGGGATCCGGCGCTGTCCCGATCCGGGCGGCACCGGGCGGGCGCGGAGCCGGACGAAGCGGGGGCCGATGCCGGACCGGTGCGGGGCGGGCGGCGGCTCGCACCGCCGTCGCTCACCCGGACGGTCGGCCGGTTTCACTCCGCTGCTTCCCGCGTCGCGCCGACCGGGCCGGACCCCGGGAACGCTGGGCTCACGACCCCGCCCCCGACGAAGAGAGACCAGCATGACCGCCTCAACCCCCACTGCCCCGCGCGCACGGACGGCCGGGCGCCGCGGACGGACCGTCGCCGCGGCCCTGGTCGCGGCCGCCATCGCCGCGCCGGCCGTACCCGCCGCGGCCGCCGACGGCGCCGATCCGGCGGACGGCAAGCCCACGGTGGTGCTGGTGCACGGGGCGTTCGCCGACGCCTCGGGCTGGAACGGCGTGGCGCAGCGACTGCGGAGCGACGGCTACCAGGTCGTGGTCCCGGCCAATCCGCTGCGCGGGCTCGCCGGTGACTCCGCACATCTGACCGACGAGCTGAAAGGCGTCCGGGGTCCCATAGTGCTGGTCGGTCACTCCTACGGCGGTGCGGTGATCAGCAACGCCGCCGCGGGGAACGCGCAGGTGAAGTCGCTGGTGTTCGTGTCCGCGTTCATGCCGGACAAGGGCGAGTCGCTGAGCGACCTGGGAGCGAGGTTCCCCGGCGGCCGGCTGAACTCGGCCCTGAGACCGAAGCCGTTCAAGAAGGCCGACGGCACCGAGGGCACCGATCTGTCCGTCCACCCCGACAGGTTCCGCGAAGTCCTCGCGGCGGACCTGCCGTCGGACACCGCCGCGCGGCTGGCCGCCGCCCAACGCCCCATCAGCGGGGACGCGTTCACGGACAGGGCGACCGCCGCGGCCTGGCGGACCATCCCGTCCTGGGCGCTCGTCGCCACCGGGGACAAGGCCGTCGTGCCGGATCTCGCCCGCTTCGAGGCCCGGCGCGCCAAGTCGCACACGGTCGAGGTCGACGCCTCCCACAGCGCGATGATGTCGCGCCCCGACGCCGTCGCCGACCTCGTCCGGCAGGCCGCGGGGGGCCGGGCCCCCGACACCTCGGCCCTTGCGTCGATGGGCACCGGCGCCCTGATCCTGGCCGGTCTCGGCGGACTGGCGGGCGTGGCCGCCCTGATCGGTGTGGGCCTCGTCGCGGCGGCCCGCCGACGCCGCGCCGCCGACGGCGGGCCGGGCCCCGCCCTCTGACCTCCGCCACCTCTCAGGAGCAGGCGCGCACCGCCACGATCCGAGGGCGGCGCGCGCCGTTCGTCGCGTCGACCCGCACCCGCAGGGCCGAGACCGAGCGCGGCGTGAACCGGTGGACGCGGTGGCGCCTGCGATTGCCCGTCTCCTCGGCCACCCGCTGCCAGGCGCCGTCCGCCCGCACCTCGACGTGGTAGTCCCGTACCAGCTCCGGCATGATCTCGAACGGTGTGCGGTGCAGGTGCAGGTTGTTGAGGTACTCGTCGACGTCGTCGTCGAAGACGAGCCGCACCGAACCGAGCACGACGGGGGAGTCCCAGTCGAGCCGCAGCCAGCCCGGACCCTCGTCCGCCGCGTGCCACAACTGAGGCCCCCCATAAGGACGTTGACAGCCGCCGACGGCCTTCTGCGGCAGGTAGGCGGCGGTGGTCCCGGATCGGAAGCAGAAGCTGCGCCGGCGCAGCCCGCGCGCCGGCCACTCGGTCACCAACTGGCGTTCGGTCCCTTCTCGGGTGGGCGTGACCGCGGACCGGGGCGCGGCCGGACGGGCACGGTTCTTCGGACACGGGCCCGTTCACGGCACCAGCCTCGAATCCGAGAGACGCGGTGAGGGCGGCGCCGCACCGTCGAGCGTCGCCGAGTACAGCGCGGCGTGCTCCTCGCGGGACACCACCGACCGGCCGCCGCACAGCGTGAGCCGGTTGCCGCGCGGAGTCGTCCAGCGCACCTCGGCGTGGTCACCGGCCGTGGCCACCTCGGGGCCCGGACCCCCGTCGTGCTCCGCGTCGGACGGCACCAGGGACAGCGAACCCGCCGCGAAGGCGTCGCCGACCGCCGCCCAGTCCAGCTCGGCCGGGGTCGCACTCTCGAAGAGGACGACTTCGAGCCGCGCCCCGTCCGCGCGCGGCACCAGCCCGACCGTGGGCGTACGACCGCCGAAGGAGCCCCCGGCCAGTCGGAGTTCCAACCGCGCCGTCCCCAGGTCGAGTGCGATGCCGCGCTCCACCTCGATCGCCTCGGGCACGGGCGGCGCGCCGATCAGGTCCACCACCAGCCGCAGCGACCGGGCCCGGAACCGGTCTCCCGGCCCGATCATGTCGAGGTGGTGGTGCCGGTCGCCCGCCGGGCAGGCGAAGCCCGCCATCCAGGCCACGTGCGGGCCGCTCTGCACGGTGGACAGGACGCCCGAGGCGAAGTCGAAGTCCTCCGCCCCGTCGTCCTTCACCAGGTGGACGTGCAGATGCCCGGCGGAGCCGTCCGGCCGCACCCAGTGCCCGAACAGCGCGCGCCGCTGCAGCCAGGTGTCCTGATGGTTGACGCTGCCCAGCGTGGTGACCGCGTCCAGCCAGGTCGTCCCGGTCTCCGGATGGGCGGATCCGGCGAACAGCTCCCGGTGCTCGTGCTCGCCCTCCAGCGCCGCCAGCCGGGCCGCCGCCCAGTCGGGCATGCGGTAGTCGACACAGGCGTGCACCCCGATCGACATCTCCCCGCCGACCGGGCCGATCTCCGGTGTGCCCAGCGCCCCGCGCACCGCCTTCACCAGGAACGGCGGAACGCCGAGATCGTTGCTGTAGCAGCGGGCCATCGGGCCGGAGAGCTGGCGGGTCGGCGGGTGCCAGCGGGCCAGGAAGTGCAGCCAGAGCCGGTCGTGCAGCCGGTCGTTGAGCTCCAGCACCCGTTCGTCCCGCACGTGCTCCCGGATCAGCGTCAAGGTCTGCAGCACGACGCCCCAGTAGGACGGGCTGTTGAACTCGGTGAAGCTCCCGGTGGTGTCGATCGCCTCGCACAGCCGCGTCATGCGGTCCTTGCCGTAGGCGAACAGGGCCTCGTCGTCGAGGAGTTTCCCGGCGGCGAGCGCGACGAAGGTGCCCATCACGGCGACATTGGTGTACGTCATGGGGACGTCCCTGCGGACGATCGAGGCCGCCGCGTGCCGCACCGACTCCCGCAGTTCGTCCCGTACGCGTGCCGGCAGGAGGTCGCCGTGCCGGGCGTGGATCAGCAGCAGCTGGATGCCGAGGAAATCCGCCCAGTTCCAGTCCGGCGGGTCCATCTTTGCCGCCGGCTCCTCGGCGTAATAGCCCCAGATGCCGTAGGTCGGGCTCTCCTCGGACCGGTCCTGGAGCTCCGCGACCCGCAGGATCGCGGCGTGGGCGCGCTCGTTGTCGCCCGCCGCACCCCGCTCCAGCAGGAGCAGCGCGTACTGCAGGGAGTTGCGGGTGGGGTGTGCGAGACCACCCTTGATGTGGGTGTGGATGGGGTTGTAGGGGGCTTCGACCTGCAACAGGTTCGCCTCGGGGTCCCAGTGGCGGTCGCCCCCGGAAAGGGCCGCTCGCAGCAGGGCGCGGTCGTACTCGGCGGCCGACCAGACAGGGTGCACGGGATGTCCTCCAGCTCGCGATCGTCCGTCCGACGATCTCCGGCAACGCTTGGGAAGCGTTTTCCAGAGGCTAAGCCGAGGGTCACCCTCCGGCAAGGGCCGCGTGGAGAAATCGGGGGCGGAAGACCTGTCCTGACCCATTGACGCGACGATATCGAGCGGTGCAAGGTGACCCCGGCTGGAAAACGCTTTCCGGCCAGTTCCGGTCTGTCCTGAATGGAGTCCCCGATGAGACCCTCCCTGCGCATCGCCATGACGGGCGTCACCGCGGGCGCGCTCGTCTGCGCGCTTGCCTCGTGTTCCGGTTCCGGCGACGACACCGCCGCCGACGGCAAGGTGACCATCACCGTCTCCGGGCGCCCGCCGGCCACCAACGCGGCCGCGGTCAAGATCTTCAATGCGCGGGTGGCGGAGTTCGAGAAGGCCAACCCCGGGATCAGGATCAAGACGAACGAGTACCAGTACGACCAGCAGAGTTTCCAGACCAAGGTCGGCGGCGGCAGCCTGGAGACGATCGTCCGGGTGCCGCTGACGGAGATGTCGGGCCTGATCAAGCGCAGGCAGGTGGCCGACCTCACCGAGGACTTCGAGAAGCTCAAGCACAGTGAGGACTTCAACCAGGTCGCCCTCGGCAGCGCGAAGGGCCTGGACGGCAAGATCTACGGCATACCCACCGAGGAATACGCCCTCGGACTGCTCTACAACCGCGACCTGTTCCGCAAGGCCGGGCTCGACCCCGACAAGCCGCCCGTCACGTGGACCGAGGTCCGTGCCGCGGCCAGGGCGATCTCCGAGAAGACCGGCGCCACCGGCTACGCCCAGATGACCAAGGAGAACACCGGCGGCTGGATGCTCACCGCCATGGCGTACTCCTTCGGCGACTCCATGCAGGAGGAGTCCGGCGGCAAGTGGGCCAACACCTTCGACCGTTCCGGCAGCGGCGCCGAGAAGTCCCTCGACATGCTCAAGCGGATGCGCTGGGCGGACGACTCGATGGGCAGGAACCAACTGCGCAACATGACCGACGTGGAGAAGGACTTCTCGGCCGGGAAGATCGGCATGACGATCGCCGGGCCCAGCTCCGTCAACCACCACGTCCAGCAGTACAAGGGCGACCCCGGGGCCGTCGGACTGGCCGCCATGCCCACCGACGGCACCGCCAAGCGGACCCTGGCCGGCGGCACCATCGCCGTGATCAGCCCCCGAGCAACCCCCCGACAGCGCGAGGCGGCCGCGAAGTTCATCGACTTCTACTACCTCTCCGCCAAGTACGACCCCGCCCTCGCGGAGCGGGACGCCGCCGCCAAGAAGAAGGACGGCGCCATCATCGGCGTGCCGGCCGTCCCGTTCTACGAGCCCGCCGTCGCCGGCCCGGTCGACGAGGCGGTCGCCAAGCAGGCCAACGTACCCGTCGAACACTTCACCCCCTACAGCAAGGCCCTCGGTGAGTTCGACCTGGTCATCGAGCCGCCGGTGGAGGCGCAGAACGTGTACAAGGCCCTCGACAGCGCCGTGCAGGCGGTGCTGACCCGCGAGGACGCGAACCCGGCCGAGCAGCTGAAGAAGGCCGCCGCACAGGTCGAGTCCCAGGTGGAACGGGCGCAGCACTGAGACGTGCCCGGCACGTCGGAACCGAGCACAGCACGAGGAGAGGCGAGGAGAGGTCCATGAGCAGGTCGCACGTGCCTGCGGCGCCCGCCGGGAACCGCACCCACAAGGACCGGACGAACGAACAGCGTGGTGACGACGACCCCGCGGAGCCGGCACGGACCCCGCCGGAGCCGCCGCGCACCGCCCCCTCGCGGCGCGCCCGCACGGTGGAGCGCTTCGTCCGCTGGGCCGGGCAGGGAGGGATCAGCACCATCCTGTTCGGCCTGCCCATGGTGCTGTGCTTCGCCTACTTCTCCTGGTGGCCGATCGTCCAGAGCGTCCGGCTCAGCTTCGAGCAGACCAACCTGATCGGCCCGGCCACCTGGGTGGGCCTGGACAACTTCCGGCACGTGCTGGAGGACCCGCTGCTGTGGACGGCGGTCAAGAACACCGCGCTGTTCGCGGTGCTCGCCCTGGTGATCGGATTCCCGCTGCCGCTCTTCCTCGCGGTGCTCATCGCCGAACTGCGGCGCGGCGGCACGCTGTTCCGCATCCTCGCCTACCTCCCGGTGGCGGTCCCCCCGGTGGTCTCCGTCCTGCTCTGGAAGGTGTTCTACGACCCGGACGGCGGCCTGTTCAACCAGCTGCTGGCCCACGTGGGCCTCGGCCCGTACCCCTGGCTCCAGTCCACCGACACCGCGATGCTGTCCATCGTCCTGGAGTCCACCTGGGCCGGGTTCGGCTCCACCGTGATCATCTACCTGGCGGCGCTGGGCTCCGTGCCCACCGAACTGTACGAGGCCGCGGAGATCGACGGCGCGGGCATCTGGCGCCGGGTCTGGCACATCACCCTGCCGTCCCTGCGCGGCGTCGTCCTGATCATGCTGCTGCTCCAGATCATCGGCACCCTCCAGGTCTTCACCGAACCCTTCGTGATGACGGACGGCGGCCCGGAGGACTCCACCGTCACCGTCCTGATGCTGATCTACAACTACGCCTTCCAGAACGGCGACTTCGGAGCCGCGACCGCGCTCAGCGTGCTGCTGGCCCTCGTGCTCGGCGCGCTCTCGGCGATCTATCTGCGGGCGACGAGGAGCTGGAGCAACTGATGGCCGTACAGACACCCCTGCGCATCCGCCGCGGCAACCGCCCCGAGGAGAGCGGACGCGGACTCGTCTCCCGCGCCGACCGGCGACGGACCTCCGTGCGCGTCTCGCTCGGCTCCGTCCAGGGCCTCACCTTCCTGCTGCTGCTCGCCTTCGGCGCGGCGCCCCTGTACTGGACCTTCAAGGGAGCCGTCTCACCGACCCAGGAGCTGCTGCGCGACCCGCTGGCCCTGTGGCCCGACCACGCGCAGTGGGAGAACCTCTCCCGCGCCTGGAACGAACTCCAGGTCGGCCAGTACCTCTGGAACACCGTGGTCCTGGTCACCGGCTCCGTCCTCGCACACCTCCTCGTCGCCACCACCGGCGGGTACGTCCTGTCCGTGCTGCGCCCCAGGTGGGCGGCGCCCGTGCGCTGGATGGTGCTCGCCACCCTCTTCATCCCCGGATCCATCTCCCTGGTCGCGCTCTACCTCACCGTGCTCGACCTGCCGGGCCTCGGCATCTCGCTCGCCAACAGCCCGTGGGGGGTCTGGCTGCCGCACGCCGCCAGCGCCTTCACCGTGCTGATCGTGATGAAGTTCTTCGACGGCATCCCGCGCGAGCTGTTCGAGGCCGCCAAGGTCGACGGCGCGGGCCCACTGATCATCTTCCGCCGGATCGTGCTGCCCATGTCGCGGCCGATCCTCGCGGTGGTGACCCTGTTGACGGTCATGAACTCCTGGAAGGACTTCCTCTGGCCGATGATCGTCATCTCGGACACCGAGAAGCAGCCGATCTCCGCCGCTCTTCCGCGCCTCGCGGAAACGGCGGAACAGTCGCTGCTCATCGCCGGGATGCTGCTCGCCATCCTGCCCCCGGTCGTGCTGTTCCTGATCTTCCAGCGGCAGATCGTACGCGGCGGGGGAGGCTTCACCGGCCTCAAGGGATGAGCACCACCCGGGAACGGGCGCGGACCGGGTCCGCGCCGGCCGGCGGCGGCAGCGGTGCGCGCCGACGGCTCAGGACCGGTGTGCTCCGCCGGATTACGGCCGACGGAGCACACCACCCGGGAACCCCAAGGAAGCACCGCGCCGATCCGATCGAGAGGTTGCCTCGATGGAACAGAACGGCACGATCCGGCCAGGTCCCCTGGCACCGGCCAGAATAGGGGGCCGCGTCGCGCGGCCCGCCGCATGGGGCACGGCCGCCGCCCTGCTCGGCTGCCTGCTGGTGGCCGCGCCCCTGCCCGGTACGGCCCCGGTCGCCCACGCGGCCGGCACCCTGACCGTCACCTCGCCCGACCTCCTCTTCATCAAGGGACAGGCGAAGATCACGCTCGCCTCCGACCAGGCGTCGGTGGCCTGGAAGGCCGTCGACGACCAGGGCCTGACCGCCGCCTCCGGCACCGCACCGGTGTCGGGCGGCACCGCCACCGTCGACGTCGCACAACTCGGCAGCGGCCACTACACGCTCCGGGCCACGGCCGGAACCACCACCCGGACCGCGAATTTCGGCGTGCTGACCGCGCTGACCGGCGCGGAACAGCGGGACGTGCGCTTCGGCACGGGCATCCACTACGGGTGGAACGACGGCGACGACCAGAAGCTGCTGCGCTCGGTCGGGCTGATGGGCATGCACGGGATCCGCTCCGACATCAACTGGGGCGCCATCGAGAAGACCCCCGGCACGTACTCCTGGAGCAGCTACTCCACCGACCAGCACATCCCGTACGCCAAGTCGCAGGGACTGACCGCCCTGCCCATCTCCGGCTACCGGAACCCCCATTACGACGGCAACCGGACCCCCGCCTCCGACGAGGCGCTCGAGGCCTACGGGAATTTCACCGCCGCCGCGGTGGAGAAGTACCAGCAGTCCTCGAAGGAAATCGAGATCTACAACGAGTACAACTCCACCGGCTTCAACAACGGCACCTGCGGCATCACCGCCGACTGCTACCTCGAGCTGCTCAAGGCGAGCTACGGCAAGGTGCACGCCAAGGTCCCGGACGCCACCGTCGTCGGCGGCGGCCTGGCCGGTCTCCAGACCGACTGGCTGAAGCGGCTGTACGCGATCGGTGGCCTGAACTACATGAACGCGCTCAGCGTTCACCACTACGGCTACCCGAACCCGCCCGAGACCGCGCTGGAGAAACTGCCGCAGGTACGCGCCGACCTGGACGCGGCGGGCGGCAAGAACTTCCCGCTCTGGATCACCGAGAACGGCTACCCGACCCACAGCGACGGCGTCACCCCCGCTCAGCAGGCCGCGTACGTGCCGCGCGCCCAGATCTTCTCCTTCGCCTCGGGCGTCAACCGCTACTACTGGTACGACCTCACCAACGACGGCACCGATGCCACCAACAAGGAACACAACTTCGGCGCCTTCGAGCGGCCCACCGCCGAGATCAAGGCCTGGCAGCCCAAGCCGTCCGTGGTCACCGAGGGCGTCCTGATCCGACAGCTCGCGGGCCGCGCCTACGCGGGCCGTGACGACACGGGTTCCGCCGACGTCCGCTCGTACCGCTTCGGCACCGGAACCGACACCGTCCGGGCGCTCTACACCACGGCCGCGACACCGGGAACGGCCGAGCTGACCGCCAGTGGCCCGGTCACCGTCACCGACCAGATGGGCCACGAGAAGACGTACCTCCCGGTCGGCGGCAAGGTGCAGCTCGGCATCGACGGCACGGTGCTGTACGTCAAGGGCGCGGTCAGCGCGGTCGAGGCCGTGAGCGGGCCCGTGTTCTCCCTCCGGCTGCCGCAGCACTCCAACACCGAGGAGAGCGTCGACGCGGTGCTCCAGGTGGACGGCACCAAGGGCCGGACGCTGCCGCTGCGCTACGACTTCCGGATCGCCGGGGAGAAGTACCGGGTGACCGCCGTGCCCGGCAAGGTCGTCCGCCAGAACGTCCAGCTGCCCACCTCGGCCCTCACCGGCCCGCGCACGGTGAGCGGCACGGTCGGGCTCGGGCCGGTGAACCTCGCCCGCCTGACCTCCGAAACCGAGGTGGTGCCACCGACCCAGGTCACCTTCGACCCGGTGGTGAAGCAGGCGGCACCGTTCGCCGCCGCGCTCGAGGTCACCGTCACCAACAACCGCGCCCACAGCCCGCTCGAACTCACCAAGCTGGACTGGCAGGTGAACGAGGGCACCAACTACGTGGACCGGGGCACCGTCGACGGTCCGATCAAGGTCGGCGCCGGGTCCAGCACCTCGTACACCGTGGACGCGCGCAACATCAAGCAGTGGAAGCGCTACTGGACGGCCGCCCACCTCAACACCCCCGACGGCGCCAGGACCGCCGTGGGCGCCTGGAACGGCTGGGGCGCCGTGCAGCCGGCCGGCACCGACACCACCACCCCCATCGACGTCATCGCCGACGGCTCCGTGAGCTACAAGGGCGGATACAACGGCGCGGCCGACCTGTCCGGCACCGTCCGGCCGCAGTACACCGACACCGGAATCGTGTTCAAGGGCGCGATCACCGACAACGTCCTGGCCCAGCCCGCCACCACCGCCGAGAACATGTGGCAGGGCGACAGCATCCAGTTCGCCGTCACCCCCCGGGCGCCGGGCCGCAGCAAGCAGTACGTCGAGGTCGGCGCCTCGCTCGTCGGCGGCAAGCCGCAGGTGTACACCTGGCGGGCACCGGCCGGACAGTCCGCCGGCCCGACCCCGGGGGCCACCGCCGTCATCACCCGCGACGGCACCACCACCCGCTACACGGTGACGGTGCCGTGGGCCTCGCTCGGTCTGGCCGGCAAGCCGGCCGCGTCCATCGGACTCGGCTTCGTCGTCAACGACAGCGACAACGACGGACGCGCCCGCGGCTGGACCGAGTGGGGCGGGTCCATCGCCAACAACTCCAAGAGCGCCGCCGGCCTGCGGGCCGTCCAGCTGACCGACTGATCCCTTCCCCGAACGGGCGGGGCCGGGCGCACCTGACAGCGCCCGGCCCCGCCGCTCCATCTCCGACACCTCCCGCTCCACCGTCGGCCGCCCCACCGCTTCCCGACCCACCGTGAGGAGACCACCCATGGCCCTGTTCGACCTGCCGCTGAACGAACTGCGCGACTACCGGCCACGGATCGACGAGCCGGACGACTTCGACGACTTCTGGGCGAAGACCCTGGCCGAGACCCGCGCCCACGACCCCGCGGTCTCCTTCGAGCCCGTCGGGACCGGGCTGACCGGGCTGCGCACCTGGGACACCACCTTCGCGGGCTTCGGCGGCCACCCGGTCAGGGGCTGGTTCAGCGCGCCCGCGCACGCCGAGGGCCCGCTCCCGCTCGTCGTCCAGTTCCACGGCTACAACGGCGGGCGCAGCCTCCCGCACTGCTGGGGCCTGTGGCCGCTGGCGGGCTTCGCCCACTTCGTCATGGACGTACGCGGCCAGGGCGGCGGCGGCAACGTCGGGGACACCCCCGACCCGGTCGGCTCCGGCCCCTCCCACGCCGGGTTCATGACCCGCGGCATCGAGGACCCGGAGCGGTACTACTACCGCCGTGTCCACGCCGACGCCGTGCGCGCCGTGGAGGCGGCCCGCTCCCACCCGCTCGCCGACCCCGCCCGCACGGTCGTGCTCGGCGGAAGCCAGGGCGGCGGCATCGCCCTCGCCGTCGGCGCGCTGGTCCCGGACGTGGCGGCCGTCGCCGCCGACGTGCCGTTCCTCTGCCACTTCGAACGGGCCGTCACGCTCACCGACGCCGACCCGTACGCCGAGATAGCCCGGTACCTGCGGATGCACCGGGGCAAGGAGGAGCGGGTCCTGCGCACCCTGTCGTACTTCGACGGGGTGTCGTTCGCCGCACGGAGCGGTGCTCCCGCGCTGTTCTCCGTCGGGCTCCAGGACCAGACCTGCCCGCCCTCCACGGTCTTCGCCGCGCACAACGCGTACCGGGGCGAGAAGGAGATCGAGGTGTACCCGTTCAACGGACACGAGGGCGGGGCCATGTTCCAGGAGGCCGCTCAGCTCCGCTGGGTGCCGCGGATCCTCCGGCGGGTCCGCTGAGGGGCCCGGACGCGTGCGGCGCCCCGGGCCCTACGCCGCCCCCGGCGCGGGGAGCTCGCCCGCGCGGTCGACGGCGGCCCTGACCAGGACCGCCGAGGCGCCGACGACGGTCCCGGCCGGGCCCGCGTCCCCGGCCCGGGTCAGCACCGTGCGCTCGCCGAGGAACGCGTACGTCGTCCGGTCGAAGACCCACTGCGTCTGCTGCCCGTACGCCGTGCGCGCGACGGCGACGCCCTCGCGCCCCGCCGCGTCGGCCGCCGTCCGGACCACCGTGACACCGGGGATCCGCGCGGCGGCCCGGTACAGCGCGGCCTCCACCGCGGGCGGCGCCCAGGTCTCGGCCAGCAGCTCGCCGATCGCGGTGAACGCCCGCTGGTCCGGGTCCCGGCCCTGTCCCCGGGTCTCGTGCCGGATCAGTTCCAGCAGCGCGTCCGGGTCCGTGGGCAGCGACGCGACGAACCGGTGGGTGGGCTCGGTGACCGACGGGCCCGCCGCGCGCGAGGCTTCCGTTCCCGGCGTCGCGCCCCGGTGGTCGAGGCCGTGGACCGGCGCGTCGGCGCCGAGCCGGGTATCGGGCCCGCCCTCCTCGCGCAGCAGACCGGCGCGGCCTCCGTCGGCGGACGACCACACCTGCCGCCGGTGCGCCGGAGGCATCGTCACCGGTCCGCCGCCGGCGCTCTGCGCGGCGTACGCGACCCTGCTCTCGACGTACACGAACTGATCGGCGCGGACCGCGGGCCGCTGCGTCCGGGCGGCGGCGAGGGCGACCCGGTCGAGGAGCCGGTCCGCCCCGGGCGCGGCGGCGTGCCGTCCTGCGACCGGCGCGGCGCCGCGGTCCGGAAGGTCCAGCGCCACCACGCCGACGGCCGCCAGGGCGCAGGCGAGCGCCGGTACCGCGAACCTGGCCGGATGCCGGCGCGGACGCGCGGCCCGGGCACCGGCACCACCGGGCGCACGGTTCCGGGCGGCCTCGCGCAACAGCGCCTCCCGCAGCAGCAGTTCCCGGTCCGGGGACAGGCCGGGGACCGGGGGAGGGGGCAGCGGACCGGTGAGGTCAGGGCGGTCGATCTCCTCGGACCGGTGGTCGGTACGACGCCACGGTGCGGTGTTCATCAGAGCTTCTCCTGGGTCAGAGGACGGGCCGCGGAAAGGCGGGCCGGAGAGGGCCGGTCGGGGACGGAGGGGAGAGGACCGCTCCTGCGCGCGCGGAGCCGTCCGGCGATGCCCCGCACCGTCCGCGCGCGGGCGGTGCGGGCCTCGGCGTCGGTCAGCTCGCGCAGCCGGGCACGGGCGCGGGACAGGCGCGACCGGACGGTTCCCACCGGCACACCGAGCGCCTCGGCCGCCGATTCGTAGTCCAGCCCGGCCCAGACGACGAGGGTGAAGACCTCGCGGTCACGGGGGCGCAGCCGGGCCAGCGCGGTGTGCGCGGCACGCAGCTGCTCGGTGTCCGCGAGGTGCGTGACGAGATCGTCCACGAAGTCCGGCACCGAACCGCGCTCCGGGACCCGGGCGAGCGCGATGTCACGACGCCGCCGCGCGCGTGCGTCGCGCCGCATGACGTTGGTCGCGATGCCCAGCAGCCACGGTCTCAGGCTGTCCCCTTCGGGGCGCAGTCCCTCCCGGCCGCGCCACGCCTCCAGAAAGGTCACCGAGACGACGTCCTCGGCCTCGGCCCAGTCGCCCGTCACCCGCAGCGCATAGCGGTACAGCACCTGGGCGTGCTCGTCGTACAGCTCTCCCAGGGCGTCGCGGTCCCCGTGGCGGAGGCGATTCCTCATGAGTGTTTCCACACTCTGCTCTGCCACTTCCGTTGCCGCGGTTCCGGTGACCTGCGTCACATGCGCACCGAAGGGCCGTCCCGCCCCATGTGACTCAGGTCACGGGAACTCCCGCTCCCGTCGGCGCAGTGCAGATCGTGAACACTTCTTCCGTGCCCCGCCGCCGCGTCCTGCGGAACCTGGCCCTCGCCGTCGTCCTGGTCGGCGCCGCCACCCCCGCGCTGGACACCGCCGCCCTCGCCGCCCAGCCGACCACGTACGCCCTGACCATCGTTCACCTCGGCCGCGACGGCCGGCCGACCGACGACTACGAGACCGCCGTCACCGGGATCTCCGGACCGGGCGCCGACACGTCCGTCCGGCCGCACGACGCCTCCGGCACGACCACCGTGCGCCTGCCGCGCGGCCGCTACCTGCTGAACAGCGAGCTGACCGACACCGACGGCAGGAGCACCGACTGGATCATCCAGCCGCGCCTCGACCTCGACCACGACACCACCGTCACCGTCGACGCCCGGACCGCCGCCCCCGTCGACGTCAGCCCGCCCGACAGCACCGCCACCTTCCAGGGCGGTGCCATGTTCGTCGAGGTCACGCACGACGGCGTCACCCGGGACATCAACCTGGTCAAGTACACCCCGACGCTGCGCGTCGCCCACCTGGGCCCCGACGCCGAGCCGGGATCCGTGAAGCAGTGGTACGACTCCTACTGGACCGGCAGCACCGTCGGCTACGCGCTCGGCCACACCGGCACCGGCAGCCGCGCCCTGACCGGGCTCGTCCGCCACCCCTCCGCCGCCGAACTGGCCACAGTGCGGATCGACGCGGCGGCCCGGCCGGGCACCCGGCAGAGCGCCTCCGTGGACATCAAGCCGACCGGCCTGGCGATGGGCGGGTCCCGGTCCCTGCCGGCCCCCGGCACCCTCACCTATCTCGTGACGCCCGAACGCGGCACCTGGGACCTCACCTACACCGTCCCCGACACCCCCGGCGCCGAGAGCAACCGCTACTCCGCCGACCGCATCGCCGTCCGGGCCGGGAGGACGACCACGCACACCTTCGACAACGCCGTCTTCGGCCCCACCCTCACCGACCGGCCCGGCGTGGTCCGCGACGGCGACGAACTGACCCTCGACGTCCCGATGCTGGCCGACGGGGACGGCCACGTCCCGTCGGAGCCGCCGCACGAGACCGCCACCACCACCCTGCACCGCGACGGGGTGCTGATCGGGAAGCGGACCGGCGACCCCCGGCGCGCCTCGTTCACCGTGCCCCCGGGGCGCGCGGCCTACCGGATCACCAGCACGGTGAACCGCGGCGGCGCACCCGGAACCGCCACCCGCGTGAGCGCGTCATGGACCTTCACCTCGGGCACCACGACCGGCCCGGTCCCGGTGCCGGTGAGCGTCGTGCGGTTCTCGCCCGAGCTGAGCCCGACCGGCACGGCCGCGGCCGGTGCCCAGTTGCGGGTCCCCGTCACCGTCCTGGGCGCCGCCGACGGCGGACGCGTCCGCTCCGCCCTGTACGCGTACTCCACGGACGGCGGCACGACCTGGACCCGCGTCCCGGTCGAGCGCGGCGCCCTGACGATCCGCAACCCCCGCGCGGGCACAGGCGTCTCGCTGCGCGCGGAGCTGACCGACACCGCGGGGAACACGCTCACCCAGACCCTCGTCGACGCCTACCGCACCCACTGATCCCCTGGCGGGCCCGACCGGGCCCGCCGACACGCCACCCCGACGGGCCCCGCCGGGGAGTTCGCCGCTCCCCTCCGGGCCGGTCGGGGTGGTGTGGATCACGGACAGGTACTGGACGGCACATGTATGGTCCACCGGGGCCCGTCGTGGCCCCGTGACCGGCGACGACCAGGGGCGGACAGTGCGGCAGAGGGCCTACGGGCAGATGATGCGGGCCACCGCCTGTCTGCTGATGGCGTGGCAGGTCTGGATGGTCTGGTACATCGCCAGCAACGAGGCGGCCGGTGTGAGGTGGACCTGCGACGGGACGGGCAGCTGCGGCAGCGACCAGTTCGCGTCGGCGGCCCCGATCGTCGGGCTGGGCTCGGCCGTCGTCCTCGGTCTGCTCTCCGCCCGGTTCCTGCACCGCGCCACGCCCGGCGCGATGGTCGCGCTCAGCGCGGTCGCCGCCATCGCGGGCTGGTACGACGCGCTGGCGGAGGGCCGCGTCGACCACGACTCCACCACCTCCTTCCACATCTTCTTCCCGTTCATGGAGTTGTCCGTCTCCGCGTGGCTCACGTTCCTGTGGACCGTCGCCGGGGCGGGCTGCCTCGCCGCCTGGTGGGGTGCCGCCGTGAGCCTGCGCCGCACCGCGGGACTGCGCCGTCTCTCCCGCCGCTGCGCCACGGCCGACGCGGTGCTGGAGGGCTGGCGGTCGGCGGGCGGCAAGTACGGCGAGGCCGTGGTGGTGTTCGACGACGCGGCCGGGGTGCGCCACCGGGTTCCCGTGGTGGTGGAACGCGTCGCTCTGCAACGCGACGTCCGTGCCGTGTACGACGTCGACCGCCCCGGCGACCCCGCCCGCACCAGGGTCGCCGTCTCCCGCCGAAAGGTGACGAGCCCCGCATGAACCGACCGCTGTCCTCCCTCCGCCGGTTCCTCACCGCGTTCAGTCTGCTGTCCGTGGTCGCCGCGGGGCTCGCGTTCGCCGCGCTCGTGCACGGTGCCCTCGACGGACCCCGCTGGCTCCTGCTGCTCGGCGTCCCCGCGTCTGCCCTGGCCCTGGTGGTGTTCGGCAAGGTGGGCGAGCCGTCGCGGTCGGACATCCTCGTCCGCGGACTGCGCCCCGGCGGCCCGCGCGCCTTCGCCCCCGCTCTGGTCCACGGGGTGAGGGCGGTCGACACACGGACCGGACGGCTCGCGCGCGACGGGCAGTCGCTGGAGTCCGTGTTCGCCTTCGACCTGACCGTGGTGCCCGACGGGCTGCCCGCGTACCGGATCCAGGTCCGGCACCCGCTCGATGTGCAGGGACTGCTGCACCGGCCCAGAGGGGTCGTCGAGTACGACCCCGAGCAGCCCTGGCGGGTCGTCATCCCCGACAACCCGCCGCGCGAATGGCTGGCCCGGGCGAACATCGTCACCCCGCCCGCCGTGGTGAAGCAGAGCGTCGCCGCGTCGCCGGCCGGCCTGTGGACCTTCGTGGCGAGCGCGGCGTTCGCGGCCGTGCTGCTGGTGCTGGTACGCGTGCTGGGCTGACCCCGCCCGCCGCGCGGGCCGGGTGCGCGCCGGGGCGGACGGGCCGGAGGCGGCGCCGGTCAGCCGCCGCGCGGGTACTGCTTGAGCACCTTGCCGCGCACGTCGGCCCGCAGATACGCGCCGCCGTACTCGTCGGAGACATAGACGCTGATCGTCGGCTGGTAGCCGTCGAACGGCGAGGCCGGATCGATGTTCACGTAGTGGCTGGTCGGCTCGGCGATCCCCAGTTCCTTGTCCGCACGGCGGATCAGCGCCGGGAGCACGTCCCAGTCGTACTTCCTCAGATCCACCACCTTGTCGTTCGGCATGAGCGTGCCGCCGGCCCGGTCACGGGTCACCTTGCCTTCCCGGTACGTGTACACGTCGTACAGGTTCTTGTCGGCCTTCACCGGAGCCTCGATCCGCGCGAACTCCTCGTACAGCGAGAAGGAGGTGATCCGGCTGTCGCCCGTGGTCCGTTCGAGCGCGGCGATGACGGACCGGGCCCCGTCCGGCGTCAGCAGGTCACCCTTTCGCCCCTCCTGGGGCTCCGCCGTGTCCTTCGTCTCCTGTCGCGTCTGCTTCGGCGCGACGGACGCAGGGCCGTCGGAGGGGTGGTGCCGGACGGACGCGGGGTCGCCGGTGGCCTTCGTGTCCGGGGCGGGCAGCAGGGCCCACACCAGGGCACCGGTCAGAGCGGTCCCCGCGAGAGCCGTCGAGAGCGCGACGGCCCGGCTCCGGCGCACCCGGCTGCGGACCTCGTGCTCGCCCAGCGGCGCGGGACGCGGAGGCTCGGGAACGGCGGACGGAGGCAACGCGGTGGTCGGCAGCACGGTCGTCGGGCCGCCCGGCCGGTGACCGGGCGGCACCGCGTCCTGCGGCGGCACGGAGGCACGGGGCGGGGCGGGAGGCTCGTCCGCCGGCCCGGCCGCCGGGGAGGCGACCGGAGCGTCCACCGGGGAGGCGACCGCCTCCAGCATCCGGTCCAGTTCCTCCGGGCCCGGCCGCGCGGCCGTGTCCCGGGTCAGCAACGCGGTCAGCACCGGGGCCAGCGCACCGGCCCGCCGGGGCGGCGGGATCTCCTCGTCGAGCACGGCGGCCAGCGTGGCCAGCGTGGTCGCCCTGCGCAGCGGATGCCGGCCCTCGACGGCCACGTACAGCATCATCCCGAGCGACCACAGGTCCGACGAGGGATCGCCCTCCTCGCCCCGGATCCGCTCGGGCGCCATGTAGTCGGGCGATCCGATGATGGAGCCGGTCGCCGTCAGACTCGTGGACTCACGGATCGCCGCGATACCGAAGTCCGTGAGCACCGGGCTGCCGTCCGGCCGCAGCAGGACGTTGGCGGGCTTGACGTCGCGGTGGTGGATGCCCGCGGCATGGGCGGCGCGCAGCGCGGACAGCACCCCGCGGCCCAGCCGGGCGGCCTCGACGGGGGTGAGCGTGCCCTCGGCCAGACGCTCGGCCAGCGACATGCCCGGCACCAGCTCCATCACGATCCACGGGTAGGCGTGTTCGCCGCCGTCGACGATGTGATGGACCGTGACCACACCCGGGTGGTCGAGGCGGGCCAGCGCCCGGGCCTCGCGCAGCACCCGCTCGCGCAGCATCCGGGCCGACTCCGGGTCGTTCTCCGCGAGCGCGGGGTCCGGGGGCCGTACCTCCTTGAGCGCCACGTCGCGGTGCAACGCGAGGTCACGGGCGCGCCACACCATGCCCATGCCGCCGCTGCCCAGCCTGTTCACCAGTTCGAAGCGGTCGTCGATCACACGGCGCACAGGCCCCCCAGCGTTCATGGAACAGAGCCTACGGGGCGGGTGCGCGGCGCCCCGCACCCGCCCCGCGCCCTCACGCGTCGTCGCCCGGCGTCAGCCGCAGCGTCAGAATCTGGAACGGCCGCAGCCGCAGCCGCACCCCGTCGCCCTCCGCCGAGGCCGCCCCGGACCCGTCGGACGTGTCGGCGAGTGGACGCTCCAGCAGGTCCGTGACGGCTGCGCCGGCCAGGGCGAAGCCCGTCGTCAGACGCGCCGAGGCACGCCCGCCGTGGGCCTCGTGCAACCGGACCACCACGTCCCCGCTCCCGTCGTCCGCGAGCTTCACCGCCGTCACGACCACCGCGTCGTCGTCGACGGAGACCAGCGGCACCACCGCGGCGCTCCCCGGCACCCGGCGCTCGGGCAGGTTGAACCACCAGCCCTCGCGCACCGCGTCACCGACCGTCGCACCCGGCAGCAGCGCGTACCGCAGGCGGTGCACCCCCTGGTCGGTCTCCGGGTCGGGATAGCGGGGGGCCCGCAGCAGCGACAGCCGCACCGTCGTCGTGGTGCCGCCGTCCTCCCGGACCGTGCGCGTCACATCGTGTCCGTACGTCGAGTCGTTGACCAGCGCCGCGCCCCAGCCCGGCTCACCGACGTGCAGGAACCGGTGGGCACAGATCTCGAACTTCGCCGCCTCCCAGCTGGTGTTGGTGTGCGTCGGCCGCCGAACGTGCCCGAACTGGGTCTCCGCCGTGGAGTGTTCGGCCCGCACGTCGATCGGGAACGCCGCCTTCAGGAACTTCTCCCGCTCGTGCCAGTCGACCTCGGTGTCGATGTCCAGCCGCCGGGCGCCCGGCGGCAGCGACAGCACCTGCGTGACGCGGGACGCCCCGAAGGCGCGCACCACCTCGACCCCGTCACCGACGCGCCGCACCGCCTCCACCCCGGTCAGATCGGTCACCGTGTTCCGGTAGAACGCGTCGACGTCCCAGGCGTCCCAGTGGTTGGGCAGGTCCGGATGGACCTGGAGCAGATTCGCCGCACAGCCCGGTGCGATCGTCTCGCGGCCGGCCACCAGGTCGACCACCGAGACCACCAGCCCCCGGGCGTCCACCGTCACCCGCAACAGCCCGTTGTCCAGCCGGAAGCCGCCGTCGACCGCCTCGACCACGATCGGCGCCCGCGGCTCCTCGGGCCGATTCGCGGCGAGCGCCGCGCCGCCCGCAGCGATCCCGGACCGCTCGTGCGGAGCCGCGTTGAAGACGACCGTGCCGCCCTCGTCCGGCGAACCGGAGAGCGCCCGCTGCGCCGCCCCGATCACGGATTCGAGCTCCTCGGCGATCCGGGCGTACGTGGCCTCCGCCTCGCGGTGCACCCAGGCGATGGACGAACCCGGCAGGATGTCGTGGAACTGGTGCAGCAGCACCGTCCTCCAGATCCGGTCCAGCTCCTCGTGCGGGTAGCGGAAGGCGGTCCTGACCGCGGCGGTCGCCGCCCACAGCTCCGCCTCCCGCAGCAGGTGCTCACTGCGCCGGTTGCCCTGCTTGGTCCGCGCCTGCGAGGTGTACGTGCCCCGGTGCAGCTCTAGGTACAGCTCGCCCAGCCACACCGGCACACGCCGGTACTCGGCCTCGGCCGCGGTGAAGAAGTCCGCCGGCTTCTCGACCGTCACCCGGGGCGAACCTTCCAGGTCCGCCAGCCGGTCCGCCCGCGCCAGCATCTCGCGGGTGGGGCCGCCGCCCCCGTCGCCCCAGCCGAACGGCACCAGCGAGCGGGTGGCGTGCCCCTTGTCCCGGAAGTTCCGCTCGGCGTGCGCGAGTTCCTCGCCGGACAGCTCCGCCACATAGGTGTCCACCGGCGGGAAGTGCGTGAACACCCGCGTGCCGTCCAGCCCCTCCCAGAGGAACGAGTGGTGGGGGAACCGGTTCGTGGTGTTCCACGAGATCTTCTGGGTGAGGAACCAGCGCGAACCGGAGAGCGCCACCAGCTGCGGCAGCGCCGCCGAGTATCCGAACGAGTCGGGCAGCCACACCTCCTCGGTCTCGATCCCGAACTCCTCCAGGAAGAACCGCTTGCCGTGCACGAACTGCCGGGCCAGCGCCTCCGATCCGGGCATGTTGGTGTCCGACTCCACCCACATCCCGCCCACCGGGACGAACTGCCCGGACGCGACCTTCTCCTTCACTCGCGCGTACAGCCCCGGGTGGTGCTCCCGCAGCCAGTCCAGCTGCTGCGCCTGCGACATCGCGAAGACGAACTCCGGATGGTCGTCCATCAGCGCCAGCACGTTGGAGGTGGTGCGGGCGACCTTGCGGACCGTCTCGCGCACCGGCCACAGCCATGCCGAGTCGATGTGCGCGTGGCCGATCGCCGAGATCCGGTGCGCGGAGGCGTGCGCGGGGGAGGAGAGCACCGGCCGCAGGATCTCCCGGGCGGCCGGGGCGCTCGCGCCGACGGCGTCCAGGTCCAAAGCGTCCAGCGCGCGTTCCACCGCGCGCAGGATCTCCCAGCGGCGCGCCGAGCCGACCGGCAGCTGCCGCATCAGCTGGTCCAGCACCTCCAGGTCCTGGACGAGTTCCCAGACCTGTCGGTCGAACACGGCGAGGTCCATCCGCTCGACGCGGTACAGCGGCTCGTCGCCCGCGGTCTCCCGGTCGCCGAGCGCGCTGACGCCGTCCAGGATCTCCGGATTGGCGGCCGCCTCCAGGTAGTACGTGAACTCCTCACCGCCCGTGACCCGTTCGCCGATCCGCAGCCAGGTGTTGCGCGGGTTGAGCGCCTTGACGACGCTGCCGTCCGGCCGGTGGGCCAGTGCCTCGGCGGAGAATCCCGGCCGGTCCCGGGCGAAGCCGAGGTCGATCACGGCCTCGACGGTCTCGCCCGCCCAGTCCTCCGGGACGCGGCCGGTCACCCGGAACCAGCTGGTGCCCCAGGCGGGCCCCCAGGCGTCGCCGACCGAGCCCGGCCCGTAGCCGGCGCCCACGGCCTCGTCGAAGGGCACGGGTTCACCGGGCGCGTGCCAGACCTCGAAGCGCAGGGGGACGGCGCGGGGGTGGACGGCGGGGCGGACGCGCTCGCGCAGGACGCGGTCGAGGCGTTCCTCGGTCAGTGTGCGGTCGTCATGCATGAAGGCAGGGTCTCTCTGATGGGTGGGTGCGGCGGGAAGGCGGTTCAGGGCAGTTCGTCGAAGCCCACGCAGGGCAGCGACAGCTCCCCGGCCAGGGCCAGGAGTCGCTCCAGCCGGGCCGGGGTCACGTGGTTGGCCTCGTGGGCCTCGGCGACGCAGTGGGCGTAGAGCGTGGTGACGCCGCCGATGCCGGCGGTCCGGCGCAGCGCCGCGACCACGCCGGTCAGATCGTCCTCGTACGCCACGGCCCCGCGTCCGGAGTCCACCGAGCAGCCCGGCAGCACCCGCCGGGCGGACAGTTCGGCGGCCGGGACGCGCAGTTCGTCGGCGAGGGACGGATCGGCGCGGCGGTCCGCCGGCACACCGCCGCGCAGCCGTTCGAACAGCGTGAGCAGCAGCCGGTCGGTGGTCCCGTCGCGGGCACTGCACGGGTAGGCGAAGCTCCGGGCCGGGAAGCCGAGGCGGCGCAGCGACTCCAGGGCGGGCACCACCTCCCGTTCGAGGTAGGCGCCCGCGCCGTGCGCGGCGACGAAGTCCGGCGCCCGCTCGTGCCGCAGACCGTGGCATCCGACGGTGTGGCCGTCGTCCGCGAGGCGGCGCAGCAGCCGCATCTCGTCCCGGTCGAGCCGGTCGGGTTCGCAGACGAAGAACGTGACACGGGCGTCGTACCGCGCGAACAGCGGTGCGGTGGCGGCCCATTCGCGCACGTGCCGGTCGTCGAAGGTGAGCAGGAGAGCGCGGTCGGTCCGGCGGTCCGCCCTGCCGGTCACCGCCCGGACCCCTCGGGCGCCCAGCCGGGCACGGAGCCGTGCAGCGCCGTGTAGAACGGATCGCCCGGGGCGATCTCACCGGCCAGGACGGGACGTCCGGTGAGCGCGGACTTGTACATTGCGCTGATCAGCTCCAGGGCGCGGCGGCCGTCCCCGGCGCTCGCCCGGGGCCGTCGGCCCGCCCGCATGTCGGCCAGCAGGGAACGGAGCTGTGCGGCGTGCGAGCTGGGGACGTCCTCGGCCGGGCGGGTCCAGGCCGCGGCCCGCGCGGCTTCGACCCCCGGCGCCGGGGTGTAGGTCCAGTCGTCGTTGCCGTGGCCGTACAGATGGTCCAGCTCGATCGTGGCGTCCCGCAGGTCGATTCGCAGATGGCTGGACTGGCGCGGTGAAAGGGCGCTGTTGACGACGGTGGCCAGCGCGCCCGAGGCGAACCGGACGGTGGCGGTGGTGACGTCGTCGGTCTCCACGTCGCGGGCCAGTCGGCCCGCCATGGCCCGGATCTCCGCCCATTCCCCGAGCAGGTCGAGCAGCAGGTCGATCTGGTGGATGCCGAGCCCCAGGGCGGGGCCCGCGCCCTCCGTCGCCCACGTCCCGCGCCAGGGCACCGCGTAGTACGCGTCGTCGCGGTACCAGGTCGTCTGGCAGTGGGCGACCAGCGGCGGCCCGAGCTCTCCGGAGGCGATGAGGGCCCTGGCGTGTTCGGCGCCCGATCCGAACCGGTGCTGGAAGACGATCGGCGCGTACGGGCCCTGTTCGCCCTCCGCCGCGGTCATGGCGTCGTACTCGGCGAGACTGAGCGCGGGCGGCTTCTCGCACCAGACCCAGGCCCCGGCCCGCAGCGCGGCGGAGACCTGTTCCCGGTGGGCGACGGGCGGCGAGGCGACGACGACGAGATCGGGCCGGACCTCGCCGAGCGAGGCGGGGAGGTCGGTGGAGTGGTGCGGGATCGAGAAGTCGACGGCGAGGGAGCGGGCCGCGGCCGGATCGGTGTCGACGACGCCGGCCACACGGAAGTCCGCGGGCAGTTCGAGGAACGCCGGCAGATGGACGGCGCGGGCGATGTTGCCCGCGCCGACGAGCAGGACACGATAGGGGGTCACAGTCACGAGGGCCGTCCAGGCTGAGTGCGTGTTTCGGAAGGGAGCGGATGTCGGGAAGAGGGTGGAAAACGCTTTCCGTTCGATCGGGGAGGTGCCCTTCCCGAAGGAGGGGCGGGGAGGCGCCCTCCTCGGAAGGGGCGGGGTGTCAGAGCGTGGCGTAGAGCGGCCCGGCGCTGGTCACGGGGCCGGTGCGGAGCCGGTCCGGCCAGTCGAGGGCGAGCCCGAGCGTGTCGCCGAGCCTGCCCTGGAAGGAGGCCAGCCGGTGCTCGTCCGCGCGGACCGCGCGCGGCGGCAGCCGGTGTTCCAGGCAGTACGAGACGAGCGCGCCGACGGCCTCCCCGATGCTCCACTGCCCGGCGTGCCCGCCGACGGCGGACGCGCTGATGTGCGTGGCGCCGATGTTCCGCCCGGCCGGGAGCAGATTCTCCACTCGTACGGGCAGCAGCGCGCCGAGCGGCAGCTGGAAGGGCAGGCACTCCAGATCGAGCCCCGCGCCGCCTCCGGTCCCGGGGCCGAGGGTGATTCGGGATCGCAGGGTGCCCACGCTGTCCGTGAAGGTCTCGGCGCCCGCCGTCCCGGCCCGCGCGGCCACTGTCAGATGGTGTTCCAGCAGGGTGAACTCGGCCCGGATGCGCCGGGATTCGCGGACGTGCGGACTCTTCGCGAACCCGTCGGCCGTGCCCGTCGCGTCGGGTCGCGGGCGCAGCTCGGGGTATCCGTGGCCGCCGTCGTGACGGGGCGCCCGCGTCTGCATCCAGTACAGGAAGGACCGTGCCTGTTCCCGGGCCTCCCGCTCGGCGAGCGCCCGGGCCTCGTCCCCGGCGCCGACCAGCGGCAGGCGGGTGTAGGCGGTCTGCTCCCAGTCGACCAGGGTGATGTCGCTGTCGAAGGTGCCGGGCAGGTAGCGGCTGCGGGCCAGGGCCCTTTGCCGGTGCCAGCGGTCGTTGGGCGGTGCGGCCCAGGGCGGCAGCTCGTCCGGCGCGTGCAGGAAGAGCGGCACCGGACGGACCGGTCCGCCCCCGGGCTCCGCGGTCTCCCACGAGAACGCGTCGGCCCACCGGGCGTAACCCGCCGGCCGGTCGATGGTGTGGTCCTCGCCGGGACGGTGGTCGAGGGCGAAGACCCAGGAGAAGGCCTGCTGGTCCAGCGGATCGGCGACGGCGGCGGCGTGCGGCTCGCCGGTCTCCTCGCGGGACTCGGCGCCGATGACGTGCTCCACGCCCGCCAGGTCGAGCAGATCGCCCAGGTCCGTCGCGTCGACGACGTACGGCGCCACGACCGTCACCGGCTCGCCGTCCGGCGCCTCCAGCGTCACCGCGGTCACCCGGTCGCCGTCCGTGCGGGCCGCGACCGGCCGGTGGCCGGGCAGCAGCGTGAGCCGGCCCGAGGCGAGGTGCGGGGCGAGTAGTTCGTGGACGACGGCGAGCGCGGCGCGCGGCTCGTGGCTGAGATGGCCGGTGGTGCTCAGGCCGGGGTCGAGCAGCGGGTCGGCGAACGGCTCGGGGCGCAGCGGGTAGTTGCGCCGGTAGAAGTCGCGTATGCGTTCCCGCAGATCGCGGTAGCCGGGGGAGACCGGGTCCAGTTCGATGCGGTGGCCGTCGGCGAGCGGCACCGCCTGCGCGGTGAGCAGACCACCGGGCCAGTCGGTCGCCTCGGTGAGCACGACACGGTGTTCGAACCGGGCGGCCGTCAGCGCGGCGGCGAGACCGCCGAGACCTGCGCCGACCACCAGGACGTCGGTCCCGAGTTCGCGGGTACGGGGAGCGGGGGCGACGGACACTGGAGTCTCCTCCCTCAGGGCCGGCGGGCGGCGACGGTACGGAGCCGGACCGGCACGGACTCGCGTGTCCTGATCCGGACGGGGAGCACGATCTGCTCGGCGCTGCGGTACGGGTCCTCGCCCGCCGCGCGCTCCGCGATCCGGGTGACCAGCTGCTCGACCGCGCGGCCGCCGATCTCCCTGGCGGGCAGCCGGGCGGCGAAACTGGTGAGCGGCAGCAGGTCGTAGGGGCCCGCGTCGTCCATGCCGGCCAGCACGATCTCGTCGGGCACCGCGATGCCCAGCGCGGCCAGGTCGGAGGCGGCGGTGGCGACCGCGAAACCGTGCGCGCACAGCAGCGCGGTCGGCGGCTCGGGCGCGGCGAGCAGGTCGCTCAGCAGCCGTCGGCGGTCGCCCTCGGGCAGAGCCGTGTACGAGCGCAGGGCGGTCAACTGCGGGAGCAGGGGCTGACCGTGGGCGCGCAGCGCCTGTTTGTGCCCGGTCATCCGGTCGTGGACGCTGGTGCACTGCGTCTCGCCCCAGAGCGTGGCGATGCGCTCGTGACCGTCGGCCAGGAGGTGCTCGGTGAGCCGGTGGCCGACGTCGTAGTTGTCGGCGGTGACCGCGTCGATGGCATGGCCGGGGAAATACCGGTCGACCAGGACCATGGGGATGCGCAGCCGCCGGGTCTCCTCCAGCACGTCGAGGTCGGGAACCCCCTGGACGGGATAGAGGATGATTCCGTCCACGCGGTCCTCGACGGCCTGCCGCAGGGCCTGGTCCTGTCGGGCCAGGGACCCGGCGTGATCGGCGTGGCCCGTGTCCGTCACATGGACGGCGGAGTCCGAGAAGAACAGCCGCAGACCGCGCTCCGAGCAGCCGGACTCGATCCCGCGCAGAACCTCGGACTGGTAGGGGCCCTGACCGCTGATGACGCAGGCGACCACCCCGGACCTGGGGGCGGAGGAGGTCGCAGCGGCGGCCCGTTCCTCCGGACCGGCGACGAACGTCCCCCGGCCCCGGCGGCGTACCAGCAGTCCTTCCGCGACGAGGTCGTTGAGCGCGCGGACGGCAGTGGTGGAACTGACGCCGAAGCGCTCGCGCAGCTGGTTCTGCGTGATGAACGGGGCGCCGGCCTCGTATTCGTCACGGGCCACCTCGGCCCGCAACTCGTCCTTGATGCGCTGGTACTTGGGTCCGGACGTGCCCATCCAGCCACCACCCTCTCGGTTTTTACGCGTCAAACCTGCGTTGAATGCAGTGTGGCGGTGATTAACGCGTCATTTCAAGGGGGTTGCGGGGAAAGAATGTCAGCTTGATGCGTCAAGCACGGTGGTTGACGGTTCGACACGTCAAGCGGACGGGAGGCGGGCCGGGGCAGCCGCAAGGGCCCGGACGGCGTGGGCCGTCCGGGCGGTGGCGGTCGTTCGGGCGGTGGTGGCGCGCTGCCGGTCAGGCGGGCGGGGGCGCCGTGCTGGCCCGTACCACCAGGCGCGAGGGTACGGCGAGCGTGCGCGGCGAGGGCGTCGCGTCGCCGAGGGCCAGCAGCAGTGCCCGGCGGCCGATCTCCTCCAGCGGCAGCCGCACGGTGGTCAGCGCGGGCGTGACGTCACCGGCCACCGGAAGGTCGTCGAAGCCGACCACCGAGACATCGGCGGGCACGACCCGGCCCAGATCGTCGCGGAGTGCCGCGAGCGCGCCGAGCGCCATCGCGTCGTTGAGCGCGAACAGCGCGGTGACCCCCGGGGCCGCGCGGAACAGCCGGACCGTGGCGGCCCGTCCGCCGTCCCGGGTGAAGTCGGCCTCGACGCGGTGGCGTTCACCCACCACCACCCCCAGTTCGGCCGCGCGCTCCAGGAAGCCGTGCAGCCGCTCCTGCACCGAGACCAGCGTGAGCGGTCCGCAGATGACACCGATCTCCGTGTGCCCCAGCCGGGCGAGGTGTTCGGCGACGGCCCGGCCGCCCTCGCGGTTCCCGGGTGCGATCGTGTCCACCGGCAGGTCCTGGTGCGCGACCGCCGTCACCCGGCCGCCCTGCGCCGTGAACGCCTCCACCTCCTGGACGAGCGCCGGATCCGGGCCGGTGAAACCCGATCCCGCGAGGACGACGGCACGGGCCCGCTGCGCCCGCAGCCGTGCCACGTACTCCGCCTGGAGCCCCGGCTCGTGGAAGGTGCCCGCGAGCATCACGAGAAGCTTGTGGTCGCGGGCGACCTCCATGACGCCGGAGGCGATCGCGGAGTAGTGGGCGTCGTTCACGTCGTGCACGACCAGGCCGACGATGGACGTCGTGGACTGCACGAGAGCGCGGGCCGGCGCGTTGGACACGTAGCGAAGCCGGGCGGCGGCCTCCAGGACGCGCTCCTGGAGCTCCCGGGTGACGTTGCGGTCGCTGTCGCTGAGCACGCGCGAAGCCGTGGCGAGAGAGACCCCGGCGTCCTGCGCGACCTGCTGGAGCGTCACGGCGGACGACGGGCGGGGGCGGGCGGAACGTCGATTGACCTGGCTCTGCATAGGGCTACGATAGCCGCACTGAAAGCGTTTTCCCATTGTGCGCGCAATAGGTTACCCGCGGCTGGGGCCGTCGTCCCGCCCGCAGGGTCAGCGCGTTCGCCACCGGCCCGGCTCGGTCGGCGGCACCGCGGTCGCACAGCGGTAGACGGCATCGTCCCGGAACGCGTACCGCCGCTCCGTCTCCGGGGCGAGCCGGACACCGAGCCCCGGGGCCCGCGGAGCGATCAGGTGTCCGTCCGCCAGGCGGAACAGCTCCACCAGCCTCCGACCGTAGCGGATACGACGGCATCGGCCACTCGGCCGGCCGACCGCCGCCGGCGCACGCGGCGTGGTGGTTGGCCGCCTGGCACACCGCACTGCCCCAGCAGTGGACCACCGGGTCGACGCCGTGTTCCAGGGCCCCCGCGAAGACCGCCAGTGTCTGCCGTGGCCCGCCGACGACCGTGGCATCCGGCTGGACCATGTCGTAGTACCCTGCGGCCACGCGCTCCAGCAGCTCCCGCGCGGTGGTGACGGTCTCCCCGCCCGCCACCGGGCAACCGGCCGCCCGCCGCAGGGCCGGGTACTCGTGCGCACGGGCCGGCCCCAGAGGTTCCTCCAGAAAGCGGTGCAGCGCGAGTATGCCCGCCAGGCACGACTCGGCCACCGGGTCGGCGAGGACCTCACCCAGGTTGGTCACGGTCAGCCGACGGCCGAGGACCGGCCAGTCCAGACCGAGATAGCCGTCGATCCCCGACCGAGGCGAGCTGCAGCCATCGGAGCCGGGGGACTCGGCCACCCGGGCCGCCCCGGGGTTGCCGAGCGCGATGTCGGCATCGGCGAGGGCACGGGCGTCGGCCGCGGAGACCGTCCCCGGCTCGGCGAACCACACGGGCCCGGAACCGAGTTCGCGCAGGCGGGCGCGGCCGGACTCGTCGAGGGCGGGGCGGTGGCTGCTCGCGTTCACCACGGGTGCTCCGCGAGGTACTCGGCGATCCGCTCCCGGTCCCACTCCCCGTCCGCGACGGTGACCCGGTAGCGGCGGGACAGGGTGTCGCCGGGGGCCAGCACCAGTTCCTGGTGGAACGCGTAGGAGGGGGCGACGGCGGCGAACGGCTCGTTGCGGACGAACCAGTGGGCGGGGTGCGTGCCGCGCGCCCCCGTGTGGTCGTTCTCCGGTGCGTGCCGGAAGATCAGGGTTGCGTGGCCGTCGACGCCGTCCAGTTCACCGCCGTAGGCCAGCCACGGGGCCTGCGTCCCCATCAGACCGGGGCCCTCGCCGTCCGGGCCGAGGATCCGGCCGCCGCGGAAGGCCCGTGGCCCGCGCCAGAAGAGGCCGGTGTAGCCCGCCGCCTCGCGGCCGTGCGTCGTGGGGCTGCCGAAGCGCAGTGGCTCGTCGCGGCGGTTGGTGATCGCACTCGACCAGGTCAGTGTCCAGCTGCCGCCGGTGTCCGCCGCGCCGGCCCCGTCATCGTCCGCCCGGTCGGTGCCCGGGGCCGCGTGCTCGACGTCGTGCAGCTCGATGCGCCGCCGTTCGTCGGCCCAGTACGTGCCGTCGTGGTGGTGCCAGCTCAGCCGCTCGGCGATGACCGCGTGTCCGGCGTCCGCCGCCACCTCGTCGAAGCCGAGGTGCGCCATCGACCCGACGCGTTCGGGCAGGGGCTGGTAGTCCTGGCCGTGCACATAGGTGTGGCCGCCCCAGAGGTTCTGTCCGGACAGATGGGAGGCCGTCATCTGGAGGCCCTTGTGCCAGCGATGATCGTTGGGCCGGTAGTCGGTGACAACGTTGTCAGCCAGCGTGCGCAAGGGATGGGCGTACGGCTTGGGGGCCTCCCAGGCCGCTTCCGGGCGGTAGACGTAGCTGATCAGATCGACGCCGCGGCGCTCCTCGGTGACCGTGATCCGGTCTCCGAGGACGTGCGTGACGCGCAGTGCAGGGCTGCTCATGTCCGAAGTCTCCCCGGCTCGGCTGGAAAGCGCTTACCGCAACCTAGGTCCTGGAGCGGGGGACGTCAACACGGGGCGGGCGCGCGTCGCGAGGGGGCGCGGGCGAGAAGTGGGGGAGGAGCGTGCGGGGCGGGGGCGGACGCGGGAGAGCGGCCGACGCCGCCGCTCGCTCGGGGAGGAGCGGCGTGCGCCGGCCGTTCGCGCGGTACTACCGCTGGGGCGGGCGGTTGCCGCCGCCCATGCCACTCTGCTGTTCGCTCTGTTCCTGAAGCTTCCGGGCCTTCTCCTGGAGCCGCTGACGCTGCTCAGGGTCGGTGGTGCGCTCGGCGGCCTCGGTCATGTGCCGGGCCTTCTCGCGCAGCTGCTGCGCACGGTCACCGGATTCACGTGCAGCGCTCATCATCGCTCCTTGTGCGGTCGGGGAAGAGCGGGCTCCCTCAGAGAACCAGTGCGGCCGGGCCACCGCACCTCGAACGGTCACTCAGCGTGATGGCTTGTCGGGGAGGTGGCGCCGGGGTGTGCGCGGGAGGGGAGATGGGGCGCTGGCATGATCGAGGGATGAACGAGAGCATCATCGCCGCGTGTGACGGCGCATCGAAGGGCAATCCCGGACCCGCCGCCTGGGCGTGGGTCGTGGCCGATGCGCAGGGGCGGCCGCAGCGCTGGGAGGCGGGCCCGCTGGGGACCGCCACCAACAACGTCGCCGAACTCACCGCGCTGCGGGAGCTGTTGGAGTCCACGGACCCGTCCGCGGCGATCGAGGTGCGGATGGATTCGCAGTACGCGATGAACGCGGTGACCAAATGGCTTCCCGGATGGAAGCGCAACGGCTGGAAGACGTCGGCGGGCAAGCCGGTGGCCAACCGTGATCTGGTGGTCCGCATCGACGCCCTGCTCCAGGGCCGGTCCGTGAAGTTCGTCCACGTCGCCGCGCACCGGGTGGGCGGCGACCCGCTGAACGCCCTCGCCGACCAGGCGGCGAGCGAGGCCGCGGCGACCCAGCGGCCCGACGGCACGGCGCACGGCGCCACCGGGTTCCCGACCCCCGCCGCCTCGCGCGCGACCGAGGGGCGGAGCGGAGGCGCCCCGGCGAGAAAGACGTCCGGCCCGTCCCGCTCCGGGCGTTCCGGCGGCACCATCCGGGCCAGATATGCCGGCCGGTGCCACTGCGGAAAGCCGTACGCCGCACAGGAGATGATCGCGAAGTCCCCGAACGGCTGGGGCCACCCGGAGTGCCGTACCGCGTCCTCCTGAGCGTCGTTCGCGACGGACCGGGCACTCCCGGCCGGGCACCGGGGCACGGGGTCCGCCCGGCGCCCGGCCCGGCACGGGCGGCGCCGGACGGACCCGGCGGGCAGGGGTACCGGCCGACCGCAACCAGCGCACCGCGCGCGGGCCGGGCCCGCCGGACCCCGGTCCCCCGGACGGCGGGCGGTCCCGTCGGGCAGTGCCGTCGAGTACCCCGCGCGAGCGGCGCCCCGCGTGCCATGATGCGGCGGGACGGCGGTGCCGGCACGGACACGCTGGGGGGCGTATGGGAGACATGGGTACGGTCCTGCGCGAGTTGCGAGGCGCGCAGAAGACGGCCAAGGGGGTGTCGCTGTACTCGCGTCACGTGAACCGGCCCCTGGGCCGGCTGTTCGCGGCAGGCGCGTACCACGTCGGACTGACTCCCAATCAAGTCACCTTGCTCAGCGCTCTGTTCACCTTCGGCTCGCTCGCGTCGGTGGCGCTCGTACGGCCCTCGTGGGGGCTGGGGGTGGCGGTGTACGCGGGTCTCGTGACCGGCTTCGCACTCGACTCGGCCGACGGCCAGCTGGCCAGACTGACCGGGCGGGGCGGCCCGGACGGCGAGTGGCTGGACCATGTCGTGGACTGCGCCAAGATGATCCTGGCGCACACCGCGGTGCTGATCTCCTTCCGGCGGTTCTTCGCGCTGCCGTCCGAGGGATGGCTGCTCCTGCCGCTGGGCTTCCTGTTCGCCGCCGTGCTGACCTTCTGCGCCGGACTGTTGCGCGAACAACTGGGCAGGGCTGCGGCGTTCGGCCGGACCGTGGCGGGCGGCGGCGCCCCGGCCCGGGCCTCCCGGGCACGGGCCGTCGCGCTCCTGCCCGCCGACTACGGAGTGTTCTGCCTGGTGTTCCTGCTGCTGGGCGACCGGACCGCATTCCGTCTCGGCTATGCGGCGCTCGCCGTCGTGCACGCGCTGTTCCTGGTGCTGTTCCTCGTCAAGTGGTTCAGGGAGCTGAGAGCGTTCCGGACTCCGGACTGACCAGCGTGTCCAGCACCCGGCGCAGCTGGGTGCTGGACGTGTGCACGGTGTACGGGAAGTAGACGACATCGACGCCGACCTCGGCGAAGTCCCGCTCCAACCGTCTGCCCCGCTCCGTGTCCCGCCAGTCGTCCCCCTTGAAGATGACGTCGAACCTGACCTGCTGCCAGGTCTCGACCTTGTCGGGCACGGTCTCGACGAACGCGGCGTCCACGTAGCGGACACTGCGCACGATCTCCAGCCGCTCCGGCAGCGGGATCACCGGCGCGTGGCCCTTGGCCAGCGTGGCCATCTCGTCCGAGACGACGCCCGCGACGAGGTAGTCGCAGTGGTCGCGGGCGTGCCGCAGGATGTTGAGGTGCCCTATGTGGAAGAGGTCGTAGACCCCCGGCGCGTAGCCGACCCTGTACACCATCCGTTCTCTCCCCCCACGGTGAACGTGATCCCCCGTTCCCGCGGTGGCCGTCCGGACGAGGCGTCCGGTGCCGCGGGACTTCGGCGGTCGGTGCTGATGGTGCAACGACCTTACTGCGAGGATCAGTTGCTCATCTCGTGAACGGATAAGCTCGCTTTTGGGGCTGTTCCGCAGGGGACTGTTCCCCGGGGGGAGGCGAACAACCATGTCCGAAGCCGGCCGTCACCATCCGTTCGAGGGCCGCACCCTGCTGGTCGTCTCGACGAACTACGCGCCGGAGGTGACGGGCATCGGCCCCTACGCCGCGCAGCTCGCCGAGCACTGGGCCGCGTCCGGCGCCGAGACCCATGTGCTGACCGGGATGCCGCACTACCCGTCGTGGCGGACCGAGGAGGACTACCGCGGCGTGTGGCGGGTCACCGAGCGGCGGGCCGGGGTCGTCGTCCATCGACGCAGACACTATGTGCCGCCCCGTCAGACCGCCCTGCGCAGAGGTGCGTTCGAGGCGTCGGTGCTGGCCCACGGCCTGCTGCCGCCGTCCGTCCCGCGCCCGCCGGACGCGGTGGTCTCCCAGATGCCCAGCCTCGCGGGCGGTGTCCTCGGGGCCCGGCTGGCCCGCCGCCACCGCGTCCCGTACCTGCCGGTCGTGCAGGACCTGATGGGGGCCGCGGCCGAACAGAGCGGGATCAGGGGCGGGGGCCGGGCCGCGGCCGTCGCCTCGGCGGCCGAACGCCACGCGCTGCGCCGCGCCGCCCTCGTCGGGGTCATCCACGAGAGCTTCGTCCCGCGCGTCGCCGGGTACGGCGTCGACACCGGACGCATCCGCGTCGTCCCCAACTGGTCGCACGTACCGGCGCCCAGGGCCGAGCGCCGGGTCACCCGGGCGCGGCTCGGCTGGGACGAGGGCACCCCCGTCGTCCTGCACTCCGGCAACATGGGTCTCAAACAGGGCCTGGAGGTCCTCGTCGACGCGGCGCGCATCGCTCCGGACGTCCGCGTCGTCCTCATGGGCGACGGGAGCAGGCGCGAGGCACTGCGACGGCGCGCGGCGGGCCTGCGCAACATCGACTTCCTGCCACCCGCCGACGCCCGCGAGTTCACCGACGTCCTCGCCGCCGCCGACGTCCTCGCCGTGACCCAGCGGGCGTCCGTGCTCGACATGAGCGTCCCGTCCAAGCTCACCTCCTACTTCGTCGCCGGCCGCCCGGTCGTCGCCTCGGTCGCTGGCGGGGGAGGCACCGCGCAGGAGATCCAGCGGTCGGGCGCGGGCGTCCTCGTCGCCCCCGAGGACCCCGGCGCGCTGCTCTCGGCCGTACGCAAACTCGTCGAGGCGCCCGCCGAGGCCGCCGCCCTCGGCGCCAACGGGCCGCAGTACGTCGCCCGGCACCTGGGCCGGGAGGCCGCCCTGGCCCGCTTCGACGCCCTGCTCACCGAGGCCCTCGCGGACGCACAAGGGAGAGAGCACCGATGACCCATCCGATCCGCGCCCTGGAGGACCAGGACGAACCCGCGCTGCTGAGGGACCAGTTCCGCCAGCTCCTGCGCTACCGGGCACTGCTGGCCACCGGGGTGGCCGCCGGGCTGCTCGGCGGCGGATGGCTCGCCCTGAGCGGCGAGAAGAGCTACGCCTCGACCGGCGAGGTGGTCGTGCGCTCCGCCACCTCGGACCCCTTCGCGGCGGGAGCCTCCGCCGACAAGGGGATCAACATCGGCTCCGAACGGCAGACCGCGGTCAGCGACACCGTGGGCACCCTGGCCGCCAAGACCCTCGCCCGGAGCGGCGACCCGGTCGAGGTCGGGCCGCTGCTGAAGGGCCTCCAGGTCACCAACCCGCCGAACACCCTCGTGCTCCGCTTCGCCTACACCGGCCGCACCCCCGCCCTGGCCCGGGCGCGGGCCCAGGCGCTCGCCGACGCCTATCTGGAGATCCGCCGGCAGCGCACCGAGAACAGCATCGCCAACATGGTCGACGGCTACCGCGCCCAGCTCGAACCGCTCACCGAACAGCGCGACCAGCTCGCCGGGCAGGCCGGCGGCAGCGGCGAGGCGGCCAACGCCCGGGCCGGCCTCCTGGTGACGATCTCCGAACTCAACCGGAAGATCTCCGAGCTGCGCGCCCTGGACACCACCCCCGGCTATCTGACGAAGAAGCCCGCCGAACCCACCGGGCCCAGCGGTGCCGGGCTGCCCCTGCTGCTCGGACTCGGCGGTGTCGTCGGGCTCGCCCTCGGACTGCTGCTGTCCTGGGTGCGCCTGGTCTTCGACCCGGCCGTGCGCTCCACCCGGGAACTCGTCCGCTCCCTCGGCGCCCCCCTGCTCGGCACCCTGCCCAGGGAACGGACCTCGTCCGGCACCCCGCTCGCCATCGGCGGCGGCGGGAGCCGGCTCGCCGAGGAGTACCGGGCGGTCGCCTTCCGGCTCGCCTACGACCCCTCGTTCGCCCAGCGCCGCAGGCTCCTGGTCGCGGCACCGCGCGGGGACGGCGGCGCGGCGGCGGCCGCCGCGGCCAACCTGGCGGCCGCCTTCGCCGAGATGGGCCGGGACGTCATCCTGCTCGAAGCGGATCTGCGCACCCCCTCCCTGGCCGCGGCCCTGGGCCCGGCCGTGCGGGGCCCGGGCAGCGGCCGGATGACGCGGGGCCCACTGCCCTGGCCGTCGGACAGCCGGATGAACGTGGACGTGCCGGGGTCGGGCGCCTTCACCCTGGTGGCGGGCCGACGCACGGACAACGTGGCGCGCGCCCTGACCTCCGTTCCGGTGGGCCGGATCGCCGACGAGGCGGACCGGCCGGGCGCCGTCGTCATCGTGTCGGCCCCGCCCGTGCTGTCGTACGCCGACGCCGTCGCCCTGATCGACCGGGTGCCGGGCGTCCTGGCGGTCTGCGACGCGCGGGAGGTCCACCGCAGCGACCTGGAACGGATCCGCGAGATCGTCGAAGCGGCCGGCGGCACCGTCCTCGGTGCCCTGCTGCACCCCGCCCGGGGCCGCCGCGAACGCCGGACCCGCGAGAAGGTCGCCCGGCGCCGCACGACGGGCGAACGGTACGGCACCTCACCGGGCCGGGGCGAGCGCCACGGCCGCGGCGGCCCCGAGCACACCGGCGACCCGGCCGAGACGCTCGGGCTGCGCGCCGTCGACCCCACCGCGGGACGCGGATGAGGGCACGTACCGCGATCGTCTGCTCGGTCGCGGACCAGGGCGTGGCGGCACTCACCAACATCCTGGTACTGGTCGCGGCCGCCCGGCTCTCCACCGCCGCCGAGTTCGCCCGCTTCTCGGCGGTCTACCTCGTCTTCACGGTACTGCTCGGCGTGTCCGGCGCCCACACCGGACAGCCGCTGGTGCTGCGGCGCGGCGAGGGCGACGAGGTGCGCGGCGCGTGCCGGTCGGCCGTCGCCTTCACCCTGCTCGCCGCCGCCGCGCTCGGCCTCCCGCTCGCCGCCGTCTGCCTGGCGCTGCCGGGTGCCACTCCCCGGACCCTGGCGGTGCTGGGGCTGGTCCTGCCGGTGGTGCTCGGACAGGACGCCACGCGCTACGCCTTCTCCACCCTGCACCTGCCGCATCTCGCGCTCGCCTGCGACACCCTCCGACTGGCCGGGGTGCTCGGCGCGCTGGCCGTACAGCCGCCCGGCACCCCGGCCGGTCGGCTCGTCCTGGTCTGGGGCCTGTCCGCACTGCCCGCCCTGCTGCTCTCGGCCGCGCTGCTGCACCGCGCGACGGCCGGAACGCCGCTGCACCCGGGCGACCTGCTGCGGCGCGGCCACCTCGGGCGCCGCTTCGTGGTGGAGTTCGGGGTGGGCAACGCCACGAGCCAGCTGTCCGTGCTCGGACTCGGCGCGGTCGGCGACCCGCTGGTCGTCGGTGCCCTGCGCGGCGCCACCACCCTCTTCGGGCCGTTGAACGTGCTGTTCACCTCCGCCACCGGTTTCGGCCCGCCCCTGCTAGGGCGGCTTCCCTCCGCGCGCCACCGGGTCCGCGCCACGGCGACGCTCGCCTCCGTGCTCGCCGCGACGGCCGCGCTCTGGGCCGCCGGGCTCGCCCTGCTGCCCGAAGGGGCCGGCCGCTCGCTGCTCGGCGACACCTGGCCCACGGCGGCCGCGCTGCTCCCGGCGACCGGCAGCCAGTACGCGGCGATGGCCGTCGGCACCTGCGGGCTGCTGGCCCTGCGGACGCTCGACCCCCGCACCACCCTCCCCGTCCAGGTGGTGTTCTCGCTCGTCTCCGTCGTGCTCCTCGCCGCCGGTTACGCGCTCGGCGGGATGCCGGGTGCGGCCTGGGGCCTGTGCCTGGGATCCGTCTGCAAGGCGGCGGCCACCTGGACCGGGGTGGCGCGCCTGCGGCGCCGCGCCGCCGCGCCCCCGGTGCCCCTCAGTGCGGACGCCGCCCGGCCCGGCCACCGAGGGCCGTGACCAGCAGCAGACAGAGCACCGCGATCGCCGGTTTGCCCATCGCCTGCAGCAGCGGGCCGCGCAACAGGATGAACGTGTACCCGGCGACCAGCGGCACGACGACGGCCGTCACACTGCCGGGCCCGGCCCGGGAGACCGCGCGCGCGTAACGCCGGTCGGTGCGCGCCGCGGCGTACCCGATCAGCGCGAACGCCCCGGCCATGCCCGGGGCGCCGAAATCGACCCAGAGCTCGGCCCAGAGCGGCGCCGACAGGTTGGTCATGTTCATCCCCATCCACTGACCGACCCGCACCCCGGTGTCCTCGGGCTTGTCGCTCCACACCGAGCGGGGCACGAAGAACAGCGCGGAGCCCGCCAGTTGCCGCCCGTAGGTGTGGCCCCGGGTGCCGACCCAGGTGACGGTGTTGGCGACCATCACCGTCTGGTCGTAGTCCTTCGTCGCCAGCGGCTCGAACATCGACGACGACTCGACCGGCCGGTAGCCCGCGCCCTCGTAGCGGAACCGGTCCGCGTACGGGAACAGCACCAGCGCCCCGGCCACCCCCAGCGCCAGCACCGTCCGGTACATCGCCGCGCTCCTCGGGAACGCGGTGAACAACAGCGAGACCAGCACGGTCAGGAACCAGTAACGGGCATTGGAAACGGGGTTGTTGACGATCACGTTGACAACCGCCAGCGCCCCCCACACCAGCACCGTCGACGGGGAGCGCCGGGCCCGGCGCGAGGTCACCAGCCGACGGGTGTACAGGAGCAGCGCGAGCAGCGCGGGCACCGTGCCGAAGCCCTTGAGGAACGCCGAACCCACGTTGGATCCCTCGGACCCGACACCGCTGACCGCGACCGACGCGCTGATCTCCTGTCGGCTGGTGAAGAAGATCGCGGGCCCGCCCAGTTTCACGACGTAGTACCCGCTCGCCGCGAAGGCCAGCAGCACCAGCAGCCCGAGCCGCGCCCGGTGCGCGGAGGACGGGCCCCGGCCGGGACGGCCCGGGTCCCGCTCGCGCAGCGGACGCCGGGACGCCAGCAGTGCCCCGAGGTCGAACGCGGCACAGCCGACCAGGACCAGGGCGACGGCCGTCACCAGATCGGAGCGCGGGCCGACCAGCGGCGTGGGGGTCTGCCCGATGACCGCCTGCGCGAACGGTGCCACCCCCATCGCGATGTACACGAACATCCAGAACACGCCCTGCAGCAGTCGCCGCCGGGTGGACAGGATCATGGTGGCGAGCCGAGTGCCCGCGTAACACGTCAGCACGAGCTGCAACCAGTACGCGGTGTCCCGGACACCGCTGCCCGGCTGGGCGGCGATCACCGCCGGCAGGAAGCACACCAGGGCGAGGATGAGCGGGACGGCCAGGGCGCGCGACAGCATCGCCCACGACATGGGATTCGCCCGAGGCCGATTCCGGGGACCGCTCCCCGGCACGGGTGCGGACGGCGCCGTCCCGCGCACCGACGTCATGGGCTCCCCGTTCCACCGACCTGTGAACACTCTAACGAATCAACCCACTTGGGAAGTCCCGGCGACTAACCTGTGACGGGTCGGCCGAGGTCTTGGGGGGCCTGGTGAGGATCCTGCACGTCGTCACACTGCACACCCCGGACCACGCCTTCGGCGGGCCGACCAGGGTGGCGCTCAACCTCTCGAAGACCCAGCGG
Organism: Streptomyces sp. CB01580; assembly: GCF_001905795.1. Classification (GTDB taxonomy): domain Bacteria; phylum Actinomycetota; class Actinomycetes; order Streptomycetales; family Streptomycetaceae; genus Streptomyces. The sequence continues at coordinate 153,835 of NZ_LIXJ01000010.1, forward strand.
GCCCGAGGGGACGACGCCCGCGTCATGGCCCTGGGCGACGGCTTCACGGGCCGGCTGCCGCGCGAGGTCGAGGGGGTGCCGGTCCACCTCTTCCGGGCGCGCCACGTGCTGCCGAGGTACGAGGTCAGCGGGATCACCTCCGGTGCGCTGCTGCTCGCGGCCCGACGCATGATGCGCGGCGCCGATCTCGTCCATGTGCATCTGATGCGTGACCTGGTGACCCTGCCCGTCGCCCTGCTCGCCCTCGCGTCCGGCACGCCCCTGGTCGTCCAGACGCACGGCATGGTCGACCCGACCGAGAACCCCGTCGCCCGGCTGACCGACCTGCTGGGGGTGCGCAGGGTGCTGCGCCGGGCGGACGCGGTGCTGCATCTCACCGAGGCGGAACGCCTCGACGTGAACGCGGTGGCCGCGCCCGTGCCGCCCGCCCGGAGCGTGCGGCTGGTCAACGGCGTCCGGCCGCAGGAGCACAAGCCCGCCCGCGAGCCGGGCAGCCCGCCGACGGTCCTGTTCCTGGCGCGGATCCAGCAGCGCAAACGGCCGCAGGACTTCGTCGCCGCCATGCCGGAGGTCCTGGCCGTCCATCCCGACGCCCGGTTCGTGCTGGCCGGGCCCGACACCGGCGCACTGCCCGAGACCCTCGAACTCGCCCGCGAACTCGGGGTGACGGGCTCCCTCGACCACGTCGGGCCGCTCGACCACGAGGAGGTCCTGACGGCGGACCGGCGGGCCGATGTCTATGTACTGCCGTCGATCGAGGAGCCGTTGGGCGTCTCCGTCCTGGAGGCGATGTCGGTGGGCACCCCTGTCGTCATCACCCGCACCTGCGGCCTCGCCCCCGACGTGGCACGGGCCGGGGCCGGCCGGGTGATCGACAGCCGGGTCGGCGAGGACGCGGAGAACGCGTCGAAGGTCGCCGGCGCGATCCTCGAACTCCTCGAACCCGGGACCGGCGCACGGGCCGGTCTGGCCGCCCGGCGACTGGTCGAGGAGCACTTCACCATCGAGGCGGTGACCCGTGCCCTCCGGCGGACCTACGAGGACGTGGTCCGCGGGAGGGCACGCGGCGTCAGGTCGCCCTCCTCTCACGGGACTTGAGCCCGATCTGCCAGCGGTAGAAGCTCATCGCCAACGCGAAGTCGAACCCCGCCCGCCCGTCCAGGAACCCCCGCCGGTAGACGTACATGTACGCGAACGACACCAGCGGCTTGAACGGTGCCTTGTGGAACAGCTGACCCTGGCGCGACTTCACCCTGCGCACCTGCTCCTTGACGTCGGGGTGGTGCTCCAGCCACGCCTCCCAGTCGGAGTAGCGGTTGTGCCGCTCGAACCAGGCGGTCACCGGGTCGAGATCCTGGTGCTCGATCGGATGGCGCAGCGCCCCGACCGATGCGGCCACCGGCTGGTAGTGGCCCTCCACCTCGCCGATGCCCGGCGCGTCGAGATCCCCGACCTCCGGGTAGTGGCAGCGGGTGCGGTCGGTCAGCGAGCGTTTGCGGATGGTGTAGCCGTGCCGCAGACGTTTCCCGGAGAACCAGTAGCCGAGCGGGATGTCGTACGCCGCCGGTCTCGGCGCCCCCGGATCGGCGAACTCCCGCCGCAGTTCGGCCAGCAGACCGGGGCTGATCCGCTCGTCGCCGTCGAGCAGCAGGATCCAGTCGAGGTCCGTGCGGACGTGGTCCAGGCACCACTGCTTCTTGCGCGGATGGCCCCCGTCCCAGGTGTACGTGATCACCTCGGCGCCGCTCCCGGCGGCGATCTTCGCCGTGTCGTCGGTGCTGTGCGAGTCGACGACGACGACCGCCTCGAAGTGTTCGATGACCGACCGCACGGCCTCGGCGATGTTCAGCGCCTCGTTCTTCGTCGGGATCGCCACGGCGATCGGCAGCTTCGTCATCCGGCCCCTCCTTCGGGCAGCCAGGCGTAGCAGCCGGTGGAGACGAAGGCGCGGGCCGCCTCCGGGACGGTGATCCGGGCCGGCTTCCCGCCGGTGGTGGAGCCCGATGCCAGGGCCCTGCCGTCGTCGCCGGTGATCTGCCAGGTGCAGGAGTCGGTGGGGGAGACGCCCCGGTAGCGGCCCGGCCGGACCTCTTGGCCCTCGTACGTGCCGTCCGCGTATCCGCGCCCGGCCTCCCGCAGCAGATCGCGGTGGCGGACGCACAGGTGCTCGACGGCCGGTTCGGCGTCGGCGATCTCGCCGGTCACGATGGCGCCGACGGCGGTGTCCCGGTCGGCCTTCACCAGGAACGTCAGCCGGTCGCAGGTCTCCTGGCCGGTCTGCAGCACGGCCGCCGGGTCCATGCCCCGGGGCACCCGGTCGGTCAGGTACTCCTTCTCCTTCTCGGTGAACGAACCCGTGGCCGGGGTGAGTTCGGCGGCGGGCAGCTTCGGCTGCTCCTCGTCCGGCGCGGTCCGCGGAACGGGGGCCGCGGGGGCCGCGGGTCCGGCCGGCGGGGCGGTGACGGGGGGCCGTGACACCGGCGGTGCGGGGGTGCCCGCCGTCTCCCGCCCGGAGGAGGACGAGCCGCAGGCGGCCAGCGCCGCCGCCAGGACGACGGCGGCGGCGCCGGTGCGGAACGGATGCGCCATCAGCCCGTCCTCAGCGCGTAGTGGGCACCGACCGTCGAGGCGCTCAGCGCGGTCGGGTAGACGGCGGTCTCGTCGACCTGCCCGGCGAAGAAGTTGCTCGTCGGCCTGCCCGGCCAGTTGTTCAGGTTGTCGCCGCCCACGCGCCAGTAGCCGCTGTAGTTCTGGTTGACGGTGTAGGAGGTGTTGGAGGCGCGGAGCTTGCCGTCCACGTACAGGGCCATGCCACCGGTCCCCTGGGTGGCGACGATGTGGTGCCAGGCACCGTTGTTGTAGGCGGCGGGCGTGGTGATGGTCCTGGCCCCGCCGTTGTAGACGCCGAAGACGAGGCGACCGTCGTCGCGCATGTACACGTGCTTGTCGAACTGGGTGCTGTTCTGCATGGTCACGTTGCCGAAGCCGATGATCCTCCCGCCCTTGGCGGTCGTCGTCCTGATCCAGGTCTCGACCGAGAACCTGGCCGGGTGGGCGTGGCGCTTGTTGCTGTACGCGTACTGGTTCGTTCCGTTGAAGCCGATCGCGGTCGAGGGACCGGCGATCGCGGCGGGCGTCTGCCGGTAGGCGGGGGAGTTGCGCAGGAAGCCGTTGTTCCGCCCGGAGCCGGTGTCGGCGGCGAAGGTCGACGTGCCCTCGTCGTAGCGCCAGTACAGCGATGCGCCGTCGGACAGGACCCTGGCGGGGTACTTCTGGGCGGTGGCGGTCACGGTCGCCGACAGGGCCGGCGACTTGGCGCTGGTGTTGGTGCCGTCGCTCGCGCTGATCCGGTACGAGTGCGTCTCGCCGGGGGCGACGTCCGTGTCGGTCCACCTCAGTTGCGGGCGGTCCCAGAACAGCGAGTACCCCGTCGTGGTGTGCACCGGGGTGGCGGCGCCGTCCTTGTAGATCCGGTAGGTGAGCTCCCCGTCGTCGGCGTCGAAGCTCGTCTGCCAGTTGACCTCGATCTTCCCCGGGACGACCGTGGACAGGCTGACGTTGGGCACCCACGGGGCCCCGGTGTCCGGGCCGTCGGCGAACCGGGTCAGGCCCTGCTGGCGGACCCCGTTGACGGTGGTGAACTCGCCACCCACCCACAGGTAGTGGTGGCCGCCCTTGTCGGTCTGTGCCATCACCCGCGGCCCGACCGGCTCCCCGATGCCGTCATTGGTGTCCGGGAACCAGGGCAGCAGCTTCGGGTCGTTCACGGACTGGGCCAGCAGATGTCTGCGCGGCTGGTCAGGGAACCCGCCCATACTGGCGCAGTCGTGGGCGTGACTCCCGCTGTACAGCACTCCCTCGTGGACGAGCACGGCCTGTGTCGCCCCCAGGCAGGTGTCCCGCCAGCGCTGTGCGAAGTCGCCGAGGTTCAGCGCGATCCGGCCGTCGAACACACCCCCGCCGGTTCCCTCGTTGGCGGTGTAGAAGCCCGTCGCGTCGGTGGTGATGTCCTGCACCGTGGAGGTGTCGGGGATGAACCCGGCCGGGTAGCCCTTGACGACGGACCCGGTGGTGGCGTCCACGACCGCCAGGGCGTGCGAGGTGGTGCCGTTGACCTTGAAGAAGTTGCCGCCGAGCAGGACGCGCCTGCCGTCGGGGGTGAGTTCCACGGCCCGTCCCACATCGTCCGCGTCCGCCTTCCACGCCTTGAGGACGGCGCCCGTGGTGACCGCGGCGAACTTGTTCCGGGTCTGCCCCGCGACCTTGTTGAAGTCGCCGGCCAGGTAGACCGTGTCCGAGGTGACGGCCAGGGCCCGTACCGTCGCGGTGACGGACACCTTGAAGTCCTGGCGCGGGGTGCACGTCGCCGTGTCGATCGCCGCGATGTTGCTCACCCCGACCCCGCTCACCGCCCCGAACTGCCCGCCGACGTACAGGGTCTTCTGGTCCGGGGAGAGCGCGAGCGCCCGTACGGTCGCCGTCCCCGACGAGAGGGTGAACGACAGTGCGCAGCCGGTCGGTTCACCGGTCGCGGCGTCGAACGCCGCGAAGTTAAGCGCCGGTTGCTCGGAGGTGCCCGCGGCCGCGCCCGGCGGCCGGACACTGGAGAAGGTCCCGCCGGCGTAGACGACCCCGGCGTCCGAGGCCGCCATCGACCAGACGATGCCGTTGGTCTGCCAGGTGGTGAGATCGTCCGCCGTCAGGGCGACCGGTGGCGTCAGGGCCGAGACCGGGGAGGCCCCGGACGCGGTGGCGGTCAGCGCCCCGGCGAGCAGGCACAGCGCACCGGCCGCGGCTCGCGCCCGGCGGCGGCGTCCGGTGGGTTCGCGCCGCGTGGTTGGGTTCATCATTCAGCTCCGAGAGTGAGAACGGTCCGCGGCCCGGGGGCCGCGGCTCCTGTCCCGCCCGGCGGTGTGACGGGGACGGGCCGCCCCGTCGCGGGTGCGGGGGAGTGGGTGGGGGTGGTGCCGGTCCCCGCCGGAGGGCTGGGGGCGGGGTGCGCGGAGGGGACCGGGCGGCTCATCGGTCCACCCGCACGGTCGTCCCGGCGAGCTGGTCGGAGAGCAGGCGGATGTCGGCGTCGACCATGATCGCGGCGAGTTCACGCGCCCGCACGGCCGGTTTCCAGCCCAGCAGCTCCTCGGCCTTCGCGGCGTCACCGATCAGCGCGTCGACCTCGCTCGGCCGCTCGTACTTGGCGTCGTGGCGGACGTGCTCGCGCCAGTCCAGACCCGCGTGCGCGAAGGCGTGCTCCAGGAACAGCCGGACGCTGACGCCCTCCCCGGTCGCCACGACGTAGTCGTCCGGGGTGTCGCGCTGGAGCATCCGCCACATCGCGTCCACGTACTCGGGGGCGTAGCCCCAGTCGCGTACCGCGTCGAGATTGCCGAGATGCAGTCGGGTCTGCAGGCCCGCCTTGATCCGCGCCACCGCTCGTGTGATCTTCCGGGTCACGAAGGTCTCGCCGCGGCGTGGGGACTCGTGGTTGAAGAGGATCCCGTTGACCGCGAACATGCCATACGCCTCACGGTAGTTGACGGTCGCCCAGTACGAGTAGACCTTCGCCACGCCGTACGGGCTGCGCGGATGGAACGGCGTCCGCTCGTTCTGCGGCGGCGGGCTGGCGCCGAACATCTCGGACGACGACGCCTGATAGATCCGGGTGTCGATCCCGCCGGCGCGCACGGCCTCCAGCAGTCGCATGGTGCCCAGAGCGGTGATGTCCCCCGTGTACAGCGGGGCGTCGAACGAGACCCGCACGTGCGACTGCGCACCCAGGTTGTAGACCTCGTCCGGGCGGATGTCCCGCAGCAGGTTCACCAGCGCCACCCCGTCGGCCAGGTCGGCGTGGTGCAGCACGAACGAGCGGTCCGGCTCCTGCGGGCCCTGGTAGATGTGGTCGATCCGCTCCGTGTTGAAGCTCGACGACCGGCGTATCAGCCCATGGACCGTGTACCCCTTGTCGAGCAGCAACTCGGACAGATAGGAACCGTCCTGTCCCGTCACACCCGTGATGAGCGCGGTCTTCGCCATGAATCCCCCCAATGTCTTCCGCCCGATGGGCTGTTGGTCCCAACCGATGCCTCCCGACCCGTCTCCCGCCCGTCCCGCGCCGGCGCTCCACGACGGGAGATCCGCGTACGACGTCACTCTGTCCCGTGGCCGCTGGCACAATCCGAGACATGACGACTGATTTACCCGGCCCGCCCCAGGAACCCGTCCGCCCCCTGCTGCGCCCCGGCGCCCGTGTGTTCGTCGCGGGCCACCGGGGTCTGGTCGGCTCGGCGGTGCTGCGCCGCCTCACCGCCGCCGGACACGAGGTGATCACCCGTGACCGCGGCCTCCTCGACCTGCGCGACGCCGAACGGACGCTTGCGTTCCTCCGCGAGGCGCGCCCGGACGCCGTGGTGCTGGCCGCCGCCCGGGTCGGGGGGATCATGGCCAACGACACCTACCCGGTGCAGTTCCTCGAGGACAACCTGCGCATCCAGCTGAGCGTCGTCTCCGGGGCGCACGCCGCCGGGGTCGAGCGGCTGCTCCTGCTCGGCTCGTCCTGCATCTACCCCCGGCTCGCCCCGCAGCCCATTCCCGAGAGCGCCCTGCTCACCGGCCCGTTGGAGCCGACGAACGAGGCGTACGCACTGGCCAAGATCGCCGGTGTCGTGCAGGTCCGTTCCTACCGCAGGCAGTACGGCGCCTCGTACATCAGCGCCATGCCCACCAACCTCTACGGGCCCGGTGACAACTTCGACCTGGAGACCTCGCACGTCCTGCCCGCGCTGATCCGCCGGTTCCACGAGGCGCGACGGGACGGCGCGCCCGCGGTCACGCTCTGGGGATCGGGCCGGCCCCGCCGTGAGTTCCTGCACGTCGACGATCTGGCCGCCGCCTGCCTTCTGCTGCTGGAGCGCTACGACGGCGAGGAGCCCGTGAACATCGGGTGCGGCGAGGACCTGTCCATCGGCGAACTGGCCGAGCTCGTCAAGGAGGTGACGGGGTATCGGGGCGCGGTCGAATGGGACACCTCGAAGCCCGACGGGACCCCGCGCAAGCTGCTCGACGTCACCCGGCTCGCCGCCCTGGGATTCACCCCCCGGATCCCGCTGCGCGACGGCATCGCCGGCACCTACGCCTGGTGGCTGGAGCGGTCGGCCGCGCCGCCGGTGGTTCCGTGATCCGCGCATCGTCGCCCGCCCTCAGTAGGCACCGCGCCCGTCGGCGACGGCGCGCAGCGTCCGGGCCATGAGCCCCAGATCGGTGGCCGGCGACCAGTTGTCGACGTACCACAGGTCCAGCGAGACGGTCTCCTGCCAGGACAGGTCCGAGCGCCCGCTGACCTGCCACAGCCCGGTCAGTCCCGGCCGGACCGCGAGCCGTCTCAGCTCGCGGTCGTCGTAGCGGGACACCTCGTCCGGCAACGGGGGACGCGGACCCACCAGCGACATGTCGCCCCGCAGCACATTGACCAGCTGCGGCAGCTCGTCGAGCGACGTGCGGCGCAGCAGACGGCCGATGCCGGTCACCCGCGGGTCCCGCCGCATCTTGAACATCGGGCCGTCGCTGTCGTTCGCCGCCGTCAGCAGACGCTTGTGGCGTTCGGCATCCACCACCATCGTGCGGAACTTCCACATCGTGAACGGGCGGTTGTGGAGCCCCTGGCGGATCTGCCGGTGGAACGCCGGACCGTCCGAGCCCAGGCGCACCGCCGCTCCGATCAGGAGCAGCACGGGCGCGAGGAGCAGCAGCCCGAGCGCCGCGCCCGCACGGTCCAGGGCTGTCTTCAGGAGCATCTGCGGGCCCCGGCGCAGGGGCGGGGCGATGTGCAGCAGGGTCAGCCCGGCCGCGGCGGCGGGCCGCACCCGTTCGGCCGCGATGCCCGACAGTTCCGACAGCACGGACAGCGGGAGCCCGCCGTCGTGCAGTCCCCAGAAGAGGCGGCACAGCCGCTCCTCGGAGAGATGCGCACCGGGAGCGACCAGGGCGAGGTCCGCGTCATGGGCGAAGGCCGCGCCCAGGACCGTCGAAGCGTCGTCCCCGGCGGGTTCCGGGGCGAGCCGCCCGGCCACCCGGACCCCGCACTCCAGCGGCGCGGCCCCCACCGGTACGGCGGCCACGACCGCGTAGGGGTGGCCGGGGCGGGAACCGAGCAGCCGGACCGCACGCTCCACCCCCGGGTTCTCGCCGACCACGAGCACTCTGCGCACGGACCGCCGACGCCGCCCCGCGCGGGGCAGCCACCGCAGCGCCGCGCCCACCGGCAGACCGGGCAGCAGCGCCACGAGACCGTCCATCGGATCGACGGGGTCGCCGGCCATGGTCTGCAACACGGCGAGCACGCCGACCAGAAGCAGCCAGTCGCCGACCGTGCTCAGCGGACGCGAAGAGCTCCCTGCGGAACGGTCGTCCGCGTACCGGCCGCGCGCGGCCCGCACACAGGCCCACGCGAGCGCGGCCACGCCCGCCGCCACCACGGCCCCCGGCTGTCCGCCGGCGCGCAGTACCCACCACGCCGGGACCCCGAGCCCGAGAAGCTCGGCCCCGACGAGAGCGGGTACGCGGCGGCCGGTCCGCCACATCCTCGCCGCGGCCGGGGAAGGCCGCTCACGGGGAACGGCCGACGCCTGCCGCAGGGCGTCGAACTCCGTGCCGTGCGGCCGGGACGCGGCAGTCCGTGGGCGAGGCGTCCCCCACCCCCGCGCGGATTTCGGCCGGTCCGAATCCGATAACTCGACATGCCCCATGAACCCCCCAGTCACAGTCGCATCGTCATGAAGGGGGCGCATCGGCCGATCCTGTGGACCGACGGATGCGCCCTCGCCCGGTGCACGATATCCACACACGTGCCATTTCGCTGGAGTTCCGGTGAAGTTCAGACATCCGCACCGACTCGGGACTCGTCCCGTTCCGTGCCGGATCTCTGGCTCTGTGGTCATCTGCTCTTATGTGGGGGATATCGGGCCTGTCGGCGTGCGGATCTGTCCGTGATCTGTCGCATGGTCCCATCAACCGGCGCGTCCCGGGAGACCGCCCCGGCGGGCCGCGGCCTTCTCCCGGTGTCTCACGGGGCCGGGCGGTCCGGTGGGACACGGTCCGGGCGGAAGGTCTTGGCCGCCGTTCGGGCCGGAGGTCCGGTTCAGCGTCCCCCGGCCTCGTCCTCGGCCCGGGACGGCCAGGCCGCCGCCGTTCTTCCCGGCGCCAGCCGGTCCACCACCTCGGCCAGCTCCTCGCAGGCGTGCTCGATCCTCAGGCGGATGTTGCCCTGCTCGGTGACCACGGCGGCGAGCAGCAGTGCGGTCAGGGCCACGGAACCATTGAGCAGGGCCAGGTTGACCATGACATGGAGGACGCTGTGGCCCTCGAACGGACCCACGCCCTGCGTCCCCGCGATCGCGGCCATCACCGACACGAGGAACGCGCACGGCGCGCTGCCCGCCAGCCGGAACCTCAGCGCCGCCCAGACGAGCAGCGGGAAGACGAGGTAGATCATCTCCAGCGAACTCCTGGTGGCCACCCACGAGACCGCCACGGTCACCACCGCCAGCGCGCCCGCCTCGATCCACCGGTCGGTGAGCCGGGGCACCCGCGCCCCGCGCAGCACCAGCAGCAGCGGGGTGACGACCAGCACCCCCATCGCGTCCCCCGACCACCAGGCCGTCCAGACCGGCCAGAATCCGTGCGCAGGGAGATCGCCGTCCAGCACGAGCACGGAGGCGCCCACCGTCGCGCTGACGGTCATGCCCAGCAGCGCGCCGGGGAGGACCAGTGCCAGTCCGTCCCGCAGCCGGTCCAGCTCCCTGCGGAAACCGGCTCTGCGCAGCATGAGGTACGAGCAGAGGGGGGCCAGGGTGTTGCCCGCCACGAGGGCGCAGGTGAGGAGCGAGATCGAGTCCTCCAGCGTGGAGACGACGCAGAGGGAACCCAGTGCGATGCCGGGCCAGACCCGCGGTCCCAGCTGGATCAGGGCGCTCAGCGCGATGCCCGTCGGAGGCCAGAGCGGGGTGACGGCGGCGCCGTGGACGGACACCCCGGGGATCAGTCCGAGGCCGCCGGCGGCGTAGTAGGCGGCGGCCACCGCCAGGACCTGCAGGACGGCCCGGGCGGTGCGTCTGGTTCTCTCGCTGCGGATCACGCACCTCATCAGACACCGACCCCGATGGGTGACGGCAACATGACACGCTCGGCCCCGGCCCGGTCGTCAGTTCTGGCCGGGCGCGGCCCCGTGGCGCAGAACGAGGACGGCCGCGTCGTCACGGTGCCCCGTCCGGTCCGCCGCGCGCAGGACCGCGTCGGCCAGCTCACCGGCATCGGCGGCGACCCGGGAGGACACCAGGCGCGCCACGGCCGCCAGGCCCTCGTCCACAGGGATCGAGGGCCCCTCGACCACGCCGTCCGTGAGCAGGACGAACGCCCCGGGCGCGGTCAGCCGCCGCCGGGTGACCGGGTACCGTTCCCCCGCCCGTATGCCCAGCGGCAGACCGCCCTCGTCGGAGGTGACCCCGGCACGGCCGTCCGCCGTGGCCCACACGGCGGCCACGTGCCCGGCGCGGGCGCTGCACAGCTCCCGGGTGACCGGGTCGAGGCGGACGAACGTACAGGTCGCGAAGAGGCCGGAGCCCACGGACAGCAGCAGGTCGTTGGTCCGGCCCACGATCTCCCCGGGGTCCGAGGCCGTGGCGGCCATCGCCCGCATCGCGACGCGGACCTGGCCCATGAACGCCGCCGCCTCGACGTCATGCCCCTGGACGTCCCCGACGGCGAAGGCCAGTGCCCCGTCGGGGAGCACGAAACCGTCGTACCAGTCGCCCCCGATGTCCAGCCCGCTGCGGGCCGGTGCGTAGCGGGCGGCGGTCCGCAGTCCGGGAAGGTCCGGCAGCGACGTGGGCAGCATGCCGCGTTGCAGCGCCTCGGCGAGTTCCACCCGTGCCCGGTGCAGCTCCACCTCACGGCGCGCCCGCGAGGTGAGCTGTTGCAGAGTGGTGAGCAGTTCGCCGGCGCTCGCCGAACGGGGAGGACGACGCCGGTTCATGAGGCGCTCCGCACTCGGTGGAAGTGACGCACGCATCCTATTTCGGCGGTGTGCTTCCCGCAGGGCGAGCCGGGGGAGCGGAACGCACCCGGACGCGCGGAGCGGGGACGCACCCGTATGCGCGGAGCGGGGACGTACCCGTATGCGCGGAGCGGGGACGTACCCGTATGCGCGGGGCGGACCGGAACGCGCGGACGGACCCGGTCGGGTGGATGCTGAGGAGAGGGGCGGCAGGAGGTGCGCGATGACCCGCACGCTGGAATGGAACGTCCACGTCGGCCTGACCGAGGAGGACGGCACGACCAGGGCCGAGGCGGTGCTGGACACCGGCTCGGAGAGACTCGTCGGGCACGGGGTCGCCCGCTGCAATCCGCAGGACGTGGACATCCCCGCCATCGGCGACGAACTCGCGGCGAGCCGCGCCATGAAGGACGTAGCCGCCCAGCTCATGAAGGCGGCCGACGAGGAACTGGAATCGGTCGGCGCGGGACCCGCCGGCGGACCCGTGGCGCCCCCCTACGCCTGGTCCGACACCACGGCCTGAGCCCGGGCCTTTGGGGCGCGGCGGTGCGCACCCGGCAGCCCGGCCCCGGCGCGCCGGGCTCGGGTCGGCATGCACCGGCACCCGGTGGGACCGTCGTCGGTGGACGCCCGTCCGGGCTCAGCCGGACGCGGCCTGGTCGGAGGCGGGCAGACCGATCGGGTTCGGGAACGGCAGCAGCGCGTCCGCCACCCGGCGGGCGGGTGCCTCCAGCGCCGCCAGCAGCGCGTCCGCCGTGCTCTCGGCCAGTGGGCCCAGCAGCCGGCCGGCCAGCCGGTCGGTGGTGTCCTCGACCAGATCGCGTTCGGCGCGCCCGCGGGCCGTGACGGCCGAGTGCGCGTCGATCAGGCCGCGCGAGCGCAGGCGTTCCTCGGCGTCCGCCCACTCCGGGTCGCTCCATCCCCGGTCGAGCTGGATGCCCTCGCGCGGGACCCGGCCGGTGGCGGCGGCGAGCACGAGCGCCTCCGGGGCGTCCAGACCGTGGTCGGCCAGCGCGGCGGCGTGCGCGTCGCCCCGGAACTCCCGTAGCGCGGTGGTCAGTTGCCAGAGCCGTTCCACCGGGTCGGCGCGGTCGCACAACGGGCGGTTCGCGGCGAACAGGGGGCGGGCGAGGTCCGAGGCGGCCTCCACCATCGCCATGAGATACGGGGCGAGCTGACCGGCCAAGACGTCGACACCGGGCACCAGCCCGCGCAGCGCCCGCGCGGCCAGCCGCGCGCGCAGATCGACGAGCGCCCCGGGTTCGACGATCTTCCACGAGGCGGGCAGTGCCCGCGCCACCATGCCGGGGGCGAAGACGGCCAGGACCGAGGTCGCGGTCTCCGGGCGGACCGGCCCCATCGGGGCCGTACGGGTGGCGAAGTACCCCATCCAGAAGCCCTTGAGGCCGACGGACCTGCCGATGCCCCGGCACTCCTCGTCGAAGTAGATCACCGCGTGCAGCGGTTCGGTGCGTTGCCACAGCGTGCGCGCTCTCGATTCCATGGCCGCCAACCTAACCCGCCCCGCCGGACGGGCGCCCGGCCCGCCCGGACGTGCGCGGGCCCCTCACACGGCGGCGCCGGCGTGCCGCTCGACGATCGCCGCCGCGTCGGTGCCGCGCGGCAGCACCCCGTACTGGTGGCCGCGCTCCTCCCCGAGCCGGGCGGCGACGAACGCCTCGGCGCCGGCCGCGGGCGCGTGACGCAGCATCAGCGAGGACTGCAGCGCCAGGGCCATGCCCTCGACCGTCGCCCGGGCGCGGGTCTGCGCGGCGAGCGGATCGCGCAGGTCGTCCGCCAGTTCCCGGCGCAGCCGGTGGATGTGCGCGTCCAGCACCGGATGGGCGCCGGACGTGGTCTCCAGCTCGGCCCAGAAGGCGTCCAGCGACCGTGGGGTCCGGCCGATGCCGCGCAGCACGTCGAGGGCGACGACATTGCCCGAGCCCTCCCACACGGCCATCACCGGCTGCTCGCGGTAGCGCCGGGCCAGCGGCCAGTCCTCCGTGTATCCGTTGCCGCCCAGGCACTCCAGCGCCTCATAGGCGTGGTGCGGGCCGCGCTTGCAGATCCAGTACTTGGACACCGCGGTGGCCAGCCGCCGGAACATCTCCTCGTCCTCGCCGCTGTCGGCCTCGTACGCGTGGGCCAGGCGCAGCGACGTCCAGGTCGCGGCCTCCGTCTCCAGCGCCAGGTCCGCCAGGACCGAGGTCATGGCGGGCTGGTCGGCCAGCCGGGCGCCGAACGCGCTGCGGTGCCGGGCGTGCCAGATCGCCTCGGACACCGACTCGCGCATCCCCGCGGTGGTGCCCAGCACGCAGTCGAGACGGGTGTGGTTGACCATCTCGATGATGGTGCGGACCCCGTGCCCGGGTTCACCGATCCGTACCGCCCAGGTGTCGTCGAACTCGACCTCGGAGGAGGCGTTCGACTTGTTGCCCAGCTTGTTCTTCAGCCGCTGGACCCGGATGGTGTTGCGGGTGCCGTCGGCCAGCACGCGCGGCACGAGGAAGCAGGTGAGCCCGGCCTCGGCCCGGGCCAGTACGAGGAAGGCGTCCGACTGCGGGGCGGAGAAGAACCACTTGTGGCCGGTGAGCAGATGGGCCCGGCCCTCGGGGTCGGAGGCGATCGGCACGGCCCGGGTGGTGTTGGCGCGGACGTCGGAACCGCCCTGCTTCTCGGTCATCCCCATGCCGAACGTCAGCCCGGACTTGTCGGCGGGGGCGATCGGCCGGGGATCGTACGAGCGACTCAGCAGTCCCGGCAGCCAGTCCCGCCCCACCTCCGGATCGCGCCGCAGCACCGGGACCACGGCATGGGACATGGAGATCGGGCAGGCGTGGCCGGGCTCGACCTGGGCGAACAGCATGAACGCCGCAGCCCGTGCCACCGCCGCCCCGGGCCTGGGGTCGGCCCAGCCCGCCGTGTGCGTGCCGTGGCCCACCGCCGCGCCGATGACCTCGTGGTACGCGGGGTGGAAGTCGATCTCGTCCACGCGGTTGCCGTAGCGGTCGTGGGTGCGCAGCACGGGCGGGGAGCTATGGGCGAGTTCGGCGTTCGCCCGGAACCGCTCGGACCCGACCAGGGCGCCGATCTCGTGCAGCTCCGGTTCGCGCCAGGCCGCGCCGAAGGCCTGCACGGCCTGGACGAGCGGCGGGTTGGCGGCGTACTCGTCGATGCCGGTGCGGGGCGGAGCCTGGTTGGTGACCTCGTGGGTGCGGTACGGGGTGGGTGCCTCGGGCCGGGGGCCGGCCGCCTGCGGGGTGAGGGTCATCGCGGATTCCTTTCCTGGGTCGGTGGGCGGGCGACGAGGGCGACGGTCCGGCGGGGGAACGCGTGCGGTGGAACGGGACCGGACGATCGGCTGCGGGACTGCGGGACTGCGGGACTGCGGGACTGCGGGACTGCGGGACTGCGGGACGTCGTGGGGTGCGCGCTCGGGGGCGGTGTCGAACGGTCACCGGGGGCGTGGTGGGGCGGTGTCGGCCCCGACCGCGCGCAGGCACAGCGCGGTGATGCCCGTCACGACCGGCTCCGGGTCGGTGCGCCCACCGACCGGCGACAGCGGACCGAGCAGGGCCTCGCCGACCGCCCCGATCACGGCCGCGGCCGACAACCGCGCGTTCTGCTCGGGCAGTTCACCCGTGGCCACCCCGGCGGCGACGACCGACTCGGCGAGTGCGTGGTAGTCGCGCCGGTAGGCCAGGCGCTCCTGTTCGACGAGGGGATCGACCGGTTCGGCGAGCAGCGCCCAGGCCGTGCGCGGGGTGCGCAGCGCACGGCGGGAGAAGACCTCGACCAGGGCGCGCAGCTGTCCGGCGGCCCCGGTCCCGGCCTCCACCGCCTCCCGCACCGCGCTCAGCTCGTGACCGGCGACATGACGGAAGACGGCGGCCAGCAGTTCCTGCTTGGAGGCGAAGTGGTTGTAGACGCTCCCGGTGGCGACCCCGGCCCGGTCGGCGAGCGCGGAGACGCTCGCCGCCGCGTACCCGCCCTCGGCCAGGAGTTCACGGGCGGCGTCCAGCAGCCGTTCCCGGTGGGCGAGCCGGGTCGCCTCCGTACGGGCGGTGGGTCGATAGGCCACGATGTTCTGAACCTCGATTCATATCTTCGTGTGGCACTCAACCATGCTTGTGCGCAGGGGGCAATGGCCCTGCGGCGGACGCGTCCGGGAGCTCCTGCTCGGTCCACAGCGTCTTGCCTTCGGCGCCGTACCGCACGCCCCAGTGCGCGGCGAGCCGGGAGACGATGAACAGCCCGCGCCCGCCCTCGTCGACGGTGCGCGCGTGGCGCAGATGGGGTGACACCCGGCTGCTGTCGTGCACCTCGCAGGTGAGCGTGCGGTCCAGGATCAGCCGCAGGCGCAGCGGAGGGGCTCCGTAACGGATCGCGTTGGTGATCAGTTCGCTGACGATGAGTTCGGTCGCCTCCGCCGTCTCCTCGTCGAGGTTCCAGCCGTCGAGCCGGTCGCGCACGAGCGTGCGCGCGATGCCGGGGGTCGTCCGGTCGTGGGCCAGGTCCCACGCCGCGACCCGGTCGTCCGGCACCGCTCCGGTGCGGGCGACCAGGAGGACGGCACCCTCCGCGTGCGTCTCGCCCGGCAGGCCGTAGACCACGTCGTCGCACAGGTCCTGGACGCTCCGTCCGGGCCGCGCGAGCGCCTCCCGCACCCGCTCCGCGGTCTCCTCGCCGGACAGGAGGGGCCCGGTGAAGAAGGCCAGGACGCTGCCCTCGGCGAGCCGGAGAACGGCCATGGCGAACGGCGAGCCGTCGGTGTCGAACAGCGCGGGGCCCTCCGGGACGTCCAGGGCGGTCGCGGTGCCGTCCGGCGTGACGAGGACCGGCGCCGGGTGTCCCGCCCGGGCCACGGTGCAGGTGCGGGCCAGGGGATCGTAGACGGCGTAGACGCACGTCGCGGTCAGCGGCTGGGCGTGCCCCCGGCCGACGGGCGGCGGCTCCGCCTGCTCGGCGGCCAGCCGGACGGCGGTCTCGGCGAGCCTGGCCAGGACCTCGTCGGGCTCCAGATCGAGACCGGCCAGGGCGTGGATCACGGTCCGCAGCTGCCCCATGACGACGGCCGCCCGCAGACCGGAGCCCTCGACGTCGCCGACGACCAGAGCGGTGCGCGCGCCGGAGAGATTGATGGTGTCGAACCAGCCTCCGCTGCCGCGTCCGGGCAGCAGTACGTGCGCCGTCTCGACGGCCACCCCGTCGCCCTCGCGCTGGGGCAGGAGCCTGCGCTGCACCGCCGACGCGATCACGTGGTCGCGCACGTAGCGCCGCGCGTTGTCGACACTCAGGGCGGCGTGGGCGGCCGCCGTCAGGGCGAGGGGAAGATCGCTCTCCTCGTACGGGGCCGTGCCCCGGCACCGGTAGAGGCTCACC
This sequence comes from Streptomyces sp. CB01580, assembly GCF_001905795.1. Lineage (GTDB taxonomy): Bacteria > Actinomycetota > Actinomycetes > Streptomycetales > Streptomycetaceae > Streptomyces. Next base: position 170,264 of record NZ_LIXJ01000010.1, read on the forward strand.
AGGCCGAGCACCGCCCCGCGCAGCGTCAGCGGGACGACGATCAGGGAATGGGCCCCGGTCGCCCGGACCAGTCGGGCGGTGTCCGGGGCGGCGTCGAGCCATGGCGTCCGGTCGTCGATCGGTACGAGGCGGGCCCGCAGGTCCGACGCCGCCAGGGAGTGCGGCGTGCGGGCGGGCAGTCGGCGCATCTCCCCGACGAGGCCGTCCAGGCGGTCCTCCGCGTCGGGGCCGCGCACGGCCGCGCGGCGCAGCGGGACCGCGGCTCCCAGAGGGCCGGGCGGTGGATCCGAGCCGCGCACCACATCGTCCACCACCTCCACCACCGCGAGGTCGGCGAAGATCGGAACGACGGCTTCCGCGAGCGCCTCGCAGGTCGTCGCGATATCGAGCGACGTACCGACCTTCGTCCGCACGGCCGCCAGGCTCGCCGCCCGGACGCGTTCCTTCTCCCGCTCGTCGACGTCGACGACGGTGGCCAGCAGCCCGAGGACACGGCCGTCCGCCTCCTCCAGCCGGTGGACCGAGACCATGAGGCCGCGGTCCGGGCCGGGGGTGTCCGCGAGCCTGCCCCGGACGACGTGGTCGTACACGGAGACGCCGGTGTCCAGCACCTCGCGCAGCAGCCGCTCCTCCCTGTCCGGCCGCTCGCACCGGTACACGTCCGTGAAGTGACGCCCCACCAGGTGCCCGGCGGCCCCGGCGCCCGACAGACTGACCGCCCGCACCAGGCGCAGCCGGGTGTCCAGCACGTGCAGCCCCACCGCCGACTGGGCGAACAGGGCGCGCAGGAGCGCCGCTCCCATGGCGTCGGGCCGTGCCGACGCTGGGTCCGGTGCACCGGCATCCGACACGGGTTCACCCCCACGAGACTCCGCCCCCGCGCGGACCGGAGGCTGGTGACCAGCGTCGGTCCGCTTCGCGTGCCTCGCCACCGGCGGGCGGTGTACGGGTGAACCGCCGGGGGCGAGGGCTCAGGCGTCCAGGGCCGCGGAGACCACGGCCCGGGCCTCCTCCTGCACCCGGCCCAGGTGGTCGGGGCCCAGGAACGACTCGGCGTAGATCTTGTAGACGTCCTCGGTGCCCGAGGGACGTGCGGCGAACCAGGCGTTCTCGGTGGTCACCTTGATGCCGCCGATCGGCGCGCCGTTTCCGGGCGCCTCGGTGAGCACGGCCGTCACCGGCTCGCCGGCCAGGGTGCCGGCGCCGACCTGCCGGGGGGAGAGCCGGGCGAGCACGGCCTTCTGCTCGCGGGTGGCCGGGGCGTCCGTCCGCGCGTACGCCGGCTCACCGAACCGGGAGGTCAGCGCCGCGTAGTGCTCCGACGGAGACCTCCCCGTCACCGCGAGGATCTCCGAGGCGAGCAGCGCCAGCAGGATGCCGTCCTTGTCCGTCGTCCACACCGAACCGTCGCGGCGCAGGAACGAGGCCCCCGCCGACTCCTCGCCGCCGAACCCGAGCGAGCCGTCGGCCAGCCCGTCGACGAACCACTTGAAGCCGACCGGCACCTCGACCAGTCGCCGTCCGAGACCGGCGGCGACCCGGTCGATCATCCCCGACGAGACCAGCGTCTTCCCGATGCCCGCGGCGGCCGGCCAGTCCTCGCGGTGCGCGTACAGGTAGTCGATGGCGACGGCCAGGTAGTGGTTCGGGTTCATCAGCCCGCCGTCGGGGGTGACGATGCCGTGCCGGTCGGCGTCGGCGTCGTTCCCGGTGGCGATCTGATACCGGTCGCGCTGGGCGATCAGCGAGGCCATCGCGAAGGGCGACGAGCAGTCCATCCGGATCTTCCCGTCCCAGTCCAGCGTCATGAACCGCCAGGTGGGGTCGGTCAGCGGGTTGACCACGGTCAGGTCGAGCCGGTGTTGCTCGGCGATGCGGCCCCAGTACGCGACCGAGGCGCCGCCCAGCGGGTCGGCGCCGATGCGCACCCCGGCGGCGCGGATCGCGTCCAGGTCGAGCACGGACGGAAGGTCGCCGACGTAGGCGTCGAGGAAGTCGTGCGTCCCGGTGGTCGACGCCGCACGCGCGCGGGCGTACGGCAGTCGGCGCACGTCCTTCATGCCCGCCGCGATGATCTCGTTGGCCCGCTCCTGGATCCAGCCGGTGGCCCCGGAACCGGCCGGTCCGCCGTTCGGCGGGTTGTACTTGAAGCCGCCGTCCCCGGGCGGGTTGTGGGACGGGGTGACCACCACGCCGTCGGCGAGGTGCGAGGTCCGGCCGCGGTTGTGGGCGAGGACGGCGTGCGACACCGCAGGGGTCGGGGTCCAGCCGTCGGCCGGGTCGACGAGCACGGTCACGTCGTTGGCGGCGAACACCTCGACGGCAGTGATCCGGGCCGGTTCCGACAGGGCGTGGGTGTCCGCGCCGAGGAAGAGCGGCCCGTCCGTGCCCCGGCGCGCCCGGTACTCGACGATGGCCTGGCTGGTGGCGGCGATGTGGTCCTCGTTGAACGCGGTGGCCAGGGACGACCCCCGGTGTCCGGAGGTGCCGAACGCCACCCGCTGGTCCGGTACGGCCGGATCCGGGTGCAGCGTGTAGTACGCCGTCACCAGCCGTGCCACATCGGTGAGATCCTCCGGCCGGGCCGGCTGTCCCGCTCGTTCGTGCGGCATCCGTCAGTCCTCCGTATCGGTCGGTCGTCGCGGTCTTCCCCCGTGCCATCTTCCCGGGTCGCGCGCGCCGGGCCGTGGGCACCCCGCCGCAACGGCACGGCGGGACGCGGCACCGCGTGCACGGCGGGCGGGCGGGGACCCGCAGGATCGCGCGGGCCCAGGACCTGCGGCACAGTGGGCACATGGATGACCTGACTGCCCTCGCCGACGAGCACCTGGCCGCGGCCCGCGCCTCCGCGCACGGCCGCAGCGCCCACCGACTGCTGCATCAGGAGCCCCTGCGCCAGACCGTCATCGCCCTCACCGCCGGCACCGCCCTGGACGAGCACAACGCGCCCGCCGCGGCCTCCCTCCAGGTGCTCCGCGGCCGGGTGCGTCTCACCGCGGCCTCGGGGGACGTGGAGGTGGGAGCCGGAGGGCTCCAGCCCGTCCCGAGGGAGCGGCACGGGCTGGTGGCGCTGGAGGACGCCGTGGTGCTGCTGACCACCGTCAACGAGTGACGGCGCCGGGGACGGGACGCGCACCGCCGCCCGTCCTGACCCGCTCCAGCACCCACAGCACCAGGCTCGTCGCGGCCAGCAGTCCGCCGAGCAGGCAGACACCGCCCCAACCCGCCCGCGACCAGACCACCGAGGCGAGTGCGGAGCCGAGCGCGCCGCCCAGGAAGAACAGCGTCATGAATCCGGCGTTGATCCGGTTGCGGGCCTCCGGACGGAGCGCGTAGATCACGTTCTGGCAGCTGTTGAGCCCCGCCTGCTGGGCGATGTTGAGCGAGATCACCCCGACCGCCAGCCACGGCAGGGACGACTCCCCGGCCAGCAGCGGCAGCCACGAGACGGTGAGAAGGGCGCCCGCCGTCCCCGACACCGCCTGCACCCGGCCGCGGTCGCCCAGCCGGGCGGCGACGTTCATGCCCAGGACCCCGATCACCCCCAGCAGTCCGAACAGCCCGATGGCGGCCGCGTTCCAGTCGAACGGCGACCGGGTCAGCAGGAACGTCAGCGCCGTCAGCTGCACGCTGTACGAGGCCATCGAGAACGCGCCGATGGCCGCCCTCCAGCGCAGCAGCGGCTCCTGCCGCAGCAGCGCCAGGGTGGACCGCAGCAGACCGGTGTACGACATCGAGCCCGCCTCGCGCGAGCGCGGCAGCCGGGGCAGGCGCAGCTGCAGCAGCACCGCCATCACGGCCATGAGCAGGGCGTTCACCCAGTACGCGGTGCGCCAGCCGCCCAGCTCGGACAGGGCCCCGGAGGCCAGTCGGCCGAACAGGCCGCCCAGCAGCACCCCGGACATGACGACGCCGACGACCCTGCCGCGTTCCGCCGGAGCCGCGAGGGTTGCCGCGAAGGGAACCACGACCTGTGCCCCCACGGAGGTGAGCGCGACGAGCAGCGTCCCGGCGATCAGCAGCGGGCCGCCCGGGGCGGCGGCCGTCAGCAGCAGGAACAGGGCGGTGAGCGCGAACAGGGACACGGCGAGCCGCCGGCGTTCCAGCACGTCCCCGAGCGGCACGAGCAGGATCAGGCCCAGCGCGTACCCGGCCTGGGCCGCCGTCACGATCAGGCCCGCGGCGGTGGCGCCGATGTGCAGATCCCGCTGGATGACGTCGAGCAGCGGCTGCGCGAAGTAGTTCCCGGAGGCGGAGAGCCCGGCGGCCAGGGCCATCAGCGGCACCGAGCCGCGGGCGAGGGCGGGGAGACCGGCAGGGTCGGGGAGTGGGCGGGGGACGGCCCGGTTTCGGGCCCCCGCTGTGGAATGAGCCATGCGCCCAGCGTCGGGGTTCCTCCATCCATGAGTCCAACACATGTTTTTCATTTCATCGATCGTGATTCACGATGGATGGATGGAACTTCAGCAGATGCGGTACGTCCTCGCGGTGGCGGAACTGGGGAGCTTCACCCGCGCCGCCAAACAGTGCCTGGTCGTCCAGTCCGCTCTCAGCCACCAGATCGCCCGTCTGGAGAAGGAACTCGGTGCCCGGCTCTTCGACCGCACCAGCCGCCGGGTGCGGCTCACCCCGGCGGGCGAGGCGTTCCTGACGCACGCCGGACAGGCGCTGGAAGCGGCGGAACGGGCCCGGAGCGAGGTCGCCGCCGCGGTGGGGGAGGTCCGCGGCCGTCTCGCGGTCGGTGCCATCCCGACCATCGGCTCGGTCGACCTGCCGGCCGCGTTGCGGGCGTTCCGCCTCCGCCATCCGAAGGTGCGCGTCGTCCTGCGCGAGGGGGCCAGCAAGGATCTGGTCCAGGAGGTGCGGGACGGCGCGCTCGACGTGGCCTTCCTGGGGGTGCTGCCGAGCTACCGGCCCGCGGGCGTGAACGACCGGGAACTCGCCACCGGCGAACTGGTCGCCGTCGTCGCCCCGGCCCACCCCCTGGCGGGGGAGACCGAGGTGGGTCTGGACCGGCTGGCGCGCGAGACGTTCGTCGACCACCCCGCCGGTACCGCCGCCCGGGCGCAGTCGGACGAGGCCTTCGCGGCGATGGGTCTCACCCGGGAGGTGGCGTTCGAGGTCGGCAGCACCGACTTCATCGTCCGGCTGGTCCGCAGCGGGCTCGGCGTCGCCTTGCAACCGGCCGCCTTCGCCGAGCAACTGACCGGCGTGCACGTGCTGCGCGTCCGCGAGGCGCCCGCCCGCACGGAACGGCTCGTCTGGAGCCGCTTCCGTCCCACCCCCGCGGCCGCGGCGTTCCTGACCGGACTCGGTGTGGACCCGACGGCCGGGGCCGCCGGGAGCGCCGCTCCCGCCGACCGGGACGCACACAGTTGACGGACTGTCATGTTCGTTCGGGCAGAGGCTACTTCGCGCCAACCCTGCCGAACCGGCCGACGGCAGGGGATGTCGCACTCATTTGCTGGGCAGGTACGGGTGTACGACTCGTGGACGAATGGACGAAGCCGCCCCGGCGACCGGTGCCGCAGGGCGTGCGAGGTGAGGGAGCGGACCGTGTGGGAGTTCACCGACGACCGTGGACACGTGGCGACCGCGGCGCGGCGCCCGGCACGGGTGCTCGCCTATGTGCAGGCCGGAGCGACCCTGTGGGACCACGGGACACGCCCGGCCGCGATGTTCGGCTCCGACCACGACGATCCCGCCGCGCCGGACGAGGCGAAGACGGGATCGCTCCCGGTGGACACGGTCGCCTACGTCGGGGCGGGCAGCTCCCTGGACGCGGACACCCTGCTCGGCGGTGAGCCGGACCTCGTCGTGGCCGTCAGCTACGGCGGCGGACAGGTCTACGCCCTTGCCCCGGAGACCGCCAAGCACCTGGAGGAGCACGTCCCGGTCGTCGTCCTCGACGTGGGACGGGCGCGCTCCTTCGCGGAGGTCACCGAACGGTTCGCGGCACTCGCCCGGTCGCTCGGGGCCGAGGCGCCCACCACGGGGACGCGGGACCTGGAGACCGCCCGGGACCGGCTGCGCACGCTCTGCGCCGGGGCGGGCCGGCCCCGTGTCGTCGCGCTCTCCCCGGCCGGACAGGAGCAGACGCATCTGGCACGCCCCCGCATGTGGCCGGAACTGCGCGTGCTCGCCGAACTCGGCGTGGACCTGGTGGAACCGGCCGACGGGCCGGGCGCGAGCTGGTCGACGGTCGGCTGGGCCGGAGCGGCGGCGCTGCGCCCCGACATCGTCCTCGCCGACATCCGGGTCAACGCCACGCCGCTCGACGACCTGCGGACGAACGAGGAGTGGGCGGCGATCGAACGGGCCGCCCGAGTGGTCCCGTGGAACCCGGAGCCGGTCTGCGGCCCGCGGGCCCACGCGCGCTTCCTGGACCTCGTGGCGGACGCGGTGGAGGGCGCCACCGGCCGGTGACCGCGGCCGGGGCAGGATGGGACCCACCGCGACCGCACGCCGCGCCGTCCGCCGGGGCGCCGCGGCCCCGCACGCCAGGAGACCCCGCCCCATGCCCGACCCCCTCGACCTGCTCGTCATCGGCGAATGCGTCGCCGACATCGTCCGGCTGCCGGACGGGGACGTCCACGTCCACCCGGGCGGCAGCCCCGCCAACGTGGCCCACGGCCTGGCCCGGCTCGGGCACGCCGTCACCCTGCTCACACAACTGGGCCCGGACGACCGCGGGCGCCTGATCAGGAGTCATCTGACCGAGGCAGGGGTCGAGGTGCGCACGGACGGCAGCGCGGCCCCCACCCCGTCGGCCGTCGTGACCCTGGACCGCGAGGGCCGGGCCGCGTACGCCTTCGAGATCGCCTGGACGCTCGCCCCGGTCGCGCCGGAACGGCCGCCCCACCACGTCCACACCGGTTCGATCGCCACCGTGACCGACCCCGGCGCTGCCACCGTCCTCGCCGCCGTCGAGTCGCTGCGCACCTTTGCGACCGTCAGCTACGACCCCAACGTGCGGCCCGCACTGATGGGCGACCACGACGCCGCCGTCCGCAGGGTCGAGCACTGCGTCGCGCTGAGCGACGTGGTCAGGGCCAGCGACGAGGACCTGGAGTGGCTGTACCCCGGCGAGGAGCCGGAGACGGTCGCGCGGCGGTGGCTGGGCCGGGGGCCGGCCGTCGTCCTCGTCACCCGCGGCGGCGACGGCGCCCTGGCCGTCCTGCCCGGCGGGCGGGTCACGGTCGACGCGTTCGCCACCGACGTCGTCGACACCGTGGGGGCGGGCGACGCCTTCATGTCCGGCACCCTGCACGCCCTCGCCGCGCACGGGTTGCTCGGCCCGGACGGCAGGGAGCGGCTGCGCACGGCGGACCGGTCCACTGTCGCCGACGTCCTGCGCCACGCCGCCGCCTGCGCCGCCGTCACCGTGGCACGGGCCGGGGCCAACCCGCCGGACGCGGCCGAACTGCGGGCGGCGCTCGCCCGCGACCGGTCGCGGCGCCGCGACACCCCCGGGCCGGCCGTACGGCACCCGTGACGGGCGGCGCGACCCGGTACGGCGGACGGGTGAACGCGTCACCCGCGCATGGCCCGGACGGCCGAACCATGACCCGTTCGGCTCATTGAGCGCATCCTCCCCGGGGCTACGGCCGTTCGACAACCGGTAGGCGTGATCGATTGCGGAGGAGGGGGCGGAACATGGGGCGGGCCGACACGGGTGTCGCGGTGACCGGCGTGGGGATGGTGACTCCCGCGGGAGCGGACGAACGGACCTTCTGGGCGGGGCTGTGCGCCGGGGTGTCGCTGGCCCGGCGCTGTGAACAACTGGCCGGGCTGCCGGTCGACTTCGCCTGTCCGGTGGACGGGATCGACCTGGACGAGGCCGTCGGCGGGCGTTCGGTGTGGCGGATGGCGCGGTTCGTGAAGATGGCGCTGGTCGCCGCCCGCGCGGCGGTCGCCGACGCCGGGCTGTCACCGCGGCGGTGGGACGGCGGCCGGGTGGGCGTGGTGCTCGGGGTCGGTGTGGGCGGGGTGGCCGTGCTCACCGACAACGCGCGCAGGCTGGAGCACGACGGGCCGGAGGCGGTGTCGCCGCTCCTGGTCCCGATGATGATGCCCAACGCCGCCGCGGGGGAGGTCGCCATCGCGCTGCGGGCGCACGGCCCCAGCCTCGCCCCGGCCACGGCGTGCGCGTCCGGGGCGAGCGCGATCTCCCTGGCCCGCGACCTGCTGACGAGCGGTCGGTGCGACGTGGTGGTGGCGGGCGGCGCGGAGTCGGTGGTGACCCCGCTGGTGGTGAGCGCCTTCGCGGGCATGGGCGCGCTCTCGCTGCGGACCGCCGACCCGGCGGGGGCCTCGCGCCCGTTCGCCGCCGACCGGGACGGATTCGTGATCGGCGAGGGGGCCGCCGTACTGGTGCTGGAGCGCACGCGCGACGCGTACGCCCGCGGCCGGCGTCCGCGCGCCCTGCTGACCGGCACGGGATCCGGCACCGACGCGCACCACCCCACGGCCCCTTCCCCGGACGGGGCCGGTGCCCGCAGGGCGGTGGAGGCGGCGCTGCGCGAGGCCGGGTGGGCCGCCCACGAGGTCGACCACATCAACGCCCACGGCACGTCCACCCGTCTCAACGACGCGATGGAGGGCGGCCTGATCTCCGGCATGTTCCCGCACCGGCCGTCCGTGACCGCGCCGAAGGGCGTGCTCGGACACACCCTCGCGGCGGGAGGCGCGATCGAGGCGGTGGCCACCGTACTGACCCTGGAGCACGGCCTGGTGCCCCCGGTCGCCAACCTGGACTCGCCGCCCGACGGCTCCGACCTCGACTGTGTGGTCGAGGAGCCCCGGGCGCAGGACGTCGAGCGCGCACTCAGCCATTCCTTCGGCTTCGGCGGACACAACGTCGTGCTCGCCTTCCGGCGCGCCGACGAGGACCGTCCGCTGCCCCGGCGAGGGTGTCCCGACGCGGGGCGCGACGGCGTATCGGCCCCGGTGTCCTAGCCGTTGACTGAATCGTTGATGTCTCATGACCGCAACGATCGACAGCCCGTTCACCGAACGGTCCACGGAACTCCTCACCGCAGTGCTCCTCGGAGAGGACCACCACCGCGAACACGGTTTCTGGCGACGGCTGATCGCCACAGAACCGTTCCGGCGACCGGACCGCCCCACCACCGGGCAGCGTCTGCGCCTCGCGTACGACCGCCTGCGCGCGCTCAACGACGGCCTCGTCCACGGCCTCGACGACGACGTCGACGACGGCCTCGCCACCGGCCCCGACGGCGGCGCGCGGCTCGCCGCCGACCCGCGCGCCCTCGCGGCCCTGCACGAATGGCTCGGCCCGGTCGACCCGGCGCTCACGACCGTGGCCGGCATCCACTACAACCTCTTCCTCGGCAGTCTCCTCGACCACGACGGCCTCGGCCGCCACGACCTGTCGGACTTCCTCCGGCTGCGCAGCACCGGCACCTTCCTGTGCACGGAGGTGGCGCACGGCAACGACGCGGCGGCCATCGAGACCATCGCCCGCTACGACCGCGCCCGCGACGGGTTCGTGCTGCACACCCCGCACGCCGGAGCCCAGAAGTTCATGCCCAACACCAGTCCGGCGGGCGGCCCCAAGGCGGGGCTCGTGGCCGCCCGGCTGCTCGTCGACGGCGCCGATCACGGGGTCTTCCTCTTCCTCGTACCACTCACCGACGCCGAACGCCCCCTGCCCGGTGTCCGGGTGCGCAGGCTTCCCGCGCGCATGGGGAGCCCGGTGGACCACTGCCTGACCTCCTTCGACCGGGTCCTCGTGGGGCGTGACGCGCTGCTCGCCGGGGACCACGGGCGGATCGGCGACGACGGTGTGTTCAGCAGCGCGATCGGCAACCGCAGACGGCGCCTCCTCGCGTCGATCGGGAGGGTGACGGCCGGAAAGATCTCGATGAGCGCCTGTGCGGTCGGCTCGGCGCGGGCCACGCTCGCCGTCGCCGTCCGCTACGGCGGCCACCGCCACGTCTCCGGGCCCCGCGGCACGGGACAGGTGCCGGTGATGGCCCACCGCAGCCACCACGGGCCGCTCGTCCGCGCCATGGCCACCGTCTTCGCGATGAGTCTGCTGCACCGCAGGGCCCTGGACCACTGGGAGGCGGCACGGGGGGACGCGGCGGAGGCCTGCCGGGAGGACGCGGAGCGGCTGGTCGCCGTCGCCAAGGGGTGGATCACCTGGCAGGCCAGGTCGGTGATCGTGGAATGCCGCGAACGCTGCGGCGCGCAGGCGCTCCTGGAGAACAACGGCATGAGCGCGCTGCTCACGGGGGTGGAGGGTGCCATCACCGCGGAGGGCGACAATCTGGCGATCCACGCCAAGGCGGCCGCGGAGATGCTCCTGGCCGCGGAACCGGCCGGGCGCGCGGCCCCTTCCGGCGGCGAACCGGGCGAAATCGCCGATCCGCGGTTCCTCGTCGGGCTGCTGGCGGCCCTGGAGCGGATCTGGTTCGACCGCGCCGGGCGGCGCATGGGAAGCGCTCCGCACGGCGATCCGCTGGCGCGGTGGAACGCCGCCTCCGGGCCCGCGCTGCGAGGCGTCGAGGCCCACGCCGGCCGACAGGCGGCCGAGGCGTTCACGGACGCGGTGCAGCGACTGCCGCACGGCCGCGCCCGCGAACAACTCACATGGCTGCAACGGCTGTTCGCGCTGGACCGGATCGCCCTCGGCAGTGGCGACCTGCTGGCCTTCGGGTATATGACACCTCGTCAGGTCGATGAACTGCCGGACGCGACGGACCGGTTGATCGCCGCCCTCGTCGACCGGCTCCCCGAACTCGCCGACGCCTTCGCCCTGCCTGCCGAACTCCTCGCGGACTGGCCCATCGCCGGGGACGGCTACATCGACGCCTACGACGACCCGGCGGCCGCCTGGCACCGGAACGGAGGAGGGGACCCGGCCACGGTCGCGGACGAGCGGCGGGAGCGGTGAACGACACGGGGACCACCGGCCGCGGCCATCGGGTCAGGGAGGCGGCCGGTGTCCTCGTGGTCCGTGTCGTGCTGCTGTTCTTCTGGGCGACGCCGGCCGTTCTGGTCCGCTGGCACGTGTCGCCGCCGACCGGCCCTGCCGAATCGGTTCGCCATAAGGCGTAACTGGATCGACGTCACTCAGTTGATCCGGCGTCGGGACGATGTCGTCCCACTGCGCCGACAGTCGTACCGAATGATGGAGAGGAAGCCCATGAGTACGATTCATCCGCGGATCACCGAGGTCCTGACCCATACCTTCAAGGTGCCGCCCTGCGAGATCCACCCGGATTCCACGATGGACAGCCTGGAGATGGACTCCCTCGCCGTCGCCGAGTTCGCCGTCCTGCTCAGGGAGACGACGGGTGGCGAAACGGACCTGGACAGGATCCCCAAGGACGCCACGCTGGCCGAGATCTCGCGCTTCATCGACCCGCCGCGCGGCTGCGCGACGCCGGCCCGCCCCGAGGCACACCTGAGCAACGCCCGATGAACAAGCCGGACATCGCCGTCACGGGCCTGGGAATGATCACCCCGGTCGGCAACGACACGGAATCCACCTGGAAGGGCGTGTGCGCCGGAGTCTCGCCGGTGCGCACCGTCCCGGAACTCGACGGCTGCGCGATCGACTTCGCCTGCACGGTCGACGGGATCGACCTCGACGCCGCGATCGGCGGCCGTACGTCCTTCCGGATGGGGAAGTACGTCAAGCTCGCCGTCGTCGCGGCCCGGGAGGCCGTCGCCGACTCCGGACTGGACCCGCAGCGGTGGGAGGGCGACCGGGTGGCGGTCGTCGTCGGCACCAGCAGCGGGGGTTCCGCGGCACTGACCGAGCAGGCCGTGGTGCTCGACCGGCACGGGCCCGACGCCACGTCGCCCTCGGGGATCCTGCTCACCATCCCGAACATGCCCGCGGCCGAGATCGCGATCCAGTTCCGGGCCACCGGTCCCAGCCTGGCACCGTGCACCGCCTGCTCGTCCGGGGCCACCGCCCTGTCCGTCGCCCGCGACCTGCTGGCCACCGGGCAGTGCGACGTCGCGATCGCCGGGGCCACCGAGTCGATCGTCTACCCGGTCGCCATGACCGGATTCGCCCGGTCCGGTGCCGCGGCCCGGGCGGTCGGCGACCCGGCCCGGCTGTGCCGTCCCTTCGCGGCCGACCGGGCCGGACTGGTCATGGGCGAGGGCGCCGCCGTCATGGTGCTGGAACGCGCGGACGACGCGGCGGCCCGGGGCGCCGCGCCGAGGGCCCTGCTCGCCGGCACCGGTGCCACCACCGACGCCCACCACCCCACCAGCCCGCATCCGTCCGGCGCGGTGGCCCAGGCCGCCGTCGAGGCCGCGCTGCGGGACGCGGGCTGGGCGCCCGACGACGTCGACCACGTCAACGCGCACGGCACGGCCACACCGAGCAACGACGCCACCGAGGCCGCCCTCATCGGCCGGGTCTACCCGCACCGGCCGCCGGTCACCGCGCCGAAGGGCGTACTCGGCCACTGCATGGGGGCGGCCGGGGCGATCGAGGCCGGGCTGACCGTCCTGACGCTCCAGCGCGGCGTCGTGCCCCCGATCGCCAACCTGGACGCCCCGGCGCCCGAGTTCGACATCAACTGCGTCGTCGGGCAGCCGCTGCGGCGGCCCGTCCGGCGGGCCGTGAGCCACTCCTTCGGTTTCGGCGGGCACAATGCCGTGCTCGCCCTCCAGCGGCCGTAGACCGCGGCCGACACCACCGTGGCCGACCGTGCGGCGGCGCACACCGGGGCCGGGGCGTGCCGGACCCGGCCACGACCACCCGGCCACCACCCCGGTGCCCGGCACCGGCGCGGATCCGCCCGTGCCGGTCACCTCACGCTCCGGCCCCGCGGGGCGGCAGTCCCCGGACGCGGAAGGAGCGGACCCGTGACACGCCCGGGTCCGCACCCCTCGCTCCCCGTCCCCCGGCACGGCGGCCGGGTGCGCCGGACCGGCTCAGCGGTGACGTCCCCGGCCGGGCTCGCCGCCGGGGCCCTCGCGGCCGATGTTCTCGCCGCCCGTGTAGTCGATCTGTTCCTTGCGGAGTTCGGCGGAGATCTCCTTCTGCTCGGTCACCCGCTCGGTCTCCAGGCGCACCCGCTCGACGGGCACGGTCTCCTTGCGCGTGGTGGCGCGCTCGGCGTGCAGGGTGACCTCGACGTCCTGCTCGCGGATGTTCGTGGGTCCCGTCGTCCTCTCGCCGGGCTGCAGCGGCTCGCGGACCACCCGTACCTCTTCGTGCGTCAGCGGCACCGTCCTGGTGACGTTCTCCGTGACGACGTACTTGTGCAGGTGGGCCCTGCCGCTCTCGTACTCCTCGGTGCTGACGCGCAACTGCTCCTCGGAGCGGATCAACTCCTCCTTGCCGCGGAGTTCGGCGGACCGCTCGGTGCCCGCTCCGGCGCCGACCAGCGGTCGGTCGGCCGTTCCGGCGTCACGGCGCCTGCCCGTGCCCGCTCCGGCCCCGGCCATGCCGGGCGTGCGCGGCGTGGTGCGGGAGGTGTCCGTGCCCGGGGCGGAGGTGCCGGGCGTGGCCGCTGTCCCGCGCCCGGTTCCGGCCGCGCCCATGGCCCCGGTCCCGGTCGTGGTTCCGGTGCCCGCCGGGCCGCCGAGCCTGCCCGTGGTGTTCCTGGCGAGGCCGTAGTGACGGTAGAGCTCCTCCTCCTCCGCCACGGACAGATGCGCGTCCGCGTCCACCCGCGGGGCTTCCTTGACGCGGTCCTTCGGATGTGAAATGTGCAGGTCGGAGCCCACGCGGCGGGCTCCGGCAAGGGGCACGAAACTCTCCTTCATACCGAACAGGCCGGTTTTCACCGTGATCCAGTCCGGGCGGCCCGTGTTGTCGTCGACATACACCCGTCCCACACTGCCGACCTTCTCGCCCGCGGTGTCGTACACCGTCAGACCGTCGAGTTCTCCGGAATCCGTGAATCCGTCAGCGGCTCCCATGACCGATTCCTCCTCACCCGGGCGCGTCCTGTGGCTGGGTCCATCAGGGGAGGCGCGTCCGATTCCCATCGCGCCTCACCCGGATGGACGCTGCAACCGCCCGGTCCCCGGAGGCCGGCCGCCGCACGCGTGCGGCGTCGGCGGTTGCGGCGTGGCACGGCGATGGGCGGGCCGCACCTTCGTTAGGCCAATCGGGTGAGGGTGGCTTCCGGCGGGTCCCACGGCGTGGCGCACCGGCGCGCTGCGGCGATGCGGCACGGGCCGGGCCCGGGGACGCCACGGGCCCGGCCCGTATGATCGTCCGGCCGTCCGTCGGCCTCGTTCCGCCGTACCACTCGGGGGTGTCCCATCAGTTCCGTACGCATCCGGCTGCCCCAGCAGCGCGGTGAGCTGCTCGCCCGACGCGAGGACGGGCTGGACTTCCACCACCTGGTGTGGCGGCTGGGGCCGGGGTGGCGGGTGTGCAGCAGCGCCGTGCTCGGCGGAGGCATCGGCCCGCGCGCGTGGATACTCAACGCCCAGGTCCCCGGCGGCTACCCGCGCATGGACCCGGACCGCCACCTCGCCGAGATCGCTGCCGCGGAGCGCCTCACCGGGCCCGGGGCGGGTCTGATGACGGCGGCCGACGTCACCGCGTACGCCCTCGCCACCGACGAGGGAGTGACGGCCACCGCCACCTGCGGCCTCGGCGTGCGCGGCTGGGCCGCGGCCCCCGCCCGGGAGACCGGTGCCGCCGACGGGGACACCGGGGGACCGCCGCGGCCGGGCACGGTCAACATCGTGGTCACCCTGCCGGTGGCGCTCTCCGACGCGGCACTCGTCAACGCGGTCGCCACGGCCACCGAGGCCAAGGTGCAGGCGCTCCTGGACGCGGGACTCGACTGCTCGGGCACCCCCACCGACGCCGTCTGCGTCGCCGCGCCCTGCCCGGGAAGCACCCCGGGCGAACCCTTCGCGGGACCGCGTTCCCGCTGGGGCGCGCGACTCGCCAGGGCCGTGCACGTGGCCGTCCGCGAAGGCGCGCTCCGGCAATCCTGGGGGTCCACCGTGCCGCGGGCCGATCGGAGCGCGACGGACGAACCCACTCCGAACGCGGCAGACGAAAGGGAGTGCCCTCCTCATGCCCCCGAACACCCCCGCTGACCCCGGCGCCACCGGGGCCGGTGCCGCCGCGCCCGATGCCACCGCTGCCGCGAACACCACCCGGTCCGCAGCCGGGCCCGATGCCGCGGCGCGGCCCGCCCCCACGCTCCGCGTGGCCGTCCTGGGCACCGGGATCATGGGCTCCGCCATGGCCCGGAGCCTGCTCCGGGCAGGTCTCGACGTCCATGCCTGGAACCGCACGCGGGCCAGGGCGGTCCCGCTCGCCGCCGACGGCGCCACGGTCGCAGAGACGGCGGCGGACGCCGTGCGCGGCGCGGACGTCGTCCTCACCATGCTGGTCGACGGCCCCTCGGTCGCCGCGGCACTCGCCGCCGCCGCGCCGGGGCTGAGCCCCGGCCAGGTGCTGCTCCAGAGCTCGACCGTGGGACCGGACGCCGCCGTCGAGCTGTCCCGCGTCGCGGCGGACCTGGGACTCGTCCACCTCGACGCACCGGTCTCCGGCACCAGGGAGCCCGCCGAGCGGGGCGCGTTGACGGTCCTCGTCTCCGGTCCGTCCACCGTCCGGCCTACGGTGGAGCCCGTGCTCGACGCGATCGGGCGGCGCACGGTCTGGATCGACGAGGAGCCCGGCTCGGCCTCGCGCCTGAAGCTCGTGCTCAACACCTGGGTCATCACGATGGTCAACAACATCGCGGAATGCCTCGAACTGGCGGAGGGTCTCGGGGTCGATCCGCGGACCTTCCTCGACACGGTCAAGGGCGGCCCGCTGGACTCCGTCTACCTCCAGGACAAGTCCGCGGCCGTGCTCTCCGGCGACCTCACCCCCGGCTTCGCCCTGTCCACCGCGCTGAAGGACGCCCGGCTGATCCTGGACGCGGCGGGAAGTTCGGGGGTGCGGCTGGATCTGCTCGCCGCGTCGGCCGACCGCTTCGCGCGTGCCGAGGCGGCCGGACACGGCGGCGAGGACATGATCGCCACGTACTACGGGGGACGGACCCCGGAGAACGGCACCGACGGCCCGGCGTAGGACCCCGGCGCGAAGAACGCGGAAGCCGTCGGCGCGAGGGGCATGGAAGGAGCGCGGAGGGGCGGCGAGGAGGACACGGGGGAGGACGCCGGGTACGGTCCCCGGAGGCACGCGGGCCGCGGCCGGCGTTCCTTTGCGTCGTCGGGTCACTCCTCCACGCACATCCCGCTGCGCAGTTTCCGCAGAATCCGGCTGATCAGCCGTGACACGTGCATCTGCGAGACGCCGAGCTCCGCCCCGATCTGGGACTGCGTCATCTCCTGGCCGAAACGCATGTCGACGATGCGGCGCTCGCGGTCGTCGAGGCCGCCCAGCAGCGGCGCGAGCGCGTGCAGGTTCTCCACCGTCTCGATGGCGGGATCGGGGCCGCCCAGGACATCGGCGAAAGTGCGTCCCGGACCGCGGTGCCGGCGCGTGCCCACCGGTTCGGCCGGCATGTCCAGCGAACCCGCCGTGTACCCGTTGGCCGCCACGAGCCCCTCGCCGACCTCGTCCTCGCCCAGCCCCAGCCGTTCGGCGAGCTCGCGGACGGTGGGTTCGCGATCGAGTTCCGCGGCCAGCGACTCCGTGGCCCTGGCGATGCCGGCCCGCAGCTCCTGGAGTCGGCGCGGCACATGGACGGCCCAGCCGGTGTCGCGGAAGAAGCGCTTGATCTCCCCGGTGATGTAGGGGACCGCGAAGGAGGTGAACTCGACCTCCCGGGAGAGGTCGAAGCGGTCGATGGCCTTGATGAGCCCGATCGTGCCGACCTGGACGACGTCCTCCATGTCGCCGCCGCCCCGGTTCCGGAACCGCCCCGAGGCGAACCGGACGAGGGAGAGGTTCATCTCGATGAGGGTGTTGCGCGCGTACTGATGGGCCGGGGTGCCCTCCTCCAGGTCCCGGAGGCGGTCGAAGAACAGCCGGGACAGTTCCCGCGCGTCCGACGGGGCGAGCCTGCCCGCGTTCTCGATCCACGGCAGCTCGCCGTCGTCGGCGGCGCTCTGCGGGCCGCTCTCGATCCTCCCGGCTCCCGCACCGTCCGTACGGCCGGTCCGCGCGGTGTGCGCCGTCATCTCGTCACACTCCCCTGGTCGTAGGTGAGGTGTGAGCGCCTGCCCCCGAAAGCGGGCGCTCATGCGGAGGAGCGGCGGCCGGGCGGCGGGAGCGGCGGTCAATGGCCGGGAACCGTCGTGACGGCCGGTCAGGAGCACGGGGGCGGACCGCGCCACGCGCGGGCGCCGTCGGCCGCGCCGGGCACCGGAACCGCCCCACCGGTACGGGGGAGCCCGGTGGGGCGGCCGTCTCCAGACTGCCACAGCCGACGGCCCGCCGGGGCCGATCTCCGTACATTCGCTGGTAGTTGAGTCGAAATCGACGGTGGCCGAACCCCGCCCGCCGGTTCGGGGCCCGGTCGCGCGGACGGCCGTAACGGGGGTGCCGCCGGAGAACCGGAATAATCCGTTCGAGTGGCCGGGAGTTGCGCGAGCCGACCGGCGTGCCGGAGCCGATAGGGTGTGCAGGAACGTTTCTTGGCTGCGAGTTCTCGAGGGGTGCGTCCAGGTCATGGTGGGTCAGCGGCGTTGGTGGGGGCGGGGCTTGGCGACCGTGGCCGTTCTCGCGGTGGCAGGGTGCTCGTTGGTCGACGAGGCGACGTCACCCGCCACGACGGACGGCAAGCCGGCCGCCACGGCCTCGACCGGTTCGGGCGGTGGCCGGGCCGACGGGCCCGCCTCGACCCTGCCGGGCGTGCCGACCGCCGAGCGGGCGCGGCAGGACCTGGCAGGACTGAAGGTGGCCGCACACGGCTCGATGTCCGGCTACAGCCGCTCCAAGTT
Organism: Streptomyces sp. CB01580; assembly: GCF_001905795.1. GTDB lineage: Bacteria > Actinomycetota > Actinomycetes > Streptomycetales > Streptomycetaceae > Streptomyces. The sequence continues at coordinate 188,132 of NZ_LIXJ01000010.1, forward strand.
CCCCCACTGGGCCTCGCAGGGCGAGTCCTGCGACACCCGGGAGACGGTGCTGGGGCGTGACGGGACCGGTGTCGAACGGGACGACAAGTGCCGGGCGGTGTCCGGGAAGTGGGTCAGCGTCTACGACGACGAGACGTTCACCAACGCCTCGGACCTGGACATCGACCACATGGTGCCGCTGGCCAACGCCTGGCGCTCCGGGGCCCATGCCTGGACGCAGGACCGGCGCAAGGCGTTCGCGAACGATCTGACCCACCCGCAGCTGCTGGCCGTCTCGGCGGCCTCCAACCGCTCCAAGGGCGACCAGGGGCCGGACGCGTGGCAGCCGCCGTCCAAGACGTACTGGTGCACCTACGCCCGCTCCTGGGTCTCGGTGAAGGCGACGTACGAGCTGTCGGTGACCGCGGCGGAGAAGGACAGGCTGGGCGAGATGCTGGACACCTGCGGCTCATGAACGCGCACGAACCGGCACGCCCGGGGCGGCTCGTGGACGATGTCGTGGCGGGCCCCGGCGGGGCGATGACCGACGAGGTCGGTGTCATCACCGGGGAGTTGACCGTCGCGACCGTCCCACGGCCCGACGGGCGCGCCGACATCGCCGTCCAGTACACCGAGGCCGACGAGTGGTACACCCTCACCGGCAGTCCCGTGCCGCTGCCGCCCGAGGGACCGGAAGCCCTGCACCGGGACGTCCTCGCCCGGATCCGCCAGGGGGGCGGCGCGCGGGCCACGCCCTGAACCGGCCGTCCGCCGGCCGGCATCGGCCCACGGTTCCCGCCGATCCTCCGGCTCCTTCGCCGGGCGGCGGGGACGGCTCTCCCGTGCGATCGGCCGCGGCCCGCCGGGGCGGCCGCCGTGCCCGGACGCGCCACGAGGCGCGGAGATGCCCAGGGGGAGAGGACATGGCCGCCGACACGCGTCCCGGCACGACCGACCGTGCGGGCGCGGAATTCGGCGCCGCCGGGGCGAGGAATCCCAAGGGCGCGGCGGACCCGGAGTGCTCCGCCGCGTGATCCGGCGAGCGCGGCCGCGCGCACGAGGCGGTGACCGACGCGCCGACGGTGGGGGAGGAGGAGCGGCGGGCGGCGGTCGTGCACCGCTCGACGGCGCACCTGTTGCCGGACACCGGCGCCGGATCGCCGGTCCGTCGATCGCCGCGCCGCACGGCCGTACCGTCGCCGTCGTCGGCGGCGACGACGGGACCGTCCGCGTACGGGATCTGCGAACGCCCCGTCGGATCGGCGGGCCGACGCACTTCGCGTACCGGGCGCACACCCCGGCCCCGGTCGCCGACGGCGTTCCGCTCATCGGCTTCGGCGACGAACCCGCACTGCTCGTTGCCCGCCCCGCCGGACGCCGACCGATGCCGGAACGCCGCGGTCCGGACAGGGGCCTCCCGATCGTTGCGCCCTCGTGAACATTCGCCCGGTCCGGGAATACGGGCGCCGGGAACGGCCTTCCCGCTGCTGGGGCGAGCGGTGGCCGGGCCGGCCGGGAGCACCGCGGACCCGTGACCACCAGGAGCAGGAGAGAGGGAACCCATGCCCAAGGCTTACGTGTTCACCCGTAACGGCGGTCCGGAGGTGGAGGCACTGGTCGACCGGGACGTGCCCGTACCCGGTCCCGGTGAGCTGCTCGTCGCCGTCCGGGCGGCCGGGGTCAACCCGGTCGACTGGAAGCTGCGCACGGGCTACGTGAGGCCCGGCAGCGAGCGGCAGCCGTTCCCCACCGTGCTCGGCAGCGAGGCGGCCGGAGTCGTGGAGGGCGTGGGGCCGGGCGTCGAGGGGTTCGCAGTCGGTGACGAGGTCTTCGGCAACCCGGTGACCGGCGGGTACGCCGAGTACACCGTCCTGCCCGTCGCCGTGACCGCGCACAAGCCGGCCGCGCTGTCGTTCACCGACGCGGCCGTGCTGCCCGTCGCGGCGGCCACCGCCTACGACGGCGTGCGCCAGATCGGTCCGGCCCCCGGCTCGACGCTGCTGGTCACCGGGGCCGGGGGCGGCGTCGGATCGGCCGCCGTACAGCTCGCCCGGCACGCGGGTGCCCGGGTGATCGGCACCGCGAGCGCGGACAAGAAGGACTACGTCGAATCGCTCGGCGCGGTGCACGTCGAGTCCGGCGACGGGATCGCCGACCGGGTACGGGCCGCGGCCCCGGACGGCATCGACGCGATCTTCGACCTGGTCGGCGGCGACACCCTGCGGGCCGTGGCGCCGCTGGTCGACCCGGCCCGGCTGGTCAGCGCCGGGGACAAGCCGCTGGCGGCGGAACTGGGCGGGGCGGCCGTCGCCCGGGCCCGCGACGCGGTGGTCCTCGAGGCGGTGGGGGACCTCGTCGTGCGCGGAGTGCTGCGCACCCACGTGACCCGGACGTTCCCGCTCGCCGAGGCCGGGGCGGCCCTGCGCGCGGTGGAGAGCGGACACACCCGCGGCAAGATCGTGATCGAGGTGGTCGGGTGACCGCCCCCGACGCCACGCACCCGCTGGACCGTCCGGTGCACGCCGCGCTGACCGGTCCGCACGCCTCCTTCGCCGAACGGCGCGGCCGTGTTCTGCGCTACCCGGCGGACGTGGCCGCCTGGTGCGCACTGCCGCAGGCGCCGGAGGCGGAGGACTGGGCGGACGCCGCGGCCCTCGCCGGACCCGGCGGGGTCGTGTCCCTCATGGCCTTCCGCGAGCCGCCGCCCGAGGACTGGGAGGTCGTCTTCCACGCCGAGGGCGTCCAGCTCGTCGACGCGGGCGTGGAGGCCGCGCCGTTCCCCGAGGCCGTACGGCTCGGGCCCGCCGACGTACCCGAGATGCTCGACCTGGTCGCCCGCACCCGCCCGGGACCCTTCCTGCCCCGCACGGTGGAGCTCGGCAGCTACCTCGGGGTGCGGCGCGACGGGGTGCTCGTCGCCATGGCGGGAGAACGCCTGCGTCCGCCCGGCTGGAGCGAGATCAGCGGCGTGTGCACGGACGAGTCCGTACGGGGCCAGGGGCTCGGGGGCAGGCTCGTCCGGGCCGTCGCCCACGAGATCGCACGACGCGGCGAGACGCCGTTCCTGCACGCCGCCGCCTCCAACACCGGGGCCGTCCGCCTGTACGAGTCGCTGGGATTCGTGCTGCGCCGCCGCACGTCGTTCCTGGCGGCGCTCGTGCCGGGGCACCCGCCGACGCGCCTGCCGGACCCCGACGGCGCCCGCGCGGGCGGTGGGCGCGGCGCCGTCCGCGAGAGGTCCTCGACGCCCTCCGCGGCGATCTGGAGAACTTCTCCGAGGGCGTCCGCCGCGACGACATCGCCGTGCTCGCGCTGAGCCGTACACCGGCCGGAAGGCGGCACCGCCCGCCGCCCGCGGGACAGGGCGCCCGGCGGGCGGCGGAGACCTTCGGCGCGCCGGGGGCGTAGCCGCCGCTCGCGCGGACCCGGATCGCTCCTGCGGCCGGCGAACAACCGGCGTCGGCAGGAGGCGGAATCGGTGATCCGATGTCCCGGCGGGACTCCTGTCGCGTCGGGACATTTGCGGGTGTACGGTGCAGTCATGAATCCGGAACGGGAGCCTCCGGAACGGCGGAGCCGCAAGGCGCGCAGGACCCGGGACGCACTGGCGCAGGCCGCGGTCGAGCTCGTGCTCGACCGGGGGCTGAAGGAGGTGACGGTCGAGGAGATCGCGGAACGCGCGGACGTCGACCGGCGCACCTTCAGCCGCTACTTCACCGGCAAGGAAGCCGCTGTCCTGGACTCGCTCCGGGACGACGGCGACCGGATCAACGCCGCCCTGCGCACGCGGCCCGCCGAGGAGCCCCCGCTCGTCGCCTACCGCCGCGCCGTCCTCGACTGGCTCGACGACCTCCGGGCGCGGGCGTTCCACCGCCAGGAGCGGATCTTCGCCCTGCTGGTGCTCGCCGAGCGGGAGCCCACCCTCTACGCGGCGTTCCACCACATCCGGGTAGACGCGCAGGAGGACTCGATCGCCATCGTCGCCGACCGGCTCGGCGTCGACCCGCGGCTGGACCTCCGCCCGGCCGTCACGGTCGCCGCCGGTGCCGGAGCGCTCCTCGCGGCCGAGGCCGCCTGGGTGCGCGGCGGACATCCGGACGACCTGCCCCGACTGGTGGGACAGGCATTCGACGCCCTCTCCGGCGAGCTGTTCACCGGTCCGGCGCCGCACCGCATCACGGAAGGAACCACTCCATGAGCACCCCTCCCACCCCCGCCGACCAGGAGTTCGCGGGCCGGACCGCCCTCGTCACCGGTGGCGCCTCCGGCATCGGACTGGCCCTCGCCCGCCGACTGGCCGCAGGCGGCGCGTCCGTCGTCGTCGCCGACCACGACGAGGCGGGCGCCCGCAAGGCGGCCGCCGACCTGGAGAACGCCGGGGCCGAGGCCGCCGCCGTCGCCGTCGACGTCACCGACCCCGAGTCCGTCGAAGCCGGTGTCCGCTTCGCCGTCGACACGTTCGGCGCCCTGCACCTCGCCGTCAACAACGCGGGCATAGCCGGCCCGAGCAGCCCCACGGACCGGTACGCGGTCGAGGACTGGAACCGGGTCGTCGCCACCAATCTCAGCGGCGTCTTCTACTGCCTGCGTCACGAACTCCCCGCCATCGTCGAGGCGGGCGGCGGCGCCGTCGTCAACATGTCGTCGATCCTCGGCACCAACGGCTTCGCCGGATCCCCGGCCTATGTGGCCGCCAAGCACGGCGTCGTCGGCCTGACCAAGACCGCCGCCCTCGAATACGCGGCGCGGAACGTCCGGATCAACGCCGTCGGCCCCGGCTTCATCGACACCCCCCTGCTGCGCGACGCGGACGCGGCGGCCCGCGAGCACCTCATCTCGCTGCACCCGGCCGGACGCCTCGGCACGGCGGAGGAGGTCGCCGAACTCGCCGCGTTCCTCCTCTCCGACCGCGCCTCCTTCGTCCACGGCAGCTACCACCTGGTGGACGGCGGCTACTCCGCCCCCTGACCGGCGCCGGCGGGCGACGCGGGGGAAAACGGGGGCGACAAGGAACACCGAGAGCGAGGAGAAGTCCATGAAAGCCGTCCAGTACCGCGCGATCGGCGCGGCGCCCGAGGTCGTCACCGTGCCCGACCCGGAGCCCGGACCCGGGCAGGTGCTGCTGGAGGTCACCGCGGCGGGCGTCTGCCACTCCGACATGGCCGTGATGAGCATGCCGGCCGAGCAGATACCGTTCCCGCTGCCCCTCACCCTCGGCCACGAGGGCGTCGGCACCGTTGCCGCCCTCGGCGACGGAGTGAGAGGCCTCACGACGGGCGAGTCCGTCGCGGTCTACGGCCCCTGGGGCTGCGGAACGTGCGTCAAGTGCGCCGAGGGCAAGGAGAACTACTGCCTGCGCGCCAGGCAGCTGGGCATCGCCCCGCCCGGACTCGGCGCGCCCGGCGCCATGGCCGAGTACATGATCGTCGACGACCCCCGCCACCTCGTGCCGCTCGACGGCCTCGACCCGGTGCGGGCCGTGCCGCTGACCGACGCGGGCCTGACCCCGTACCACGCGATCAAGCGGTCCCTGCCCAAGCTGGTGCCCGGAGCCACCGCCGTCGTCATCGGCACCGGCGGCCTCGGCCACGTCGCGATCCAGCTGCTGCGCGCCATGACGGCCGTCCGCGTCATCGCCCTGGACGTCTCGCAGGACAAGCTCGCTCTGGCCCGTGCCGTCGGCGCCCACGAGACCGTGCTATCCGACGAGCACGCCGCGGCCGAGGTCCGGGAACTGACCGGAGGCGTAGGCGCGCAGGTCGTCCTCGACTTCGTCGGCGCGCCCCCGACCGTCACCACGGCCGGGGCCTCGGCCGCCGTCGACTCCGACATCACGATCGTGGGCCTCGGGGGCGGCGCACTGCCGGTCGGCTTCGGCTCCCTGCCGTACAACACGACGGTGACCTCCCCGTACTGGGGATCGCGCTCCGAACTCGCCGAGGTGCTCGATCTCGCCCGCGCCGGATCCGTCGAGGTCCATGTCGAGACGTACACGCTGGACGAGGCACCGCTGGCGTACGAACGGCTGCACGCCGGGAAGATCAACGGCCGCGCGGTGATCCTCCCCAACGGCTGACCGGTCGAGGGCGAGGCCCGGGACAGGGCGGTCCGTCGCCCGGCGCGGCGGACCGCCCCGTCGGCGTCCTCCTCCGGACCGATGCGGCCGTACCGGACAGTGGTCGGACCGGGCGGGTGGAATTCGCCGCGATGACGACGCTGCCCGCACTCGTGATCGGGCCGACCGCCGTCGCCCTTCTCGACCAGCTGATGCTGCGCGCGGGGCGGGCCGGACCGCTGCCCTGGCGCAACGGCGCACGCCGGGGGCGGATCCCGGCGACCGGGTTCGAGCAGTCGCACGCGACCTTCTCGCCCGGGAAGCAGAGCGAGCTGAAGGAGCGTCAGAGCGCCCTTCCGCAGCGCGACGACGAGGAGGACGGTGCCCCGCCGCACCGCTCCACCGTCGACCTCGATGGCGGCGTCGCCGTCATCCGCCTGCCCCGGCACGGGGACCGAGCGCCGCTGCGGAGTCCGGGCCGGCCCTCCGACGAACGGGCCGGCCCGCTCGTCGGAACTCCCCGGGACCTGCAGCCCAGGGGGGAACGCGGGTGCCCGCGTTCTCAACGGGCCGCCACCAGCGGACGCAGCGGTGAATCCCGCAGCCGGACCACCACCGGCCCGCAGCGTTGCGCCGCCACCGTCAGCACCCAGGCCACCAGGCCGCCGGTGACCAGCCCGATCAGCACGTCGTGCGGGTAGTGGACGCCGATCCACACCCGGGACGCCGCCATCAGCAGCGCGGCGGGAACGGCGATCGCGCCGAGTCTGCGGTCCGTCAGCCAGATCGCCGTCGCCGCTGCCGCCGCGATCGCCGCGTGGTTGCTGGGGAAGGACCAGTCCCCGAGCGGGGGACACGCCTCCACCGTCACGACGTGCAGGGTCCGGCACGGCCGCTGCTCGTGGAAGAGCGACTTCACCAGGTCGTTGACGACGAACGCGGCCACCACCGCGAGCGGGGCGCAGAGCGCCGCGGCGGTACGGGAGGGCGCCGCGGCGCGCGAGCGCCACCAGGACGCGAGCATCAGCAGGGCGAACAGCGCCGACCCGTAGTCCGACCAGAGACGGACGGCCGAGTCGAGGGCGTCGGGGGAGCGCCGGGCCAGCTCGGTGACCCAGACGTACAGGCCGCCGTCGAGCGAGGCGGCGGTGGAGGCGAGCGGCATCAGCGGGTGTCTCCTTCGGCGGTGTGCGTGCCGCGCGGGCGTGGCGGTTCGGTGCCGGGCGGGAAGAGGGGGACCGCGAGCGCGACCGCGACGACCGGCGGCCTGCGGACGACCCGTGACCCGTGGGCGACCGGCAGCGGGCGGGCGACCGGCGACGGACCGCGGTCCGCGCGGGGCGCCGGGTGCCCCGGTCCGTTCCCGGGGAGGGCCGGGGGCGCGGACGCCGGTGAGGAATCGGACACGACGGAGGGCCTCCCATAATGGTGAGCGGGCGACCTCGCGGCACGCCCGGACTGACTACAGTGATGTAGACGGTCTACTTCACTGTAGACGCCCGGAACGGGAGGAGAGTTCCCATGACCCAGGTGAAGGGGATATCCGACGAAGAGCCCGGCCGTCGGCCGGACCGCGGAGCCGACGGGGAGCCGTCGCCCGCGATCGCTCCGGAGCGCCCCTCGCGGTCCCGTACCGGGTCGGAGCGGCGCCCGTCCGGTGAGCTGGAGTCCACGATCCTGGCGGCCCTGTGGGCGGCCGGCACCGCGCTGACGCCCGGCCAGGTGCAGGCCGCGATCGGGCCGGAGCTCGCCCGCACCACCGTCACCACGATCCTGTCGCGGCTCCACGAGAAGGGCGCGGTCACCCGCACCCGTGCCGGGCGCGGCTTCGCGTACACCCCCACCGAGGACGCCCCCGGGCTGACGGCCCGCCGAATGCACAGCGAACTGCGCAAGGAACCGGACCGCGGCACCGTGCTCGCCCGCTTCGTGTCCCAGCTCAGCGACGAGGACGAGCGTTTGCTGAGGGACCTCCTCGACGGGGACCCGCGTTGATCTACGCCGTATGGGTGCCGCTGCTGACGCCCTTCGTCGCGGTGCCCGCCGCCCGCCGTCTGGCGGACGCCCTGTCGCCGGTACGGGCCGTGCGGCTGCTCGCCGCGACGGGGGTCGGCCTGGCCCTGTGCGGCCTGCTCGCGCTCGCCCTGCTCGTGGTGCCCGGTGCGACCCGGTTCCCCGCCGTCTCCTCCTTCGGTGAACTCGTCAGGCCGCTGTCCGCGATCGCTCCCGCGGCGGCCGTGCCCCTCGCCGCCGCGGCGCTGGCCCTGCTCGTGGGGTGCGCCGTCGCCGTCGCCCGTGCCGCCCGCTGCCACTGGGCGCAGCTGCACCGGCCCGCGCGGCCCGGACGGACCGAGGGCGAACTCGCCGTGGTGCGCGACAGCCGTCCCGACGCCTACGCCCTGCCCGGACGCCCCGGCACCTCCGGCCGGATCGTCGTCACCACGGGCATGCTGCGCGCCCTGGACCCGGACGAGCGCGACGCGCTGCTGGCCCATGAACGCGCCCACCTCGCGGGCCGCCACCATCTCTACCTCGCCGCCGTCGAGCTGGCGGCACTCTGCCACCCCGCGCTGCGGTCCCTGCGCGCTCCCATGGGCTACGCCCTGGAGCGCTGCGCCGACGAGGCCGCCGCAGCGGCCGTCGGCGACCGGCGGATCGCCGCCCGGGCCATCGGCCGCGCCGCCCTCGCCGCACGCGCCGCCGAGGGGGAGGAACGCCCCCGGCCCCGGGTGGCGCTCGGCGCCGCCGTCGGGCCCGTACCGCGTCGCGTCGCCGCGTTGCTCGGCCGCGGCACCCCGCGCCCCCGCGTCGGCCGGGCGGCCGCCGCGGCGCTGCTGGTCTGCCTCGTCGTCTCCGGAGCCGCGGCCCTCGACGCCACGAGCGATCTCCACAGCAGCATCGAAGCGGCCCAGGGCGAGGCCCCGCACCACTGACCTGGCGCCACCGCCCCGGCTGTTGCACGCCCCGGCCGTTCCGGTGATCCCGCCGTTCCCGCGCCTTCGCCGTTCCGGCGAGGACGACCGTCCGCCTCGTACTCGCACGCACCGGACGCCGCACGGCCCGGCCTCCGGCCGCACGACGGCACTTCGAGGACACGGCCCGGGACGGGCCGGAAGGCGAACGGGCGGGAAAACCGCAGGCCCGCCCGAGCCGCCGCCTCTACACTGCGTCCCATGGGTTCGCGTCACTACTACTTCCGCTGAGTCCGGGCACGGACGCGCCACGCGACACCGGGTGACCCGAGGGCTGCCCCCCCCGCGTGCGACGCGCCGTTCCGCCCGTCCGACAACCCCGCCCCGCCGCGCACGTGTGCACGTGCGCCGCCGCGGCATGTCATCTCAGGGAATGCGACCATGAACCACGAACACCCCCGTGCCCAACTCGCCCTCAAGGACGTCTCCAAGCGCTACGGGGACCGTCCGGTCCTCGACCAGGTGACGTTCACCGTCCGCCCCGGCGACAAGGTCGCGGTGATCGGCGAGAACGGCTCCGGGAAGTCCACCCTCCTCCGCCTGATCTCCGGAACGGAAGCACCGGACGGCGGAGAGATCACCGTCCGCTTCCCCGGCGGCACCGGCCATCTGCCCCAGACCCTCGCCCTCGACCCCGACCGCACCGTCCAGGACGTCGTCGACCTCGCCCTGGCCGAACTGCGCGCCCTGGAGCGCGAGATCCGCGCCGCCGAGGAAGCGCTCGGCGACCCGGGAACCCCTGACCCGTCCCGGCTCGCCGCCTACGGCGAACTGCTGACGGCGTACGAGGAACGCGACGGCTACCGCGCCGACAGCCGCGTGGACGCCGCGCTGCACGGCCTCGGGATCGGCCACCTCACCCGCGGACGACTCCTCGGCACCCTGTCCGGCGGTGAACAGTCCCGGCTCGCGCTCGGCTGCGTGCTGGCATCCGCCCCCGAACTCCTGCTGCTCGACGAACCCACCAACCACCTCGACCTCCGCGCCACCACCTGGCTGGAGGACCACCTGCGCGCCCACCGCGGCACCGTCGTCGTCATCACCCACGACCGGGCCTTCCTGGAGCGGACCACCCGCGTGGTCCTGGAGGTCGACCGCGACCTGCGCCGGGTCGTCCGGTACGGCGGCGGCTGGGACGGCTACCGCACCGCGAAGGCCGCCGCCCGCCGTCGCCGGGTCCAGGACCACCAGGAATGGCTGGACGAGCTGGCCCGTGCGGAAGAACTCGTGAACGCGGCGGGGCAGCGCCTCGCCAGGACGGGGAAGGACCCGCGGCAGGGCTTCGGCAAGCACCGGCGGTCGCACGAGGCCAAGCTGTCGGGCCGGGTCGGGGCCGCCGCGAGACGGCTGGACGAACTGCGCGGGAATCCCGTGCCGGCCCCGCCCGAACCACTGCGCTTCCACGCCGACATCGCCGTCGCCGCCGGGAAGGAGACGGCGGCTCCCGGCCCGCTCGCCGAACTCGACTCCGTCGTCGTCGGCGACCGGCTCCACCTGCCCGCGCTGCGCGTGGACCCCGGGCAGCGCCTCCTGGTCACCGGTCCCAACGGCGCCGGGAAGTCGACACTGTTGCGGGTCCTGGCGGGCGAACTCGCCCCCGACGCGGGCACGGTGCGCCACCGTGGCCGCATCGGGTACCTGCCGCAGGAACTCCCCGCCCGGCCGACCCGCCGCACCCTGCTGGCGGCGTTCGCGCAGGGACGGCCCGGCCACCCCGACGAGCACGCCGAGAACCTCCTCGCCCTGGGCCTGTTCCGCCCCGAGGACCTGGCGGTGCCGGTCGCCGCGCTCTCGGCCGGGCAGCAACGCAGGCTCGCGCTGGCCCGCCTGGTCACCCGCCCGGCCGATCTGCTGGTGCTGGACGAGCCGACGAACCACATCGCCCTCGGTCTGGTGGAGGAGGTGGAGGCGGCGCTCGCGCGGTACCGGGGAGCGGTGGTGGTCGTCTCGCACGACCGTGCCTTCCGCGGCCGGTTCACCGGCGACCGGATGGAACTGCGCGACGGCCGCCCCGTCGTGGCGGGCGCCGACGTGCACGGAAGCGTCGGAAACCGGGAGCACGGCGGCTGAACCGACGCCACCGCGGCACCGGCGGGAACGCGCCACCGCGGCACTGGCTGAACCGACGCCGCCGCGGTCGGCGGCATCGCGAAGGAGGCCGGCCCGACGAGGACCGGCGCCCGCCCGGGGACCGTCCCGGGCGGGCGTCACCCGCAGCCGCGCAGGTGCTCGCGCAGCCGGTCGAGGAACACCCGCTGCCCCGCCACGAGCCGCCGCTCCGCCTCCCGGGGAGCGCACCAGGCGAACCGGTCCACCTCCGGGAACTCCCGCAGCACACCGGAGCCCCTCGGCCACTCCATGGTGAACGTCCCCGGCACGGCCGCCGCCGGATCCACGTCCGCCTCCACCGCCCACACCACCACGGTCTTGCCGCCGGACTGCCGGACCTCGCCGAGCGCCACCCACGCACCGTCCGGCACCGCGTGACCGAACTCCTCCTCGAACTCCCGGCGGGCGGCGTCCCGCGGCTCCTCCTCCGGGCCGTACTCGCCCTTGGGGACCGACCAAGCGGCGTCCTCGCGTCCCGCCCAGAACGGGCCGCCCATGTGCGCGAGCAGCACCTCGAAACCGGCGCGGTCGTCCGTGGCCCGCACGCCCTCGGTCCGGTCGTCCGCGGTCCCGTCCGGACGGCGGAACAGGAGGAGGCCCGCACTGCGCCGGGCGCGTTTCGGAGATGGCATGCCGTCAAGTCTGCGCCGCCCTGCGGCGGGCGGTCGCGGGCAGTGCCGCCGTCCAGGTGATCGTTCCCGTCACGGAGCCGACCCGACGTGTTCTCCCCGTGGTTCCCGAGTCCCTCTGGTGCGCGGCCCCCGGCGCGGGCCAGGCTGGCGGCCGACAGTGCCCCGCCCGTGGCCCGGGCCGGGCAACCGACGCAACCGCAGGAGGACTTGTGGCCCTTGGCACAGCCGGCAGGAGCACCGCATCACCCGGGGGAGCGGCACGGCGGCGCGGAAGGGCGACGCGTTCGCTCGTGCTGCTCGCGACCGTGTCCGCGCTGACGGCCGGCGCGATCACGCCCGCCCTGGCCGACACGACCCCCGACCCCCGCCCCCGTACCGCGGCCGAGATCCTCAGACCCGTCGCCCCGCCGCCCGCGAGCGGCCCGGCGGGAAGGCCCCGCTCGGTCGTGGACGGCGACGGCATCGAGACCGCGCGCACCTCGCGCCCGATAGCCCCGGGCGTCCGCCTGGACTCGTACGACCGGCTCGAATCCGACAAGTGGCTGCGGGTCGACTCGCTCTCCGTCGACCTCGACGGCGACGGCGTGCGCGCCGACTACCTCTCCTCCGGCAAGGTCTCGCAACGGCGCACGGTCTCCGAGCTCGCCGCCGGGCACGACCCGGGCCGGGGCCGCCGCACCGTCGCCGCGATCAACGCCGACTTCTTCGACATCAACCAGACCGGGGCCCCGCAGGGCATCGGCATCAAGGACGGAGCCGTCGTCCAGTCACCGGCACCCGGCGTCGACCGGGCCGTCGGCATCGGCCCCGGCGGCGCGGGCCGTATCCTGAACCTCTACTTCGAGGGGACGCTCACCCTGCCCTCGGGCAAGCGCCCGCTCACCGCCTACAACGCCGCCGATGTGCCCGCCGGGGGAGTGGGCGCCTACACCTCCGCCTGGGGAAGCGCCGACCGCGCGCTGACCGTGGACGACGCCGCTCCCGTCGCCGAGGCCGTCGTACGGGACGGCACGGTGGTCTCCGTGTCGGACACCCCCGGATCGGGAGACATCCCGGGCGACACCACCGTGCTGACCGGCCGTGAGGCCGGGGCCGCCGCACTGCGCGCCCTGAAACCCGGCGATCCGGTGTCCCTGACCTACCGGGCCCGCAGCGACGGCGGATCCGTGCCGCGCACCGCCGTCGGCGGCCGGGAACTCCTCGTCGTCGACGGGGTCGCCCAGAACCACGAGGGCGAGGGCAACAACACTGCCGCACCCCGCACCGCCGTCGGATTCTCCAGGGACGGCCGGACCATGCAGATCATCACCGTCGACGGCCGACAGGCCGACAGCGGCGGCGTCACCCTCACCGAACTCGGGCTGATGATGCGCCGCGCCGGCTCGTACAGCGCGCTCAACCTCGACGGCGGCGGCTCCTCGACCCTCGTCGCACGGGAACCCGGGAGCGACGCGCTCCGCGTCGAGAACAGCCCGTCCGACGGCAGCGAACGCACCGTCCCCAACGGCCTCGCCCTCACCGCCCCCGACGGCAGCGGCCGGCTCAAGGGCTTCTGGGTCCAACCCCGCACCGCCGCCGCCGTCGCGCCGGGCGTCGACCCGGTCAGGGGCGGTCACCCCGACCGGGTCTTCCCCGGGCTGACCCGCCGCCTCACCGCGAGCGGATACGACGAGACGTACGGCCCCGCCGACGGCACCCCGCGCTGGCGGTCCGTACGCGGCTCGGTCGGCACCGTGGACCGGGGCGGCCTGTTCACCGCGCGGCACGGCGGCACCACCGAGATACGCGCCGAGAAGGGCGCCGCGCGCGGCGGCACCACCCTCACCGTCCTCGACGAACTGGCCCGCATCGAGCCGACCGCCCGGCGCATCGGCCTCGCCGACGCGAACGCCACCGGCACGTTCGGGATCGTCGGGCTCGACGCCCACGGCACCTCTGCCCCCGTCGAACCGCGCGACGTCTCCCTCGACTACGACCGGACGCTCCTGGACGTCCGGGACGACGGCCGGGGCTCCTTCACCGTCACCTCGCGCACCGGGAGCGGCGCCGGGCGGATCAGGGCCACCGTCGCCGGCACCACCACCGTCCTCGCCGTCACCGTCGGCCTCGCCGAACAGGCCGTCTCCTCCTTCGACGACGCGGACTCCTGGACCTTCAGCCAGGCCCGGGCGAGCGGTTCCCTCTCCGCCACCCCCGACGGCCGCACCGGCACCGGGCTGAGACTCTCCTACGACTTCACGCAGTCCACCGCCACCCGCGCCGCCTACGCCGCCCCGCCCCGGCCGGTCACCGTACCCGGGCAGCCCCAGTCGTTCACGCTGTGGATCAAGGGCGACGGCAACGGCGCCTGGCCGACCCTGCACCTCAAGGACGCCGCCGGCTCCGACCAGTTGCTGCGCGGGCCGTACATCACCTGGACCGGCTGGCGGCAGGTCGCCTTCGCCGTGCCGCAAGGGGCCGCCACGCCGCTCACCGTGTCCCGCTTCTACCTCGCCGAGACGGCCGCCACCAAGCAGTACACGGGCGAGATCGTCGTCGACGACCTCACCGCCCAGGTCCCGCCCGCCGTCGACCTCCCCGAACAGGCCGCACCGGCCGACCCGCTGATCGACCCGGCGGCCGTGACCGGGCGGCGCGACTGGCGGTTCGCGGTGATGTCCGACGCCCAGTTCGTCGCGCGGGCCCCGGACAGCGACATCGTCGCCCAGGCACGGCGCACCCTGCGCGAGATCAAGGCGGCCCGCCCCGACTTCCTGGTCATCGACGGGGACCTCGTCGACGAGGGCTCGCCCGCGGACCTGGCGTTCGCCCGCCGCGTCCTCACCGAGGAACTCGGCGACGCACTGCCCTGGTACTACGTCCCGGGCAACCACGAGGTGATGGGCGGGAGCATCGACGACTTCGTCGACGAGTTCGGGCCCGCCCGGCGGACGTTCGACCACAAGGGCACCCGGGTGATCACCCTCGACACCTCCAGCCTCGGTCTGCGCGGCGGCGGCTTCGACCAGATCAAGGAGTTCCGCGCCCAGCTGGACGCGGCGGCGAAGGACCGGAACGTCGGCTCGGTCGTGCTGATCGAGCACGTGCCGCCGCGCGACCCGACCGTGCAGAAGGGCAGCCAGCTCGGCGACCGCAAGGAGGCGGCCCTCGTCGAGCAGTGGCTCGCCGACTTCCGCCGCACGACGGGCAAGGGCGCGGCGTTCGTCGGCGGTCACGTCGGGGTGTTCCACGCCTCGCACGTCGACGGAGTGCCGTATCTGATCAACGGCAACTCCGGCAAGGCACCGGCCGGTCCCGCGGGCGAGGGCGGCTTCACCGGCTGGTCGCTGATCGGCGTGGATCGCGTCACCCCCGGTGAACAGGCCGCCGCCCGGCAGCGGCCGTGGCGGGGCGGCCCGGACTGGGTCTCCGTCCAGACCCGGGCCCATGTCGACGGGCTGTCGCTCGATGTGCCGACGGTCGTCGGGGCCGGGAGCCGTACGAAGGTCACGGCGACCGTCACCCAGGGCTCCCGCGAGGTGCCCGTCGGCTTCCCGCTGTCCGCCGACTGGACCGGATCCCCGAACGTCCACATCGGCCGCGCGGACGACGCCCGCCACCGCCACACCGCGGTCCTCGACCCGTCGACCGGCACCCTCACCGCGCTCCGGCCCGGCACCGTCACGCTGGCCGTGACCGTCAACGGCACGACACGCAAGGCCGTGATCAGGATCGCGGCGGCCGAAGCCGCCCCGGCGGCCTGACCGGCCGGGCAACGTCCGGCCCGGGGCCGTCCCGCACCCGCCACGGGGGCGGGACGGCCCCGGGCCACCCGCCTACACCTTGCGGTACGCGTACGCCTCCGAGGCCGCGGTCTCCACCGCGTCGACGTCCCCGCCCGCCGACGCGGTCACCACGGCGGCCACCGCACCCTCCAGGAACGGCGCGTCCACCAGCCGCGCGCCCTCGGGCAGTTCGTCGCCCTCGGCCAGCATCGACTTGACCGTCAGCACGGCACTGCCCAGATCGACCAGCAGCACCACGCCGACCCCCGAGTCCACCGAAGCGGCGGCCCCGGCGATCAGCTCCGCACTCGTGCCGAGCCCGCCCTCGGCGGCTCCGCCGGCGGCGGCGACCGGAGCGGTCGCGCCACCGGCCGCGAGCCCCTTGGCCAGCTCGGCGACCGACTCGGCCACCGGGCCGCTGTGCGAGACCAGCACGATCCCGACCTGGTTCACGCCGCTCACGCCCCGCCTCCGTCCGCCCCGGCCGTCTCGGCGAGCGCGGCGATCAGCAGGGCGGAGGACGTCGCCCCCGGATCCTGGTGCCCGATGCTGCGCTCGCCCAGATAGCTCGCCCTGCCCTTGCGCGCCTGCAGCGGCACCGTCGCCAGCGCCCCCTCCTCGGCGGCCTTCCGGGCCTCCTCGAACGATGTCCTGAGCGCGTCGGCCGCCGGCAGCAGCGCGTCGAGCATCGTCTTGTCCCCGGCCTGTGCCCCGCCGAGCTGGGCCACGGCCGCGACGCCCACCCCGAGCGCCTCCGCCAGCTGCTGCGGCGTCACCTCGGGCTCGTCGCCCAGGGCCTTTCCGGTGCGACGCAGCAGCGTCCCGTACAACGGCCCCGAGGCCCCGCCGACCGTCGACACCAGCTGCCGCCCGGCGAGCATCAGCACGGCTCCCGGGGTCGCGGGCGCCTCCCTGCCCAGGACCGCGGTCACGGCGGTGAACCCGCGCCGCATGTTGGTGCCGTGATCGGCGTCCCCGATCGCCGAGTCGAGTTCGGTGAGACGGTCCGCCTCGCGGTCCACGGCATTCGCGGCCGTGGTCATCCAACGGTGGAAGAAACCGGCGTCGAGCACATGATCTCCTTGTCGTCGGGTTGTCGTCGGGTCAACGGCCCCAGCGCAGCGCGGGCGTCTCCACCGGCGCGTCCCAGAGGCGCAGCAACTCCTCGTCCACCTGGCAGACCGTCACCGAACAGCCCGCCATGTCGAGCGAGGTCACATAGTTCCCCACGAGCGTACGAGCCACCACGACCCCCCGCCCGGACAGCGCCCGTTGCACCTCGGCATTGAACCCGTACAGCTCCAGCAGCGGTGTCGCGCCCATGCCGTTGACCAGGACGATCACCGGCGCCGTCGGCCGCAGGTCGTCGAGCACCGCGTCCACCGAGAAGTCCGCGATCTCGCGGGACGTCATCATGGGACGCCGCTCCCGTCCCGGCTCGCCGTGGATCCCGATGCCCAGCTCCAGCTCGCCCGGCGGCAGGTCGAAGGTGGGGGATCCCTTGGCGGGTGTGGTGACGGCACCGAGCGCCACGCCGAAACTCCGTGAGGAATCGTTCACTCGGCGGGCCACGGCCGCCACCTGTTCCAGCGGCGCCCCCTCGTCGGCCGCCGCCCCGGCGATCTTCTCCACGAACAGGGTGGCGCCGGTGCCCCGGCGCCCCGCCGTGTAGAGGCTGTCGGTCACCGCGACGTCGTCGTCGACGACCACCTGCGTGACCCGCACCCCCTCGTCCTCGGCGAGCTCGGCGGCCATCTCGAAGTTCAGCACGTCACCGGTGTAGTTCTTGACGACGAACAGCACCCCCGCGCCGCCGTCCACCGCGGCGGCGGCCCGTACCATCTGGTCCGGCACCGGAGAGGTGAACACCTCGCCCGGGCAGGCGGCGGACAGCATGCCGGGGCCGACGAACCCGGCGTGCAACGGCTCGTGACCGGAGCCGCCCCCGGAGACGAGCGCCACCTTCCCGGCCACGGGCGCGTCCCGCCGCACGACGACGCGGTTCCCGACGTCGACGGCCAGCCCGGGATGAGCGGCGGCCATACCGCGCAGCGCGTCCGCGACGACGGTTTCCGGGGCATTGATCAGCATTCTCAACGGAGCCTCCTAGCGAGGGTGGCGGGCTGTCGCTGAACCGCAGCCGACTCTACTGAGGGAGGGTCACATTGCGGGGGAGGTCGACGGACGGATGTTTGACCCGATGCCGAGGGAGCCCCCGCGCACGGGGAACGGGGGAGCCCCGGCCCACGAGGAACGGGGCTGCCCCGACGTGCGGCGGACGAACAAGGGGAATCGTCCGTTCCGGTCAGCCCAGGACGCTGGGCCGGTCGATCACCCACAGCCATGTGCCGTCGGACTGGCGGCGGGCCACCTCGACCGTGGCGTCCTTCCCGTCGGCCAACTGCACCGAAGTGAGCGCCAAGTCGCCGTGATGCAGCGTACGTTGCTGTTCACCATGCTGGACGACGGGCCGGTCGGCCGTGAATCCCTCGTAGGCCCTGCGGATCTCCCGCTCGCCGGTCGCCACCGTGCCGTCGGGGAGGGCCAGGACCGCGCCGGGTTCGTACAGCGCGACGAGGCCGTCGACGTCGCCCGTGTTGAGTCTCTCGACCACGAAACGGCTGAGGTCCTCGGGCTCGACGGCCCGCTCGCGCGACCTGTCACCGCTCATGTCCCGCATCTCCCTGTCAGGTCCGTCCGGCCCGGGAACAGCACCCGGCCCCGTGATCCTGGCAGGTGGCGCGCCCCGCTCCCGGCAGCCGACACCCACGTTCATTCGAACGCGTGAACTCGCGAGGAGAAGATCATGTACAGGCCACTGATACGCACCGTCACGCTCGGGGTCGCCGAGCCCCATCCGATTCCGGAGGCGGTCGTCGAGGAGAAGGCCCTGCTCCTCCGACGGGCGGAAGCGGCCTTCCGTGCGGCCGGGTACGAGGTCCAGACCGTACGGCTGTCGACCCGGTCCGTCTTCGCCGACCTCGCGGGACGGACGCCGTCGGACATCGTCTCCTACGCCCACCGCCTGCAGACCGTCCTCGACGGAGTCGGGATCGGCTACTGCTCGCTGGGTCCGGCGGACGCGGCCGATCCCGCCTTCCCGCTGCACACCCTCGACACCGTCGGGGACCTGCTGATCGGCGCGGAGGCGCTGAGCTGCACCGTGAGCACGGGAACGCTGCGGCACGGGGTCCGCTGCGAGGCGTCCGAACCCGTGGCGCGGATCGTCCGCAGGCTCGCCGAGGAGACGGACCAGGGGCTGGGGAACTTCCGCTTCGCCATGGTGGCCTGTGTCGATCCCGGCGGGCCCTTCTTTCCCGCGGCCCACCACGAAGGGCCTTCGTCCCTCACGGTCGGCCTGCAGGGCGCGGGAATCGTCGCGGAGGCGCTGCGGGAGGTCGGCCGTCTCGATCCCGCCGCCATCACGCGCCGGGTCGGGCGGGCGCTGAGCGAACACGCCGCGCCCGTGGTGGACATCGCCGAGCGGATCTGCGAGGAGACGGGCCCGGCGTACGGCGGCATCGACCTGTCGCCCGCGCCCGCGGGCGACGACAGCATCGCCGCGGCCATGGAGCTCTGCCTGCCCGGACCGCTGGGCGGCCCCGGAACGATGGCCGTCACCGCGGCACTCACCGAGGCGATCCGGAGCACGGGCCTGACCACCTGCGGCTACAACGGGGTGATGCTCCCGGTCATGGAGGACACCCGGCTCGCGCAGCGCTGGCACGAGGGCACGGTCGACGCCCAGCGGCTGCTGGCCTGTTCGGCGGTGTGCGGCACCGGACTCGACACCGTTCCCCTGCCCGGCGACACCCCCGAGGAGGAGATCGCGGGGCTTCTGACCGACGTGGCCGCCATGGCCGTACGCCTCGGGAAACCGCTGTCGGCCCGTCTCTTTCCCGTACCCGGCAAGAAGGCCGGCGACCGGACGACGTTCTCCTCCCCCTATCTGGTGAACACCACTCTCAGGCGCTGAGCACCGTCCCGCAATACCCGGCGGACCGGTGATCCCGGACGAAGACAATCCCCACCAGCTTGTTCTGTCCCGCCGGCGGGACAGAACAAGCAACATGGTTGACGGCTCCCGGACGACAGTGCAGGGTCGGCGGCGACGAGTTCGACGCGATGCGATGTTCTTTTCCGCAGAGACGCGTTCCGGAGGCGGGCATGAAGTTCGGAATCGGAATCGGGCGCACCCTCACGGCCCGCGAATCGGCGAAACTGGCACGACAGGCCGACGAATTGGGGTATGAACACTGCACATTCATTGATTCACAGAACCTCTGCCGCGACTCGACCGCGATGATGGCCCTGGCCGCGGCGGCGACGACCCGAATACGCATAGGTCAGGCGGTCACCAACCCGTACACCCGGCACGCCTCCGTGCTGGCCAATGTGATCGCGACCCTGGACGAGATCTCGGAGGGTCGGATATTCCTCGGCATCGGCGCCGGAGGAAGTGCCGTCGCCATGGTCGGAAAGAAGCCGCGGCCGCTCACGGAACTCGCCGAATACGTCCAGTTCTTCCGGGACTTCACCGGCGGAAAGGAAACCGAATGGCAGGGCCTGCCCATGCGTTCGGAGTGGGCCGAGCGCGAGATACCGGTCCTCATCGGCACCCACGGCGCCAAGAGCTGCCGGCTCGCCGGAAGAATCGCGGACGGGGTGTTCCTGCCCGGCCTCTCACCCGAGATCACCACATGGAAACGGGCACGCGTCGCCGAGGGCGCGCGGAGCGCCGGGCGTGAACTCGCCGATCTCGACGTGTGGTCACGCGGCACGGTGTTCGTGCACGACGACGTGGACGAGGCGCGCGAATACCTGCGCTCCTACGCCGCCACCTCGGCGTACTTCCTCTGGCGCTCGGTGCTCAGCCGCACCACCCCCGAGTCCGAGGAACTGGCCGCCATGCTCCCCGACGCGGTGCTGTCGGACATGGCCGCCCTGGCCGAGCGCTACGACTGGTACCAGCACGAGGTCGTGGGCGCCCCGCACGCCGCCGAACTCTCGGACCGCCTCATCGACTGCTTCGCGATCTACGGTCCGCCCTCCCGGTGCGTCGACCGGCTCCAGGAACTGCGCGAGACCGGAGCCGATCAGGTCTCCCTGGTGCTCTACGGGGTCCCGGACCAGACGGCCATGATCAGCCGCTTCGTCGAGGACGTCGCCGCCCGTCTCGGGTGACGCGCGACGCCGAGTGGAAGGAACCCCATGCCGTTCATCACCGTGCTCGCGCTCAAGGGGCGCACGCTGGAACAGCGGCGCCTGTTCGCCGACGAGATCACCCGGCTCGCCGTGAAATGCCTGGACGCCAAGCCCGAAGAGGTGCGTGTCCGGTTCGTCGAGATGGACGCGACCGAATTCGCCCGGGGCGGGCGACTGTTCGCGGACCAGTCCTGAGACCCCTGGGGTGTTGCGAACATGACTCAGTCGGCCACCACTCTGTCGCCCGGCCAGGAACGCGTATGGCTCCTCGACGAGCTGCGCCCGCAGGACCGGACCCTCACCGTCGGTGAACTGATGCTCGTCACCGGCCCGTTGGAAGCGGACACGGTCCGGGACGCGCTGGCGGAGCTGACCGCCCGCCACCCCGCGCTGCGCACCGTCTTCCGGACGGGGCCGGGCCGCCCCGAGGCGGTGGTCCTCCCCGCCGGGGAGATCGCGCCGCCGCTCGTGCGCGAGACCGGCACGACGGCATCCGACGACCGGATCCGCCGGGTCCAGGACTGGGCGAAGGACCTCTGCGCCCGGCCGTTCGACAAGGAACGGGGCCCGCTGTGGCGGGCGGGGCTGCTCTCGCTCGGCACGGGCGAGCACGCCCTGCTGCTCTGCGCGCACCAACTGGTGGCGGACCGGCGCTCCCTCGCGGTCCTCTTCGAGGAACTGGGCGAACTCTGCGCCGGGCCGACGCCGGGCCACGACCGCGCCCGGCCGCCTGCGGAGCACCACGCCGGTCCACCCGCCGCCCCCCGACACCGGCTCGAATCCCGCGCCGAGGCCCTGGCCGGCCTGCCGGTCGGCGTCGAACTGCCCGCCGACCGGATACGCCCGCACGCCCTGGCCCTGACCGGCGCGCACACCTCGCTGCGTCTTCCCGGGGCGACGGCCCGGGCACTCGCGGAGTACGCCCGCGCCCAGGACACCGACACCGGGACGCTGCTGCTCACCGCGTTCGCCGTCCTCGTCCACCGCTACACCGGTGTGACCGACATCGCCCTCGGTACTCCGCACCGCGCCCCCGCACACACCGTGGGGCCCCTGACGAACCTGCTGGTCGTACGCGCCGCGCTCGACGGGGACCCCTCGTTCTCCGAGGCGCTGGAGCGGATGCGGCACGCCTGCGCCGAGGCACGGGCGTACGCCGACGTACCGTTCGCGCAACTCGTCGAACGGCTCGACCCCGAGCGCGACCCGAGCCGCCGCCCGGTCTGCCAGGTCGGCTTCGAGATCCGGCCGGAGCCCGTCTGCGCGCTGCCGGGCACCACCGCCGCACCGCTGCCCCTCGATGCGGGGACGGCCGACTTCGACCTGGCCCTCGTCGTGTCGCCCGGGGACCACGGAACCCGGCTGACCCTCGCCCACGACACCGAACTCTTCGAGGAGGAGACGGTCCGCCGCCTCGCCGGGAACTTCGCCACCCTCCTGGCCGGGCTGCTGGCCAAGCCGGGCGAGAGCATCGGCCGCCAGTGGCTGCTCGCCCCCGAGGAGGAACGCCGGGTGCTGCACGACGGCAACGACACCCGCGTCGACTTCCCGCACGACCGACTGATCCACCGGCTCGTCGCCGACCAGGCGGCCCACCGCCCCGAGGCGGTCGCCCTCGTCGGCGGCGGGGAGCGGGTGACCTTCGGCGAGCTCGACCGGCGCGCCAACCAGGTCGCGAACCATCTGCGCGAGCTGGGCGTGGGCCCCGAGGTCCCGGTCGGCATCTGCCTGCGCCGCTCGGTCGACATGGTCGTCGGCGTCCTCGGCATCCTCAAGGCCGCGGGCGCCGCGGTCCTGCTCGACCCCTCGCAGCCGACCCGCCGCCTGGCGTCCATGCTCGACGACGCGCGGACCACCGTGCTGCTCACCTCCGAAGCCCACCTCGCCCACCTGCCCACCGAGTTCGGCGGGCACGTCCGCTGCCTCGACCGGGACCGCGCGCTCTTCGACGCCGCCTCCCCGGCGGCCCCGCCCGAGCGGGCGCACCGGCTGGGCCTGTGCCAGATCGCGTACACCTCGGGCTCGACCGGCGAGCCGCGCGGCGTCGCCTTCCACCACGGGGCGGTGCTGCTCGTCTCCCAGGGCACCCAGCGGGCGTACTCACTGACCGAGAAGGACCGCGGCACCTGGATCTCCGCCCCCGGCTTCGGGATCTCCTACGTCAACGAGCTGTGGCCCTTCCTCAGCGCGGGCGCTGCCGTGCACATCGCGGACGAGACCACCACCGCCACGCCCTTCCGACTCCGCGACTGGCTGATCGACGCCGGGATCACCGTCACCGTCCTGGCCAAGGCACTCGCCGAGCGCGTGTGCGCGGTCGACTGGCCGGGCGAGGTGCCGCTGCGCGTCCTGATGGTGTCCGGCGAACGCGTCGGCTGGCTCCCCTCGACGGTGCCGTTCGAGATCGTCACCATCTACGGCTCCACCGAGACCACGAACGCCACCACCTGCCTCAACGAGGCCGACGGGGTGCGCATCACGCCGAAGACCGTGCCGCCCGCCGCGCGGCACGGCTCCAGCACCCCCGTGGGCCTGCCCGTGCCCAACGCCCGCGTGTACCTGCTCGACGACGCCCTCCAGCCCGTGCCGCTGGGCGTGGCCGGACAGATCCACGTGGGCGGCGACCTGATCCAGAGCGGATACCTGCACCGGCCGGAGCGCACGGCCGAGAAGTGGATCCCCGACCCCTTCGCGGCGCGGCCCGGCGCGCGCATGGTCGCCACCGGCGACATCGGCCGCCGGCTGCCCGACGGAGCGATCGTCGTGCTGGGCCGCGCCGACGAACAGGTCAGCCTCAACGGCTACCGCATCGAGCTCGGCGAGGTCACCACCCGGCTGCTGGAACACCCCGCGATCCGGCAGGCCGTCGTCACGGTCAGGGAGGACCGGCCCGGCGAACGCCGCATGATCGCCCACCTCGTGACGGACACCCACCGGCGCCCGACCGGCGGGGAACTGCGCGATCTGCTCAAGGAACAGCTGCCCGCCTACATGGTCCCCACCGCGTTCGTGGTGGTCGACGCCCTTCCGCTGCTCCCCAACGGCAAGGTCGACCGCCGTGCCCTGCCCGCGCCCGACGCGCCCCGCGGCGGTACGGGCCCCACCGTCGCCCCCCGCACCGACACCGAGAAGACCCTGGCCCGGGTGTGGTGCGAGGTCCTGCACCAGGAACGGGTGGGCGTCCGCGACAACTACTTCGAACTGGGCGGCGACTCGCTCACCGGCATGGAACTCATGGCGTCCATCGGCCGCGTCCTCGGGGTGGACCTTCCGTTGCGCGTCCTGTTCGAGGCGCCGACCGTCGAGGAGATGGCCGCGGTCGTCGAGGGCGCGGGCCGGGGGACACCGGGCGCGGGACCCGCCCCGGCGGGCGCGCCTTCGATCACACCCCGGCCGGACCAGCGGTACGAGCCCTTCCCGCTCACGGACATCCAGCACGCCTACTGGATCGGCCGCAGCGGCGGCATCGAACTCGGCGACGTGGGCTGCCACGGATACCAGGAGTGGGACGTTCCCGGACTCGACCCCGAGCGACTGCGACGCGCCGTCGACCTGCTGGTCGCACGGCACGACATGCTCCGCGCGGTCGTGACCCCCGACGGACGCCAACGCGTCCTGGAGGAGGTGGCGCCCTACGACCTGCGGGTGGCGGACCTGCGCGGGCTCCCGGCCGCCGAACGCGACGGACGCCTCGCCGAGATCCGCGAGCAACTGTCCCACGAACTCCTCCCGGTCGACCGCTGGCCGCTCTTCGACCTGCGGGTCACCCGCGTCGACGAGACCGTCTCCCGCGTGCACGTCAGCTTCGACCTGCTGATCTTCGACGCCCGCAGCGCGCGGATCTTCACCCAGGAACTGTCCCGGCTGTACGAGGACCCGGACCTGGAACTGCCCACGCTCGAACTGTCCTTCCGCGACTACGTCCTCGCCGAACGAGCCGCCCAGGACAGCTCCCCGCTCCACGCAGCGTCGCGCGCCTACTGGCAAGGCCGCCTGGACGACCTCCCGCCCGCCCCCGAACTGCCCTATCTGCGGAGCCTGGCATCGGTGCGCCGGCCGCGCTTCGTACGGTGTCCGGGGCGGCTGGAGCCGGACGTCTGGCAGGCCCTGCGCCAGGCCGGGGCGGCGGCCGGCATCACCCCGTCGGCCCTGCTCCTCGCGGCCTTCGCCGAGGTGCTGGGCACCTGGAGCGCCACCCCCCGGTTCACCGTCAACCTCACCCTCTTCAACCGGCCCCCGCTGCACCCGCGGCTCAACGACCTGCTCGGCGACTTCACCTCCGGGCTGCTGCACGCGGTGGAGGGCGACGGCGCCACCTTCCTGGACCGGGCCCGGCAGGTCCAGGACCGGCTCTGGAGCGACCTGGAGCACCGCCACACCAGCAGCGTCCAGGTCATGCGCGACCTGGCCCGGCGTCAGGGCGGCGGGCTGCCGCGGGCGGCGATGCCGGTGGTCTTCTCCAGCCTGGTCGGCGTCCCGCGCATGGAGTGGGGCAGCCTCGGCACGTACGCGTACGGCGTCACCCAGACACCGCAGGTCGCCCTCGACCACCAGGTGATGGAGGTGGACGGCGGCCTCGACTACTGCTGGGACGCCGTGGCCGAGCTCTTCCCCGACGGCCTGCTCGACGACATGGCCGCCGCCTACGGAAGCCTGCTGCGGGACCTTGCCGCACGGCGGGGGACCTGGTCCCGGGAGCGGCCCGCGCAGCCGCCCGCCGACCAGCTCGAACGGCGCACCCGGACCAACGCCACGGGCACACCGGCGACGGCACAGGCGCCGGACACCGGCCTGCTGCACGAGCCGTTCCTGCGCCGGGCCGCCGAGAACCCCGGGGCGCCCGCCGTCGTCCAGGGCGGACGCACCCTGAGCTACCGGGACCTCGACACGGCATCGGCCGGGATCGCGAACCGGCTCCTCGAACTCGGCACCCGGCCCGGCCGACTGGTCGCGGTCGTGATGAACAAGGGTTGGGAACAGATCGCCGCCGTGCTGGGCGTGCTGCGCGCCGGAGCGGCCTACCTCCCGGTCGACCCCGCGCTGCCCGCCGCGCGGATCCGCTACCTCCTGGAGAACGGCCAGGTGGAGACGGTCCTCACGCAGCCCGCCGTGGACCGGGAGCGCACCTGGCCGCCGGACGTCACCGCCGTCCCGGTCACGCAGACCTCTCCGGCGCCGCCGGCCGGGCGGCCGTGCCCCGCCCCGGTCGGCCCGGAGGACCTGGCGTACGTCATCTACACCTCGGGCTCCACGGGCGAACCCAAGGGCGTCATGATCGAGCACGGGGCGGCCCGCAACACCGTCCTCGACATCAACCGGCGCTTTCGCGTCGGACCCGACGACCGGGTCCTCGCGATCAGCTCCCTCAGCTTCGACCTCTCGGTCTGGGACGTCTTCGGCACCCTGGGCGCGGGCGGCACGCTGATCGTCCCCGAACCGTCCGAGAACCCGGACCCGGCGGCCTGGGCGGAACTCCTGCGCCACCACCGCGTCACCGTCTGGAACTCCGTCCCCGCGCTCCTGCAGATCCTCCTGGAGTACACCCGGGGCAGGGGCGAACGCCTGCCGGACGAGCTGCGGACCGTACTGCTCAGCGGGGACTGGATTCCCGTCGCGACCTACGGGCAGCTGCGCGACGTGGCCCCCGGGGCCCGGCTGATCTCCCTCGGCGGCGCGACCGAGGCGTCCATCTGGTCCATCGCGCACGAGGCGGGCCCGCCCGGCCCGGAATGGGCGAGCGTGCCCTACGGCAGACCGCTGGCCAACCAGCGCTGGCACGTCCTCGACGACCGGATGAGGCCCCGCCCCGACTGGGTGACCGGCGGGCTGTACATCGCCGGGAGCGGCCTGGCGCGCGGCTACTGGGGCGACCCGGAGAAGACCGCCGCCCGGTTCGTGACCGACCCGCACACCGGCGAACGCCTCTACCGCACCGGCGACCTCGGCCGCTGGCGGCCCTCGGGCGACATCGAGATCCTCGGCCGTGAGGACTTCCAGGTGAAGATCCTCGGCCACCGGGTGGAACTCGGCGAGATCGAGGCGGCGCTCCAGGACCATCCGGGGGTGGCGGGCGCTTGCGTCGTCGCGCTCGGCGACCCCGGCGCGGCCCGGCGCCTCGTGGCGCACGTCGTGCCCGAACCGGACACCACGGCGCCGGAGGCGGACGAACTGCGCGAGTTCCTGGCGCAGCGGATCCTGGGCGACATCGTGCCGTCGCTCTTCCACTTCCCGCCCGCCCTGCCGCTCACCTCCAACGGCAAGGTCGACCGCACCGCACTGGCGGCGCTCGGCGAACCCGCCGTACCCGGCGCGGAGTCCGAGCCGCCCGCCACCCCGACCGAGGAACTGCTGCTGCGCATCGAGGCGGACGTCCTCGGCGCCGACCGACTGGGCCCCGGGGACGACTTCTTCACCTCGGGCGGCGACTCGCTCCGTGCCATCGCGGTGATCAACGAGGCCGCCGACGCGGGCCTCGACATCCCGGTCGAGCTCTTCTTCCAGCACCGCACGGTGCGCGAACTCGCGGCCCGGCTCGACGGGCGGAGCACTCAGGACGGCCCGACGATCCTCGACATGAGGGACGACACATGACGCTGCTGATCCACCAGCTGATCGCCGAGCAGGCGGCGCGGAGGCCGGACAAGCCCGCCGTGGTCCTTGCCGCCGCCACCCTGACGTACGGCGAACTCGACCGGAGGGCGAACCGGCTCGCCGCCCACCTGCGCACCCTGGGAGCCGCCCCCGAGGTCCGCGTCGGCGTCTGCCTGCCGCGCTCCGCCGACGCCGTCGTCGCCCTGCTCGGTGTCGTCAAGTCCGGGGCCGCGCCCGTCCTCCTCGACCCGGCCGCCCCCGGCAACAGGATCGCGCTGATGCTCCGCGACTCGGGCGCGCGGGCCCTCGTCACCACCACGGCAACGGTCCCCGGGGCGATCCTCCGCGAGGCGGCGGACGACGGCGTCCGCCCGGTGCTGCTCGACCGCGACAGGGCCGCCGTCGACGCCCACCCGTCGACGGATCCGGGGACGGCCGGTCTCACCCCGGACAGCGCCGCCCACGTCGTCTACACCTCCGGCTCCAGCGGGGAACCCAAGGGCGTCGTCGCCCGCCACGCGACGGTGCTGCACTGCGCCCGCTGGACGCACCAGGAGTTCGCCGTCACCGCCGACGACCGCTCGACCTGGGTGTCGTCACCGGGCTTCGGGGTGTCCCTCGTCAACGAACTGTGGCCGTTCCTCTCCGCCGGGTGCACCGTGCACCTGCCCGACGAGGAAACCCTGCTCTTCCCCGAGCGGCTGCGGGACTGGCTGACCGCGCACCGGATCACGGTCGTCCAGCTGGTGGCGACGCTCGCGGCCGGACTGTGCGCGACCGCTTGGCCCGACGGCCCCGCGCCGCGGCTGCTCCTCGTCACGGGGGAGCGGTTCGAACCGGCGGCGGACGGCCCGCCCTTCGACGTGGCCGTCACCTATGGTTCCACGGAGACCACCCACATCACCTCCCGCGGTCGCGCCGTCCCGCACACCCGCGTGCACCTCCTCGACGAGAACCTCGCCGAGGTGCCGCCCGGCACGGAGGGCGAGATCCACGTCGCGGGCCCCGGGCTGGCGCGCGGCTACGCGGGAGACCCCGCCCTGACCGCGCTGCGCTGGCTGCCCGACCCCTTCGCCCCCGAGCCCGGTGCCCGCATGTACCGCACCGGCGACGTCGGCCGGCTCCTCGACGACGGCACCCTCGACATCGTCGGCCGCACCGACCGGCAGGTGAAGATCCGCGGCAAGCGCGTCCACCTCGACGAGGTCGAACGGAGCATCCTGCGCGGCGGGGAGGCCGCCGAAGCAGCCGTGGTGGCCCGCGACGAGGGGGACCGGCGGCGCCTGGTCGCCTACGTCACCGGCGTCGCCCCGGACCGGGTGCCGCACCTGCACTCCGGGCTGCGGCGCGAACTGCCCGACCACATGCTGCCGTCCGACTTCGTGCTCCTGGACTCCCTGCCCCGCACCCTGCACGGGAAGCTCGACCGGCAGGCGCTGCCGGAACCCAGGCGCGACCGCTCGGCGTCCGCCGCCCCCATGAAGGAGGCACGCGACGACCTGGAACGCGAACTGACACGGATGTGGTGCGAATTGCTCGGCCTCGACCGGGTCGGCACCGCGGACGACTTCTT
The DNA here is from genome assembly GCF_001905795.1 of Streptomyces sp. CB01580. GTDB lineage: Bacteria > Actinomycetota > Actinomycetes > Streptomycetales > Streptomycetaceae > Streptomyces. The sequence continues at coordinate 217,012 of NZ_LIXJ01000010.1, forward strand.
CGACCTCGGCGGACACTCGCTGCTCGCCGTACAGTTGGTCGGCGCCGTCGAGGACCGCTTCGGAGCCTACGTCGATCTGCCCGCCTTCTACGAACGGCCGACGGTCGCGGACCTCGCGGAACTGATCACCGCCGCCGCCCCCGGCCCGTCCGGCGCCTGCCTGGTCCGGACCGGCACCGGGCCCGGTGCCGTCCTGCGCCTCGTCTGTTTCCCCTTCGCCGGCGGCGGCCCGTCCGCGTACCAGAGCTGGACGGACGCCCTGCCGCCGGAGATCGAACTGGTCCGTGTGCAGCCGCCGGGCCGGGGGGAACGCCTGGCCGAGACGCCCCTGGAGCGCGTCGACGAGCTGGTGACCGAGGTGGGCAAGGCCCTCGCCGAGCTGGACCCGCTGCCCACCGCCTTCTTCGGGCACAGCTCCGGGGCCGTGGTCGCCCACGAACTGGCGCTCTGGCAACGACGGCACGGCCACACCCCGCCGGTGCACCTCTTCGCCTCCGGCTCCGCGGCCCCGCACGTCCCGGTGACCACCCGGGTCCACCGCATGACCGACGACGAACTGCGCGAACACCTGCGAGGGCTCGGCGGCACCCCGCCCGAACTGCTCGACGACCCGAGGCTCCTCCAGGTCATGCTGCCGACGCTGCGCGCCGACTTCGCCCTGCACGAGACCTACACGCATCGGCCCGAACCGCCGCTGGACTGCCCGATCACCGTATTCGGCGGTACCGAGGACACCGAGGTCGACCCGGCGGAACTCCCGCTGTGGCGGACCCTGACCCGGGCCGCCTTCGAAACCCTCCTGGTGACGGGCGGCCACTTCTACCTGGACACGGCACGCGACGCGCTCCTCTCCCGGATGCTCGACGCACTCGCCGCGCCGCTCGCCCGCCCGCGGGGCGAGAGATGACGGCCGTCGTGGCGCAGGAGCAGGAGATCGTCGAATCGGCCGACGGCGTACCGATCGCCTGCTGGCGCTCGGGCACCGGCCCCCCGCTGGTCCTCGTCCACGGCAGCGGCGAGGACCACACGCGCTGGCGGCCGGTACTGGCCCGGCTGAGCGACCGGTTCACCGTGTACGCCGTCGACCGCCGGGGCCGCGCGGCCAGCGGCGACGCGGACCCCTACGACCTGCGCGACGAGGCACGCGACATCGCCGCCGTGATCGACCGGACCGGTCCCGGAACATGTCTGCTCGCCCACTCCTACGGCGCGATCTGCGCGCTGGAGGCGGCGACGCTCACCTCCGGGATCGGCCGGATGGTCCTCTACGAGCCCCCGATCCCGGTCGGCGGGAGCGGAGAGCCGTCCGGGCTGGGCGCGCGTCTTTGCGCGCTGATCGACGCGGGCGAGGAACTGCGCGCCCTCGGCCTGTTCCTCGTCGAGGTGGCGGGCGTGAGCCCGCGCGAGGTGGACGTGCTGCTGCGCATCCCCGGCTTCCGCGAACGGGCACCGCTCGCCCGGACGCTGGCCCGCGAGATCGAGGGCGCGCGGCGCTACGTCATCGAACCGGACAGGTTTTGTGACCTGACGGTCCCCGCCCTGCTGCTGGCCGGTGGCGACAGTCCACCGGAGCTGCGGCGGGCGGTCGACGCGGTGGACGGGATGCTCGCGGACTCCCGGGTCGCCGTCCTCCCGGGCCAGACGCACCGGGCCATGGACACCGGCCCCCGGCTCTTTCTCGACACCGTGCTCGGCTTTCTCCAGTGACACTCCGTCAACCACTCAGGACAGGAAAGGAATCCGGAATCATGAAGCGTTCCGCCGTGAACCCGTGGGAATGGTCGCTCAAGTTCGGCTTCAACCAGGGCGAGGTCGTCGAGGAGCACACCCGGATGCTCGTCTGCGCCGGGCAGACGTCGCTCGACGACGACGGCGAGGTGGCGTACCCCGGCGACATGGCGCGGCAGATCGGCCAGGCGCTCGACAACGTGGAGGCGGTGCTCGCCGAGGCCGGCATGGACCTCACCCACGTCGTCCGGCTCAACATGTACACCACCGACATGCAGCTGTTCCTGGAACACGTGAGCGTCATGGGCAAGCGCCTCGAAGCGGTCCAGGCGGCCCCGCCCGGATCGCTGCTCCAGGTCTCCGGGCTGGCGTTCCCGGAGCTGCTGGTGGAGCTCGAGGCCACGGCTGTGGGCTGACGGATGAGCAGGCAGGAGCAACGGGCCGTGCCGCTCCGGCAGATCTTCCGGCTGCACCCGGGACCCCGCTCCGGGGCGGAACCGCAGGCGGGGCGGCACGCCGGGGAAGGCACGCGGCCGGGCCACGGTCGTACCGCGGACCCGGCCGCCGGGCACGCCCCGGCCCCGGAGGGAAGCGGGAGGCCGGGGCCGGAACGCGGCCCGGTGGCGCGGCTGTGGGCGGCGGGCCGCCTCTCGATGACGGTCCTCCTCGACGACAAGGAGCCGCTGTACACGCTCCTGCCCCGCACCCGCCCCCCGGCCCGGCCGGACACGGCCCCGCCCGGCGCCCTCGCGCTGTCGCGGTTCGCCGTGATCCGGTGGCACGGGGACGCGTTCGTCATCGAGTCCCCGCGCGCCTGGTGCGACGTCCGGCTGCGCGATCCGGCGCTGCTCGGCGTGCTGACCGGAGCCGGGGAACGGGGCCGCGACGGCCTTCCGGACGCGGTCGTGGAGCGGCTGGGACGGGATCTGTGGTGGGCGGGCCTGGCCGTCCCTCCGGCGGACGACACCGAGGGCACGGAGCCGTCGCTGCGTCAATGGGCCCCGCACGAGCTGTGGTTCCACAGCCGCACCAGGATGTCGGGACGGCAGCCGGACGAGGGCTTCGGGAAGACCGACTGGGCACGGGGCGCCTTCGCCCCGCTCCCCGCCCGGCGCCCGTCGTTCCCCGGCCCCGGCATCGGGCTTTGCCGTCCCGACCTGGGCCTGCTCCGCACCACCGACCCGTCCCTGACCACCGTCATGGAGACCCGCAGGACGATCCGTGCCCACGACGACGCGGCCCCGCTCACCCACGACCAGCTCGGGGAGTTCCTCTTCCGCTGCTGCCGCAACCGGTGGAAGGCGGAGCTGCGCGGGGTCGAATACGTCAGCCGCCCCTATCCGGCGGGCGGTTCCGGGTACGAGCTGGAGATCTACCCGGTGGTCGCGAACGTCGCCGGCCTCGCCCCGGCGCTGTACCACTACGACCCGCAGGACCACCGGCTGGAGCGGGTGTGCGGGCGGACGCCCGACGTGCGACGCCTGCTCGCGCTGGCGGCCCGGCTCGCCGACCAGGAGCGGCCGCCTCAGGTCCTGCTGGTGGTGGCGGCCCGCTTCGGCCGCCTGATGTGGTCCTACCAGGGCATGCCGTACGCGCTGATCATGAAGCACACCGGGGTGCTGTTCCAGACGATGTACACCGTCGCGACGGCGATGGGACTGGCACCGTGCGCGCTGGGGACCGGGGACTCCGACGCGTTCGCACGGGCCACGGGCCTCGACCCGTACGCCGAGGCGAGCGTCGGGGAGTTCATGCTCGGCAGCCGGCCGACGACCGGATCCATGTGAGCGCCGATCAGGAGAGAGCCGTATGCAGACACCGTTGATCATGAGTGAGGGCCGGTGCGCGGTGTGGGAGGAGCCGATCGGTCCCGCGGGCGTGCGCATCCGCGAGCGCGCCGTGTCGGACCCGCTGCCCGGTCAGGTGACCGTCAGGGTCAGGGCCGCCGGACTCAACCACCTCGACCTGTGGGTGGTCACCGGGGCCCAGCGCGTCGAACCGCCCCGGGTCATCTCCGCGGACGGCGCGGGTGTGGTGGAGGCCAGCGGCTGCGACGAGTGGGCGGTGGGCGACGAGGTCCTGTTCTACCCCGTGTCGGCCTGCTGGCGGTGCGAGCACTGCCGGGGTGGGCAGCAGGTGCGGTGCAGCAGGTTCGCCGTCCTCGGGGAGCACTCCGACGGCGCGGCCTGCGAGCTGGTCCGGCTCCCCGGCCACGCCCTGCGGCGCAAGCCGGCGGGCCTCGGCTGGGAGGAGGCCGCCGCCATGCCGCTGGCGTATCTGACGGCATGGCGGATGATCGTCACCCGCGCACGGCTCAAGGCCGGTGAGACGATGCTGGTCACCGGGGGCAGCGGCGCGGTGGGCACCGCGGCCGTGCTGATCGGGAAGCACCTCGGGGCGCGGGTGCTCGCCACGACCCGGTCGAAGGAGAAGGAACCGCAGCTCAGGGCGGTCGGTGCCGACGGCGTGTTCAGCTCGTCGGGCTTCTCCCGTTCCGTCCTCGACGTCACCGACGGGCACGGCGCCGACGTGGTCTTCGAACACGTCGGCGCGGCCACCTTCGACGAGTCCCTGCGCTCGGCCGCCTTCGGCGGGCGCGTGGTGACCTGCGGGGCCACCAGCGGCCTCGTCACCCCGGTCAACCTGCCGCGGGTGTTCGTGCGCCAGCTGGAGATCCTGGGGTCGACGGCGGGCAACGCCGAGGAGTTCACGGATCTGGTACGGGCCGCGGACGAGGGGCTGAGGCCCGTCGTGGCCCGGACGTACCCCTTCGCCGAGGTGAGCGACGCGCTGGCGTTCCTCGACAAGTCCGACCAGGTGGGCAAGGTGGTCCTCACCATGTGACGCGTCCTCGTGGGGCGGGGCGTCCCCACACGGCGGGGCGGCGGGTCCGGTGCGCGACCGGACCCGCCTCCGCGCACGGCCTCACCCGGTGCCGGCCTCCGGCCCGGGGCCCGCCGCGGGCCCGTCGACGTGCCGCAGCGCGCGGTCGACGAGCACGCCCGCCATCCCGAGGTAGCGGCGCGGGTCGAGCAGGTCCTCCAGCGGGTGCGCGGCCAGCAGCGTGCCCAGCTCGGGGTCGAGCGCCACCGCCTCGGCGAACGGCACGCCGTCCGCGGACGCCTTGTGCGCGATGCGGGTGACGCACCGCTTGGCACGGACCCGGCCCAGCTCGGCCGTGAGCCGGACGGCCAGCCGCTCGGCCAGGATCCGCCCCTCGGTCGCCCCGGTGTTGGCCCACATCCGGTCCGGCAACGGCACCAGCCCCTCGGCCAGTTCGGCCGCCGTCCGCGCGGACCCCCCGGCCAGCCGCAGCACCTCGCGCAACGGCTGCCACTCCGCCTGCCAGGTGCCGCCCGGCCGCTCGTCCTCCGCGAGCATGCACCGGGCCAGCACCGAGACGTAGGCCGGGACCTGGAGCGCGGCCGACACCAGCAGCGAGGCGAGAACCGGATTGCGCTTCTGCGGCATGGCGGACGAGGCGCCCCGGCCCTCGCCGCCCGGTTCGAGACCCTCGCCGACCTCGGTGCGCGTCATGTTCTGGACGTCGAGCCCGAACTTCCCCAAGGCACCCACCACGATGGCGAGTTCATTGCCCAGCGCCACGAACGGTGCCCGCGAGGTGTGCCAGGGCAGTAGCGGTTCGGCCAGCCCCGTCTCGTCCGCGAAGGCCCGGACGAGGGCCAGCGCCGCGGGCGTGCCCCCCTGCACGGGGACCCCGTCGGCCAGGGCGAACTCGTGATAGGCCGACAACGTCCCTGCCGCACCGCCCAGTTGGGCCGGCAGCGCCGACGCCGCCGCGGCCAGCCGCCGATCGGCGTCGTCGACGGCGCACATCCAGCCCGCGGCCTTCAGCCCGAAGGTGGTCGGCACGGCGTGCTGGGTGAGCGTACGGGCCGGCATCACGGTGTCGCGGTGCTCGGCGGCGAGAGAGGCGAGCGCCGCGACCACCCGGCGCAGATCCGCCCGGACGAGGGCGGCCGCACGCCCGGCGACCAGCATCGCCGCGGTGTCCATGATGTCCTGGCTGGTGCTGCCGCGGTGCACGTGGTCGGCCGCCTCGGGCGCGTACGCCGCCACCCGCTCGGTCAGGTCCGCCACCAGCGCCACCACGGGATTCGCCGCGTTCCGCGCCCGCCGGGCCAGCGACACCGGATCCAGCCGGGCGTCCCGGGTGACCTCGGTGATCGCCTCGGCCGCGCTCCCCGGGACGAACCCGAGCCGGGCCTGGGCCCGCGCGAGGGCGGCCTCGGCGTCCAGCATGGCCTGGAGCCACGCCTCGTCCGAGACCGCGGCCTCGACCGGGGCACCGGCCCGGACCGTGGACAGCAGACCGGTGTCGGTTCCCGGCGGATGCTCGGACATGACGGTCAGTTCCTCTCGTGAGCGGCGTAGGAGCGGGCGGATCCGGCGGCCTCGGACCCCGGCCGGGCGCCCGCGCGGAGCGCGGCCCTGGCCATGGCGTCGGAGTCGCCGAGGATCACGGAGTTCACCCCCGGACGGACCCCGGCGGCCGTGACCCAGTGGACGTGCTCGGTCGGCACGCCGTACGCGAAGCGGGCGGGATGGGGGAGACCGGCGGCATCCACCACGTGGTACGGAGCCCGGCTCACCGCGAGGCCGCCCGTCGGGTACCCGGCCCCGTCCGGGTCGGGGACGACGTACGGGCGGCACTGCCCGCGGGCGAGCATGGACCTCATGAGCGGATCGCGGGTGCGCCGGACGTCCGGCTCCGGAAGCCGGGCCTCGACCAGCGCGTCCACCAGCAGCGGGCGGTCGCCGGTCAGGTCCGACGTGACGGCGAAGCGGCCGGTGCCGGGGTCCGGGGCCACTGACATGCCGGGGCCCACGAGCCGCAGGACGCCCGCCTCCATGAGGGCGATCATCTCCTGGATCCGGCGCACCGGCGGCCCGATGGACAGGAAGGCGTTCATGGGGGTGTACCAGCCGTCGAGGTCGTCCCGGTACGAAGCGCCGCCTATCCCGCCGTGGTCGACCACGAGCCGTATCTCGTTGCGCAGATCGCGCAGCACGTCGAGCGCGCTCTTGACGGGGTCGGTGACATTGCCGCGCACCGCGTGCGCCACGTCCCGCTCCAGATGGCCGAGCAGCCAGGCGTTGAACCCGGCGACCCCCTCCAGCGCGCCGGGCGGGCAGGGCCGGTTCACCGTGTCCCAGTCCCACCGGTCGCCGGGGCCGATCCCGTACTCGCCCAGCAGCCTGTCCTCGTCGCTCCCTCCGCCCCCGGCCAGGACGGTCTTGACGTACCGGGGGAGGAAGTCGGCGGCCGCCTCGGGGCCGCGGCGCTCCGCGAGCAGCGCCGCGTAGTACACGCTCTCGATCTCCTTGGTCACCAGCGGCCACACCTGCCGCCGGAATCCGGCCGGCGCGCCCGCGTCCGCCGCCGCGCGCAGGGACGAGAGGACGTCGGGGGTCAGGAACAGCGGCTCGTGGCGCTCGGACACGCCCTTCTCGTTCTCGCCCCGGGCGTGGTACGGGACGCCGCGGCGCGAGCCCGCCAGCAGCCGCGGTTCCTCGCCCGACGGCTCGTACACGAACCCGCCGTCGCGGGGACGGAAGCGGCCCCCGCGTCCGGAGGTGAACAGGGCCATGTAGTCGAAGAAGTTGAGGCCCAGCCCGCACAGGGCGACGAGGTCCCCCGCGCCGATCGCGGAGAGGTCGACGTCGGCCGGGTTGGCCGGCGGGACATGGACGCGCCCGTGCGCGCGGGCGTGCCCGGCCAGCGCCCGTGTCCCGTCGCCCGGGTCCGTGTCGCAGTGGCCCTGCGCCAGGACGACCGCGTCGACGCCGCCGACCGTCGTGCCGTCGTCCAGCACGACGTCCTGACGGCCGTCCGCGCGGTCGTCGACGGCCACCGCGGTCGCCCGCCGGACGTCGACCACGACGCCGCAGGGAGCGGTGCGGCAGACGAACCGGAACGCCCAGCAAAGGTAGTGGCCGTAGAAGGCCCGGGTCGGATAGGTGTCGGGTCCCAGGCTCGCGGCCTCCCGCAGGACCTCGGCGGGCAGGCCGTCGTCGAGCCCGTCGGCCAGGGGGAGGAGGCCCGCCCACGCGTGGAGGCTGGGCCCCTCCACGATCGGCCCCGCGCAGCTCACACCGGGGTCGGTGAAGATCGTGATCTGGGACGCCACGGTGTTCATGAGCAGTTGGCCGGACTGGTCCGTGCGCCAGACCCGGCCGGCGCCCGGCGGATACGGATCGATCACATGGATGACGCAGTTTCTCTTTCCGGCGACGACGGGCGCGTTGGCGCAGAGCCTCTCCACCACGGAGAGCCCGCGAGGCCCCGCGCCGATCACGGCGACGGATATCCCGGCCATGGATCATTCGGCCTTGACGAGGACGGCCTCGAGGTACTCGACCGGGGCGACGAGGCAGCCGTCGGTCGCCCGGTTCCGTTCGTGCCACATGGCGACGAGATCGCGTTCGAGCGCCGCCGCCCGGTTCTTCGAGAGCACCGAGAACGTCATCCGGGTCGGCCCGAAGTTGGACCGGAAATGCTCCATCCAGTGTTCCGGCGAGCGATAACGGAAGACGAAGTCACGGGGGACGGAACGGATTTCGACGACGCCGTCGCCGAACAGCGCGCGCAGCGATTCCGGGTCGCCCCAGTCGGTGGGGTTCGGCACACCGGGAGTGGGCGGGATGTACGTGGACATGATCCGGAAGAGTTCGCCGAGCGCGCCGTTTCCCGTCCAGCAGGCGAGTCCGATCCGGCCGCCCGGACGGCAGACCCGCAGCAGTTCGGCCGCCGTCCTCTTCTGGTCGGGCGCGAACATCGCCCCGAAGGCGGAGACCACGACGTCGAACTCGCCGTCGTCGAAGGGGAGACGCTCCACGTCGCCCTCCACCAGCGCGGCGTCGACGCGCTCCACCTCCAGACGCCGCCGTGCCGCCTCCAGCATGGCGGGGGAGAAGTCGAGCCCCGTCACCTGTGCGAACCGGCGGGCGGCGGCGATGGTCGCGTTGCCGCTGCCGCAGGCGGCGTCCAGGACCCGCGAGCCGGGCCGCAGGTCGAGCGTCTCCATGAGCTGCTCGCTCGCGATGACCGTCGACCCGGCGACCGACGTGTAGTCGCCGTCCGACCATCCGGCCTTCTGGAAGTCCTTGAGCGAGGTCGCGCGAGGCGCGGGAACTGAGGTCATGTCGGGCTCCAGCCGGATTGGTGGTGCGTCAGCCAGTTTCTCAGGGGTGCCGCCCGGTCCCACGCACCGGTGATCAGGTCCAGTACGCCGGGGCCGCCGAGCCAGGCGGAGGCGGGCCAGGTCCGATCGGCGGTGAGACTCCGGTGCCGAAGGAGCCTGATGTGCGGATGGTCGGCGGGCACCCCCCTCGGGGCCGTTCGCAGCCGCTGGCCGCCGATGGTGAAGCCCCGGGCCTCCAGGTCCTCCACGATCGCCAGCAGCGCCCCGCCGGCCGGGCCGTCCACCGCCCGGCGGAAGCGCTCCACCCACTGCCGGTCCGCCCGGTGGATCCCGACGGACACCGTCAGTTCGGTCGCCGATGCGGAGACGTAGTGGTGACAGCCGGAGTCGTCGAACTCGATGCCGATCCGGGTGTGATAAGGCCGCCGGTCGGCGGAGAACCGGAGATCCCGGTCGAGCCGGAACATGCGCCCCGCACCGTAACGCGGCTCCAGGGCGGCGACGAGAGCCTCGGCCGGCTCGCGGACGGCCCGCCGGAAGAGCTCCCGGTGCGCTTCGAAGTAGTCCTTGCTGTTGTCACGTCCGAGGCCGTCGAAGAATTTCTTGAATTCATCGTCCCAGCCCGTGAATTCGGCCACGGGAGGTCACTCCCCCATGGCCCGCCGCAGACTCAGCGGCCGCATGTCCGTCCACACCTCATGAATGTGGGAGAGGCATTCCTCTTTCGATCCGGAAACACCGGTCGTGTGCCAGCCGGCGGGAATCTCCTGATCGGAACGCCAGATCGAGAACTGTTCCTCGTCGTTTTTCACCACGCTGTAGGTGGCGCTTCCGCTTTCCTGCACGATGAGTTCCTTCCAGTGCTCAACCGGACCTGGGGAGCGATGCTCCCGCCTCTCACATGGGGAGTCAAGAACATGTCCGAATCAGGGTACTTGGCCATTGCGGAGGGTATAGCATGAGCCGCCGTTCGCCGTCGACGGGGGAGCGGACATCGATTCGGTTCACGAATAACAGCGAGGAGCGACAGATGAATACGGGTGGGAACGCACGGGTGGCGACTCGGTACGGGCCCTGGCCCGCGCTGGTGGTAATCGCCCTCGGATACTTCATGAACGTGCTCGACAGCACGGTTGTCAATGTAGCGATTCCGCAAATCGTCACCGGGGTCGGTGCGACGACCGAACAGATCCTGTGGGTCGTCAACGGCTATTTGCTGCCGTACGCGATGTTACTGCTCGTCGCGGGCCGCCTGGGAGACATCAGAGGACACCGCAACGTCTTCGCCGCCGGCCTGCTCGTCTTCACCGCCGCCTCCCTGGTCTGCGGGCTCGCGCAGAACCCGGAGCAGCTGATCGCCGCCCGCGTCCTCCAGGGAATCGGTGCCGCGGCCGCGGCACCCCAGGCACTCGCCATCACCTCGGCCGTCTTCCCGCCCGCCAAGCTGGGGACGGCCTTCGGCGTACTGGCCGCGGTGATCGGTTCCGCCGCCGCAGCGGGGCCGCTCCTCGGGGGCCTCATCTCGGACACGCTGGGCTGGCGCTGGATCTTCTTCATCAACATCCCGCTCGGCCTGATCGGGCTCGTCTGCACCTTCGTGTACGTGCCCGCCACCCGCAACTGGGCCCGTCAGAAACTGGGCGTCGTCCCCGTGCTCCTCGCATCGGCCGGCCTGTTCGTCGTGCTGTACGCCCTGATCGAGGGCGAACGGTTCGACTGGGGCACGGTCCGGGGCTGGATCGGGATCCCCCACTTCCTCGTGCTGGGCGTGCTGATCCTGGTCGGTTTCACGCTCTGGGAGCGCCGCAGGGCCGACGGACTGCTGCCCCGCGCCCTGTTCACGAGCCGCAACTACGCGCTGATGGTGTGGGCCTCGGCGGCCACGTACTTCGGCATCTTCGGCTCGCAGCTCGTCATGACCATCTACCTCCAGACGGCGCTCGGCGCCGGGCCGCTGGAGGCCGGACTGGTGCTGTCGCCGATGTGGCTGGCCTCGTCCCTGACCGCACCGATCGGAGGTCGCCTCTCCGGCCGGGTACGGCGCAGCCGGCTGCTGGCCGTCGGCTTCGCCGTCTTCTGCCTCGGCGTCGCCGTCACCGCCCCGTTCGCCGACGCCGACGCGGCCTGGTGGGAGTTCGTGGCGCCGCTGGTCCTGGCCGGGGCCGGGGCCGGACTCACCTTCGCACCGCTGACCACGGTGGCGATGGGCGAGGTCGAGCCGCAGGCGGCGGGCGGTGCCTCCGGGCTCATCGAGATGTCCCGCATGATCGGCAGCGCGGTCTGCACGGCCGTCGTCGGCGCGATCCTGGCGACCGTATGGGCGTCCTCGCTGCGGGACGGCGCGGCCGACGCGGGCGGCCGGCTGTCCGGGGAGGACCGGGCGTCCCTGGTCGACGGCGCCCGGCAGGCCGCCGACAGCGGGCTGAACTCGGGCACCGAAGCGGTGGTGCCGTCCTCGCTCCCCTCGGGCCTGGTGCGCGTGTTCGAGGACCTGTCCGCGCAGAGTCTGGCCTCGGCCGCCCGGCCCGCACTGCTCATCACCGCGGCGGTGATCGCGCTGGCCGCCGTCACGTCCCTGTTCCTCAAGGAGTCCGGGCCCGCCGGGGCCCCGGCCCCGAAGGAGGCTCCGGTGGCGGACCGGACGGCCTGACCCCTTCCGCGTACCGCGGCGGCCCGTCCCGGTCGGTGGGGCGGGCCGCCCACGCGCGTCCGCGGTGCTGTCCCGCCGGCGGGACAGCACCGGGCATCCGCCCGCGGGCCCCGGTGCCCCTGACGACAGGGCCTAATGCCGCTCCCGGCAAGGTTTGCCCCGTCGCACCGTCCGGCACGCACTCCCCCAAGGCCTTAAGGGCCAGGGGGACCCCCTTCGGCGTTGGCCGAGAGCCCACGTAGCCCTTCCCCAAGCTCTCGACTTCGTTCGAGCAGGGGAGACCCCATCCGAGGGCTTTCGGCCGCCTTGCGATGCACCGCACCGG
>NZ_LIXJ01000011.1 GCF_001905795.1 Streptomyces sp. CB01580
CATCGTCAGTGAGTTCAGTACACGCCATACCAGATTCCTACCCGCCGCGAACGATCAACGGAAGAGGCATCTCACGCCTTGATCACGACTCAGGACAAGTCCTAGTGCTTCGGGCGACGTCCCGAGGTCATCGTCGAGACGTTCACCCGCCTGCCGATCCCGCAGCACCGGCTTGCGAGGATCGAAGCCCACGCCGGTACGCCCACGACGAGATCTTCATCCGCGAGCTCGTCGGAACGTCGGTACCGATCCACGCACACACCCGCACGCCGCACCGCAGTGATCAGCCCTCCGGAAAGAAACGCCCAATGGCCGGTCGCAGCCGGGCGTTCTCGAAGTCGTCGATGGGCAGCGCGAGTTGCTCCAAAAGCAGACCATTGATGATGGTCAGCAGATCCGCGGCGTCGGCCTCGGGGTCTGCGGATCCGGCCCCGCGCAGTTCGCCGGCGAAGGCCGCCCGCTGGGTAACTCCCCATTCGTCGAGGCTGTCCCGTAGCTGGCGGCGGCGAGCGACTTCCAGGAAGAACTCGTACCGGGCGATGCCGGAGTCCCGGTCACGGGCCAGGGATCCGGTCACGTACTGCACGATGCGGGTGATCCGCTGCGGGATGTCGACGTCCGGCAACTGGTGGAACAGTACGCGCACCTCCTCGATCTGCCGGGTGGCCAATCGCCGCAGGGCTTCGTCGAGCAATTGGTCGAGGGTGCCGAAGTAGTAGCGGGCGATCCCGTGTGTGGTGCCGGCCTCCGCCGCGATGGCCCGGTGGGTCAAGGCGCGCGCGCCTTCCCGTGCCAGCAATCGGGTCGCGGCGTCCAGGAGAGCTTCGCGGCGGGCGGCCCCTCGGGCCATCTGAGGCTCGCGCATGGGCGTTGTCACGGAGTTCATCGTACCGGCGTGGGTGGCGAAAGTTTTTCTCCAGATGGAGAAAAACTGCGGTACGGTGTGCCCATCGGACACCGCCATCACCCGCGGAGGGAAGCTATGACCAACACGATCATCACAGGTGGGCGGGTACGCACGCTCGATCCGGGCACACCCGAGGCCGAGGCGCTGGTGCTGTCCGGCGGGCGTGTGCTCGCTGTGGGGGACCGGGAGGCCATGGCGGAAGTGGCGGGTCCCGACGCCCGCCAGATCGATGCCGAAGGCGGCGTGGTGATGCCCGGCCTGATCGACACCCATCCGCATGTCATGCATTTCGGGATGTTGGCGGGCGGTCTCGTCGACCTCACCGACGCCGTCGATCACGCGGACATCGTGGCGCGCATCCGGGCCGAGGCCGCGAACACACCACCGGGGAAGTGGATCATGTGCACCCCGGTCGGTGAGCCGCACTACTTCGTGCGCCGTTCGGAACGGGATCTGCCCGAACGGCGTCTGCCCGACCGATGGATCCTCGACTCGGCGACCGACGCCCATCCGGTGCTGATCCAGGCGTGGGCGCCGCGCATGCCGAACGTGGTCGCGTTCAACAGCGCGGGCCTGCGCGCGGTCGGGCTCACCTCCTTCCTCCCCACCCGGGTCTGCGACGTCGAGATCGACAAGAACGAAGCCGGTGACCTGACCGGAATCCTGCGCGGGCCTGTCACCAACTACTACACCTACGACCCCTTCTGGGGGCAGATCCTGACCAAGCTGCCGAAACCGAGCATGGAGAACGCCGTCGCCGGTACGACCGCGGAGTTGGCACGTTATGCGGCGCAGGGCGTGACCACCGTGTACGAGGGGCACGCGATGGAACCGGAACACATCGCGCTCTACCAACAGCTGCGCGCGACCGATGCCCTGCCCCTTCGCGTGATGGCGACGCTGGACGCCGAGTCGGTCATCTTCTATCCGTTCGACCCGCTGCCGCACGGCGAATTCGCCGCTCGCCTCGGGCAGCTCGCCGGTCAGATCTCGGACGACGGCGACGACATGCTGCGGGTCAGCGGGCTCACGTTCAGTCCGGGCGGTCCCTGTTTCTCGGGATACTTCGCGACCTACGAGCCCTACGCGGACCCCTTCGGCCGGCCCACCCGTGGCGTGCGGTTCCTGTCCCTGGACAAGGAGGAGACCTTCATCAGGTTCTGTGCCGTCAACGGCATCCGTGCGAACCTGTGCCTCGGCGCGTACCGCGAGCACGACGATTTTTTGGACATCGCGGAACGCGTTGTGCGGGAACACGACTTCCGTGATCGGCGCTGGATTCTCCAGCATGCCATGACGATCACGCCGCAGCAGGCCCGCCGATACGCGGAACTCGGTTTCCAGGTCACGACCAGCGCGGGATTCGCCTGGGGCAAAGGCGCGATGTACGGCGAGCGCATGGGGACTCACGTCTGGCGCGACCTCGAGCCGCTGCACCGTCTCAGCGATATCGGGCTTGATCTGGCGGGCGGTTCGGACTGGGGGCCGAAGAATCCGTGGGAGCAGATCGAACTGGCGCAGACCCACCGCTTCGCGGGCAGCGATCACCGCAATGACGGGCCGGATCAGAAGCTCTCGCGCATCGAGGCGCTGCGCATGTGGACGACGGGGGCGGCGAGCGTGCTCGGCTGGCCCGAGATCGGCTCGCTCGCGCCGGGAAACCACGCGGACCTGGTGATCGTGGATCGCGATCCGGTGACCTGCCCGGTGGAGGACCTTCGTGGTACCAGGGTGCTGCGGACGCTGCTGGGCGGAAGGACCGTCCATGACAGCGGGGAGCTCTCCTGCCCTGCCGAGGAGACGCAGGCAGTGGCGTCATGACCGCCGACCTGACGAACCGGGTGCTCGCCCGCATCGACAGCATGCGTGAGGAGATGGTGGCCACGCTCGCCGAGGCCATCTCCATCCGAAGCGTGAACCCAACCTATCCGGATCAGGACTACGACGATCTGGTCGGTGGCGAAACGGAGGTCTCCCGGCTGCTGGCGAGGCTGTACCGGCAGGCCGACGCGGAGACCGAGCTGTTCGGTGAGGTGCCGGGCCGGGACAACGTGGTCGGTGTGGTGCGCGGTAGTGGCGGCGGGCGCTCGCTGATCTTCAACGGCCATGTCGACGTCGTACCGGCGGACGACTCCGCGCAATGGGCCCACGACCCCTTCACGGCGTTCATCGACGAGACCCATGTCTGGGGCCGGGGATCAGCGGACATGAAGAGCGGACTGGTCGCGCAGGCCTTCGCCGCCAGAGCACTGACCGAGACCGGGACACGGCTGCGGGGCGACCTGATCCTGCAGGGCGTGGTCGGCGAGGAGAACCTCGAACACCATCTGGGGACCTCCGCCGTCCTGGACCGCGGCTTCACCGCCGACGGAGCGATCATCGCCGAGCCCACCGGCGCCGACCGGCCGTTGACAGTCATGCCGACGACCCCCGGCGTGCTGGTCATGCGCATCGCGGTGACGGGGCGCAGCGCGCACGCGTCGATGCGCTCACGCATGCGCGCCCGGGCGATGGCCGACGAACACGCCGCCGACCCCGTCGCTGCCAGCGCGATCGACGCCGCTCTGCGGATCCACGACGGGCTGCGCCGGCTCGAGGCCGAATGGGTCGAGAGCCGGACGGACCCACTGTTCGAAAAGGGCCAGTTCACCATCGGTCTGAACGTGGTCGACGGCGCCGCGCACGGCAGCCGCAACGTCGCGTTCATCCCGGACAGGACGACCCTCGAATACGCGATCTTCTACCCGCCCGCGACGGACGTGTCCGAGATCAGGTCGGAGATCGGGCGCACGGTGCGGGACATCGCACGGAAAGATCCCTGGCTGCGCGTCAACCCTCCGCGCATCGACTGGCCGATGCACTATCCGGGCGGGCGGACCGACCGGGATCATCCGCTCTGCCGAACAGTGCGAGCCGCTCGCGAGCAAGCGGCCCTCGGCACCTCGTTCACCGGCCCGGCCGATGTGCTGCCGTTCCCCTCGGCCACCGATCTCACCTGGTTCACCGCCGCCGGCATACCCGCCGTCGGGCTGGGGCCGGGCGCCCAGGCCATGGCACACGCCGTCGATGAACGGTGCGCGATTGACGAGATGGTCGACGCCGCGAAGGCATACGCGGTGACGGCGATCGAATGGTGCGGTGCGGCATGAACAACGACACCGCCGAGCTCTCGCCGATCGCACCGTACATGGCGATCGGATCGTCGACCCTCGTCCACGGCATCGGAGCGCGTGACCACATCGCGCGCAACCTCGACACGATCGAGGAGACCATCCACGCCGCGGTCTCGATCACCGGCATCAACCTGCCCGTAAGACTCATCTCTCTGGCCGAAGGCGCGCGCTCACCGGCTTCACCGACGAGATCTTCGATCTGCCACACGCACACCGCACACGAGAACTCTCCATCGGTATCCCGGGCCCGGAGACCGACCGACTTGCCGCACTCGTGCGGCTGGATGACACCTACATCGTCGATCAATGCAAAGCCCGCCGGCATGTCATCGCCTACTGCGGTCAGGTGATCGGGCAGGAGCGATCGGGCGCCAACGCGATCAGCACGGCGCCGGTGGACATCGAGGCCCTGTGCCGGCACCGCTTGATGAATGGGAACTCGAACCGGCTCAAGGACATTCGCACTGAGCTGTTCCGGCGGATGTACGACCGGCCGATTCATCCTGCCGGCCTCTGGCTCGACCGCGAGCCCGGCCGGCACGCCGAGGTTGACGATGTCTACCGCGCCAACATCGAACGGCTTGTTCAACAGCGTACGTACACAGGGTCCGTACATCACTTCCCCGGGAAACGGCGCCCCGGACATCGTCGCAGCCCTTGGGCAGCAGCCATGGCTCCCCCTGTGTTCGCCCAGGACCGCGGTCGAAAGGAGGTGCGATGACTTCCACGCACAGCAAGCCCCGCCTGAAGTGGAACGGGAGAAGGGGCATGGGCTCCCTGAGCCGACCTCTATGCCACCGGCGACGTTTCTTCGGGCTTGTTGATCGTGCTGTTGGTCTGGTGGAGCACGGGGCGTGGCAGACGCCGTCGCTCCAGCAGGCCCACATCACGCGGAGCCGGGCGAGGACGAGGATGCGGATCGCGTGGGGCTGTCGCTTCCGGCGGCCCCGGGCCTCGTCGTAGACCTTGGCGGCCCGGCGGCCACAGGGTGAGCCGGGCGGCGTTGGCATGGAGGTGCCCGGAGGGCAGTTGTGCCCGGGCGGAGGCTTCGCTGTCCGCGACGGCCTGCTCGATCCCCGCGTGGTGACGGTGTTCCCGCCCGGCCCGGAGCATCGCGGCGACGTTGTCGGCGAAGAACGGGTAGCGACCCGCGGCGGCCACGTCGGCGGGGTCATTTTCCATGCGGACAGGGGCTCGCAGTACACGTCCGCCGCGTTCACCCAGGTCTGCGACCTGCGATCGGTACGCGATCCGCAGGAGCACGGTGCGGGTATCTGCCGCCTTCAGGCGGGCGGCGAGGGTCGGTGGAACGATCACCGGCGGGTGCTCAGCGGGATCGTGTCCCGGATCCGGGCCGCTGTTCCGTGGCGTGACCTGCCGGAATGCTAAGGCTCCTGGTAGACCGTCTACGAGCGGCATCGCCGCTGGTCGGCGGACGGCCCCGGACCCGGCCCGGCCACGTCGGCGGCGACAAGGCATACAACTCCCGCCGCAACCGCCGCTGCCTGCGACGACGCGACATCGAGCACACGCTCCCGGAACCGAAGGGCCAGCGGGCCAACCGCCGGCGCCAAGGCAGTGCCGACGGCGGACCCACCGGCTTCGACCGCGACCGCTACCGACGTCGCAACGAGGTTGAACGGACCATCAATCAGCGCATGAACTCCCTTGCTCCCATGACCCGTTACGACATGCGGGCCCACGTCTTCCACGGCACCGTCAGCGCAGCAGTAATCCGAACATGGCTCCGCCCGTGATCCGCTTCCGCGGCGAGTGCCTGTTGCTTGCATTGCCGGAAGCGATGGTGGACGGTCGACCAGGCACCGAACTCCTGTGGCATCTCCCGCCACTGAAAGCCTGTCCTGAACCGCCAGATCACTCCCTCGAACTGCCGCCGCAGCCGTTCGGGGAACGGGCCGTACCGGCCGATCGGCAGGTACGACCCGAGGAACTCCCGCTCCGCATCGGTCAGTTGCGCTCGTGTCGCCCAAGACGATCCACCGGATCAGGATCCGCCACGAAGCCGAATCCCGCAGATCGATCACAACCCGATACACGCCCTGGTCGAGTAGTTGCCTTCACAATGAGGCCAACGCTCTTTATGGCTGGCACATACATAGGTGTAACAGGGCGGGGTCCCTACTGTATCCGGCCATGACAAGTGAGTTTCTATCCCATTCCCGCTGGGCGGCGGTGGAAGGCAGGGATCTGGCATCCCGTTTCGCCTTGGTCGTGGATGGCTGACCCGCCCGCTCTCCCGTCAAGCGCCTCCTGGAAGCGGACGAAGCCGCAGTGGCCGCAATGTGGTTGTGCTCGGACCACGCGAGTTGCATCACCGCTGCCTCGCTGCCCCTGGACGGCGGTTGGGGAGCCGACCGCCCCCGTCCCGCACTTCACTTCCCATTCCCGTACGCACACGAGAAGCCGGTGACCGACCCCATGACCGAGACCACCCCAGCCCCGCCCGGCGTGCTCCGTTCCAGCAGCATCGCCCGGATCGTCAGTGCGAGCCTGATCGGCACCACCATCGAATGGTACGACTTCTTCCTCTACGGCTCCGCTGCCGCACTGGTGTTCAACGTCTTGTTCTTCCCGTCCAGCGACCCGCTGGTGGGAACGCTGATCGCCTTCATCACATATGCGATCGGGTTCGCTGCCAGGCCGCTCGGCGGCGTGGTCTTCGGACACTTCGGCGACAAGATAGGCCGCAAAAAGCTGCTCGTGGTCAGCCTGCTGATGATGGGCGGTGCCACCTGCGCCATGGGGCTGCTGCCCACGTACGACACCGTCGGCATCGGCGCCCCGATCCTTCTCACCGTGTTGCGACTGATCCAGGGCTTCGCGCTGGGTGGCGAGTGGGGCGGTGCCGTGCTCATCGTCTCCGAGCACGGTGGTGACAAGCACCGTGGCTTCTGGGCTTCCTGGCCACAGGCCGGCGCACCGGGCGGCAACCTGCTTGCCACGGGTGTCCTCGCGCTGTTGGCCGCTGTGCAGTCCGAGGAGGCGTTCCAGTCCTGGGGCTGGCGCGTTCCTTTCCTGCTCTCCGGTGTCCTGGTCGTGATCGGGCTGTGGATCCGCGTCTCGGTGTCCGAGTCTCCGGTCTTCCTCGCCGCGCAGGCCAAGGCCGAAGCGGAGATCGCACAAGGGGCCGAGGAGAAGCCGCCGGTCGTCGAGGTGTTCCGGCACAGTTGGCGTGAGGTGCTCGGTGCCATCGGCACCCGGTTCGGCGAGAACATCTCCTACTACATCCTCACCTCCTTCATCCTGGTCTACGTCACCACTCACCTGGAACTGCCCAAGAGCACCGCCCTGAACGCCGTGCTGATCGGCTCGGCGGTCCACTTCATCACCATCCCGCTGTGGGGCGCGCTCTCCGACCGGCTGGGCCGCAAGCCCGTCACCCTGATCGGCTCGATCGGCATGGCCCTGTGGGCCTTCGCATTCTTCGCCCTGGTCGACTCGGAGTCGTTCACTGTGATCACCTTGGCGGTCACCGTCGGACTCCTGCTGCACGGCGCCATGTACGGGCCCCAAGCCGCCTTCATCTCAGAGATGTTCGACACCAAGGTCCGCTACTCGGGTGCCTCCATGGGATCGCAGCTCGCCTCGATCGTCGCGGGTGCCCTCGCACCGATCATCGCCGTCGCACTGCTGAAGGACTACGACTCCGGGACGCCGATCGCCCTGTACCTCTGCGCCGCCGCGGTGATCACCACCATCACCGTCGCTGTGATCAAGGAGACCCGCGGCCGTGACCTGACCCGCTCCACCAGGCCCCGGACGTAGGACTGCGTCCGGCAGCTGGCCGTCGCCCGGACGATTCACCATCCTGCTGCCCTTTTGATGCCTGGCGGCGGCGAGGCCGAGGAAGGCGAGGCAGTTGTGGGCGTGACGCGTTCGTAGCGATGGTTGAGTCGGTGGTAGCCGGTCGGCCAGGACATGGTGCGTTCGATACTCCGCCTTCGGCGTCCGAGTCGATTGCTGGATTCGATGCCATTTGCGGGCGATGCGGACGCCGATACGTTTCCCGCGGAGCCGTTTACGCAGGTCGAGTGTGTCGTATGCCTTGTCGGCGTGGAGCTTGCCGGGTTTGTGGTTCCGGCCGCGGTGGGGGCGTGTCTCGTTCGGAGACCGGCCACCATGGGCTTCACACCCGGTGTGTGCCGCATCCGGCTACGGCCAAGGCCGGGTCTTCCCATGTGGATTGGGAGGCCCGGCCCGGAACCGGCAGCTATCCGTACGCCAAGCAGTTCTGGTCTAGACCACGACGTCGAAGGGGAGGCGGCCTGAGCCGTGGAGGGACTCGAACGCGGTCCAGGCTTCGGCGAGCCGGTGGACGGCGATCCGAAGGTCGGCGGGTTCGGCCACGAAGGACAGTCGGAGGTGATCGGCGAAACTGCGGTCGGTCGAGGTTCTGGCGCCTGGGAGTATCTGCACTCCGTACGTGAGCGCGAGTTGGGCAAAGGACTCGCCGTCGCCGTACGGGAGCTGGACCCACAGGAAGGGACCGCCTGACGGGCGGGTCCACGACCATGTCGGCAACCGTGACCGCAAGAGGTCGCTCATCAGGTCGAGACGTGCGGTCAGTTGCCCTCGCCGTGCCGTGGCCATGTCCCCGGACACCGGCAGGAGTTGGGCGGCCAGTTGCTGGCCGACGTGTGAGGACCCGAGGTCTGCCACGACTTTCAGACGGGCGAGCCTGGTCATCAGCGGTCTGGGCGCCCGCAGCCAGCCGATCCGCATGCCGGGCCAGAACAGCTTGCTCAAGGATCCGACGACGACACCGGAGGCGGCGGTCGGCAGGGGGTGCCAGCGTCCTTCGAAGGCCAGGTCGGCGAGTGTCGTGTCGTCGACGACCGGGACACCGGCGTGCTCGGCGAGCCGGGCGATCTCGGTGCGCCGTTGGGTGCTCATGACCGTGCCGGTGGGGTTCTGGCAGGTCGTCATCACATAGAGCAGTGAGACGGAGGACCGGGCGAGTGTCTCGCGTAGCGGGCGTACTTTGATGCCCTCGGAGTCGGTGGGCAGCGCCAGAAGCGTCGCCCCCGCGGCGCGGGCTGCGTCGAGGGCGCCGGCGTAGGTGGGGTTCTCGGTGGCGATGACGCCGCCGTCGCGGCCGAACAGCGTGAAGAGCAGGCTGATCGCCTGTTGTGCTCCGCTGGTGACGAGCACTTCGTCGACCGTGGTCGGCAGTCCGAGTCCGGTGTAGCGGGCGGCGATCCGAGCCCGCAGGGAGGGAAGGCCGAGCGGCTGGTAACCGAGATCGGTGGCCGGCTCACACAGGTCGATGGGGTCCGGTGTCAGGTGGGGGACCGCTTCAGGGCCGGCGACGAGCGATCCGGACAGGTCCACGACACCGGCTGCCAACTCGCCCGTCAGTTTGACCGACGGCATGGTCGCGGCGGGGACCGCCGGACCGATCCGGTGGACGGAGGCGACGACCCGGGTACCGCTGCCGCGCACACTTTCCAGCAGGCCCTCCTCGCGCAGAAGCCGGTAGGCGCCGATCACGGTGGTCCGGCTCACACCCAGCCTCCGAGCGAGGACGCGCTCGGAGGGCAGCTTGGAGCCGGCACCGACCTCGCCCCGGCGCACGGCACCACGAAGGCCCTCGGCCAACCGCTGGTAGAGAGGTCCAGACGAGTCACCTATGAGACCAATGGGCAAGGCTGAGGCATCCATGCGGT
Source organism: Streptomyces sp. CB01580 (assembly GCF_001905795.1). Taxonomy (GTDB): domain Bacteria; phylum Actinomycetota; class Actinomycetes; order Streptomycetales; family Streptomycetaceae; genus Streptomyces. The sequence continues at coordinate 9,768 of NZ_LIXJ01000011.1, forward strand.
CCAATGCTGCCCTGATTGGATATCGAAAACAATGCCAATGGACCTGCATGCTCAAACCATGGACTCTTTCCTGACCTTTGAGACGCTCCTTGCCCACGCCGATGTCGATCCGGACGAACTGGGCGTCGCGCCCCCGATCCATCAGGCGGTGAACTATTCGGCCCCCACGGCAGAGGACTTCCACGCACTCAACGAGCAGTCCCAGCCTCAGCGCTACTACCGGCGATACGGCAACCCGACACAGGCCCGGCTGGAGCGTGTTGTCGCGGTTGTCGAGGGCGCTGAGGCAGCCCTGGCCACGGCGTCCGGCATGGGGGCGATCACGACGATCCTGGTCGCCCTGCTGTCCCAGGGCGAACATGTCGTCGCCCAGCGCAGCATGTACGGCGGCACACTGAGTCTGCTGCGGGATGTCGCGCCCCGCTTCGGTGTCCAGGTGACCTTCGTGGACCAGACCGACACCGATGCCTTCGCCCGGGCCCTCACGCCGGACACCAAGCTGATCATGCTGGAGACGCCCAGCAATCCGCTGCTCCGGCTGACCGATGTGGAAGCGGTGACCGCGCTTGCCCGCGCCCGGGGCATCCTCACCTTCGCCGACAACACCGTTGCGACCCCCTTCAACCAGAGGCCACTGGAGCAGGGCGTGGACCTCGTCATGCACAGCGTCACCAAGGCCATATCCGGGCATGCGGACGTGCAAGCCGGGATCGTGCTCGGCAGCAGCGAGCTGATCGAAGGGCTCTGGAAAGCTCACACCATGGTGGGCTCGGTCGTCAGCCCGTTCGATGCCTGGCTCGCGCTGCGTGGCCTGCGGACGCTGGCGTTGCGGGCGGAGCGGCAGAACCGGTGCGCGCAGGCCGTGGCCGAGTACCTGGCCGGTCACCCCGCGGTACGAACGGTGAACTACCCGGGGCTCCCCGGCCATCCCCAGCACGACCTCGCGAAGCGGCAGATGCGGGGCTTCGGCGGACTGCTGAGCTTCGAACTTCGTGGGGGCCGGCCGGCGGCCGAGCAACTCATCTCGGCGCTGCGCCTTCCCGTGCGTTCCCCCAGCCTGGGCGGCACCCGCTCGACGCTGGTGCGGCCCGCCGCGATGTGGTCGAACGAGCTGACCGAGGAACAACTTGCCGAGGCCGGAGTGCCCGGTGGTTTGATCCGCTTCGCCGTCGGCCTTGAGCACGAAGCAGACTTGATCGCCGACCTCGGTCAGGGGTTCGCCGCGCTGGCCTCGGAGCATGCCGAATGATGGCGGAACCGCGGCCGATGAGCTCGCTGTAGCCCGGCCGCTGCGCGGTCGCGAGGGTGCCCAGGTCGTTCGTCGTTCGTCGCGCAACGACCTTGGACACCCTCGTTCGCGTCTTCACGGACACCCTTTGGAACCAATCCTCCGGGGTCCTGCGCCGGAGATTCGATCAAGATATGGGACGAGTCGCTCCAGGATCTCGTCGGTGTCCTTCCCCACCCCGGCCACGGCATGGGGCAAACCCGCTCTGTCGAATTCCTCACCTTGACCTGAGAGTGCTCGAACCAATACGGCGTTGCTGCTTGCCACCGGCCTCGCCGACGCCGACGCACAGGTATGGGACGAGGGAAGCGGCGACTCAGCGGGGTGAGGGCGGAGCCCCGGCGCCGCGTGCGGGACAAACCAACGGTGTCCGTCAAAGCCCGAGCAGAGCCGGAGGCGGTCGACATTCCCGAGCCACCGGATCCCGCCGCAGTCGGCATGCATGCACAACAATGTCAGAGTCCTCGTGGACTTCGGTCCTCAGCGCGTCCAGCACGTGATGGGTGCGGGCGCACGGCAGTCTGCCGAGGTCCCCGAAGGGCTGAATACTGCGACAAATCGGCTGTACGAGCCGGTACGGGGCAACTCGGACCGGCTTTGCACACGATCAAGGAAGCGCGCGGTGACCACATACAGCACGATCGGTGTACTCGGCGAAGCTTCGACGGGCTGCTCGTGGCCACGCGCCGACGGGTCTTCCGCCGCACCCCCGACAACAGCGTCAACCTCAACCTCCCTTCCATCACGCTCGACATCCACGATGTGGAGCTCGTCCGATCCGACGACGAACAGGCACGGCCATGACCACGGACACCGCAGTCATCGACCACCCCGCCCGGCGGCTCGTCGTGGCGCTGTCACGTCCCTACGACGCAGCGCGCGAGCACTACGAATCCCTCGTCCCCGAGACCGATCTCCACCGCTTCTTCCAGCTGGCCTCCTGGTCGGCCACGCTCGAGCTGGCCGAGATCAACGCCCCGCACGGGTTCATGCGCTACTACCGCAGTGACATCACCGCCGTCATGGCCGGCTCGGCCTCCTCCTGGAAGGCCACGCAGTACTTGATGGGCAACCACACCATCGCCGAACGCATGTTCCGCCACGACCCGTCGGTCATGCTGCACGCGCCACTGCGGACCCTGCTCTACGCGGACCCCGACGGCGACACCAAACTCGCCGTCGACCAACCCAGCCTGCTGTTCACCAGCTACGGCGACCCACGGATCACCGGGGTCGGCCGCGAACTCGACGCCCTCCTCGCCCAGCTGATCAACCTCCTCGGCGCCGAAGCACCTCCCCAACTGTGACCAGCCCGCCGGACGTCGGCCGGACCCGGGAGCCAGTAGCCGAGCCGGTAGACCTCGACGATGCGGCGGCCCGCAAGAATGTAACGCGGGTCCTCGCCGACCCGGATCGGCTCGCCCGTCACGGAGCCGTGCACCAGCATCCGCCCATCCTCGTGAAGCGACTTGAAAATCCGCGTCCGGTTTCTCCGACCACCGGATCGATGGCGTACCTGACACCTTCCGGCCCGACGATCTTGCGGACCTGTTCGTCGATCGGCCCCTCGGTGGACACGATGACGGCGTCGGCGCCGAGGGCTTCCAGCTCGGCCACCGATTCGCGTCTGCGTACGACGTTCGAGGTCCGGATACCGTCGCGTTTGGCCGGCCTGATGACCATGCGTCCCAGTTCGGAACCGGCCGCGGACCGGCGGAGCCACTCACGCCTGGGGACGGCCGGCACACGGCGGACCATCAGGATCGCGGAGGCGGGATTGATGACGAAGGAGGCCACCTGTTCATCGGGGATCTCTTCGGGCACCGGGAACAGGTCACCCGCAGGAACCGCAGCGCATTCCGCCCGGTATCCCCCTTGCCCGTTCACGACGATCAGCCCTACGCGGCGATCGTAGCCCGCACGCCTCGCGACGCATGCCGGAGATGCCGGCACCTCAGTCGGCGCCGCGACGGTGCCTTCTCACCACGAATCCGGTACCCGACCCGCTCACTGCCCGGGCGACCGCCGACCGGGCCTCGGCCGGTCACCGCCATCGTCAACCGACGTCCCGACAGCTCGGCCGACGACGCGGATCGGTCGTCCCGCTTGGAAGGCGGCGATGTTCTCGACCGCGTCGCCGTAGAAGACCTCGTAGAGCTCGCGGGTCACGTAGCCGATGTGCGGGGTGAGCACGGTGTTCGGCAGTGTGCGGAAGGGATGGTCGGGGGGTAGCGGCTCGACGTCGTAGACATCGAGTGCCGCGCACCCGATGGCCTTGCGCTGCAGGGTCGTCAGCAAGGCGTCCTGATCGATGATCGGACCCCGCGAGGTGTTCACCAGAATGGCGGACGGCTTCATCGCGGCGAGTTCCGCACTGCCGACCAGTCCTCTGGTGCGGTCGCTGAGCACCAGGTGCACCGACAGCACGTCCGCGTCGGCGAACAGCTCCTGTCTGGTCACGGCCGTCACCCCGTGCTCGGCCGCACGTTCGGGTGTGAGGTTCTGGCTCCAGGCGATGGTGTCCATGCCGAACGCTTGGCCGATCCTGGCGACGCTGCTGCCCAGGTTTCCCAGTCCCAGGAGGCCGAGGGTCTTTCCGTGCAGCCCGGTGCCGACCGTGTGCTGCCAGCCGCCGTCCCGCATCGCGCGTTCCTCGACCGGGAGGTTGCGTGCGGCGGCGAGGATCAACGCCCAGGTGAGTTCGGCCGTGGGCGCCGCGAAGTAGCCCGTCCCGCAGACCACGATGCCCTGCCGAGTGGCGGCCGCCACGTCGATCGCCACGTTTCGTGGGCCGGTGCTGACCAGCAGCTTCAGATCGGGCAGCCGACGCAGAACCTCGGCGGTGAACCACGTGCGCTCGCGCATCGCGACGACCACCTCGAAGCCGGCGAGCCTGCGGATCAGGTCGTCCGCATCCGCGATGTGGTCGGTGAACACCTCGACCTCGGCGTCCAGACGGTCCCAGTCGGCGCAGTCGAGAGCGACCCCTTGGTAGTCGTCGAGAATCGCGATCTTCACAGCGGCATGCTACGGCGCTCCTCATGGCGGGGCGAGTTCAGTGATGGCAGGTGCGGGACGCGCGGTCCCCGGGAGTACCGGGTGATGCGGATGCGCGGGAGCACGACGGCGGCCGTCAACGAAGGTGCTGACGGCCTGCGGGTCCTGGTCGGTGGGGATGATGATCTCGTTGGCGAGCCTGTCTTGCCGCCGCGGGCAGTGATGGCGTGCCAGATCTTCGATGGTATGCCCGCCCCGGCGCCGACGCGGTCGCCCGGCACGTTGCCGAACGTGACCCTGCCACACGTCGTAGGGCGCAACGGCTGCCCTGCTTTCAGAGCGGGTCAAGAGACAGGAGACCGGACCTTGAACGAGTGCAGGTCGGCTACAGCGAGGGATTGCTCCGCGTCATATGCCTCGAAGGTGCCCATGGGCTGGAAACCGAGACGGGTGGCGAGTTTGAGGGAGCGCTCGTTGGCCGTCTGGGTCACCACCAGGACCGGCTGATCGGGCAGCTCGCCGGCGGCGGCACGCAGCATAGCCGTAGCGGCCTCGAATGCCAGCCCCGCACCCCAGCTTCCGCGCCGGAGCAGGTAGGCCAGCTCCAGCTCCCCGCCTTCCTCGGTGACGTGTCCGGGAAGGTCGGCGGAGCGGCGGTCGAGTACGAGCGTCCCGATGAACCGGTCGCTTTCCTTGTCGGCGATGACGTAGGTGCCGGGCTTGCCCGCAATAGCGCTGATGCCGTTCGCGTCGAAGTACTGCTCGACGACGCTACGGGGCCGCGGGCCGCCGAGGTGGGCACGGACCTGTGGATCGGTCTGCAGCTCGATGAGGCCGTCGATGTCGGTGTCGCGCGCCTTTCGCAGCCGGAGACGATCAGTGGTGATCTCAGTGGCAGACAGCGTGGGTGGTGCGTTCATGAGATCCATTGTCCCGGCCCGTCGGATCGAGCCACCAGTCCCGATGCGGTAGCCGGCCCCCTTGGGATGCGTGGTCGGGGTACTGCTGGTAGCGCACCAAGAACAGGCGAAGTTCTGCTGAATGCCCACGTCAGAAAGGGCCTGCGCGTACGTCCAGCCCGTACGCGCAGGGGATGACCGCTCGCCCTGGTCCGAGAATCACGGAGAGATTTCCGGGCGGATGGGCCTGCGCCGCTCATACGTCCGGGTGGCTCCGAACGCGCCTTGCGACTTCAACTCCGACATCGATGCCGAGACGGGCGCCGCGGTCGATGGCTTTGGTGCGGCAGCCGGCGCAATTGCCTCGAACGAATCGTTCGGCGGCCAGGACTTTCACCGACCCCCGGCTCTGTGCGGTCGTCGTCGACCGTCTCACCTTCAACGGCACCTTCATCGAGGCCGGCACCGACTTTTGTCGCCTTGCCGGCACATGAGCCCGTCCGCCTGCCTCGAACCGAGTCCACGCAGGTCAGTGGCGCGCGTACGACTGACCTCGTTGAGACAGGACAGCTGCCGGGTGATACGGAACAGGGAAGGCGCATTACCTGGTTCACCGGCCGCTCGGCGTGGGCGATAGCGTGGGCACCATGAATATCGAGCGTGCTGCCGGTCGGGTTTCTGTCACGGTGTTGACCGCCCTTTCCGGTGTGCACGTCGCGTGGGGTCTGGGTTCGCCTTGGCCGCTGCCCGACCGGAAGACCTTCTCGGACGTGGTGGTCGGCCGCCCGGCGGCGCCCGGCCCTGTGGCGTGCTTCGCGGTGGCAGGCGCGTTGGGAACCGCGGCGTTGTTGGTCGCGGGACGGCCTCGGCGGCATCCGGCGCTGTCCCGGCTCGGCGCGGCCGGCGTCGCGGCCGTACTCGGCGTGCGCGGTGCGGCCGGGCTTTCGGGACGGACCGACCTGCTGTCCCCGGGATCGGTCTCACCGCGCTTCCGGCGCCTTGACCGGCTCGCCTATTCGCCACTCTGCCTCGCGATTGCGGCCACGACCGCAGTCGCCACCACCCGGCGCAGCCGGTGGGCGACATAGAAGCGCCCGCCTCCGACCCCCGCCAGGAAGCCGTCGGGGCTGTCCAGGTCGGCCCGGCCGGATCACAGTCTCCAGCGGGACCGTGTCGGCGCGGGTCGTCCCGGACCACGGTGCCGTCCGCCAGCGCCGGGACGCTCACCGGAATGACGTCTCCCGGCTGAACCCCGGCAGACCGGCCGCGGCGGCGTACCTGCGCTCGCTCGCCCAGTACGTTCCCCGAGTACAGGCGCCCCGCCTCCCGACGCGCTGGATTCCTCGACCGCCGGGCACCCTTGCGCGCACCGTTCCGCTTTGGACCCGCACTCATTGACCTCACATCCATGAGCCCCGGCATCACGTCGCCCCGGACGCGGTGATGACGGCCTGCCCGATGTGGAGTACGCAGTTGGCTGGGTCGGCTCCAGACCGGGTGAGCATTGCGGACGGATGACGGTACGTCACCGACCCAGAACCCGGTGATCGTCGTCACGGAACGTGTGTCAGAACCGAGTTGATGAGAAATCGTACTGCTCGGCGAGCGTGCGATAGGTTCCCCGCCATGACTGAACTCGGGTCCGTCGCCTGGCCACCCGCCCCGATCAAGACCGAGCGGCTCCTGCTCCGCGAGTCCGAGGCTCGGGACCGTGCGGCGTTCATCGAGCTGTTCGCCTCGCCGGAGGTGGGCGCCTACATAGGTGGCCCTCGACCGCGTGATGAGTGCGAGCGTGCGTTGCCGGAGACGCCCGAGAGGCGCCCCGGCCTTTTCGTGATCGAGCTCGACGGAGCGATGATCGGCACCATCGAGCTCAACCGGCGCGACGCGGAGCGTCGGAGTCATGTCCGTCCGGATGCCGGGGAGGCCGAGCTCGGCTACCTGTTCCTGCCGGAGGCATGGGGGTACGGGTACGCCGCCGAGGCGTGCGGGGCGGTGCTCGGCTGGTTCGCCGACGCGCTTCCCGGTGAGCCGGTGGTGCTCTGCACCCAGACCGCCAACGACCGCTCGATGCGCCTCGCGGCAAAGCTGGGGTTCACCGAGGTGCAACGGTACGAGGCGTGGGGCGCCGAACAGTGGATGGGCGTGTGGTCCCCGGGCACACGGCCCGCTTGAGCTCGTACCCGGAAGGGGTGGCATGCCGGCCGTCGGGCCTCGTCGTTCTCGACGGCGTCCGGGCCTCGCCTGCTCATCAGTCAGAAACTCCACCGGCGCGACCGGACTGTGACCACCGGCGAGGCCCGTCCAGCGGCCTTGCCGCGCATCCCAGCGGCAGCCACACCCGGTGTGTGAGGACCTGTCGTCAGAGTGTCGGGCCCACATCAGGAGTGATGCGAAGGTGAGGGCTGCTTTGCAGGACTGGGCTGTTTTGTCGTACCGGGCGGCGATGCCGCACCACTGGTCGGGTAGCCGGGTCACGTCGCCATGACCCGGCCCCCTCAGAACCGGACGTGCCTGTTTCCAAGCATCTCGGCTCAAGCAAGCCCGAAGGCTTCACAGGTTCTGCTCATTTCCGGTCACTGTCGCCTGCGTGGTGCTGGCGATGGCATTCCGAATGGACGAGCCGAAGGTCCTTGCTCTCATCAGAACCGCCGTGCCGCCGGTAGGTGAAGTGGTGTTTATGCAACCGCTTCTTCATCGCGTCGAACCAGTCAATCCACTCGCGTGGACTGTCGGGCTCATATTCCGCGCCGGCAATGAGCGCTTGACCGCACAGTGGGCAGATGCCCTTCTGGCGGGCTGCCAGAGTGAGGCTGATCTTGTCCATGGGCGGTGGTGTGCGCGTCTGGCGGCGTTGACTCCAGTAGTCGAGGAGCGCAGGATCGTCAGGTGACGACTTACCCCTGACCAACTGATGCCGCCTGATGTTGGTCCAGGCGAACTTGGGAAGGTGTGCGCCCGTGGCGCGGTCACCGAATACCCAGTTGTTCATCTTGGATCGGTTGAGCCTGCCGAAGTACTTATTCACGATCCAGTGCTTCGGCTTCTTCGGGTGGGTGCGCTTGGCCCACTTGTAGGTGAGCGTCCACACGTAGCTGTCCAGCGCCGAGAACGTGCGACTGGACACCACTGTCCGGTAATACGCGGACCAGCCCCTAACGATAGGGGAGAGACGGCGTAGTACGACCGTGATGCTCTGCCCCAACAGGGCTTGCATCTCGCATCTCAGTCGGTTCCGGACTCTCTTGACCGCGTCCTTGCTGGGCGTGATGATCAGTCTGTCACCATGGCGGCGGATGTTGAACCCCAGGAAATCGAACCCGTCCGACAGGTGGAGGATTCGCGTCTTCTCTTCGTTGAAGCGAAGCCCTCGGGGTTTCAGCCATTCAGCCAGGCGTGACCTGACGGATTCCGCCTCTGACTCGCTCGTGCAGAACACGGCGAAGTCATCGGCGTAACGCACCAGGATCGGAGTACCTTTCGCAGCCCACATGACCTTTCCTTTGCGGGTAGCGAATCGGACTCCTGCGGCCTCCTCCATCCCGTGCAGAGCAATGTTGAGCAACAAGGGACTGATCACTCCGCCTTGAGGGGTTCCCTCCTCGGTCCGGGTGAAGCGTCCGTCATCGATCACACCAGCCTTCAGCCACTGCCGGATCAATTCCCGGGCTGGGAATTGCCCGACGACTTCGAGCAGGTGGGGATGGTCGATGCGGTCGAACGCGGCGGCCAGGTCGGCGTCCAGTACCCACTGACGCTTGGCCGCCTTGCCCTTCGCGGTGCTGAAGATCGCCTGGATGGCGTCGTGGCAGCCGCGGCCCGGCCGGAATCCGTAAGAACGTGATTCAAACCGAGCTTCCCACTCAGGCTCCAGCGCGTTCTTCACACGTGCCTGGATGACCCTGTCACGCATGACAGGGATTCCGAGTGGTCGCTGCTTTCCTTTCCTCTTTGGGATGTAGACCCGCTTAACGGGCCGGGCCCGCCAGGGTTGTGTTTGGCGGTCAACTTCAACTGCCATCCGTGCTCTCGCCTTGGGAGTGAGAGCACGTTCCCTGTCAATCCCTGCCGTCTTGCGGCCCTTGCTCTGCTGTGTTACCCGCTTCACGCTCACGAGCGTGTTGCTGCGGCTTCTCAGCATGAGCTTTTGCAGATTGCGAACCTTCTTGAGGTCCCCTTCCTGTGTCGCTTTGAAGATCCTTTGTCTCAGGCGCCGTACGTTCTCCTCGGCTTCGGCCCAGTTGATGCTGTGCCAGTCGAGATGTCCGCCCTGGGGTCCGTTCGCTATGGAAGTCCGAACAGGCTTGGGTAACTCCATCTGTAGGTTCCCCCTTCGCGTCTAACTTGTCCGTCAGGTTCTGGCTGCTTTACTCGGGATACTGCAAAGGCTCACCTGGTCCACGTGGGCGCCCTTTCGGGCCGGGTCACTGGGACCCGTATCCGGCGGGTTATGGCTGGAGGCGTGAAGGTCGCCTCCAGTTTTCCCCTGATCTTTCGATCTACCGGTATTCGCTTTTTGGACCATCCTGTTCCCGCTGGAGAATTGGACCTTCCTTGCGGTTGACTTACCGGGCCGAGGCCCGGACTCCATCGGGGTTTCCACGTTCCACACACGTAAGTTACGGCTGGGGTGGGTGCCCCCTCTATCCCGGAACCGGCGGTGTCCTCCTTCCGGTCTCAAATCTCCGGAAGTCGCCTGACGCCTCTCAGCGTCGGGTTCTATAGCTGCCGACTGCGAACCACCAGGCAGCTTCAACCTTACGAGACATCAACAGGGGTTCACGCGGTTCACCCGTCCAGCCTTTCCCTAGCCTGTTGCTTCCCGGTGGCCGGGAAACTCTTGGGCTTGAACACTCAGCTTCACACCCCGCTGTTACCGGCGACGCATGTGAGCGCGGGAACGGATACGGACACTAATCCGGGGTCAGCACATTTCTCCTTCCTTCGTGGCTTTCCCACTTAACGTGTGCGACTTCGTGTCGCACCTTGAGGCGGTTGAAGCACCGTCCCACGACCTCGCGATGCTTGTAGCGTCGCGGTCGAAGGTCGGCGATTGGACCGCCGCGGCTGCCTCGACGGTTCAAAGAACGCACGTCGACCAGGCGAGGGTTCACCGAGCGGCCCTCAGCGGACGAAACGCACCGCGGGACGCACCCGCGCCGCGAGGTCGGACAGCAGCCGGTCGGCCTGCGGCAGTACGCGGGGTCCGAGGGCGGCGGTACCGACGGCGACGGCCACGCCGGTCCACGCCACCGGTCCCAGCGGTGTGCACCCGAAGAAGTGGCTGACTCCCGGCGTCTGGACGAGGGCGACGAGCAGCACGGCGGTCCCGAGGACGGTGACCAGGACCAGCGGGCTGTGGCGGCGCCCGACGACGGTCTGGGTGAGCTGGGCGCCGACCACACCGCACAGGGCCATCGTGCTGGTACGCCGGACCGAGCCGGGGGTGAGCCCGCCGAGCAGCCACGCGACGGCCGCGCCGACCCCGGTGATCACGCCGCGGTGGCGGATCTGACGAGTCAGCGCCGGCCCGAGGACGGCGAGACCTACGGGTTCGTCGACGTCGGCAGGCTCGCGGGTGGGCTCCGGGTCGAGCGGGGTGACCGCGACCGCCATCGCAGGGAACATGTCGGTGAGCAGGTTGACCAGCAACAGCTGTCGCGTCGACAGCGGCGAGGTGCCGGACAGCAGGGTGCCCAGTACGGAGAAGCCGACCTCTCCGGCGTTCCCGCCGAGCAGGATGCTGATCGCGTCGGCCACGCTCCGCCACAGGGCACGGCCCTCGCCGATGGCGTCGATGAGCACCGACAGCTCGTCGGTGGTGACCACGAGGTCCGCGGCATTGCGCGCGGCGGCCGACCCACGCGCCGCGATGCCGACCCCGACATCGGCGGCACGGATGGCGGCGGCGTCGTTGGCGCCGTCCCCGACCATGCCCACGACGCTCCCCGCCTCCTGGAGCGCCTCGACCACCAGCAGCTTCTGCTCGGGTGCGACGCGGGCCACGACGCCGCAGTCCCGGAGCAGGTGCGCCCGCCCCGCCCGGTCGAGCGCGGCGAGTTCGTCGCCGGTGACGACCGTGACGTCCGGCGGCCAGCCGAGGGCCAGCGCCACGGAACGGGCGGTCTCGGGGTGGTCGCCGGTGAGCATGACGGGTCGTACGCCGACCTCGCCGAGTCCGGCCACGAGCGGGGCCGAACTGGCGCGAGGGCGGTCGGCGAGCGCCACGAACCCGACGAGTTCCAGCAGTTCGAGTGGCTTGTCGAGTGCCTCGGTCGCCTCCTGCGCCGCGAGGTGGCGTCGGGCGACGGCCAGCAGCCGCAGGCCCCGGGCGGCAAGGGCACGCGCCGTGTCGACGGTTGCCGGATCCGCGTCGGGGCAACACGGCAGCATGACCTCGGGAGCTCCCTTGACGACCAGGGTGTCCGTGCCGTCCGCGTCTCTTCCGACGGCGGCCGCGTAGCCCCGGCTCGCTTCGAAGGGCTGGGCCCGCAGGACGGTCCACCCGGTCTCCCGCGGGGCGGCGGCCAGGACGGCCTCGTCGGTGGCGTGGGCGTGGACGCCCGGCTGCTCGGCGGCGCGGGGACAGGCCCGGGCGGCGATGCGAAGGATCTGTTCCGCTTCAGGGGCCGAGGTCTGGTGCTCGGCGCCGGTGGCGGTGACCAGGCAGACGACTCGCAGCCGGTTCTCGGTGAGGGTCCCGGTCTTGTCGAAGCACATGGTGTCCACCCGGCCCAGGGCCTCCAGGCTGCGCGGCGTGCGGACCAGGACGCCCAGCCGGCTGAGCCGCCGCGCCGCGGCCATCTGTGCCACCGTCGCCACCAAGGGCATGCCCTCGGGAACGGCGGCCACCGCGACCGCCAGCCCGCCCTGGAGCGCGGTACGCACCGGGCGGCCGCGCAGCAGGGACAGAGCCGCCACCGCGGCGCCGCCCGCGAGGGTCAGGGGAAGCGCCCGACGGGTCAGCTGGTGCAGCCGCGCCTGGACCCCCGCCGACGGGGGGACCCGGGCGGCGAGGGACGCCGCGCGGCCGGCCTCGGTCTGGTCGCCGGTGCCCACCACCACGGCGCGGGCGTGCCCGGCCACCACCGTGGTGCCCTCGAACGCCATCGAACTGCGGTCCGCGACGGACGGCTCCGCCACGGGCGCCACCTGTTTGGGCGCGGGCAGCGACTCGCCGGTCAGCGAGGACTCATCGACCTCGAAGCCGCTGACCTCCAGCAGACGTGCGTCGGCCGGCACCACGTCATTCGTGCGCAGCTCGATCACCTCGCCGGGTGACAGTCGTCCGGCCTCGACGACGGTTGGTTCGTCCGCCGACACGTCGGGCAGGCGCCGGGCCGTGCGCCGCTGCCCCGTGGCGAGTTCGGCCAGCGCCCGCTCAGCGCGTAGCCGTTGCACCCCGCCGACCAGGGCGTTCCCGGTGACGGCGCCGACGACGAGGAACGCGTCCACCACGGACCCCAGCAGCGCGGACGCGGTGGCGCCGATCAGCAGGACGGGGGTGAACGGGTCGTCGAGTTCGGCCCAGGTGGCGCCCGCCAGACGCGCGCCGATCCGGACCGGCGCGAGGATCGGGTGGGCGGCAGCGGCGTTGAGGGCGTGGCCGGTCCGGCCCCGCACCACCTCCCACGTCGTGGGCGCGGCCCGCGGCGCCCTCGCCAGCCGGGCCATGACCTCCTCCGGATGCAGGGCGTGCCACGGCACCCGCGGTCCGGGATGCGGGGACTCGCCGGAAGCGGCACCCAGCGCGCCGCACCAGCCGGACACCAGAGCCGCGGCGGCGGCGATGGTGACCGGGCTGATCCGCAGTTCGAGGGGGAAGGGGACCGGTTGGGTCCGGGCCCCGCGGGTGAGCACCAGGAGTTCGGAGAGCGTGGCACCCGCCTCGGCGAGGAACTTGGCCCGACGGCCGGCCGCCCGTGCCGCGGGCACGGCGGAAAGCAGCCGCCACGCACCCTCCAGACCCTGCAGAGGCAGGACGTCCGCACCCCAGACGACGGCCCCGCGCTCGTCGGCGAGGGCCACGGCGACATCACTGCCGAGCAGCCCTTCGAGCACGTCGCGGGCGGCGTCGGCCGACGCTCCTTCCTTCGCCGTCCGGTCGGTCGGCGCCCCCTCCGCCGCCGTCCGGTCGATCGGTACGCGCGCCACCGTCAGGACCGTCCGCCCGCCGTTCCGTAATCCGGCCACCACCTCGGCCAACGGAAGCCCCGGAGGGGTGAGTTGGTCGGCCAGGGTCCCGAACTCGCCGAGCGAGCGGTCATCCGGCACGACGACGTGCAGACCGGCCCGGCGCGCGGCGTCCAGCACGGCCTCAGCCATCGGATCGAGTTCCCGGCCGACCAGGACGGTGCCGACATCCCTGCCGCGCACCGACGCGATCATCAGGCCGGTGTCGGGCGGTTCCGTGTACGGCGCCGCCTCGTCGGGCACCGGCCGCAGGCCGAGCCCCGGTTTCCCGGCCCGGGACACCAACGCCCCGTCCTCGGGCGTGCACAGGGTCGCTGTGGCCTCCCGCCACAGTCGGCGGTGATCCCATCCGCTCGCGCTGGGATGGACCTCCAGCACGGTGCGCCGGGTGCTGCGCAGCGCTCCTGGATGGAGGACGACGGTGTCCACGATCTCCAGTCGGCGCAGTCGCTCCGGGCTGCGGACCAGCACGTTCTCGCGTGCCAGGACACTGCCGAGCGCTGCGGTGAAGGCCGCCGGGCCGTAGCGCGCGGCCTTGGGCGAACCGGCGAGTGCGGTCTCCGCCGCCCCGTCGAGACTGTGGGTGAACAGGAGCGCGGTGACGGCACCGCCCAGCATTCCGTTGATCGCGGCGTCGGCATACTGCTCGCCGGGGCACGAACGCAGCGGCGGGCGCACGGTGTCGTCCCCGCCCACCGTCGGCCTGCCCGGGACACACAGGGTGTCGTGCGCCGCGTCGAATGCCGCGAGCCGGGCGACGGACTCCGTCAGCTGGGCGATCCGCAAGGCCGCGTCGAGCAGCAGCGGGCTCGGCGACTGCCCGATCCCGCAGGCGGCAGCATGGGCGGCGGCGAGTGCCAGGTCGGCCAGGTCCGGGCCCAGCGTCCGGTTCAGCGCCCCCCGTACGCGGGAGTCCTCACGCATCACGACGGCTGCGGCAACGACGATCTCCGGCACGGATCTCAGCGGGATCGTCCTGGCCACGAGGGCGGTGGCGATGCCTACCGCGTCGCAGGCCACGGCGACCGCATTGACGCGCACACCTCCGGTCGTCCCCGGGTGCGTGTGCTCCAGCGCCTGGTCGTCGACGCGCACCAGCCCGTGCCGGGCGGCGATCTCGGACACCCGGTCCACCAACTGCTCATCGACCGCGGCCTCGGTGGTCTGCACGACCAGCCGTTCCAGGCCGCCGTCCCAGTAGGCGACCAGCACATCGGGGTGCTCGGCCAGTTCGACGGCCAGTTTCTCGCAGGCGGCCTCGAATTGCTCCAGGGCCGGTCTCCGCGTCTCCGGAGACCGCCGCAGCGCGAGGTGCATGCGGGACCCGGCACGCCAGTGACCGGTCCGCGGGGTCATGGCGTTGCGGGCGACTCTGCCGACCCGCACCGCGGTCTCCGACACCTCCGCCGCACCGCTCAAGACGCCACGCGCACCGGCGCTCACGAGTTCGGCGGCCATTCGTGCCGTGTTGGTGGCCGGCGGGGCGATCCGGCGTGCGGCCCCGACCGGGGCCGCCAAGGCGTTCTGCAGGACCACGGCGGGCAGCCCGGTCAGCAAGCGGAGCAGCATGTGTCACCTTCGCGAGCCTGCCGCATTGGGCTGGGGCGGTACGGACGGTGGGTCGTCGGAGCGGGGGAGTAAGGATCGTCGAACGGGGTCGTCGAGCGGGTTGCGGACACGGCGGCCGGCCGTCGAGCGCGTGATGGTCGTGGTGATCGGCCGCTGTGGCGGACGGCGGCGCGATGGCCGGCTCCCACGTTCGGCCGCCGAAGCGGGCGGGGCGTCGTCAGGTCTTCTTCCGCCCACCCGCCCGGGTACGCGAGGTGCCCGCCGCGGTGCTCTTGGTGGTCCGCCCGGACGGGCGGGCCTTGGCCTTGGTACTCGCCGACTTGGGCGTGCGGCTCTTCGCCGTCCCCGCACTTGCCTTACTGGGACGGGTCGTCGCCTTGCCGGAACGGGACTTCGCCTTGCCTGCGACGGTCGATGCCTTGGCCGACCTGCCGGTGCGCTTCGTCCGCGATTCCTCGGCACGGGCCTCGTCGGCCGCCGCGGCGTCCTTGGGACGCTGCTGGGTGAGCCACACGGCTGCGGCGCCCGCCGCGGCCAGCGGCCATTCGATCACACCAGCCACACCGAGCAGCCCGGCACCCGTGTACGCGGCGACGCGCCGCGCGCGGGGCGAGACGATCCCGACGGAGTCCAGCACACCGTCGACGAACTCCTTGGCCCGGTCCGCGCCAGGAACCTTCTCCACTGCCGCCGTCATCGTCTCCATGGGGTGCGTGAGCGTCTCCTGAACGGGATGCCGCTCCTTCGTGTCCCCTGAGCCGTGCGCATGGGAACTGTCAGTCATGGTCCGCACTCCCTCCGTAGGACAGGTGAGGCATGCATCGAGGTTGTGGCATACCTCATATTCTCGACAACCTTGACCAGATCCGGCAATTTCGGCAACTCTGAAAGTGTCTACCCCATCGGAGGACGGACTCGACGATGCGGCGCCTCGCCGCGCGATTCCCTCCGCCGGACGAGCCGAGGCAATGTCCGCCGCTCGGGGGAGACGCCCCACAGGCACAGCGATGGCGACGCCGTCCGGGCCTCGGGCTTCGATTCCCACTTCTGCGGAGGCCGCCTCATGCGCATCGAACTCACCTGGCCGCGTCCCGACACGGACGATCGGACCCTGACCCTCGTACTTCCGGACCTCCCTGACCTGCCCGCCCGGCTGTGCGCCGCTCCCGTCACCCTGTTGCGCGCCGTCGTGTGCGCGGAGCCCCTGCTCTCCGCCGCGGTCGGCGCCGTCGGCGCCGGCCCGCTGACCCGGGCCGCACTGCCGTACGCCCTGCGGTTCGCCCGGCAGGCGCTCGACACCGGTACGACCGACCGTCGCCCCCGGCACGACTGACCACCGCCGACGGGCCACCGTTCGAGACCCCCACCGGGCATCCTCACGCTGCGATATGTCAGTGCGCCTGCAGAATCGACCAGATCGTCACGTCGCCCCGCCGTAGAAGGCGCGGAGGCGCACCAACGCCTGAAGGTCCGAGTCCGATTCCCGAAGCCTGTAGTCATCGCCGTCCTCAGTCATGGCGGCGCCCTAAGAACACGCGCAACTCCCGGCTGCGCCCGTACACCTCGCCCCCGGTCGCCCATTCCGGTCTGATCCCGGCGGCCGGCGCCCGTTTCGCCTGTGCGAGGGAGAGCGCCGGCTTGGTGGCGAATGCGTGATTCCTGGGGAACCCGCCGTCGCCATCCGCGCCGGATCGGCGAACCAGTCGACCTGCACGTACAGGTCCCGGTCGACGAGGGCGTGGCCCCGCTCGGTCGCGTACATCGTGTACACGGCGACGATCACGTTCTCGACCCGGCACATCGCGCCGGAATACTGCCGACCCGAGGCCGCGGTCTTCGGCCCCTTCCTGGCCTGCCCCGTCTCGTCGAAGAACAGGCCCCCGTCGTCGGTGCCGAGGCGCCGGGGCAGGAACGCGCGCACCACGGTCTCTCGTGGCGTCCTCCTCGCAGGCCGAGCTCGGCGGCGGCACCGGCGGCCAGCTCCAGTCGGTCCGGGTCGCCGCCGATGATCTGGACCGCGTTGCAGTGCAGGTCGTCGCGGATGATGGCGAGCTCGCGCCGGACCACCGCGGGGTCCGAGCGCTCGCGGGACATCCGGCCGTGCACGACGAACCCGGTGTCGTAGGTCATTCCTCTTGCTCGCATGGTGACGTCCTCTCTGGCGCTCTCGGGCGGGTCGAGATTGACAGGGAAAATGCGTGTACGCAAGTTTACTTGTGCGCAAGTTTGCCTGTACGTAAGTTTGCGTGTGCGCAGTCCTGTGTGGAACGCTGACACCGTGACGACACCATCGCCAGGACTGCGGGAGCGGAAGAAGCAGGCAACGCGCGAGGCGCTGCGCGAGGCGGCCCTGCGCCTGGCCATGGAGCGCGGCCCGGACCAGGTGCGGGTGGAGGACATCGCCGAGGCGGCCGGGGTCTCGCCGCGCACCTACAACAACTACTTCGCCAGCCGCGAGCAGGCGATCGTCTCCGCTGTCACCGCGGACCGGGAGGCGCGGATCGCGGCGGCGGTCGCGGCCCGGCCCGCAGGAGTGTGCCTGGCCGACGCCGTCACCGAAGCAGTGGTCGAGCAGTACACGAACGCCGCTGAGCGCGAACACGAGGCGCTGCTGCTGATCACCACCCGGACCGCGCTGCGCGACGCGTTCCTCGATACCACCGTCGGCATCGAGCCCCCTCTCGCGGCGGTGATCGCCGAACGCCTGGCCGACGCCGGAGCGCACACGGCCCGCGTTCTCGCGGCAAGCGTGGCCGCGGCGGTTCGCATCGCGTTGGAAGGCTGGCTCCGGCCGGCCGGGAACGCAGAGGAAGACGGGAGTTTCGGCGCCGGAGGACTGGTCGTGCCCTCCGGCTCACTGCCCGACCAGCTCCGCGCGGCGCTGGCCCCGCTCGCGCCCGCGTTCGACGCCGCCCAGCGACGCGCCCAGCCGTGAAGTCGACCCAACCGTCGAAGACGCTCAAGTACGGGGAGACGCCCGTCGTCACGCTGAAGGCGGCCGTGGGTTGACCCGCCGCCGCGGCGGCCCCGTGCAGGCATCCGCCAGACCGACGGAGTGGGCACCGAGTGGCGTCAACTCCAGCCGGGAGCGGGACCGTCCAATACCGGCGATCAGGATCGACATCCGGAGTGGAGAACGAGCGGGAAGCAATTCAGGGAAGACCTCGGCTGCGCAGGGTACGGCGCGCTACTCTTCGGGGCCCCGACGGCGCTCGCCCTCATGGACTGGCGTCCGCTGCTGGTCTTCCCAGCTCTTCTCCTGGCTCAGTACGCGGCGAGGGTGCTGGGCCCGCTGTTGCGCGGACGACGGAAGCTGGGCAAGGCGGCACTGGTCGTCGCCTGGCCGGCCGGCGTGGTCCTCTCGGCCGCTGTGGTGGTCTTCGGGGTGAACCTGCTGTCCGACACCGACCCGGGCTGCACCCCCTCGGAAACGGTGCGGTGCAACGTTGTGATGGACGGGCGGGTCGTCGGTGAAGCCGACGCCTCCGACGCGGACGGCGAGCGCGTCCAGAACGTCCTGACCTCACTGTCCGTCATCCTGCTCGGTGCCATCCCGTTCGGCATGCTGCTCCGGAACGGCTTCCGCGCTGTACGCCGCCGAAACCGACACGAGCCGCAGGCATCCACCATGCGGGCATGAACCGATGAAGCAGAACAAGCTCAGACGCGGACTCGTCGGGCGGCCGGGACACTCGAAGAGGGACGAGCGCGGACGATGCAGCTCATGTCGGGCTGCCCCGTATGCCTGATCGCGCACTGGGCTTCGGAGCAACGGCGGAGTCGTACGAACGGTTCCGGCCGGGGTATCCCGCGGAGGTCTTTGACATGGTGATGGCGTACGCGGGTCCTCCGGTTCGGACCGCCCTGGAGACTGGCGCCGGGACAGGCAAGGCAACCCGCCTGTTCGCTCAACAGGGGGTCGCGGTCATCGCTACCGATCCCGACGCGGCCACGCTCGCAAGCACGTGCCGACGGACGTCCGGACAGCGCGGGCAGCGTTCGAGGACCTGCGGCCAAGCGAGAAGTACAGGCTGGTTCACCCGGGAGCAGCGCTGCACTGGACCAAGCCGGACGGCCGGTGGTCGCGCATGGCCGCGCTGCTGGAGCCGGGTGGCGTCTTCGCCTCGTTCGGCGGGCCCCTGCAGCCGGCCGACCCGGCTGTCGAGGAAGCCGTCCGTGCGATGCGGGCACCGTCCGGGTCAGCTCGGTTACGAATCGTTTTCTGTTGGACGGACGTGCTGAAGCGGATCGGACAGGGAAGCGTGGCGGGTTGGTGCTTCGCCCGGTGGGCTTGTCACCGGTTGTGGTCAAGATCTGCCGAGTTACGGGTCTGTCCCAGCGGGCGTTGGCCGCGAGCAGGTGCGCGGTGGTGGCGGGAACCGCCGTCCCGGCCCGTCGGTGGCGTGCCTGTGAGCGTTGCGGCGCGCTGTGTTCGGGCCCTGTATTCCGCGCCGGACGGCTGCAGGGGCTGGGTGCGGCGGGGACGGGCGCGGGCGGGGTGCGCCCGGTGGTGGTGCGCGTTGTGCCCGGCCGTGCGTGTAACAGGGGTGTATTAGCGGGTGGTTGGGCGGAACGCCTCGTCGGGCCGGGCGGCTCTGGGTGGGCAGAAACGCTCGCTCGTACCGACCCGTACCGAGCGACCGACACCCCCCACTGACACTGAGGAAGAAACGATGCGCGTACACAAGCTCACCTTCGCAGCCCTGACCGTTGCCGCGGGTCTCTCGCTGACGGCCTGTCAGAACGGCGACGACATGGGACAGGCCGCCCCGTCGTCCGTGTCCAGCGCGTCTTCCGCGAGCGGCGGTTCGGGCTCGAGCGGTTCGGATCAGGGCGACGGGAAGAACCCCGCAGGGAAGGAGTCCGGCGGGCAGGGCACCGCCGCCGGGACCGGTTCCAACGAGAACGGCAAGGTCGGCAAGTGCCGCACCGACGAGCTGGAGATCACGGCGATGGACAGCACCATCGACGGCGACCCCGACGGCACCGTCGCGGTGGAGCTGAAGAACGGCGGCGGCCGGGACTGCGGGCTCTCCGGGTACGCGGGCGTCGACCTGAAGACCAGCGCGGGGACGCTGTCCGCGAAGCGCACCGGTGAGAAGGCCACCCCTATGACCCTCAAGGACGGGAAGTCGGTGTACTTCGGCATCAACTACCCGATCAACAAGTCGGGCGGCTCCGGCGTCCGCATCACGGGCCTGGTGGTGACCCCGCCGGACGAGACGAAGTCGGTCACCCTCGACTGGCCGGGCGCCGACACGCTGCCCGTCACGGACGGCTCCGGCTCCCAGGTGAAGGTCGGCCCGATGGGGAGTGCCGGTCAGGGCGGCTGACCCGCGCATCCCAGGGTGCTCAGCCGCACCGCGCCGCTGCCTGAGCACCCGCACGTGCGGAACGCAAGGCCCTTTTCAGCCCCAGCACGCTGAACTCGACACAGAAGTCGTGGGCGGCGTACCGCACCGTGGAGTCCGGCATCTCCCGGGCACAGGCGTACCTGCTGCTCGACATCGCCCACGCTCCGGCGCCGCTTCTTGAACCCGCTGGAGCGGAACACGCAGACCACGGGCCGTCGAAGCCCACGTCGGCGCAGGCTCGCACCCCCGCCAGGCCGGCCGCGGCTGGTGACGGAGGTTTCGGAGGTCGGGCTGGGGTCGGAGCGGGGAGTGTGCCACGGTGAACGCATGACGTGGAACGCCGTGGTCGGCGTGGACGTCGACGAGTCGATGATCGCGACCGCCCGGCGCCTGGCGCCGGAGATCCGCTGGCACCAGCACGATCTGGTCGGCCTCGACCTGGGGCTGTTGTTCGATGTCGTGGTGATGGCGGGCAACGTTCCGCTGTTCACCCCGCCGGGAACGGAACCGGCCCTGGTGGCCGGGGTGGCAGGTCACGTCCGTCCGTACGGCCATCTTGTTGCGGGGTTCTCCCTGGACCGCGGTTACACGCTGGACGACTACGACGCTCACTGCCGTGCGGCGGGACTCACCCTTGAAGCCAGATACGCGACCTGGTCCCGAGCCTCTTACAACGACGGGGAGTACGCCGTTTCCGTGCACCGCAGACTCTGACCGTCCGTGGCCGGGCCGGCGGTCGGGAAAGCGAGTGCCGGAGGGCTTCGGCCAACTCCGCTGGACAGTCGCGCAGCAGGTGGAACCCGGATCCGTGATTGACATCGACAGCTCAAGTGCCGCTGGCCGAGGCGGCGGTCGTGCGACCCGTTCCCGGCCCGTGGACATGAAGGTCAGCCGAGTCCGCTGACAGGACCGGGCAGGCTGCCCCGTTGCCGGGAGCCGCGCCGACCCTCAAGCGGCACGGCTCCCTCCCCGCGGCGAGGATCCGGGTGCTACGGCCACCGGCGATCCGTCCCCGGATCCGGCATGCTGCCTGGCGGGCTCGCCTTCGAGGCCGAGTTCGACGGCTATCGCGTGCGACGCGGACCCCCGGCTGGTCGTCGCCGTCGGTCGGCCGCTGCCGGGCAACCGCAACGACTGCAAGGCGTGGGAACTGTCCGGCGCGAAGGATGCAGTCGGCAGGGCCACGATGATCGCGGACGGCGGCTACCGCGGCACCGGCCTGGTCATCCCGCACCGCCGCGAACGCGGCCGGACCGACCTCCCGGACTGGAAAGAGGACCACAACCGCTCACGCCGCAAGGTCCGCGCCCGTACCGAGCACACCTCCGCCCACATCTACGCCGCGCACGGCGTTCCGGCCGTACGGCTGCGCTACAGCGTCGGGGGCGGCAAGGTGCGCTGCTTCGTGGAGGGGCCGGCCATGACGGCCGCCGTACCTCGGATGCCCGGCTTCGCCGAGGCCGAAGTCCGCGCTCACCGCGCGCAGAGCCACATCCAGCCTGTCCGGTTCGCCGTCACGGCCGAGGCGGAGGGGGCGTAGTGACCACTGCCATCGACATCACTGGGCATGCGGAGTCCAATGCGCCGGTGACGCACTGCTACGTACACGGTAGGGCACAGCCTCGGAGCCCTGTCCCGGGCACTTGGGCACGAGGGGCCCAGAGCAGCGGGGCCTTTCATCCGGATCGACCTGTGAGTCAGCGGCGGGCGCCGTCGTCCGTGTTTGGCCGGAGACCGACTGTTGACCGTCAGCGCCATTCATGGGTAAAGGAAACGTAAAACCTCTGGGTGGGTGTCCGAATCAGCTGAACCGCCTGACTGGTTCGGGCGAAGGGATCGCAATCCGTACCGACCAGAAGGTCGCCTGGCCCCACCAGGAAGCGGCGTGGCGCTTGAGTCTGAGCCCGGCCCGGCGGTGTTTTGTCGTCCGGTGTACGCGTCGTGGGCGCTGCCCCTGCGGCGCCGTCGTGCGCGGGGTGTGCCCGGTTGCCTCCACCGTGACCATCAGTCTGCACCCGGCACGCATGCCTTGGACAAGGTTCTGCCGGTCCGGTGCTGTCGGCCCCGGCCTCTAGGCTGCGAGGTATGACCCGTTCCTGGACACGACTGCATGAGCACCTCGGCGCTGCTCCCGGCCCACCGGACTCCGACATGGTCCGCCGGGCCGCTGCCGATCCGACGACGCAGTTCGGCCTCGATCCGCAGCTTTGACCGCTCCACCGCCTTCGCGGCGTCCCCGTTCCACAGACGGTTACCGAGAAGGCGCCGTCGCCACCAGAAAGCAGATACGCCCGTGTTTCACGAGACCCCGATCTACAACCGCCTCATCGCAGAGCAGGGAGATATCCCTGCCCAGGTGCGTGGCGAAGCCCAGAGACTGGGAAGAGAGCTGGAACGGGTCATACCGCCCTTGCACCTGTCGGTCCCCGTTGCTCAGAACGGCCCTCCTCCAAGACCGCGCGCCTGACTGAAGACCCGGTTGCGCTGGGCGAGCAGTACACCCAGCACGCCTCCTGGACCAACGCGAGGGGTACGCGTCTTGACGGAAGGGAAGAGATCGCCGGGTTCAGTGCTCCGGCGATGAAGAGCTTCCTGCACGACTCCTTTGCCCGGTACGACGTGGTCAAGATGCTGGAGACAGCCCCCGACGTGATCGCGGTGAACGTGGTCCAGACGCCCACCGACAGCACGGGCAACCCTGTCGACGGCTCGCGGGGAGCGACGCTCCATGTGATCGCCGGGCAGGTGGACGGTTGGCGCATCGCGGCCGGCCAGAACACGGCCGTCGCCCCGCAGGCTGTCTGACACCCGGCTCCGGTGCGGGCCCGCTGCCCGGAGTCGATGCCCTGATCGAACCGCTCCTCCCGCCGCCGACGTCGACAACGACCTGGTGGTTGGTGGAGTACCCGTAGTCCTTCGACTGTTCGGCCACCGTGTGGTCGCGGGTGGGCGCCAGGGCGCCGCCCATCATGAGCACGTATCCCGCCGAAATCGGCGCCTCGGCCGCGGTGCCGGGCGGGGTCCCATGTCGGCGATCACACGGCCGACTGCCGACTTCGGGATCCCGCCACGGGCCCGCCGGTCCTGCACCGGCAGGCAGCGTTCCTCGCCCCGGTGCCCAGGCTGAGGTGACGGGCACGTGTGCGCCCCACGCCACCGGCGTGTGCAAGGCCGGCAGCCCGCATCCGGCGGCAGCCAGTTGACGTAGCCCAGCCGGACCGGCTGCGAAGCGGACAGCCGCCCGGCCCGGCGCTTGAGATCGTCGGCCCGGTCCAGCAGGGCGCGGGCGTGCGGCAGCAGAGCGCGGGCGTGCGGCAGCAACGCGGTACCCGCCGCGGTGAGCGCGACCGAACGCCGGTCCCGTCGAACAGGACCACCCCGAGATCGCGTTCGAGCGCCTTGATCTGCTGGGACAGCGACGGGCCGGCGATCTGCAGCCGGGCCGCCGCCCGGTCGAAGTTCGGCTCCTCGGCGACGCATTCGGCACGCACGGTGCCGCAGGTCGGTCAGGGCCTTCCAGAGTTTGCCGCCTACTTCAAAACGTCGAGCAGCTGCTGCGCCAAGGCGCTGGCAGAGGCTGGGTTCTGCCCTGTGTACAGATTGCGGTCGACCACCGTGTACGGCTTCCAGACCTCTCCGCGCTCGAACTGTACTCCGAGCTCCTTCAGCTCGTCCTCCAGCAGCCAGCGGGCCTTGGACGCCAGTCCGACGGCGTCCTCCTCGTCGTTGGTGAAGGCTGTGACCCGGTAGCCGGCAAACGGAGAAGCCCCGCGCACCCTGGTGGCCAACATCGCGGCGGGGGCATGGCAGACCACTGCGAGCGGCTTGCCCGAGGCGAGCGCCGCGGTCAGCAGCCGACCCGCGTCGGCGTTGAGCCACAGATCCTCCATAGGACCGTGGCCGCCCGGGAAATAGACGGCGTCGTAGTCCTCCAAGCGAGCGTCGGACAGCTGGATCGGCCGTCGGATCTCCTCCGCGGAACGGATGATGTCCTCCATCTCCAGGGCGATCTGGGCACTGCCCGCCATGTCAGGGCGCAGGCTCATCATGTCGACGCTGGGGACCACGCCGTTGGGAGTGGCCACCACGACCTGGTGGCCGGCTTCTGTGAGTGCCTTGTACGGCGCCGCGAACTCCTCGGCCCAGTAGCCGGTGGCGTGCCGGGTGCCGTCCTTGAGAGTCCAGTAGGGAGATCCGGTCAGCACGAAGAGCAGCTTCGCCATCGTTGATCACTCCTGCGTCCAGGTTCGCGGGCCGCGTCCGTACCGCGGAACCGCCGCTTCATTGCCACGATCCCGCACGAAGCGGTCACTCGCACCCGTGACCGCCCCTGGTCCCCCTTCCCGGCCTGCGGGCAGCACCGCCGTACGCAGTGCCCATACAGGGTGGCGACTGCGGTTCGGTGGAGGAATGCCTCGGCCCGGTCCCACGACCAACCGTTCCCGACACCAGCGTGCGCCAGCCACTGGGGCCGAACCGGAACCACATCGGGCCCGCCGTCTCCTCCACCGTGCAGCAGGGCGGTGGAGCCGGAGTGCGGAGGTGACGGCCCACGGTACGAAGCGCGTCTCGGCAGTGGCGAAACGCACGCTCGCACAGCACCTCACTGTGCTCGTGCGAGGGCAGGGCCTTGCGGATCGCCTCGTGCACGGCGAACTGTCCCTTGTCGCCCAACCGCGTACCCCGGGCGAGGGCTTCCACGACCGTCTCGGGCGTCCGCGGGGCGAGAACCTGCTTCATGGTCTGCTCGTAGCCCGACGCGGTAATCCTCTTGTCGACCACCCGGCTGAGGATGGCGCTCTTGCTGTCCGCACTCGCGAGAACGGCCTTCGACGCGCCCCCGTCGCCGTCGCGATGTCCGCGACGGTCACTCCTCGTCGAGGCCACCCTCCGCCACGAGGTGGAGCGATCACGTCCAGGGCGTCGTCCACGCCGACAGGAGACCAGCCCTGATGTCCCGTGATGTCCAGCACGGCGATCGCGGCATTCTTCAGCACGGAGAGCCCGCCGGGCAGAGCCGTGCTGGTGACCGGGGCCCGGCGTGTGGTGCAGGAGGCTGTGATCGGGGCAGTTCGCTTGTCTGCATGAGGTGTTGAGGTCCGAGCGTTGTGGTGTGAGACTTCTCCCGGTCCGCGGACGCGGCGGGCGAGCGGTTGTTGCGGGTGGTGTGGGGGAGGCAGCGGCGATCTGCGGCTCGGGGCGGCTTCCCACGCCGTGACCACCTGGCAGGACGGATGGCATCACACGGTCCGGGCCGTCGCCACCATGCGCAACCACGTCCTCGGCGCATGAGCAGGAAGCACCGTGGCTCGGCATCGGGATGCCACCGCTCTTGCTCACGGCAGACGTAGGTGTGTGACACCGGACGAAGGAGGTCGGGCTCAGATGAAGCCGGGCAGGATTTCAGCGACCGCGACGGCCTTGGCGGCCACGATCGTGCTGGCCGTCGGGGGTGTGGCGTCTCCAGCGATGGCTTCGGCCTGGACGCGGACGGGGGACTACTACCGTTGGACCGGGTTCAACGCGTTGGAACGCGGGCAGGGCGTGGCGACGGACGGGACGTACTTCTACTACGCCGGACCCGGCGGAATGGTGAAGGCCACCGTCGCGAACGACTCGGAAGTCGCGTCGTCGATGTTCCCAATTCCGTCGGCGATGAGCCGGACGTACGGCAGCGATCACATAGGTGACGTGGAGTACCACGACGGCTACGTGATCGCGCCGATCGAGGACGGCGGCAGTGACTACCGACATCCGCTGCTGGCGCTGTACAACGCGAGTGACCTGAGCTACACGGGCCGCTACGTGCAACTGCCGCTCGCGCAGATGCCGGGTGGCGTGCCGTGGGTCGCGGTGGACGCAGCCGCCGGACTGGTCTACACCGCGCCCTGGACCCAGGACGCCGCACAGGGGACGAACAAACTGGTCGCATACAGCCTGAACGATCTGCTGACCCTTCCGGCCGGCTCCACGCTCCCGGTGGTGAACACCGTGACGCTGTCGCAGCCCCTGAGCAGGATCCAGGGTGCCGCGATGTGGCAGGGCAAGCTCTACGCGTCCGTGGACGACTCGGCCAAGTCGGTCTACTCGATCGATGCGGCCTCCGGACAGGTCTCCCATGCGTTCGATCAGGACGTCGAGTCCGGGGACGAGGTCGAGGGGATCGCCGCCTGGGACTTCGGTTCGGCAGGTCAGCTGCACATCGTGCACGTGGGTTCGGGCTGGAATTCGATCTTCCTCTACCTCCAGCACTATTCCCGGACCGGCTGACCCGTCGGGGCATCAGGAACCCATGCATGACCAACCGGTGTGCTGCCGGCCCGGTATGCCCATGAAGGTCAATGTTCGGAGGGCCGACGGTGTACTCGGCGCTGCCGCCACCCGTGGGACCGAAGAGCTCTGAGAGGGGTCTCGCCGAGGCCGGACACGACGCTGTTGTGGGCCGGCCCGGTGAGTCGACATCTTCTTGATCTCGCGGCGCTCATGGCCGCCGTCGGCCTCGCTGCTACGGCCGCCCCGCCACCGCCGACGACGGGGGCAACGCCCCCACTGCCGTCATCTTGAGCGGATCACCGCATGCGGGCCCCGCGAACCAGCCCATAGCAGTTCTGGACCGGTCACGGTGACTGTCGGCAGACCGGCCGCCAGGGCTCCGGCGCGTGGGGCGGTGAGGTGCGCGCCGCGCTCCGCCGCTGACCGTGTCCCGCCGGTTGTCGGCACGCGAGAGCGCCGTCTCGGCCTCGCGCAGCCGCGCCACAGCCGCACGCCGGTCATCCGTCATCACGGCGGCTGCCGCCTGCTGTCCGCGCAGGAACGCCACCAGGCGCGGACCCGAAGCCGGCCGCCTCGCGTACCCGAATCTCTGGGGCCGGGGCCAGCGGCGCGGCGACGACGGCCGCCGGGGTTTGCGTCATGGGCTCGTCGATGGTGGTGGATGGCTCCAACTCGGCCAGCTGGGCGGCACGCTGGTGACAGGGACGAGTTCGGCGAGGCGGGCGAGAGCGGCGCGGGCGGCCTGGGCCTGTCGGACCACCTCGGACAGTGTCTCGGCGTCGAGCTGGTCCAACTCGTCACCCAGGGCCGGTAGGCGCAGGTCGGCGAGGATTGCCAGGGCCTCGGCCCGCAGGGCGTCGGGGCCAGGCTGGTGCTTCCTGCGGTGGGCCCGCATCCGGCACTTCCCGCTGTGGAACTCCCGTGGCCGCCCTCGGCCTGGCTTCGGCGGCGGCAGCGGCTCGCCGCACCCCTCGCACATCGCCAGTGTCTCCTGCTCGATCACCTCCACCGGCTCGGCTGCTGAATTTCCTTCACCATTTTTTGTCACGAACATGAGTGTGACGAAATTCGGGGGAAGTTCGGCGTATCTCGGGATGCTGATCGGGCGTGACTGAGGTTCACTAAAAAACAGACGTCGGTTGTCAATGCCGGTTCCAGGCAGGTTTTCTTAGTGGGAGTCCGGGAATCCATGGCTTGATATCGACGAGGGGGCGCCACATCCGCACCCCCTGCGCCATCATCGGTGCAGAGTTGGGGTCGAATCAGAAAGGGAATTCAATATGGTCGCCACGCAACCAGCAACAGCACCAGTACCGGCACCAGCAACAGACGCTGACTACGAGGCGTATCAGACCGTCACCCAAGTCGTGAGCAAGGGATTTTCGGACGCCATCACGGCTATCCTCCAGAAGCTCAAGGACCCGAACACCTTCGCCACAGCAGTCAGGGACCTGGCCGAAACCCAAGGTATTGCACCGGCTGCAGTGGCCGACCCGATGGCCCTCTACAACGGATTCTGGACGCTGGCCAACGGCGTCGACACGGACTTCCGTTGGCGGAGCAGCTCCGGAGTCCCTATCCGCTCGCTTCTGATCGCGGATACCGTCAAACCCATCCAGCAGCCTGTCCCTCTATCCGATGGCGTTCACCCAACGTTCTCCATCGGAGTCAGCGCCTTCGGCGTCGGCATCGGCGTCAGCTGGTAAGTAACCGAAAGCGCCGCTCCCGGTGTCGCGTGATGGTAATTTTCGGATGCTTATTCGCGAGCTCCGGGATCACCCATCCGGCGACGGGCCGTATCGGCGAGACGGGGAATCAATTTCTCAAATGCCGGAAAGCTCGGTGCAGGTAAACTGCATGAATCCATGAAGCGATCCGGCCCCTGCGCTGTGGTTCAGGCACTGCGCACGGCGAGGGTTGATGAACGCAGGGGCTACGTGCTCTGCGCACGCACACGTATCCCTCCTTTGCGGCGCCGAACCTCCTCCCCCGCAGGGGAGGGGGTTCGGCGCCGTGGTCACTCGCGCGGTGGTCATTTGAAGTAGCCCCGCAATCCGGGTGGCCGCCCCTGTGGCAGGAAAGAACAGTCACCGTCATCGCCGCCGCATAGGCTTGCCTCAACCGAGCTGAAGGGTGGCCGCGATGTCCCATGCGTCCCAGCCCATGAAACTCTTCGTGGAAAACGGCCGCTTCGAGATCGACCCCACCGAGCCGGACGCGGACGAAAGCCCCGACATCCAACCGCCGCTCGGCGAGCCGGTCAACGGGCTCATCGCGGTCACCCGCAACGCCGCCGGCATCCATACCGGCATCAAGAAGGGCAACGTCCACCTCGAAGCCCGGCTCTGCAACGCCGAACCCGCTCTGGACGTCAGCGACTGGGACGAGGTGATCGACACCACCTTCACCTCCACCACCGGCCACGCCCTCATCGGCTCCTACGAGCACGCCCTCGACCTCAACGTCGCCCACCAGGGCCCCGGTTCCTACCGGCTGCGCCTGCACGCCAGAGGCCGCGACTCCGAGCCCGGCGTGAGCCGACGACGCAACTCCAAGCCCACCGAGCACTACCTGTTCCACATCTGGCCCGCCCCGGCCGCCCCCGAAACCGTGCACAAAGCCACCGACACCGTCGGCCACGCGCTGCGTACCCGGCTCGCGGCGATGAGCGAGCGAGGCGCGAAGTGGTCCCTGGACGACTGGGCCGGCCCGCTCACCGTCGCTGTCATCGACGGGACGTTCTCCCTGCGGGACCCCGAGGCGCAGACCATTCCGCGTCCGGCCGGGCTCGTCTCGACCGAGAAGGACTGGGCCCTGGTCACCACCAGGACATCGCCAGGCACCGTGACGGTCACCCTGCATCCCGCTGACCGGGACCCGCGGCCCGATCCGCTTCAGTGGGACGAAATCGAGCAAGCCGTCGTCCGTTCCACCACCGGTCACCTGGTCCTGTGCTCGACCGACGGCCCCACGAAGGAGTGCGAGGGGGCAGCCCTGCACGGCCCCCGTCAGTACGGCATACGCGTCCACGCCCGCCGAACGGCCAACGGCGAGGAGTATCTCGTCCAGACATGGGTGCACGGGAAAAAGTAGGCACCCATGGCCCACCTGCTCGGCCCCTGGCCCGTCCGCGTCGACGAAGGCCAGTTCTGCATCGCCCCAACCGACACCGTCGCCGAGATCCCGGAAGAACAACTCGAACGCGCCCTGGACCGCGCCTACGAGAACGTCGGCCTCTTCGACTCCCACAAGGACGTCGCATGCGTACTGACCGGCATCAACTGCGGTTCCGTCCTGCGCTCCGTGCTCCAGGCCGACACCGGCCCGGGCCCCAATACAGCGGCGCGTTCGCTCACGAGGCGTCCTTGGTGAAGCGGGGCCAAGAGGCTTCGCGCAGCAGGCGCAGGCCGTTGAGGCCGACGATGACGGTGGAGCCCTCGTGCCCGGCGACACCGAGCGGCAGGGGGAGGGTGCCGATCAGGTCCCAGGCCACCAGGACGGTGATGAACGCTCCGGCGATGGCCAGGTTCTGGATCACCAGGCGGCGGGCGGTGCGCGAGAGCTGCACGACGGAGGGGATGGTGGCCAGTTCGTCGCGGACGACGACGGCGTCGGCTGTCTCCAGGGCAAGGTCGGAGCCCGCCCGCCCCATGGCGATCCCGGAGTGCGCGGCGGCCAGGGCGGGGGCGTCGTTGACGCCGTCACCGACCACGAGCACCCGCCGCCCCTGGGCCTCCCATTCCTTGACGGCGGCGACCTTGTCCTGCGGCAGGAGTCCGGCGCGGACCTCGGTGATGCCGGCCTCGGTCGCCAGGCGCCGGGCGGCGCGCTTGTTGTCGCCGGTCAGCAGCACCGGCGCGCGGCCGGTCAGGCGGGTGAGGACGGCGACGGTGGCCACGGCGTCGGGCCGGAGCCGGTCCCCGATGCCGAGCACGCCCACGGGGATGCCGTCGCGCAGGACCACCACTGCGGTGCGACCGGCGTCCTCCAGTTCGGCCACTGCCTTTTGGTGCGGCTCGTGGGTGGCGCGGTCCAGGAGCCGGGCGGGCGCGCCGACCGTGACGGTGCGGCCGTCGACGGTGGCGGTGACGCCTTGGCCGGGCATGGAGGTGAAACCTCCCACGTCGGCCAGGGCGGCACCGCCGACGTCGCCGCCACCCTTCAGGCCCTCGCCACGCCCTCGCGGCTGCACATCCTGGCCCGACTCCAGGAAGGCCCGTGCTCGGTGAGCGACCTCGCCGACGCCGTCGGCATGGAAGCCTCCGCCTGCTCCCACCAGCTCCGCCTGCTGCGCAACCTCGGCCTGGTCGCCGGCGAACGCCACGGACGCTCGATCGTCTACGCCCTCTACGACAACCACGTCGCCGAACTCCTCGATCAGGCCCTCTATCACGTCGAGCACCTGCGCCTCGGCGTCCGCGACACTCCGGCCCGTGCGTCCGACCCGGCCACCCCCGGACAGTAGGCGCGCACCCCCTGGCCGGTGCCCCGTCCGGCCGGGGCAGTCGGACGGGCCAGGAACCGTGCCGCTCTCGTCAGTTGGGGGGCTGGTCCGCTGTGGCCTCGGGCCTCGTTGATGAGAGCTGAAGCGGTAGGCAAGATCGCTCCTGCCGGAGCGCCTGGTCGGCGGGGGCGATCCGGTCGACAAGGCCTGCACGCGGTATTCGAGCGTCATGGTGGGCAGCGGCAGCGGCGGCTTCCAGGACTTCCGGAGCGAGCTCGCGCCGTGCCGGGGGTTCACGGATCTGTCTCTGCCCCTGGGGCATTCACTTGACCGCACCCAGCCGAAGCCGCGTACCGGTGCGCCCGTCCGGCGCGGCGGGCGGGAGTCGCTGGACCCGGCGGCGGCGGCGCTCACCGCGCTGGTCGCCGAGCAGGCCTGTGCAGTCCCGGCCGCCGGCACGACGCTGCGCGAACGAGGGGCGGCCATCGCTCCGGACCTGGCCGGGCACGTTGCCGCCATCGGCTACGATGCGCCCGGCCCGGTGTCGATCGGGCGTTCTCCCGCTCGGCACCAACTCCTTGGCCGCGCCGGTTCTGCTGCGGACGGTGTGCCGTGGCGCTCGGGCCCTGGAGGTGACCGGGCGGATTCGGTGCACGCGCACCCGCCGGGGGCGTCGGTCAGCCGAGCGGCAGTTCCAGGACGGCTTCCTGGCCGGTCGGGGAGGTGAGCGGCGATGTCGGCAAGTGTCGCGTCGGTGATCGACGGGATGGGCTCTCCGCCTTCTGCAGCCGTACGAACCGCCCATCTTCTGCGTCCGGACGACCAGGACACCCGGCGGGGCGCCGTCCAGGCGGATCGAGGACCGGAGCGGAAACACCGAAACCGAAGGGCGGCCAGCCACACCCGATCGGATGGGAGAACCCCCGCCCACGGCCCCGGGCTGCGGCGTCCGCCGTGGACGGACCGGATCCTGCCGGTGGCCGTCTGCGCATAGGTCCTGTTCTGGAAGTGGTGCAGGACACGTCCTCGGGATCGGTAGGCGTCGTTGATCGTGTAGTCGGTGTTCGGCTGCCCGCTGTCGTGGAAAGGGGCGGGTGTCACGGGCTGTGGTCGCGCCCGTCCCGTGGGGCGAAGGCTGCGAGGGCGTCGGCGTCGGTCGCGCGAGCGTGCAGGAAGTAGTCGGCCCACTCGGCGATTTCGGGGTAGGAGGAGGCCCGGCTGAGCTGGGTGACTGCGGCCTCGATGTCGAAGTTCGTGGTGCGGAGTTCGACGCCAGGGCCCAGGAGGGCCCAGTGTGCTCCGGTTCGTCCGTAAGGCATCCCGATGCTGCCCGGGTTGATCACAAGGCGGCCGTGGGCCAGGCGGACGAACGGCATGTGGGTGTGGCCGCAGACCGCGGTGCGGACGTCGGTGTCGAGTCCGTTGAAGACTTCTTTCCAGCGGTCGAGGCGCGAATCGACCAATACGACCTCCTCGTCGTCACGAGGGGTGGCATGGCAGAACAGCACCTTCCCCAGGCCGCTCACGGGGAGGGAGAGTGACTGCGGCAACGAGCCGAGAAGGTCCAGGTGGTCCTCGCGAAGCTGTTCGGCTGCCCAGGGGGCGATCGGATCGGGGATGGTGTCGCGTTGTCCCCGGCGGTATTCCAGGAGTTCGCGGTCGGCGTTGCCGCTGATCCAGATGACGTGGTCGCCGAGGCTGGTCAGCAGGTCGAGAACCTGGGTCGGTTGCGGGCCGGCGGTGATGTCGCCGGTGAGCACGATGCGGTCGGCGGCGCGCACGTCTGGCTCGGCGAGCACGGCCTCCAAGGCCGGCAGGACTCCGTGAATGTCGGACAGGACGGCTACTCGGTTCAGCATGGTCACCACTGTGGGGTGAAGGCAGCCGAGAGAGGCGACCGTTCGCCGGGCGCGTAGCTCAAGGCGGGGCCGTTTCAGCGTGTGTGCTCGCCGGGTGCGTAGCTCTTCCAGGGGGCGCCTGCATCGATCGTGATCCGGGTGGTGCTCTTGTCGTGGTAGCCCAGTGCCTGGGCGATGACGGGGCCGGGACCAGCAAGGAACGCCTCTGCGCCCACTTCCGCGTCCACGCTGTTCCTTGACCGCCCAGTAGCCGAGTTCGTAGACGCCCGGACTGATGACGAACAGGCAGTGCGAACCGACCAGGGCGCCACTGTCCCACGGAAGGCGCCGAGGGTGTGGTTCTTGTCCGTGGCCCGGCCCGCGGGCAGTTCCTCGCCGATGCGCTTCTCCGCGTCCGCACGCCGGTACGGCACCGGCGTATAGAACTGAATGTCCTCGTCCTGGCAGGTTTCGTACACCGCATCCACGTCGGCAGGTGTGAAGGCCCGCAGCACCAGACGGCCGGTCTCAAGAGTCACCCGATCCATTGCGGCGGTATGAACACCACCAGCAAGCGGCGGCCAGCGAATATCCCGATCGAGCACCGCCCATCACAACACCCCGGGCTCATCAACGGTCGTCGCAGCACCCCGGATCAGCTGTCCCCGAGACGGAGCTACGCCCACCATCGATCGCGGACCGAGCCGTTGGCGCGCCCCACTCACGGCCCAGGGCCGGCCGCCCCGGTACTCCGCCGTTGAACCGTGCAGGGCCCGTCACCCGGGAAGGGCGAAGATCTGCATCACGTTGTCGCAGGTCGAGTATCACCTTCTGTGCCGCGTGGTTCGTTCGGTGTCGGACACCGAACGAATGAAGGCGATCGTGCGTGAACGCAAGCCTTCGCGGCGTGCCTCGATGTGGTCGTCGACCGGGGGATCGAATCCTTGGCGGATCGGCTTGGCGTTCACCTTGACCGCACAGTCGAGATCGGTGCACAGGAGAAGACCGAGCGCGTTCAGGCGTTCGCGTTTGTCGCGTGATGGGCGTCGAGCGGTGAACAGCGAAACCTCGTTGAACCGGCGGGAGGACCGGCACAGGTCGCACATCACCGCGCGCGATCCGAGTGCGGCATCGTTCGGCGCCTGCCTCAGCAGCACTCCCAACGCCTGGCCGTCGGCCTCGGTGACGAGGTAGGCGAGCTTCGGAGCGCGCAGGTCCCGCCACCCGAGGTAGTCGATCCGGTGCCACCGGACGTCGTCGAACCAGACGGGAAGTCGGACCCTCTTTGCGGCGGGGTCCCGGTTCACGATCGCGCCGCGAACCTCTTCCCTGGTCATGGGGCGCATTGCTTCTCCTGACGAGCTGAAGGAATCGTGGACGTGGAGACGTCGGTGTGTTCTGTCACACGACGCAGGAAGGTGGGGCTCGGCGCGCTGAACTCGCCGCAGGACAGGCACCGGTGAAGGAGCACGACGGCGGTGGCGGCGTCTCGTCGGCTGTCGCGGGTGGCAGCGGTCACGGCATCGGCGGGGGTCTGCCGGTGGCCCTGGTGCGCGCGTTCCCCCGTTGGGATCCGAGGTCCGGGAGGAATCGTGGCGTCCTACGACCGCACATCTACGACGTGGGCGTCCTGGCGGGCCGTTCGTTGGCATTTTCTTGGCCGCCGTGTCCTGTCGTGTGCTCCGGCTCCGCTGCTGGGACCACCACGGAGCCGGGCTGTTCGGCGTTGCGGAGCAGGGAGGCGATCAGAATGGCTCCGCCCGCCGTCACTACGACGCTGGCGACCGCGGCGATCCGCATCTCGTGGCTGAAGGCATCGAAGGCCACCTTGCGCAGAGCCTCTGCGGTCTGATGCGGCAGGGTCGCTGCGGTGTCGGCGGCGCCGCCGAGGGTTTCCGTTGCCGCTGCCCGTTGCCCGGGGGTGAGGCCTGCGGGGGCCTGCGACTCCGTCTGCGAGCGGTAGACGGCAGTGCCGATGCTGCCCAGGACCGCAATGCCGAGCGCACCGCCGAACTCGGCGGAGGTCTCCGCCAGTGCCGAGGCCGCCCCGGCTCGCTCCGGCGGTGCGGCGGAAAGGATCACCTCTGTGACCACGGCGGACACGCCCCCGATGCCGACGGAGACCACAGCCAGGGCGCTCACCAGGTGCATGATGCCCGAGTCGGTCCGGATCAGTGCGAGGGCGATGTAGCCGGCTGCTGCCACCGCCAGCCCGGCGGTCATCACGTTCGGCTTGCCGATGCGCGGCGCCATCGCCGTGGCCAGGGCAATGCCCACAGGCATCACGAGAAAGGTGGGCAGGGACCACAGGGCCGACTCGAACGGCCCCATTCCCAGGACGATCTGCATGAACTGCCAGTTGAACAAAGAGAATCCGATCATCGCGAAGGTCGCCAGGGCGTCGATGAGCAGCGGCACGTTGAACCGACTGGTGCGGAACAGCGCGAGGTCGATCATCGGATGGGCGGCCGTGCGCTGACGGCGGACGAACAGGGTTCCGGCGCTCAGCCCGGCGGCCACGCACACAGCCCCGGTCCAGCCGAAGCCGTGTCCCGCCGTCGTCTTGAGGCCGTAGATCACGGCGAGGACGGCTGCCAGGGACAGCAGGGCGCCGGGCAGGTCGAAGCGTCCCGGCTCGGGGTCTCGGTACTCGGGCAGCAGCAGTGGTCCGAGAACCACCAGCAGGATCATCACGGGGACGTTGATCAGGAAGACCGAGCCCCACCAGAAGTGCTCAAGGAGCAGACCGCCGATGATCGGGCCGACGACGGCGCCGCCGGCGAAACCGGCCGTCCAGATGCCAACGGCAGTGGCCCTCTGCCGTTCGTCGAGGAACATGTTCCGGATCAGGGAGAGGGTGGAGGGGGCCAGCGAGGCTCCGGCGATGCCCATGAGGGCGCGGGTCGCGATGAGCATTTCGGGGCCGGTCGAGTAGGCAGCCAGGACCGAGGCGAGGCCGAAGGCCGCGGCGCCGGTCAGTAGTACCCGCCGTCGCCCGATCCGGTCTCCGAGAGTGCCCATCGTGATGAGCAGACCAGCCAGCAGGAACCCGTAGGAATCCATGATCCACAGCAGTTGCGAACTGCTGGGCTGAAGGTCGGCCGACAGCGACGGGAGCGTGACGAACATGACGGACATGTCCATGGAGGCCAAGACGCACGGCAGTACCAGGACAGCGAGTCCGGTCCATTGCCGGGTGCCGGCTCTCTTGCTTCCTTGCGTCATGTCCATCACTCGTGCTCCCTCGGCCGACAGCCTTGGCGGAATCAGCCGGATCAGTTACGTCACTTCGTGCGTACTTAGTACGCGTCACGGTGTACAGCATACGCACGCGGTTGCCCTCTACGGCAAATATGATTTGGAAGCCGGTAAGAACCCTTGGAGGCCGTTCGCCTTGCTGGCGAGTTAGGATTTCGTCACGAATGCAGGGTGTGGCGAAAAGGAGTGCGGTGATGCCGGAGCAGATGGTCTGCGCGGCCTGTGGGAAAGATCTGGCGCCTGCGGATCGGGGGCGGCCGCGACGCTTCTGCTCCCATGCCTGCCGGGCGCGCGCGTACCGTGCGCGGAAGACAGAAGCACCGACGGAGGCAGGCAGTACGGAGAACAGTGCCCTGGAAGGCGAGGCCGGCGCACCCCATCTCACCGCCGGGCGCATCACGCGGGCCGGGATCGCCATCGCGGACGCGGAGGGTCTCGACGCGCTGTCCATGCGACGGGTCGCCACCGACCTCGGCGCGAGCACCATGGCCCTGTACCGACACGTCGCATCCAAGGACGACCTAGTGGCCCTGATGGTGGAAACAGCGCTGACCGACGCCCCGCTGCCCGACACGCCGCCGCAGGACTGGCGACACGGCCTCGAACGGGCCGCCCACCGCGACTGGGAGCTGTACCACCGTCATCCGTGGATCCTGTCGAAGGTCCTCGTGACGACCCGCACGCACTCCAGCCGGGCACTCGCCGCGGACAGCGAGAGCACCTTCGCCGTATTCGACGGGCTCGGCCTCGAACCCGCCGACGCCTTCCGTTACATGTTCATGTTCGCTTCCTACGTCCAAGGGGTGGCCCTGACCTACGTCAGCGACGTGGAGGCGGAACGGCAGGCTCGACGTACCGACCGGCGCCCGGCGAACGCCACGGACGATGCACGCGGTTCGCTCTACGAGCCCGGCGCGTACCCACGACTCGGCCGCGCGATGCGCGCGGGCGCCGACCCTTGGGACCTCGACGCCCTCTTCCTCTCGGGCCTCACGGGCGTCCTGGACGGCATCGCCGCCGACCTCGCACGGCGCGGCATCGGGTAGAGGGCAGAGCCTTACCCGCCCGCGGACGAAGGCCGGGATTCACCCGCCCGGACGACGCTGCGCCGGGATGTGCAGCGCGCCATGACACCCGTCCGGCGCCCCGGGAGAAGACGGTCGGACAGACGTGGAAGGGGCTCGGATCCGCATCGGATCCGAGCCCCTTCCACGGTCCTGAAGACCCCGCCCGTTCATCAGGGGATGCCGAGGGCGTCGAGGTCCGCGCGCCACTGTTCGGGGAGCTTCGCGACCCGTTTGCGGACGTTGTCGAGCCACGTGCCGAGCTTGACGACCACGGCCTCCAGGCGTTCGACGTGCTCGCGGGGCACTCTGAGGTGCCCTTCACGGGTGTGGAACTGGCGGGCTGCCTCCAGGTTCGCGGCCCACTTGTCGTCCCGTGTCCGCTTCACAGGCCGTTCGTCCCGTCCGGCCGGCGCGAGCCCGAGGGTGTTCTCCAACAGCCACTGCTGTGCGGGCAGGAGCCGTTCCCACCGGTGCCGCTGCGCGGTCACCCACCGTCCGAGGTCTTCGCCCTGGACGACGACGGTGCCCGCGGCCGTGAGGAGCGTTCCGTCGGCCTGAAGGCGGTTGTGGACGAGGCGGTAGCAGCGCTGCCACGTCGTGCCCCAGGCCGGGCACCACCCGGGGCGATCGCGTCGAGTTCGTCCCGCCACGCCCGGGTCGTCGCTCCGGCCGCCGACGATACGGGGCGGCCCGCCGCACGCAGCTCCTCGTTCTCCCGCGCTCCCCGGTGGTGCTGGACGAGTTGGTGGAGGCGGTCGACGACGACGCCTTCGATCCGCAGCGTGACGCAGTGGTTGTTCTCGACCTCTCAGGGCGAGCGGTCGCCTTCGGCTCCACCACCACATCGGCGAGCCGGGGAACCGTGGTCCGGGTCGACCTGGACACCACTGTGCCCCCCGGCCGCAGCAGCGAGGGCATAGGGCACGCACTGCCGGCCCGGCAGGAGGACTGCGGCCTGTAATACCTCGGGGCCAGGGAGTCTGCCCGGCCAGGCCGGCTCGTCGCCGACGCACGGGAGGAGGCCACCCCCCATCATCGGCCTCCTGCGGACCCACGGCTATGAGCCGACCCGCTGGTGGCCCGAACGCGAACTGACGGTACGCACCGCGACCAGCAATCTCTCGTCTCGGCGATGCCTGGAGCGCAGCGGCTTCAAGCAGACAGGGTTCAACGTTGACCGCACACCCTCCGGCGAACACATTGAACTCGCCCACTGTCAGCGGCGCCTGAAGTAGATCGCGCATCGCAGAAGACACTGCGCGGCCGGATGTCGGCCTACCGTCTCCATACCGCCCGCTGGCCCCTGACCGACCTCGATCCCACCCGCCGCCCGCCAACCACCGCCCCGGCCGTCTCCCCTGCCGGGCGAGCCCGCCTGGCGCGTGATCCCCTCGTGGGCGATGGTGGCGCCTGGGACGGCTTGCTGCCGTGCGGTTCATGGCCGAACGGGCCGGCTCGCGCCCCGCGCAGATCGACAGCACGCATACGGTGCCGGTCTCACAGCCCCAGGCTGCCACCACCTCCTGAAGGGATCAGCCATGTCGAACTTCTCCCCGTACCTGGAGCGCAACCAGGCTTTCGCTGCCTCCGGTGCCCAGGCCGACGTCCCCCGGATCCCCTTCGTCCCCTTCAAGCAGCTGTACCTGATCATCTGCATCGATCCTCGCGTGGAGCCCGCGGCCGTGCTGGGCGTCCGGCTCGGAGAAGCGATCGTCGCACGCAACGTCGGAGGCCGCGTGACGCCGGCGATCATCAAGGACCTTGCCTGGATCGTGCACCTGCACGAGAACAAGACGCCCGACGCGGACTGGTTCGAGATCGCCGTCATCCACCACACCGACTGCGGCTCGGGATTTCTCGCCGACGACGGTCTACGCGCCGGCTACGCCGCCCGCGGCGGCTGGGACGAACAGACCTCCTCGGAGATGGCCGTCCTGGAGCCGTCCAAGACGGTCCAGAAGGACATCGCCAAGTTGCGCGCGGCACCCGAGCTCGCGTCGGCCATCGGCAACATCAAGATCGGCGGCTACACGTACGACCTCGCGACCGGGAGGATCACCACCGTCGTTCAGCCCGGCTGAGCAGGACACGGTCGGCCCCGGCAGTCCCGGCCGGCGCCGAGACGGAAGCAACTGCGCCCGGTTTCCAGCCGTCGTGCCCCCACCGCCCGCACCGCCGTGCGTATTCATCCGCACGGCGGTGCGGCCACCGCGGTGAGCACCGCAGCACCACCGTCCGCATGCTCACCACGATGCTCCGCCCATCCCGCGGAACCGCTCAGAAATTCAGGTCGCGTCGCCGATGCATGCGTCCATTCTTGTTGAGCTCGATGACTGTGTCGATCCCGATCCGCTCGAGGAACGCGAAGTCATGGCTGACGATGAGGAGCGCACCGCGGTAGACGTCGAGCGCTTCCGCGAGTTGCTCGACACTGGTGATGTCAAGATTGTTGGTGGGCTCGTCGAGAACCAGCAACTGGGCGGGGGGTTCGGACAGGAGAAGTTTCGCGAGGGAGACACGGAACCGCTCCCCACCCGAAAGGGTGCCGACGGGACGGTCGGCGCCGGCTCCGCGGAGCAGCAGCCGGGCAAGTTGGTTGCGAATCGTCCCGGCCGGCGTTCCGGGAGCAACGGCCTGCACGTTCGTCAGAGCGCTCGCGTCCTCGTCGAGCCCGTCCAGCCGCTGCGGCAGGTATCCCACGAGGTTCGTCAGGAGACGACCATGTGGCCGCCCAGGAGCCTGAGCCGCACCATGGACGAGTTGCTCAATGAGCGTCGACTTTCCGGACCCGTTCGCCCCCACAAGTGCGACTCGCTCCGGCCCCTGGATCACGATGGTGCGGTCTTCGTCGTACAACTCGGCGATGCGACGCCCACGCGGCACGTCGGGATCGGGAAGGGCGAGGTTGATGTGCTGCTCCTCGCGGACACGGGCACCAGCGGCGTCAACTGTGGCCTGTGCTGCCTGAACCTTGTCGTCGAGGGTGGAGCGCAACGACCCGGCAGATGCTTGGGCCTTGCTGGCCCGGTTGCCCGCCAGAATCCTCGGGATGCCCCCATCCTTCTGGGTCTTCCTGGCAGTACGCTCTCTGCGTGCCAATTTTGTCTCGGCCTCGATGCGCTGACGCTTCTCGACTTTGAGTGCCTGCTGAGCCGATCGGGCTGCCTGCACGGCAGCGGCCTGGTCTTGTTCCATGTGCTCCTTCCACGCGCTGTATGGACCCCCGAACGTGTTGAGGTCTCCGCCGTAGAGCTCGGTGGTGCTCTCCATGTGCTCCAGAAGTTCGAGATCGTGGCTCACGACAACGAGCGTGCCGGGCCATTCGTCGACGAACTCCGCGAGCTTGGCACGGGTGGTCCGGTCCAGATTGTTGGTGGGCTCATCGAGCAATGTGATCGGCGTGCGGCGGATGCGCAGACCTGTCATGGCGATGAGCATCGCCTCTCCGCCGGAGACCTCGGCAACGCGGCGATCGAGGTCGCCGGCGGTAAAGCCAATCCGGTGCAGGGCTTCATCGGCTCGCGCCTCGAT
Organism: Streptomyces sp. CB01580; assembly: GCF_001905795.1. Lineage (GTDB taxonomy): Bacteria > Actinomycetota > Actinomycetes > Streptomycetales > Streptomycetaceae > Streptomyces. Next base: position 50,479 of record NZ_LIXJ01000011.1, read on the forward strand.
GTCCCAGTCGTCGCCGATCGTGTCGAAGTGCCGCTCGTCGACATCGCCGGCTTCGATCGCCCTCATCGCGGCGATGATGTCGTCGATGCCGAGGAGCCCAGCAATGGTCGTCTCCTTCCGAAGAGTCAGTGTCTGCGGCAGATAGCCGACCTCGCCGATCGTTTCGACGTGGCCGGAGGTCGGGGACAAGACGCCTGCGATCAGCCGTAGCAGTGTTGATTTTCCGGCGCCGTTGCGGCCGATCAGGCCAGTGCGACCGGTTGAGAACGTGCCGTTCACGTCCGAGAGCGCGGTACTGCCATCGGGCCACTCGAATGTCAGGTCACGAAGGGTGATGGCGGACTTGCTGAACATGGTTGGTGGTTCTCTGCTTTCTTCCCGTCAACACGAGACGGGAGAATCGGGATCGGTTCGGTGTCGACTGGTGCGACGCGTCGCGAATTGATCACGAGGTATTCGGCGTGGAGCTGACCACAGGCGGCATCGATGGTGGTGCCGAGTTGACGTCGCCTGGTCGCGTTCCGCGCGAGCGGGAAGCGTTCTTCCAGCGGGATCACGCGCCCGTTCCTGCGAGAACGGCGAGTGCACGGACAACGTCGGCGCTCCCGCCTCGATGAGGTGATCGCGAATCCGTATCCAGCGGCTGCGCGCTGTCAGAATGGTGCTCATGTGTCACCGTCCGCAGGCAGGACCTCGCGACCGCGGTAGAAGCCGCAGTGCTGGCAGGCGCGGTGCGGTGGCGTCAGCTTTCCGCAGGCGGAGTTCGTGCAGGGAGTGAGAACCGGTGCGCTCACCTTCCAGTGCGCGCGACGGTGACGAGTGCGGGAGCGGGACGTGCGGTGCTGCATGGCAATGGTCTTCCGTGAGTGGTTGCAAAATTCAGCAGAGCTGATGGGCAACCGACCACAGTCCAAGCGTCAGTGCGGTAATGGAGCCGATGCGGGGTCGAGAGACCTGACAGCATGCCCCGTGGTGGGGATGCAGGTCGGATACGGCGAGAACCAAAGAAATGGCGAGGCCGACATCACGTGCGCTCGCGAGCACAGACTATTGACCGAGGTCGGTACAGTGCGAACGTGTCGGCGCAGCTCAGCAGGAAGACCAGCCGGATGAACGGGCGGATCAACTGCTCTGTCAGAGGGAGTGACAGATATCACAGGTAAGGGAGCAGTGCTCCCGCGCGTGATGGCCACCGGCAGTTCGGTGGCTAGATTCTGTCGACCTCAATCAGCATGCCTTCATGCTAACAGCCCTGTGGGCCGACGCTGCTTTGAGCCTCGACAAGGGACGTGGCCGAGGCAGACGACCTGCCCTCACTGTTGCCGCGTCACCCGACCGGGACTTCCCTGATCAGCACGCGACATGTGTCAGCGCGATGAGTCCATGGCAGCGAGGGGCATGCCGTGGCCGCCTCCGCAGGGGCGGCGCAAGCACCTTGAGGCGCGGTGGGGGCGAAGGCCCGCGCCCGCTGCGTCCGTCGGCTGATGAGGGACAGGCCTCGCTGTTCTGACGCGCTCCCGTACATGGCAGAAGGGCCGTCGCCGGCCGCGCCCATCGGCGGGCCCCGCTGAAGCGGTGAGGCCGTGGCTGGGGGAGACCGTGGTCTTGGCTGTGCTGCACCGTGACGTCGCCGGCCGTCTGCTGGGTGAGGCGTTCCGGGGCGGCGGCCAGGGGTTCTCGTCGGCGAGGGTGGTGAGGTATTTCTCGGCCTGGCCGAGGAGGGCGAGCAGCGTTGCAGACCTTAGGGTTGCGCAGCCAAGCGGTCAGCCACCCACTGTCCACGCGGCGGATCGCTGCCGGTGTCTGGCAACCGGTCAGCAGCCTCTGGTGCAGATCCCGGTCTCCCAGGCCCAGGCGGCGATTTCGACGCGGTTGCGGGCGGTGAGTTTGCGCTGGATATTGCCGAGGTGCGTCTTGACCGTGGACAGGGTCACGTAGAGCTCGGCGGCGACTTCTTCGTTGGTGAATCCGTGAGCCACAAGGCGTACGACGTCGACTTCGCGCTGGGTCAGAGGTTCGGGGAGCCGGGACATTCTGCGCCTCGTGGAGGTGCGTCTTGAGCCGGAGGCTTTCGGCGCAGGCAGTGTCATGTGCTCAAGGAGCCGGACGGTGATGGACGGGGAGATCAGGGAGTTGCCTGCGGCCGCTGCTCGTACGGCTTCGGGAAGCAGGGCAGGGGCTCCGTCTTTGAGGAGGAAGCCGCAGGCGCCATTGCGCAGGGCGCGATAGACGTACTCGTCGTCGTCGAAGGTAGTGGCGATGAGGACGTTCAGCGGGTCGGTGACGCCGGGCCCGGCCAGCAGCCGTGTCGCTTCGAGGCCGTCCCGTTCCGGCATCCGGATGTCGAGCAGGCATACGTCCGGACGGAGTCGGAGTGCCGTTTCGACGGCGGCGGCGCCGTCGGCCGCCTCGGCGACGACTTCCAAGTCCGGTTGCGAGTCCAGGATCATGCGGAACGCGCACCGGACCATCTCGTGGTCGTCCGCGATCAGGACCCGGATTGTCATGAGTTCATGATTACAGGTCGCGGCAGAGGCGAGCGTCGTGCGGGGAGGGGGAGGTCAGCGACTACCTGCCATCCCACGTGGTCGATACGCCGTCCTGCGGAGACGCGGCCGCCGACCGCTTCGACCCGCTCGGTCAGGCCCAGGAGGCCGTATCCCTCACTGCCCGTCTTCCGGCTGTGCTGCGATGCGTTGCTCCGGCCGTCGTCGCGCACCTCCACCTCCAGCCGCTCGGGGTCGCCGGGCCGCACGTGAACGTCTACCGTGACCTGACCGACATGGTCGGCGTGTTTGCGGATATTGGTGAGGGATTCGCGTACGACGCAGTGAATTGCGGTAGTGAGCTCGGGCGGGAAGCAGTAGTCGGCGAGCCGCGCGTCGAGGGACAGGGCGGCAGGTGAGCCGGCCCGGGAGAACTCTTCGGTGAGATCCCGCAATCGGGTCAGGTCGCCCACAGGACCGGTGGCGACCGAAACCACGGGATCACGCAGGACCGAGACCATGCCGCGCATGGACTCCATCGTCTGCATCCCCGCCTCCTCGATCCGGGCGAAGGTCTTGTCCAGCTCCTCAGGGCTCGGCGCGTGTCCCGCCTCGGAGGCAAAGCGCACGGCTCTGGCTTGAGCGACGATCGCGGTGACATGGTGGGCCACGAAGTCGTGCAGGTCACGGGCGTATTCCAGACGCTGGGCCTGCCGGTCGGCCGCCCTCTCGCGATCGCGCAGCGTATCGGCGAGGCGTAGATACAGGCCCAGTGCGACCATCAGCACCATGGCCAACAGGATCCCCGGTTCCAGGTAGGCGGACACATGGGAATACTCCTGCTCCGGAAGCCGCAGGGGCAGCAGAATTGCTGCGAAGGCCGCCCCGGCCGCCGGCGTGACCGCCCGCAGTGGCGGGTACTGACGCACGGCGCGGGTGATCACCAGCAGCAACGCGGCCAGCTCGGTCAGTCCCGGGGTGACCTCGGGCCGGTGGGTCAGCTGCATGCTGACCACGGACAGTGCGCAGGACATGACCACGGCAGCGGCTGCGGTCAGGGGGAAGCGTGCCGGGGGCACGAGCAGTGCTGCCACGCATACAACTCCGCTCGCGACGGTGGCCGCGGTCGTCGGTGCGTAGCCGGTCGCGAGTCCCTCGGCGACGAGCAGGGCGAGCACGAGGACACCCGCCAGACCGAGCAGGAACTGCTGGGTTCGGGTACAGGCGCGAAAGGCATGGATCACAGCATCCAACGTACTGCCGCACCGGATACCGCCGTCCCGGCCATTCGGCCGACATCCGGCACCTGACGGTTTCGGTCTTCCGGTTGATCCGCCGCAGCGCCACTGCGTCGGATCATCGGAATGCGGGACACGCCGGAACGTGTCTTCACCTGCCGCCTTCGTTCCTTTCATCTCGCTGGTCGCGCGAGTCAGCCACGCTGGAGCCCTCTGTAATGAAGCCCTGCTCGGGAAAGACAGTCCGCCCCCTCATCGCACAGTCGGCGCGCCGACTCACCGCGCCTTCGCCGGCTGCTCACAGCACGGACCTCACCAAGGTCTACGGCACGGGAGAGACTGAGGTGGTCGCCCTGGACGGCGTCAGCGTCGAGTTCCGGCACGCCGAGTTCACCGCGATCATGGGGCCGTCCGGCTCCGGCAAGTCGACCCTGATGCACTGCATGGCAGGCCTGGACTCCGTCACCTCCGGCTCGGCCCGGATCGGCGACGTCGAGCTGACCGGGCTCAGGGACAAGCAACTCACCCAACTGCGCCGCGACAAGATCGGTTTCATCTTCCAGGCGTTCAACCTGCTGCCCACGCTCAACGCGCTGGAGAACATCACCCTGCCCATGGACATCGCCGGCCGCAGAGCCGACAAAGAATGGTTGCACACGGTCGTCGAGACCGTCGGCCTCTCCGAGCGCCTCACCCACCGCCCGCACCAGCTCTCCGGGGGCCAGCAGCAGCGCGTCGCCGTCGCCCGAGCCCTCGCCTCCAAGCCGGAGATCGTCTTCGCGGACGAGCCCACCGGAAACCTCGACTCCCGCTCCGGCGCCGAAGTCCTGGGCTTCCTACGCGACTCCGTGCGCCTGCTGGGCCGGACCGTGGTGATGGTGACCCACGACCCGGTGGCGGCCTCGTACGCGGGCCGGGTGGTCTTCCTTGCCGATGGCTGCATTGTCGACGACATGGCCGACCCGACGGCCGACAGGGTGCTCGAGCGCATGAAGGGCTTCGACGCCAGGCGCCGTACGACCTGATCAGCAGCCGACAGCCACCTGCCCCCGGCCCACTCCCAGAGGAACGACCTGACCATGTTCCGTACCGCCTTGCGCAATGTGCTCGTGCACAAGGCCCGGCTGCTGATGACCGTGCTCGCCGTCGTACTCGGCGTGGCCTTCGTCTCCGGCACCCTGGTCTACACCTCGACCGTCTCCGACGCCTACGCGAGAAGCTTCCACAAGAGCTTCGTCGACGTCGACGTCGCCATCCAGCCCGGCCCGGACGCCCGGCCAGATGCCGAGCCCAAGCTCACCTCCGCACTGCTGAACGAAGTGGCGAAGCTGCCCGGCGTGCAGTCGGTGACGGGCGCGGTACACGGCTTCACAGCCGTCGCCGACAAGAACGGAGCACTACTGGGCCACGGCTGGTCCACCCAGGGTGCCAACTACTGCCCGGGCACCAGTGGCGAAGACGCCCGGTACCCGATGGACGACGGCCGCGCGCCCACGGGCCCCGACGAGATCGCGCTCGACACCGCGACCGCCGAGCGTGCGGGCTACAAGGTCGGCGACACCGTCCGGATCTCCGTCGACGGCCCGGTGCGCGAGGAGAAGCTCGTCGGCGTCTTCACCACCGACGACGGCGAGGTCGCCGCAGGCGGTTCGCTCACCCTCTTCGACACCCGGACCGCACAGCAATTGTTCAGCAGTCCAGGAACATTCAGCCAGATCGACGTCAAGGCCGCCCCCGCCACCTCGCCGGACGACCTGCAGTCCGCAGTCGACAAGGTGCTGCCCCAGGAAGTCCTGTCCGTCACCGGCCAGACCCTCGCGCAGGACCAGGCTCTCAGGGTCGAGTCCCGCGTGAGCAGCCTGCGCTCCACCCTGCTCGTCTTCGCCGGCATCGCCCTGTTCGTCGGCACCTTTCTCATCGCCAACACGTTCACCATGCTGGTCGCCCAGCGCACCAAGGAACTCGCGCTGCTGCGCGCGGTGGGCGCCACGCGCCGCCAAGTGACCCGTTCCGTCCTCATCGAGGCGTTCCTCGTCGGGCTGGTTGCGTCAGTGGCGGGGCTGACCGGAGGGATCGGCGTCGCAGTCGCGCTGCGTCCGCTGACCACCGCACTCGGAGGTGGCGGGCAGGCCCTCCCCGACGGCCCCCTGGCCATCACCCCAGCCGCTGTCATCACCTCGTTCGCCACCGGCATCTGCGTCACGATGCTGGCAGCATGGCTGCCCGCCCGGCGCGCGGCCAAGATCCCGCCCGTGGCCGCGATGAGCAGCGTGCACGCGGTCGCCACTCCCCGTTCCCTGGTCGTACGCAACACCATCGGTGCCCTCGTGGCCGTGGCAGGCATCGCTACCGTGCTGGCCGCCGCCACTGGTATGGACCGAGAGGACGGACAGAACACCGTGGCCCTGGGCGGCATGATCCTGCTGACCGGAACACTCGTGCTGACCCCTCTGCTGTCCCGCCCGTTTCTTGCCGCCGCAGCACCTGTGCTGCGAGTCTGCGGTACCTCCGGCACGCTCGCCCGCAAGAACGCCCTGCGCAACCCGCGTCGCACCGCGGCCACTGCCTCGGCCCTCACCGTCGGCCTCACCCTGATCTCCGGCCTGACGGTGATTGCCGTCAGCACCCAGCAGGGCATCGACAAGATGGCCACCGCCACGCTCAAGGCCGACTACGTCGTTCAGATGGGCAATTACAACCCGCTCTCGCCGGAGGTGGAAAAGCAACTCAAGAAGGTCGAGGACGTCAGCGCCGTCAGCCCCCTGCGCGAAACGCCGGCCCTCGTCGACGGTATCGACACCTACGTCACCGGCGTCGACGCCACCACCATCGGAGACTTGGTCCGGCCCGACTTCACCGACGGCTCCTTCACCGGATTCGGCGGTCACAACGTCGTCATCGCCGCCGACACCGCGACAACGTACGGCTGGCACAAAGGCACCACGCTTCCGGTGACCTACCAGGACGGCAAACACGCCGCGTGGACCGTCTCCGGGATCTACCAGGGCACGGACCTCCTGCGGGGCATCATCACCGACACCCACACCCTCGACCCCCACCTGGACACCCTCAACTCCCGTCAGATCCTGGTGAAGACCACAGGCGGTCCCGGCCACACCGGCAAGCAGTCGATCAACAAGGCCCTGGGCGACAGCCCGGCGATCCTCGTCCAGAGCAAGCAGGACGTCTCCGCCACCATCGCCGGAAATATGACCGCGTTGCTCAATATCCTCTACGGACTGCTGGCCATGACCGTCCTCATCTCCGTCCTGGGCATCGTCAACACCCTGGCCATGTCGGTCTTCGAACGCGCCTCGGAGATCGGCATGCTGCGCGCCATCGGACTGGACCAGCACGGCACCAAACGCATGGTGCGCCTGGAATCGCTGGCCATCTCCCTCTTCGGCGGTGTCCTTGGCATCGGCCTGGGGATCTTCCTCGGCTGGGCCGGAGGCCATGTACTCGCCACCGACATGCACACCTACGAACTGGTCCTGCCCTGGGGCCACATCACCCTCGCACTCGTCCTCGCCGCAACCATCGGCGTCCTCGCCGCACTCTGGCCCGCCCACCGTGCCGCGGAACTGAACCCACTCACCGCCATCAGAACCGAATAGCCACGTCGGCCGGCCCGGGGCCCGGCCGGTGACGACCACGCCGTTGCCCGCGCTGCCCTCATGACGGACCAAACTGCTCTGGGACCAAGTCGCGGCTCTGTTGCCCGAGCGAACAAACGTGAGGGTCCGCCAGCAAGCCGGCGGACCCTCGGCCGAGCGCAGGCCGGGGGCCCGCCCGGTGAACGGGGATTTGGGAGTCGTTGGGGATTCGGCGGCGGGTGGTGGGGAGCCGTCCGCCGAAGGCGTTGAGGGCGGCCTTCTACCCCTGTGAAGTGCCCGCAGGCGCGGGCGGGCTGGTGGATGCGTGTGTTCACCGGCTCGATGGGCGTCGGTTGTGCGGATGAGGCCGTCGCGGACGACCATACAGACGTCTTCGTGCCCCTGCTCTTGATCTCGGTGAGGACCTGGAGCCAGTACTCGACGCCTTCACCGCCGTCGCCGGCTTACGGGCCGAGGATCACCAACAGCTCGCGCCGTGGAGGCCGTGACCCATCCCACGGCCCTCGGTCGGCAACGGGCCTGCCCACCGCCGGTCCGGCTGCCCGATGGCAGGGCGACCGTGGATGATTCCCGCCTTCGCCATGTGATCGGTCCGTCGGTTGGTCGGGGAGGCGGTTGCGGGCCGGGCTCCCAGGCCCGACCCCGGTCCCGGATCAGCCCGCGGCGGAGTCCAGCAGGTGCCCCATCCACTCCTCGATGCCGTCGGCCGTGCGCGGCAGGGCGCCCGACATCAGGCGGGCGCCGTCCGCCGTGACGACCAGGTCGTCCTCGATGCGCACGCCGATCCCGCGCAGCTCGGCCGGGAGGGTCTCGTCGTCCGGCTGGAGGTAGAGGCCGGGCTCCACCGTGAGGACCTGGCCCTCCTCCAGGACGCCGTCCAGGTAGGTCTCCGACCGGGCCTTCGCGCAGTCGTGGACGTCCAGGCCGAGCATGTGACCGCTGCCGCACAGCGTGTACCGCCGATACAGCTCGCCCTCCGCGTTCTTGAGGACACCCCACTCCGTGAGGCCCTCCGCGATCACCCGCATGCCGGCCCGGTGGAAGTCGCGGAAGCTCGCCCCGGGGCGCAGGGCGGCCATCCCCGCGTCCTGGGCGGCGAGGACCAGTTCGTAGACCTGCCGCTGTACCGGGGAGAAGCGGCCCGACAACGGCAGGGTGCGCGTGATGTCGGCCGTGTACAGGGTGTCGGTCTCCACGCCCGCGTCCAGGAGAAGCAGGTCCTCCCCGTTCAGGCGGCCGTCGTTGCGGATCCAGTGCAGGACGCACGCGTGCGCGCCGGAGGCGGCGATGGTGTCGTAGCCGGTGCCGTTGCCCTCGGCCCGGGCACGCAGGCCGAAGACCCCCTCGATCCACCGCTCCCCGCGCGGGTGTCCCAGGGCGCGCGGCAGCGCCCGTACGACGTCCTCGAAACCGGCGGTCGTGTGGTCGACGGCCAGCTGCAGCTGGCCGACCTCCCACGCGTCCTTGACCAGGCGCAACTCGGACAGGGCGGCGGCCAGTTCGACGTCGGTGGCGGCGTCGCGGCCCACCGGTGAGCCGAGTGCGTCCAGGTGGGCGCAGCGGATGCCGGTGAGGCGCTCGGCCTCCGCCAGGTCGGGGCGGCGGCCCACCCAGAACTCCCCGTAGCGGCGGTCCCGGTAGAACTCCTTGTTCCCGTCCGCCCGCGGGGAGCGCGGCCGCAGGTAGAGGACCGCCTCGTGTCCGTGCGGCCCCGACGGCTCCATGACCAGGACGTGGCCCACCTGGTCCTCGCCGGTCAGTCCGGTCAGCCACGCGTACGCGCTGTGCGGGCGGAAGCGGTGGTCGCAGTCATTGGAACGGACCTTCAGCTCACCGGCCGGAACGATCAGCCGCTCGCCCGGGAAGCGGGCCGAGAGACGGGCCCGGCGGGCCGGGGTGAGGTCGTGGCCGGGGACCCGCGCCGCGTCCGGCAGCGGGGACGGGGTCCAGTTCCCCGCCATGAATCGGGACAACTCCGGTGACACCGGCAGGTCGTGGCTGCCGGTGTGGAGACGGGAGGAGGTGTCGGTCACGGAGGCTCCCTCGAGAAGACGTGCACTGGTGGGCGCACAGGTATTGTTAGTGCAATTTCACATTACTATGTTACAGCTCACATCGCGGCGCATTAATCCCCGTCAAACGCCGCGTGACGCAGGGCGGTTACCGCACCACCCCCCACCTCACCCTCTCCAACCAGGAGTTCTCGGTGTTCAAGCACAGAGCCGTGCGCTCGTCTCTCCTCGCCTCCGCCGTCGCCGTGACCCTCCTCGTCACCGCCGGGCAGGCCACCACGCGGGCCGCGGAATCGGGGACCGCCGCCGGCCCGGTCGCCGCCACGGCGACTGCCACCTTCTCCTCCGGGGCCCCGGCCGCGAATCCCTTCGACGAGGTCGAGCGCCTCGCCACCGCGCAGGAGCACACCCCCGCGCCCGCCCCCGCCCCCGGCGGGACCGCCCTGACCGGGCAGGTCCCGGGCGCGGCGACGCCCGCCACCGCGCCCGCCGCGCGCACCGCACGCAGCCTCGCCGGCGCCGTTCCCTGCACCCTCGACGGGATCACCGGTCTGGCTCCGGAGCAGTTCGCCGACTTCCTCGCCGACCAGGCGGTCCTCGCCGACGGCTGTCTGCGGAACCTCATCTGGAGCTGGGACGCCCGCCTCGCCCCCGTCATGTCCGACGCGCACGTCCAGGCCGTCTCCCGCCGCATATCCGGCCTGGCCGCCGCCCACGACGGCCGCAACTCCTCCCACCTGGAGGAGATGTTCACCTACCTGCACGCGGTCGCCTACCACGACTTCTCACGCGACGAGATCGACGTCACCGACGCCCCGACCACCGCCGCGATCCGCAAGGCCATCGACGACTTCGGCAACGCCGCACGCACCTTCGACATCACCCCCTCCAACGCCCGCACCCTGCGCGAGGCCCTCTACGCCGCGGGCCCCGGCCTGCGTCAGCACCAGCTCGGCCTCATCAAGAAGGTCCTGGCCACGATGGACCCGGCCCACCCCGCCACGAACCTCGACCCCGCCTGGGCCGGCGCCGTCCTCGCCGCGCTCTCCACCAACTATCTCGGCGTCCACCCGGGCAACCAGGACACCGCCTTCCATGCGGCCGTCTCCGCCGACCCCGCCTACCGGGCCGCCTTCAAGGCATTCGCCGGCTACACGCACCTCAAGGGCACCGACAACGCCTGGGTGGCCCGCGACGCGCTGGGCGAGTACGGCCGCTTCGGTCAGATCCAGGGCCTGCGGGGCCGGATCACCGCAGACCTCGGCGACCTCCTGGAGCCGGTCAGGGCGGGCTTCGGCAACGGCAGCGAGCAGTGGGCCAAGCTCGTCTCCTGGCTGAACTTCTACGAGGCGTGCAAGCCGTACGGCGTGTGCAAGGAGGACATCGAGAAGCAGCTCTTCCCCTACACCTACTCCTACGACAACGGCGGCATCAAGGTGCGCACCGCACTCGACCGGGCCACCGTCGACCAGCTGTACTACGCGAGCAAGCAGGTCAAGTCGCAGTACCACCGGGTGCTCGGCACCGACCAGCCGCTCGCCGACGACCCCAACAGCACGCTCGACATCGTGCTGTACGCCTCCCGTGCCGACTACGAGAACTACCACCCCATCCTGACCGGCTACGACACCAACAACGGCGGCATCTACATCGAGAACGGCGCCACCTTCTACACCTATCAGCGCCGCGTCCCCCAGGACTCCTCCCTCACCCTGGAAGAGCTCTTCCGTCACGAGTACACGCACTACCTCAACGGCCGCTACGCCGTCCCCGGCTCCTTCGGCGAGGGCCCCTGGTACGAGAGCGACCGTACGACCGCCATGGACGAGGGCACCGCCGAGTTCTTCGACGGCGCCACCCGCGACAACGGCATCGCGGTGCGCAAGTCCTTGGTCAAGAGCATCATCGGCGACACCGCCGGCGGCGGCCCGCGCATGACCGTCGAGCAGCTCCTGAACGCCACCTACGACGGCGACGGCTTCCGCTTCTACAGCTACGCCGGCACGTTCTTCGAGTTCCTGTGGACCGAGAAGCCGGCCCTGCTGCGCGAGATGTACACGCACCTGCGCAACAACGACGTGGCGGCGTACGACTCCTGGCGCCACCGGATGGGCGCGGACACCCACCTCCAGCGCGACTATGACCGCTTCCTGACCATGCAGATCGCCAAGGTCGATCAGCTGTACGTGCCCAACACCTCCTTCACCCCCAACGAGCAACTGCGCGACGCCGCCCTCGCCCCGGTGAAGTCGGCCTTCGCCGCGGCCACGTACAACACCCCGGACTGCGTGGAGAACGGGGACCCCGGCAAGCGCCGCTTCACCTGCACCGGGCGGATCACCGCGAACCTGAAGAACTGGCGCGACGACCAGAACTTCAAGGACATGTCCGAGACGGTCGACTACTTCATCCTCGACCGGGCGGGCGCGGCCTCCAACAACCTGGCCGACATGAACTGTTCCTTCGGTCCCGTGGACATCTGGACCAACAAGGTCGCCGGGACGTCGAGTTACAGCTGCGAGGGCCCGCTCCGCAGCTGATCCGCACCGGATTCCGGCCCTGACGGACCCGCCCCGGAACGGGGGCGGGTTCGCCCTGGGCAAGCTCTAAAGAATGTGACATATTACTGCCGTGCTCACCAAACACTCCGTGGACACCGTGATCATTGGCGCCGGCGTCGTCGGAGCGGCCTGCGCCTACTACGCCGCCCGCGCCGGACTCACCGTGGCGGTGGTCGACCGCGGCCCGGTCGTCGGCGGCACCACCGGCGCCGGCGAGGGCAACCTGCTCGTCTCCGACAAGGAGCCCGGCCCGGAGCTCGACCTCGCCCTGCACTCGGTCGGGCTGTGGCGCGAACTCGCCGCCCTCCTCCCGCAGGAGATCGAGTACGAGGCCAAGGGCGGCCTCGTCGTCGCGCCCGACACGGCTTCGCTCGACGCCCTGCGCCACTTCGCCGAAGGCCAGGGCAAGGCCGGCGTCGAAGCAGCCGAGGTGGGGCCGGCCGACCTGCCAGGGCTGGAACCGCACCTGGCACCCGGCCTGGCGGGCGCCTTCCACTACCCGCAGGACGCCCAGGTCCAGCCCGCGCAGGCGGCGGCCCGGCTGCTGGCCGCGTCGGGCGCCACCGTGTACCCGGGGGAGGAGGTGACCGGATTCGTGCGCTCCGGCGAGGCGGTGTGTGGGGTCCGCACCCCGCGCCGCCGTCTGCTCGCCCCCGCCGTGGTCAACGCCGCCGGCACCTGGGCGGGCGCTGTCGCCGAACTCGCCGGGACGAGCCTGCCCGTGCTGCCGCGGCGCGGCTTCGTCCTGGTGACCGAGCCGTTGCCCCGGGTGGTACGGCACAAGGTCTACGCCGCCGACTACATCGCGGACGTGGCCAGCGGCTCCGCCGCCCTCCAGTCCTCGGCGGTCGTCGAGGGCACCCCCTCCGGCCCGGTCCTGATCGGCGCCAGCCGCGAGCGCGTCGGATTCGACCGCTCCCTGTCCACCGAGGTGCTGCGCCGACTGGCCGCCCAGGCCGCAGCCCTCTTCCCGGTGCTCGCCGACGTCCGCGTGATGCGGACCTACCACGGCTTCCGCCCCTACCTCCCCGACCACCTCCCGGCCATCGGCCCCGACCCGCGCCGCCCCGGCCTGCTGCACGCCTGCGGGCACGAGGGCGCCGGCATCGGCCTGGCCCCCGCCACCGGGGTCCTGATCGCCGCCGCCCTGACCGGAGCCGAACCCCCACTCCCGCCCGGCCCGTTCCGGCCGGACCGCTTCCCCGCCGAGACCCTGGAGGAGAACGGCCGATGACCCCGACACCCCGCTCCCTGGTCGGCGGCGCCCCGCGCGCGGTCCACCGGATCTCCTTCGACGGCCGCGAACTGCCCGCGCAGGAGGGGCAGAGCATCGCAGCCGTGCTGTGGGCCGCCGGGATCCTCGCCTGGCGCACCACTCGCGAGGGCGGCGCCCCGCGCGGCGCGTTCTGCGGCATCGGCAGCTGCTACGACTGCCTCGTCACCGTCAACGGGCGCCCCAACCAGCGGGCCTGCCTGGTCCCCGCCCGTCCGGGCGACGCCGTCACCACCCAGGAAGGAACGGGCCATGACGACCTTGCCGTCTGAAGCGGAGCCGCCCGCCGACCTCGCCGTCGTCGGGGCCGGGCCCGCCGGGCTCGCCGCCGCCGTCACCGCCGCCGGGCACGGGCTGCGCGTCACCCTCCTCGACGCCGGGGAGCAGCCCGGCGGACAGTACTACCGGCGGCCCGCGCCGGGCCTGGGCGCAGCCCGGCCCGAGGCGCTGCACCACGGCTGGGCCGCCTTCGCCGCCCGCGAAGCCGCCCTGCGCGCCCACGTGTCGGCCGGCCGGATCACGTACCTCCCGGGCCACCACGTCTGGACCGTGGTCCCGGGTGGCGCCGGCCACGGCCGCTGGCTGCTGCACACCGTCGCCGGGCAGGGCCCCGGGGAGGCCGCCGCGACCGTCACCGCCCGCGCCGTCCTGATCGCCACCGGCGCCCACGAACGCCAACTCCCCTTTCCCGGCTGGACCCTGCCGGGGGTGGTCGGCGCCGGCGGCGCCCAGGCCATGCTCAAGGGCGGCCTGGTGCTGCCGGGCCGCCGGGTCGTCGTCGCCGGGAGCGGCCCGCTGCTGCTCGCCGTGGCGGGCTCGCTCGCCGCCGCCGGGGCCACCGTCCCGGCCGTGGTCGAGGCGTCGGCCTACAGCAGCTACGCCGGCCGGGCGCCCGCCCTGCTGCGCAACCCCGGCAAGCTGGCCGAGGGAGCCCTGTTCGGCGGCGCCCTGCTGCGCCACGGCATCCGCCTCCTCACCCGACACGCCGTCACCGAGGCCCACGGCACCGACCGGGTGGAGGCCGTCACCGTGACCCGGCTCGACCGCGACTGGCGCCCGCTGCCCGGCACCTCCCGCCGGATCCCCTGCGACGCCCTCGCCGTGGGTCATGGCCTCGTGCCGCAGCTGGAACTCGCCACCGGCCTCGGCTGCGCCACCCGCCACGACCCCGACGGCACCGTCGCCCTGGAGCTGGACGCCGGGCAGCGCACGTCCGTCCCCGGCATCTGGGCCGCCGGGGAGACCGGCGGCATCGGTGGTGTCCAACTCGCCCTGACCGAGGGGGAGATCGCCGCGCACGCGGTTGCCGGCCGGCCGGTGCCCGCCGCGCTCGCCCGGCGCCGCTCGCGGCTGCGTGCCTTCGCCACCGCGATGTCGGCCGCCCACCGGCCCGGCCCCGCCTGGACCGGCTGGCTCCCGGACGACGCCGTCGTGTGCCGGTGCGAGGAGGTGGAGGCCGGACCGGTCCGCCGGGCGGCGGAAGAGCTCGGAGCGCGGGACGCCCGTACGGTCAAGCTCCTCACCCGGGCCGGCATGGGCTGGTGCCAGGGCCGGATGTGCGGCTCCGCCGTCGCCGCCCTCGCCGGAACCGGGCCCGCGCCCGACCGGCGGCCGCTGTCCTGCCCGGTCCCGCTGCGCCACCTGGCCGAACTTCCCCCGACCGACGGCTGATCGGGTCCGCCGGACCCGTGTGGCCGTGCCGCATCCACTAGTAAAATGTCACACCCTACTGTAGGAGTTCTCTCATGACCCACGGACAGACCCCCGCACCCACCGCCGACACCCGCACCCGCCCCTGGCGCGGAATCATGGTCGCCACCACGCTCCCGCTGCGTGAGGACCTGAGCGTCGACTACGACGCGTACGCCGAACACGTGGCCTGGCTGCTCGCCCACGGCTGCGACGGCGTGGTCCCCAACGGCTCCCTCGGCGAATACCAGACCCTCACCGACGAGGAGCGGGCACGCGTCGTCCGCACCGCTGTCGAGGCCGCCGGCGACGGAGCCCGCGTCATGCCCGGCGTCGCCGCCTACGGCAGCGCCGAGGCCCGCCGCTGGGCCGACCAGGCGGCCGAGGCCGGGGCCGGCTCCGTCCTCCTTCTGCCCCCCAACGCCTTCCGGGCCGACGAGGAAGCCGTTCGCGCCCACTACGCCGAGGTCGCCCGGGCCGGGCTGCCCGTCGTCGCGTACAACAACCCCATCGACACCAAGGTCGACCTCGTCCCGTCCGTGCTCGCCCGGCTCCACGCCGATGGCTCCATCGTCGCCGTAAAGGAGTTCAGCGGCGACGTGCGCCGCGCCTACGAGATCGCCGAACGCGCCCCCGGCCTGGACCTGCTCATCGGCGGCGACGACGTCCTGCTCGAATTCGCCCTCGCCGGCGCGGTCGGTTGGATCGCCGGCTACCCGAACGCCCTCCCCAGGTCCTGCGCCACCCTGTACCGGGCCGCCGTCACGGGAGACCTCGCCACCGCCCTGCCGCTCTACAAGTCCCTGCACTCCCTGCTCCGCTGGGACTCGAAGACCGAGTTCGTGCAGGCCATCAAGCTCTCCATGGACCTGGCCGGCCGGCCCGGCGGCCCCACCCGGCCGCCGCGCTTCCCGCTCACCGGGGAGACCGACGCCGCCGTCCGCGCCGCGACCGAGAAAGTCCTGGCCGAGGGCCTCAACTAGCCCCCGCGGGGGAACCCGAAGGGGAGGAAAGGGAACGCAATGCGCACCCGCCACATCTACCACGCGGTGGACTCGCACACCGAGGGCATGCCGACCCGGGTGATCACCGGGGGAGTCGGTGTGATTCCCGGCGCCACCATGGCCGACAAGAGGCTCCACTTCATGGAGCACATGGACCACATCCGCACGCTGCTCATGTACGAGCCGCGCGGCCACTCCGCGATGAGCGGCGCAGTCCTCCAGCCGCCCACCCGCCCCGACGCCGACTTCGGAGTCCTCTACATCGAGGTGTCCGGCCTGCTCCCCATGTGCGGGCACGGCACCATCGGGGTCGCCACGGTCCTGGTCGAGACCGGCATGGTGCCGGTCACCGAGCCCGTCACCACCGTCCGGCTCGACACCCCGGCCGGGCTCGTGACCGTCGACGTCCGCGTCGAGGACGGGGCGGCCACCGCCGTCACCCTGACCAACGTCTCCTCCTACTGCGCGGGGCTCGACCTCAAGGCAGAGGTCCCCGGCTTCGGCACGGTCACCTACGACCTCGCCTACGGCGGCAACTTCTACGCCTTCGTCGAACTCGACGCCCTCGGGCTGCCCTTCGACCGGGCCCGCAAGGACGACCTGCTGGCCGCCGGGCTCGCCGTCATGGATGCCGTCAACGCCTCCGCCGACCGGCCCGTCCACCCCGAGAACCCCTCCATCGCCGGGGTCAAGCACGTCTACCTCGCCGCACCCGGCTCCGACACCCGCCGCTCCCGGCACGCCATGGCCATCCACCCCGGATGGTTCGACCGCTCGCCCTGCGGGACCGGCACTAGCGCGCGCATGGCCCAATTGCACGCACGCGGCCTGTTGGACCTCGGCGCCGACTTCGTCAACGAGTCCTTCATCGGTACCGAATTCACCGGTCGCCTGATCGGGGAGACCACTGTCGGCGAGCACTCCGCGGTCGTCCCCACCGTCACCGGCCGGGCCTGGATCACCGGCACCGCCCAGTACTTCCTCGACCCCGCCGACCCCTTCCCGGGAGGGTTTCTCCTGTGACCACCACTGTCCGAACCGTGGACTACCACACCGCGGGCGAGCCCTTCAGGATCGTCGCCGGGGCACTCCCGCCCGTCCCCGGCGACACGGTCGCCGAGCGCTGCGCCACCGCCGTCGGATCCGGCGGATCCGCGGCCGCCCCGCGCCGCGGCACACTGGACGACGTACGACGGCTCCTGGTGCAGGAGCCGCGCGGACACGCCGGGATGTACGGCGGGTTCGTGGTCCCGCCCGACGACGACGGCGCCCACTTCGGGGTGCTGTTCTGGCACAAGGACGGCTACTCCACCGCCTGCGGACACGGCACCATGGCCCTCGGGGCCTGGGCGGTGGACAGCGGCCGGGTCGCCGCCCCGGACGACGGGGACGTCCAGGTCCGCATCGATGTCCCCTCCGGGCGGGTCACCGCCACCGTCCACCGCGACTCCGGCCGCACCACCGGGGTCACCTTCCGCAACGTCCCGGCCCGGGTGAGCGCCCGCAAGGTGCCCGTCGCCACCACGTTCGGCCTCGCCGAGGCGGACATCGCGCACGCCGGGGCCTGCTACGCCTCCGTCGCCGCCCGCGACCTCGGCCTGGACGTCTCCCGCGCCGCCCTGCCCGACCTCGTGCGGGCCGGACGGGAGATCAGGTCCGCGCTGGCCACCCACCCGGCCACCTGGCACCCGGACGGGCCGTTGCTCTCCGGCGTCTACGGGGTGATCCTCCACGAGGAACTTCCCGACACCCCCTCCGGGCCGCGTCAGCGCAACGTCACCGTCTTCGCCGACGGGCAGGTCGACCGCTCGCCCTGCGGCTCCGGCACCTCCGCGCGGCTCGCGCTGCTGGCCGAGGACGGGCGGCTCGGTCCCGGCGAGGACCTGCTGCACGAGTCGGTCGCCGACACCGTCTTCACCGGGCGGATCCTGCCCGGCGGGGTCACCGAGGTCACCGGCACCGCCTACCGCACCGGCGAGCATGTCTTCACCGTCGACCCGTACGACGCCCTCGGCGTCGGCTTCCTCCTGTGACCGGGATCCCGCAGTTCGGCCCGCAGGAGCTGGCCGGGCTGCTCACCCCGGCCGCCGCGGCCGATGCCCTGGCCGAGGCCCTGCGCGGCGGGCTCGACCCGGAGGCGTGCCCACAGCGCACCGCGTTTCCCGTCCCCGCCGGAGAACTGCTGCTGATGCCGGCCGCCTCCGGGGCGTACGCCGGGGTGAAGATCGCGGGGGTCGTGCCCGGCAACGCGGCCCGCGGTCTGCCCCGGATCACCGGGAACTACCTCCTGCTCGACGGCCCCACCCTGCGCCCGCTCGCCCTGCTCGACGGGGAGGTCCTCACCGCGCTGCGCACCCCCGCGGTCTCGGCGCTCGCGCTGCGCCACCTGGCGCCGACCGGGCGGCCGCTGCGGCTGGTGCTCTTCGGCTCCGGACCGCAGGCGTACGGACACCTCGAAGCCGTGCTCGCGGAGCGCGCGTTGGAGCAGGTGGTCGTCGTCGCCCGGGACCCGGGGCGGGCGGGGAGGCTCGCCGCGCACGCCGAGGGCCTGGGCGTGCGCGCCCGGACGGGTGGGGCGGGGGAGGTGGCCGACGCGGATCTGGTCGTCTGCTGCACCACCGCCCGGGAGCCGCTCTTCGACGGGCGGCTGGTGCGGCCGGGCGCGGTGGTCGTCGCCGTCGGCTCGCACGAACCGTCCGCCCGGGAGACGGACACCGCCCTCGTGCAACGAGCGGCGGTGTACGTGGAGTCGCGGGCGGCGGCACTGCGGGAGGCCGGGGACCTGCTGGTCCCGGAGGCGGAGGGTGCGATCGGGCCCGGCCACATCACGGGCACCCTCGCCGACCTCGTGCACGGGAGGATCCCGGCGGGCGGGGCGCGAGGTCGTCCACAGTTCTTCAAGAGCGTGGGCATGGCCTGGGAAGATCTCGCCGTGGCGGTCGCACTGTTCGGGGCCGCCGAGGCCAACAGCGAAACGTGACATTGTACGCTGGGCCCTGCACGTCGGCGGGTGGTGAGGGCTCTCGGAGGAAGTAATGGGCGACCTGAAGCAGCGCAGTCTCATCAAGGCCCGGGAACGACTCCGCGACCAGGTCGGCCACGCCCTCCGTGCGGCCCTGATAGCGGGCGAACTGCGCCCGGGCAGCGTCTACTCGGCGCCCGGTCTCGCCGCCGAACTGGGCGTCTCGGCCACTCCCGTGCGCGAGGCCATGCTCGACCTCGCCCGGGAGGGCCTGGTCGAGCCGGTCCGCAACAAGGGGTTCCGCATCACCGAGGTCAGCGAGCGCGACCTCGACCAGTACACCGAACTGCGCACGATGATCGAGGTCCCCACCATCGGCCGGATCACGAAGATCGCCACGGCGGATCAGCTGGAGGCCCTGCGCCCCATCGCCGAGGAGATCGTCACCAGCGCCCGCGAACACAACCTGATCGGCTACCTGGAGGCGGACCGGCGCTTCCACCTCACCCTGCTCGGCCTCGCGGGCAACGACCGCCTCGTCGAGACCGTCGGCGACCTGCGCAAGCGCTCCCGCCTCTACGGTCTGACCGGCCTGGACGAGGCCGGCAAGTTGGTCTCCTCGGCGGAGGAGCACGTCGAGCTGCTCGACGTCATGCTCACCGGTGATGCCGAGGCGGCCGAGGCGTGCATGCTGCGCCACCTCGGCCATGTCCGCTCGCTGTGGGCCCAGGGCCGCGACGAGCCGGTCGGCCGGCCGACCGGAGGCCTCGGCTCGAGGATGTGACGGATCAGCAGACTGCGTCGAAAGGGTGCGGACATCTCGGTGTCTGCGCCCTTTCGGCCACCTTCCGCTGATTCGGGAACAGAACCTTCGAAGCCCGATGCGCCGCGCTCGCGCCGTCACCGTGGCCGCCGGAGGCCTGCTGGCAGTCTCCGCGCCGACCCGGCCGCCGCCGCGGGTGTGTTCCTGATGGACCCGTCCACCAGGGCCGAGCTCTTCGTCAAGGAGGCGACACCGGGCGCCGGATACGGGCCCGGTGAGGACCGCCTGCCTCACGGTACCGGCGCTGACGCCCACCGTCCGGGACGGTGGGCGTCGTTCCGCCGTCCGGGCCCACCCGACCACCCCTGAACCGAGCCGATTTGGACACGGCTGGATAACGGCGGTGCGAACCTCTTGTGCAGTGCAATTTCACATTACTATGTTACCGGTCACATCCTAGAGTGCGGCCCTTCACTGGAGTGACCCATGACCAAGCGCACCCAACTCGCCCTCGCCACCGCCCTGGTGGCGACACTCGCACTCGGCGCCTCGGGCTGCTCCGATCCCAAGAAGGGTTCTGCGGGCAACGGCGCAGGCGCCAACCCCGCCGCCGTCAACGACGGCAAGATCCTTGGCGGGACCCCGGTGAAGGGAGGGACCCTCACCGTCCTGTCCAACCAGGACTTCTCCCACCTCGACCCCGCACGCAACTGGGTCATGCCGACCATGGACTTCGGCACCCGCCTCCTCTACCGCACGCTCGTCACCTTCAAGGCCGAGCCCGGCAAGGGCGGCAGCGAACTCGTCCCCGACCTCGCCACCGACCTCGGCACCCCCTCCGACGGGGGCCGGACCTGGACCTTCACCCTCAAGGAAGGCGTGAAGTACGAGGACGGCTCACCGATCAAGGCCCAGGACATCAAGTACAACGTCGAGCGTTCCTTCGCCCCCGACCTCACCGGCGGCCCCGACTACGCCGCCCAGTACCTGGCCGGCGCCGAAGGCTACAAGGGCCCCCTCCAGGGGCAGCACCTCGACTCGGTCAAGACCCCCGACGACCGCACGATCGTCTTCGAACTCAAGCGGCCCGTCGCCGAGTTCTCCGCCACCGCCACCCTGCCGACCTTCGCGCCCGTGCCCGCCTCCCAGGAGAAGGGCACCCAGTACGACGCCCGCCCCTTCTCCTCCGGCCCGTACAAGATCGAGAAGTACGACCGCGACAAGAAGCTCGTGCTCGTCCGCAACGAGCACTGGGACCCGAAGACCGATACCGTCCGCAAGGCCTACCCCGACAAGTTCGTCGTCGTCATGGGCCTCAAGGGCGGCCAGATCGACGACCGCATCATCGCCAGCGAGGGCGCCGACGCCTCCGCCGTCCAGTACTCCGACATGCGGCCCGAGAGCACCCCCAAGGTGCTGCCCAAGCCCGACGTCAAGGCACGCATGCTCGCCGAGTCCCAGGGCTGCACCGAGATGCTCCACCTCAACAACTCCCGCGCACCCTTCGACGACCCCAAGGTCCGCGAGGCCATGCAGTACGCCGTCGACAAGGAGGCCGTGGTCACCGCGGGCGGCGGACCGGCCCTCAACGAGGTGGCCACCGCCTACCTGCCCCCGGCCCTCTCCGGCGGCGAGCAGGCCGACACCCTGAAGATCGCCCCCTCCGGCGACCCGGCCAAGGCCAAGGAACTGCTCAAGGCCGCCGGCAAGAAGACCCTCAAGGTCTCCCTCGCCGTCTCCACCGGCGACAAGGGCAAGGCCGAAGCCATCCAGCAGGGCCTGGCCCGCGCCGGCGTCGAGGTCGTCGTCGACACCATCGACCCGGGCGCCTACTACGACGTCATCGGTGACCTCTCCACGACCCCCGACATGACGCTCACCGGCTGGTGCCCCGACTACCCCTCCGGCTCCACCTGGATCCCCTTCGTCTTCGACGGACGCACCATCAAGGAGAAGGGCAACCAGGGCAACAACGCCCAGTTCCGCGACGAGGCGACCATGAAGCGGATCGACGAGATCAACGCCATGGCCGACGCCCGGCAGGCCAACCAGGCATGGATCGACCTCGACGCCGAGATCATGAAGAAGTCCCCGTCCATCCCGGTCCTGCTGAAGCGCAAGCCGCTGCTCGTCGGCGCCAACATCGCGGGCGCCTACGGACACCCCGTCTGGACCGGCACGATCGACTACGCCACGGTCGGCCTCAAGGACCCGTCCAAGAGCAAGGGCTGACGGGCCCGCCATGACCGCCACCGCATCCACCCCCGCAGCCCGCGAGGTGAAGGAGGCCCTGCCGGGCAGCAGCCCCTGGCAGCTCGCCCGGCGGGAGCTCCGCCGCCGCCCCGCCGTCCGCGTCAGCCTCTGCGTCGTCCTCCTCTTCGTCCTGATGGCCGCCACCGCCCCCTGGCTGGGCTCGCTCGGCGGCTGGTCCCCCGAGGAGTTCGACAAGTCCGCCGTCGACCCCTACCTCGGCGGCCAGCCCCTCGGTTCCTTCGGCGGGATCAGCCCCGAGCACTGGCTCGGCGTCGAACCCGTCACCGGCCGCGACCTGTTCGCCCGCGTGGTCCACGGCGCCCAGATCTCCCTCCTCATCGCCTTCGCCGCCACCGCCATCGTGGTCGTCGCCGGAACCGCCGCCGGGATCGCCGCCGGCTACTTCGGCGGCCGTACCGACGCCGTCCTGTCCCGGCTGATGGACCTGACCATGTCCTTCCCGTCCCTCATCTTCATGATCGCGATGCTGTCCGTCGCCAAGGACGTCAACCGCATCCTCCTCATGACCGTCGTGATCGGCGTCTTCGGCTGGCCCGGCGTCGCCCGCGTCGTCCGTGGCCAGACCCTCTCCCTCAGACACCGCGAGTACGTGGACGCCGCCCGCGTCGGCGGCGCCGGCTCCTGGCGGATCCTGACCCGCGACATCCTCCCCGGCGTCTCGGGCCCCGTCATCGCCTACACCACCCTGCTCATCCCCGGGATGATCAGCACCGAGGCCGCCCTCAGCTACCTCGGCGTGGGCGTGCGCCCGCCCACCCCCTCCTGGGGCCAGATGATCGCCGAGTCCGTCGCCTTCTACGAGACCGACCCCATGTACTTCGTCATCCCGAGCGTCTTCCTCTTCCTCGCCGTGCTCGCCTTCACCCTGCTCGGCGACGCCCTGCGCGACATCCTCGACCCGAGGGGCGGCCGCACGTGATCCTCTACCTCGCCCGCCGCCTGCTCGCCCTCGTCGGCGTGCTCCTCGCCATCGCCGCCGTCACCTTCCTCATCTTCTACGTCCTGCCCGCCGACCCGGCCGCCGCCGCCTGCGGCAAGACCTGCAGTGCCGAGCGCCTCGCCGACGTACGCGCCTACCTGGGCCTCGACCAGCCCCTGTGGCGGCAGTTCGCCGACTTCCTCACCGGCATCTTCACCGGCCGCACCCTGGGCACCGGCCAGTACGCAGTCGCCTGCGATTTCCCCTGCCTGGGCTATTCGTACGAGAACTCCCTGCCCGTGTGGGACCTGCTCATGGACCGGCTCCCGGTCTCCGCCTCCCTCGCCCTCGGCGCCGCCGCCCTCTGGCTCCTCCTCGGCCTCGGCGCCGGCGTCACCGCCGCCCTGCGCAAGGACACCGTCACCGACAAGGCCCTGATGGTCGGCGCCGTCGCCGCCGCCTCCCTGCCCGTCTATTTCACCTCCGTTCTGCTCATCTACGGGGTCATCCGCGTTGCCGGACTCCTGCCCTACCCCACCTACCAGGCCTTCTCCGACGACCCGCTCGCCTGGGCGACCAACCTGCTGCTGCCCTGGACCGCCCTCGCCCTGCTCTACGCGGCCATGTACGCCCGCCAGAGCCGCGGCTCCATGATCGAGGCGATGGCCGAGCCGTACATCCGCACCGCCCGAGCCAAGGGCATGCCCGAGCGCACGGTCGTCGTCAAACACGGGCTGCGCTCCGGAATGACCCCGATCCTCACCATCTTCGGCATCGACCTCGGCGGGCTGCTGGCCGGAGCCGTCATCACCGAGTCCATCTTCGGGCTCCCCGGCATCGGCCGGCTCTTCTACGGGGCGCTGGTCAGCTCCGACCAGCCCGTCGTTCTCGGGGTCACCCTGCTCGCCGCCTTCTTCATCGTCGTCGCCAACCTCGTCGTCGACCTCCTGTACGCCGTCGTCGACCCGAGGGTGAGGTACTGATGGACGCTCCGCTCCTGGAGGTACGCGATCTGCGCGTCACCTTCACCACTCCGCGCGGCACCGTGCGGGCCGTCGACTCGCTCGGCTTCACCGTCGAGGCCGGCCGCACCCTCGGCATCGTCGGGGAGTCCGGCTCCGGCAAGTCGGTCACCTCCCTCGCCGTCATGGGCCTGCACCGGGCCGGGGCCGAAGTCGCAGGCTCCGTAAGGCTGTCCGGCCGGGAGCTGACGGGCCTGTCCGAGCGGGAGCTCTCCAAGGTCCGCGGCCGCAGCATGGCCATGATCTTCCAGGACCCGCTGTCCAGCCTGCACCCCTACTACACGGTCGGCGAGCAGATCGCCGAGCACTACCGGGTGCACTTCAAGGCCCGCCGGGCCGCCGCCCGCCAGCGGGCGGTCGACATGCTCGGCGAGGTCGGCATCCCCGAACCCGCCCGCCGGGCCGGGGAGTACCCGCACCAGTTCTCCGGTGGCATGCGACAGCGCGCGATGATCGCCATGGCCCTGGCCTGCGAACCCGAACTGCTCATCGCCGACGAGCCCACCACCGCCCTCGACGTCACCGTGCAGGCCCAGATCCTGGAACTGATCGCCCGCCTCCAGCAGGAGCGCGGTCTCGGCGTCGTCATGATCACCCACGACCTGGGCGTCGTCGCCCGCGTCGCCCACGAGGTGCTGGTCATGTACGGCGGCCGAGCCGCCGAACAGGCCCCGGCCGACGCCCTGTTCGCCGACCCCGCCCACCCCTACACCCGGGGGCTGCTCGACTCGCTGCCCCGCCTCGACACCGCCGACGACGTGCCGCTGCCCTCCATTCCCGGCTCCCCGCCCTCCTTGCTCATCCCGGCGCCCGGCTGCGCGTTCGCCCCCCGCTGCCCGCGCGCCGCCGGCCCCTGCGCCGACGTACGCCCCGAACTCCTGGCCCACGGGGACACGAACGGGCCGGCGCGGACGGTGGCCTGCCACCACGCCGGCTCCCAGGCCGCCGAGGAGGCTGCCCGATGACCACCACCGCCACCACCGCCGTCACCGGGACGGACACCTCGGCCGCCGGACCCCTGCTGTCCGTACGGGATCTCACCATGACCTTCCCGGGGAGACGGACCGCGACCGGGCGCCGGGGGGCGCCCGTGCGCGCCGTAGACGGGGTCTCCTTCGACCTGGCGGCCGGGCAGACCCTCGGCCTCGTCGGGGAGTCCGGCTGCGGGAAGTCCACCACCGGCCGCATGCTCGTACGGCTCCTGGAGCCCACCTCGGGCCGGATCGCCTTCGACGGCCGGGAGATCAGCCGGATCTCGCAGCGGGCCCTGCGGCCGCTGCGCCGCGACATCCAGATGGTCTTCCAGGACCCGCACTCCTCCCTCAACCCCCGCCAGACCGTGGCCCGGATCATTGCCGACCCTCTGCTGGTACAGGGCCGGAGCGCTGCCGACGCCCGTCGGCGCGCGGCCGAGCTGATGGAGCTGGTCGGCCTGATCCCCGAGCACATCGACCGCTACCCGCACGAGTTCTCCGGCGGCCAGGCCCAGCGCATCGGCATCGCCCGGTCGCTGGCCACCGGCCCCCGGCTGATCGTGGCCGACGAGCCGGTGTCCGCGCTCGACGTCTCCGTCCAGGCCCAGATCGTGAACCTGATGGAACGCCTCCGCGCGGAACTCGGCCTCGCCTACGTGTTCATCGCGCACGACCTCTCGGTGGTCAAGCGGGTCAGCGACCGCGTCGCCGTCATGTACCTCGGGCGGATCGTCGAGATCGGAGACAAGAAGTCCCTCTACGAGAGCCCCCAGCACCCCTACACACGAGCGCTGTTGTCCGCCGTACCCCTGCCCGACCCGGCGGCGGAACGACGCAGGGAGCGGATCGTGCTGCTCGGCGACCCGCCGAGCCCGGCCGCCCCGCCCCCGGGCTGCACCTTCCACCCGCGCTGCCCCAAGGCGCGGGAGATCTGCCGCACCGAGCGACCGTTGCTGCAGCTTGCCGCCTCGCGCGAGGTGGCGTGTCACTTCCCGGGTGACTGACGGGGATCACGGGAAGAAAGAGGCAGGGCCCCGGGGGCGAAGGCGTCCCCGGGGCCCTGCCGCCACTACCGCGGTCCCGGGCGCTGCAGCCCGAGTTCGCGGCGGAAGAACTCCAGCTCCAGCGCCATCACCTTCTCCCGGGTCCCGCCCGGGGTCATGTGGGTGACACCGGGCAGGGCGAGCAGCTGGTGCGGGCGGCCCGCGTCGGTCAGGGCCTGTGAGAGCCGCAGGGTGTGCGAGGGGTGCACGTTGTCGTCGGCCAGGCCGGTGACCAGCAGCAGCGGCCGCGACAGCGCGGCGGCGTCGGGGATGAGGGAGTCCCGTTCGTACACCTCGGGGTTCTCCTGGGGCAGGCCCAGGTACCGCTCGGTGTACGCCGTGTCGTAGTACCGGAAGTCGGTCGGCGCGGCCCCGGCCGCCGCGGCGTGGAAGACGTCCGGGCGGCGGAGCACCGCCATCGCCGACAGGTAGCCGCCGTACGACCAGCCGCGGATGCCGACCCGGCCGAGGTCGAGGTCGGGGTGGCGGGCGGCCAGCGCGTGCAGCGCGGCCACCTGGTCCTCCAGGGTGACCTCGGAGAAGCCCCGGTACATGGCGTGGGTGTGGGCGGGGGAGACGTACGCGGTCCCGCGGTTGTCCACGGTCACCACCGCGAAGCCCTGGTCGGCCCACCACTGGCGGTGCTGCCAGCGGCGCGGCTCGGCGCAGACGTCCTGCATGCCGGGGCCGCCGTAGCTGTCCATGAGGACGGGCAGCCGCGTGCCGGGGACGTGGTCGCGGGGCAGGACCAGGGCGGTGGGGACGGCGTGCTCGGTGACCCGCTCCAGGACGGGCTCGACCCGGTACGGCAGCGGTTGCGACAGGTCGGCGGGGCGCAGCTCCCGGCCGTCGGCGGTGCGTACGGTGTGCCGGATACCGTCGGCGTCGGCGGTGGTCAGCAGCAGGTTCCCGGAGCCGGCCCGGACGCTGTGCACCCCGGGCCCGTCGGCGAGCGGGGTGAGGGCGCCGGTGGTGGGGTCGAGGAGCAGCACCTGCTGTTCGGCGGGATCGCGCTGCCCGGCCTCGATCAGCAGCCGCCCCTCGTGGACACCGGCCATGGCACGCACCTGGATGCCGTCGCCGGTGAGCAGGACCCCGTCCACCGCGAGGGCGCGGGCGGCTCCGCCGGGGGTGTCGGCCGCGGTCAGCATCCGTCCGTCGGGGAGGCGCGCCGGGGTGCCGGGGATGAGCGGGTCCACCCAGTGGGGGTGCGTGGTCCGCGACAGTTCCCGGGTCCTGCCGGTCGCCGGGTCGGCGGAAAGCAGGAGCACGGTCTGCTGGAGCCGGTCCTGGACGGTCAGCAGGATCTCGTCCGCTGCCTCCCACCCGGCGTCGGAGACGTACGGGTACGTCCCGGCGTCCCATTCCAGCCGGGTCCGCGCGCCGTCCGGGCCCAGTACCCACAGCTCGACGCGGGCATTGGGGCCGCCCGCCTCGGGGTACGCGAAGTCCTCGCCCGGGAGCTCCGGGTGCGCCGGGTCGGCGAACCAGCGTCGGGAGAGGGCGGATTCGTCGACGCGGGCGGCGAGCAGGGTGACCCCGTCGGGGGACCACCAGTGACCGCGGGAGCGGCCCAGCTCTTCGGCGGCGGCGAACTCGGCGAGCCCCCAGCGGGCTCCGTCGGCGGGGCTGACGCGGCCGCCGGGGACGACGTGGAGGACCTCGCCGCTGACGTACGCGGTGCGGGAACCGTCGGCATTGGGGCGGGGGTCCACGGCCGGACCGGCGGTGGGTATCTCCTCGGGGCCGAGGGTGGAGGCGGTGGAGGCGGTGGAGACATTGGCCTGGACTCCATAGAGCCGTCCGTAGAGGGCGAAGACGGCGCGTCGGCCGTCACCGGAGAGGGCGTAGCCCCCGATGCCGGCGGCGACGAGCCGGGTCCGCTCGCGCAGCCTGCGTTCGGCGAGGGGGAGGGGGCCGGGGAGGTCGCCCGGCCCGGTCCACAGGGCGCGGGGGTCGGCGAGCAGGGTCTCGGCGCCAGTGGCGGTGTCGAGAACCCAGAGGCTGTCGACGGGATCCGTGGGACCGGTGGAGCGCAGGAACCAGAGGAGGCGGCCGTCGTCCCCGAAGGAGAAGGCGCGAGGGGCGCCGTGGGTGAACCTGGCGGTGCTCGCGGAGAGTCTGAGGAAGTCATCCATGGTTGTAGTGTCACATGTGAAATACCACATCCGGACGGGATGGAGTTCGCCGGCTGGACCCCTGCCCCCTCGACCGTCGACGTCACGGGTTCGACGGTCCCGGCCGTCGGCAGCGTCGGCGAGGCCCTCACCGTCAAGCTGCTCGACCTCCCCCCGGCACCACGGCCACCGTCGAGGTCACCCTGAAGTACCCCGACTTCGTTTCGACCCACGACATCGGCGATCTCGACGAGGCGTTCGACGAAGTCATGGCCCTGGAATCCGGGCAGTGCCGTTCTCGCAGGACGGTTGAGCAGTTCGCCGCGCACGCTGAACCCGATCACGCGCCGGGGCGCCAGCTGGTAAGTGCCTACTCGACGCTGCTCGGGGTGACGGAGTGAAGGTCACCCCAAGGGCTGTCCCGCAACCCCTGGCGGGCGCGCGGCGTCAGCTACGACACCTCGCTGCATTGTCGGAACGTCCGCATACATCCGGTATGCGGACGTTCCTCCGCCTTGCGATGCACCGCAACCGACGCCGCGTGCTGAGTTCTCTGTTGTGTCAGCCGGCGCAGTGCGGGACGGGGATGTTGCTGCCGGTGCAGTTGGTGGGCTGCAACCGTCACCACAAAGACCGTTGCAGTGCCGGCAGGCCTCTACCGAATCGTGGCCGGGACGGCTAGCCTCCTTCCCTCCGTACGCCGAAGGACCACCAGGAGAGGACAACATGTCCATTCGTTCTCGGGTCGCAGCCGTCGCTACATCTGTCGCGCTGGCCGGCGCTGGGATGCTCGGCCTCGCGTCGCCGGCCTCGGCCGGGACCACGGCGCTCATCTGTCCGAGCTATCCGCAGATCATCGACGGCAGCGGCGGTCACAAGGGGGCGAGGATCTCCTGCACTGGCGGATCGTTCTTCCTCGCCATCAGGTGCGAGACGCTGGATGCCAGGAAGTACAGGTATTGGCACTACGGCAACTGGGCTGCCTCTGGAGGCACTTCAACGGTGTGGTGCGACCGCGACGCGAAGATCATCGCAGCTGAGCCTCGCACGGAATGAGTCTTCCTCCGAAGGCCTCACAGGCCGCGAGCCACTGAGTCGGGCCCGTCACTGGAAGAGTGACGGGCCCGACGGGTGCGGCATGGGTCAGCACCGGGCGATCAGCCAAGCGATGACCAGGCCCGTAGCGAAGCCACCGAGCCGGTGCGCCACGCCGCGCCACGTCCGCCAGGCGGAGAAGCGCCTGGCGGAACTCTCCGCGTTCGCGCTGACGCTCGCTGGATGGCAGATGGCGGTGCATACACCTGCGCGGCTGCCTGGTCGGGTGTATGCAGAAGGCATGGGATTGCTGCAGCGGTTCACGCAGCGTAGTCGACCACGGCAGGCCGGTGACGCCCTGCTGGTGCTTCCGCTCGCTCTGATCGTGGTCATCGTGATGGTGGACGTAGTGGCGCTCGGCCTGCCGCTGGGGCCGTCGTTGCTGATCGTGGCGCCCGCACTCACCGCGTCCTTCGCCTCGACCTTCGTCACCGGGGCGATCGCCGCCATTGCGATGGTGGGCATGCTCGTCATCGGCCTGGACGCCCACCTGCTCGGCACGATGGACTTCGACTCGCAGTTCGTCGCCCTGCTGGTGGTGTCGGTGATCGTGACGGTCTTCTGTTATCTGAACGAGCGGCGCGCTCGTGAGCTGGCGCTGGTGCGGATGGTCTCGGAGGCCACGCAGCGGGCGGTGCTACGGCCGTTGCCGCGGCGGATCGGCCCGCTGCGGGTGGCCTCCATGTACCTGGCGGCACAGTCGCAGTCCATGATCGGCGGCGACCTGTACGCGGCTATCCGCACTGCCACGGGCACCCGGCTGATCATCGGCGATGTGATGGGCAAGGGCCTGACCGCGATCAGCGACGCCGCCCTGCTGCTGGGCGCCTTCCGGGAGTCCGCGCACCGCCAGGCCGACCTGCCCGAGCTCGCGGCCTATCTGGACCACAGCGTGTGCTGGAACCTGGCCGAGCCCTCCGAGGCGGAGAGGGCCGGGGAGTGCTTCATCACCGCCGCACTTCTCGACATCCCCGACGCGCTGCCGCTCATCCACGTGGTCAACTGCGGGCACCCGCCCCCCTTGCTGCTGCGCGGTCGGCATGCCTCCGCGCTGCACGCCACCCGCCCCGCCCCGCCTCTGGGCCTTGGCGAACTGACCGCTGCCGCCTACCACGTCGACACCTTCACCTTCGAGCCCGAAGACCTGCTGCTGCTGCACACCGACGGAGTGATCGAGGCCCGGGACCCCCTGGGCGTGTTCTACCCGCTGACCGAGCGCGCCGCCTCCTGGACCCTCCACAGCCCCTCCGCGCTGATCCACCACCTGCGCACCGACCTGCTCGCCCACGTCGGCGGCCACCTGACCGACGACGCCGCCGTGATCGCCGTCCAGCACACCCTCCGCCGGACACCCACCGCAGTGGGCACCACCCACGACAACGCCTGACTGGCTGGGGCGAGCGGTCGGATCGGTGCTTATCCGGGGTTCGTGAGTACTTCGTGCAGGTCAGATGATGGATCAACCGTGCAGGCATGTCACGGCGCGGCGCAGCCACTTCCCGTCGCGGGCCACCACATCGGAGTCCTGGCCCCGGTAGGGGCCCAGCAGGTCGCAGTCGTAGGTGCGGTGAGGGAGACGGATCCCGCGTTCAGTGATGGCCTGCCACCGTACCGGCAGCAGTTCCAGGTAGTCGCTGCCGGTCAGTGGGACGGGCACGTGCCCGGCGGCCGCCGGGGCAACTCCACCGAGCTCTTCGGGGAGTTCTGATACGCGACTGCACCATTGGCCCGCACGGGCGGTGCTCAGGCCGAGTTCCTGCGGAGCAGTGTGCCGTTTCCGCCGGGCAGGTGGTCGGCCTGGAGGCGGATCACCGTACCCCCGACGAGGGGGAGTCCACTGGTCCGGTCGATCCATGCCGAGCGGGTGGCCAGTCGTGGGTGGTTGCGTTCCACGCCAGGCGCCGTACCGGTGGGTGACCTGCACGGTGGCTGCCCGGCTCGCCCCAGGCCTCCGGCCGGGCGAAGCGGAACTCCTTGCCGTCCTTCAGGGGCCCTCCCGCGCCGTGGGGGAGAGATTCGCGGGACCGGGACGGACTTGCGCATGCCGCCCGTCCGCGCGAAGTCGGCCGGCTCGCCGGAAAGCAGTTGCGCTGAACCTCTTGCCGGGTCGACCCGATCTCCCTAATGTGATCCTTCAAATTCCTGGAAGTGCACAAAACAGGCTCCGTTAGGGCAGATTTTTGAACGATCAAATTCATCGGGCGCCCGAAGCCGCCGCCCCCGCGGCCTCCGGTCCGGGTCCCGCCGACGGTCCGAGGACGGGCTACCTCGACTACGCCAGGGTCGGCCCGCTCTCCCGCCCGGCCGCCGCCGCGCTCGCCGCCACGACCGCGCTCGCCGCCCGCGTCGACCCCGCCGACCTCGACCGGCTGTTCGCCCTCAGCGACGCCTCCCGGACCGCGGCGGCCCGGCTGCTGGACGCCCGCCCGCACGAAATCGCCCTCGCCCCGTCCACCAGCAACGGCCTGTTCACCGTGGCCGCCGCACTCCACGGCCCCGGTACCGTCCTGGTGCCCCGAGGCGAGTTCCCCGCCAATCTCTAC
Organism: Streptomyces sp. CB01580; assembly: GCF_001905795.1. Taxonomy (GTDB): domain Bacteria; phylum Actinomycetota; class Actinomycetes; order Streptomycetales; family Streptomycetaceae; genus Streptomyces. The sequence continues at coordinate 82,071 of NZ_LIXJ01000011.1, forward strand.
CCCTGGCTCCGCTTCGCCGACCGCGGCGGCCCCGCGGTCCGCCTCGTCGACCCGGCCGGGCAGCGGCACATCACCCCCGACCTCCTGCGCCGCCACCTCACTCCCGACGTCACCGCCCTCACCGTCAGCGCCGTCGACTCGCTCACCGGCCACCTGGCGCCGCTCGCCGCCCTCAAGGAGGTCCTCGGGCCCGATCGGCTGCTGATCGTCGACGCCATCCAGGGCCTGGGTGCCGTCGCACTCGAAGCGGACGCCGCCGACATCCTCGTCAGCGGCGGCCAGAAGTGGCTACGTGCCGGCTGGGGAGCCGCACTGCTACTGATCCGCGACCGGTGCGCCGAGCGCCTGGCTCCCGGGCTCGGCGGATGGGCCGGCGTCGCGGAGCCCTTCGCGCCTCGGCACCCGGCGCCGCCGCTGCCCGGGGCCGCCGCCCACCTCGCCACCAACCCGGACTTCCCGGCCGCCGCGGCCATCGGCGCAGCCATCGACGACCTGTTCGACCAGGGCGGCCCGGCCGCCGTCGGCGCCCGTATCCGAGCCAACCTTGCCGACCTGCTCGACCGCGCACGGCGGGCCGGCGCCGACATCCTGCTGGACGGACTCGGCCCCCACGAGCGCGCCGGCATCGGCACCTTCCGCCTGCCCGGCCACGACCCCGCCACCGTCCACCACACCCTCGAAGCGGCCGGCCTGATCACCACCCGCCGCGACGAGTGGATCCGGCTGTCTCCCCACGCCTCCACCCCGGGCGCCGCGGCGGACCTGCTTGCCGAGGCGCTGCACACCCTCACTCACCGCACAACCCACTATCCCCAGGAGCCGACATGCCCCATCAACTGAGCCGCCGCCAACTGCTCCAGCTCGCCACCGCCTCCGCCGCCGGGCTCGGCCTGTCCGCCTGCGGCGGCAGCGGATCGGGCGACAGCGCCGGCGCCGACGGCGACAGCGGCCGGATCACCGTCTGGAGCTGGACCACCGCGGCCGAAGCCCTGCGCGGGGTCGTCCCCTCCTTCGAGCGGGACAACCCCGGCATCGAGGTCGACATCCAGGACGTCGGCAACCCGGCCATCTGGGACAAGATCACCGTCGGCCTCGCCTCCAGCGGCAAGGGACTCGCCGATGTCCTGCACATCGGTGTCGACTACCTGCCCGGCTACCTGGAGAAGTTCCCCGACGGCCTCGCCAACCTGTCCAGACTCGGGGCCGACCGGTACAAGAGCGACTTCGCCCAGGGGCTGTGGCCGACCGTCATGGGCAAGGACAAGGCCGCCCACGCCCTCCCGTGGGAGGTCAACCCGCTCGGGCTGTTCTACCGGCAGGACTACTTCGAGAAGGCTGGTGTCGACCCCGCCGCCATCAGCAGCTGGGACGACCTGATCGCCGCCGGACCGAAGATCCGCGCCGCCACCGGCGCCCAACTGCTCGGACTCGACAAGCCCGGCACCACCCCGGACATGGACTTCTTCCAGAACCTGATGCAGCTCCAGGGCGCCTTCTACTTCAACCAGGAAGGCAAGATCACGCTCGCCTCCCAGGAAGCCGTCCAGGCCCTCACCATCATCAAGCGGCTCGACGACGGCGGCCTGCTCGCCGACACCGCGGGCCAGGGCACCAGGAAACGCCTGCTCGGCCAGGGGAAGCTCGCCACCTCCCCGGACCCCGCCTGGGCCGTCGAGTACCTGGCCACCAAGTTCCCCGACCAGAAGGGGAAATGGCGCGTCATGCAGCCTCCCGCCGCCGTTCCCGGGGGCGGGCGCAGCGCCATCGTCAACTCCACCTACCTGGCCGTCGCCGCCTCCAGCAAGCGCCGCCGGGCCGCCTGGCGATTCATCGAGTACGCGCTCACCAAGCCCGCCGAGATCAACCGGATGTTCACCTCCGGCGGTGTCTTCCCCGCTCTCGGCGCGGCGTACGCCGACCCGAGGTTCAGCGCGCCCCACCCGTTCTACGGCGGCCAGAAGGTGCTGAAGACCTTCGTCGACACGCTCTCCTCCGGCTCCGAACCCACCAACTTCACCGGCGACTACACCCGAGCCCTCAAGCTCGCCAGCGACGCCCAGAGCCGGGTGCTGCTCAAGGACGCCGACCCGGCCCGCGCCCTCAGGGACGCAGCCGAACGGCTCGCCCAGCAGACCGGCCGGCAGCAGGCGGCCTGACCACCATGACCCTCGCCCCGTCCGAACGCGCTCCCGCCACCGTCACCCCGGCCGGCCGCGGCACCCCCGCGCGCACCGGCCGCGCCCGCCCGCGCCGACGCCGGCTGCTGACCCGCGGCTCCGTCCCCTACCTGCTGATCATGCCCGCCGTCCTGGGCTTCGCGATCTTCAAGGCGTACCCCATAGCTTCCTCGCTCTGGATCAGCCTCACCACCGGCAGCGGGGACGACAGGACCTTCGCCGGACTCGCCAACTACCGGCGCCTGCTGGAAGATCCGCTGTTCTGGACCGCGCTGAAGAACACCGCGCTGATCCTGGTCGTCCAGGTGCCGCTGATGCTCGGCCTGGCCCTGCTCGTCGCCCTCGCCCTCAACTCCACCAAGGTCCGGCTGCGCCCGCTCTGGCGACTCGGCGTCTTCGTCCCCTCGCTGACCGGCCTGGTCGCCGCGGGCGTGATGTTCTCCGTGATCCTCAACCGCGACGCCGGGCTGCTGAACTGGGTCCTCTCCCTGTTCGGCGTCGACCGGGTGAACTGGCTCGGCAGCCCCTTCTGGGCCCGTGTGGGCGTCGTCCTCGTCATCACCTGGCACTACACCGGCTACAACGCGGTGATGTACCTCGCGGGCCTGCAGGGCATACCCAAGGAGTTGTACGAGGCCGCGATGGTCGACGGCGCGGGACCGATCCGCCGCTTCTTCTCCATCACCCTTCCCCAGCTGCGGCCGATCCTGCTTCTCACCGTGGTGCTCTCCACCATCGGCACCCTGCAGCTCTTCGACGAGCCGTACGTCCTCACCGGCGGCGGCCCCGACAACGCCACCTTGACGGTCACCATGTACCTCTACAACAACGGCTTCAAGTACTTCGACTTCGGCTACGCCTCTGCCATCGCCTACGCGCTCGCGCTGATCGTGTCCGTGCTCGGCATCGTGCAGGTCCGCCTGATGGGAGAGCGCCGGTGAAGCCCCGTGGCCCCCTGCTCACCCTGCTGCTCGCGGGCGCCTTCGCGCTCTGCGTCGGCCCGTTCTACTGGCTCGCCATCGCCGCGACCCAGGAGGACAAGGACGTGTTCTCCTGGCCGCCGAAACTGCTGCCCGGCGGCCACCTCATGGAGAACCTCCGCGGGCTGGAGGAGTCCATCGGACTCGTCCGGGTCCTGCTCAACACCCTCCTGGTGGCAGGCGTCCAGACGATCGGTGCGGTCGCCGTCTCGGTGCTGGCCGGATACGCCTTCGCCAAGTTCGAGTTCCGCGGGCGCAATCTCTTCTTCGTCCTGCTGCTCAGCACCCTGGTCATCCCGGACACGGTCATGCTGATCCCGATCTTCCAGATGATGATGGAACTGGGCCTGATCGACTCCTACCAGTCCATCATCCTGCCCGGCCTGGTCACCCCGTTCGGCATCTTCCTGATGCGGCAGGCACTGCGCTCCATGCCCGACGAACTCCTCGACGCTGCCCGCGTCGACGGCGCCGGCGAACTACGGGTGCTGTGGCGGATCGTCATCCCGGTCAACCGGCCGATCATCGCGGCACTCGCGCTGTTCGTCTTCCTCGGCGGCTGGAACCAGTTCGTCTGGCCGCTGATCGCGCTGCGCAGCCCCGAGATGTACACGCTGCCCGTGGCCACCGCCACCCTGCAGGGGCTGTCGACCACCAACTACGCACAGGTCCTGCTCGCCGCAGGCATCGCCGCCATCCCCGTGATGGCCCTCTTCCTCGTCCTGCAACGCCAATTCATCTCCGGCCTGCTGGCCGGGGCCACCAAGGAGTGACCACCGTGACCCCCGAACCGCGCCCCGCCGACGAGCTCACCGAGAGCCCGCAGTCGCTCATCGAGCCGGGTACCGCCTCCCAGGACGCCACCCCGCAGCAGCCCGTCCCGGCCTGGCGCCCGAACACGCCGGCCGTGGCCACCCCCGACACCGTCGTCCACCGGCAGCTCGCCACCGGCCTGCTCCACTCCACCGACGCCCCGCTCACCGTCCACCTCACCGGGCTCGGCTGCGACCGGCTGGACACCACCGTCACCCCGGTCGGCGACAACGTGGTCCTGATCGAGGTCACGACGTCGGCCGCGGCCACCGTCCGCGCCGAATGGCGGGTCCCCTGCATCGCGGCCACCGCCTACTGGACCCCGGACACCAACGCCTCCCGCTGGCTGCTGCCGTCCTGGATCGCCCCCCGGACCGTCTCGCTCGCCCTGGGCGCCCCCGTCGCCAGTCTGATCGGCGCCGACGACCGCGCTCTGTGCACCGCAGCCGCCGGCGAGACCTCCGCACCCGTACGCGTCGGCGCCGGCGTAGTGGAGGAGAGCGGCGAGTTCGCCTTTGCCGTCGAACAGGACCTCACTCCGGACGGGCCGCCACTGCGGCTGCGGATCGACCTCAGCGGCCGCCACTTCGCCGCCACCCTGCAGGCCGTCACCGCCTGGTGGGCCGAGGGCCTGCACCACCCCGGCACCGCCCCCGCCGCCCGGATGCCCGCCTACTCCACCTGGTACAGCCTCCACCAGAACGTCGACACCGCCGCCGTCGAACGCCAGGCCGCCCTCGCCGCGACCGTCGGCTGCGAGAGCATCATCGTCGACGACGGCTGGCAGACCACCGACCGCGCCCGCGGCTACGGCCACTGCGGCGACTGGGAGCCCAACCCGGCGGCCTTCCCCGACCCCGCGGCCCACGTCGCCGAGGTCCACCGGCTCGGCCTCGCCTACCTCCTGTGGTACGCACTGCCGTTCATCGGCCGGCACAACGACGCCTGGGACCGCTTCAAGGACCTGATCCTGCGGGAGGAGCCCCACCTGGAAGCGGCCGTGCTCGACCCCCGCCACCCCGAGGTCCGCGCCTACCTGGTCGAGAAGGTCTCCCGTGCCGTCGAGCAGTGGGACATGGACGGTCTGAAGCTCGACTTCATCGACCGCTTCGCCGTCACCGACCCCCCGCCCGCCCCGGCCGGCGCCGACCACACCGACGTCCACGAGGGCGTACTCCAACTGCTCGCCGATCTCGACGCCCGCCTGCGCCGCACCCGGCCGGACATAATCGTCGAGCACCGCCAGCCGTACGTCAGCCCCGGGCTGTGGCCGTACGCCACCATGATCCGCGCCACCGACTGCCCGCTCAGCCCCGCCGAGAACCGCCAGCGCACCGTCGACTGCCGACTCACCGCGGGCCCGCTCGCCGTCCACGCCGACATGATCATGTGGAACTCCGCCGAGACGCCCGAGGCCATCGCCGTCCACCTCGTCAACGCCCTGTTCTCGGTGCCGCAGATCTCCGTCGACCTCGCCGCCCAGAGCCCCGACCAGCTCGCCACCCTGCGCTTCTGGCTCGGCGTCTTCCGCCAGTACGCCGACGTCCTCCAACTCGGTGTCCTGGAACCCACGCGACCGGACCTCGGCTACCCCCTGGTCCGCGCCCACGACCACCACACCACGGTGGTCGCACGCTACGCGCCGCTGCCCGTCGCCCTCCCCGACCGGCACGCCGCGGACGGCCCGCAGACCCTGCTCGTCGCCAACGCGGACGGCGACCCTGCGGTGCTCCTGACCGCCACCCGACCGGAACAGGCCCTCGCACGCGTCCAGGACTGCCGTGGTGAGATCCTGTCCGAGACCGTGCTCGACCTCGTCGCCGGGGCGAACCCGGTGACCGTGCCGACCGGTGGCCTGCTCACCCTGATCCGCGAGCACTGACAACCGCGGGCTGGGGGAGCCACCCGTCGCCCCCAGCCCGCCGACCACAGAGGAACGATGACCGCTCGACAGGTGACCATCGAGGACGTCGCACACGCGGCCGGAGTCTCCCGCCAGACCGTCTCGAACGCCCTCAACGCACCTCACCGGCTGCGCGCCACCACCCTTGCCCGGGTCACCGCCGCCATCGACGAACTCGGTTACCAGCCCGACCAGTCCGCCCGCAGCCTTCGCACCGGCACCCGCAAGGTCATCGGCTATCCCGCCCCCGCCGACAACCCCGCCGACCCCAACCCTCTGATGGGCGGCTTCCTCCAGGCCCTGGTGACCGCCGCCGACGCGGTCGGCCACCGCATCCTGGTGTTCCGTTCCGACCCCCAGCAGGGCGCCGGAGCGGTCGCCAGGTCCTTCAACGGACTGATCGCGGCCCGCCAGGTCGACGGGTTCGTCCTCTCCGACGTCGTCCACGACGACCCCCGCGTCGACGCGCTCACCGAGGCCGGTTTCCCGTTCGTTGCCTTCGGCCGCACCGCCCCCGGCCGCCCGCAGAACTGGGTGGACATCGACTCCACCGCCGCCACCGCCGCCCTGGTCGGACTCCTGCTCGACCAGGGCCACCGCCGGATCTGCTACCTCAACTCCGCCGCGTCCCTGCCCTGGCTCGCCGACCGCAGAGCCGGCTTCCTGCAAGCCGCGGCCGCCGCCCCCGACGGCGCCTTCGAGGTCGGCGTCCCCGACGACAACCCGGCCGCGCTGTCCCACGCCGTCCAGCGCCTGCTCACCGGCCCCGACCGCCCGACCGCCCTGGTATGCGCAAGCGACTGGCTCGCCCTGACCGCCTACCAGGCCATCCGCGCCGCAAACCTCACCGTCGGCGACGACGTCGCCGTCACCGGTTTCAACGACATCCCGCTCTGCACGCTGCTCCAGCCCGCCCTCACCAGCGCGCGCCTGCCCCTGGCCGCCATCGCCCACGCCCTCGTCGACCGGCTGATCACCGCCGTCGAGGATCCCGCCGCCGCCCCGGCGAGCGGGCTGCTGCTCCCTGCGGAGCCGGTCGTGCGCGACAGCACACCGGGACGGTAGCGGCGGCCGTCGGCCGTCACACGGGCTCGGCGGCCGTGTCCCATGTGCCGTGGCTGAGTGGCATTTCCCGTCTTCCATTCCGCCCGGATCGCCATGGGCGAAGGTGCGACGGAGATGCACACGCCCCTGGCATACCCCGGTTGCTACCTGTCCCTCGTTCACGCTGCTGCCCGATCGAGCCCGGTGACGCCGACTGGGGCCCGTACGTCCCCGTACATCGCGACGCGGCGACGGGCATCGTCCTGGCGGAGGCCCGGGTCACCATCCCGTGCCGCCAGCCGTCCCTGGTCGCGTCCGATGTCAGCGGGAGAGCGGCACCCCGGTGATGGTCGGTCCGTGTGTGTCGAGGACGTGCGGCCGAGCGGGAGTCTGCCCGGAACAAGGCCCGGATCGAGAGCGGCGAAACGTATCGGGGTCAGAGGTCCTCGGACCGGCGGTGCGGGGCCTCGCTGCCCGGCACCCGCCTTGGCCGATCGGTGCGAAGCAGCGTGCGTCGCGTGTCGAACGGGTGTCTCTCCTGCGGGCGCCGAGATCGGCCCGCCACAGTGTGAATGGGGTATCGCCGAGATACGGGTCAAAGGGGCAATGAGTTGATCTTGAAGCCCTGAGCGCCTCGATCCCGTCACCCGTTCGGCTCAGCGTCGTTGGTCGTGATGTTGTTGTCGTCTGGGCCCGGAGCGGGATTGTGACCTCGATCGAGCGGACCGCGTACCCGCGGTTCAAGCGGCTGATCACCGCGCACGAACTGCATCTGTTCTTCTCGCCGACTCGCGATGAGCTTCAGTGGGCGGCGGACGCCACGGATGGTGACGAGCATCTGCTGGCCCTGCTGCTGATGCTGAAGTCCTACCAGCGCATGGGCTGCTTCCCCGCGCTGGAGGACGTGCCGGAGCAGGTGGTGGAGTTCGTACGGCGCCAGGTGGAGCTGCCGGAGGGCACTCTGCCGCTGTATCGGGCGGAGCGCACGGCCAAGCACCACCGGGGTCTGGTCCGCAAGAGGGCCGGCGTGAAGTACGACCAGGGCGAGGCCCGGCGGATTGTCGAGCGGTCGATCCGCAAGGAGGCTGCGGCGAAGAACCGGCCCGCGGATCTCATCAACATTGCGCTGGAGAAGGTCGTGGAGGCCGGGCTGGAACTGCCCGGGTTCTCCACCTTCGACAAGATGGCCTCGAAGATCCGCACCGAGGTGAACGCCTCGATCCGCGCGGGTATCCATGACCGCATGAGCACCGTTCAGCGGGCCGGACTGCTGCGGCTGTTGGAGGAACGCGACTCGGATGGCACGACGCTGTTCAACCGGTTGAAGAAGCCCGCCAAGGGGCCGACCTGGTCACACTTCAAGAACCTGGCCAAGCGCCTGGACTGGCTGGATGAGCTCGGCGACACGTTGGTGTGGATGGAGTCGGTGGCCACGGGGAAGATCACCGACTTTGCCGGGGAGGCGGATGCGGCGGACGCCTCGGAACTGCGGGACTACGCCCCCATCAAGCAGATCGCGCTGATCGCGTGCCTGGCGCACAAGGCGAGGATGCGGGTCCGCGACGACCTGGCGACGATGTTCACCAAGCGCGTGGCCACGAAGACCAAGAGGGCCAAGGAGGAGCTGGAGGCGATCCGGCTCGCCGAGCGGGAGATCGTCGAGGCCCTGATCGGGAACTACCGCACGGTGCTCAAGAACATCGACGACGGTGGCCCCGCCCACCAGGCGGTTCAGAAGGCCGCGGCCATGACCGCCGAGGCCCGCCACGCCCTGGACGGCCTGGACGACGAGGCGCCGGTGGACGAGGTCGCCCAGCGGCTGGGCGGCAAGGTCTCTCCGGCGGTCCTGGCGATGGCCAAGGCCCTGCTGGTGCAGGCCGGCGGGCTCGGCGCCGTGACGAAGGCGGTGGAGGAGCTCGGCGGGTTCGACCAGCAGTACGAGCAGATCGAGAAGGTCTCCGCCCACCATGGCAACTTCTGGGAGGTGCTGCTGTACGGGCAGATCGGCCGGGACCGCGCGGTGATGTTCGACCTGGCCGAGAAGCTGGAGTTCACTGAGACGTCCGAGGACCGGCGGGTCTTGGACGCGCTCGCGCACGCGATGCGGCACCGACACACCCGTGGCGAGTACATCACCGCCTTCGACGAGGAGGGCAAGGAGGTGGACATCTCCTTCGCCACGCAGAACTGGCGCAAGGCCGTGGTCGACAAGACCCGTACGGGGCAGTTCGTGCGCAAGCACTTCGAGGCGATGGTCTTCACCGCGCTCGCCGAGGAACTGCGTACCGGCGATGTCGCGGTGGTCGGCTCGGAGGAGTACGCGGACTGGTCCAAGCAGTTGCTGGACTGGGAGGTCGTGCAGGAGAAGCTGGGCACCTATCTGGTCGAGGTCGGCCTGTGCGAGGAGGGCGAGACCGACGGATTCGACGCGGTCTGTTTCCGCCGGCAGCTTCAGGACAAGCTCGCCGCGGCCGCCGCGGCGGCGGATGCCGGGTACCCGGACAACGAGGGCCTGATCATCGACCCCGAGACCGGCATCCCGTCGCTGAAGCCGCACCGCTCGGAGGGACAGCGGCCCTCGGCGAAGCGCCTGGAGCAGGAGATCAAGGCCAGGATGCCGGAGCGCTCGCTCATGGGGATCGTGGCGAGGACCGCGTACTGGGTGGACTGGTGGCAGCGCTTCGGCCCCGCCTCCGGCAACGAGCCGAAGCTGGACGATCCCTTCGGCCGCTACGTCATCACGACGTTCGTGAAGGGCACCAACATGGGCCCGTACGAGGCCGCCCGCCACATCCCCGGCGTGAGCGGGCACGAGCTGGCCTATGTGGCGAACCGGCACTTCTCGATCGTGCTGCTGAACGAGGCGATCGCCGACCTGGTCAACGCGCACGCCCGCCTGGACATCTCCCAGGCGTGGGGCGACGGCACCACCGTGGCGGCCGACGGCACCCACATGGACACCTACCTCGACAATCTGCTCGCCGAGACGTCGGTGCGGTACGGCAAGCCGGGCGGGATCGCCTACCACCACATCTCCGACACCTACGTCGCGCTGTTCACGCACTTCATCCCGTGCGGGGTGTGGGAGGCCGTCTACATCATCGAGGGCCTGCTGAAGAACTCCTCCGAGGTCAAGCCGACCACCGTGCATGCGGACACCCAGGGCCAGTCCCAGCCGGTGTTCGCGCTCGCGCACCTGTTGGGCTTCGATCTCATGCCCAGGATCAGGAATTGGAAGGGCCTGACCTTCTACCGGCCCAGCAAGACCACCGAGTACGTGCACATCGACGCACTGTTCGGCGAACTGGGGAAGAACGTCATCGACTGGGACCTGATCGAGTCCCAGTTCCGCCACCTGATGAAGGTCGCGGTCTCCGTACGCGAGGGCACGATCTCTTCGTCCACGCTCCTCAAGCGGCTGCGCTCGGGATCCAAGAAGAACGCCACCTACGCCGCCTTCCGCGAAGTCGGCCGCGTGATCCGCACCGTCCAGCTGCTGCGCTACCTCTCCGATCCGGCGCTTCGCCGGCGGGTCACAGCGGCGACGAACAAGACCGAAGCATTCAACGGCTTCTCACAGTGGATCGGCTTCGGCAACCGCGGCGTCATCGCGGACAACGACCCCGTCGAGCAGGAGAAGGCGATGAAGTTCAACGCGCTGCTCACGAACGCGGTCATCTTCCACAACGCCCTGGACATCGCCGAGATCGTGCGGCAACTGCTGGAAGAGGGCTGGACGATCGAGCCGGAGGACCTGGCCCACATCTCGCCGTACCTGACCGAGCACATCAACCGGTTCGGCGAGTACAGCACACACGAAGTCGGCATCCAGCCCGAGGCGTACGACCCGAAGCTGGACGTCGACTTCACCCAGCTCCGCGACGAGAACGTGACTGCCGAAGGCTTTGGCCGGGCGGCCTGAGCTCAGCGTCGGCGGAGGGCGATCGCCACGCCGAGTGTGGTGGCCAGCGCCGAGGCCATCCCGCCCACGGCTCCGATCGGACCGGCCAGCGAGGGGTGGACCATACAGAGGTAGAGCGTGGCGCCCAGGACCAGGACGACGACGATTCCCAGCACCAGGAGCAGCACGGGGTCCGTGCCCGAGGGCTGCGGGGCCGAAGGCGGGGGCTGGTTGGTGGTGGCGGACATGGGAGATTTCCTCCTTTGGGCGGGCCTGTGGACTGTCCGCAGGCGGAAGATGGGGCATAACCCCTTGCGTGCTGGGGTGCTAGATGGACGGCAGAGCGCGAGGCACGGTCGGCTCATCGCCCAGCAGATGCCGTCTTCTTCCGGGGCCTGCGCGGCTGCATGATGGCGGTGCGCTTGTACTGGTGGGTCTTGGTGAAGCCGAGCGGGGCAAGGGGGGCCTTGATGTAGTGCTCGCGTCGCTCGACAAGCCCGAGGGCGATCAGCTTCTTCAGCCCGCGCTCATGGGTGTCGGCGGACCAGCCGTACCACTCAGGGGCCTTCTCTGCAGGGAAGGCCGACCAGTTCTTCTCGCGGGCGACGACCAGGAACAGGGCCAGGCTGGGCAAGTCCAGACTCTCGTCACGGCCCGTCGTCCAGAACGCGGCCGGGATCTGGAGATAGCGGTTCTCCTCGGTCTTGCCGTCGGGGCGGTCGTACGGCCTCCCACTGCCGTCCTCGCGCATAAGGGTGACCGTGATCATGGTCCCGCTGCGGCAGCAGTCGATCAGCTTGCGCTCACGCAGCCGGAGCAGGGCCCGCCAGGCACCCGTGCGGGCTGACTGGTCATCCGCAGTCATGTGAATGTCCATCAGCCGCGCCCACACCGCGCTGTCGTGCGTGGTCGACCAGCCGTTTTCCCCGTTACTGCACGCAGCCACGATGAGCAGGTAAGCCTTGAGGCCCCGCAGGTCCCTCCCGGTCACGAAGTCCTTCAGGGGCCCGTGCCGACTGTCGCCCCCTGCGTTCGCCTGCACGAAAATCTTGCGCAGTGGCACGTTGGCCCGAACCGAGCGGGTAAGGACCGCCGTACGCGTGTCCCGTCCGGTTGCGGTGGCTTCCTGCTGCATGTCCCGCTCGGCGGGCATCGTCGTCTTCATGCCTCAGACGCTAGCCACCCTGACGTCGCAGCATCAAACGGTTCAGCCGTCTGAGGGGTGCTGCACCAGCTAATGATCATGGACGTGCCAGCGGTGCTTGTGATGACTCAATGAAAGCTCCAAGTGACAGATCCAGGATGAGAGTTCCGTGACAAGTCAACATGGGATAACCGGTAAAACATGTCTCAGCGCCGCACCCCGAATGCGCCATCGCGACCGTTGCCGCACGATGGCGGGCGTGACCGACCAGTTCGCTGCCTGGCACGCCGAACCAGGTTCCCATTCCCCGGACCGGGCCGCAGTTGTCCGCAACACGAGCCCGTAGACGGCCCGCTGAGCCCCCTTCGGGAGCAGCCCGGCAGCGGGAGGCGGACTCGCGCGCGGAGGCGCTCAGCGGTGCCGACAACCTCGCGGCGGCCCAGGATTGGGGGAACGAACTCCAGATCGGCGACAGCTCGGGCGTGATCACCCTTAGTGAAGGCTGTCGCGCTCCGTGCTCGCAGAAATGAGTAGTTCTGAGAGACCAGAGACTCCCACCGGACCGTGTCCGGTCTATCCCTGATCTTCGTTCTCGCAACCTCTCGCAAAACAGCTTTCGCACAAAGCCGCTCGCGATAGGTTCTGCGACATGCCAGACCTCGCCGAACCGGCCGCCGCCGTCGAACAGTTCGACTGCCCCACCTGTGAGGTGCCCGCCGGAAGCACCTGCCGCACCCGCGGCGGCAAAGTCGCCCCGAAGTACCACACCCCGCGCTTCATGCTCGTCCCCCAGCTCCGCGCCGAGCTGGAGGTGAAGACCCCCGCCGACCGCGGCCCCGGCCGCGCGTGGGAGAGGGGCCCGGCGATCGACGCAGCGGCGCCCGAGGCCACCACGAAGCCCACGAGGGTGGGGTATGCCCGGTGCAGCACCGCCCAGCAAGAACTCCAGAGCCAACTCGACGCCCTGGCGGAAGCCGGATGCGACCCGGTCTTCTCGGAGAAGATCAGCACCCGGGTCAAGGTTCGGCCGGAGTTCACCAAGGCGATGGACTTCGCCCGCACCATCAAGAAGGCCGTCCCTCACCAACGGGTCATCTTCACCGTGCACGAGATGAAACGCCTGGGCCGCGGCGCCGCCGAGCTCCTGGCCATCGCCGAGGACCTGCGCCACCACGACATCCAGCTCGAACTCCTCACCGGCCCCCTCCAAGGGGTCTACGACCCCTCCGGACACGGCGCCGCCCTGTTCGCGTTCTTCGCCGGCATGGCGGAGTCCGAGCGCGAGTACATCCGGGAGAAGTCCCTCGAAGGCCAGGCATCCGCCCGCGAGCGCGGCCGGCACGGCGGACGCCCCAAGGTCGTCGACGACGACATGGCCGCATACGCCCGCAGTCTGCGGGCCAACGGTGTGCCCGTCCCCGAGATCGCCCGCAAGCTCGTCATCACCTCGGGCAAGAACCAGGGCAAGCGCCCCTCAGTCGCCACCGTCTACCGCATCCTTGCCGAGGATGAAGCGGAGAGCTGAACAGCCATCAGGGCTTCAAGATCAACTCATTGCCCCTTTGACCCGTATCTCGGCGATACCCCTGAATCAGTGGGTGAATCAGTGCATGTGAAGACAGGGGGAGGCTTATGGCCAGCGCTTGTAAGACACGGTTTCGAATCACCACGGTCACGGCTGCACTCACCGCCGTCAGCGGCTTGCTGCTGGCGATTGCAGCGCCTGCGAGTGCCGAAGTGAAGTCCACCTGCGGCACTTATATCTGCGTCGCCACTGCTTTCCAGGGCCGCGACTACGTCCAGGACATCACCGTCACCACGAGAGACGGCCTGCCGGGGACGCTGCGTGCGTTCGTCGGCGACTACCGGGGGACCAAGGCGAACGTCTCGCGGTGGCGGTTCGTCGTCAACCGGGAGATCAGGGCTTACCCGAGGCTGGCCGTCTGCGGCGGTCTCGATCGCGGGGGACGGGTCATCGAGAACCACTGTGTGATGATCCCCTGAACCCGCACGAGCCTTCCCACCTCACCACCACGGGCCCCGTGGGATCCGCCATGACGTCCCCGGGGACCGCTGTAACGAAGGCGCGGCTCCGGCGTGTGGGGGGTGCAGTCCACCGTGGTGCGCATCGGGGGAGTGGACTCCACTCCGGCAAGCACTGGGGAGTGGACCCCACTCCGGCGACCACCACGGTGAGGGAGTGCGAGGCACCCGGAATCCCGTGCGTGCACCGACAATGAGCCTCCGCCAACTTGAATTCGCAGGTCACAGGGCTGGTGTGATCGGTTCTCGGAGTGCTCACGCTGGCCGTGGGCGGCAGTCCGGCGAGCAGATCGTCCGACGGAGCGGTCGCCTGGCCGGTTCCTGCTCGCTGTGGCTGGGCGGCCTTCTACGATCCCGTCTGCTTGGGACCCAGTCGACATGGGCTGCCCAGAGCCGCCCCGACCCTCCAGCGCAGTCATGGAAGATGAAACGATGACAGGGGAAGTGGGCGAGATCGTTCTGAGCAAGCAAGACCTTCGTGAGGTCGCCGCGTTCGCGGCAACGTGTGCAGAGGTGGTGCTCAAGATATTCGAGGCCGACCAGCCGGGCGACTCGCGGCCTCGAGACGCTGTCAGTGCCGCGTGGGAGTTTGCTCGGGGCGGTGAACGAGGGAAATCTCTGCGCGAGACGGCGTTGGCGGCGCTCAAGGCGGCCAAGAGCGCGGACACTGCGGCTGCGCGCGAGGCAGCGTGGGCAGCAATGTCCGCGGCAGGCGCCGCCTACCTGCATCCATTGGCCAAGGCCACCCAGGTCAAGCACATTCTCGGAGCCGGCGCCTATGCGGCCAGAGCGGCTGAGCTGGTCGCCGAGGACAATCGGAGCGCTGGCGCCAGGCACCTTGAGCAGACGGTGCATCGTGCGACGCCAACCGTCGTTGACGTGCTCAAACGCTTCCCTGCGGCGCCGAGTGGCGGGGGACGGGTCGGTGAGTTGATCCGGATGCTGGACGCTGACCTTCGTTCACTCACCTTCGCCGAGTGACCTTTGGTGTTCGGACGGCGCAGGCCCGCATGCGTCAGCGGTTGACTTCGAGATCGTCAGTACAAGCAGGGTGCGCAGTCGGTGGGTGGCGCGGGCGCGGTCCGGACGCGGACGCGCCCCGCTCACCACGTTCCGGCTTCCTGCCGCGTGTCGGAGATCCCGCCCGCCGCCCCGAGCCCACGGCCCGGGGCGGCGTCGTGCTCACGACGGGGTCAGCACGGCCCTGGGCGGGAAGTCCGTTGGCCGCACGGGCGGCGTCCCCACCGATCTCGGTGCCGCCCGGGGCCGTCGGCATCGATGCACCACGCTGTCCAAGCCGTGATCCACCTCGCCACGACCGGCCTCATGGCACGCCGTCTCACCGGCGAAGCCGCCATCTCCTGGCGCGACCCGACACCACAGATCAAACAGCAGATCTCGGGACAAAGCACTGGGAGAAGGCGACCTCCACGCGGCGCACGGTGCACCGGGCAAGCGAACGTCAGGCCCATCGCAGTCCTGAGCGGTGGAACGGGCCCCTGAACCCCGCGTGGGTCAGCGCGACGTCGCACTCGCGTAGTCCGGCTCGGCCTCAGCCGCCAGGTTGCCGCGCTTGCCGACGAACCAGCCGATGGTCAGCAGCACCGCCCAGACCACGCCGACGTACAGCGAGATCCGGCCATCGGGGTCCATCGCCGTCAGCACCGTGACGAAGGCGAGGAAGGTCAGCGCGATCCAGCTGCACACCGTGCCGCCGGGCGCCGGAAAGGAAGAGGCCGGCAGCAGACCCTTGAGTACCTTGGCGCGGTAGCGGATGTGGCTGAGCAGGATCATCGCCCAGGTCCAGATGGCCGCCGCGGTTGCGACCGACATGACGTACCCGAACGCCTTCTCCGGCACCAGGTAGTTGAGCATCACGCCGATCGACATCACGATCACCGACACTGTGATGCCCGCGGCAGGGACCTTCCGCCCGTTCAGTTTGCCGAAGATCTTCGGCGCCTCGGAGTTCGCCGCCAGGTCGCGCAGCATGCGGCCGGTGGAGTACATGCCCGAGTTGCAGGACGACAGGGCTGCCGTCAGCACGACGAAGTTCACGATGCCGGCCGCCAGGGGAATGCCGATCTTGTCGAAGGCCGCCACGAACGGGCTCACGCCGGCGTGGAATTCCGTCCACTTCACGACCGACAGGATCACGATCAGCGAGCCGACGTAGAAGACGATGATGCGCCATGGGAGGGTATTGATCGCCTTCGGGAGGGTCTTCTCCGGGTTCTCGGACTCGCCCGCCGTGACGCCGACCAGCTCGACAGCAAGGTACGCGAACATCACGCCCTGTAGCGTCATCAGGCTGGACCCGATGCCGTTCGGGAAGATGCCGTCGTGCGACCACAGGTTACTCACCGTGGCGGTGTCGCCGGCCTGCGAGAATCCCAGCGTCAACACGCCCGCGCCAATGACGATCATTCCTATGATGGCCGTCACCTTGACCATCGAGAACCAGAACTCCAGCTCACCGAAGATCTTCACCGAGATCAGGTTGACGCCGAAGAGCACCACCAGGAAGGCAAGCGCGCTGGTCCACTGAGGGATGTCCGGGAACCAGTAGTTGATGTAAATGGCCGCCGCGGTCAGCTCGGTCATGCCGGTGACGGCCCACATCAGCCAGTACGTCCATCCGGTCGCGTAGCCGAAGAACGGGCCCAGGAACTCGCGGGCGTACTCCGCGAACGAGCCCGAGACCGGGCGGTACAGGAGCAGCTCACCGAGCGCCCGCATGATGAAAAAGATGATTACGCCCGCGAGCGCGTACATCAGGATGAGGCTGGTGCCGGCCTTCTCGATGTTCTTGCCGGCCCCCAGGAAGAGTCCGACACCGATCGCGCCGCCAATGGCGATCATTTGCACCTGGCGGCTGCCGAGTCCGCGCTCGTAGCCCTCTGCGGAGGCGTCAGCAGTTGCCGCCTCCGGGACCTTCGAGGTGGTCATATCCGCGCCTTTCGTCGTGCACGTGACAACGTGTTCACGCTCTCCGTGGACAAGCTCGAGTTCCTTCGTGATACGTCCGTAGACATTCGTGTCGGGTGGGATGGGCTGGGGCGTGTTTCGAAAGTAGCGTCACAGGCCGGACGGGACTTTCGAAACACGCCCCAGCGGGACGTGAGCGAGGCCGCGCGGCCTGACGCGTGTGTGCCAGTGGTGTATCGGCGCACCATCCGGTCACAGGCCCACCATTCGGATGATGGGGGCGCCGGTCCCGTCGACGCCATGGACGGGACCGGCAGGGGCCCTCACGCCCTCCGGCTGTGTCGTCGTTCGGGCCGTTGCTGATCAGCTGGTCGATAACGGGGTGGCCGGTGAGTTCGTGGTTCCTCGTCTCGAGGGCACCAGTCGCTCGGAGTGCGCCCTTGATGGTTCAGCGGGGCGAGCGCCGCCATCGCACCATCCCGGCACCACTGCGTGCTGCTGCCGACGAAGCGGGCGAGAAAGCGGAGAAGACGCGGACTTGCCGACGGCGGCACGTACACCGGCGAGGAGGGGATACCAAGCCGCGGAGAGTCCCGCCATGCCGGCGCCGACGACGGCCACACGCCGCGGGTGCCGATCACTCATCGCCTTCGCCATGGCCCCCATCATGGAGGGAGCCCCCATCACAATTGAATGTCGGATTCCGCCACTCTTGGCATCCTGGAATGTTCTCGGATTACATTCCTGAAGCATGGTCACCGCATGTCGCATCTTTGAGAGCTTTGGCCCGGGTGTTACCACGACGCTGGTTGCGGGACAGCCGGTGGAAGTGACCGGGCTCCACGTGTACGGCGACCCGGCCGGCGCGACGGTGGGCGGCGCGCTCGTTCTCGCCACCGGAGCCCTCACGGCAGAGACCCAGCTCGAGGTGATGGACAGCGCCACTGAACGGCAGGCGGCCGGTGTTCTGCTGCGTGGTCCTGTCGATGATCGGGTGCGGCATCGGGCCGCCGATGGCCACCTCGCCTTGGGTGAGCTGGCCGAGGATGTCGGCTGGGCACAGTTCATCTCGATGGCTGACGCCATGCTCCAACAAGTCCACGCGCCACTCGACAACGCCCACGACGCGCACCAACGGATCTTCCGACTCAGTGACGACATCGCCGAGCTGCTGGCCGCCCCGATCATGGTGGAGGACCTCCGGAGCAAAGTAGTGGCCTACTCGGCTTTTGGAGAGATCACCGACCAAGTACGAATGGACAGCATCCTGGGGCGCGCGGTACCAGACAAGATCGTGACGCAGCTGCGCGCAGCAGGCACCTTCCGCCGCCTTGCAGTGAGTCATGAGCCGTTCAAGGTCGAAATCGAGGATCCCAGCTTCCTGACACGTCTGGTTGTCCCCATCCGCGTCGGCCCCGAGGTCATCGGCTCAATCTGGGCAATCCACGACGGTGAGCTGACACCACAGAAGCGGCAACGCCTTCTCGACATGGCACGTTCCTTGGGGTTGCTGCTCGTTCGACTGCGTGCGCACGAAGAACTCTCCAGCCGCTACACGGCGGACCGGATCCGTGAGGCGTTCCGCATACCCGTTGACAGCTCCTCGACCGAGCCCCTGGTCCTGCCCGCTCGAGAGGTCCGGGTGGCGGCGCTGGGCCGCTTGAACGGCACGAGCGCACAGAACGACCTCGCCGTATGGCGCACCGTTTTCCGGCGTCACGCTTGGGCCGATCCGATCCTCACCGACATGGAGGGGCTGGTGTTCGCGATCCTCACAGACGGTGACGGACCGGGTAGCTGGGCCTGGGCTCGCTCCCTGAGCTTGAACGGGCGTATCGGGCAGGTCGGAGCAAGTCGCCCTACCTCTTCGGCGACGGCCCTACCTGCCAGGAACCGGGAGGCCCTCGAAGTGCTGGGCACCGGCGTGGCTCTGGAGCGCCCAGCCGTCAGCTACGAAGAGGTATGGGCCCAAGTGGTCATCCGCCGGACCCACGCCAACCTGCCGTGTGACCTGATCCACGACCTCAGCAGGCTCGATGACAAGGGCCGCGATCGGCAGGCGCTGGCCTCCACCCTGCTGACCTGGCTGATGAACTGGGGCGACTACAACCGTGCCGCGCGGACCCTGCGGCTCCACCCCAATACCGTGCGACAACGAATGCGCCGCATCGAGCACCTTCTCCACGGAGTGGACCTGTCGGATCCCGAACAGCGACTGGCCGTGACCCTGGTGCTGCAAGCACATCTCCATCGTGACGAGCCAGTCCAGACGGAGCCGGACGACACGGTTGCAGGCTGATGCTCGTGCCACTGGACCGATCGCCGACCGGCCCCGGTCACCCCCAAGGGCAAGGGGCTGGTCACCCGGCTCCTCGCCGGCGGCCCACCAGTACCCTGTGGCAGGGCCTCTCAAGACGGATGCAGGAAGTCGCCGCCACGCGCTCACTGCGAGTGACTCGCTCCGCTTGCCGGCGTCGCCACGGTTCTATGCAGGGACAATCACGTCCACGCTGCCCCGCACCGGGCCGGTGCTCGGCGCACGCATGCAGCTGCTCCTTGAGGCTGGTACGGATCCTCGGAGCCCGGCATCGGGCGATGGTGCACGATGTCGACCCGGATGTAACGAGCAGGTGGTGACCAGTGATCAGTCTCCAGCGGCTTTTCGACGCTGTAGGACCGTCCGTGCTGTCAGAGGTGTGCGCTCCCGAGGGGGCTCCGGTCCCGGTGGGCGATGTGGTGATCGCCGAATCGGACGGCGAGTTGGAGCTGGGTGCGGGCGATGTGGTTCTCGGTGTGAACCTGATCGACCGGATGGCGGTCCTTCGGCTGTTGTCGGTGTGTGCCCGGCAGTCCGCGGCCGCGCTGCTGCTCAAGGCGCCGGTGGCTGTCGACGAAGAGGTGACCGAGGCGGCGAGAGCCACCGGAGTGGCGCTGGTGGAGGTCGCACATCGGGCAGGGTGGGCCCAGGTGGTGTCACTGCTGCGCGCGGCGCTCGACAGCGAGGGGCTCGCAGGGGTCGCGGCGGGCCGGGAGGTTGCCGAAGCCGGGGACCTGTTCGAGGTGGCCGATGCGATCGCCTGCATCATCGACGGGCCGGTCACCATCGAGGACCGCAACTCTCGCGTACTCGCCTACTCCACCCGGCAGGAGTGCGGCGACGAGGCACGGGTGGCGACCATCATGAGCCGACACGTTCCCGACGAGCTGGCCGCGCACTACCGGCGGCACGGAGTCTTCCGCAGGATCGTCCAGGACAAGCGACCCATATATGTTCCCGCGGCCGTCGGGGGCAGCAAGCCCCGGCTCGTGATGCCCGTACATGCCGGCGGGGACGTCCTCGGCTCGATCTGGGCGATCGTGCCGGGCCCCGTCCCCACCGAGCGAGCCGCAGCATTCGCAGTCGCCGCAGACGCCGCTGCCCTGCACCTGCTCCGTCGGCGTGCGGAGGCCGACAGGGAGCGCCTGGCACTGACGGACATGGTGGCGAGCGTGCTGCACGGGAAGGAGGGTGCCGCGGACGCGGCGCGCCTGCTCGGGCTGGTGGCAGGACCGTGGCGGGTGGTCGCCGTGGGCCTGCGCTGCGAGGACGCACACGAGGCCGAGACGCAGCGCCTGACAGTACGGGAACGGCTGTCCCGGTTCCCCGGGTCACGTCTGCGCTCACCCGCCGCCGATATCGGCGGCGTGGTCTACGGCATCGTGGCTGCCGAGGCGGTGACTACCACTTCCGGACGCCAGTCCGACTGGCTCTACGAGGTCGGCGAGACCACCGGCCGGGCAACACCGCTCATCGCCGTGGGCGGGCTCGCGGCCTCGATTCCGGAACTTGCCGTCTCCCGGGAGCAGGCCGACGACACGCTCGGGCTGCTCACGGCAGGCCTGGTCGCGAAAACCCAAGCTGTCCATGACGACGTATGGGCCGAGGTGGTCCTCCGCCGCACGGCCCTGGCCACCTCGATCGCCCGGACCGCGGACATCGGACCTCTGCCACGACTCATGGACCACGACCGCGAGTGCCGCACCAGTCATGTGCCGACGTTGGAAGCGTGGCTGGAGGAGATGGGCGACCTGAAGGCCGCCGCCGCCCGGTTGCACGTCCACCCGAACACGCTCCGCCACCGGATGCGCCGCTTGCAGGAAATCGTGGAGCTGCGCTTGGACAGTCCAAAGGTCCGGTCCGCGCTGCTCCTTCAACTCACGGCCCTCCGCTACGGCGCAGAGGGCACCCCGCACGCCAAGGCGGACCACCGCGCCCGACCGCCCCAGTGAGGGGGTAATCGTCAAGAAAGCAGGGAGCCCCTTGCCGCGTCCGGCACATCCACTGCGCGTTGTGCCAGCCGCACTCCCGGCCGCCGAAGAACAGTGCCGTTCACACGATGACGGCGGGTTCCCCCCATCGACACCATGGCTCCACCCCATGACCCAGCCGGGCATCGGTGGATTCATTGGAAGGACGATGGCGTGAAGATCGGCAGTTCTCACGCGGCCAACAGCCGCGAGGTCATCAGTCGTGCGCACCGGGTTCACGAAGAACCCGCGCTCGCGGAGGCTCGGATCGATCTTGCGGCGATCCGAGCCAACACGGCTCGGCTGCGCGATGCGGCAGGTTCCGCCGAAGTGATGGCCGTGGTGAAGGCCGACGGCTACGGGCACGGCATGGTCCCCTGCGCCCGCGCAGCACTGGCCGGTGGCGCGACGTGGATCGGCGTCGCACGCATGCACGAAGCATTGGCGCTGCGCGCAGCGGGGATCGGCAGCCGGATCCTCGCCTGGCTGCTGGGCCCCGGTGACGACTGGGCTGCCGCCGTTGCCGCCGGGATCGAACTATCGGCCGGAGACCCCTGGGCAGTCGAGGCCGCGACCCGGGCGGCACCGGCTGCAGGCCGGCCGGGCCTGCTGCACCTGAAGATCGACACCGGGCTGGGCCGCGGTGGCGCCTCCCCCGCCCACTGGCCCGCCCTGCTGGAGACGGCTGCACGTGCGGAGGCGTCCGGGCATGTCCGGGTCGTTGGGATCTGGTCCCATCTCGCCCACGCCGATTCCCCTGGCCACCCCGAATCCGACCGGCAGGTGGAGCACTTCCGTGACGCGGTCGCGCTCGCGCGGAAGGCGGGGCTGCGTCCCGAAGTCCTCCACCTGGCCAACTCGGCAGCCACCCTCGACCTTCCGCAGACCCACTTCGACCTCGTGCGCCCCGGGATCGCGCTCTTCGGGCTGAGCCCAGTGCCGGAGGCGGCCGAGCCGGCGGCCCTGGGGCTGCGGCCGGCGATGACGCTCACCGCCCGGCTGGTCTCCGTCAAGCGCGTCCCCGCCGGGCACGGAGTCTCCTACGGTCACCACTACCGCACCCCCCGTGAGACAAC
Source organism: Streptomyces sp. CB01580 (assembly GCF_001905795.1). Taxonomy (GTDB): domain Bacteria; phylum Actinomycetota; class Actinomycetes; order Streptomycetales; family Streptomycetaceae; genus Streptomyces. The sequence goes on from NZ_LIXJ01000011.1 coordinate 104,367, forward strand.
GCTCGGTCTGATCCCGCTGGGGTACGCCGATGGCGTACCCCGGCACGCCTCCGGTGTCGGTCCGCTCCTGGCCGTCGGCCGACAGCGCACGGTGGCAGGCACGGTCTGCATGGACCAGTTCGTCGTCGACCTCGGCGACGACACGGCCGCAGCCGGTGACGAGATCGTGCTCTTCGGCCCCGGAGACCGCGGGGAGCCCGGTGCCGAGGACTGGGCACGTGCCGCCGGAACCCTCTCCTACGAGATCGTCACACGCATCGGCGCGCGTGTACCGCGCACGTACACCGGCGGTTCCGACCCGGAAGAACACTGACGTCGACCCGTTCACCGGCCCGCGGACAGCCTCCGGAACCACTCACCACATCGAGCCGTCCTCCCTTCCAGGGCCGTCCATGACGCCTCCTCATCCGGCACGGACGACTTCGCTTGCGGCTCGCAGTCATGAGAGGCGGCGAGGGAGTGCCCGGCCAGGCGGCCGGCACTGTCCAGCGTCTTGGCGTCCGCGAGTGCATCCCGATCCCGCCTGTCGCCGCAAGATCGCCTGGCAGCTGAACAAGGGCGAGTCCATTCACTCCCTGTGCCGCCGCCTCCACTACGCCGCGAGGGCAAGGTCACCCGGCGCCGGCCCGAGCAGCAGAACGAGCAGGCGTGGTGCCTGACCGTCGTCACGAACGCCGTCATCTGCTGGCACACCACGCACATGGTGCCGGCCGTCGACGAGCTGCGCAGGGCCGGCCGTGAGGTGGACGCCGAGGAGCCGGCGCACGTCTCGCCGGCCCGCAGCTCGGCCGTCACGCACCCACATCACCGTCGTCCCACGGGATTGCTGGACCTGACCATGCGGGCGGTGAACTCAGGTACCACCACAACGATGAACGGACACTTGTCACTTCGGGAACACAGGAGTGGGTCGAGCCGCCCGGAGTGTTCCGAACGGCCGATCACCCTGTCCCGGAAGCTTCAGGATCCCCGACGAAGCCCCTCGGGACCGTTGACACCGTGAAACAGCCCGAGTAGCGTCACTGATCATCAGCTTGATAATACGTATTATCAAGCGATGGCTTCAGTAGCCTCTGGAGGAGTTCCCCGTGTCAAGGATCACGCAGCGTGACATCGCCCGCCTCGCCGGCGTGAGCCAGGCGGTGGTCTCGCTCGTGCTGAACAACAGGACCGACGCGACGACCCGCATCGCCCCCGAGACCCGGCAGCGCGTCCTCGACGTGATCCGGGAGACCGGGTACGCGGCCGACCCCGTGGCCCGCCGAATGGTGCGTCAGCACAACCAGATCCTCGGCGTGTTCACCTACGAATCGGTGTTTCCGAGCACCAGCGCCGACTTCTACTACCCGTTCCTGCGTGGCATCGAGGAGTGCGCCGAGCAGCTCAGGTGCGACCTGCTGCTGTTCACCAGCGCCCCGGTCACCGACGGGCGGCGCAAGGTGTTCCACGAGAACAACCGGCTGCGGATCGCCGACGGCTGCCTCCTGCTCGGCCGGGACATACCGCACGACGAGCTGGCCCGGCTGAATCGCGAGAACTACCCGTTCGTGGCAGTCGGCCGACGCGACGACGCGGGCGGCCCGGTGCCCTGCGTGGGCGCGGACTACGCCGCCGCCACCCGGAAGCTGGTCGAGCGGGCCCGGCGGCTCGGGCACCGGGAGTTCGCCTACGTCGGGGCCGGGGAGGGAGCGGAGTCCGCCGACGACCGGATGAACGGGTTCCGCGCCGGTACTCGAGGGGGCGGCCGGCACGAGCGGACAGCCGGCCGGTCCGCGGGGGAGACCCTGGACGCGCTGCTCGCCGCCGGGGTGACCACCGCCGTGGTCGAGGGCTACGACGACGGAGTCGCGCTGATCCGGGCCGCCCAGGAGCGCGGCGTCGACGTGCCCGGTGACCTGTCGGTCGTGGTGACCGGCGTACCGGCCGAGTCGGCGGACGCCGACATCGCGTGCACCGGCTTCCGCATTCCGCGTCGGGAGATGGGCTGGCAGTCGGTGGAACTCCTCGCCGCCCTGCTGGAGGACGAGCCAACCACCATGCTCCAGCGGCTTCTGCCGTGCCACTTCGTCGAGGGGCAGACCCTCGGCGAACCGAGAAAGGACCGTTCTTGACTGAGATACGCAGCGATGTGCTGGTGGTCGGCGGAGGGCTGGGCGGCGTCGCCGCGGCGCTCGCCGCGGCCCGCGCCGGCCGGACCGTGGTGCTGACCGAGGAGTTCGACTGGATCGGCGGGCAGCTCACCAGCCAGGCAGTGCCGCCGGACGAGCATTCCTGGGTGGAGCAGTTCGGCGTCACGGCCAGCTACCGGGCCCTGCGCGACGGCATTCGCGACTACTACCGCCGGCACTACCCGCTCACCGAACGGGCCAGGGCCCGCATCGACCTGAACCCTGGCGGGGGCTGGGTGAGCAAGCTCTGCCACGAACCGCGGGTCGCGGTGGCGGTCATCTCGGCGATGCTCGCCCCCTACCGCGCCAGCGGGCGGCTCACCGTCCTCCAGCCGTACCGGCCGACCGCCGCCGACACCGACGGCGACCGGGTGACCGCGGTGACCCTGACTCACCGCGACACCGGTGAGAGGGTCCACGCCACCGCCCCCTACGTGCTGGACGCCACCGAGACCGGCGAGCTGCTGCCGCTCACCGGCACCGAGTACGTCACCGGCTTCGAGTCCGCCGCCGATACCGGCGAGCCGAGCGCCCCGCAGGTCGCCCAGCCGCTGAACATGCAGGCCGTATCGGTGTGTTTCGCCCTGGACCACGTCGACGGCGACCACACCATCGACAAGCCCGCGGACTACGACTTCTGGCGGTCCTACCAGCCCGACGTCTGGGGTGGACCGTTGTTGTCCTGGCGGTACCCGCACCCCAGGACGCTGGAGCTCGTCGAGCACGACTTCAGCCCCAACCCCGGCGACGACCCGCTGGCGGTCAACGCCGACCAGCGAGTCAATCCCGGCAACGCCAACCTGTGGACGTTCCGCCGGATCGCCGCCCGAGACACCTTCACCGACGGCGCCTACCCCAGCGACATCACCCTGGTCAACTGGCCGATGATCGACTACCTCGAGGGCCCGGTCCTCGACGTCCCCGACGCCGCCGACCACCTGCGCCGGGCCAGGGAGCTGAGCTTCGCCTTCCTGTACTGGATGCAGACCGAGGCGCCCCGCCCGGACGGCGGCACCGGATTCCCGGGACTGCGGCTGCGCGGCGACATCACCGGCGGCACCGACGGCCTGGCCCAGGCCCCGTACATCCGCGAGGCACGCCGCATCAGGGCCGACTACACCGTCGTCGAGCAGGACCTCTCGCTCGCCGTCCGCGGGGAGCGGGGCGCCGTGCGGTACGCGGACACCGTCGGCCTCGGCATGTACCGGATCGACCTGCACCCCTCGACGGGCGGCGACACCTACATCGACGTCGGCTGCAGCCCGTTCGAGATCCCGCTGGGCGCGCTTCTCCCGCAGAGGGTCGAGAACCTCCTGCCCGCCGGCAAGAACATCGGCACCACCCACATCACCAACGGCGCCTACCGGGTCCACCCGGTCGAGTGGAACATCGGGGAGGCCGCCGGCGCGCTCGCCGCCTTCTGCCTCACTCACGGCACCCGCCCCCGCGCGGTCCGGGAGACCCCCGAGCTGCTCTCGGCCTTCCAGGACCAGCTCACCGCGGCCGGCGTCGAGCTGCGCTGGCCCGACATCACGGGCTACTAGACCTTCATGCACCACCGAGGGAGAACACCATGTTGATACGAAGAGGGTTGGCCACGGTCGCCGCTGCGATGTCCGCAACGCTCGTACTGGCCGCGTGCAGTGGAGGCGGCTCGGGGGACGACGGCGGTCCGGTGACCCTGCGGATGACGGTCTGGACGTCCAACAAGCCGCACCTGGAACTCTTCAACGAGATCGCCGCCACGTACAAGAAGAACCACCCCGAGATCAAGGACATCAAGTTCGACCCGCTGCCGTTCGAGACCTACAGCACGGCGCTCACCACCCAGATGACCGGCGGCAACGCCCCCGACCTCGCGTGGGTCTTCGAGACGGACGCGGCCGACTTCGTCGGCTCCGGGGCCCTGGTGCCGCTCGACGACACCCTGAAGCAGACCAGCGGTTACCAGTACGACGACCTGCTCCCGAGCACCACCAAGCTCTGGAAGAGCGACGACAAGCTGTACGCGTACCCGTTCTCCACCTCGCCGTTCGGTGTCTTCGTCAACCGCGATCTGCTGAAGAAGGCCGGCCAGAAGACGCCGGACCAGCTCCTCAAGGCGGGTAAGTGGGACTGGCCGACCGTGCTCGCCGAGGGCTCCGAGGTGCACCGCTCCACCGGCAAGGCCGGCATGGTGATCCGTGACTTCGAATACAAGGAATGGGGCAATCTGGCCGCCTTCTGGGGCGGTTGGAAGGCCGAGCCCTGGAGTGCCGACGGCAAGACCTGCACCTTCGACAGCAAGCCGATGGTCGACGCGATGACCACCCTGCACAAGGGGATCTTCGAGGACAAGGCGATGCCGGGCCCCGGCGAGACCGCCGACTTCTTCACCGGCGACTCCGCGATGACCATCACCCAGATCAGCCGGGCGTCGCTGCTGGAGGGCGCCAAGTTCGCATGGGACCTGGTGCCGCTGCCGGCCGGACCGAGCGGCGACTACTCGGTGATCGGCCAGGCCGGCATCGGCGTGGTCAAGCGGGGCGGCCACACCAAGGAGGCCAAGGACTTCCTCGCCTACTTCACCAACCCGCAGAACTCCGCCAAGCTCGCCGCCTACTTCCCGCCGCCCCGGGCGTCCCAGCTCACCGCGGAGAACCTGGCCAAGACCAACCCGCTGCTGAAGAACGACCAGCTCGACAGCGTGGTCGTCGACGGCGTCAAGAAGGGCGTGGTCAAGCCGGGCCACACCGGCCAGGCCGAACTCGCCCAGCGGGTCCGCGCCGGACTGGACCCGCTGTGGAAGCCGGACGCCGACGTCAAGGGCGTTCTCGGCGACCTGTGCGGCAACATCTCCCAGCTGCTGGAGAACTGACCATGTCCGTCTCCCCGCGAACAGCGGCGGCGGACCCGCCCAAAGACGGGTCCGCCCCCGCGGGGCTGCCGACGCGACGTCCGTTCTGGACCCGGCGCCGACGCGACCAGCTCGCCGGTCTCGCGTTCATCTCCCCCCAGCTCCTTGGCAGCGTCGTGTTCGTGCTGCTGCCCATCGCCCTGGTCGTCCGGTTCAGTCTGCACGAGTGGAACGTGCTGGCCGGCGAGTTCCACTACACCGGCGGCGACAACTACACCAAGCTGCTGGACGACGCCAACCTGCCCCAGGTGCTGAAGTCCACGGCCCTGTTCTCGGTCGGCTTGGTGGTGCTCAACCTCTGCCTGGCCCTCCTGCTCGCCGTCCTGCTCAACCAGAAGCTGCGCGGGATGACGCTGTTCCGCACGCTGTTCTTCTCCCCCGTCGTGGTGTCGCTGGTCGCCTGGACCATCGTGTGGGGCTTCCTGCTCCAGGCCGACGGCGGCATCAACGGCCTGCTGCGCACCATCGGCATCGACGGACCCAACTGGCTGCGCGGCGAGGGCTCCGCCATGTTCTCGGTCATCGTCGTGCAGGTGTTCAAGAACGTCGGTCTGAACATGGTGCTGTTCCTGGCCGCGCTCCAGGGCGTGCCCAGGGAGCTGTACGAGGCGGCGCGGGTCGACGGTGCGGGCGCGTGGACCCGGTTCCGGTCCATCACCCTGCCGCTGATCAGCCCGACCATCCTGCTGACATCGGTGATCACCATTGTGGGTTCGCTCCAGGTGTTCGCGCAGATCGCGGTGCTCACCCAGGGCGGCCCGAAGCTGTCCACCACCGTGCTCGTCTACTACCTCTATCAGCAGGCTTTCCAGTTCCATCACTTCGGCTACGGCGCGACCCTTTCCATCCTGCTGCTGCTGATCGTGCTGGCGCTCACCGTGTTCCAGTGGCAGTTGCGCAAGAAGTGGGTCTTCTATGAATCGTAAAGTCCCGCTGCGCGCCCGAGTCGCCCTGTACGGCCTGCTCTGCGTGCTCGCGATCCCCTTCGTCTTCCCGACCTGGTGGATGGTGACGTCGTCGTTCAAACCCGTCAGCGACATCTTCGCCTACCCGCCACAGCTCCTGCCGACCAGCCCGACGGTTTCGGCCTACCGGGAGGTCTTCGACGGGCGCCCGTTCGTCCAGCAGTACGTCAACAGCATCTACATCGCCGCGCTGGTGACGGTGGGCACGATGATCGTGTCCTCGCTCGCCGGGTACGCCTTCGCCCGTATCAAGTTCCGCGGCCAGAACGTGCTGTTCCTGGTGGTGCTGGTGGGCCTGCTCATCCCGAGCGAGGTCACCATCGTCCCGCTCTTCCAGATGTTCAACGACCTCGGCCTGATCAACACCCACTGGCCGCTGATCCTGGTGCCGATCTTCGGCGCGCCGAGCGTCCTGGCCACGTTCATCATGCGGCAGTTCTTCATCAGCCTGCCCAACGAACTGGAGGAGGCCGCCCGGATCGACGGCATCGGCTACTTCGGCACGTTCTGGCGGATCGCCCTGCCGCTGGCCAGGCCGGCGCTCGGCGCCGTAGGGATCTTCACCTTCCTGCAGAGTTGGAACCTCTACCTGGAACCGGTGGTGTACCTCTCCTCGCCGGAGAAGTTCACCCTGCCGCAGGCACTCACCCAGTACATGGACGCCTACGGCGGGCCCATGTGGAACGTCCAGCTCGCCGCGGCGTCGCTGACCGCGATCCCGGTGCTGGTTGTGTTCGTCGTCGCCCAGAAGCAGTTCATCGAGGGCCTCGCCCATACGGGGCTGAAATGAACGCCACACTCGGCATCGACATCGGCGGCACCAAGACGCTGGCCGCCCTCGTCGGACCCGACGGCGCCGTGCTCGACCAGGCGCGAGCCGACACCCCGGCCGCGCGGGGCCCGGACGCGGTGCTGCGGACCGCCGCCGACCTGGCCCGGCGCCTCGGCGGCACCGGTCCGGTCGGCGTCGGCGCCGCGGGCGTCATCGACCCGGCCACCGGCGTCGTCCGGTACGCCACCGACTCCCTGCCCGGCTGGGCCGGTACACCGGTGGCGGAGGCGCTGGCTCGGCGCATCGGCCGGCCCGTCGTGGTGGACAACGACGTCAACGCCGCCGCCCTCGGCGAGAGCTGGGCCGGGGCCGCCCGCGGTCACGCGCATGTGCTGCTGGTCGCGGTCGGCACCGGCCTCGGCGGCGGCCTGGTCCGCGGCGGCGCCGTCGACCACGGGGCGCGCGGCGGCGCCGGAGAGATGGCTCATCTTCCGGCGCCGGACGCCGACAAGCTGACCTGCGGCTGCGGGCGCACCGGCCACCTGGAGGGAGTGGCCTCCGGCACCGGGCTCGCCCGCGCCTACCGGCTGCGCACCGGGGCGGACGTCACCGGCCGTGAGGTCGCCGCCCGCTGCGTCGCCGGCGACGCAGCCGCCGCGGAGGTCCTCGCCACCGCCGGCCACGCCCTCGGCCGGACCCTCGCCGGCCTGGTGGCGCTGCTCGACCCGCAGACGGTGGTGCTGGCCGGAGGCGCCGGTAGTGCCCTGCTGCCGCACACCCGCAGCGCCTACGCCGCCGAACGGCTGCCGGTCCACGCCGACGTGACGCTGGTCCCGGCCGCGCTCGGTGCCGCAGCCGTCGCCGTCGGCGCGGCCAGGGCGGCGATGACCCGGCGAGCCACGCGCCTGCCGGCCGATCCCGGGCCGGTCGATCCCAGCAGCCGACCCCGGTCGGTCACCTTCCCGCACACCACCGAGACGGAGCCCCAGTGAACGTTCTCGACACCCTCCGCGGCGGCCTGGTGGTCTCCTGCCAGCCGCTGCCGGACGAACCCGCCGACCCGATGCGCGACGCATCCGTGCAGGCAAGGGTCGCCGCCGCCGCGGTCCTCGGCGGCGCGGCCGGCATCCGCGCCAACGCCCCCGACCACATCGCCGCCGTGCGGGCGGCGGTGGACGTACCGGTCATCGGTCTGTGGAAGGACGGCCCCGGGCCGGTGACGATCACGCCGACCAGCACGCACGCCCGAGCCGTTGCGCAGGCCGGGGCGCACCTGGTCGCCATCGACGCCACCGACCGGCCGCGGCCCGCGCCGTTCCCGGCCGTCGTCGCCGCCGTGCACGCCGTCGGCGCCCTCGTCCTGGCGGACGTGTCCACCGAGGCGGAGGGACACGCCGCAGTCGACGCAGGCGCCGACGCCGTCGCCACCACGCTCTCCGGCTACACCCCGCACTCCCCGAAGACCCAGGGGCCCGACCTCGGCCTGCTGGAACGCCTGGCCACGCGGCTGGCCGTGCCGGTGCTCGCCGAGGGCCGCTACCGCACCCCGGACGACCTGCGACGCGCCTACGCCGCGGGGGCACACGCCGTGGTGGTGGGCAACGCCATCACCTCACCTCTGTACCTGACCAGGGAGTTGGCCCGGACAGCTCCTGCTCACGCCGACGCGAACGGAGAGCACCCCTGATGAGAAGACGCACAGTCCTTACCGCCGGAGCCGCCGTCCTGGCCGCCCCGCTGCTGGGCCTCACCCCGCAGGCCGCCACCGCGACCCCACGTCCGAGCCGCCGGATCGCCCTCGTCCCTCTCGACGACCGGCCCGTCAACGTCTACTGCCCGACCATGACCGCCGCCGTCGCCGGCGTCGACCTCACACTGCCGCCGCGCAAGGCCCTCGGCCGGTTCTTCCAGCCCGGGGACGGCGCGGCCGTCGCCCGCTGGCTGGGCTCGGTCGGCGCCGACGAGTACGTGATCTCGGTGAGCATGCTCGCCTACGGCGGCCTGATCGCCTCCCGCACCGGCACGCCCACCCTCGAGTCGGCGCGGGCCAACATCGCGGCGATCCAGACGCTGCGGGCCGCCCGGCCGGGCGCGCAGATCGTGGTCCACGACACCATCCAGCGCCTCGCGTTGACCCCCGGCAATCCCGACCTCGAACAGTACGTGGCTCCGCTGGTCGAGTGGGCCAAGCTGTACGACCAGGTGGAGAACCTCGGCCGGGAAGAGCTGCGGCCCCGGCTCGAGGCGGTCCGGGCCACCATCCCGGACGCGGTGGTCGACGACTACCTGACGGCGCGGGCCCGCAACCATGAGGTCAACCGGCAGATGGTCGAGTGGGTCGCCGACGGCACCATCAGCCATCTGGTGCTCTCCGAGGACGACACCGCCCCGGTGGGCCTGGCCCGGGCCGAACGCGTCGAGCTCGAAAAGCTGGTTGAACAACTCGGGGTCGGCCGACGGGTCGAGGTCTTCCCCGGCGCGGACGAGGTGGACGCGCTGCTGGTCGCCCGGCTGATCGCCGCGGGGACCGCGCCCACCTTCCGGGTGGAGTACGCCGGTATCTCCGGCGAGCAGTGGACGGCGGACCTTGAGGGCATCCCGTTCGCGGAGAACATCCGCCGGCACGTGAAATCCGTCGGCGGCACCGTCGTCGACGGCCGCGCCGACCTGGTGCTCATGGTCAACACCCCTTCGGCGAGCGAGAATCAGCGGGCGGACGACCTCGCCGTGTTCGCCCGCCGGGCCGCCGGGCTGACGGCGGCCGGGGAGTCGGTCGTCGTGGTGGACCCGGTCTTCGTCAACCGCGCCGACCACGACCTGGTGGCCGAGTTGGAACAGCGAGTAGACCTGGCCGCGCTGCTGTCGTACTCCGGCTGGAACACCGGCGGCAACGCCCTCGGTCTGGCCCTGGCCCATGCCACCGCCCGCTGGGCGTTCCTGCACCGCTCGACCAGCGGACTGGGGGTACCGGCGCTGACCGGGCCGGGCCGGGCGCACGCGGAGTACCTGCTCTACCGGTTCGTGAAGGACGACCACTGGAAGAACGTCATCCAGAGGGCCGCCTACGCGGAGGCCACGTCCAGGGGGTGGACCCCCATGAACCTGACGGCCGAGCAGAAGACGTTCTTCGACGGCTGGGTCCAAGACCGCCTCGCCCCGGTGACCCGCCAGTACTTCACCGACCACTTCGCCGGCCACCACCTCCTCCTCGGCCGCCGAGGCGCGACCACCCGCACCGCCAAGCTCGCCGACGTCACCGACATCCACATCGAACTGCCCTGGGACCGCCTCTTCGAGGTGACCCTCGAACCCCACCTCACCCTGGCCTGAGAGGAGAACGAACGATGCAGCACAGCCCCCGTCGCCGCAGCATCCTCCTCGCCGGCGCCGTCGGCCTCGCCGGTGCCGCCCACCTCACCTCCACCGCCGCCGCGGCCCCCGCCCGCACCACCCCCGTCACACCGCCCGCGCCCGCGCTCATCCCCAAACCCCGCTCGCTGCAGATGACCGGCGGCCGGCCGTTCGAGATCACCGCCAACACCGCCGTCGCGGTGCGCCACCGGGCCCACGAGGCCCGCCGCACGGCCGAGTACCTGGCCACCTGGCTGCGCCGGGCCACGGGATATGCCGTCCCGGTGGTCACCTCCGGCACCGCCCCGCAGGCCATCACCCTGGCCGCCGACGACGAGACCCCCTCTGCCGAGGGTTACCGCCTCGACGTCACCCACGGCGGCGTCCACCTGCGCGCCGCCGAGCCGGCCGGCCTCTTCCACGCGACGCAGACACTGCGACAGTTGCTTCCCGCCGCGGCGGAGTCCGCCACCCCGCACGCCGGTCCGTGGACCATCTCCCCCCTGCACATCGACGACGCCCCGAGGTTCCCCTGGCGCGGGTCCATGCTCGACGTGGCCCGGCACTTCTTCACCGCCGACGAGGTGAAGCGCTATATCGACATCCTCGCTCTGTACAAGATCAACCGCCTCCACCTGCACCTCAGCGACAGCCAGGGCTGGCGCCTGGAGATCAAGAGCTGGCCCCGCCTGGCCACCTACGGCGGCTCCACCGAGGTCGGCGGCGGCCCCGGCGGCTACTTCACCCAACGGGAGTACGCCGACATCGTCCGCCACGCCGCGGAACGCCACATCATGGTGATCCCCGAGATCGACATGCCCGCCCACGTCAACGCGGCCCAGGCCAGCTACGCCGAACTCACCTGCGACGGCGTAGCACCGCCGCTCTACACAGGCGAGACAGGCATCCCCAACTCGCTGTGCATCGACAAGGACCTCACCTACCGGTTCATCGGCGACGTCCTCGGCGAACTCGCCGACCTCACCCCCGGCCCCTACCTGCACATCGGCGGCGACGAGGCGCTGGTGACCGAACCCGAGGACTACCGCTCCTTCATCAGCCGCGCCCAGCAGACCGTGCACGGCCTCGGCAAGCAGATGGTCGGCTGGGAGGAGGTCGGCCTCGCCGACATCGCCCCCAGCACCGTCGTCCAGTTCTGGGCCAACGCCGCAAAGGCACAGGGCGCGCTGGCACAGGGCGCCAAGCTCGTGCTCTCGCCCAGCAAGAAGGCGTACTTCGACATGAAGTACGACGCCGACACGCCGTACGGGCACGACTGGGCCGGCTACACCGACGTCCAGGACGGCTACACCTGGGACCCGGCCACCTACATCCCCGGCGTCGCCGAGAGCCAGGTGCACGGCGCCGAGTCCGCGCTGTGGACGGAGCGGGTGGCGACGTTCGAGGAGGTGCAGTACATGACGCTGCCGCGGCTCCCTGGCATCGCGGAGATCGGATGGTCGCCGGCCGACGGGCGGGACTGGGAGGAATACCGGGTACGGCTTGCCACGCACGCGCCGCGGTGGTCCGGGCTCGGGTGGCGATACCACCGATCGGTGGAGGTGCCGTGGGGGTGACCCGGTGACCCGGGGATCGCTGCTGGACGTCGCCGCGGCCACCGATCCGAGCTCCAGCCCGCGGCGCAAGCAGTACGGCCACCGGACCGGGGAGGAGGCGACCCCCTACGCGGAGGACGACTGACCGCCCCGGGCCTCCCGGCTCGGCGCATCCGGCCCTGTGGACCGGTTCTTTGTCGGCGAGCATGGGGCGCCGGGAGGAGGGGCGTCACACGGGGGACGGCGTGGGGTGCCGGGCAGCGGCCCTGCGCCGGTCTCCGACGTTTCGGTCAGCGCAGGCCGTCCCACAGGAGTCGTTCGGGCCGGGCGGGGTCTTGATGGACGGCGGGTGCGGTGGCGTCCAGGAACATGACGGACCGGCCGGGCAGGTAGGCGGGCCAGGGCGGCAGGTGGCCGTCGGTGGGACGGCCGTGGTGGGCGAAGGAGGTCCAGGCGCCGCGTATCCGTTCGGACAGCAGCGGATGGGCCGACGTGTCCGTCAGCGGGTCGTGCGGGTTCCCGAAGACGGGGCCGAGTTCGGCCATGTGGCAGGCGCCGAGGGAACCGTCCAGGGCCGGGGAAGGTTGGGTGAATTCGTAGAAGTAGGTGTCCGCGCCGTGGGCGGCGCGGGCCTCTGCGATACGGATTGCCGGCAGACGGTAGCCGTGGTCGGTCATCACTGCCGAGAACAGGTCGGCGGCACTGGCCTGCGGTCGGGCCTCGGCGTAGACGGCCCGCGCGGCCACGGGCTCCAGCCCGAGAGCGTTGAGGAAGCCGTGCAGGAAGCCGTCGTCGATGCGGTCGGCCATGCCGAGCGGTACCAGGAACAGGCGGAACTCCTCAGCGGTGACGCCGGTGAGCAGATCCAGCTGGCGGCCCGCACCGGCGGCGATGGCGTCGACGGGGCGCTCGGGCAGCGTCGCGGTCCCGGCCACCGGCAGGACGGTCGTGCCGCCTCCTGCGGACTCGCCCCACTGGCCCGGATCGGTACTGCGGGCGATCTCCTGAGCGAGTCGGCTGTTGGCTGCGGCCAGGTCCTGCGGCGGGACGGCGGCGAGGGCTTCAACGGTGCACTCGGCGCCGACGAGTGCGGCCAGACGTTCGGTGATGCGGCGCGCGGTCTCGGGCGTGTGCGCGTGATGTCCGGCCCCGCTCTGAGTGATGGCCCGCCGGAACAGGCCCTCGGCCCGGGGCATCGCCATGAGCGCGGTGATGCTGATCGCTCCGGCGGACTGCCCGAAGACGGTCACGTTGCCGGGGTCGCCGCCGAACGCGGCGATGTTGTCGCGCACCCACTCCAGCGCGGCGATCTGGTCCATGAGACCGAGGTTGGCGGTGCCGTCGGGCAGCAGGAGGAAGCCCTCCGCGCCCAGCCGGTAGTTCAGGGTGACGCAGATGACGCCGTCACGGGCGAGGACGGAGCCGTCGTAGGTGGGCAGCGAGCCGGACCCGTTGCGGAAGGCGCCGCCATGGATCCACACCATGACGGGTAGCCCTTCGCCGGACTGGTGCGGCGAAGGCGTCCAGACATTGAGGTTGAGGCAGTCCTCGCCCTGGGGGCCGGCCTCCGTGAGAAGGCCGGCCATGGCAGGGGCGTAGCCCGGTTGCGGTGCGCTCGGGCCGTGGACGAGCGCGTCGCGCACCCCGCTCCACGGCTCGGAGGTACGGGGCGGACGCATCCGGTTCACGCCGAACGGCGGTGCCGCGTAAGGGATGCCCAGAAAGGACGCTATGCCGTCGTGGAGGTGACCGCGGACCTGACCGTAACGAGTGCTGACCATGACGTTTCTCATCGGGAAGTCCAGTTTCGGAAGCGCTTGGGATGTTCGGAGCGGTAGGAGCCTTCCTCCCGCCCAGCACGACCGCAACCGAATTCCCCCTGCTCGGTCCGCCGGGTCGAGACTCACCAGCCGATCGCGCCACCGTGTCGGGCGCAGCGGCCGGTCCGGAGTGAGTGCCGGCAGCTTGCCCACTGGGACACCGACCCCGCCGCGCCCCGCGGCATCTCCTGTCCGGACCCACTTCCGCCCAGACCCCGGACACGGCCCGCGCCCGCGCTTCGCAGCGACGGCCCGAGCACTCCCCACGACCAGCCCGGCCGAACCGGCCGGGGAGGCCGAACCGCCGGAGCGGGACCGGACGGCAAGGTCCCCGCCATGCAACGAGACGAAGTGCCATCCTCGGGGTTCGGTGATCTGCCAGGTTGTGAACGATGCGTCGGGCGAACAGTTCGGAGGCGTGCCGCCGTCGAACACCATCCGCAGGACACGGACTTGAACGCAACCGCGGACAGGGCTCTTGTCCCGGACAGTGGAAGAACCGCAGCCACGTCCTGGGCCTCCGGCGTCAACAGCACACCGCGATCAGCGCGCAGGGACGAGCAATTGTCGAGAATCGCGGTTCGGGCAGTGTGTGACGGCTGCGGCAACTCGGGGTGCTCGAAGAGGCCCCTTCTCAAGCCCCCATTATGCTCAGCGCATGAGAGGGCCCCATCCGGTGGAACCGTCGGAGACGTTCGTCACGGGGCGCGACGATCGCTGGTTCGGGCGGTTCCGGTTGCGTTTTGCGCAGGTGTCGCCGTGGCCCGACCAGCATCGGACGTTCGCCCGAGTGCGCCCCGGGTGGCGGTCCTTGGTCGAGGAGACGCTCTCGGTGGTGGCCACCGAGCTGCCTGGGCAGGTCTGGCCCATCCATCTGCTCAACCAGGGGGGCCACGGGAGAGGATGGGAGTTCGATCTGGGCCCGCCGGAGGCGGACTACCTCTGCTGGGAGCAGCTGTCGGACGTCTGCTACATCGATATGCGCAATTTCCACCGGCTCATCGACCTGCTGGCCCCAGCTATGGAGGACGCACATTTCTTCGTCTACTCGATGGGCGACGGCCTCGACCGGTGGGTCGACGAAGTGCGCATCCGTGACGGGCACAGCAGCCTTGCCAGGTGGACCGTCGAGGGCGAGGCCGGGACTGATTTCCCTGCGCTGTGCTCGCAGCTCGCCGGCGATCGCGCTGGGGACAAGGTCTTCGGTCGCTTCGTCGCCTTCCTGAGCGATCGGTGAGCCCGGCCGCGAATCCGATCACGCGGCAGTGCTCTCCAGGTGTTCGACGAGGACGCCGACGACCAGCTCCGGCTGGGGACGAGGCCCGACCCCGGAGAAAGCGACTCGGGTGAAACATTCCGCCGCCCCCACCGCATCTAAAGGGTGTAGGCGACGAGGCAAGGGGGAGGGTGGCGGATGAGACGGTCCCAGGAGAGCGCCTTCCGGGAGTTCGCGGCGGCCCGCATGGGGCATCTCTTCCGTTCGGCGTGCCTGTTGACCAGCGGCGACACCTATCTCGCCGAGGATCTGGTGCAGGAGACGCTGGGGCGGATGTATGTGGTGTGGGGTAGGTCGTCGAAGCTCGGCAATCCGGCGGCGTACGCGCAGACCGTTCTTGTGCGAGTCTTTCTGGCGCACCAGCGGCGGCGTTCGGCGGGAGAGTGGCCGAGCGACGAGATTCCCGAGGTCTCGGAGACGGCCGCGCAGGGTGATGCCTCGCTGCGGCTCATGCTCCTGGACGCGCTGCGGAAGCTGCCGGCGAAGGACCGGGCGGTGGTCGTGCTGCGGTATTGGGAGGACCGGTCCGTCACGGAGACTGCGGACGTCCTCAACGTCAGCTCCGCAGCCGTACGTACCCGCAGCACCCGTGCGCTCGCCCGGCTGAGGGAGCAACTGGGCGACACCATCGGAGAGTTCGCCGCGCACTGATCAGCCCGACTGACGATGACGAGAAATGGTGGTGGTTTGGCATGTCTGGAACGCAGAAGGACCTGGACGCCTTCGAAGGCGGGCTCGGTGACGCGCTACGCCGCACCGGGGAGGTCTTCACCGTGGAGGGGCGCCCGCTGGTGGACGGCGGCGTCGTGCGCGGCAGGCGGAGGTTGCGGCGCAGGCGGGTCGCGGCCGTGACCGGCAGCGTCGCGGCGCTCGCCGTCGTGGGGTTCGGGACGTCGTACACCACAGGGGCGTTCGGCGGCGGCTCGGGGCGCGGCGGGGCGGGCGTGGCCGCGCAGCCGAAGGTTCAGGAGACCGGCCCTTCGACGAAGTCGTCGCCCGGCAAGGGGCCGCAGCTCTCGGCGCAGCAGGTGATCGAGAAGTTGGAGGGACTGCTGCCGGAGGGGAGGATCAGCGGGCGGGCAGGGCGCGGTACGGCCGACCGGTTCGGGCCATCGGCGCACCTCGTCTTCGACGATGGCGGGGGCAAAGCTGCGATCGGCGTGAGCGTCGGTGCCATCGACCCGGACGGCACGGAGGCGGAACAGCAGCTCGAATGCCCCGACAAGACCTTCGTGCTGTACGACTCCTGCCGGAATGAGACGCTTGCCGACGGTTCGCGCCTGATGGTGTTGCGCGGGTACGAATACCCTGACAAGCGCGTGGACACCAAGTGGTGGCACGCCTATCTCGTGACCCCCGACGGATACACGGTCGATGCCAGTGAGTGGAACGCGCCCGCAGAGAAGGGTGCCGCTGTTTCAAGGGCCGAGCCCCCGCTCACTGTTGGGCAGTTGAAGAGCCTCGTCACCTCCGACGAGTGGCGGCCCGTGATGAACGCTCTGGGGAAGGCGGCCCCGGAGCCGGTACGGCAGCCGTCGGCGCAGGGGCAGGACGGCCAGGCGATCCTGAGGAAGCTCAAGTCGCTGCTGCCCGTGTCCGCGAAGGTGGTCTCCGAGCGCGGTGACGATCGATATGCATACGTCGTCGTGAATGACGGCAAGGGCGCGAGCCTGGTGCAGATCAACGTGCAGCCGAACGCGTCAGACGTGGAGGGGGAGCTGTTCGAGGCCGGGGCGGAGGTGCTGCCGGACGGGACAAAGGTCGTCACGCGTCAGGGCCCGGGCGAGAAGGGCGGCGCGGGCGTGGTGATGTGGACCGTCGACACCATCCGTACGGACGGCCTCCGGGTCGTGGTGTCCGCGTTCAACTCTGGATCTCAGAACGCGAAGGCCACACGACAGACACCCGCGCTGACCATACAGCAGCTGAAGTCGATCGCCACGAGCGGGAAGTGGACGTAGTCGCCGGAAGACCGGGAGGAGGACCGTGGCGCGCCTGGTTCCCAGGGAGCTGAGCTTGTGGGGCGTGGTGACCGAACCCGGGCGCTCGCCTTCGAGGAACCGCCCGCACCCTGCCCGCGTACACATCGCCCAGCACGGCACCGCCGCTCCTGGCTGCTCGGCCTGCCCGGGTGCGAGCCCGTCGGCCGGCGCGATCGATGCCCACACGAGCAGGAAATGCCGCCGGGGCACGGAATCGCCGCACCGGCGCGATGCCTGAGGTCGCCCACCACTGCTGGAGGACATCCATCACCGTGCGGAGGGTGTCCTTGTCCGCGGCGGTGATGTCCAGGACCACGAGCCCCAGCTCGGCGATGTGCTGCTCGTCGATCTGCATGCCCTCACCGACGGCCCCGACCGTGGCCGCGGTTCATCGGCGGACAGGGAGCATCCGTACGAGGGAGCCCGGTAACCGACTCGCGCGAAGCTTCCCCCCGTCACCGACAGGCGCTTCCCCCGCCCCGGTGTCACGCCGCCAGAAAGCAGGGTGACGCCGCCAAGACCCTTGGACACAAGTGAAGGCCCGGACGACCGTCTCATCGGCCGACCGTGCGGCAAGCGGCTGCCATCCGCTCATTTTGGGGTGGCGGGCACCTGTCCTGAACCACGAAGATGGTCTGCATGGGGTGTGACATACACGGCTTCATCGAATGCCGCCGAGGCTATCGCGACTACGAGAACGACTCCTGCTGGCATGCCGCCATCAACCTGGATCACCTGTACGACGCACGGGACTACGACGCCTTCGGATGTCTCTTCGGGGTCCGCAACGATTTCGGGATCACCAACGATAGGGCGTTCGAGCCGCTCGCAGCCGCCCGCGGCCTTCCCCCCGATGTGTCGAAGCGCGTCCGTGATCTGTATGAGGACCACGAGGGGCACAGCCCCACCTCCATCAGCTGGGCAGAGGTCGAGAAGGCCGACTGGGACGTGCTGTCCTTGCAGCCGGACCCCTACGTGCACGAGTACCGCCGCAGTGCCGATGGCAGCTGGCAGCTGTACAGCCGGCACTTGGGGGCCCCGCAAGCGTTCCTCGATCTCTCCGGTTGCCCCCCGGACGTCGCCGACCGGGCCGGCCTCCACTTCCCCGAAGGCACCGAATGGCTCGACGGCGACCGGCTATTTCGTACAGGTCGCCTCAGACGCAAAGACGTCGTCCGCCCGGACGGGCAGTGGAAGCCCGTCTGGACAGTCATGCGCACTCTCGCGGGACTGCACGGGAGCGAGGCGATCAGACTCGTCGTCTGGTTCGACAGCTGAGCAGGGCCCCCGATCAACTTCCACCTGTGAGTGGAACGCCGCGCCCGTGCGTGCCGCCAAAGTGATCCGTCGACAGATCGAGGACCGGGGCGACGAATACCACTGCGTCGAAGGTTCCGGGAACCTCGACCTCCCCGGAACGTCGAACTGTTCGGGCCCCGGCGGCGTGCTGGTGGGCCCGGACGCCTGGGGCGCCAACCGCCAACCGCCAACCGCCGACTGCCAACTGCCAACTGCCAACCGCCGGCTATGTGCACCGGTTGATGGTGGACCACGGTACCGTTCCGCCGGGTACCGGGCGAAGGCTCCTGCGGGCCGCGGAACGCCGTGTGGCGGGGCCGGGCCGTATCCAGCCCCGCCTCGACTGCCTGGCGAGCAACCCACGGCTGACCTCGTACTGCCTCGACACCGGCTACCGGGTCTTCGGTCACAAGGCGGACAAGCCGCAGCAGGGCGGCACGACCATGAACTTCGCCTTTCTCGAAAAGTCCGTACGGTACGGCGCCCGAGACATCCGACAACCCGTAGGAAGAACGGCCCAGACGCGTCCAGCCTGCGAGTGAGGCAACCGTCCCGCGCGACCGTCCAGTTCGACGCTTTCCGCCGCCATGGCGAACAGCCCCTCGTAGAGTGGACGGTCATGGCCGAGTCTCACCCGCTGCTGGGCATGTTCCTCAATGCCGCCGACGGACGCTTCCCGCCCGCGGACGGAGGCACAACCGTTCTTCCCCCTCTGCCGGGCGGCTTGGAGTGCTCGGTCGCCTTCACCGGGCACGCCGTGATCGCCACCGCTCTGTCCTCTTCCGACGTCCGGGCTCATGGAGCCGACGGCTACGGGGCTTCCATGGCCCCCGACTTCCTGCGGTACCTCGCAGGTCGCGAGGGGTGGATCGACAGTGTCGACGTGATACTCGTCGCGCGTGGCGCGCCGGGGCCTGGCCGTCTGCCCGAACGTCTCGACCTTGCTGACCACCCCCGTGTTCGTCACGCTCGGGCGTTGCGTGCCGACGTCTGTGTCTACGGAGACGAACGCGGTCTCGTCACCCTCGCCGACGGGCTGGCCGGCCGACGTGAGACAAGCGTCGAACTCGACCACCCCGGGAGTGGTGGAGCCGGACTGGGGCGCTCCCTGCTGCGTGACGCGCTCGCCCGGGTCCCCGCCGGTGAGCCGGTCTTCGCCGCAGTCGCCCCGGGTAACGCGCGATCCCTTCGGGCCTTCCTCGCGGCTGGATACATTCCGCTGGGCAGCGAGGTCATCATCCGCCCCCAGGGCAGATGAGGACCGGCGAGACAGCGGCGCGCACGGACACCCCCGTTCGGCTGCTCCGCTACTACGAGGAACGGGGACTGATCGAACCGCAACGCTTGTCCAACGGGGGCGACCACGACGAGCATCTGGTCGACCGCGTGCAGCAGATACGCGGCTTGCCGGATGTCGGTATCCCGACCAGGCTGATCCGGAGCGTCCTGCCGTGCCTGAATGAGCCGCGGAGTATCCACATGCCCTCCATCACCCCGGACACGGTGGAAACGCTGGAAGGCGGGCGGGACAGGATGACCGACAAGATTCGTTGCCTCACCCGGAACGGAGACGCGATCACCTCGGGTTGCCGGCCTCGAAGACCCGTTCGGGACCCAGGCCGTACGCGTGTGCCCCGCGGCGAGCGAGACGTGCGGCAGCGGCGGTGCCCGGGTCTGAGGCTGCGCCGGTCATGAGCGCGGCAGGCCATGACTTGTCCCGCAGCACCACTGCGGCGACGATCCTGCCCCTCGGGCGATCCTCGACCATCGGAGTCTCTGTGGGTTCGACCCGCAGCACCACTGCGGCCAGGTCGCTCGGCTTGCCCGGGCCCGGCCGGGCCCAGGGCCCCCAGATCGTGGAGCCGCGCCCGTTTACCAGCGCATGCCGAGTGCATCGATTAGCCGCAGTAGACGCTACGGCCGGCCTTCCGCTCACCGAGCGAATACGGGCATGGCCGCGGGCCGCCGACGTGGATGCGCACCTGCACGACCGGCTGCTCGCTGCCCACCGGCCCGGTACCGTCGGCGCTGGTCGGCGGTGGGACCGGTCGGCCGAGACCATCGTGCGGCTGCTGGCCGCCGACGCCGGAAGACGCTCGGCCGGCCTGGTGTCGAGGGACCACCCTCCCGAGCGGGTCGCCGCCCTGGAAGAGCAGGCGCGCGGCGCTCGGTCCGGCTCGCGCGCCCGCCACCGTCCGATGATTCGACGGCGCGGACTGGCTGGGCAGACGGACGCTGGGCGCCCCATGAGGTGTCGTACGGCGGCATTAGGCTGTCGATCATGCTGGACGACCCTCCTCTCATACGTAGTCTGCGTACCGCAGTTGCCGCCGCTCCCGCCGACGTACCTCTGCGGCTCCACCTGGCCCAGCTCCTGCTGGAGGCGGGCCGGTCCGACGAGGCCGTCGCGGAGGCGGCCGTGGCCCTTCAGCACGCGCCGGGCGACGCCCAGGCCAGGGACCTGATGGCCCGGGCGATGGGCACACCGCCCCCGTCTCCGGCACAACCCCCGCGCCCGCAGGCCGGGTTCGACTGGAAAGCTGCTCAGGAACAGGTCGGGGACGCCGTGCCGCCGCGGTTCGCCGAGACACCGGTCCGCGCGGACGGGCAGGACGACTCCGCGGGTGCCGACGTGTGGGACGTGGAGGGGCCCAGCACCGTACGGCTGGCCGACGTCGGCGGCATGCAGGATGTGAAGGACCGACTGGACGCCGCCTTCCTCACCCCGCTGCGCAACCCTGAACTGCGCAAGCTGTACGGCAAGAGTCTTCGCGGCGGGCTGCTGCTGTACGGCCCGCCCGGCTGCGGCAAGACGTTCATCGCGCGGGCGGTGGCCGGCGAACTCGGCGCAGCGTTTCTGTCCGTGTCCGTGAACGACGTGCTCGACATGTGGATCGGCAACTCCGAGCGCAACATGCACGAGATCTTCGAGACCGCTCGCCGCCAGGCGCCCTGCGTGGTCTTCCTGGACGAGCTGGACGCGCTTGGCGCCAAGCGAAGCCGCACCGCGCACAGCGGCATGCGCAACGTGGTCAACCAACTGCTCAGCGAGTTGGACGGCATCGACTCGGCGGCGAACCAGGGGGTTTTCGTGCTGGCCGCCACCAACGTGCCCTGGGACGTGGACAACGCCCTGCGCCGTCCCGGCCGCCTGGACAGGACGATCCTCGTCCTCCCGCCCGACGGACCCGCCCGGGAGGCGATCCTCCGCTACCACCTGCGGGACCGGCCCATCGAGAACGTCGACCTGAGCAAACTGGTCAAGATCACCGACGGTCTGTCCGGCGCGGACCTCGCCCATGTCTGCGAGGCGGCGGCCGAGCGGGCACTGCTGGACTCGGTGAGCACCGGAACCGTACGGATGATCGGCATGAAGGACCTGCTGGCCGCCGCCAACGATGTCGTGCCGTCCGCTGAACCTTGGTTCGCCTCCGCGCGCAACGTGGCGATGTTCGCCAACGAGGGCGGCATGTACGACGACCTCGTGAGGTACTTGAAGAAGAGGCGCAAGCTGTGACCACACCCCTGCCCCCTGCCGTGGAACGGGCCAACCTGCTCATCAATCTCGAGCGGTACGAGGAGGCCAGGGAGCTGCTGGCCCGACGGCTCGCGGAGGACCCCGAGGACATCCGGGCCTGGGTCGAACTCGCCCGGAGCCATCTCGGGGACGAGGAGAACGGCGCGAAGGCACTGGAAGCGACCGGACGGGCGCTGGCCCTGGACGCCGAGAACGTCGGGGCGCTCCTCATGCATGCGCGCGCCCTGCGCGCAGGGGGCCGCTTCCCGGAGACGGAGGGCGTGCTTCGCGAGGCGATCCGCCTGGCCCCCGACTACTGGTACAGCTACGCACTGCTCGCCAACTGGCTGTGGCGCATCAGGGGTATCAGCTCCGGACAGGCGAACGGCGGCCAGATCAGGCGCGAGGACTTCGAGGCCGCCCTGCGGGAGGCCGGCCTGATAGCCCAGCAGGCCATCCGGCTGGGTCCCGAGGAGGTGTACGCCTACGAGGTGGCGCGGCTGATCGCAGACATGGGAGCCGACCGGAGCGTCGCCGACCAGATGGACGAGGCCATCCTCCGACTCGACCCGCAGCACCAGGATGCCCTGGCCCGGCGGACGAAGAACGCGGCGACCGCCCCCGGCGTCAAGGCGACGGAGGCCGCCACCTTGTACGCCGACGCGCTGGCCTCCGCCCCCGGCTCCGCACCGATGCAGCGCGGCCTGGACGAGGCCTCCTACCGCCTGCTGCGCGGCGTCCGCTGGCTGGCCCTGCTCTGCCTGGCCCTCGCCGCTGTGGGCATCGACCTGTTTGCGACGGACGGAGGGACCCAGCGGGAGCTGCCGCTGGGTCTTGGCCAGCGGCTGTGGGACCTCGTCCCCATGGCGGCCGTCTGGGCCCTGGGCGCCCTGCTGCGGTACCGCCGTCTGCGTGCCGGTATCCGGGTCAACCTGCACTCGCTCATCCGGCGTTGGGCCTGGCCCCGTGTCGTCCTCGGCCAAGCAGCGTGGGCCATGCTCTGTGCGCTGCTGATCATCTTGATCCCCTGGACGCAGCGCATGGTCCCGCTTGTGTTCTTCTGGGCCGGCTTGGCGCCGGCGGTGGCGACGATGTGGTTCGACCGGCCGAAGGCCCGCTGAGTCATGACGAGGGGGAGTCCCGGCCTCAGCCCGTCTTCCAGAGTGTCGCCCTGAACTCCTCGACGAAGTCGCCGAAACCGCCGGTCGACTCCGGCTGATGAGGCTCTTCGGGATCACGGAGAAGACCGGCATGCGCTACGTCACCGCCGCCGACCCCGAACGCACCGCCAAGCTGCCCAGGTGACGCCTCGTCAGAGGCGGCCCGTCTCCAGCGCACCCGCGACGAGCCGCGCGGCCTTCGCTAGTGCTGCGACCGGAGAGGTCGAGCAGAGTTTGAACGTGTTGATATGCCGCGTACGCGTCGTCCTCTGCGTCCTCCCCGGAGCTCCCTTAACGCGTCCGCCATATCGCGGTAGGTTCTCCGAACCCAGGGCCGTCGGTGTGGAACTCCGCGAGCGCGGCCCCACCTCCGTCGCCTACGTCTCGGCCGGCGCTGCGGACGTCACCGCGGTCACCCTCAAGGCCGCGCCGGCGGATATTGAGCACCCCCTGTCCGGCACTGTGGTCGCGGACCGACTGCACCTCGTTGAGCAATGGCACGTCGGCACGCACGCCATGTGGAACCCGCGCGCCACACAGAAAATGAACGTGTTCAATAATGAGTGCGGGAGGGCCCGTGTCCCCGCCCCAGGGACGCGGGCCCTCCGCCCCCTCCCGGAACCACTGCGCGAAGGACGACCCTCATGAGCAAGCCCGGTTCATCGAACAAGCCCAGACCCTGGATCAAGGCCGCGCTCTGGAACAAGCCCGGAACCTGGAGCAAGGTCCGCCTCATCGCCGTCGGCTACGTCGGCCTGGTCACGGCCGCTGCCCTGGTCCATGAGATCGCCGGGCGGCCCGAGGCCGCCGATTCACTGATGACCACCATCTCCTTCCCGAGTGATGTCCTGGTGCTGGTCTTCGTGCTCTACCCGCTGGCCCTGCTGGTCGGTGACGACTCGATCGAAGGGGAGACCGGGTCCAGCCTCTTCACCCCCCTGTTCCACGGATCCGGGGCGCTGGTCAACGTCCTGATCGGGTGGGGCGTCATCGCCTTCGTCCGCCATTTCTGGAACGAGGCATGCCGCAGCGACGGCCGTTGAGCATGCCCGCCCCTCTCATCGAGCGGGGCGCCGATGCGGGAGTCCTGACGGCACGACAGGCGAAGTACCTCAACCATGGTCGGCAGATCCGTGATGGCATGGCGCACGGTCAGGTCACGTACGCGGTGATGCCGCCGACCATGGCAGTGCCGATAGTGACCACCTCGTTCGTGATCGCCACCGAGCTCTGCGCCACGCCCGCCTGGTGATCACGGCCGTGCTCGACGGAAAGGCACCTGCCGCCCTTCCGCTCCGGCCTCGTCCTGAGACGCGTCGGCCCTGAACGGACGGCGGCAGCCGTTCACAGTCGGCCTACGCCCCGGACGGCGCGGGTTCCGCCGTGCTCGCCACTTCGGACGTGGGCCGCTTTGCTCGCATGGCGAACAGGAGCAGGCTCGCCGCGGCGAAGACCGCACCGGTGGCGACGTACAAGGACCGCGGTGCCCACCCGGCGTCCAGCAACCACCCTGCGACGGAAGGCGCGAGGATGGCTCCGACCCGCCCGACGCTGATGGCCGCTCCGACACCGGTCGCACGCAGTTTCGTCGAGTACACGCCCGGCGTGAGGGCGTAGAGTCCCGCGATGCATCCGTTGACGGCGACGCCGATGACGGCGCCCAGGCAGAAGGCGAGGGTCAGCAGGCTGGTGGAGGCAGCGAAGGCGACGATCAGGACTGCGGCCGCGAAGAGATAACTCCGCAGCACGCTGATCAGCGCGTACCGTGCGGCCAGCACACCCAGGAGAGCCGTTCCGAAGATTCCTCCCAGGTTGAGAAGCGTGCCGCCGGTCAGCCCTTGGGTCGAGGACATGCCGGCTTCCACCAGAAGCGTTGGGGTCCAGCTGGTGACGAAGTAGAAGGCGGCCATCACCAGGAAGAACGCACCCCACATCACCAGGGTCGGTCCTCGCAGTCCGCGGACGAGCAGGGCACGGAAACCGGTCTGCGAGGTGTCGCCCGCAGTGGTGGCCGGAAGAGCGTCGAGCTCGGCGTGCCCCATACGCCGCGCAAGGGAGTTGACCCTCTGCAGTGCGTTCGCAGGCCTTCTGGTGACGAGGAAGTCGATGGATTCGGGCAGGCACCAGTAGACGAGCGGGAGGATGGCGAGCGTGGCGAGCCCGCCGGTGAGGAAGACCGACCGCCAGCCGTAGTGGTCGATGAGGAACACGGACGAGAGGCCGCCCACCGTGGCGCCGACGGCGTATCCCGTCGAGTTGAGGCTGACCGCGAGCCCGCGCCAGCGCTGTGAGGCGAACTCACCGGCGATCACGTTGCTGCATGCCAGGACCGCGCCGATACCCACGCCCGTCACGAGCCGGAGCGCCGCCAACTGCTGCCAGTTCTGGCTGGTCGACGAGAGCAGCATGCCGAGGGCGGCCACGGCCAGTCCGGCCAGGATGATGGGTCGTCGGCCGACCCGGTCCGCCCTGGGGGCGACGAGAAGCGCGCCCAGGGCCATTCCGGCCAGGCCGCTGCTGAGGAGGACCCCGAGGTGGCCGGGTGTGAGGTGCCACTCGCCGGAAACGGTCTTGCCGGTGAAGGACATGACCAGTACGTCGAATCCGTCGAGCGTGTTGAGGAGCACACAGACCGCGATCGCGCTCCACTGGAAACGGCTCATGGGCCCCTTGTCCAGGGCCTCCCGCAAGGTGGCGCTCATCGGGCGGCCGACCGAGAGGCGGGGCAAACGTAGAAGATGGGCATGGCAGCACTCCGTTGTCGACTGCGGTGTAGCCGACGAGGCCTGAAGAGCGACACGCGAGGCAGTCTGTTTTCAGCCGTCGGTGCAGACATGTTCCGAGTCGTTGGGAGAGGTGGCCAGGCCCGTTTCCGCATGCCGGGAAACGAATGGTTTCCGGCACGTGCCGGTCAGGGGACGGATGTGTGGAGTGCTCGCGAGATGGCGCGACAACTGGTACGGACGAGGTCTGCCAGTGCCCCCGTGGGCATGGACCCGTGTCGTACGACGACGGACACCGCGGCTTCGATCTCCCCGGTGACGCCCACGACCGGCGCCGCGACCGAGAGCGTGTCGAGTGACAGTTGGCGGTCGCTCACGGCGTAACCACAAGCGTGTACTTGCGCGAGGGCCCGTCTGATCTGTGTCGTGTCCGTCAGGGTGAAGGGCGTGTGACGGGAGAGGGGGCGGGCCAGTGCTTCATTCTGAACCGAGGTGGGGGCATGGGCGAGCAGGACCAGTCCCGCCCCGGTGGCCGTGATGGCCAGACGCCCACCGACGCGCGTCAGCGTGGGAACCGCTCTGCTGCCGCCGATGCGCTCGACGAAAACGACGTCCTTGCCTTCCCGTACGGCCAGTTGTACGTTCTCGCGGGTCATCTGGCAGAGATCCTCCAGGTAGGGCAGAGCGCGCTCGCGCAGCCCCTGGCCGCGCGGCGCCAGGGAGGCGACCTCCCACAGACGGAGCCCGACACGATAGTGCCCCTGCTCGTCGCGCTCCAGCGCGCCCCAGGCGAGAAGGTCTCCCAGCATGCGGTGCACGGTGGAGACCGGCATGTCCACTTTGCGGGCCAGTTCGCTCAGGGTCAGACGCGGGCGCTGTGCGGAGAACGCGCCGAGGATCTGCAGGGCACGCCAGATGACGGGGCCCGTGCCGGTTGCCGGGCCCGGACGGGGACGCTTGTGGCGGTGCCGCGGTGGTGTGACGGTGGTGTGTTCGTGGGGCACGGCGGGACTCCTCATCCGGTCAATGGCTCTGGCCCCCCGGTGTGCGCTAACGCTCGCCGGTGTTCAGTTCATCACCCATGAGTGCGATGCGACGGAGAATGTCAACGGCCAGAGACCGCTGATCAGCGGGGAGGGACTGCAGGAGCTGTTCGTTGATCTCTTCGGCGGGGGGGATCAGGGAGCTCAGCAGTTCGGCTCCCTCGTCGGTCAGCCTCAGCAGGGTGCGTCGGCGGTCCTTCTCGTCCCGCACCTGGCTGACATACTGCTGATCGGTCAGACGGCGGACGATCAGGTTGACTGTGGACCGGTCCAGGGACGTGAGGTGTGCGAGCGTGCGCTGGTCGATGCCGGGTTCGCGGCCGAGGGCGTTGAGGACGGAGAACTGCTGGGAGGTGATCCCGCGAGAGACGTGTCGGCTCCACAACGCCGTGTGCACCTGCTCCGCACGCCGGATCAGATGTCCGATGTAGTTCTCCAGGTCGAGTGCGCGCGCCACGATGCTCCGTATGCCTTGCTGCTGGGTGGTGCCGCCTGATGGGGCGAGCGGCTTGCCCGTGAGTCTATGGTCAGGCGGCACCACTGCGGCACGCGCCGCCGGGTCAGCGGCTCCGACGGCCCGGTCGCTGCTCGTAGGAGGTGGCCCTGCTGCCGTCGACACCCACCTCCAGGCGACCCACGCGCTCGATCTCCACGACGACGCGGTCTCCGTGGCTGAGCGGTCCGACGCCGGCCGGAGTGCCCGTCGCGATCACGTCACCGGGATACAGCGTCATCACGGACGAGGTGTACGCGATCAGCTCCCGTACACCGAAGATCAGGTGCGCCGTGTTGGTTCGCTGACGGGTGGTACCCCCGACGTCGCAGCGCAGATCGAGGGAGTCGGGGTCGGGAATCTCGTCCGCGGTGACGATCCAAGGGCCGATAGGGGTGAACGTGTCGAACGACTTCCGGGTGGAGCGGTCCTCGCCGGAACGGACCGTGATGTCCAGCACGCACGTGTAGCCGAAGACGTGATCGAGTGCCTCGTCGACGCCGACGTGGGAGGCGGTGCGCCCGATGACGACACCCAGCTCGCCTTCCTGGTCGGTGCGCTTGTCGGAGTAGGGCAGGAGGATGTCCTGGCCAGGTCCGATGACGGAGGAGTTCGCCTTGAGGAACACGCCGAGGTCGGCGACCGAGGTGGTGTACGCCATCTCGGCCTTGTGATCGAGGTAGTTGACCGGCGCACCGACGATCTTGCCGGGGCGCGGCAACGGAGCTTCGAGGGTGGCTTCGCAGAGCGGTACGCGGGCACATGCGGTGAGGTCGACGCGCGGAGCCGTGCCGGCGCGGGCGGCGATCTCGATGTGCTGCTGGAGCGCACCGGCGGGGGAGTGGGGATCGTACGTGGCGAACTGGTCGGTCACGTCGACGAGTTCGTCCCCGTCGACGAGGCCGATCCGTCCCTTGTTGAACAGCGCCAGGCGCATGAGGACCTCCTTGTGAGGTGTTCGAGGTGGAGGGGTCAGGCGCCGGGGTCGGCGCTTTCGGTGCGGTAGAGGCCGAGCGACCGCATGACCGGTTCGTCGCTGTAGGAGAAGAGAACCGCGTCGCGGGAGGACGAGGTGTTGAGGTGGCGATAGGAGGCCCAGCCGGGGACGGCGAACGTGTCGTTCTCGGACCAGTCGAAGCGGACCCCGTCGACGATCGTGGAGCCTTCGCCGCGTACGACGCTGAAAATGGTCGATGTCGTCTGCTTGCGGCCGACTCCGTCGAAGCCCGGGCGCAGCCGCTGGATGCGGCAGCCGATGGTGGGCATCACCGGGCCGCCCGTCCAGGGATTGGTGTACTCCAGGACGACGCCGTCCACGTCGCTGCCCTCGGCCGTGTCGGCGATCGCGTCCAGAGCGCGGCCGGTTTCCTCCCAGGTGTAGCGGGTGACGGGGGAGTTGGGCCCGTCCTGGGAGAGCCAGGCAGGGGTGAGCCTGCCGTGCAGGAACTGGCGGCTGCCCGCGTCGTCGGGACGGGTCACCGGCTGCAGGCGCTGTGGGTACTGCTCGTAGAAGCCCGCCTCCAGCGCATTGACGAGCGGGTAGTCGAGAGCGTCCAGCCAGATCATCGGCGCGTCGCCCTCATGGGTGTGGTCGTGCCAGTGCCAGCCCGGCGTGAGCAGCAGGTCGCCCGGGGCCATGAAGACGCGTTCACCGTCGACCGTCGTCCAGGCACCGCTGCCCTCCAAGATGAAGCGGAAGGCGTTGGAGGTGTGCCGGTGTGCCTGCGCGGTCTCTCCGGGAAGGATGATCTGCAGACCCGCATACAGCGTGTTGACGGTGGCCGGCGGAGCGGTCAGACCAGGGTTGACGAGCATGAGAACTCGCCGTTCGGCCTCGTCGAGAGAGAGCGTCCTGGAGAAGTGGAGCAGGTGGGGCCGTAGCTCCTGCCAACTCCACCGGTAGGGCACGGCACGGCTGTGGGGCTCGGCGGGGAAGAGGTTCCCGTAGAACCGCCACAGCGGCGCGGCCCCCAGGCCCTTCAGTGCCTTGTAGGCGAGTTCGTCGTTCATGAAATCCTCACGGTGATCCTGATCGGGGCTCACGAGGCGGCGACGGCAGCCGGGGCCGGAGTCCACACCCAGGAGACGTCGTCGAAATCCTCGGGTGTGCGGGACGAGAGCAGGACGTTGCGCAGCGTCGCTCCCATACCGTCCAAGTGGCAGATCTCGCCGAAGCGGCGCGCGTTGGTCTGAATCCGTGCCGCACGTTCCCGGCGCTGTGCGGCGTACGCCGTGAACGCATCCGCCGCGTCGGGGAACCGGGTCAGCGACCGTCCCAGGGCGACGGCGTCCTCCAACGCCTGACAGGCCCCTTGAGCCAGGTACTGCAGCATGGGGTGGGCGGCGTCGCCGAGGAGCACGATGCGGCCGTGGACCCAGTTGTCGATCGGCAGCCGGTCGTACAACGGCCAGCGTCGTTCGCGGGAGACCAGAGGCAGCGAGTCGCGCACGGCCTGGCACGCCTTGCCGAAACGCGCCTCGAGCTCGGCCTCCGTTCCCCAGTCGTCGGAGTCCGGCGTGTAGTTGTCGCTCTCGAAGACGGCGACCTGGTTGTACAGCTCTCCACGGCGGACCGGGTACTGCACCAGGTGCATGCGCGGACCGGCCCACACCATCACTGCTTCCGAGGCGGCGTGCTGCGACATCCGGCCGGTCATCCTCCCGGTGGGCAACGCTCCCCGGTAGGCCACGTACCGGGAGCAGATCGGATCCCCGTCACCCACCAGCGCCTGGCGCAGGCTCGAACGGAGTCCGTCCGCGGCGACGACCGCGTCGGCGCTCAGCACCTCCGACGACTCGGCGAAGCGCAGTCGCACGCCCGAGGAATCCTGGTCGGCGCGGGTGACGGTGTGTCCCGTGCGAAGTGTGATCGCGGGGTGTTCTTGGCAGGCAGCCAGCAGGGCTGCGTGCAGGTCGGTGCGGTGCGTGACGAGGTAGGGATGCGTGAACCGCTCTTTGTACTCGACGCTGCGGAGATCGAGAGCGGTGATCTGGTCCCCTGACAACGCGTCCATCATCACCAGACGCGGCGGGGCGACCGCGGTGCGCTGAACAGTGGCGAGAACCCCCAGCTCTTCAAGAGCGAATGAGGCGTTCGGGGCGAGCTGGAGGCCCGCCCCGATCTCACCGAACCGGGCTGCCCGTTCCACGAGTGTGACGTTGCGGCCGGCGCGGGCGATGGCCAGAGCTGCGGCCAGGCCGCCGATACCGCCGCCCACGACGACGATATGGGCGGGAGAAGGGAATGTGGGCATACGGGCTCCTGAGGCTGACGTGGGGGAGGGGGACAAGACGTCGAGGCAGAGGGAATGCGAGGCACCGCGCAATTGATCCGTACATCAATCATTGGTGTACGGATGATATTAGGATCGTACTGCCCTGAGGTCAACGGGTTGGCGAGGCCTGGCACGAATCATGAGGGTGACCAGGCTTACCTGTCCGGATGCGCCGCCGGACGACGGGACGGGTCCGGTCGCCCCGCCTCGAAGGCCGGCGCGTCACCAGCCTGGCCCGCAGTGACGTGGACGGCGAGAGGCCGAGGTCACCCGCGGGGCCGGCAGCCCCGCCGCCGCGCTCGCGATGGTGCTCAAGCTCGTCGAGTCCGCTCAGGCCCGCTGGCGTGCGATCACCGGCGTCCACCTGGTGCCCCTTGTTCGCGCCGGAGCCAAATTCGAAAGCGGTGTGCTGGTCGAACGTGACACGGTGGCGGCATGAACCCGCCGTTCCTCTCTCGGACGCACCCTCGCCGCGGTCAGGTGATCGTCCTGACCGGCCCGCCCGGGGCTGGCAAGAGCACCGTGGCGCAACTGCTGGCCGATCACCTGACTCCCAGCGTCCACCTGCACAGCGACGACTTCTGGAGCTATATCAAGCAGGGTTGGATCGCGCCTTACCTGCCCGAAGCACATCAACAGAACCAGGTAGTCCTGCAGGCACTGGTATCGGCAGCGTTCGGCTACGCCGACGGCGGCTACCAGGTGATCTGCGACGGCATCGTCGGGCCCTGGTTCATCGACCTCTTCCGCGTGACCGCCCAGGAGCGGGCCCTGCCGCTGAGCTACGTCATCCTTCGGCCGGACCAGCACACCACACTGGAACGGGCAACGAGCCGGGCCGGCGATGTTTTGACCGACCCCGAGCCGATTCGCTCACTGCACGGCCAGTTCGGCAACCTGGGCGCCTACGAGGCCCACGTCCTGGATTCCACCAGCCTGACCGCTGAGGTAACCGCCGACAGCATCCTGCAAGGCGTCGCGACGGGCGCCTACCTCCTCGACCCGAGCGACAGCGTCACCGACGCGAAGGACTCGATCCACAACTCTTGACAATTGTTCGGGGCCTGCCTGTGCGCAGGAGACGAGGTGAGTCCTCGTTGCCGAGCGCTGTCGCCTCCATGTGGCCGCGGCGCACTCCCCACGGCTGCGGGCGACGTTGTTGTCCAGGGCGAGGAACTCGGACGCTGGGTGAACGGGCAGCGGTACGGGTGGGAACAGCTCCTGCCCCTGCAGCAGTGGATCCTGGAGAACACCCTCGAGATCACACCGGCCGAGGAACACGAGGCGCCGGTGAAACGGACGCAGGACGCCAAATGGGCGGCCAACCTCGCGGCGGCACGGCAGTTCCACACCCGCGAGGAGCATCTGCGAGTGCCTCGGAAGCACGCAGAGCAGGGTGGATGCGGGCTCGGCCCCGACAGGCCGTCAGGACGGTGATGACGGGGCCGGTGGTGGTCCAGCACGCCACATAGCTCGACAACGTCCGCAAACGCGCCGCGAAACTTCCCGTACAACGCCGAGCAGGCCTCGATGAGGTCGGCATGCGCTGGTAGATCGAGCGCGACAGTGAACGTGCGAGCTCTTTTCCGTGAAGGGCGTGCTGTGAGTGACGGCTGACTCCGGAGTGGGGGCCGAAGCCCCGAGCCGTGCCCGGCCCGGGGCCTCGCCTGCACGCAAATGTCATCGGTCCAGCCCCCCGACTGTCGCCGGGAAGCGCCCTCAGGTGGCGGCCGACTGAGCTGACGCCAGCTGGAACGGCTGCGCCCCGGAGCCGGAGCGCACTGGTTCCCGGGGCGCAGGGGCCGGGGTGCAGAACGATCACGGAGGGTGAATGAACCCGGCACCGTACCGCCACCCGCAGCCTGCCCTGTAGGCGCCGCAGCGCCCGTCGGTGCTGGCGCGACCGTCGGCGTCCGGTGCCTCGCCGCCGTCGTGACGGCTGCGATCGTCTTCATGCACGGTGGAATCAGCTCAGGTCCCGTCATGCGAGGAGCGTCGCTGAGCCGGTTCGGCGATCGGTCCAGGAACGAACGAGAGACGCGGAGCCCGGAAAGAGGACCGCGGCTGTTCTGGATACCGCCTACGGTCGGCCGGTACGCGCGGTGTCCCCGCGCCGCCCCCGCTTTTCCGCCGAAGGACCGCACATCATGGCGATCACCTGGACCCCGCACCCGGCCACGCTCTCCCGGCGTGCGCCGAACCGGGCCTTCCTGGCCCGCCAACGGCTCCTGGAACGCGCGCCGGTCCCGACGCACGCCGTGATCGAGCACCTGACCGGCCTTCAGGCGCAGGCCCCGCAGGCCCCCTACGTCGGACTGTGGACCCGTATCCGGGACTTCGCCCCGGACGACCTCTCCGTCCAGCTGCTCGACCGGTCCGCCGTCCGCCTCATCCTGATGCGCAGCACCGTCCACCTGGTCACCGCCGACGACTGCCTCTGGCTGCGCCCCACCGTGCAGTCCAGCGTCGACCGGGCGGTGGGTCCGCGGGGCTGGCGGAAGCTGGAAGGGGCCGAGCCGGCCGAACTGGCGGCAACCGGACGCGCCTGGCTGGACGAGGCGCCGCGCAGCGCGGCCGAGCTGAACGAGCTGCTGGGCGAGCGATAGCCCGGCCTGGACCGGTCCTTGTTGGCGCGGGCGCTGCGTGCCGTGGTGCCCATGGTGCCTCCAGGGTGCTGCCAGAGCCGGCCTGCACCGCCAGTGTGTCGAAGACCCGCCCCTCCACGGGGGGCGGCCACAGACTCTCGGGAACGCAGGGGGCATACCGGCCGGCAACTGGGCCCGGCCGTCGGGCGTCGGACCGCAGTCGCACGCACTGCCCGTGCGCGGAACGTGGCCCACTGGTCGGGCACCCCTTGGAACTGCCCCATCAGGGAGGCGACGGTTGCAGATCTATCCTTATGGGGCTAGTACTGCAATCACAGTTGCAGGATGTGGCCTCGGTGTTTGTAGTGGCCGGGGCGGGCCCGGGTCTGGCTGAGGCGTCTCCACCATGACCAGCGCAGATGGTGCTGTGGCGTGAGGCGGTGCGGGCAGAGGACCAGGCCGATGAGGCGGTGGATCTCCGCGACGGACAGGGGAATCAGGGCGGTTTGCCCTAAACCGCATCCCCCTTTTCCAGCTCGCGGGCTCGCAGGACGGTCAGGCAGGCGTGGGCGGCCATGGCCAGGCTCATGTGGCGGTGCCAGCCGGGATAGCGGCGGACCTGGTAGTCGTCCAGGCCGCATTCCTGCTTCGCGCTCTGGAAGCATTCCTCGATGGCCCACCTGGCCGCGGCGACCTTGACGAGGTCCTTCAGGCGGGTGGCGACGGGGCCGTAGCAGACGTAGTGGGCGATGTCGGTGGGGTCTTTGACCGAGCGACGGGCCAGGACCCAGTGGCCGGCACCGTCCTCCCACACGGGGCGGATCGCCACCCGGGCCCAGTCGTAGACGCGCTCGCCGTGGGAGCCGGGGCCCCCGGACAGGCGCTTCCATGCCTGCCGGGGCAAGGCGGCGACCAGCTCGTCCACCCGGTCCTCACGCCAGCCGGTCGTGGTCACGGTGTCGTTGACCCTGGTGGCCAGCACGTAGCCGACCCCGCGCTGTTCCAGCCACACACGCAGGTGCTTGACCTGCCCGTACGCCTCGTCCGCGGTCACCCACGCGAACGGCACCCCGGCATCGATCGCACGCTGCAGCATCCACCGGAAGTGCTCGTTCTTCGTCGCGAACGGCACCTCGTCCGGGATGCCGGCCGCACGGCACCGCTCACGGTCGTCCGTCCAGGACTTCGGCAGATACAGCTCCCGGTCGATCAGCGCCCGGCCCTTCGCCGACGCATACGCCAGGAACGTGCCGACCTGGGAGTTCTCCGTCCTGCCCGCCGTCCCGGTGTACTGCCGCTGGACGCCCGCCGACCCCGTGCCCTTCTTCAGGAAGCCGGTGTCATCACCGATCAGGATCCCGTCCCTGGCACCGATGGTCTCCACGACGAAGTCCCGCACGTCGTCACGGACACCGTCCACGTCCCAGTCCGCCTCGCCCAAAAGACGCTGCATCCCGATCGGATGCCCCTCACCCGCACGCTCTGCCAGCGTCCACCCGTTTTTCCGCTCCAGCGGAGATCAACCCCGCCATATACGTCAGGGCACGCGCCCGAGGCTCGGACCTGGCGAAACGCCCAGCGAACCGTTCATGCAGCCCGGACAGCATCCCCTGCCAGGCCTCGACCTGCCCCACCCCAAGATCCACAGACACGGCAGAACACAACCACACTCACCGGCAGAACTCACAACTGCCCTACCAGTAACTGTGATTGCAGTACTAGGCGTCTTTCGGTTCAGGGCTGGTGGTCGCTGGGTGCGTCATTGGGAGGTGGTGCGGCGGGCGTAGGCGCGGGCGGCGCGGGCGCGGTCGCCGCAGCGGGTGGAGCACCAGTGGCGGCGGCCGTGTCGGAGCAGGTAGCGGTTGCAGGGCGGGGAGCCGCAGGCGGTGAGGCGTTCGGCGTCGGGGGAGGTGAGCAGGTCGGCGGCGTCGGAGGCGAGGGTCGCGAGTGCGTGGTCGACGATCTGCGTGGTGGGGTGCGGAGCGGCGCGGTAGGGGCCGGTCTTGTCGTCCCACTGCAGCAGCGGGGCGGTGGGAACTCTGGTCAGCGCGTCATTGACGGCGCCCAGGGCGGTGGGGAGGGCGGGCAGCCCGTCGACGCGGGAGGCGAGCAGCGCCCTGATCTGCTCGCGCAGGGAGCGCAGCTGTGTCGCACACATGTCCCGCATCCCGATCTCGACTGGGGCGAGACCGCGTTCGGTCAGCCACTCGTTCGCCCCCGCGGGGGTACCGAGCTGGTCGATGTAGTGCCCTCCGGGCAGTGCGATGGCGCTGTTGGCGAGGGCGAGAGCGGGGTACTGCTCCGCGCCCGGTGCGGGTGGCAGGCCGGATTCGGGGGCCACGATCTCTTCCATAGTCATCATGGTACAAGGTCTACTCATCCATGATCCTCACGGTTTGATTTGCGCTTGTCCGTGAGGTCTGGCTACGGTGACCTCACGGTTTAATTGCAACCATCCGTGAGGCTCGATATGTCTTCTTCTACCGCAGCGACCGAGCAGTTCCCCGTCCGCGTCTTCGGCGGCCCGACCGCCCTCTTCGAGTACGGCGGCTTGCGCTTTTTGACCGACCCGACCTTCGACGGCCCTGGCGACTACCCCTCGGCCGGCCCGACCCTGACCAAGACCCAGCCCTCCACCGTCGGCCCGGCCGACCTCGGCCCCATCGACGTAGTCCTGCTTTCCCACGACGAGCACGCCGACAACCTCGACGACTCCGGACGCGCAGTGCTCGCCGACGTCCCGCTCACCCTCACCACCCCCGGCGGCGGCCAGCGTCTCGGGGGCAAGGCCCAGGGGCTGGCCGACTGGGAGTTCGTCGAGCTGGACCGCCCGGGCGGCGGCACGATCACTGTGACCGGCGTGCCGGCCATTCATGGGCCCGGGGCACGCGAGGAGGTCGAACCGTTCGTCGGCGAGGTCGTCGGCTTCATCTTGACCGGCGCCGGCCTGCCCACCGTCTACGTCAGTGGCGACAATGCCTCGCTCGATCTGGTCAGGCAGATCGCCGAACGGTTCGGCCCTGTGGACACCGCCGTCCTCTTCGCGGGCGCACCCCGCTTCCCCGTTCTCTTCGACGGCCAGTGCATCGTCTTCGACAGCGCCCAGGCTGCCGAGGCTGCCCAGCTTCTCGGCGCCCGCCGCGTGGTGCCCGTCCACTACGACAGTTGGGCCCACTTCACCGAGGGCCGCGACGATCTGGCGGCCGCCTTCACCGCAGTGGGGCTGGCCGACCGCCTGGACTGGGGCCACCGGGGCTGATCCGGCCGACGCGACCGTCCAGCACGGACACCAGCGGTTGAAGCCTTCCGCACCATTCATATTCGTGGCGGCCCGGGCAGGCCCGCCGGGCCGCCACGGAACGCCGGGCCGCCACGGAACGCCGGACCACAGCCGGCCCGTCGGCCCAACACCCCTGAGAGGCAAGCATGTCCACAGAGACCCACACGAACCTGGTACGCCACTTCTATGAAGCCCTCGGAGGTGAAAACTACGCGGCGGTGACGTCCTCGGGCCCCGGACGTCGGCTCCAGCATCCCCGAAACGCGCTCTCGGCGGCGCCAGGCCGTCGGTAACGTGACCGGCGTGATGGTGGGCACCGAAGAAACTCGGCTGGTCGTCCTGCGCGGCAACAGTGCCTCGGGCAAGTCGTCCATCGCGGCCGGCCTCCGCGAGCGGTTCGGCCGCGGCCTGGCGCTGGTCGGCCAGGACAACCTCCGCCGCACCATGCTCCGCGAACGCGACCTCCCCGGCGCGGCCAACATCGGCCTGATCGACCTGACAGCCCGCTACGCCCTGGACGCCGGGTACCACGTCGTCCTGGAAGGCATCCTCTGCGCCGACCACTACGGCGACATGCTCGCACGGCTGCGCGCCGACCACCGCGGCCCGACCCACGGCTACTACCTGGACGTGCCGTTCGAAGAAACCATGGCCCGGCACGCCACGAAGCCGATCGCCGACGCCGTCACCGAGACGCAGCTGAGGGACTTGTACCGGCCGCGCGATCTACTGCCCGGCGGAGCCGAGACCGTCATTGGCATGGACAGCGCCCTCGCCGTTGTCGTTTCCTGGGGGTGTAGTTGAGGTACGGGGAGGGGTGTGTGCTGGGGGTATCCGGGATTGGTTGAGACCGTGTGAGCGCGGGTTCGCGGGGGGCGTGGGCCTGCTGGTCTGGGGATGTCTCTTCTTCGTTGAGATCACCTTGGCGTTCCTCAGATAGCGTCAACTCCTTAAGGCCCAGGTGTGCCTTCCCTGGTCACAGCCTTCTGTGTCGACCGCTGGGCAGAAAAGAAAGGGAGGGGTTCTACCGACGGGGTGCGCGGAACCCGTTCGTGGCGGGGCGGCGGTGGGTTTCTGCGAGGTGGTCCAGGCGGATCTGGTCCAGGGACGTCTTGGTGATGCGTTCGGTGCCGTCGAGGATGCTCGTGATCGCGGCTTGCGGGATCAGCCGGGTGAGGCTCCCGATCCGGACCGCGGTCCTTTGGCGGAGGTAGGCGGCGTGGCGGGAAAGTGTCCCGGCCCGGTGCGCCCGGAGATCGAGTGCGGCCTCTACTCCCGCGATCAGTTCTCTGAAGGGTTCGGGTGTGCCGAGCCGTGCCGGGAACGCCCCGCATTCCACGAGGGAGGCCCGCCCGGCGAGTTGTGCCCCGCGTACCCCGCTGAACAAGGCGGTCGTGGCCACGTCGATGCCCGCGTACACGAACGTCGCCCTGATGCGTTCGGTGAGGTCTTTGAGCAGGCCGGTGGTTTCCGCGCCGGTCGTGGTGCGCGGATTGAGCCGGTGGATCTCGTCGATGAGTACCAGACGCACACCCGCACGGTTGTAGGTGTGGCAGACGGCGTCGATGATCTGGGCCTGGGGCATGCGGGTGGTGACGGGGATGCCCAGGTAGCGGGCGAACTCGCCTGCCAGTGCTTTTGCTGTCGCCGCTGGCGGTACCAGGACGTAGGCGACCGGCACCGGTGCATGCGTGTTGGCGGCCGGCGGGTGCTGCTGGGTGTGGGCGAGGTGACAGGCGCGCCCCACGTGGAGCAGCGCGGTGGTCTTCACGGCCGCTGCCAGCCCTGTGGCGATCAGCGAGGGCCGTGCGGTGGTCTGCTGGCGGCGTCCCAGGACCATCAGTGTGCGCACGCCGGTGGTCAGGGTGTCGATGACCGGGGTGCGGACGGTAACGAACGCAGAGTGGTAGGCGAGGCGTTCCTCCACGCTGCGTTCCGGTTCCCCGGGAGCGGGTGGCTGTGGGGGAGAAGTGGTGGCGAAGCGCTGCCAGCCCTGACAGGTCGTCACCGGCACGCCCTGCCTGCACCGTCGCCGGCGGGCGTGCTTTCGCCGTCTCTGCCCTGTCCGCCCGTGCCTGCCGTCGTGAGGGTCCCGCCGAGGGGGTCGTGATGGTTCACACCACTTGAGGGCTTCTTCCTGGGCGTCGTAGAGCCCGTACCCGGCCACCGGCACGGCCGGACCGGCAGGGGGTCTCGTCTTGGGGGGCCTGGTCGAGGTTGTCGAGGCTGTCGTCTTCCGTTCCTGTGGCTGCTGTGTCCAGTTCCTGTGCCTGATTCTCGGACACGGGCCCGGGCGCTGGTGGGGGAGTGCGGGCGGTGGCGTGGCGGGCGAGGAGGTACTGCTCGGTAGGGGTGGCTGTTCCGGCTTTTGCCCGGCGCATCAATTGATCGAGGGCTTCGGCGAGGCCGGCCTCGTACCGGTCGTGGTCCGCGTGGCGTGTGGTGATCGTCTGCA
Source organism: Streptomyces sp. CB01580 (assembly GCF_001905795.1). Lineage (GTDB taxonomy): Bacteria > Actinomycetota > Actinomycetes > Streptomycetales > Streptomycetaceae > Streptomyces. Next base: position 142,983 of record NZ_LIXJ01000011.1, read on the forward strand.
GGTACTGCCAGGTGCGGTCGTTGAACGGTTGGTGGGCATGCTCCCGGTGGATCCACGGGATCTCGGTCAGCCCAAGGTCGGGGAGGCGGACCCAGATCTGGCGGACGTCGTGCGGGTTGGTGTGGACCTCCCATTTCCCACCGCGGGCCGCCATACCGGAGTCCTGTCCCAGGTGCGGGCCGAGGAGGTCGTGGTCGTAGGTGCGGTGGTGGAGACGGATGCCGTGCTCGGTGATGGCCTGCCACCGCACTGGCAGCAGCTCCAGATAGTCACTGCCGGTCAACGGCACGGGCACGTATCCGGCGACGGCGACCAGGGCCGCCCATATCTCGTTCGGGGACAGCGCGATCTTCGGCAGCATAGGATGCCACAGCCCCTGATGCGGACGGTGGTGGTAGTGCACAAGCCATTCGTCGAGGAGGTCCTGCAACTGGGCGACGCTGTAACACGCCTGGTGTGCCACGTCCTTACCGCGGCGGGTGACGTCGGAGCCGGAGGCTCGCTGAAGAAGTACGCGGTATTTTCCGGACACGATGGAACGCTCTCGGTAGCCGCTGCCACTATCAGAGCAGCAGTAACGAGCGTCACGGGTGACGTACGTCCAAGGCGGACGAACCTGGTCCGCCCTGATCAACGGGGCGACCGGCGAAGTGATTGGGCGAGCACCCGTACGGCGTGGTGAAGATCGGGCTTCTCGTCGCCGCGCTGATCGCGCTGCACCACGTGTACGGGTCACAAGCGCCAGCGCAGCAAGCCTGTTCCCTCCGCGTCCGTGGTGAGCCAGGTCCCGTCGCCGAGGCAGCGCACCACGCTACGGTTGTCCGACGAGGGATAGAGCACGGGACCTTGTAGCTCGTCCGAGGACAGTTGGTAGACCCAGTGCTGGGAGGGCTGCGGCAGGCTTTCGTCCCCACAGGACGAGACGACCAAGCAGGTGTTCGCCGTCAGATATCCGCCCTCCCAGGTCACCCAACCGTCGTCCTTGGGCGAACTGAGCGGTACGCGGTTCCGGGCCAGGGTCGTCAGGACCTCGCCATCGGGGAAGTGGTGCCGACGCAGATCCTTGTTGAATCCGGCCGTCAGGAACTCCCCGCCGTCAGGCGATATGTCGAGCAGGACCTGCTTGTTGTCCGCGAGGCCGTCATAGTTGAGCAGCGGCGGCCGGCCTTCGTCCTCGTCGACGTTCTCGCCGTCCGCTTCCTCAGGAAGTCGGCTCCAGTACGTGTAGCAGCCGTTCTGCCCCTCACCGATGGAGAGCAGGACGTGCACACCATCCGGGTGCAGGGATTGGGTGGCGTAGTACTCGGTCATGCCGTCCAACGCGGTTTGAGCGATCACCTCGCCCGTCGCCGAATCCAGCACCGCCCACATATCGCCGTCGTCGGGGTCTTCGTCATCCACGACGAGTGCCCATACATATTTTCCGTCCCGGCTCACTGCGCACGACCGGTGGACCAAGTCCTCGTCCGACGTCCCCTGCTGGCGAACCCAGCGCTCGACTCCATCGGCCCCGACCGCGACGACCCCCTCCGGCATTCCGAACACGGCGAACGAGGCATCGGGCGCGATCGCCCAGGACAATGTGAAGTCACTTACCTCCTGGGTGTTAGGAACCGGAATGCGCGCGCAGGCCCGTACTTCCCCCTTCGCCACCCCGGCGAGCGCGAAGACTTCGACGTGCCCGCCATTCAACAGGCCGACTAACCCCGCTCCAGGCATCCGCGGCACAAGCCCGTCCCCCGATTGCCACGCCACAGTCTCCGCCACCAAAACCGCTGGTATCAGCATGAACTGTCTCGCCTTCCCGCGTAATCCGGAGTCGAGACGTGATTCTGGCACGACCCACCGACAGTGATTCGTCATCAGGGGAGTGCGCCGGCCGTCCACAGAGGCCCTGCTACTGCCGTGGGCTCCGATCTGCTGGAAGCGCGTCGCCTTGCTGGCCAGCAGGAGCCACTGATCACCATGGTGTGGCCGGAACTGAAGACAAGGCACTGAAGCCAGCGGTTGCAGCCGGCCCGATGAGCGCAGGATCCGGCTCGCACGGGGGCCCAGCGACCGGTAAGGCCATCGCCGATGGACCGATCCCGCCCCTTCACGGAGAACGTGAAGAATCGCCGATCGGTCGGTGCCGGCTGATCCGTCGAGCTGCTCGACTGCACGCCGCGCTGGCGCGAGCGCCTGCCCGGCCTCACGCTGCCGACGCTGGTGGTGCACGGCCGGCGCAACGCGTTCTTCCCGCTCGGCAACGGCGAGGCGCTCGCGCGCGAGATCCCTGATGCGCGGCTGCTCGTGCTCGAACAGGCCGCGACCGCGATCCCCGACGCAGCCGCCGATGAGGTCGCCGCGGCGATGCTCACGCTTTAGAGATCTCAAAGGCTGGGGGTGGGGGCCGAGTAACGGGCGATGTCGGGGTTCGATATGCCGGAAGGATGAGGTATCCCGATGGGGGCGGGCTGACCGCCGAGGAGCGTGCCCGCCGTGAGCAAGTCCGGCTGGCCGCCGCGGAAATGATCAAGGATGGTGCCAGCGATCGCGAGGTGGCCCGGCACTTCCGCGTGACGCGGATGTCGGCGAATCGCTGGCGCCGGGCCCAGACGTCGGCAGCCGGCTCGGCTGGCGGGCCGTGGTGTCGCGGACCCGCGTGCCGGTCTCGCCCTCCTGCGCGACGTCCAGAAGAAGGGCCATGGCGGCGAACTCCTGCACGGTGGCCCGCCCAAGCTGGAGTGGCCGTACGACGGGCGTATCGACCAGCGCACTGTCACGCCTTCCTCGCCGACACCCAGTTCACCGGCACCAACGAGCGCACGCTGGCCGGGCACGTCGCGGCCGTCGGCTTCGACCTGGACTCCGGCCGGCTCACCGCGTGCCCGGAGTCGTCGGCGTGGGCGACGAAGGCCCGCCTGGAGCAGACTCGGGTCATCGAGATCGCCAACAAGGCAGCGGGCCGCATCATCGTTCGCGCCCTGCGGACCCTGCGGACCCTGCGGACCCTGCCGCCCGGCGCCGTACCCGAGCCGGTCGACGTTGCTCTGGTGGCCCCGACCGATGTCGCCGTGGGCCCGGTGAGGACGCGGGAGACGGCATCGCCCGGCTTTCATCAGGCGCTCACCGCTCACCAGGCAACCCTGACGGACCGGCACATCGACCAGGGCATCGCGGAAGCAGTCGGGCGGCAGGCCTGCGCGATGCGCGAGCTGAGTCGGCGCGCGTTCCCGGCGGGCCAGGCTGGTGACCTTGCGGTGACGCCCGCCTTGGCGGACCGCCCGGTCAATGCGCCTGTGACGGAACGAAGACGTCGCGGAGGACCGCCTGTGACTCCGTGCGAGATGCAAATACTTCCGACCACATGCACCGCGCTACTTCCGGGGGAACACCGTGAAGTACACCCGTATCACTGCTCTCGCTGCCATCGGCGTCGCCGCCACCCTCTCGCTGAACCGCGATCTCGTCGTGGTCCTGGAAGCGGCGGGGACTGCCGACCCGGAGACGGTCCTGGACGACCCTCTTTGGGTGGAGTGGCGGGGAGGCCGCGCACACGAATGGACCGAAGTATGCAAGCCCAGCCAAATGCGTCAGCAGTGCTCGAAGACGTAGGCCTTCTTCGTCGGGGGCACCAGGTTGCGGTCGCGCAGGATCGTCATCGCTGGGCGACTCTTCAGCGCGCACACCGAGGACCACCTCCGTCCGATGTTGTCCGAGTACTCGATGTCGATTACGTGCTTGCCGTACGCCTTCGTGTACGCGTCGCACTCCTGATACTTGACGCACTCCTCGGCGACGACGAAGTCGAATCCGGTGCTCTTCTGGCCGGAGGTACCGAGTTGAGGGGTGTTCTTCTGTCCGGCGGCGAGCCCGTCGCGGTGCGCGATCCGCACGAGCGACTTCGCCAGTGCGAGGTTTCCGGACCGTGTCAATGCCCCGTGCGACCGGGTCCACGAGTCGAGATTGTCGAATTCCACGGCGTCGAACCCGCGGTCGGCGCAACGTGCGATCGACTTCGTCAACACCTTCGTGATCGTGGCGCGCTTCGCTGTGGTCGTGGTATCGAGGAGCATTTCATCCGGCCAGCCCGGGTCGGACACAGGGTTACCGGTGGAATCCCGCAGGATCGCGGCCGGGTACTTCGACTTCCACAGGCCAGCTTCTTCTGGCTGGGTCTGGAACCCATTGACGTAGCAGATGTTGTACTTGCCCTTCGCCGGGTGCGCAGTGCTGTCCCGCTCCACGATGGTCACCCCGGCGGGCGGTGTGTACGGCCTGCCGAGCTGGTAATCCGGCACCCCCGAGACGGGCAGGTTTGTATATTGGATGTCGGAATCGTCAGAGCCGGATGTGGCACTCTCAGCGGCACATCCGGCGATGCCGGGCACCGCTACAAGCGTTACCGCCACGGTCAGCAAGAAGGTATGGGTTCGCACGCCAGTAAGCCTCGCATGTCTGATCCCGCGCCCGAACACACCATGGGCCCCGGGGGATCAGCCACAACATCCCCGCGGCCCGGTGTCGCCCTGTCCACCGGACTCGGACAGTTCCCCGGCGGCCGCGCCCGTCTCCGGGCCGGCGCCGTCGTCGAGGCGCTTGCGCTCCAGGCGGTCGGCGTCCGGGTGCCTGCCTTCGCCGAACAGCAGCTGCGCCTGCCGCTCCGCCACCACCGAGCCCGCGGTGGGACCGAGAGCTGCGAGTCCCAGCCCCGTCCACACCCCGGGCGGGAGACCGGCCTGCTCCTGGGCGTCCTTCAACGACGTTCGGGCCGGACGGCGCCCGTCCCCGAAGGCAACACCCCGCACGCAATACCGCCAGGCGTTGCCCGGCTGAACCTTCGCTACACTGATCATTCCCCAAGGGGACACCGGCTCTGACCTGCGGAAAAGCCTGATCCTGCGGGGCGGGAGAGTTCACCGAACCTTCACGGCAGATCCCGCACGGCGGGCGCCTGCGGCGACACCGTGCCCGCCCGGCGGACACCGTCTTTCGCACTCACGGTCCCTACAGAGGGCCATGCAAATGACGCCCCACCTCGCACCACGTCACCAACCCCCCTTCAACCCGAGCAAGGCACCTTTCCGCCCCCGGCGAGCCGGGGGCTTCGTGTCTCCTGGAGGATCGATGTCGTCGAGGGCCTCTGGGTGCCGGCCGAAGAATGAGAATCCCGTGCTCGACCGCCCTCGGTCAGAGCTGCCGAACTGGGGGCTGTGGACATGTGAAGCCGCTGCCAGGAGCCCGCTGGAATCGACGACGTCGCCCCCGCATCAGCCGCTGCTGGAGGCGGTCATCGCGGGCCATGCGGACGGCGCACAGGATCTCGTCGGCGCCGCCCACATCTTTTACTTCGAGGCCGCAGTCCGCACCGTCCTGTAACTCGATGAGAAGTCCCGGAACCGGCCCGCACGTTGCGTCAGCCTGCGGCGGGATTCCGACTCACACAGGCGCTTTTCGCGCTCGGCCGGCGGCAGCGTGTGTCCCTCCACGCGCTGTCCCTCTCGCCCGGCGGGGAGCTTCGGCAGGCTGACGTGGATCTCCAGGCCGCCGTCGAGGTTGGGGCGGGCGGTGACCGTTCCGCTGTGTGCGTGGGCGATGGAGCGGACGATGGAGAGGCCGAGCCCCGAGCCCTGGAGAAGCGACCGCCAGCGGGCACATCAGCAGCGTCGGCACCGTCGCCACCGCGCCCAGCGACCCCGGCGAGGGGGGGCGGCGCAGGGGGCGGTGACGCCAGCTCCGCCACCGACAAGGCGACGATCAAAGTGAGGGTCACCCTCGACGACCCAGCCAAGGCGGGCAAGCTCGATGGCGCACCGGTGACGGTGCTGTTCACCAGCGAGCGGCACAAAGATGTGCTCGCTGTCCCCGTGACGGCGCTTCTGGCCACCATCCAGGGCACCTACGCCGTCCAAGCGGTGGGCGACGATGGCTCCACCCACCTGGTCCCCGTCACCCTCGGCGCCTTCGCCGACGGCAAGGTGGAGGTCTCCGGCCGCGGCCTGCGCGACGGTATGAAAGTGCAGGTGCCCTCCTCGTGATCCCCGTCATCTCGCTCGAGGGAGTCGGCAAGTCCTACCCGGGGGGCGTTCACGCGCTGCGAGAGGTCAACCTGCGGGTGCGGCCCGGCGAGCTGCTGGCCGTGGTCGGCCCGTCCGGATCGGGCAAGTCCACCTTGCTACAGCTCATGGGAACCCTGGGCCGGCCCTCCACCGGCCAGGTCCGGATCCTGGGCCACGATGCCGCCGCGCTTGCCGACCGCGATCTGTCGGCGGTGCGCTCCCGATGGATCGGCTTCGTCTTCCAGCAGTTCTTCCTCACCCCGCACCTGAGCGCGGTGAGAACGAGGCCACCAGCCTGCTGTACCACGGCGTCGCACGCCGTAAGCGCCGCGCACTGGCCGCTGAAGCGCTGCATCGCGTCGGCCTCAGCCACCGGCTCACAACACTCTCCGGCGGTGAACGCCAACGCGTAGCCATCGCACGTGCTCTGGTGGGCAGGCCCTCGATCGTGCTGGCCGACGAGCCCACCGGAGCACTGGATTCCCGCTCCGGTGCACAAGTGATGGACCTGCTGCACGAATTGCACAGCGAGGGCACCACGATCGCCGTCATCACCCACGACCAGGACATCGCCCGCTCACTGCCCCGCCGGATCGAGATCCTCGACGGCCGCATCCGCTACGACAGCGGACCGCCCGAGACACCTGAGCCCTCGCCCTCATCGCCCACACAGCCGGACACCGCAAGGGGGGAGAGGTGAGCACCACCATCACACCACCGCACCAAGCCACCAGCCCGGACCCACTGCCGCAACCCGCCCGGCTGCGTCCGGGCGATGTCATCCGGGTCGGACTGGTCGGCGTCCGCGGACGTCCGCTCCGCGCCTGCCTGTCCGCCCTGGGCATCTCCATCGGGATCGCCGCCATCACCGCCGGCAGCCAGGCACAGATCAACGCCCAGATCTCCAAGGTCGGAACCAATCTGCTCACCGTCACCGCCGGGCAGGACATGTTCGGAGGCAAGACCGAACTGCCCCTCAGCTCCGTGGACATGGTGCGCCGGATCGGCCCGGTGCGTTCGGCGTCCGCCGTGGGAGCGGTCTCCGGCGCCACCGTGCACCGTACGGACAAGACCGACCAACGCGACACCGGTGGCATCACTGTGCAAGCCGCCCGGCTCGACCTGCTCGACACACTCGGAGTGACCGTCGCCAAGGGCACCTGGCTCAATGCGGCCACCGCCAAGTACCCCGCCGTGGCCCTCGGCTCGGTGACAGCCGAACGTCTCGGCATCCATGCCCCCGGCACGCCCGTCCATCTCGGCGGCAGATGGTTCACCGCCGTCGGCATCCTGGACCCTGCTGTCCTCGCCCCCGAGATCGACGGCCGAGGCGTCGGTGGCAGGGACGGCCAAGGCAGGGACGGCGGCTTCGTGACGATCCGGGTGCTGATCGCCGACGACCAGGCCATGGTGCGCGCCGGGTTCGCGATGATCCTCGCGGCGCAGGACGACATCGACGTCGTCGGGGAAGCCACGGACGGGGTCCACGCCGTGGAACTCGCCGAGCTCCACCGCCCGGACGTCGTCCTGATGGACATCCGCATGCCGCGCATGGACGGCCTGGAGGCGCTGCGCAGACTGACGCGCCCCGGGACGGTGAACCCACCGAAGGTCGTGGTGGTCACGACGTTCGACGACGACGAGTACGTACAACGCGCCCTGACCCAAGGCGCCTCCGGCTTCCTCATCAAGGACTCGGGCCCCGCCCTGCTCGTCGAGGCCATCAGGGCGGCCGCCTCCGGCGAGGCCCTGGTGAGCCCGGCGATCACGGTCCGACTGCTGCGGCAGCTCAACAGCGCCGCGCCCGCTCCGCGCGAGCCGCACACCGCGCTCTCCGAGCGGGAGAAGGACCTGGTGCGCCTGGTCGCCCGAGGCCTGACGAACGCCGAGATCGCCGACGAGCTGACCATCTCGGTGGGCACGGTGAAGACCCACCTCGGAAATGTTCAGACGAAGCTGTCCGCCCGCAACCGCGTGGAGATCGCGGCTTGGGCCTGGGAGTCGGGGGTGGTGGAGGGGCGGGGGTGAGCCACGCTCGGTGGCCGCCGTTCATGGCCCGTGCCGGCGAGCTCGGCGTCGACCAGGCCCTGACGATCCTCCGGGTTGGTGTGGACTTCCCGCTTTCCGCCCCGGCCGCCATACCGGAGTCCTGCCCTCGGTGCGGGCCGAGGAGATCGTGGTCGTAGGTGCGGTGGTGCAGGCGGATGCCGTGCTCGGTGACGGCCTGCCACCGCACCGGCAGCACTTCCAGGTAGTCGCTCCTGCTGGGAACCGGCACGTACCCGGCGACCGAGACCAGCGCCGCCCACATCTGGTTCGGCGACAGCGCGACCTTCGGCAGCACCGGATGCCGCAGCCCTTCATGGGCGCGGTGGTGGTAGTGCACGAGCCATTCGTCGAGGAGGTCCTGCACCTGGGCGACGCTGTAACACGCCTGGCGTGCCACGTCCTTGCCGCGGCGGGTGACGTCGGAGCCGGTGCACCCGGGCAGGTGCTGGCAGAACAACGTGTTGATCGACCCGAAGGTCCGTTCCACGATGCCCTTGGCCGTCGGCGCGAACGCAGGTGCGGCCTGCACGCTGATCCCGAGCGCCTCGCAGGTGCCCATGAACGCCTTCGACAGGAACACCTTCCCCCGATCCACCACCACCGCCTCCGGCACCACCACCGGCCGGGCGGCTGCCCCATGAAGCCGCTCGTCCAGCGACATCGGCCGCTCCCCGGGCAGGACCGTGCTGTGCGCGAAGCGCAGGACATCGGGCCGTAGGGGCAGCGGGGTGGGCTCTCTTACGGCCGTGCCTGCGTGGGCAGGGTGAGGATTTCGGCTCCGTTGTCGGTGATGGCGATGGTGTGCTCGCTGTGTGCGGTCCGGCAGCCCGTCGCGCTGCGCAGCGTCCAGCCGTCGGCGTCGGTGACGAGTGTGGCGGTGTCGGCCATGACCCAGGGCTCCAGGGCGAGTAGCAGTCCGGGGCGCAGCTTGTATCCGCGGCCGGGCCGTCCGGTGTTCGCGACGTGTGGGTCCTGGTGCATGGTCGAGCCGATGCCATGGCCTCCGAACTCGGTGTTGATCGGGTAGCCCGCCTTGCTGAGGACCGTGCCGATGGCGTGGGAGAGGTCGCCGATGCGCGCCCCGGGCTTGGCGGCGACGATGCCGGCGGCGAGTGCACGTTCGGTCGTCTCGATCATCGCGACGCTGTCCGCTGGCCTGGCCTTGCCCACCAGGAAACTGATCGCGGCGTCCGCGGCCACCCCGCCCCTCGCGACGGCCAGGTCGAGGGTCAGTAGGTCCCCGTCTGCCAGCGTGTAGTTGTGGGGCCGCCCGTGGAGCACTCCGTCGTTGACGGCCGTGCAGATGTAGTGCCCGAACGGGCCGCGCCCGAAGGAAGGCGCGTAGTCGACGTAGCAGGACTGCGCGCCCGCCTCGTTGATCATCTCCTTGGCCCACTGGTCGATGTCCAGCAGGTTCGTCCCGACCGTGCTGCGCTGCTTCAGCGTGTGCAGGATGTCTCCGACCAGGGTGCCGGTGTCCCTCGCCCGCTCAAGCCGCGCGGAGTTCAGGATCTCAATCATGGGGGCCTCTCACGTACGTCCAATAACTATCCCGGTCTAACTTTACCGGTATTAGAATGGGGGCACGGTCGGGTTGCCACTCACCCCGCCTTCCCGGCCATCGCAGTGATCGCCGACACCCTGGGCCTGTCTCTCGACGCGGTCTGGGCCGAGATCGGCCATCCGGAGCGCGCCATCGAGGATCAGTCGGTCCTGTCTGTCGCACGGCATGCATCGCTGGTAACGCTGCGGGGTGGTTACTGAGATTGAACTCGTGGTGTCGTGACGCTGATCGGGCAGGTCTGATGTCAGGCCGATTTCGGTGAGACAGCCGTCTATGAGGTGACTGCGGTACTGGATGTGCCGTAGGCCGCGCCGGATGCGCTGGACGAGGTGTTCGGGGGTGCTGAAGGCGACGTTGGAGAGCCAGCTGCGCCGCAGGAGGGACGGGGATACCGAGATAGCGGGCGAACTCCATGGCCAGGGCTTTCGTGCTCACGACGGGCGGGAGCAGTACGTACGCGACCGGTACCAGGGGAGGCGCGGATGAGGCCGGTAGCGGGCGTCTTTGGGTATGGGCGAGGTTGCAGGCGCGTCCGGCGTGGAGCAGGGCGGTGGTCTTCCCGGCCTCGGTGCTGCGCCTGCCGTCATCATCACCGTCGGGCAGCTGGATTCTTTGATCCGCTGGCCGGCCAGCATGCGGCTGGTCGTGGTGACGCGCTGCCCCGCGGGGCCTGATCGCGCGCAGGGCCTTGAGCAGGCCGAGGAACGGCGGTCAGGTTCAGGGCGGCGGTCATGTGTGTCACGCCGCGGTTGCCATAGGTCGCGATGCCCGGGACCGGGGTGGTGAGGCAGCGGAAGACCGCGAGCGAGGGCTCGCTGCAAGAGTCGGATGGTCTTCTTTCTTCGCCCGGCGGGCGGCGCTCTGCTGTGTCAGTGGTGCCTGGCACAGTACCGGTCATGGAAGCGAACCTTCGGACAAGAATTCATGAACTCGGGCGCAAACAGGGCATTCCCGAGGCTGTGGTCGAAGAGGCCTTACGACATCTGCGCCCCTCAATCAGCCTGTGCGAGGCCGACGGGTCGTCGTGGCAGGAAGGCGTCCGGCCTGCGGCCATGGCGGGCGGCCTGCCCAGGCTGCCCGAGGGGATGGAGTGGCCCGACAGCGACCATCCGCACCTCGCCACTATCGACTGTGCGGCACTGCCCAGGGACGTCCTGGACATTGATCTGCCGCAGGACGGCCACCTGGTGCTGTTCAGCGACTTCGACGATTTCGACGCCCCCGTCCTCCTGCACATCCCCGCCGGTACCGAGACCACCGAGCAGGAACCGAGGATTGTTGACGAGAACTGGCCGATCTACGAGCCGGTGCTGCTCCACCCCTTGGTCGTCTGGCACATCGACAACTGGGACGACATCCCTGGCGCACGTGAGTTCACCGAACGTAACCCCTCAGGTGCGAACAAAATGGATATGTTCGTTGACGATCTGGGCCATCTCTTCAATGCTCCCGGTTTCGCGCGAATTCGGCTCGGTGGCCGCACGCACTACTTCCAAAATCCCCCGGAAGAAGACGGTCTGACCCATTTCATCACTGTCTTCGGAGATCCTTTCGAAAAAACGTCCAACTTGGCCTTCGCGGGAACGCGGGAGGGCATCTCGGCCCGCCGTTACGAGAAACTCGGGTACTACCTGGAAGCCTGACTCGTTCCTCCCCCGGATGGCAGGAGCGTAGCGGCCGGCGTCGAGGCCGTGGTCGATGCCGGTTTCGTCGTGGAACAGGGTGAGGGCATCTTGAACCAGGACGGCAGCTTCCAGTGGACCTTCACGGCCTACCAGGCGGGGACTGTGACGTGGGATCCCATCTATTCGATCCGCCCCTGCTGAACTGACGCACAGCAAACGAGCCGCCTTCGGCCACGGGGACGGCTTCGTGCGTGTCCCTCAGGAAGCGCACGGCATCTCCTTGAGCCTTCAGGCGCTGCCATGACCAATCGTCACTGTCAGCGGTCGAGTCGGCCGTCGTCCGGTTCGACCGGCGGGGCTGTTGCTTCGGTGAAAGGAACCGCCCAGCTGCGCGGAGTGGTGGAACGTCTCATCGCGGTGGGCCAGTGGCAGACCGGCGATCCGGGCATCACGATCGTCATGGACATCGGCTACGACGTCATCCGCCTTGCGTGGGTGCTGCGGGACCTGCCCGTCGAACTGGTCGGACGGATCCGCAGTCCGCGCTTGCAGGTGCTCGCCCGCACCGGAGCGACCCGGTGGACGCCGAGATGCGCGACCTGTACGCCGTCGGCGACGAGGCGGACGACTCGGGGTACGACCAGCGCCGCCGTGTACATCCCGCCCTTGAGGACCTTCCGCCGCGAGGGATCCATGTCTGCCCGGCCCATGTCCGTCACATCCTGCTCGCTGTCCGGGCCGGGCGGCCACCCGGCCTCCCTGCACGTCACGGGCCGCCCCAGCAGCCGGGACAGCGCCTCGGTCACAGCCGGCCGGGCCTCCGGCCGGGGCACCGACCCGGCGGTCCGGTGCGACACGGCAAACGTTGCCGGGAGCGGCACTACCTGGGACACGACTTCGTCAGGCCGCTCCTGACGGAAGCGGCCCGACGCGGCCTGCCCGTGTTCGTCCACCCCACCGCACCGGAACCCGTGCCGGCCGGAGGACTGCCGCCGTGGAACTCCCCAACCTGCGGCTGATCGTCTCCCACTGCGCTGGCGCGATGCCCGTACTGGCCTGGCGTATCGCCCACCTCAAGGCACTGGCCACTGACCGGATGCCGCAGCCTCGGCCCGAGGGCGTCCTGGGTGTTCCACGCCTGCCCGCGCGGCAGATGCGCGTGGACGTCGATCCGGCTGCTGTCGCCCATCACGTGGCGGTCGCTTCGGTGAGGAGGGTGCCGCGGCGCCAGACGGCGCGCGTGTTCAGGGTGTCGGTGATGTTCATGGTCGGGTCGCCGTCGACGAGGAGGAGGTCGGCGCGCAGGCCCTCGGTGATCCGGCCGCGGTCGGTCAGGGAGAAGCGACGGGCCGGGGTGCTAGTCGCCGCGCGCAGCGCATCGATGGGGGTCAGTCCGGCCTGGACCAAGTACTGCAGTTCGTGGTGGACGCTCGCGCCGTGCGCCAGTCCCCCGAAGGAGGGGTGGGCGATGGAGACGTCGGTGCCGGCGAGCACGTCGACGCCGGCCTCGTGTAGGGCCTTGACGCTGGTCAGGACGTCGTCGAGCCGGCCCTGCGGGTAGCGGTCGAAGCTGGAGCGCAGTGCCGCGTCCCAGTCGGCGTCCAGCCGGGAGGCGACGCGGGGGTCGTCGGCGAGGGCGCTGCCCGTGATGCCCATCATGGAGGCGCTCAGGACGGTGCAGGGGACGACGAACACCCCGGCGTCCTTGATCAGGTCGGTGATCTCGTCGGTGTGGGGCTGGTCCATGAACAGGTGGACCAGGCCGTCGATGCCCGCCTCGACGGCCATGCGGGTGGCATCCACGGTCAGGGCGTGGGCGACGGTGAGCATGCCGTGCCGCTTGGCCTCGGCGACCCCCGCGTTCAAGGTGGCCTGGTCGAGCATGGGCAGGCCCGGGTGCCCCTCGACACTGCCGTCGTCGACCATGAACTTGATGTAGTCCGAGCCCGACTCGACCAGTCGCGGGATGAAGGCGACGGCCTCCTCAGGGGTCGTCACGAACGGCCGCACGGGGGGCTTGCCGACCGGGCGGGAGCCGGGCGCACCACCCTTCGGCGGCCCGGGGCGGGCATCGGCGGGCAGGCGGTCGAAGAGCTCCTCCGGGTGCCCACCGGGCGGGGTCAGGCCGAACCCGGACGAGCGCACGTCGGCGAGCGCGTCGTCGCTGGTGATGTGCGCCCGGTTGTCGCGGGTGTTGGTGCCCTGCATCTCCAACTCGGTGGTGACCCCAAAGCGCAGCGCCAGCGCGAGCGCGCCGGGGCCGGTGTGCACGTGAGCGTCGATCAGGCCCGGCAGCAGCGTCGCCCCGCTGCCGTCGACGACCTGGGCCCCGTCCGGGACGTCGCCGCCGATGAGGGCGATCCGCCCGTCCTCGACGAGCACGGTGGGTGCGCCCAGTGTCTTCTCGCCGTCGAAGACACGGGCGCCGGTGATAGCGGTCACGGACATGGCTTGCCTCATTCCTGGGTACGACCCCCGACTCCTCCAATGTATATCACTAGCTATATAAATGCTTTACGGCATGTATATGCATGTCGATGTGAAACCCTTTAGGATGGGCGCATGAACACCTCCCCGCGCGACCCGGAAACCGGCGGCGGCGCCCTTCTCGACCAGATCGGGCCCGCGCTGTCGCGACTGCGGCGGCGCACCTCCAACGGGCGCGGGGACCTCACCCGCAACCTCGTCCTGAATGTGGTCGCCGACGCGCCGGGGGAAATGACGGTCGGCGGCATCGCCGCCGAGATGGGCGTCACCCAGCCCGTCGCCAGCCGCACCATCGCCGCCTGCATCACTGACGGACTGCTCCGCCGAGCCGCCTCCCAGGCGGATGGCCGGCGCACTGTCTTGGAACTCACCGACGCCGGAGAAACCGAGCGCCGCCGGTTCGCCACGGAACAGCGCGAAACCTTCGAACACATCACCGCGCACTGGGAACCGGCAGATCGGACCCAGTTCGCCCAGTTCCTGGTCCGCTACAGCCAGGACTCCACTGCCTGGACCGCCCGGCAGCGAGGCCACGCAGGGAAGTAGCCCGAGGGCACCGGCTCTGACGCAGCATCACCCCGCCCACGCCCCACGCCAGGACGCCAGGAATCACCCACCGCACCGTGTCATCCGCGGCTACGCATCGCCGTTCGGCATCGTCCTGGGCCCTTCGGCGGCAGAACCACCGAGCCAGCCGTGCGGCACGCCCAGGAGCGTCGGTGCGCAGTCATCTCACTCCCGTGCACCCAACTCTCCGCCCGGCGAGGCCACACCCAGCCCTGCACGTCCACCGACGCGGCACCAATCTCCCGAGACGGCACATCAGACGGGGCGGCCGCGCCCGGGCCCCGGGGCTCACCACGGGAGCCGACACAGCGCCTTCACCGAGTCCGCCCCCGTGGCCGTGCGTGCCGCCTTGGACGACGCGATCGACGCTGCCCGTCAGGGCCTCGCCGGGGAATAGCCGTCACGCTGGTGCGGCGCGCACTGGAGGTGTGGGTGGGCGCGACCGGGGTGATGCCGGGCCGGTGCTGCCGCCGTTGAGCGCGGCGCGGGCCCGTGCGGTGATGGCTGGGCTGCGGGAGGCGCTGGAGGATGTCTGGCGCGCCGTGGGTGTTCTCGCGTCCCGGGTCCAGGTCGCGCATGCCGCCCGGTTTGGGACCCGCTCGGTTATCCGTCGTGGGCGGCGTACTGCGCTGCGGAGTTCGGTATCTCCCGGGCGCAGGCGTACCGGCTGCTCGAGTCGCACGTCGAGCCGCACCCGGCCTCGCGCAGCGCCGCCCGCCCGGAGGGCTCAGCTGGTGACGCGCGTGTAGGTGAGGAACACTGCGCCGCTTTTGAGGACGGTGTGGTCGGTGAGGGTCCAGGTGCGCGGCTCGAAGGCGGCCTTGCGGGAGAACAGAGGGATCCCGTTGCCGATGGTCAGCGGTCCGACCTTGACGATCAGCGTGTCGATCTCGGTGTACAGGGAGCCCGCCAGCTCGGCGCCGCCGAGCAGCCAGATGTCCTTGCCGTCCTGCTGCTTGAGCCCTCGCACGGTCGCCACCGGGTCATCGGCGACCAGTTCGACGGCCGGGTCCGGGCTCTCGGCCAGGGTCCGGGAAAATACCAGGTGCCGCAGGTGGGGATAGGCGTCGGTGATCCCGGCCGCAAGACCGACCTCGTAGCTGCGCCGCCCCTCGAGCACAGTGTCGAAGTGTGTGCCCCCCGCCGTGACGGACAGTGCCTGCCGGGCCTGGACGGGCAACGTCTCCGGGTACTCGGCCACGAGGTGCTGGATGTAGTCCTCCGGTATGGGCCAGAAGCCGCTCGGTCCGGTGGGGTCCGCGCCGTCCGGACCCGCGATGAAGCCATCGAGAGTGGTGGCGATGTAGTGGACGAGTCTGCGCACGCCAAATTCCTTCCGTCAGTTCGCTACTGCGGTGCGGCCGGGCGCGCCGGATGGCGTGCCGCGGTTGCGAAGCCGCCAAGTGATCATCGCACCAGAGCAACTACGCGAGCACCGTGCCGTCAAATCTCAGGTTCTGGCTCACTTTCCGTGAAGCGGGCACCGTGGGTGACGGCGCTCTTACTCTTTGGGCCTTGCGGTAGTCATTCGTGCCTGCGCTGGCCGTCCGGCAGGGTCGCAGGACCAGTTGTCCAGGAAGCAGTGCGGAGTACTTGCACGGCGATCTCCAGCACGGTCAGACCATCTGTCGGGATACGGACGGTTCCCGCTGGAGCCTTACGACCTCGCCCACGATTGTCAGCGGCGTCGCGGCGTCCGGGACCTCCGCCCCCGGCATTGTCGTCAGTTGCCGACGTTCCGCGTCGACTCCCTCCTCTGCCTTGGATTCGAAGGCCCCAGACGCCGCTCCTTCTCCCACTGTCAATCGTGGGCGAGGTCGTTAGCCTCGATCCACCGAGTGACTTGCGTCCTGTGGATGTGGAACGAGAAGAGGTGCCTGCTGACCTGCGATGATGGGAGTTCTGACGCTTCCAGCACGTACAATCAGCAAGGCACCTCGTAGATGCAAGTTTCCCACACTCCGGCAGCGGTCTCCGCTGTGTTCGATGACACGAATCTGATCGCGCATGCCAGGCTGGTCCCGGTGATGCGGCTGGCCGAACGGTGCGGTCTGCCGCGGCTGGTGGCCGCGAAGGTGAGACTGACCGGTGCGAGGAACGGTGCAGGGGCCTCACCGGCGGCCAAGGTCGCCAGCATCATGGCCGGGATGGTCGTGGGTGCGGACAGCATCGACGACTTCGGCGTCCTGCGTCGACGGGGGCAGTCCGGCGACGCCGGCGAGCCGGTCGGGGCTGCCGAAGGCCGTCATGTCGCCGCCGGTCGCGGCGATGAACTCCGCGCCGAGCATGTCGCCGATGCCGGGCATGCTGGTGATCACCTCGGCGTCGGGATGTTCGCGAAACCGGCCCTCGATGAGGGCGTTGGTCTGGGCGATCTCCTCGTCGAGGGCCATCACCTCCCTGGCCAGGGTGTGGACCATCTTCGCGGCGGTCTTCTCCCCGGGGATGACGGTGAACTGGGCCTCGGCGGCGGTGACAGCGGCGTCGGCGGCGCTCTTGGCGACGTTCAGGGTGCGGGCGCCGTGGTTCTTGAGCCAGGTGGCCAGCCGGGCCCGGCCGATCCGGCGCAAAGCGGCCGGGGTCTGGTATCCGGCCAGCAAAATGGGCGCGGTCTTGGATGTGCTGTAGCCGAAGGCCCTCTCCAGAGCGGGGAAGTACTCCAGCATCTGCGCCCGCAGCCGGTTGATCGCCCTGGTGCGGGTGGTCGGCGGCGATGAGATCGGCCGGCTGTCGGTCGCCTTCAACACGATGGCCGGACGGCGCGCGGAACTGGAGCGGCTCCGCAAGGCGATGGTCAGCGACGTCGCGCACGAGCTGCGCACGCCGCTGAGCAACATCCGGGGCTGGCTGGAGGCGGCGGAGGACGGCGTCGTCGACAACGACGGGGAACTGCTGGCCTCCGTGCTGGAGGAGGCCCTGCTGCTGCAGCACATCATCGACGACCTGCGTGATCTGTCGGCGGCCGATGCGGGCGAGCTGCGGTTGTCGAAGGTGCCGGTGCCGGTCACGGACGTGCTGGCACAGACCGCACACGCGCACCGTGCCGACGCGGATGCGAGCGGGGTGCGGCTCACCGTCTCCGCCGACGAGGCGCGCTCGTGGACGCGGACCCGGTCCGGCTGCGGCAGATGACCGGCAATCTACTCTCCAACGCAATCCGGCACACGCCACGCGGCGGCACGGTGGCCCTGTGCGCCAGGGCGACGGAGGGCTCCGTACGAATCGACGTGGCGGATACGGGAGTGGGCATCGCGCCGGATGAACTCCCTCACGTCTTCGAGCGTTTCTGGCGCGCCGAGAAGTCCCGCAGCAGGCAGACCGGCGGCAGCGGCCTCGGCCTGTCGATTGTGCGCAAACTCGCGGAGGCTCATGGCGGCACCGTCACGGCGCACAGCGCGCCGGGCGCGGGCGCCGTCTTCAGGCTCACCCTCCCGCTGCTACCGGAGGCGGGCGACGGCGAGAGGCTCGCCGTGCAGTACCTCCACGACGTCATCGATCAGGGCCGCTGACTGAAGCGGGCCGACACACACCAGGCGAAATACCTCGCCGCCGTTGTCAGCTCCTGACGCTCAGGCCTCCCCGACGCCGTCGTCCTTGTCCAGCTCCGGCGCGTCCTGGTATTGCAGGGGCTGCAGCGCACCGGCGGCGGGCGTGAAGGTCGCCAGGGAGAGGCGCGCAGGGTGTCGGCCAGGGGCAGGCGGCTTGACCGAAGTCGGCTTCTGCTGCCAGGTCCTGGTCGCGAAGGGGTGCGAAGTCGACGTCGAGTTTCGGGCTGTATGCCTCGGGTTCGATGCCGAGTTCGTGCGGAGAACCCGGGCGCGGGTCTTGGTGCCGGTGGTCGGCTGTTCTCGCGCCTGGTCAGGAGCGTTGTTGGATGCGGTCGTCCGCGTCGAGGACGGCGAGGTCCGGACAGACCGCGCTTCGACTATTTCCCGTTTCCCATTCCGCATCACAAGCAGCGCGGGCTGTCCACCCGTGAACGCGTGACGAACTCTCTTGAGCCCGTTCCCGATCCTCCGTCCCTCGTCGTTCGTCTTGACAGTGGAGCGCAGCCGCTCAGCGCGCTGGCCGTGCCTGCGGGGTGAGGCCGGATATCTGTCCCATGAAGGTCCGGCGGGCGCACGCGGTGTTGCGGCGCCGGAACCGCCGAACCCGTAACTGGAGCACGACACGTCGGCCGACGCTCGGCGAGCCGGCGGGAAACCGCAGGCAGGAGCTGTGGATCCGGGTCGATCAGGCCCCACAAACCCCAGGCAGGCGGCACCGGCTGTCGTGCGCTGCGCTTCAACGCGCACTATCTCGATGTTCACGTTCACCGACAGCACCGCGATGTCCGCGATTGCCGGGACCAACAGTTCTTCCGACCGGAGCACGACCTCTTCCACGGCCCGGACTTTCAGCCCAACCACTGTGTCGACGGCCGATTTTCGGGCGACTTCCGAAGCTGTCCCGAGACACTCGACCGTCACTCGAAGCGGCCCCTGCAAGGAAGCCGAGCCAGAACCACTCGACGTCGACAAAGCTGCCCTGACCTCCCGCCGACAGGATCCTGACAAGGATCACACACCGCCCTGTGAGCGTGCGTGCCATGAGACACCACACCCGCGGCATTCTGCTGACCGGTGCCGTGAGCGCCGGCCTCCTCAGTCTGGCCCTTCCCGCCACGGCCGTCGGCACACCGCTCGCCGGTCTCCAGGCGGAGCAACCCGCCGAAGCCGGCCCGGACCTGCTCTTCCTCCCCAACATCGACGATGACGCGGGCGCGTGCCGGGACCGGGCCCACACCCTGGTCGAGCGGGCCGTGGACCGCGAGGCCGCCAACGACGATGCGCTGTACAAGAAGCAGGCCGAGCTGGAGAAGGAGCCCGATAGGGAGAAGGCCGAGGCGGAGTGGGCGGAGCTGGTCCGCGCCCACCGCTGGGACCAGAACAAGACCGACCGTGACCTCGCGGCCTGCAACGACGCCGCTGACGACATCGTCAACGGGAAAGACGACGAGGCCGACCTCGCCCGGTTCCGCACGCGTCCCTGGGCCGGTGCCCCTGCCTCCGCGAGCGGACGGATCACGATTCCGGCCAAGGACGCCCATCGGATCCGGCTCTTCGTGCACCGGCCCGGCGGCTCGGCGCCGCTCGGCTGGGAGGCGGTCGGCCCGCAGACCCGTCTGACCGCGCAGGAGCTGCGGCGGGGCGTGGAACTCGGGGTCGAGGGCCTCGACGTGATCAGGGACGCCGCGGACTGGGACGGCCGCACCAGCGTCACGCTCACCGTCACCGCGGACGGCGCCAGCGCGTCGGCACACCTGGGGCTGCGTCAGGCCCCAGTGCTCACCCAGCTCAACACCGCCCCGGTTCAGGAGGTGCTGCGAGCCGCGACCGACGAGGACGACACCTATACTGAGGCCTTCGTCAGGGAGCTGGACGCCGCACTGCCCGACGGCGGGGTGACGTCTCCCTCGCGCGCCCTCGACACCAAGGGCGACACCTGGGCCCAGGACATCTTCGAGCCGGGCTACGTCGCGATCCCCGGTCCGGACGGCCGCCCGCACGGTATGCGGGTCCTCATCACCTCGGCCAACGACGACCGCCGCGTCGCCGCCCGCACCGCCTTCACCGAGTTGGCCGGACACGACGTGGCCGCCGTCCACATCACCCACGTCCCCGACGTGAACGAGAACAGCAGTTACGACTCGATGGGCAACCTGGAAACGGTGCCGCCGAGCCCCGGCAACCCGCACGGCCGCGTCGTGATCGGCGGGGACGGCCTGGCCCCGGGGAAGACCGGTCCCGCCCCGGAGATGCTCGCCTTCCTGCGCGCCCAGGGCATGCAGGACCCGATTTCTCTGGACACCTCGTGGCTGACCATCGGTCACGTCGACGAGTTCGTGCAGTTCCTTCCGGTACCCGGCAGCCGGCTCGGCTGGCGGGCCGTGGTCGCGGACCCGCGTGCCGGTCTCGCCCTCCTGCGTGATGTCCAGAAGAAGGGCCATGGCGGCGAACTCCTGCACGGTGGCCTGCCCAAGCTGGAGTGGCCGTACGACCTGCGCATCGACCAGCGCACCGTCGACGCCTTCCTCGCCGACACTCAGTTCACCGGCACCAACGAGCGGGCCGCCGAACGGATCGACACCAACCTCGCCGTGCTCAGGGCGAAGGCCGGTCTGACCGACGCCGAGATCATCCGCGTCCCGGCCCTCTTCACGGCCCGGTCGCTCGACTACGGAATGCTGGATACAGAGATCCGCGGCATGGAGGACGGCCCGGCCAAGGACGCCAAGCAGAAGCAACTCGAGGCGATGCGGGACGGTGTCGCAGAGATTCCCGGCACAGCCAACGGGCTCGTGCTCAACGACGGTCGATATGTCGCCCCGAAGCCGTACGGCCCGGTCGTGGACGGCAAGGACGTCTTCGCCGAGGCGATCACCGCGGCCTTCCACAGGACCGGCTATCGGGTGAGCTACGTGGACGACCTCATCGGTGTGCATGTCGGCGAGGGGGAGATCCACTGCGCCACCAACACCCTCCGGGGCGTCTTCGGCCCCGGGGCCCGCTGGTGGCGCGACCGCTGAGCTTGTCCTACCTTCCAAGCGTGGGTCTGAGCTGTCTGACCTCGAACGATGTCCCGAACGCGCTCGCTCGTACGAGGATTCCGGGGACGTGAACACGGCCTTCATCTGATCCTGTGCTCCGGCCAAAGAGGCAATTGGCCAGTACGAAGGCCGTGGGGGGAACGAGCCTGCTGCAACCGGGCGTCCGGCGGGAAGCGTTCGTGGTGGCTCACACCGATTGCTGGTTCTCGCAGGACTTCTCCGCACCGGATTTCCTCCTCCCAGCGGCCTCGGCGGCGAGCTCGCGACCCCCGCCGGGACGGCCGTGAGCCCTTCGTCGCCGTGGAGGACATCGCCGACGTCGCGGTGGCCGCCCTCACCGACGACGACCACGCGGGCAGGACCTACGAACTGTCCGGCCCCCCCGCGTACTCACCTTCGCCAAGACCCTCGCCCTCATCGGCGCCACCGTCGGCCGCGAGCTGCACCACCACCTAGTGCCGTGACCGGCAAGGTTTGCCCGGAAGGAGCGGCGTCCGGTGCGTGCGATCGCAAGGCGGCCGAAAGCCCTCGGATGGGGTCTCCCCTGCTCGAACGAAGTCGAGAGCTTGGGGAAGGGCTACGTGGGCTTTCGGCCAACGCCGCGAGCGTGCGTGCCGGGCGGTGCGACGGGGCAAACGTTGCCGGGAGCGGCACTAGACCTGGCCGACTACGACGCCGCCAAGGTCGCGGCGGGCCACGACATCGCGGACGCCGAAACCGTCCCGGCCACCGCCTACGCGACGTCCACAGCCGCGCCCGCCGGTCCACCGGCCCGCCGGGACCACGCTGCAGTCGCGCGACGCCGGTCGCACGTGCGCCGGACGCCCACCGCCCGCCGCCCCCCTCAGCGACGCGGCCGTGGCCCCATGGGGCGAGGGCGCCTGGTGGCCTTCCCTGTGCCGCAGTAGCCGGGGGCGCTGCGCCGCTGTCGGGCGCGGGGTGAACACCGGCGTGCGTGCGCCCAGTTGCCTTGTTACCGAATGCGGACAGACCTGAGTGAACGATGCCTGCCCTGGCGTCATCTCATGGGGTGCAGCACAACAGCCGATGTGGCCGGTCGCCCTGCGGGAACAGGGGAGGTGCCGCGTCCTGACAGACCATGGGGGAGCTTTCATCATGACCACGCACCGTGCCCGCCGTACTGCCCGTTCCGCCGCCCTGGCCGCCGTCACCGCCGCGCTGGCGCTGGGCCTGACCGCCTGCGGCGGCGCCGACGAGGGCTCGAAGGCGGCGGGCGGCGACCACACCGCTGGTACCGCGCAGAGCCGGTCCGCGTCCGACGGGGACGGCAAGGCCGGCGCGGAGCAGGCCAACAGCGGTGGTGACCCCGAGGAGGGGGCGCGCTCGGCGACCACCTCGGGCGGGACGGAGAAGGTCGCGAGCATGGGCACAACGGGCGGCGTCCAGCAGTGCCGCGGAGACGAGATGCTGATCACCGCAGTACACCGGTTCGCCGGTCAGCAGGGCGATCACCTGCTGGTCACCGCGTCGAACGAGGGCAGCAAGCCATGCTGGGTCACCTCGTACCCGGCCGTGAAGCTCGACGGGGACGTCGACGGCGCCGCACTGCCGCACTCGAAGAAGGACAACCCGGGCGGCGACAAGCACATCACGCTCCGGCCCGGAGACAAGGCATACAGCGCGGTGAACCTCTTCGACTACGGCTCGAAGAACCACACGGCGCAGTCGTTCGCCATCGCGCTGCGCGGCGCGGACGGTCGCAACGGTCCCTTCTACTCCGTCGACACCAAGGGCGAGAAGCCGCAGTTCAGCTGGAACGAGGCCGACGTTCTGAACTGGAGCACCAAGAAGCCGTACGACTTCTGACGGCCCGTCGACCAGTGAAGCATCGCCGCCTTACTTGACCGCTCGATCACCTCCGTAGCAGGGGCTACCGAGCGGCTACGCTGGGGAACCGCGATCGTGGCGCTTCTGCGTCACCAGCCGCACCAGCGCTGGCCTGGCCGATCAGCAGGGCGACGCGGTCGAGTGCGGCCTGGGTGGATTCGATCAGCCCGGTGTCGCCCTTGGCGATCCGCAGTCGCAGCGCTTCCTTCAGGCGGGCGCGCGCCAGCACAAGGTCGCCTTGCTCCATGAGGTGCTTGCCGAAGTGCTGGAGGGCGAAGTCGACGAGTTCCGGGTGCTGGCTCCGGGCGGCGTCCAGGGCCCCGCGGTAGAGCGCGTCCGCGGTCTCCATGTCGCCGCCGTAGCGGTAGGCGTCGCCGAGGTGGATCTCGGTGGTGATGACGGCCCGGGTGTTGCCGCCGGCCGTGGCCAGGTCGCCCTGCAACGAGCCGCCCTCGCAACCGACCCCCTCGCACAAGCCCGCGCCTGGTCCGACCTCGCCGTCCACGCCCGCCGCCACGGCCACCACCCCGAAGCCCTCCGCATCAGCCAAACCACCCTCACCACCCGCCAAGCCCGCCACAACCCCCGCTACGCCGCCCTCCTCCACTCCCGCCTCGCCATCAGCCACGCCCGTACCGGAAACCACCCGGCCGCCGCCCGCGCCCTCCTCGCCGCCCAGAACGCCTACGACTGCATCGACCCCGCCGAACCCGCACCGCGCTGGCTGAACTTCCTCACCGCGGCTGAACTCCACGGGCTCGCCGCCATCACCCACCAGGCCATGGGACACCTCATCGACGCCGAGACCGCCACCACCCAGGCCCTCACACTCCTCGAACCCCAACTTCGACGCAGCCGCGCCTACTGCACCGTCCAGCTCGCCGAACTCCAACTCGCCCAGGGCAACACCAACACGGCCACCACAACCGTGGCCACGATCGACACCACCCCTATCAGCAGCCAGAACAACACCGCCCGGCTCACCGCACTCCGCCACACCCTCACCGCCGCATAGGAGGACCACCCAGCCGTGACCGACATACAACTCCGCCACCACACCACCCACCACACCCCCGGCCTGCGCACCCTTCTCCTGGACATCTACGCCGACGTCTACGCCGAGCCGGCACGAACCGACCCCTTCTGCGCCGTCGACCGCTTCGCCGAAGGCCTCGACAACTGGACGACCCGACCCGGCTGGACCTGCACCATCGGATACGACAACGACCAGCCCGTCGGCTACGCCTACGGAGCACCACTTCCCCCGGGCACCGTCTGGTGGCGCGGCCTCCTCACCGACGTCCCCACCGACATGGTCACCGAGACCGGCACCCGCACCTACGCACTCAGCGAGCTCATGGTCCGCACGCCCTGGCGCAGGACCGGCACCGCCCGCCGACTCCACGACGCCCACCTCGCACCACGGCCCGAGCGACGCGCCACCCTTCTGGTCGACCAGAACCACCCCAAAGTCCATGCACTCTACGCAACATGGGGCTGGAAAACCCTCGGCGACCTACGACCCAGACTGCCCGACGCCCCGCTCTTCCACGCCATGCTTCTGGAACTCCCACCACGCCGACCCTGACCCGACCGGCCTCGGCACGTATACGGCGGGGTCTCACCCAACGTGAGATCGCGAGGACGGCACGCCGCCCTGCCCGAGAGCGGCGGCCCGTGGCGCCCTCGCCGAAGTCGTCCTCCGTGAAGCCGACCAGTGCCTGTCCGAACCACTGGAAGGAACGGACATCACAGCGGAATGCACACCCGTGGCAGCACCCTCTGCTCAAGGTGTGAGACGCGCCCGTGGCCGGGGCCTGACAGTGGCCTCTGATTTAATGAGCCCGCTGTAATTACCTTGCAAGAAACGGCCGTTGGGCTGCTCCGTCGGTGTGGTCCTGCGCGCCGTTCCATTGGGAAAAGGACTTCCACTCTATGAAGCGTTCTCTCTCGCGTCTTGCCGTCACCGTGGTGGCGGCGGGTGCCCTGACGGGCCTTCTCCCCGCCTCCACCGCCGCCGCGATCAACCAGACCGACTGCGGCGATAGGACCGACTTCGTGAAGGTCACATACAATGGCGGTGAGGGCACTGTGTGTTATGCCAACAAGGGCGTTGTGACCCCCAACCTCCCGAACGTGAAGCGTGTCTCGTCCGGCAACAACAACATCGAGATGTGGCTGGGCAACGAGGCCATATCCATGAACAAGTGGTCCACGATCGTCGACATCGAGGACCTCAACCAGACGCTGTACGCGCTGCAGATCCGCTGACCCAGCGCGTCCGGACCGGATGAGCCATGACGTGACCTGCGTGCCCCGGGAGGGGTGAGGCAGGTGGTGTATGAACCGTGAGCACTTCCTCGGGAAGAGCTCACGGTTTGCGGATGGGGCACAGCCAACGTCTTGGCCGTCCGTGGCTTCGCCTCCTAGTCCTATGCCGACGCCGTGCGCCGCCGCACCACCCGGCAGGGCCGCGCCACGCTGCTCTGGTGCGGTGATTTCGATGCGAGCGGCGCGGACATCGAACGGGACTGGGTCCGGCGCACCGCAGACTGCTGGGGCGAGGTCCGCCGGGTGCTCCTGACCCGCGAGCAGACCATCGAGTACGAGCTGCTGTCGGCCGAGGGCAAGCACGGCGACCCGAGATGGCCGGCCTTCGCCGCCCGCTACGGCTTCGACCCCCAACGCCCGGTGCAGTGGGAGGTTGAGGCGCTGGAGCCGGACGAACTGCGGCGCCTGGTCCTCGCCGCTGTCGATCCGTGCGTCGACCGCGCCGTGCTCGCGCAGCAGATCGCCCGCGAGGAAGAACAGCGCCGCGCTCTCGCCGCCTTCCTGCATGGCTGGGGCGTGGCGGGAGGAATGTAGCGCTACCGCTGTACTGGGGCCTGGGCGAAGTGGAGCACCAACGCTTTGGCCTGCCTGGCCGCGCCGCTCGTTCCCGGCTGGTCACCGGCTGAGATGGATGCGCGGTGCCCACGTGAAGCAGGTGGGGTGCATGGCCTACCGCCAGCTTTTCTCGGAGGTGCGCCTGTTGAACTCGGTGTCGACCGCGTTCTTCGCGGTCTGCAGGCGCTGGGCGTTGCCGTTGAGGAAACCCGTTTCGAGTAGCGGGTGCAGGTCCCCGTGGCGGTCCAGTTCCTGCTTGAGCCACGTGGCGGGGACGGGCTCGTAATGGTTGTAGCTTCCTTCCTTCCGGATGAAGCACGTGTCGCAGACCGGGCGGCATCGTCCTGCTGGGCGATCATGCGCAGGTACTCGAAGCGCTCCCACGCATCGCGGTACGCCGCCTCGCTGAGAGCGAGGTGTTCGGTGAAGACCGGGCGAAGCTGGTTGTGGAGGCGCTCGGAGGCGTCGTGGGTCCGTACCGTTTCCCAGGGGCTGAGGAGCGCGGCTGCGGCGTGAACCTTCCAGATGTACGGATGTTCAGCCTGGGGTTCGTGGCACGCCATCCGCATGACCCGGTTCCTCGGACTCCAGGCCGTCGAACGGCTCGGCAACCAGGCGGGCCCGGTCATCATGGACCCCGCAACCCGCACCGCGTACGTCCTCGTGCCCGCAGGCACCACCCGCACCTGGAACCACCCCCACACCACCGCCCTGAGCGACTCGGACCACATCGTCCTCCCGCCCCAGGGCAAGCAAACGCCGCCCGGCCCCTACTGGCTGATCACCTCACGCCGACCCCTCACCGACACCGCCGCACTGCACCACGCACTACAGAAAATCCAAGGACACCACCCGGACACCGCCCTGCCCATCGACCTGACCAGGCTGACACTCGACCAGGTCCGCAGCTGGAGCTGCGCACTGTGCGGGGCACGACTCCACGCCGACCGGTCACTGGGCACCCACACCGCCGAAACCGGTCTCCTCACCGAGCCCACCGAACTATGGGCCTGCGCGCCTGCCTGCCGCACCCGCTGAACACCGGGCCCAAAACCCGGCGCGGAGCATGGCCACCCGAGCGAGACCGCCCCAGCAGCGAGGCCCCGATGAAACACCCGAGCAGAACCCGTACCGTCCTGCACGACCCCGAGGGGCGCATCGAAGCCGAACTCCCCCTCGACCGCCGCTCCCACGAATGCCTGGTCAAAGCCGTCCTCGCATGGGGCAGCGAACCGGGCCTGCACGACGCGGACTACCACCAGATCGCACTCCAGCTCACCGGCGCCGCCCGCGCCGTCGCCCACGACCTCCGCACCATTGCCCACCAACTGCCCGACGACCAAACAGCCCGCGCACTCGCCGACCTCATCCTCGAAGACACCGAACGCCGCCTCACCGCCCCACCGCGCGGCATGGTCCGGTGCGTCCAGGGCCGGGCCCTCCTCATCCGCACCCTGTACGAGCGCCTGGATCGCCTCACCGAAGCAACGACCGGCCACGAGGGGGCGACGGCCCCGCCGACCGAACCGGGTGACGGCCCACCTCAGTAGCCGAGTGCCCGGTTGAGCTCGACGATGACGGCGGCCCGCACCTCCGGGGTGTAGGCGGCGACCACCTCTCCCGGGGCGACGCCGAGGCCACGGGCGAGCCGCCCGGTCTGCGCGGGACGCGAACGCGTAGAGAGCCGCGCGAGGAGAGCCCCGTCACCGGCTCGCCCGGAACAGGTCGCGTGAACCCCACTGAGGCCGCAGACATGAACAGCGGCCGCGCCCGCCGACAGGACCGCGCCGGCTGCACCACCGCCGAAGTCGCCCTCTGCGAAGCCGACCGGCGCCTGTCCGCACCCCTGGAAGGCACCGCCCGCTGCGCCCAGAACCGCGCCCGCCTTGCGCGTGCCCTCTACGAGCGCCTGTTGGCTGGGCGGTTGCTTCCAGCAGGGGACCGCAGATGCGACCGGAGGTGTGAACCCCTCAAATCGGGCAGTCCCTGTTCCTGCAGGTCACGCCCCGTGGGCAAGCCCGTCATCCGCACCGACGTCCCATCCGTGCGCATTCGGCCCCTCCTCCAGATATGCGGCGAGCTTCTCCAGGCAGCGCGGCGACAGACGGCACCGTGATCCGCCCGGCCCGCGCGAGACCAGGTCCCCGATCCCACCGTCCCGCCACAACTGGTGCCACCGGCAGGCCAGCTTCCGGCTCACACGGAGATGCTGGGCGACCTCCAGCGGCTTGATCTTCTGCTCGAACAACTCGGCCGCCTGCCGCCGTACGGCCTCCCGACGCTGCCGCCCCTCAGCGGTCAGCCCGCCCCCATCCGCATATCTCGCACAACACGAGATACAGCCCGCACCCCAGGCCCATCAGGCACATCGACAAAGATCACCCTGACGAGCCGAAGTCAGTAGGGGGTGGGTTCTCCACCGGTGCTGTCCATCGCCGAACGGCACCACTGCAGTCCGGTGCCGTGAGCTCAGCGGGTGGTGCGGAAGACGACCTTCTCCGGCCCGTGCGTTTCCTGGCCCTGGGGTTGTCTCGGCTGGTCGGCCGGTTCGAGGGGAAGGCGGAGTTCGGCGACGGCTCCGCCGTCGGGGGCGTTGGAGAAGCGGAGAGTGGCGCCGAGGACGTCGGCCTGACCGGTGGCGATCGTCAGGCCCAGGCCGTGTCCGGTCCTCTTTCCGCTTTCTGATCCGCCTGACTGGCTCCGGAACCGCTGGGGCCCCTGGTCGAGGAGGTAGGCGGGGTAGCCGTCGCCGTGGTCCCGTACGGTCACGACATGGGTGTCAATGGTCACCACGACGGGCGGACAGCCGTGCTTGTGGGCGTTGGCGACGAGGTTTCCCAGCACGCGCTCCAGCCTGCGCCGGTCGGTCTCCACATGGGCGTCCCGTACGATGCGGATCTCGGTTTCCGTACCGGTGGCCCGCACCGCTCGCTCGGTCAGCGGGCCCAGTGCGTGGATGTCCAGGTCGGCCCGCTCCGCCTGTGCGTCCAGCCGGGAGATCTCCAGGAGGTCCTCGGTCAGCCGGCGCAGGGCCCCCACGCGGTCGCGCACCATCTCGGTTGGGCGGCCGGGCGGCAGCAGCTCGGCTGCGGCGTGGAGTCCGGCGAGCGGGGTGCGCAGCTCGTGGGAGACGTCGGCGGTGAAGCGCTGTTCACTGTGGAGCTTGGCCTGCAAGGTGGCCGCCATCGTATCGAGCGCGGCCGCAACGGCGGTGGCCTCGTCCTGGGCGCGGCCCGGATGCTGGGCCCGGGGGTCGTTCACGCGGGCGTCGAGATCACCGGTGCTGATGCGCCGGGCCACATGGGCGATCCGGTGCAGTCGGCGGGTGACACGGGAGACCGAGATCAGCCCGGCCCCGAGGGTGAGGCCGAGCGCGGCGCCGGAGGAGGCGATGATGGCCCGGTCCAGGCTGCGGACGGCGGCTGCCTGATCGCTGAAGTCGAGACGCAGGGCCAGCACCTTGCCCCCGGAGACGGGAGCGGTGGCCCACATGGTCGGGCAGCCCTGGTGGTCAGCGAGCTGGGTTCCGCGTTCGTGCCGCGTCACGGCCATCGCGCGCAGGGGCGCGGGGAGGTCCGGGGGATCCACCGCGGCGTTGTCGCCGAGGGGCTCCCCGGCGACGTACGCGGCCACGGTGCGATCCAGTTCCGCCAGAGCCGAGTCGCGTGCATGAGCCTGGGCCTGCCGTACGGCCAAGACGTGCACCAGGGTGCCGAGCGACGTGGCGAGCAGGCAGCACATGACGGTGATGAAGGCGGCGGACTTCCAACGGAGCGTCGCCGTCCGGGCAGGCAGCAGCTCGGCCCGCACCCGGTTACGCAGCGTCTCCCGGCTGATCCCTTGCCGATGCCCTCGAAGGTATGGCTCGGGTCCGACAAGTACAGCGCCACCGCGTCCGCCTTGAACTCGGGCAAGGACAGGTCCCGTCCTTCTCCCATTGGGTGAAGCGACGGTAGACGGTCTGCCACGGGCCGTACCGTTCGGGCAGATCACGCCATGGGGCGCCCGTGCGCATCCGCCACAGAAACCTCGTTCACCACTGGCGGTGAGCCCGCCAAGGACGCCCGGCGTTGAAGCGCTGTTCGGCGCGAGGCGGGTGAGACGCGGCGACGACAACGATGCCAGGCCTTGGAACCGATCGACGCACAGAGCGCCAGGCGCGGTGTACCGGGCGAGCACGGGCTGGTCGGGTCACCACGACCGGTACCCGGCTCGTGGACTGCCTCGACCGACTGGCGAAGGACGTCCGGCCCGGCAAGGGCCATCGGCGGTGTATCGCGCGGGTACAGCCGACGGGAGGCGGTGTCCTGGTCAGCGTGCCCGTCTGGTTGTTGGGGGGCGGTTTCTGCGGCTGTTGAGTACCGCGGCGATCGGGAGGGCTGCTGCCAGGCCGCTGAGCAGGACCGCGGCGAGTGCGCCGAGGATGGCGGGCTGGCCGGAGAAGGCGATGCCGATCGCGGCCAGGGCGGGCCCGGCGTTGCGTACGGCGGCGATGCCTCCCATGGTGGTGCGGCGTACCGGCGGCCCGGTGGTGAGCAGGGTGCCTGCAGCGAAGGCGGCGGCCGCGAGGACGAAACCGGCCAGGAGGGCGAGCGAGCCGAGCAGGGCGAGGACGTCATGCCAGTTCCCGAGAAGCATGCCCGCCAGCACGATCAGGAAAGTCACGTTCGAGACCGTGGTCGCTGGGGGGTGCCACGCTCGTGCAGTGGGCGTCGCGCAGTGGCGCAGCAGCAGGCCGACTGCGAACGGGAGGAGCTGCAGCAGGGCCACGGTTCCCACCAGCGCCGCTATGTCGAGGGAGACTCCCTGGCCGACACCGGAGGCGCTGAGGATCCCGTTGGCCGTGGGGGCGAAAGTGAGACTGCCAATGGTGGCCAGCAGCACTTGCATGGCCGCGCCTGCGACAACATCACCGCCTTGCACCATGGCCAGCTTCGCCCCGAAGGGCCCGCCCGGCGAGGAGGCAGCCAGGACGAGGGCGATGAACGCCGCAGCGGGCAGGCCGAACAGCATGCCGATGCCCCAGCTCAGCAGCGGGACGACCACCAGGTTGGCGAGCAGGGCCAGCACGAGCAGGGGGATGTTGGTGAAGACGCTCCGCAGAGCCGCGACGGTGGTTCCGAGACCAGCGGCAAACATGGTGGCTGCGATGAAGATGACAGTGATGGCGTTGAACAGCAGATGCAGTGTCTCCATGAGGCGACTCCCTCGGGCCTGCGGAGCCGTCTCGGGCCGATGCCGGGGCGTGCCTCGCGTACGGTCAGTCCCGCAGATCGCCGAGCCAGCGCAGGGCGCGCAGGCCAGGCAGGAAGCAGTACTCGCCGCCGCGGGTGACGACGAACCGCGGCAGCGGGGGCAGGCGCCGGCGCACCGGCCGCCGGGGAACGGTGAAGCCGCCGCTGCCGTCGTGAGACCCGGCGACGGGGTCTTTGGCATCGCCCGCGCCGAAGAACACACTGTCGTTCATCCACTGGGACTGGACGAACTCGAACTGCCGCCCCAGGTGGGCCCCGATGAACGCGAACATCAGTCCCCGGTCCACCCCGTCGTTCTCCAGATCCACATCGGGCAGTGGCGAACCGTAGACGGCGCCGCGTCTGATCATGCGGTGCAGTCGCACCTCGCCCGCCACCGAGGCGTCACGGGGATTGGCTCGGCGGATGTGACAACCGGCAGGGGTGACGAATCCCGCCGGATCCTCCCGCGCGTACAGGAAGGTGTTGCGTCGGCCGGGGTCCGCACCGAGAGCGGGGTCGTCGTGCTGCGGGCTCAGCGCCAGCGGAGCTCCGCTGCGCCAGCGGCCCATCATCTTGGCGGCCAGCAGCTCTTCGTCCTCAGGGCTGGTGGCGGCCTGACGCAGGTAGCGGCGGAACGCGGCGACGTCCTGGCGGAGTTTACGGAAGGCCGCGTAGCTGCCGTTGCGTCCCAGCGTCTCCGGCTGCGGCATCTGGATGCCGCCGATCTCGTCCCGGTAGCCGAGCACGAACTCGCCCGCCTTCAACGGCGTCTCCAGCCGGTTCGACCCTGCGATGCCGCTGCCTTCGACGACCGGGTGGCTTACACCGTCGCGGTAGCCGAAGTGTTCGGTCTCAGTGGGCAGCGCGTAGCATTCCTGCCGCCAGATCGCGGTCACCCCGGTGAGCTGTTCGTAGGCGGGGCGAGCCCGGTCGATGGCTGCCTCCAGCCGCTCGGGGTCGGGTGCGACCGCGGTGAGCACCACATGGACATCCGGGGTGCCCAGTGGTGCTTCCCAGTGCTCGGGGCTGCTCTCGCCGTCATCGCCCAGCGCTCTGGCGCGGGCGGCCATCCCCTGCCGGAACTCCCACGCGAACGTTTCCAGCGAGGCGCTGGGCACACCCAGGACCTCCAGCCCGTGGCAGGTGAGCGCGACGCTTACCCACGTCTCCCCCGAGGGGCTGACCAAGTCGGCGGCCGAGGTCACCACCGCGCTCGCGCGCCGCATCAGCTCCCTCCCGTGCGCCCGGTCACCGATGTGGAACACCAGATAGGTCGCCGCGTACGGGGTCGGCCGGGGAGCGAGTACTCCGCTCTGAATGTCGTCGAGCTCCAGTGCCGCTTGCGTTCCGCTCACGGAAATCGCCTCCTCGCCGCGATGGCCCGCGTCTCTACTTGGTGACGAGGTTCCGCCAGAAATTGCGCAGGCTCTCATCGCCGCCGAACAAGGAGCTGAAGATCGTGGAGTCGGCGAGCAGGACGTCGCCGGCCCGCTCACCTTCGGGGGGCATCCAGAGGAACGCGTTGAACGCGCTGTTGCCGGCTTCGGTGAACGGATGCGGCCTGGAGGTGTCGATCGGCTGCATGGCCAGGACGTGAACGATGTCCGGCTCGTCCGTCGTCACGGCGTAGTGCGGCAGGTGCTGGTGAAAGTTGAAGTTGGTGACTCCTTCCAGCCACCCCTTGGCGTCCCGGTCCCTGAAAGCGGAGAACGGGGCGATCTGGTTCTGCTCCCCCACGGCCGGCCGCAACCCGTAGCGGTTCTCCACCGGTACGCCGAGCTCCCGCATCACGCCCCGGAGGTATCCGGCAAAGCGCTGCTGCCGAGGGACCAGGGGATCGCCGTGATGGTGGTACTCGATGTTCCGCACCGCCAGGTCGTCCGATGCCCCCACGTCATGGTGGGGCCCGAGGATCAGGCAGGCGTCCTCTCGGCCGAGGAACGCCCGCAGCGCCTCAACCTCGCCGGGCTCCGCCTCCTGGCCGGTGACCATGTGGTCCAGCCCGAACACGAACAGGGTGTCGGTGTCGGCCAGCACCCGCTCGTCGAGCGGGGTGCGGAAACCGGCCTGGTCGATGCGCTGGTACACGGGGACGGGGTGTCCTGTGCATTCCTCGACGAACCGCTGGAACGGCACCCAGGCCAAGAAGAACAGCTCCAGCGATCCCGCGATGCCCTGCTGGAATCGCAGCGGGTCAGACCACTTCGGGTCCTCGTAGGCGGGCCAGGCCACCCGCCGGACCTCGGTCATCGTGGAGAACCGGTTGTCGAGCTCGGCGGGGCTCCTGCCCGACTCGGCAGGGTAGCTCCACGAGACATAGATGCTCACTCGCCGCCGGCCAGGAGTGGGGGAGCGCGGGACGTGATTCTGGTTGTACGTGCGGGCGGTGGTGACCTCGTTCATTCCGCCTCCCTCAACGGTGGGCCGTCTGCGCGCCGGCTCGCGCCGCAGGCCGCGGATTCTCACTGCAACTGGTCGAGCATGTCCGACAGGGCGTTCTTGACGCGTAGCGCCTTCTTGATCTCGTCGGCCGTGACGTAGGGGTACTCCCCGTACTCAATGAAGCTCGGGCAGTGGTGCTGACGCACGAACCTGACGAACGCCTCAGGGTTGGTTCTCCAGTCCTCGGGGAACCCTTCGAGATTCTCGAAAGCAGTGCTCACTCCCGCTTTGCTGAACAGCGCGATGGCGTCCTCGGTGTACTTGTCGAAATCGGTGTCGAAGATCCCCTGATACATGAAACGCGTGTCATCGTCGAAGAGCACCCAACGCAGATAGTGCAGCTTCAGCGGCGCGAGAAGATACGGATCGCTCTCCAGCGCCCTGGCCAGGGCGTAGCCGTATTCCCGCATGGCTTCAGCCCGGCCCGGCTTCACCCTCGCGACGATAGTGAAGCCGTAACACGCGGGTGTCTTCGGGAAAATCGGGCCGTACTTCCCCTGTTCGAGCTGATCGGTGTCCTTGGCGATGACGGCCGCCTGCGGCTTGATCTCCATGGCCATTCCTCCCGCCGCCTACCGGCCGGACAAACCCCGCTTCCATCCTCACACGCAGCGTCGGCCGCCGCATGCGAGCACACAGCGTCATCAATCCGAGCCGCCCGTATGGGGACACTGTCAAACGAACCGCTCTGTCGCACATTCGGTGGTGACTGAACGTCATCGTCGCAGTGCCTGGTCCGGCGTCCAAGTGCAGCAGACGCAGACGCGTCTTCAAGCCAGATGGGCGCTGCCTCGCTGGTGGCGTTACCTGCGCTGACCTGGGAACAACACTGTCAGCGACGGCAACGACTTACAGTCACCACCGAATGTGCGACAGGGTCAAACGAACGGTGTAACTCGGTTTGCTGGAGTTAGAGGTCGCGCGGATAGGTGTGGTTAGGGACCCCGGCAGCAGAACGGGCACAAGTCCTGGTGATCATGGAGTTGCGACGCTCTGTGATCACTGGGGAGACTTGTGCCCGCGCTTCCATCATGGCTGACAGAGCCGCCCTGGGGCCAATTCACAGCCCTGCTGCCGAGCGGCCGGAGTACCACCCGGATCATCCGCTCGGCTGCCACCGTCGGCGCATCAGTGACCGGGGCATCGTCGACAAGCTCCTGCAACTGCTTCGCTTCGGCTGCTCTTACGAGGCGATCGCCGACACAATCTGCTCGGCCACCACGATCCGCAGCCGTCGTGCCGAGTGGATACGCCTGGGCGTGTTCGCCCGGCTCAAGCAGATAGCGCTGGACGGCGTTGTCACGTTGGCTGACCGGTCTGGGATGATCTTGGAGTTGATCGTGCCGGGGAGGAGTCCGCGCCGGCGCCCGGAAGTGCGGCCGCCGTCCCGCGTGGGCCGTGATGAACTCCCAGGCGTCCCGATGACACAGCACCGTCGCCGACGACACCCGGGCCGCCTCCCGCAGCAGCGCCCTGTGCGCCTCGGTCACCTTGACCGCCTCTGGCTCCGCGGCCGCGCTCCTTCAAGCGGAGCCTGTGCCGTCGCCGGACGCGTCGCCGCTCTTCCCGCTCGGGGGCGCTTCCCTCTCCTTGCCCGTTCTGTCCCGTCTCGCTGCCCCCTTTTGCCGGGCCTGTTCCTCCTCCGCGGCAGCTTCCACCAGGGCATCCATGACCTCCTTGTCGACGCGCATCCCGGCGGCGTCGTGGTGACCGCGGACGGTAGTGGAGTCCACGCTGACCAGGGACAAGTCCGCCTTCCTCTGCCGGGCGGCCTCGGCAATCAGACCTTCCAGAAGGGCGGTGAAGACGCCGACGTTCCGCCAGACCCGGAAGCGTCCGTAGACGGTGGCCCAGGGCCCGAACTCGCTCGGCATCTCACGCCACTGGGCACCGGACCGGAACCGCCAGATCACCCCCTCGAACTGATCCCGCAGTCGTTCGGGGTACGGGCCGTACTCGCCGATCGGCAGATACGGCTCGATCAACTTCCAATGCTCATCAGTGAGTTGCCTGCGTGTCACAACCCTCGTTCCTACCGGATCCGCCCTCCCGGCGGATCCGCATCGGCAAGATTGATCACGACATCACACAGACCCTAATTGGCATATATTGCGGTTACTTACGCCCATGGTTGCCGTACGGGTTCTCCGTGAAGC
This sequence comes from Streptomyces sp. CB01580, assembly GCF_001905795.1. GTDB lineage: Bacteria > Actinomycetota > Actinomycetes > Streptomycetales > Streptomycetaceae > Streptomyces. The sequence continues at coordinate 178,474 of NZ_LIXJ01000011.1, forward strand.
AGTCGTAGCTGATCTTCATCAAATTCGGGCGGCCTGCACGTAAGCACAGTTAGTTGACGTCGACGTCGTCGAAGAGCGCGAGCATCCGGGTCAGGACGTGCACGCACGCATCCACGTCGGCGCCGGTGAGGTCGCCGCCCACCTGCCGCAAGGCCGCGTGCTCGCGGGCGTGCACCGCTGTGATGGCCGCCGTGCCGTCGGCGGTCAGTCGGATGAGTGAGGACCGCTGGTGGGCGGGGTTGGGGGTGGCCTCGACCAGGTGCTGCGCGGCGGCATCGTTGACCATGCGCTGCACGAACTGCCGACTGAGTGTCTGGGAGCGGCCGAGCTGAGGGACGGTCATCGGTCCGTGCTGGTGCAGCAGATCCAGGACGGCGCGCACGCCGACCGACAGCCCCTCGATCGGCTGGGCCTGTTCCACCTTGCGGTGCACCCGCCGGTACAGCGGCCCCACCAGGGCGAACACCTCCGTCAGTCGGTCGGCGAGCTCGTCGGGCATCAGAGGGGTGTCGGTGTTTGTCATTCCCCAAGGATGACACCTCGGTTGCCAACTTTCGAGGAAGATGACACCTTGGTTGTCATGCCTGCTTTCGCTGAGCGCTCCGAGATGCATTCGTTCACGACCTCCGACGGCTCCCTCGCCTACCACGACGCCGGCCAGGGGCAGCCACTGGTGCTGCTCCACGCCGGGTTCTTCGACCACGAGATGTGGGACGATCAGACACGGGCGTTCGCCCCGCACTACCGGGTCGTCGCACCTGACGCCCGTGGACACGGAGCCTCCTCGAACGCGACCCGGCCGTTCCGCCCGGCCGACGACCTGGCAGCGCTCCTGCGTCATCTCGATGCCGGGCCGGCGGTGCTCGTCGGGGTCTCGATGGGCGGGGGCACCGCGGTTGATACCGCGCTCGAGCACCCCGAGCTGGTTCGCGCGGTGGTCGTCAGCGGTGTGGGGACCAGTGAACCGTACTTCGAGGATGCCTGGAGCCTGGAGGTTCTGGGGGAGCAGAACGATGCGCTGGCCGCCGGAGACATCGAGGGCTGGCTGAACGGGCACGTGCGCTTCGCGGCAGGCCCGCACCGCTCGCCCGGTGACGTCGACGCGTACGTGGCGAACTGCCTGCGCGCGATGGCATCCCGGACGATCTCCAAGCACATGGTCGGCGAACCAGACCATCGCGTACCGGTTCCGCAGACCTGGCGGCGTGCGGCATCCATCGACGTTCCCGTCCTGGCGATCAACGGTGCCCTCGACGTGAGCGACCACATCGCGATGGCCGAGCGCCTGGTTCACACAGTCCCCAACGGCCGCGCCGTGTCCGTGGAGAACGCCGCGCACTTCCCCAACATGGAGGACCCGGCCGGGTTCAACGTTCTCCTGGCCGAGTTCCTCGAAGCCCTTCCGCATCACTGACTTCGGCTCATCGGGGTGCGGTTGGGGCATCGATGGCCAGGCCGGTTCCGGATAAAGAACCGTTGAGGGGGTCGGGCCGGTACTGGAGTCGTGTGAGCCGGTTACGCACGAGGATCTCAAGGCGGTCGAGGGCGACGACGGCGAGGTTGGCCAGGCTACGTCTGACGTGTGCCCATACCCCCTCGACCGGGTTGAGGTCGGGGGAGTGGGCAGGCAACAGGAACAGCGTCAGCCACTTACGCTCGGCGATCAACTCACGCATCGCCTGGGAGACGTGGGTGTTCAGCCGGTCCCAGACCAGCACAATGGGTGCCTTGAGCAATTGGTGGGCGCCGTCGAGAAAACCGATGAAGTCGCGCTTGCCCATGCTGCGGTGTTTGTCCTTGTCTGCAGGGTGGGTGCGCAGGCAGTGGTACAGCCGGGTGCGCGAGCCGGGCCGCATTGCGATCAGCCGGCCCGGCCACCGACAGCCGTCCCGAACGCCGCCCGCTGACCGTCACCCGCGGCGTGTTGCCGCGTCGGCCCCAGGTGCGTCCGTTGGGCGGCCTTCGGGTGAAGCCTGCTTCGTCCTCGAAGCAGACGTAGCCTCTGCAGGCCGCCCGGCCCGCTGCCCCCAGGCCCCCCTGCCACCGTCCGGTCCGGGCCGGGCAAGCCCAGACCATCGACGTCTTCATCACCGGCCCCCGCATCGCCAAGGGCGAGAGGCAGCGGCTCGTCCCCGAACGCGACCGTGCCCTGCGGGTCGTCGCCGAGATCGACGCCGTCACCTCCGTCCTCGCAGGGAGGAGCTGACCGTGGCCCGCCTCACCGAAGCGGACAAGGCCCGTAACGAGGCCGCGATCCGGGCCGCCATGGACCGCGTCCTGGTCGGCAACCTCCCGCCCGGCGGCAAAGTCGACCTGAAGACCCTTGCCACTACTGCCGACGTCACCCGCACCGGCTTCTACCCGAAGAAGAGCCGCGACGCCACTCCCAGGCCCGGGACTTACCAGCACCTCGCCGAGGAGTTCGAACAGCGGCTGCAGGAACTCCGGGCCGCCGGAGAGATCGTCGACCCGCGGGACGCCCGGGTCGACCGGCTCAAGAAGCAGGTCGACGAGCTGAAGGAGCGGGTCGTCATCCGAGATGAGCAGCCGGCCGAGCTGACCGAGTCCAAGGCCCTGGAGATCTCCCAGCCGGCTGCCCAGTACGACGAGATCAAGCGCCTGCGCACGCAGGTCGCCGAGCACTCGCCCGTACGTTCCGTACCGAATGCGCGCGACCGTCCCTGACGGCCTCTGTGCGGCCACGGGAGGGCGCCGACGCGGGCGGCGAGGGCGCGGAGCTCGGGTGGTCGCCAGCGCCGTACGTTCCGTGCCGGCAGCATGGCGAGAGGAAGCCGCGTGATGGATACAGCCGGCCGCGACGAGGCGTCGGCCCTTGGCTCCCTACGGCCAGTTCGAGCCCGTGTCACCGGGCCGGACAGCGGCACCGGCCTCGAACCGGTGCACCGGCTCGCCCAGCAGGAACCCGGAGACGCCAGCGACACAGCGACGGAGCACCAGCGCCCGCAGGTTCGGGACGCAAAGCCCGACGCGTGATCCGTGCCCGGATCGGCACGCACCTGACGCTGCCCAGCCAACTGCCGCTTCTTCGGGGTGATGAGGACAAGCACGGATGCGGACGGCCAAGGCGTTGTGGGCGTAGTTCGCCGCGCTGTTGCCGGTCCGGTGACAGGGTGGTGTTCAACCTGTGTGTCCGCGGGCGGGCGCCGCGAGCCCGGTCAGGTCCCACACCCGTACTGTCTTGTCGTTGCTGCCGGTGACGGCGACGGGCCGACCGTCCAGCAGGGTCGTTGCCGCTCCCCAGACCATGCCCTTGTGGCCTTCCGAGGGTTCGCCGATTGGCCGGCCGGTGACCGGGTCCCAAATCCGTACCGTCCCGTCCCCGCTGCCGACCAGGGACGGCTCGCCCACATGTTGGCCCGTGGCCAGGTCCCACATCTGTATGAGATGGCTCCCGCCTCCAGATATGGCGACGGGACGACCACTGACCAGGGCTGTCGCCACCGACCATACTTCGCCATTGCAGATGAGACCCTTGTGGCCGACCAGGGGTCCACCCACAGGTCGGCCATCGCTGAGGTCCCAGATACGGACCGTCTCGTCGTGGCTGCCGGTGACGGCGACGGGTCGGCCGTCCACCACGGCTGTCGCCAGCGACCAGATGCCGTGTTCGTGGCCGGTCAGGGTGGATCGGAGTCGAGTGGTCGTATCAGCACGCGCGTTGCCGGACATGAATGACACGATAGAGGTGCCACTCATGCAGCTGGCCGCGGTCGTCCATGTCCAGCAGACCGGCCTTGCACGGTTCGACCAGGAGGGCATCGTGAAGGCGGGGCCAGATGCCGGCGCCGGTCCGGTCCCGCGACGGCGCCAGGCCGTCACACCGCTGCACCGACCTGTTCGGCCGGAACTTCCCGCCGGCTCACGCTCTTGCACAGCACGTAGACGATGCCCCGCAACGCAGCCCGGTCATCCGCCGGCAACCGTCCGGGATACCGATGCCGCCGAGGCGGACGGGCAGGAAACGACGGGGCTACACGTTCCCACAGGTCGTCAGTGTCGGCGTACGACCTCAGCTCCTCAGCTCCCCAATCGCGTACGAATGAACGTCCCCAGCTGTATCGCCCCCCGCCTGGCGGCGCCCGCGCACCGAGGGCGACCTCGCATCAGGCCCTGGTCCCGGCCCAATACGGCCCTCAGGAGCCCTCCACGAAGCGCGCACCCGGCCCGGGCGTACGGCAGATGTCTTCCGGGGTGAGGTGGCTGTGCCCAGCAGTGCACTCGAGGACGATCCTGACGGGCTCGTCGCATGGGCTCGCACCGTGGACGGGCCGGTGGCGGACGATGACCGACGGCCCCTGCGGGTCGGCAAAGTACGTGTCGCCCCATTCCAGGAGCGCCACGAGCGTGGGTCGCAACGCGCGGCCCTGCTCGGTGAGCTCGTAGGCGAAGCGCTGCCGATCTCCGGGTTCCTGATACGGCACGCGGCGCATTACTCCCGCGGCCATCAAGGTGTCGAGCCGAGTCGCCAGGAGATTTCTGGCGATCCCGAGGCGGGAGTGGAACTCCCCGAACCGGCTCGCGCCGTCCAGCGCTTCACGCACGATCAGTAGCGACCAGCGCTCCCCTACTACTGAGAGGGCGCGTGCCACCGAGCAGTTCCCTGGGTCGATTCGCCGTGTCTCCATGGGACGAGTGTAACGACCTGAGTTTACAAGCTGAACTTAGCCCGCATAGACTTCGGCCTGAGTTGAAGAACTAAACTCAGAAGGAGGTCGACCATGCCCATGCTCGACGTGTACATCCCCGCAGGTGCTCTCCAGCCGGACGCCGAGGCGGCGTTGCTGAATCGAATCACCGAGATCCTCATCCGCAACGAGGGATTCGACCCCGCCGACCCGGTGAGCCGTTCCGTCTCCTGGCTCTGGCTGCACCGACCGGCCGGCGTCTACGTCGGCGGAGAACTCGTGGACGCACCTCGCTACAAGATCGTCCCGTCCGTCCCCGAGGGCCAGCTCGATGAGCAGAAGCGTGCGAGCGTCATCGCCGAGGTCACCGAGGCGATCCTCGATGCCGAAAACGGTGCCTGGCCGCGTGAGGCCGGCCGGATCTGGGTGTTTCCTACCGAGATCCCCGAGGGCCACTGGGGCGGCTGGGGCCAGATCAGGCCGCTCGCGACGATCCTCGCCCGGCTCAGCGGCGGCGACACCAAGCGGGCCCGTACGCTCGCGCGTGAGCGGATCGCTGCCAGCCGAGCCGAACACACCCGCCTGCCCTGATGAGCGGTGAACGAACCGGGGAACGAAGCGGTCGGTAACACAGCCGGGTAGAGCCACCCCCTCCATTGCGAATCGGCTTCCGGCAGGGCAGCCAGGTATGCGGCTCCCCGCCGACCAGAAGCGGGCGGAACGGGAACGTGAAGCCACAGCCGCAGCCGCAGCCGCAGCCGCCGCTGACGCGGCCCGTCGGGCCGCACCGTGCGAGGACTGCGGGCGGCAGCGGTCGGCCGGGCTCTGCGAGGCGTGCTGCCGCGGTGAGCGGCCGGCACGGTCGCAGCCAACGCGGGCTCCCGACCGCGGCCCGGGACGGCGCGTCGATCCGCAGGGGGCCCGGGCCGCCGCCGTCGCCTCCCACACGTCGACCGAGACCTCCACCACGGCGTCCGCCCTCGCGTTGATCCATCGGGCTCATCTCGTTGCCGGTCGCGCTGTACACCGCCACCGGCAGCCACACGATCCGCTTCCACCGGCTCCAGCGCGGCACCGCCGACCGGGTTCGCAACCGCCGCGTCAACGAGCGCACCGGCGGCGAGGTCGACCTCGGCGACATCGTCAAGGACTACGACACCGGCAGCGAGTACGTGATCGTCGAACCGGGCGAACTCGACGACATCGCGCCCGGCCGGTCCAAGGCCATCGAGGTCCAGGGGTTCGTCGACCTCGACGCGGTCGACCCGATCTTGATCGGCAGTGTGTCCGGGGTGCCTGTTGATTTCGTTCCCGACGATCTGTTGGAGCGGGTGGCTCCGCTTTTGCCACCCGTTCCCGAGCGGCGTCGCCGCCACCCCGGACGGCTGCGTGAACCGGAGAGGAGGGTAGGCAAGGGCGGACCGGAGGAGATCTGCGCGACCTTCCCGATCGCCCGGGGCGAGAGGCCGGCAGAGGTCGGTGGTGTCGAACAGGGCTTCCACAGCGAGTCGCTGGCGTGGCCGGTCGTCGGCTGAGCCGGCCAGTGGCCCCTCGCGCCCCGTGCGCGGGCGGCCGGATCAGCAGGCGGAGGCCCCGGTCGGGGTCTGCAGGTCGTATCGGACGATGCTCGCGTTCTCCTTGAACGAGATCCCCACGTTCCCGATGGCGCCGTTCCCCTCGTACTGCGACCAGCTGATGGTCTTGACGTCGCCGGGCCCCACCTGCCTGCCGAGCGACATGACCATCAGACGCCCGGTGCACGAAGAGGCGGAACTGCCGCCGCCGGAGGGCGGGTTCACCTCGACCAGCGCTGAGCCGTCAACGGTGAATTGCTGTTGGTCGACCGTCTCCACCGTGTAGCCCTGCTTCGGCTTCGCCCCGTCCATGACGGTGGTGAAGGAGACGTCGAAATAGCCGACGTGGACGGTCACGGGCTCACAGAGCTTCGGCGGCCCGCCGAACTCGATGGGCAGGTAGCCAGTCACGCTGCGCCCACGCAGATTGCTGTCCAGCCAGTCCTTGTCACCCCGGACACAGGAAGGTGTGGGGGACGGAGGCGCCGCGGGGGTGGCAGCGACGGAGGACGGCGGACTCGCCGACGTGGACGAGGAGGCGCCCGGGGCGGCGGCGTCGCCGCTGCCGCAGCCGGAGAGGCTGAGTGTTCCCGCCAGGACGGCGAGCAGGGCGATGACCCGTAACGGTGATGGTCCTGCCTGGTCTGTCACCGGGCCATGCTGACCGACCGGCACAGGCGAGTCAACAGGGCCCACGCCCCCGGCCGGCCCGGCTGCGGGGCGGCGGCCCGAACCACTGCCCCGCCACCTCACTTTCCTGCCGTACCTGGCCCTACGGCGGTCTCGGCCGGGTCGGGCTGTGCGACAGGTGCGCCGTCATCGAACGTGATGCGTACTGTGTGCTGGGTTCCTCTGCCGACGTATCGAGTGCATCGGCGAACCTGTTGTACGCGGTGGCCGCCAGGGCCCAGTCGGCGGTGAGGAACTCGGCCTGGTCGTGGGTGTCCGACAGGGCGAGCAGGAGCGCGATCAGCGACCGCGGGACAACGCGACACGCACGCGCCCGGCCCTGATGTCGTCGACGTTCGGCGGGGGTACGGAAGTGTGTCTGATTGGTGCTCAGTCCGGTGAAGCACTCTCATGTGTCGCGGTGGCACACAAGCTCCGCCAGGTCGACACCGGTCAGGAATCGACTGCATCGACGTTTCCTACTGAAAGCGAAAGAGCCCTGCCCCCGGCATTGCAGCTTCCGGGGTCAGGGCTTTCCAGTGCCGCAGAGGGGCAGCGGGAGCAGCGTGCAGGGGTCAGCCTGACCAACGAGCCGAAGCACGTCCACGTCGGCCAGGCACCTCGCTGAAGCGAGGTCAGCGGACGTCGAACGAGTGGGTGGAGTACCCGTTGGTGGCGTTGCAGGCGACGAGCCTGGCGAATGCGTTGGCCCCGGTGCCGTAGGGGTTCAGGCACTTGTTGTGCGCCTGGCTCTTCAGCAGGTACCGGCTGGGCTTGTTCGAGTCGTCCAGGGAGAAGACCTGCTCGTCCCACCGGGGGTCACACGGACGCTGCTGGAGGGCTTCCGCGTCGCCGCCGCCCAGAGCAGTGACACACATGTCGCTGTTGAGGTTGCGCAGCACGAAGGTCGTGCTGGTAACCGGATCAATGGCCCACTTCTGGGCCAGTTCGTCCGTGTCGTTCTGGTACTGGATCTGGGCACCGCCGACCGTGGAGTTGGTGGCGACGCCGAGGACGAAACCGGTTTGCCAGTTGCGGACCTTGGTGCCGCTCAACGGTCCCGTCGCGTTGGCCGTGCCCGCCCCGAGTACGGTCGCAGCCAGCGTTACGGCGACGCCGACGCAGGCAGATCGAATGCGCATGGAGGACTCCTCTGTTCTGCACTAATCACTGAGCGTGTTCATTTAGGTACGAACAGTAGCGGCTTCGGGGTTGGGAATGCCGCCCATAACCGAAGACCACGATGAAAGACCGCAAATGGTGGAACGCGACCGCTCGGGTTCCGGCAAGCGTGCTTCGGTCAGTGGACGGCTGTCACACTCCGCTGCCAGCCGTCCATTCCCCCACAGACCGGGCATCCTCTGGCCGCCTTCACCACGAGGCCGGGGGCCGGGCCATTCAAGCCCTGGGATTGGAAGCAGGTACTTGATCAGGCGCCCCTTTCCCTCGATCCGGTGAACCGCTGATCTGCAGGCATCGGCGGCTACCTCCTGCGGGTGACGCCGTGTCAGTCCTGCTCCCTACCGTCCGAACCGTGCGACCTCCGCGCCCTGGCGGCGCCCGACGAACGGCGGTGGTCCTTCATGTCCCTGGTCGACGGGCTGCGCAGCCCCCACACCCCCTGCGCCGATTCCTGGACCGCGAACTGTCAGCCGGAGCGAAAGCACTGCGCGACAACTACCGCGCCCAGCACCGCGCAGATCACATCCTGCCCCCGCCGCCCGGAGTCGGCACCGAGGTCGGCATCGTCGGCAAGGCGACCGACCAGCGCCTGCGCCTGGCCTTCACTGCGGCCGCGCCCGTCGACGACGCCTCCCTGGTGGGCGTCGAGGGCACCGGCGGATTCGGTGACCGCGGCAGGGACTGCGGATGCGCGCGGTCGGCAACGAGCTCTCGGCACGCCTGACCGAGACGGTTCGACACCTGGACCTCGACAACCGCGATCTGCCGATCGACCGCGCCCAGGGCGAGGAGGAGGACCTGGCCCGCATGCTCATCGCCGCAGCCTGGTACCAGGTCCTCGCCCGCACCGCCATCGGCTTCGCCTTCACTCCGCTCGCCAAAGCGGCCCTCAAGGGCCCGGACACCTTCACCCCCATGCGGCTCCTGGAGCTCCCGCACCGCGACATCGTCACTGACGGTCGTCGCTCAGCCTTACAAGGGCGCCCACAGCCCTCTGAAGGCCCTGCGCCCCCGCACGCAGCCTGAGGACTGTGTCGACGGCCCGGCGTTCGCCGGCGCCCGCATCACCGCCGACGCCGACCTCGCCGTCGACGGCCTGGCCGTTTCCGTTCTGGCGGCCGGCCCCGGTGGGACGGGCGTCGGAGGCGTGGGGGACCGGGCCGGGCCCGCTGTTCATGGGCTCCTCTTCGGATTCGGTTCCTGCCCTGCTGGGATTCACAGACGTGACCGCTCCCGCGAACAGCGACCTCGTGGTGTGCGTGCTGACTGCTGCGGTGCTCGCACCTCCGCAGCAATCCGCCGCGCAACAGCGGGCCTTCAATTGGCTGAAGGAGACCGGCCGCCACGGCCTGGAGGCCGCCGAAGCCGCAGCGTATTTCGCCGCCGTGCAAGAGTCGGACGACGCGGCGGTACAGCGCCTTGCGGCCTTCGCCGCCGCCCTGGCTGCAGCCGAACTTCGGGCCGCTGAGCGCCGACAGTCCTGGGGGAGCCGCGAGCGCAGCCACGTCCGTCTCCTCCAGGAGCACGCGGACTACGAGCCGCAGACCGAGTGGGAGAAAACAGAGCTCGGACTGTTGGTCGCGGGGGAGCCCGATGAGGACCACCAGCCTCACCGTGGACCCCCGCTTCTCGACCTGGACAGCAGCATGCCGTCGACAACCGTCCTCGGCTATGACGAGACTGCTCCCAAGGACCGACCGCGGTCGACTTGCTCTACGACCGCGCCACCCTCGACGAGGTCGCGCTGCCGGCCAGGTGCCGCACTGGCGATGGCCATGACGACGAGGACTTCGCGCACATCCCGAACTTGCGCGTTGTGCCCAGCAGCCCCGCCATGGCTGGTGCTGATACCGCCATCGCGCGTGACCCGGACCGCCACGACTGGTTTGTTGAGATCCTGCGCTCTTACGAGGGCGACGACACGGTCTTCTACCTGGACTTCCCAGCGAGTTACGGCATGATGCCTTACTCCGTGCTGCGCATGATGGACGAGGATGACTCCGTCATCCCGTCTGTGCCGCTGCCCTGCATCCGGTACTCGGCCGACGCCAAGAAGCTCTACGAGGACGAGTGTCCTCCGCCGATCCTCCTGCGCAACTCGGTGACCTCCGTGGACTACAGGAAGGTGATGACGCACCTGGGGTTCGTCAACCTGGTCTGAGGTCGTTTCCACTGGAAACGGCGGTGGCCCCCACCTCTCTACGATGGTGTTGGCGAATTCAGGACCCGACGTTGTCGTGTGGGGCGGGTGTTGCCTTCCGCGCGCGAAGACCGGCTCTCCAGCCGGTGCACCGAAACCGTCCCGACCCGGCCCAGGCCGGCCGCTCGGCTCGAAGAACCACCGCACGGCCACCCGTCACGACGTGGGCCGAGTCCTCGCCACCGGCCAGGCATACAGCCGCCCGGCTCACCACAAGAAGGGCACCAAACCCAGGCGAACCGTCACGGAGCTACCAGATCAGACGCGTTAAGGGCGAGTAGCGGCAGCAGCGATGCCGGCCTCCCGAAGCGTGCGGGCCAGGTGTTCCATCTCGGGAAGCGTTCCTGAGTAATCACCGTCCAGCACGCGGCGCAGCACAGCCTTGGCGTTCTTCAGGTCAATGCCGAGCTCTGCCCGCAGCACGCGCATGATGGCGACGCTCTTCGTCGGCGGACTACTCACCTGCAGCCTCGCGGGTCCATGCTCACAGAGCATCTGATCCCGCCGTTCGGCCGACACGTCGCCACCGCACACGGCTACCGCAAATCCACAGGCAAAACAGGTTGATTCAACGTCCCATCGCAACCGGCCGTCCACCAGGGCCTGAACTCCCCGGCACTCCAGCTCCGCACCGCAGTCCTGGCACTCTGCGGAGTACCTGACGGATTCGAAAACCGCCTGCTCCATCCCCCACCCCCAACGGAGACGAGGTTAAACGACAAGCTAACCGGGATCGGGTTCGTCGTGGATGGTCAATGCTCCGGCGAGGTCGAGGTCGGCGACAGTGCCGTGTGCCCCGGCGCGGACGAGCAGCACTGCGCCGAGCGCGGTGCTCCAGAACGTCCTGGCCTCCACGTCGAGCGGTCGACGGGCCGTCCAGCCGCGACTGTCGATGAGCTGGCTCACGAAGCGCTCGGATTGCCGGAACAGCAACTGGAGGTGCCGGTCGACCACGGGGGCGAGTTCGGGCTTGGAGATCCCGGCGGCGAGTGCTCGCGTGACTGACGGGAGCGAGGGCATGGCCAGTACGGCGCGGGCGATGTTGCGCCGGAATGTCGCCGCATCGGGGGCTTGGCGACCGATGCGCTCGAGCCGTCGGGCGTCGTGCAGCAGGCCGAGGAAGGCGGCGTGCACGAGCAGTGAGTCCTTGGAGCCGAAGTGGTAGGTGACCTGATTGGGGAACACACCTGCCGCGTTTGCGATCTCCGTGACGCTCATCTCGGCGCCGGGCCGCTCCTTGCAGAGCCGTGCAGTTGCCTCGATCAGACGGCGCCTCGTCGCGCGACCGCGGTCACGCGAACGGGCCGGCGTTGATCGGGCTTCGGTTCGCTTCTTCTCCACGCCCAAATTGTATGTGATACAACAGAGCTTGTTCGTTTGTATCGCATACAAGAAAGATTGAGGGGCATGCACCGGACTGAAGTCGTCGTGACCGGACTCGGCGCGATCACACCACTCGGGGCAGACGTGGCCTCCACCTGGGACGCCCTGCTTGCCGGCGAGTCCGGCATCCGCGGCGGCGTCCTGCCCGGCCACGAGGACGCCGGCCTTCCCGACACCGTTGCTGGAACGATGGCGATCGACCCCGCCGAGTTGCTGCTGCCGGTACAGGCCAGGCGGCTCGACCGCTCGCAGCAGGCGGCCTTCATCGCGGCGGCCGAAGCCTGGGCCGATGCCGGTGCCCCAGAGGTGGACCCGGACCGGCTCGCATCGGCGATCGGCACGGGCATCGGCGGCGTAGGGACGCTGCTGAAGGAGGACGACGTACTGGAGGCGGCCGGGACCCGGCGCGTCTCGCCACGTACGGTCCCGATGCTCATGCCCAATGCGGCGGCGGCGCTGATCAGTATCGAATACGGTGCACGGGCCGGTGTCTACACGCCCGTCTCGGCGTGCTCTTCCGGTGCCGAGGCGATCGCCCTGGGAGCCAGGCTCATCCGTGCCGGCGAGGCGGACGTGGTCATCGCGGGCGGGACCGAGGCCGCAACCACCCCGATCACCGTCGCCGGCTTCACCCAGGCACAAGCACTGTCGCGGCACACCGCCGAACCCGCCTCGGCGTCCCGGCCGTTCGCCGCGGACCGCAGCGGATTCGTCCTCAGCGAAGGCGCCGCTGTCATGGTGCTCGAAAGCGCCGAGCATGCCAGCGCCCGAGGCGCGCGTGTCCACGCGGTGCTCGCGGGCGCCGGCATCGCCGCCGACGCCCACCACATCACGGCTCCCGCTCCCGACGGCTCCGGTCAGATCTCCGCCATGCGGAAGGCTCTCGCGCAAGCCGGTTTGGCTCCCGAGCAGATCAGCCACATCAACGCCCACGCCACCGGAACTCCGGTCGGCGACGTCGCCGAGGCACACGCGATCAGGGAGGTCTTCGGCCACGCCACCGTGACAGCCCCCAAGGCTGCGCTCGGTCATCTCTTCGGCGCCGCCGGCGCGATCGAAGCACTCATCGCCGTCCTCAGTGTGGAGCACGGCGTCATCCCGCCGACCCGCAACCTCACCGCGGCCGACGTCGATCCCGACATCGATCTCGATGTCGTCGCAGAGCGACGAGACGTCCCCCAGGAGGCCGTGCTCAGCAACTCCTTCGGCTTCGGTGGGCAAAACGTCTCACTCGTCGTCACCGGCTCACGGCACCACGCGTCCCGTACAGCCCCGACCACACCATGACCCACGCGAACGCACCGTGGTCCGTACAGGGCCGCCGCCGATAGCCCGCGGCTCCCGCCCGGCGCTGCGACCGGCTTCACGCCGTGGTCGGCCCATATGGGTCGGCTTGTCCGGCGCCGCCGTTCGGCCTCCGGCCCGTCATGGCGGGTGGCCGGGCGGCGGTTCTTCGAGCTTCACGTCGAGATCGGCGGACTTGATTTCGATGTGTGGGTTGACCCTGCGTAGAACGGTGGTGAGCCCGGCGCTGGCGGGCCCTCTTGTATACCGTGGTCGGCCCGACCACGGGCCCGACCAGCACCGAGCAAGTCGGCCCGGCCCCCTGCGGTGCGCACTTGGGCGGTCACTTGGGGACCCACTTTGGTGCCCGACCAAGAGGAGCTGGGGAAACCAGCAGGTCGCGGCGCACATTTGGCCGTACGTCGCGTCGTCACAAGCCCTCTTCTCCCCTCCTGACGTCCGTATTGGAGGAGAGCATCGGGTTCCGGGGGCCCGGACGACCTCACAGGCCGGGCGCGGCCGGCAGCGGTGGCGAGCCGGCGGCTGGTCGCGAGTTGCGAAGGAGCAGAGCTGATGGCGGGGAAGCGGTAGATGAATCCGGTGGGGTCGACGAACAACCTGCGCGGTGACGTGCTGTGCGTGCTCGGAGTGCTGAAGGTCGCGACCGTCGAGCAGATCCAGCAGATCTCAGCCCCGCACATGAGCTACCGGCATACCGACAAGGACAAGCCCTCCGAGCGGAAGCAGGCCCGCACCGCCTCGCACCTCGGGGCGCTCTCCGACCTGCGCAAGCACGGCCTGGTGGAGAACGGCGGGAAGATCCCGGGCGGGGACACCCTGCGCAACCTGACACCCATGGGCCCGGACGCTCGGTCGAGTCGATCCCGATGGCAGCAACCGGGCGAAGCCGGGCAGGCCGCCGCTGCTCTCCGGGCGGTGAGCAGCGGGCAGTGGTATTGCGCCGGGATCGGCCTGCTTCCCGAGTGCGCCGTCACGGGGTGTGCTGCCGCCCGGCCTGTCCTGCGCGGGTGTTGCGTCGGGCGGTGATGTGTTCGGGCGGTTCGATGTGGTCCGGGAGGAGTGGGTCGGCTTCGGGTTCGCCCCAGGCGGTGACGAGGGGGAGGGTGCCCGCCCAGATCCCGAGGGCGGCGTCGGGTCCGTCGCCGTCCTCCGGGGCGCCGGTGCGTATCTTGACCGATGCCTCCTCGAGCGACAGGGCGAGCAGGGAGGTTGCCGCCATTTCCTTGCGGTTCGGCTGTCGTGCGTAGTCCCACTGTCCGGGCGCGGATTGTTCGGTCAGGCAGTGCAGCCCTTCCCGCTTCTCCGTTGGATCCGTGACCAGGCGCGGGACACCGTAGATCATCGCGCTGCGGTAGTTGATGCCGTGTTCGAACACCGACCGTGCGAGGACGAGGCCGTCCACGTGCGTCACGGTGACGCATACCGTCGCCTCGGGCGAGGCGACCAGGCCTCGGCTGGCCACAGACCCGTGAAAGTAGAGGTTGCGCCCGTCGCTCCCGTAGACGGTGGGGACGACCATGGGGTTCCCGTCGATGACCAGTCCGAAGTGGCACACGAAGCCGGCATCCAGGATCGCGTCGAGTTCGGCACGGTCCAGGCTCCCTTGTTCCCGCAGACGGCGGTGACGGGTGCGGTCCGTTTCCGGCAGGGTAGTCCGGAGTTGGCTGTATTTCACGGCAGCTCCTTCGCAAGCGCGTGGGCAGTAGGAGGACTTCACAACGTGGTGGACATGGCCGATGGCGCGGCCGGCGGCTCCGAGACGGGCGGGTCGGGCGCGGACGTGGTCCGGTCAGCTTGTCGGTGCACCAGCGGCGAGTTGATCGGCCCAGTGTCGCTGGTGCGGTTCCAGGTTCAGCCGTGTCCGGCCCCACAGGTCGAGATACAGTTCCTCGGCCGTGGCCGCGATCTGCGCGTCGCGCGGTTCGCCCGGTGTCGCCGCCCTGGTGTGCACGGTCGCCGCGGCGAGTTCCACGAGCCAGCGGTCGCCCGTGTCGGTGCTGTGCACCTCGAACCGGCCGGTGCGGGTGAAGAGCCTGCCGTCGCGGGCCCCGGCAGCCAGGTGGACGGCGAGGATCTCGTCCACGCCGTCGGCGGCGACGTCCGCGGGGATCGTCAGTGATTGCCCCACGGCGTCAGCGACGTCCCAGCCGTGGACGAACGCTTCGTGGGTGAGACATCGCGGCCAGAAGGAGACGACGTGCGGCTGGGTGGACCAGTTCCACGCGGCGGCCAGGGGGTCGGCTGCGGCGAGACGGTCCAGAACCCGGTCCCATTCCTTGGCGGCCCACGGGAGCAACCGGTCGTCGGGGAGCATCTCGGCGTCGGTGAACTCGGGTTCGCCGGCCCCTTGCTCGACGCAGGCGTGGATGAAGGAGGCGACGTTGCCGAGATGGTGAACGACATCGCGGATCCGCCACGCCGGACAGGCAGGGACGGAGTCGTCGAGCCGGTTCTCGGCCATGCGCCACACGCGCGCGCCCACCGCCCGGGTCGCCTCGATGTGGCGTGCGGTGTCCAGCAGGTCCATCAGGTTGAGCCCTTCGATAGCGGGGTTCGGTGACTGGTCGGGTCGAGTCGTTCGGGAGCGAGGTCCGGCGTCCGATTCGCTGCGCCATGGCCCCGCCTGCGCGCTGCGACTCACTGATCAGCGTCTCGACCCTTCCCGGGCCCGCGTTGCAGCGCCGATTCGCGACGCGGGCCCGGGGTGGACGACGTTGCGCATCTCGTCGCGTTCGTCGCCGTCGGCCTTGTCCGCCAGAAGCGGCGGTCGACCGACGGCACCGGCACCTGTCCGTTTCCCTTGTCCGAGTCCGGCTGGACGGGGTGGTGCCGGCGTCGCCTCCCTGTTCGGTGAGTCTTCCGTACCGCCGGTGCAGACAGAGGAGCGGCTCGCCGGGGCCGCCGTGGGGTGGCAGGCGGACACCGGTCGCCTCGGCGGTGATCAGAGTGTGGTCGGCGGCCTTCAGGTGCCGGGTCATGCGACACGTCAGGACGGCGGCGCTTTATTCCAGTTCCGGCCCTCCGCCGTGAGGGGGCGGCCGATGGCGCACAGCACCCCGGCGAACTCCTCGTCGCCGAAGGGGCGGTGTTGGGTGAAGCGGTCGGCGAGAGCGTGCTGTCCGATGGCGAGGACGTTCACGGTGAAGCGGCCGGTCTCCTGGATCACGGCCTCCGTGCGGCTGCCTAGTGCCGTGACCGGCAAGGTTTGCCCTGAAGGAGCGTCGTCCGGTGCGTGCGATCGCAAGGCAGCCGAAAGCCCTCGGATGGGGTCTCCCCTGCTCGAACGAAGTCGAGAGCTTGGGGAAGGGCTACGTGGGCTCTCGGCCAACGCCGCGAGCGTGCGTGCGGGACGGTGCGACGGGGCAAACCTTGCCGGGAGCGGCACTAGTGGCTCGTCACGCAGCCTTGGTCGGGTAATCGGTCCATGACCGGATCGGTGAGTCGGGCGCGAAGTTGGTCTTCGGTTCCGCTCGGGTGTTGCGCCAGCGGACGTAGGCGGCGATGGCGGCGTTCTGTTCGTCGTGGCTGCGGTGATCGGTGCCGTTCAGTGCGAAGTAGCGCAGAGCCGCGAACTCGGCCTCGATCCAGTTCAGCCAGGAGCCGTAGGTCGGCAGGAAGACCAGCTCGATGTCGTTGTCGGCTGCCCAGGTGCGGACGTTGGCGTGCTTGTGCGGGGAGAAGTTGTCCAGCACCACATAAAGCTTTTGCCCGGGCCAGCGGGCGCGCAGAGCCTTGAGGAGGTCGAGGAACTCGCGCCACCGCTTGCGCGGGCGAATGCGGTAGTACAGCTTGCCGGTGGCCAGATCGAGGGCGGCGAGCATCTGCCTCACTCCACCGTAGCGGTTGTAGGTGGCCCGCAGCCTGCTCCTTCTTCTTCCAGGGGGCTCAGCGGGTGCGGACGGGAAGCCGGATCAGCGCGATCCCGATGCCGCTGGCCAGCAACATGCCGACCAGGACCAGGAGCCCGGGGACGTCGGAGCCGGTGCCGTCCTTGAGACGGCCGAGCAGTATCGGGCTGAGGAATCCACCGAGCAGGCCGATGCTGTTGATGAGCGCGATCCCACCCGCGGCGGCCGTGCCGGACAGGTACGCCGACGGCATCGACCAGAACACCGCGTAGGCGCCCAGCTGCAGGCAGCCGAGACGGTGAGGGCGAGCAGCGAGAGCGGGAGGTTGCCGGTGCTGAACGCGGCGACCGCCATGGCCAGCCCGGACAGGACCGCAGGGACCGCACTGTGCAGGCGCCGTTCAGCAAGCCGGTCGGAACGCCTGCTCACCACGAGCATCGCGACGATCGCGGCGGCGTACGGCACCGCGGAGAGCAGCCCGACGGTGGTGAGGCTCTCGACGCCGTTGCCGACCAGGATCGTGGGCAGCCAGAAGATCACCGCGTACATCCCGCCGATGAGGCAGAAGTAGCTCACCGCGAGCCCGTACACGCGGGGGTCGCGCAGCACCTGGCGGAACTCGTGCTTGCTCCGGGCCTTCGACCCGACGGTGAGGTCCCGCGCCAGCTGAGCCTTCTCGTGGTCGTCGAGCCAGCGCGCCTGAGCGGGGGAGTCGGCGAGGACGCCATACACGACGAATGCGAGCAGGACCGTCGGAACGCCTTCGAGGAGAAACATCCATTGCCAGCCGGTGAGGCCGCCGGCACCGTCCAATCCGGTCATGATCCACGTCGACACGGGCCCGCCGACCATCGCGCTGAGCGGCCCGGCGAGCATGAACACCGTCATGGGCGTGGCCAGCAGCCGCGACGGATACCAGAAGCCGAGGTAGAAGATGATGCCGGGCGCGAAGCCGGCCTCGAACACGCCGAGCAGGAACCGCAGGATCAGGAAGCTCGTGGTGTCGTGCACGAACATCATCGCGGTGGACGTGAGGCCCCACAGCAGCATGATCCGGACGATCGTCCTGCGGGTGCCGATCCGGGCCAGCAGCAGGTTGCTGGGGACCTCGAACAGGACGTAGCCGAGGAAGAAGATGCCCGCGCCGAGGCCGTACACCGCTTCGCTGATTGCGATGTCCTCGGACATCTGCAGCTTCGCGAACCCGATGTTGACCCGGTCCAGGGCCGCGAACGTGTAGCAGACCAGCAACAGGGGCAGCAGCTTCCGGCTGATCTTGCGGTACAGCCCGTCCTGTCGGGTGATCGGTCTGTCCCCGACGCCGGTGGGGTGGTCCATGGTGCGCTCCGTCCCGAGCCGCCGACTCTGGCGTCCTTGTGTCGGTCGAGCATTGATCGGGAGCCGTATGCGGCTTGAAAAGTGATGGATACTTCCTCTGGAGGCTTGATCGGCGAGGGAAACGGACAGGTTGCTGGACGAGACCGACCTGGCGTTGGTGGACGCCCTCCAGGTCAGCCCGCGGGCGAGCTGGACGAAGCTCGGTGAGGTACTCGGCGTCGCCCCGGTCACGCTGGCCCGCCGTTGGCAGCGGCTCGTGGACACCGGTGCCGCGTGGATCAGCGTCGCGGGCAGCGACGCGCGCTCGCGCGGTGCGATCGTGGAGTTCGTCTGCGCGCCCGGTACGGAGATGACCGTGGCGGCGGAGCTGGCGGAACTGCCCTACGTCAGCACGGTCGGGATCACCACCGGCGACTACCACGTGTACGCCAACATCGTCGCGTCCACGCTGGCCGCGACCACCGAGATCCTGCTGCACGGCCTGCCCCTGTCGCCGCACGTGCTGCGGACGCGCAGCCACGTGTTCGGCAGCCTGTTCGGTGGCATGGTGTGGCGGCTGGGCGTGATGAACCGGTCGCAGACCCAGCAGATCCGCGAGGTACTCGGCCCACCGCAGCGGGAAGCCCATCCGCTCGGCGTGCTGGACCGCGCGCTGTTCCTGGCCCTGGGCCGCGACGGGCGGCGTACCTACACGGATCTCGCCGCGGCACTCGGCACCACCCCCAAGGCGGTCCAGCGCCGCCTGAACCGGCTCGAACGCAACGGCGACATCGCGTTCCGCTGCGACGTCGCCCGCGCGCTGGCGGGCTGGCACACGATGGCCCTGTTGTGGCTGACCGTCCCCGACGCCGAACTGCGCACCGTCGGCAACCGCATCGCGGGCTGGGCGGAGACCCGGATGTGCGCGGCGGTGGTGAGCCCGACGAACCTCGCGGTCATCCTGAACCTGCGGTCGTTCGAGCACTTGGAGGAGATCCTCGTCCGGATCGCCACCGGCCTGCCCGGAGTGACGGTCACCGAACGGCGGTTGGTGCTGCGACAGGTGAAGATCTACGGCCGTCTGGTGGACGAGGACGGGCGGAGCACCGGGGTGGTCCCGCCGGATCCGTGGGCTGATCCGCAGCGGCGCTGAACCTTCGGCCGGCCGCCACCCGGTGGTGCTCCCTCGCCCTCGCTGCGATCCGGCGGCGCCGCGCGCGCCGGCCTGGGCGGGTGCGGCGGCGATGGGGGGACCGCTCGCCCATGAGCTCTCCTTCCCGTCCGGTCTGTCCGACGTCCCGGCGTCCCGGCGTCCCGGTGTCCCGGAAGTGGCAACAGAGGTTGCAGCGGGCCGGGCGTAGTCGCCGGCCTGCTCGCCGACGCGTTCCCCGACGCCGAGGTGGTCGCCGTCGACCAGTCGCCCGCCCTGCTGGAGCGCGCCCGTACACGCTCGTACAGCCGTATCGCCACCCAACAAGCTGGCCTCCCGGACGAGTTCGGCAAGCTCGGCGCGGCCGGCCTCATGTGGTCCGCCGACGTCGTCCACCATCTCGGCGACCAGCAGGCGGCATTGACCGCCCTCGCCGCCCCCGGCGGACTGCTCGCCGTGGCCGAAATGCGTATTGCGACCCGCGGTCGCTGTGATGAATGAGGCCGGAGTCCTTCTTGATCCTCCGTCTCCAGCGTCAGCTCCGGGACGTCCAGCGGCAGTTCGGCCCGCATGTGGTTTGCGATCTGCCAGCCGACGATCATCCGGGACTACACGTCCAGGACGAACGCCACGTATGCCCACCCGGACGAGGTGCGCACATAGGTCCTATCCACCACCCGTAGTGGATCCGGCCGCGAGGCGGTGACGTCGCGGTCGGGCCGGCGGGGCGCCGACGGCTCCGCCACGGTGGTCCGCCGCCGCTGCCCGCGAATGACGCCTTCCAGTCCCAGCTCGGCCATCAGCCGCTCGACGGTGCAGCGGCCACGTCGACGCCTCTGCGGCGCAGGGCCCGGGTGATCCGGCGGGCGCCGTAGGTGCCGCCCGACTCGCCACGGGCCTGCCCGATCAGCGGCGCTCGGCGGCACGGAACTCACGGACCGCGCGCTCGCGGAGCTCGTCGGGGTATTTACGCGGTGCTGCCATGGTGCTGGTGGTTCTCCTCCGCCAGGACCGCAACCCTGGCATCAGGGACTCCACAAATCCCAGTACAGCTCAGCCCGGTGCCGGGAGAACGAGAGAAGGTGACCGTGGACGCATCGCAGGAAGCGGCAGGCCGGGACGACAGTGGCGCCCCCGTCCGCGCCGGAGGATGCCCGAAGGGGCCGAGCGGCAGGTGGCCGCTTTGTACTGGGAGGCGTTCGGCCGCAAACTCGGCAGTGCGCTCGGCCCGCCCGAGAAGAGGCGGGCGTTCCTCGCCTCCGTCGGCGGAACCACCCGCCGAGCGCCTCGGACCGGCATGAAGTCGGCGTCGTCTTCATACCAGCCGTCGACGTATGGTGCCGCGAATCCGGCACGCCGTACGGAGGCACCGCGCCATCGGCCAATGTCCTGCTCACGCCAGGCAACGCCCTGCTGACGTTCCGTCGGCCGTACCGCCTCCCGCCGTCGGCCGCGACGCCTGCCGTCCCGGCAGCACCAAGATCCCTGCCAGGCCGTCGCGAGGGCACCGCGGAGCAACCTGCGTTGTCAGTGGCCCTCGTTAGTCTCTCCTCTACATCGCAGTTCAGGGGCTTCGTGGCCCTTGGTTCGGGCTGCGCTGACATCTGATGGACAGGCGGAGGGGCACGGCTGATGGCGTGGCTGGCAGCGGGTGAGGGGTACGAGATCACCCTCGAGGACGGGCGTGTGGTCGCACGGCGCGTCGGGGGGCGGCAGTTGAAGGCGCTGCCGAAGGCGTTGCGCGACAGTCCCGAGGTCGACCGGCTGAGGCAGCTGTCCGAGTGGCTGGACCGGCACGCGGCGTCGTGCGTGGCTCAGGTGGATGCCTGGATGGTGTCGTCGCTTCCGGTTCCGACCGAGCTGATCGCGCGGGTGTGGCCGGACGAGGCGTGGCAGGCGGCGCTGCGTGACATGGCCGTCGTGGGCGACGATCCGGACGAGGTCGGCTTCCTGCGGGACGTCACCGGTGACGGGGAGCTCAAGGTGGTCGACCTCGACGGTGAGACCGTGCGGCTGTCGCCGCGCGTGGTGACGCTTCCCCACCCCGTGCTCCTGCCGGACCTGGAGGACGTAAGGGACTTCGCGGCCGACCTCGGCATCACCCAGAGAGTGGAGCAGATCCACCGGGCGACCTGGGCCAGGCCGGACGGGCCGGATGCCGGGCGTCCGGAGACGGCGACGGAGGTACGGGACTACGCGGGCGGGAAGTTCGCCTCGCGGTTTGGTCTCGCGGCGCGTGCCACGGGCCTCGGCTACCGGGTGTCCGGTGGCTACGCCACGTGCAAGGTGCGTGATGGGGGCCGCAGCACGGAGGCGTCGGTGTGGATCGGCGAGCCGTACTGGGACGGGGAGTCGGAGACCGGCGGGCTGAGCTGGCACGACGAGGACGGCCGCGCGGTGCGGCTGACCGAGGTCGGGCCGGTGGCCTGGTCCGAAGGGATGCGCATGGCCGCTGCGCTGTACGCCGGCCGCACGATCGAAGAGGGTGGGGACGCGTGACCGGGACGGTTGGGAACGACAACGAGGAGCTGCTCGCGGCAGGCGCGGTCCTCCCGGCCGACGCGCGGGGTGCTGGCCCTTCAGCGATTGAGCTGACCGCGCGCGCCTATCGCCACGCGGCGCTCGGCGAGGATCGGGTCGTCGTGCGGCTGGCCGCGGCCGAACTGGGCCCCGCCGAGGACCTCGCCGCCGGCTTCCTCGGACTCGAGCCGCAGGGCGAGCCGGCCCTGGTCGGTCTCGGTCGGCGCCAGGAACTCGGCTTTCCCGAGTGGGTGCTGGTGCACCACCCCCAGGACGGGCACCACGCCCTGGCGGTCGTGCCGGAGCTGGACCGGCTGGCCCGGCAGGCCAGGACGAAGCCCAAGGCCGCCCTGGACGCCTGCCACGAGCTGGCCGGGCGGCTCGCCTCGGCCGTCCCGCACTTCCTGCCCGTCTTCTACGAGCAGGCGGCGCGAGTCTTCCTCGGCGTCGAGAACAGCACGTACGCCGGTCAGCTGTTCGGCCGTGCCCGCACGAGCGAGGCGCAGCACGGGCTGACGGTCGACGAGGACCGGCTCGACGCCGTGTTCCTGGAGTTCGCCCTGGCCGGCGCGCTGCCGGTGAAGGTCCTGACCGGTTACGGCAAGGACCTGTCGGCCCGTCTGGCGCCCGTCGAGGCGTACGAGCGGTTCCGGCGGCTGTGCGTGCGCCGGACCGCCGGCGGTCTCGCGCCGTCCGCCCAGGCCGCGGTGGAGCTGAGGCGGCTCGCCCGCGCCGCGGCCCTGTCCGGCAGCGGGGCGGAGCAGGACTACCTCGCCGACCTCCTTCCGCTGCCGGCCACCTTGCGGGCCGCCGCCGGTTGGTGGAAGTCGCACCGCAGCGCGCTGGTCGCGCTGGCCCGGCGCGTTCCGTCCGTGCGGGGCACGCTGCTGTCGATGACCCCGCCCGGGGACAGCGGGGAGATGACCGAGCTGTGGCTGGGAATCCTGGCGGAGTCGGGGGCCGACGCCGGTCTCGCGGGCGCCGACCTGCCCCAGGAGGAGCAGTGCTCCGACGGCGCGGCGGGCTGGCTGGAGCGCTTCCACAGTGCCCGGCATCGCGGTTGGGGGCCGCGCCCGACACCGCCCGCCCTGCTGGAACTGGTCGAGCGGGCGGCCGGCCGGCTGCGTGCCGATCTGGCGGCGCGGCCCGAGGGCGAGCGGTTCCTGAGGATCGGTGTCGAGGACGTGAACCTGCTGGACCTCCTGCTCTCGCTGGAGATCGCGGTCGCCGACCCCGAGGAGAAGTCCGCCCACCACCAGCGCGGAAACGCCCTGAACCTGTCGGACTGGGCGCGCGGCGAGGAGCCGCGGGACCTGGTCGCGCTGGCAGCCGACCCGCGCTTTTGGCCCGCCTTCGGGCGCGGGGCGAACAGCTACAACAGCGCTTCCTCAGGTGCGGACGTGATGCGGAGGCTGGCCGCCTCACCCGGCGGCCGCCCGATGCTCACCGAGTGGATGCGCGAGGTGGCCGCCTCGTCGGTGGCGGCCGGACTGCCCGGACTGCCGAAGGCGATCGAGCGGCTTTCGTGGCTGCCCTCCGAGGCTCTCGTGCTCGCGCCGCAGGAGGTCGCGGCCGCCGCCGGTGCCGATCTCGGCGAGGCCGTGGCGCGCACGCTTCGGGGCGGTCTGTGGGAGGAACTGCGCTGGCCGGCATGGGAGGAGGCACTGACGGAGCTGGCACCGGGGCGCCACACCACCGAGGGGCTGACGGTCGTCGAGGCCTGGCCGTATCTGATCGTGGCCAACGCGACGCAGGTGCGCGTCATCGACGCCGACTCCACCGTGCTCGTGCACGATCTGCGGGTGCCCACCACGTCCGTGTGGCGGACGGGCTTCCACTACGTGGACGGTGCGCTGCTGGTGTTCTGGAGCACGTACGGCCGCGGCGAGCCGCAGGGCTACTGGCACGCCGAGCCCGACACGGTATTCACTCTCGCCGGCGCCGACTCCTGGGCCATGCGTTCGGATCACCTCAGCCTGCAGCTGCCCGGCGGCGGCCGCACCACCGGCGGCGGGGTCCTCCACAGCGGCGACACGAAGTTGCCCGCGGAGCGCGCGCTGCTGTCCGACGGTACGTCGTACTGGGTGTGGCAGGACAGGGACGGGGAGGACAGGGGCGGCTGGCTCGAGTACGACCCCATGGGCGGCGCGTACGGCCGGCGCTCGCAGCCCGGTTTCCTCGCCGACGCGCTGCTGCGGCACGCCCCCGGGGCCGAGTTGGCGGCCGGCTCGTGCTGGCTGCGGCCCGCCCCGACGGTGGCGGGTTCGGCCCAGGGGACGTCCGCGGACGGGCTCCTCGGCTGGCGTGTTGTGCGGCTGCCCGACGGCGGCCACCACGGAGAGGACACCACCGGACGGGTCGTCACCCTTCCGAAGGGCGCCGACAGGCCGGTCGCCGCGCTGACGTTCCCCGGCGACGACCGGCCGCGCGCACTGACCCAGCAGTGGCGCGAGCTGTCGCTCAGCGACCCGGAGGGCCTGGTTACGACGTCGGCCCAGTGCGACCACCGCAACGAGCTGTACGGGACCGCGGCTCAGGCCCTGCCGCCGCTGCCGTACCTGTACATGCTGCGCGCGCGTGATCCGCAGGGGTCGGTGGCGCTGCGGGGAGCCGACGCGGAGTCGGCCGGCGTCCTGCTGAAGGCGGCCGTGCTCGCGGAGCGGGTGGCGGACCTTCCCGAGCTGGTGAGCGCCGCGCTGCCGCAGGTCTCGGCACCCGAGCTGATCGCCGGCGTGGTGAAGGTGCTGTGCTTCGCGGTGCGGCAGCAGAAGGCGCTGGACGCCGTGGCCGCACGGCTCGACCCCGCCGCCGAGCCCACGGAGATCCGGGGCCAGGGAGCGAGCGACCACGTGCTTGCCAAGGCGCTGGACGGCATCGTCACCACCGACTACTACCGCTACGGCGCGGACACCGACGTGACCCACCGATACCTGGAGTCTCTGGCGTCCGTGCGCGCGGACACCGCCGCCACGGCGCTGCCGGGCCGGCTGCACTTCGATCTGCCGTCACTGCCCTACTCGGGACTGCCGTTCGTCTCGCTCCTGGACGAGCCGGCCGCGATCGCCTACCGGGCCGTCGCACCCGGCAGCGACCCGGCACACCGGGCAGCCCTGCTCGAAGTCCTCGGCCGGGTGGACGCGCTGGGGCTGGCCTCGACGGCGGCCTCGGCCGGCCACTGGCGCCGGGTCCTGGTCCGCCTGGCGACGCCCCACCTGGACACGCCGGACGGCCAGCGGCGCAACGTCGCTCACCGCAGTGTGCTGCCCCTGGGCGGCGGTGCCGCGCTCGGCATCACCGAACACAACTCCGGCGTCGACGACGGATGGGAGTTCGGCGCGCTGCTCCACGACCCGATGGGCCGTTTCGAGGTGCCCGGCCCCTACACCGTGAGCGGTGAAGCGCCGGTGGGCGACCGGGTGCGCGGCGCCGACTGGCTGACCGGCTTCCTCGGGGAGGCGCGGTCCCGTGAGGCGGCGCCCTTCCTGCCCGAGGCCGCCGACGAGTTCAGCCGCCTCACCGGTGTGTCCCGGGCGCTGGCCCGGATCGTTCTCGCGGGCATGCCCGACGTGGACAGCTGGGAGAACAACTTCCTGCCGGCCGAGCTGCGCAAGGCGCTCGGGCTGAAGGTGGCCGAGGCGGGACACGCCCGCGACGAACTGCGCGCGCTCCCGGTCGAGGTACGCCGCGCGGTGCTCGCGGCGCTCCTGCCCGACGACCCGGCACGGCTGTGGAGCGAGGGCCCGGACGTGGCGTCGGCGGCCGCCGTGTGGAATGAGAAGGTGGGACGGCGCCGGCAGGTGCCCGACTGGCTGGCGGTGGAGGCTGCGCGCGCCGCGAGCAGCGGCTGGCCCGTGCACCGGGCGCTCCCGGCGCTGCTGGAACCGGCGTCGTCGCCGGAGCTCGGCGTCGACGTGCCGTGGCGCATCGAGGGCGATCATCCGGCGACGGCGTCCCCCGCCGATGCGCCGTTCACCTCGGCGGTGCTGGTCGGCTCGATGAGCCTGACGGCCTGGCTGGCCCACCGGCTGCCCGCCGGCGATCCGGTACGGGCGGCGCTGCCGAGTGCGCTGACCGCCGTGCGGCAGCGTCTTGAGGCACCCGAACTGCTGCTCTCCGCCGGGCACTACACGAGCCTCGCGGACTTCCGGAAGGTGGCCGGTGCCCCGACGGAGACGGCACCGGACCACGAGCGGTACGGCGCGGTGCTCATGGCCACGCAGGACGGCCAGCCCCAGCCGGCCGTACGGCCCGCCCTGCTGGACTCCACCGGTTCCTGCCCGTACCTGGTGGCGCTGCGCGGCGTGGATCAGCAGCCGACCAGGGTCGAGACGGCACTGCGGTGGGCGTACGACCCGGCGTTCGCACGACTGCTGGCCGACCCGGGCGCGCCCGCGGCCGGCGTGGCGGACGACCAGGGCCTGTGGTGGCCCCAGGATCCGTCTCGTTCGGTGCCCGAGCGGGTGGCCGAGGTCGCCGAGGCGCGCGGTCTGACCGCCGACGCGGCGACGCTGTACCTGATGCTGCTGGCCATGCCCGACCCGACGGACCGCAACACCGCGCGATGGACGGGGTGGAAGCCGGCCCGTCTCAAGGCGGCTCGGGCCGAACTGGCCGAGACCGACCTGGTGGTGTCGGCCGTGCGGACCCGGGCGGGACGCTCGCTGTTCTTGCCGGGCGCCTGGGCGGAGCAGTCGGCGCCCGTCCTGCCCGTCGAGCAGTGGAAGCTGCCGATGTACGGGGTGGCCACGGGCTGCCGGCCGGTGCTGGGTGCCCTGGTGCCGACCGAACCGGTCGCGGAGCTGTTCGCCCGGGCCTGGCAGCGCGTCCTCGACGGCGACCTCCCGCGCTTCGAGGAGCTGAAGGTGCGGCGTACGAGGCGCCGCCGTTGAGACGCCGTCACCGTGACGCCGCCGAACGGCACCTGAGCCGCCGCTGACCGGCTGTTCGTCGTCAGCATGGCGCGGCGCGCCCGCCCCGGGTGCGCCGCGCCGGCCCTCCACCCCGTACGCACACCTGTCGAACCATGACGAAGGAAACCCGCATGACCGTCACCGAACAGACCGCACCCGTCCGGCAGGGCCAGCCGGCCGAGGAACGCCACGCCGCCGAACTCACCTTCCTCGCCGCCCAGGACCCCGGCCCGCGGCCGCCCGGCTGGGCGCTCACCCCGCGCGCGGTGGTCACGTTCGTCTGCGGCAGCGACGGCGTGGAGCTGGCCCTGCCCCGGCGTCGCGCCGGTCTGCCGTCGAAGCTGGTGATCGCCCCGAAGTTCGTCGGCGAGCGCGCGCTGGTCGAACGCTGTGTGGTCACCCTCGCCGGAGAGCGCGGGCTGCTGCTCACCGGTGAGCCCGGTACGGCCAAGTCGATGCTGTCGGAGCTGCTCGCGGCCGCTGTCAGCGGGACCAGCGCCCTGACCGTGCAGGGCACGGCGGGCACCACCGAGGACGCGTTCCGCTACGGCTGGAACTACGCCCTGCTGCTCGCCCAGGGCCCCACCCCGCAGGCCCTGGTGGACTCTCCCGTTCTTGCCGCCATGCGGCTCGGACGGGTGGTGCGGGTCGAGGAGATCACCCGCTGTCTGCCCGAGGTCCAGGACGCTCTCGTCTCCATCCTGTCGGACCGGCGGATCAGCGTGCCCGAGCTGACCGCCACCGAGGACGCGGTCGTCCGCGCCGCCCCCGGCTTCACCGTCATCGCCACCGCCAACCTGCGCGACCAGGGTGTCTCCGAGATGTCGGCCGCGCTGAAGCGCCGTTTCAACTTCGAGGCCGTCGACCCGATCGCCGACGCCGACGCCGAAGCGGCCCTGATACGCAGCCAGGCCGTCGCCGCCGTGCAGCGGGCGGGCGCGGCCTTCGCCGTCGACGATGCCGTCCTCGACGCCCTCGTCACCGTCTTCCGCGACCTGCGCTCCGGCCGTTCCACCGAGGGCTGGGACGTGGAGCGGCCGGGCACGGTCATGTCGACCGCCGAGGCCGTCCAGGTGGCGGCGTCGCTGGGGCTCGCGGCCGCCTACCTGGCCGGCGAGGACGTGCTCGACCTGCTGCCGGGACACCTGCTCGGCGTGGTCCGCAAGGACGACCCCGCCGACCACGCGCGGCTGCTGGGCTACTGGGACGGTCCGGTGCGCCGCCGTGCCGAGAACGGCTCGGCGATGTGGCGCCGGCTCTGGGACCTGCGCGGGAGCCTGCGTTGACGACCGTCGATCCACGAACGGCCGTGGACGCACTGGCCGCATCGCGTGCGCCGTACCTGCTGGGAGTGCGCCACCACAGTCCGGCGCTGGCCGCGGTGGTACCCGCCTTGCTGGAAGAGGCGCGGGCCGAGGTGGTCTGCGTCGAGCTGCCGACCGACTTCCAGCCCTGGCTGGAACATCTGGCGGACCCCGAAACCGTCGCCCCGGTCGCCCTGGCCGGGGCGGGCGAGGAAGGACGGCTCTCGTTCTACCCGTTCGCGGACTTCTCCCCGGAGCTCGCCGCGGTCCGCTGGGCCGGAAGCCGCGGGGTGGAGGTCGTGTGCTGCGACCTTCCCCTCGGCGACCCGCGCTGGTCGGCGGGGGCGCTCGGGCCGGTGCGCGAGCCGGACGGGAGCGAGGCCGTACGTCCAAAGGCCGATGCGCCCTCGGGTGCCGCGGGTGCGCTCGACGCCGGTCCGGACACCGGTCCCGACCCTGCTCCCGGCGACGGGACGGCGCGGGTGCGGCGCTCGTACACCGAGGCGCTCGCCGCCGCCGGGACCGGCCGGGACGGTGACGACCTGTGGGACCGCGCGGTGGAGGTGCTGGCTCCGGGGTGCGCCCCGGACGCGGTGCGCCGGGCCGCACTGGGCGTGGGCTGGGCCCTGCGCGCCGACGCCGTCGTACCCGCCGCCGACCTGGCGCGGGAGGAACGGATGCGGCAGGTGATCGCCTCTGCCTCGGCGGACGGGCGCCGGGTGGCAGCCGTGATCGGCGCCTTCCACGCACCCGCGCTTCTCGCGTCCACGGAGGAGGACGCCGGAGCGGAGGCCGGGGTCGGGACGGCGGGCGTCTCCGGTGCTACGGGGCGGGCGGCCGTCCCGTCCGGCGGGCCGCGCGGTGCGGGGCCCCGCACATGGGCGTCCGGTACGGACACGGCAGGGGGTTGGGCGGCCGGCAGGACTGGGGAAGACGGCGCCGCAGCGACCGAGGGCTCGGAGGTGACCTCCCTCGTGCCGTACTCCTTCGACCTGCTCGACTCCCGGTCCGGCTACCCGGCCGGAATCCGCGACCCGTTGTGGCAACAGGCGGTGCTCACCGCGGCCGGCGATCCGGAACGGATCCGGGAGGCGGCTGCCGACGCGGTGACCGGACTGTGCCGCGAGATGCGCCGAAGCGGCCACACCGCGGGGACCGGCGAGGCCGCCGAGACGCTGCGCCTGGCCTGCGACCTGGCCGCCCTGCGCGGACTGCCCGCGCCCGGGCGCGGCGAACTCCTGGAAGCCGTCACCACCGTCCTCGGGCAGGGCGAACCCCTCGGCCGGGGCCGGGCCCTGGCCCGCGCGCTGGAGGCCGTGTTCGTCGGCACCGCACGCGGCCGGATCAGCCCGCACGCGCCCCGGTCCGGTCTCGGCCCCTCGGTCGAGGCCGAGCTCGCGGAGCTGCGGCTGCCCCGACCGGACGACCCCGACCGCCGCGACCTGCGCCTCGACCCGCTCCGTTCGCCGCTGGACGGCCGCCGCGAAGTGCTGCTCCAGCGGCTGCTGGTGATCGGCGCCTCGTACGGTGAACCCCTGGACGTGGCGAGCACGGGCGACGGCACCGCGCTCGGCACCAGGTGGCGTCTGACGTGGACGCCGTCCGTGCCCGCGCGCCTCGACCTCGCGGGCGTGCGCGGAGTGACCGCGGCCCAGGCCGCCGCCGGCACGCTCGCCGCGACCGCGCGCCACGAGGCCGCCGAGGGCGGCCCCACCCCGGCCCAGATCCTCACCGGGCTGACCGCCGCCGCGCGCTGTGGTCTGTCCGAACTGGTCGACGCCCGCCTGTACGAGGCCTCCGCCGTGCTGCCCGACAGCGCCGACCTGCCCGAGCTCCTCCAGGCCCTGGACCTGTTGGAGGGACTGCGGCGCGGCCACTACCCCGGCACGACGCAGGACGCCCGCACGACGGCCGGCGCGCTCACGGAGGAACTCCTCGAGGCCGCGGTCCGGTCCCTGCCCGGTCTCGCGGGGAGCGACAGCGGCGCCGACGCCGGGGCACTGGTGGCGCTGGCGGACCGGACGGCCGCCCGCCATCTGGGCCTGCGGCTGGACCGGGCGCTCGCCGAGCTGGCGGCCGGGGGCTCCCCGCTCATCCAAGGCGCGGCCCTGGCCGTACGGGTGCTGCTCGACCTGGACGACGCGGCCGGGCTGGGCGAGCGTACGGCCGGCTGGATCGACGGGGCCACGGCTCCGGACACGCGCCGGGCGCTTGCGAAGCGTCTTGCCGGGCTGCTCACAGCCGCCGGTCCCCTGCTCCAGGCGTCGCCGGACGCGCTCGCCGCGCTCATGGACCGGGTTGACGCGCTGGCCGACCAGGACTTCCTCGACCGGCTCCCGGCCCTGCGCGGCGGCTTCGACACGCTGGCCCCGGCCGCGCGCGACAGGCTGCTCACCACCGTGACGGAGCGGCTCGGCGACCGGCTCGACCTGTCGCTCGACGCCCCGCCCGAGCTGCTCGCCCTGTGGGCGGCCGCCGACGCGGCAGGATCGGCAGCGCTGAAGGCCCTGGGCCTGCCGGGCACGGACGCCGCCGCAGGAACGGACCCGGGCCCGGACTCGGCCGGCAATCCCTGTCCCACACCCCCACGCGCAGCGGACAGCGCCCCTGCGGACGACGCGGACCGACGGCTCGGCCGTGCCGACCGCTGGCGGCTGCTGCTCGGCCGCCACAAGGAACGGCTCACCGGCGACGCGCGCCGCTACGCCCGCGCCCTGGACGAGCTCTACGGCCGCGGGCGCGGCGAAGGCGCCCAGGACCTGGACGGCGGCGCACCAGGTCAAGGCGGCGGTCAGGACCCGTCCTTTCCCACCGCGCGGGAGTGGGCGCAGGAGCTGGAGGCCCTCTTCGGCACCGACGTACGCGAGGAGGTCCTCGCGGAGGCCGCCGACGCGGGTCGCACCGACGTGCTCGCGCAGCTCGATCCGGCGTCGGTACGCCCGTCCGTGGAGCTGCTCGGTTCGGTGCTGTCCCTGGCCGGAGGCATGCCCGAGGCTCAGCTCGCCCGGCTGCGTCCGCTGGTGAAGCGGCTCGTCGACGAGCTGTCCCGGGAGCTGGCCACCCGCCTGCGCCCGGCGCTCACCGGCCTGGCCACCCCGCGCCCGACTCGACGGCCCGGCGGGCGCCTCGACCTCGCCCGTACCCTGCGGGCCAATCTCGCCCACACCCGGCGGACGGAGGACGGCCGGCTCGTCGTCGTACCGGAGCGCCCGCTGTTCAGCACGCGCGCGAGCAAGGAGGCGGACTGGCGCCTGGTCCTCGTCGTCGATGTCTCCGGCTCGATGGAGGCGTCGGTGATCTGGTCGGCGCTGACGGCCGCGGTCCTCGGCGGGGTTCCGACGCTGTCCACGCACTTCCTGGCCTTTTCCACGCAGGTGATCGACCTGACCGACCGGGTCGAGGATCCGTTGTCGCTGCTGCTGGAGGTCCGGGTCGGCGGCGGTACACACATCGCGGCCGGTCTCGCGCATGCGCGTTCGCTGATCACCGTGCCGAGCCGCACGCTCGTCGTCGTGGTCAGCGACTTCGAGGAGGGCGCACCGCTCGGCGGGCTGCTGGGCGAGGTGAGTGCCCTGGCGTCCTCCGGAGCCCACCTGCTGGGCTGCGCGGCGCTCGACGACACCGGCACGCCGCGTTACTCGGTGTCCGTGGCGGGCCAACTCGTCGCGGCCGGTATGCCGGTGGCCGCCCTCAGTCCGCTCGAACTCGCCCGCTGGGTGGGCGACCGCCTCCGTGGAGAACACCGTTGAGCACCGTACTCCTGCCTCCCGTCGCCCCCGACGTCCTCGCCGACGCCGTGGAGCAGCTCAGCGCACGGCTGCGCAAGAAGCTCGACGCGGCGATCTCGGGCTGCGCCGACCGGCCTTCCGCCATGGCCGACGGGGCGGTCGAGGTCCGCTTCGGCGAGGACGCCACGGTCACGCTGCGCCCGGGCCCGTCCGGCACGGTCACGAACGCGGAACAGGCCGTGTGCACCTGCCTGTTGGCCCCGCGCTGCCTGCACCGGGCCGCGGTCCTGGGCGCGGCCCCCATCGCCGGTGGGGAGGGCGACGCGGGCGCGGGTGACGACTCGGGTACGGGTAGGGCCGCAGGCTCGGGCACGGCCTCCGACACGGGCGCGTGGCCCGAGGAGGCCGCACCCCCCGCCCCCGAGGCCGAGGTTGCGGCCACGGCGGTCTCGCCGGCCGCCCTCACCGCGGCGCAGGTCCTTGCCGCCACGGCGCTGTGGGACGCCGCCGCCGAGGCCCTGTCCGCCGGCGTCACGGCGGGTGGCGCCGTGGTGCAGGCCGAGCTGCTCCGCGCCGCCCACACTGCGCGGCTGGCCGGGCTGCCGCGGGCCGAGGCGGCCGCGCTGCGAGTCGTACGGAGCCTGAGGGCTGCGCGGGAGCGGAGCGGGGGACAACGTCTCGCCGACCTCACCGGAGCCTTCCGTGAGCTGTTGGCCGGCGCCGCCCTGCTCGCCTCCGGGGTGGCCGGCACGGATGCGGCGGGCTCGGCGCGCCGGGTCTACGAACAGGGCGGCAGCCTGCGGGTGTACGGCCTGTGCCGGGAGCCGGTGCTGTCCGCGACGGGGTACGGCGGAGTGACCACGCACCTGGTCGGTTCGGACGGCGCCGGTTACACGGTGTCCGACGTGCGCCCCGGTGGCCTCGCCCGCGTGAAGGGCGCGGGGTCGACGTCCGTGGCGCTCGGCGGTGCCGTCCTCGACCACGCCGGGTTGGCGCGCGGGGGTCTGCGGATCGTCGGCGCCACCGTCTCCGCGGACGGGCGGCTCGGGGCAGGGCGGGGGGTCAGTGCGACGCCACTGCGCGGGGTGGACTGGTTCGAGGATCCCGCCGCCGCCCTCTTCGCCCGACCGGTGCAGGAGGCGATGGCCGCCGTGCTCGCCGACGGCGCGCCCGAGGCGGGAGGGCCCGGGAGTACGCCGCCGGGTCTGCTGGGCTGCGACGTCGAGGTGATCGGTGCGGCCGGCGACTCTGTCGTCGTCCGGGTCGCCGATGGGGGACCGCTGCTGCGGCTTTGCCCCGCACACCCCCACCCGGAGCTGCCGCACGCCGCCAACCTGCGCCGGATCGCCGGACACCCGGGGCTCGTCCTGCGTGTGCTCGGCCGTCCCGACCTGGACCGGGCGGCGACGCTCCGGCCGCTGGCGGTCGGGCCGGTGCCGGGGGCGTCTGCCACGCTGCGGCTGCCGGACGCGTGGAAGGGCCGTGCCGACCTGGGCTACGACCGGCTCCAGGGCGAGCACTTCCCCCGCGAGGCGGCAGGACCCGCGGCCTGCGGGCCGGTCACCGCGGGCCCCGACCCGCTGGCGGAGGCACCGCTGTGGCGTGTCCGGCGCCTGCTGGAGACGGGTGTCGCGGGCGGTCGCCGTGCCGTGGCCGAGGCGGGCCGCGGGACGGACGCGGACTTGCTCTCCGCCCGCCTGACCCGGGCGGAACTCCGTGGAGCGGCCCACCTCGCACAGGCCTTGACAACGGAGGCGGGCCGCCGCCCCCGCGACACCTTCGGCCGCCTGACCGACCCCTCGGCCGACGCCTACGCGAGGGCCTGGCTCGCCTCGGCCGTGCACCTGGCAGCTACGGAACGCTCGCTGGTGGCCGCGTCCTGGTCGTGACCCACCGCTGAGCCCACCGGACCGCCCGGGCCGCCCGGTGGGCTCGGACGGTCCCGGGCCCCGGTCCTTCCGGCGTTCCGCACCACCGGGCGGCGCTCGAGGTTGAAGATCAAGCTGACTCCTCCCCCCTCAGCCCGGTCTGCCCTCGCCGCCCGGCACGCCGAGGCCGGACGCCACCGCCTGGCCGCGCAGGCGTACGGCTGGGCCAAGTTCCCCTCACTGGCCGACGGCCCGAAGCGCACCGCGCTCGCCCGCCAGGTCGAGCAGTACGCCCTCGCCGCCCCCGGCTTCCCGGTGGAGTTCGAGCGCCGCACGCTGACCGTCCCGTACCACGGCGGCGAGGCCACCCTGCCGATCCATCTGATAGCCGCCCCCGGCCTGCCCGCCGACGCGCCGGTCGTGCTGGCCAGCGGCGGGGTGGACTCCTGGAAGACCGACCTGCACGGCATGTGGGAGCAGCTCGCGCTCGCGCTGCCGGCACGGTTGCTGCTGTTCGACATCGTCGGCACCGGCGAGACCGCCCACCTGCCGATGACACCGGACGGTGGGGCCGAGGTGATCGCCGGACTGGTCGCCTTCGCCCGCACGATCGGCAACGGGAAGGTCGGCCACTTCGGCATCTCGATGGGCGGTTACTGCTCTGCCCGGACCGGACTGACCGGGGCGGTGGATGCCTCTGTGGTGCTCGGTGGCCCGGTGGAGCGCTCGTTCGCTCCGGGCCGCGGCTTCGCCTTCGGCATGGACGGCATCGTCGGCAACGCTCTGGGCTTCGACGCCATGCCGAGCACGGCCGCGCGTGAGGAGGCCTTCGCGGCCTTCGGCCTGCGCCCGCTGCTGGACCAGAACGCCAATGGGCCGATGCTGGTGGTCAACGGCACCGAGGACGTCCACGTCCCACTGGACGACACCCTGGTGTTCGAGGGCCGACGGGACACCCGGGTCGAACTGATCCCGGACACCGGCCACTGCGCTATCTCACGCTTCGACGAGGCGATGGCCGTGATCGCCCCCTGGCTGAAGGACACCCTGATCGGCTGATCCGGCAATCCTGTCGCGACACGAAGTGTGACGGATTTTCAGATCTCTGGTGGTTGGGCTGCTCTGGCCTGATGTCTTGTCGTTGGGCTGGGGATTCATGGGTGGGTGCAGTGGCGAGTGGCGGCTGTATCCGGGTGCTGTGCAGGGATGCCCGGTTTGGCTGTTCGGCGTGCTGAGCTGTGGTTCCGTGGTTCTGCCGGATTGATCTCGTGTCTGTCGTGGGTGTGGTGGCACGCCCATGGGTGCCTGTAAGGGGTGACGGCCGTGTCCGGTGCTTGTTTGTGCTGGTCAGGGACGTGTGCGGGTGAGGCGGGGCAGGGCGCGGGTGAGGTGCGCGAGCGGGATCCGAGCCCGGTGCCGCCGGGCATGCCGGGCTCGCGTGGCGCCGGCAGGCCGGTGGCCAGGCCCTGGAGTACGGGCGCGGTAATGGGGCTCTTGCGGCCCCGCCGTTTCGCCGGCACCGCGCAGACCGGGACCGGGCAGCCGCTGCTGCGGATCTACTGGTTCGACGGGGCGCCGGACCGTGTGCCCCGGCCCGAGCACCGGCGCCTGCGGGTGGTGCCCCGGGGCACGGGAATGGCATACGGGTGAATATGTCCCTGGATTGGTCGAATCTGGCCGGTCCGCAGGCATGTATTTGATCATGCAGGATCCATTTGATGTCGCCGCCGTCATAGCCAATTCAGCGCAGGGGTGCAGCGCGGTCCAGGAGGGCTGCTGCAGGCCGGTGACGGTGGTGGGGCACGAGGTGTCGGCGCATCACGTCCAGGCGGCGGGAGGCACGGACGGAGCTGAGGTGGGGGTAGTTGTCTAGGAAGTGTGTCCAGTGGGTGAGGGCGGCGTCGAGGTGGCCGTGGGCGAGGAGGGTTTCGGCGAGGTGGGCGTGGGTGAGGGTGCGGGCGTGGCGTTCGGTGGGAGTGCGCAGGCGCAGTGAGGTGGTGTAGGCGCCGATCGCATGGGATCGGTCGCCGAGGGCGGCCAGGGTCTGGGCACGCTGGTAGTGCAGGGCCGCCAGCGGATAGGCGGTGAACGGACCAGGAGCGGAATCGGCCTGCTGGTGGAGGCGCTCGGCCTGGTGGAGCGCGGTCAGGGCGGTGTGCCGGTCCTCGGGCGCGGCGGTGACGGCGAGGTGGGCCTGGGTATAGGCGCGGATGATGCGCGGGGCGTCGCGGGCGGCGTCGGCGGCGCGCCCGGCGAGGTTCATCACCGCGGGGGTGTGGTGGCCCAGATCGTGGGCGTGGGTGGCCATGGCCCGCAACGTGATCGCGAAGACTGCCCGGTCACCGGCATCGGCGGCGAGGCGGGCGGCGGTGTGGTGGTAGCGCTGGGCCAGGGCGTCGGCTCCACTGTCGGCGCTCATGGTCCCGAGCAGCGTGATCAGCTGGGCGGCCCCCGTGAGCAGCTGCCGGTGTGTGTGCTCGGCGGCTGGGGCCTGCAGGTAGCCGACCACATCGTGGCCGAGATAGGCGGCCAGCGCGGTGCGGACATGGCCGGAGCCGTGGAGCTGGGCGGCCTCGGCGAAGACGCGCGCCATGGTCTGCATCTGCTCGACCTCCCCCCGCCCTGCCCGGCCTCTCGCACCGTCTGAACCTGGCGCCGGCCCGGACAACGGTTTGGCGTCGGGCGATGCCACGACGGGAATGGCCAGCATGGCCAGGCTGTACACCCCAGCGTGCAGCAGGCGGCGCCGTTCAGGGTCGAGGTGGGCGCGTGTGAGTGCAGTTAATCGGCGCAACGGGTCAGCCTCCCAGGACAGATCGAGCACTGTGCACGGGGGGCGGCTCAGGCCCGCCTCCACGGCACTCACGGGCCGCCCAAGGCGCCTGGAGAGCGCCTCCAACAGCAGCTGCGGCACCGGCGGCCGGGGCGCGGTGCCGGACAGCCAGCGCGAGACCATGGAGCGGTCGCAGGCCAGCTGGCGTCCGTGCTCGGCAGCCACCTGCCGCAAGGCCGCAGCGAGCTGGGCGCCGCTCCAGTCGGCCTCCGCAAGCAGCGTCCGCAGGCGGGTATTGGGTGTTTTCGGCACGTCTTCCCTCTCTGCCTCCGGTCAACTAGGCCACCCTTGCCCGGAATTCACAAGCGCGCAATGGTGCAGCGGTTGCAGCGCATTCACCGCCTCGACCGTCTGCCCGCCGGAACATCCGTGCGGTGTACTGGTTGTCGTCTTCAACGAAAGGCGCAACCCGCTGTGTTCGTTTTGGCCGCTACCTGCCCCGGACCCGGGTGCAGGACGGGCTGATGGCCACGGCCACCGTCGCACCCGCCCTGACTGACCCGAGCGACCCGCTGTGAACGTCGCCTGGGATCACGTGAGCAGGTACTGCACCGCAACACCACTGGAGCTGTGATGAGCGTTCTTGACGTCTTTCGGATCGGTGGAGCCCGGGCACTGGTGACTGGCGCATCCCGGGGCATCGGCCGTGCGGTCGCGCTTGTCTTGGCTGAGGCCGGTGCCGATCTGGCTCTGTCGGCACGCACCGCCGAGAATCTCAACGACACCGCCCACGATGTTGAGGCGTTCGGCCGGAGGGTCGCCGTGCTGGCCGCCGATGTCGCCGGCCCCGGGGCCGCGGACGATGTCGTGGAACGGGCGTCTGTCGCCCTGGGCGGTCTGGACATTGTGGTGCACAGTGCGGGGCTGCTGCCCCTGCACGACGATGGCACACCCGTACTGGTGCCGTTGGGGCTGAGCAGCCAGGCCGACCGGGGCCACGTGATGAGCGTCAACCCAACGCCACGGCCGGCCTGTGCCGTGCTGCCCATCCTCACCTCGCCCTCTCCACCCGGCCCAGCTTGATCCTGCAATCGTCGGTGGGCGGGCTGATCGTGGAAGCGGTTCGGCAAGCGCATCCGCGAACCCACCGGCGGCGAGGACGTCGACATCGTCTTCGAGCACCCGGGCCGCGAGACCTTCGGTGCGAGCGTGTACGTGACCCGCAAGGGCGGCACGATCGCCACCTGTGCCTCGACCTCCGGCTACACCCACGAGTACGACAACCGCTACCTGTGGATGTCCCTGAAGCGGATCGTGGGCTCGCACTTCGCCAACTACCGCGAGGCCTGGGAGGCCAACCGCCTGGTCGCCAAGGGCAAGATCCACCCCACGCTGTCGAAGGTCTACCCGCTGGAGCACACCGACCAGGCCGCCTACGACATGCACCGCAACCTCCACCAGGGCAAGGCCGGCGTCCTCGCCCTCGCCCCCGCCGAGGGCCTGGGCGTGCACGACCACGAGAAGCGCGCCCGGCACATCGACGCCATCAACCGCTACCGCCTACAGGAACAGGACGGAGATCTCTCATGACGAGCACCTTCTACCGGCCGGGCGCCGGCCCCGCCGACGGCGTTGCCGCAGAGGAAATCGGGAAGCCGGGGCCGGTACCGGTCGGCATCCGCTCTCTGGGCGCCTATGTACCGGGTGGGGTGGTCACGAACCGGACGGTCGCCGACTGGGCGTCGACGGAGCCCGAGTGGGTTGCCGTTGCGACCGGCATCATGGAGCGCCGCGTCGCCCCAGTCAGTGAGTCCACCTCCGCCATGTGCGAGCCGGCGGCCCGCGAGGCCGTGGAAGGCGCAGCCGGGCCCATCGACGCGCTGATCCTCGCCACGTCCACTGCGGACCAGGTCACCCCGGCCACCGCGACGGCCCTGCAGCGCCGTCTCGGGCTCGACGGTGACGGCATGGCCTTCGATCTCAATGCCGCCTGCGGCGGCTTCGTGTACGGTCTCGCGGTGGCGCGTGGCCTCATCAACACCCTGCCGAACGTGCAGAACGTCCTCCTCGTCGGAGCCGACCAGTACTCGAAATACATCAACCGCTCTCACCGCGCCACCGTGGCCCTGTTCGGCGACGGTGCCGGTGCCGTGACGGTTGGCCCCGTCCCCGACGGCTACGGCATCCAGGGTGTGGCGCTTGCCGCCTACAGTGAGTTCCACGACGAGGTCGGCATCATGGCCGGCGGCACCCGTGAGCCCCTCACCCCTGAGGCCCTGGAGGCGTGCCGCGACAAGCTCCACATGAACGGCAAGGTCGTGCGCCGGGTGTTCGTCGAGAAGGTCCCCGCCCTCGCCCTCCAGGCAGCCGACGAGGCCGGGTGGAAGCTCGCGGACATCGACCGGTTCGTGTTCCACCAGGGCAACCCGGTGATGCTGCGGGAAATCGCCGACGTCCTGGGCATCGACCCCGACCGGGTCGGTGTGACCGGCGACCTGTATGGCAACACCGGGTGCGGCTCCATGCCGCTGACACTGCACCACATGAATCGTGTCGCGCCGCTGCGCCGCGGCGAGAAGATCCTTTTCGCCGCGGCGGGCGCCGGCATGACGGTCGGGGCGGTCGCGCTCACCTGGTGGTGACCGGCCCATGCCCTCCCGGTCCCCCTCCACCCCAGAACAAAGGACACCGAACATGGACAAGGCCTCACAGCCGACCGCTGACCCACTTCTGCTCGCCGGCACCTGGAAACTGCTGTCTCTGACCAGCACGGAGAAGGGCGAGACCACCCACCCGCTCGGTGAGGACGCCCACGGCCAGATCATGTACACCATGGACGGCTGCCTGTCCGCCCAGATCGGCGGCTCGGGCGGATACATCGGCTACGCCGGACGGTACGAGTTCCACAACGATGTGGTCGTCCACCACACGATCGTCGGCAGCACCCCGCAGTGGGAGAACGCCGCTCTCTCCCGCACCGTCGAGTTTCGGGACGGCCTGCTGATCCTGCGCGCCGAACCGTCGAACGGTCTCCCCGCCGTCACGGTCGTATGGAAGCGGCTGGGCCGCTGATGGACGGCTTCCCGCACATACGTGACGACGCGACGGTCTACCTTGCCGCCGGGCAGGGAACCGACCCCACCGGGGCCCTGGCCGGCCTCCGCGAAGGCACGAACACCGCCCTTCCGGCCGGATCATGGGACGTGGCGGGCGAGGTCCTCGCAGAGGTCACGCAGGCGATGGCCTGCCACGGCTACCGGGCACACGCCGCACTTCGTGACGTGCTCCTGGGCCGCAGGCCGGCCGGAACGGCACCGCACGGGACGAGCATGCTGGCCCAGTTCGCCGCGTCGGTGGCCCTGTCCCGGATCCTCGCCCGGGCGGGCACCGTGCCGTCACTGATCGTGTCGCAGAGCCTCGGCGAGTGTGCCGCCCTGGTTGCGGCCGGGGCGCTCACCATCGCAGAGGGCACCCGTCTGGTGTGCGCACTGAGCGATGTCTATCGCAGGCCCGGCACCCGGGGGGCGCTCGTGCTCGTCCAGGCCGGGGAGGCGGAGACACAGGCCCTCCTGGCTCGCACGGCGCGCGATGACCTCGCCCTGGCCTGCGTGAACACCCCCCGCCAGACCGTCGTCAGTGGAACCACCGATGCCGCGGCAGCTCTGATGGCTCTCGCCGGGCCCCGCCGCAAGATGCTGCCTGTGCCCCTGCGCGCGCATGATCCCGCCCTGTGGGAATACCGCGACCTTTTCCTCAGCCTGGTCGGGGAGGTGGACCAACGACCGCTGCGCGTGCCCGTCTACTCGTCGACCCGACGCCGGTGTTACACCGAGGGCGACAAGCTCGGCGAGGCCTTGGCCGACAACTGGGTGATGCCCGCCTACTCCATCGATGCATTCATCCGGCTCGCGCCGCCCAGGGGCCGCCTGTTCATTGAACTGGGCATCGGTCGCGCTCTTGCCCACGCAGTGGGGGAAGTACTCCCCGGGGCCCACACCCTGACTCCTCTCGGCCCACCGGGTGCGGGCCGATAGGCCGGCAACGTCATTCGACGTCACGGCCGACGCCGTCATCAACGGTCGCTGCCCTGTTTCACGGGCGATCGCCCGTGAAACAGGGCCCGGCCCGGTACCTGACGGATGCCGCATACACCTCCTGTGCCTCCAGGCCCGCGCCTCCCGCATGCCGTGGCGAGACAGCGGTCGCGTGCGCGACCGAGCGGGGGCGCGGGCTCGGAGATTCCTGAAACTCCGCAAGTTCCCCGGACTCGAACCTCAACCGGAGGAGAGTGAAAGTGACCAGTCAGTTCGATCAACTAGCCCTGTTGTACGAGGAGTTCTCCCGCACATCCTTTCGCCGGCATCTGGAGATCCCTTCCGTGCTGCAAGCGGTCGGTGCACTCAAGGGCCTGCGGGTCCTGGACCTCGGGTGCGGCAGCGGGATCTACAGCAGACTGCTCGCGGAGCAAGGCGCCGACGCGGTGGTCGGGATGGACGAGGCGGACGGCATGGTCGCCCACGCCCGACAGGCCGAGGAACGGGAGCCCAAAGGAATCACCTACGTGACCGGTGCCCTGCCGGAGGACATGGTGAGCTCGTTCGACATCGTCCTCGGCGTGTACGTGCTGCCGTACGCCACCACGTACGAGGAATTGACGGCGATGTGCCGTACCGCGGCGCGGGCACTGCGACCCGGGGGCCGGTTCGTGACGCTGCCGGTGAACCCTGGCTTTCACCCGGACCCGGACTACTACGCCTCCTACGGTTTCCGCATGTACGACCAGGGCTCCAGGGACGATGGCGCGCCGCTGGGACTCGATCTGCGCTTCGGCCGCCACGACGCGCATGTCGTGGCGCGGCTGTGGAGCACGGCCGCGCTGCGCCGGACACTGACCGAGTGCGGGTTCGGCGCCCCCGCCCAGCCCTCCCACCTGGTGACCGATGACGCCCCGGCGGGCTTCGGCGCGGACTATCTACGGGTGCCGCACGCGCTGATCCTCGACGCGGTCAAGGAAGAGGAACTGTGATGGCCCCGTCGCGGCCCGCGGCCGACCGGACGCAGCGGCTGGTCGCGCGCAGCAACCTCCTGATCGAGCAGGCCCGTTTCATGACCCTGGCCACGGTGGGCCCGGACGGCGCCTGGGCGTCGACGGTGAACTTCGTGCCACTGCGCGGTCCGCTGCGCCTGCTGTGGTACTCCCTGCGGGCCGCGCGGCACTCGGTCGACATCGAGGCCGACGGGCGGCTGTCCGCGTCGTTGTTCATGACCGGAATCGACAATGAACTGGGCCTGGACGGAGCCCAGTTCACCGGTACGGCGCGGGCGGTCGGCGCCGATGAACTCACCGCCCTGAGCCAGTGGTACTACGAGCGGAACTTCGCCGACCCGCAGGTGCGCGAGCAATGGCGTCTGGACAGGGCGGAGTTCGAGGGCCGTGGGCCTCGACGGTTCTACGTCGTCGACGTCGACGCATGGTGGCTGTTCGACCTCGAAGGCTGGCTGGAGGACAAGAACGACCGGCGGATCGCCGTGCCTCTGGACCGTCTCCACGCCCCGCTCCCCGGCGAGGCTGCCGCCGAGGATGTGGATCGGCTGTGAAGGCGCTGGTCAAGACCACGGCGGCCGCCGGCCTGAGCTATGTGGACATACCGGAGCCGTCGATGGGCCGTGAGGACGTCCGCATCCGGGTCCTGCGCACGGGGATCTGCGGCACCGATGTGCACATTCACCGCTGGGACGGCTGGGCGCAGCGCACCCTGACCCTGCCGCGCGTGGTCGGGCACGAGTTCGTCGGGGAGATCGTGGAGGTGGGGGCGGGCGTCGGCGCGCTGCGGCCGGGGCAGCTCGTCGGGGCCGAGGCCCACCTGACCTGTGAACGCTGCGCCCACTGCCGGGCCGGGGCGAGGCATCTGTGCACTGGGACGCAGGGGCTCGGTGTTCAACGCGACGGCGTGTTCGCCGAGTTCATCACGCTGCCGGCCCGGAGCATCTGGGTCCACGCCCCCGGCATCTCCCTGGACGTGGCCGCGATCTTCGATCCGTTCGGCAACGCGGTGCACGCCGCGGACACCTTCGACCTGGGCGGCCGCACCGTTCTGATCACCGGCGCCGGGCCGATCGGCGCGCTGACCGCCGCGGTGGCTGTCCACCGCGGTGCCCGGTTGGTGGCGGTCACCGACGTCAACCCTTTCCGGCTGAAGCTGGCCCAGACACTCGGTGCCCATCACGCCGTCGAGGCCGCCCCCGGAGCTGTCTCCCGCCTGCTCGCCGACCTCGGCATGGACACTGGCTTCGATGTCGCCTTCGAGATGTCCGGAAACCCCCAAGCCCTGCACGAAACCCTGTCCCACGTGGACCGGGGCGGCCATGTCGGATTGTTGGGTCTGCCGCCGGAACCGGTGCCGGCCGACTGGGCCGATCTCTCCCTGCGCATGATCACCGTCCACGGCATCAGCGGACGGCGGGTTTTCGACACCTGGCACAGCATGCGCGAGCTCCTGCGAGACGGGCTCGACCCCCAGCCCTTGATCACACACCGCTTCCCCGCCGACGAGCACGACGAGGCATTCGCCGCGGCCGCCGAGGGCAGCGCCGGCAAGGTCGTACTCACCTGGTCCGAGCCGACAGGAGCCACGGCATGACCCGAACCCCGACCGACCGCCTCACCGTCACGGTCCACACCTCGATCGAGGACTGCGGCGCGGAATGGGACACCCTCATGAACGCCGCCGACGCACCTGTCTTCTACCGGCGCCCCTTCCTGCGCGCATTCGAAGAGCACCCCCTGCACCCGGTGCAACAGACTGCCTACCTGCTGGTGCGGGACCACACCGGACTGGCGGTCGCAGGACTCCCCGCCTATCTGCAACAACGTGTCGACCCCATGCGCGTCCTCGCCGACCACCTGCCGCAGACCGTCGACATGCCAGTCGTCTTCAGCCACGTCTGGCACTGCTTCGACACCGTCCTGCCCCTCCACCTCCATGCCGGCGACACCGCCGCCCACACGCTCTTGAGCGCCCTGCGCCGACAAGCCACCGCCTGGGACGCGGCCCTGATCGGCCTGGCCAACATCGACACCGCCCACCCGCACACGAAGATCC
The DNA here is from genome assembly GCF_001905795.1 of Streptomyces sp. CB01580. GTDB lineage: Bacteria > Actinomycetota > Actinomycetes > Streptomycetales > Streptomycetaceae > Streptomyces. Next base: position 221,954 of record NZ_LIXJ01000011.1, read on the forward strand.
TGGCCCAAGCGGGCCTGCACCCCGTTGAGATCGACACCGGCTGGGGCCTCGACCTGCGAGCAGTACCCGACTTCGACACCTACCTCAACGGCCTCGGCAAGGCCCCCCGCCGCAACATGCGCCACGACCTGCGCAAAGCGCAGGACGCAGGACTGACCACCTCGTTCCACCCGCCCCACGAAGCCGACCTGGACGGCTTCGTCCGCCTCGCCCGCGCCACCGCCGCCAAGCACCACAATTCCGACTACTACCGGCCCGGCCTCTTCCAGGATTTCGTTCGTGCGCTTGGCAACGACGTACGCGTCCTCGAACTGCGCATCAACGGCCACCTGGTGGGCTCCGCGCTCGCCCTCGTCGACCCCACCCGGCTGCACTTCTGGGCGTGCGGCATCGACTACGACGCCTGCCCCGGATTCAGCCCCTTCTACATCGCCTTCGCCGAACTGCTACGTGAAGCCATGGCCAACCGCCGCCCCTGGTTCGAAGGCGGCCGGCGCAATCCCGTCTTCAAACGCCGCTACGGCCTGCCCCCCCGCACCCTCACCGCCTGGACTACACCGATCTGAACCTCCGCCTTCATGAGCGTGCTCGTCCATGGCGGCTGGTCGGCGATGTCTGCACCGGGATCCAGTTGGTGCCGACGACGGACCTGATGGCCCAGGGGAAGTGACCGCTGTGGCGATCGCCGACATCGAGGCAGCCCGGGCCACCGCTCGCGGCCGGCCTGGGGTCTGCCCCGCCACCCCGTCGTCAGGTTTTATGTGTCACCGAGGCGGCTCGGACCAGGGTGCGTTCTGTTCCGCTGCTGACTTCGCATGCTGTTCTGGTGCTTCTCTACGGGACTGAGGTTCCCCCGCTGCGCGGGAGTGGCTGACTATCTGCTCAGGGCGGGTTGACGTGGTTTCAGGTCACTTGTTCGGTCGCTGCCTGGTCGGCGTAGTGCTTCTCCTCGAACTCGATCGGGCTGAGGTAGCCCAGCCGCTTCTGGATGCGGCGGGTGTTATAAAAGCCGTCGGTGTACTCGAAGAGCGCGAGGTTCGCTTCGGCCCTGGTGGCGAAGACACGGCCGCGGATGCACTCGGTCTTGATGACCATCCACAGGTTCTCCGCCAGGGCATTGTCGAACGAGTCGCCGATCGAGCCCATGGACGCCTGGATACCGGCCCTGACCAGGCGTGTTGTGAGCTTCACGGACGTGTATTGACAGCCGTGGTCGGCGTGGTGGATGAGCTCACCGGGGGCGACTTCGCGGCTGGTCAGGGCATACTCCAGCGAGGTGAGGACCAGGTTGGCGTCCGCGCGGGCGGAGGTCTCCCAGGCGACCACCCGGCGGGAGAACGCGTCGCGGATCGCGGACAGCCACAACGGGCCCTCCAGCGTCGTGACCAGGGTCAGGTCGGTAACCCACAGCCGGTTCGGCTCAGTCACGGTGAAGTCGCGTTGCACCAGGTCGGGGGCCAGATCGGCGTCCGGGGCACGTCGGGTGAAGCCCGTGCCCCGGCGGGGGCTGATCCCGGCCAGGCCGGCCTGGCGCATGAGCCGCTCGACGCGCTTGCGGCCGACGTGGACGCCTTCGCGCTTGAGGACGGCGTGCACTCGGGGTGAGCCGTAGATCCCGCCGGACTCGTCGTGGACCTGCCGGATCATGCCCGTCAGCTCGGCGTCCCGGCGGCGGCGCTCGCACGGTTCCTTCTCGGCCTGGCGCCAGCGGTAGTAGGTGGAGGAGGGGATGTTCAGTTTCCGCAGGACGCACTCGACTCCCAGGCGTGGGTGCTCGTCAAGGAGCCCCGTCGCCTGGGTCGGGTCGGGTCGAGTTGCGCCGCGAGAAAAGCCGAGGCCGTCCGCAGGACCTCATTCGCACGCTTGAGCTGGGCGTTCTCCTTGCGCAGCGCGGCGAGCTCGGCGCGCTCGTCGGTGGTCAGCCGGTCGTCACGCTCGCCGGCGTCGGCCTCGGCCCGGCGGATCCAGTTGCGCAGGGCCTCATGGTGCACGCCGAGTTCCTCGGCCATACGGCGGATCACGGGCTTCGGCTCGGCGGTCCGGTACATCCGTACCGCACGCTCACGCAACTCCAGCGGGTACTTCCTCGGCGCAGGCATCGTCTGGGCTCCTCTCATGAAACCGATCTGACCCGCTGTCACCCATCCCCGCATCTCGGGGGAACCTCACAGGCAGATCGAAACCCTCCTGACCGCAGCGAAGCACGCAACCGTGCTTACTGCTTGACCTCTCCAGGTGAGCCGTCAGCTGCGACGGCTGACTGCCTTCGCGGCGCCGCGGGCCCAGCTTGCAACAACTGCGCCTGTCGCGGCAGCGAGAACGTAGACAGTGATGCTGGCTGCGAATCCGCCCGGTAACCAGCTGAGCAGGCCGGCATTGTCGTGGTCGATGAGCTGGCGGATTGCTCCCTGCGCCCCGAGGACGAGAAGAACTACACCGAGGCCCTGAAAGATGTCGTACTTCATGTGATGCCTTCCTGGATCTTCAGAATGCCACTGTCGGGCAGAAGCGCCGTGTCAGGGGCGGTTTCCGCGCCTCTGTGGCCGGGACGGTTACAGTGCACTTGCACTGTAATGCGATAGGCAGCCGGTTGCAATGCAATTGCATGGTAAACGGTGGGGAAGGATGCGGGTGCCGAAGATCGTGGATCACGAGCAGCGCAGGAGGCGCCTGGTTGAGGCGGTCTGGGCGCTGGCGGTTCGGGGTGGCATTGAGCAGGTGACACTGCGCAAGGTGGCCGACGAAGCGGGCGTCTCCATGGGGCAGGTGCAGCACTACTATTCCTCGATGCAGGCCCTGATCCGCGACGCGCTCGATCGGGCCGTCCGAGCCGTGAACGCAAACATCGAGAACGCGGTCAGTGCAGCTGGTGCAACGAGTCCGGGAGCCGTCCTCCGTGCATGCCTCCATGCCTTGATCAGTCCGGACGAGGCCAGCGTGCGGCTCATGCGGTTCTCCCTGGCGGCGGCCGGGCGAGCTGTTTCCGACCCGACGATGGCCAAGGTCCTTGCTCCGGGCGACGACGAACTGCTCTCCTTCACCGCCGGGCTTATCACTGCGGCCCGGCAGGAGCGAGGCAGCGAGCCTTGCGGCGACGCGCGCATTGAAGCCGACATCTGTTGGTCACTTGCCATGAGTCTCGGAGTGGACGTCGCCCTTGGGTATCGCACACCGGATGCCGCCGAACGCATGCTCGGCTACCACATCGACCAGATCCTGGGACCGGACCAGCACGAGGCAACGGTCTGAGGAAGCATGCTCGACCGTTTGATGGTCCTCTACAACCCGGCGAAGAGGTGGGTGTGGTGGTCGGCCACCGGTGGGGTTTCGCGGAGAACACCGTCCGCCGGGCGGCGGCCTGCGGCTCGCGCTGGCGGCCCGGCTCAGACGCCGGAGGAGACCTCAACCTTCTCGTTGGACCCCGTGCGCCTTCCCTCGGCCGCCGCTAGCCTGCGGTTGCGCTGGACCGAGGAGAAGAAGGACCAGGCGATCAGGACGACGCCGACGAGGCCCGTGATGACCTCGTGGATCTCGTACTGGATGGTGACGAGCAGGATCACGGCGAGGGCGCCGATCGCGTAGTGCGCGCCGTGCTCCAGGTAGACGTAGTCGTCGAGGGTGCCCTGGCGGACCAGGTAGACCGTGAGCGAGCGGACGTACATCGCGCCGATGCCGAGGCCGAGCGCCATCAGGACGATGTCGTTGGTGATCGCGAAGGCGTCGATGACGCCGTCAAAGGAGAAGGATGCGTCCAGGACCTCCAGATAGAGGAACATAAAGAACGCGGCCTTGCCGGCCGTCACGACCGCCGGGACCTTCTTGCCGTTCCTCTTGGCCTCTTCCTCGGCCTCGTGCTCGCGCTCCTCCTCTTCCTCGAGCTTGTTTTCGAAGTAGCCGGAGAGGCCGCCGACGATCAGGTAGGTGATCAAGCCCGCGATGCCGGCGATCAGGACGGTCTCCGCCTTTTCCGCATGGATGCCGCCGTGCTGGTGGGCATTGGCGGCGAAGGTCATCGCGGAGACGAGCAGCACGATGAGCGCGATGCAGACGGAGAGCATGTCGACCTTGCCGAGCTTGGCGAGCGGACGCTCCAGCCAGCCCAGCCACTTGATCTCCCGGTCCTCGAAGATGAAGTCGAGGAAGATCATCAACAGAAACATGCCACCGAAGGCGGCGATCGACGGGTGGGCGTCGGTCACCAGCTGCTGGTACTTGTCCTTGTCGTCGAGCGCGAGCTGTACCGCTTCGATCGGACCGATCTTGGCACTGATGGCGACGATCACGACCGGGAAGACCAGGCGCATGCCGAAGACCGCGATCAGGACGCCGATGGTGAGGAAGATCTTCTGCCAGAAGGCATTCATCTTCTTCAGGATCCCGGCGTTGACCACGGCGTTGTCGAAGGACACCGAGATCTCGAGGATGGACAGGATCGCCACGATCCCGAAGCCGGTCCACCCCCCGTAGAACACCGCCGCGACCAGGCCGAGCGCGGTGACCGCGAACGACCAGCCGAACGTTTTCAGAAGCACTGGCTACCCAATCGTTTTGTACGGGGCTCCCCCGCGCCGTACCTGGCTCTACGAAATATTGACCCCGGAGTCTAGAGCGATGCCTTGCAGCCCTGACACATGTTCCGGGCCAACGGCGCGAAACTTGTGCCGGGGCCGGGAACCGCGCCACCGCCGGCACGACCACAGGGCTTTCGCCTCCATCCCGTAGCAGACCGCTACACGGTTGATCAGAGACGACATCGTCTCCCCGGCAAGAGGAGCGACACGGATGGTGTTCGTGATCTGCCCGAGCGCGTGGCCCGGAGCGGCGGTTCGGCGCGCCTCAAATCCCGCACACCCCCTGTTCCGGCCCTGGAGCCGGGGTTCGGGGCGTTCGCCGGGTGGGCCGCGCCGGGCGCCCGGTTGCCGACTCCCTTCAACATCAACAGCGGGGGGATCCGCGGCCTGAGAACTGCCCTGTACGCGCTCTCTGAGCGCCTGTCAGCCGCCGCGGGGCACCCCCAGCCCGGGGCGGCTGCCGTTCGCGGCCCAGAGGGGCGTATCTCGAAGGGTGCGGGTTGGCCTGTTGCTGATGCGTCTGATCCGTCACGGCCGACGGATCAGCGGCAGGTCACAACAGCGGGGGGAGGGTGAGGCGCCGCGGGGGGCCGATGACCGGAGCGGTCAGCCGCGCCCGGGTGCGATGCCGGGGTCGGTGGAGCCGGTCCCGAGCGGGCGGCGGCGACCGCCCGGGACGGGCGGTGGGGGAGTGGGGGCGGGTTCAGCGGTCCAGTCGCCTACGGCCGCGCGTTCGGCGGCGGTCAGGGTCCGTGGGTCGCGGGCGGGCGGCTCGGGAACGGGGCGGTCGGTGCCGGGCCCGAGCGCCCGGCGGCGTACAGCACTCACCGCCCCAGTCTCACCCCACTCGAACGCTCCGAGAAGCACCCGCTCCTACGGAACGCTCATAACTACGGATTAGGTTGAGCGTTCTCACCGAACGTTGAGTAGGTGTTCTTGAACCCTGGCCAGGTTCGTGCGGCGTCATTACCGCAGGCCGCCAGGGCCGGCCCGGCCCCGCGAAAACGCGGCTGCCCGCGGGCCGACAGGTTGGCGGGCAGCCGCGTTTTCGCGGGGTGTCGCGGGGGTCGCGTACGCGGTGGACCGCTGGCGAACTGCTTTACGGACGGGGCGAGGGCGCCTGGTGGCCTTCCCTGTGCCGCAGTAGCCGGGGGCGCTGCGCCGCTGTCGGGCGCGGGGTGAACACNGTCTCACCCCACTCGAACGCTCCGAGAAGCACCCGCTCCTACGGAACGCTCATAACTACGGATTAGGTTGAGCGTTCTCACCGAACGTTGAGTAGGTGTTCTTGAACCCTGGCCAGGTTCGTGCGGCGTCATTACCGCAGGCCGCCAGGGCCGGCCCGGCCCCGCGAAAACGCGGCTGCCCGCGGGCCGACAGGTTGGCGGGCAGCCGCGTTTTCGCGGGGTGTCGCGGGGGTCGCGTACGCGGTGGACCGCTGGCGAACTGCTTTACGGACGGGGCGAGGGCGCCTGGTGGCCTTCCCTGTGCCGCAGTAGCCGGGGGCGCTGCGCCGCTGTCGGGCGCGGGGTGAACACCGGCGTGCGTGCGCCCAGTTGCCTTGTTACCGAATGCGGACAGACCTGAGTGAACGATGCCTGCCCGGGCGTCATCTCGTGGGGTGCAGCACAACAGCCGATGTGGCCGGTCGCCCTGCGGGAACAGGGGAGGTGCCGCGTCCTGACAGACCATGGGGGAGCTTTCATCATGACCACGCACCGTGTCCGCCGTACTGCCCGTTCCGCTGCCCTGGCCGCCGTCACCGCCGCGCTGGCGCTGGGCCTCACCGCCTGCGGCGGCGCCGACGAGGGCTCGAAGGCGGCGGGCGGCGACCACACCGCTGGTACCGCGCAGAGCCGGTCCGCGTCCGACGGGGACGGCAAGGCCGGCGCGGAGCAGGCCAACAGCGGTGGTGACCCCGAGGAGGGGGCGCGCTCGGCGACCACCTCGGGCGGGACGGAGAAGGTCGCGAGCATGGGCACAACGGGCGGCGTCCAGCAGTGCCGCGGAGACGAGATGCTGGTCACCGCAGTACACCGGTTCGCCGGTCAGCAGGGCGATCACCTGCTGGTCACCGCGTCGAACGAGGGCAGCAAGCCATGCTGGGTCACCTCGTACCCGGCCGTGAAGCTCGGCGGGGACGTCGACGGCGCCGCACTGCCGCACTCGAAGAAGGACAACCCGGGCGGCGACAAGCACATCACGCTCCGGCCCGGAGACAAGGCATACAGCGCGGTGAACCTCTTCGACTACGGCTCGAAGAACCACACGGCGCAGTCGTTCGCCATCGCGCTGCGCGGCGCGGACGGTCGCAATGGTCCCTTCTACTCCGTCGACACCAAGGGCGAGAAGCCGCAGTTCAGCTGGAACGAGGCCGACGTTCTGAACTGGAGCACCAAGAAGCCGTACGACTTCTGACGGCCCGTCGACCAGTGAAGCATCGCCGCCTTCCAGCACGTCTACGGTCAGCAACTCGCAAGGCTCCCGGGCGACCAGCGACTCGGCGAGATCACCGGAGACCGCCCCGGTCGGGTGCCGGAGATCAGTAATGGTCTCCGGCACCCGGCCACACCGGGACCAGTGGCCCGGGGCTCGCCGGCGTATCGCGGGGGGTCGTCACGCGCGGGACGTCGTGCCTGACGCCGAGCGGGAGGCCGGTACCACCGCTTCGGGTTGCGCGCCCGTGAGCGCCTGGTCGACGAACCCCCGCACGAGCGCCGACACCTCGGCAACCGTGAGGTCCTTCGCCCACGTCTCCTCGTGCCACCAGCAGCACAGCTCGAAGCGGTACGTGCCGTGGGTGAGTTCCACGTGCTCGACCCACGGCTCCCGCCTGCAGCGGCGGGTACGGATGAGGGGCGCTCGGTTGCTTCCACGTTTTCGGGGGTGTGCGATATGCGTGGCTGTTCCTCTGCTACTGCTCGTGGCCCTGTTCGTGATGCAGGGGTGCGGGGGGAAGAGCCCGGAGCTTCGCTCCGAGAAGGTCCTCGGTGCCTGGAAAGGCTCAGGCGGCGGGCGGATCGGGTTCCGGGAGGACGGCACGTTCGACATGTCGGGCATCCCGCGGAGCGTCGTCGAGTTCAGCTTCTCCACTCCCCCTCCCGGGAAGGGCAGCTTTTCCGGGAGGGGTGGGTGGGACCTGGAGGGGCAGCGGGACCCGATCAGCGGCGTCGAGCTCCGCTTCGTCGAGGGCGGCTCGTTCGCCGATGACGTCGGATTCGCCCTGCTTCGGCCCGTCCGGAGCAGGGACGAGCCGGAGATGTATTTCGATGTGAACCCCGACACGGAGGACGGCTACCGGGTCCGCCGTGAACCGTCCGCCCGGAGCGGCCGCAGTTCCATGCCCTGCTGAGTGGACGGCAGGCAAACGCATCGGGCCCTGGGACTGTTGGCTCAGAACGAGTCGCCATGCCAGTGGGTTGCTCCCGTGGCCTGCAGCGTGGCGCGTATCGCCTCCGGCGGGGCAAGGAGCGGGCGGGCCATACCCACCGTCTGCGTCCGCTCCCGGGCCTGATCCTGGGCGAGAAGCCGGGGCAGGGCAGCACGGACGGCCGGGTCCTCGGGGAGGTGGGCCCGGCCGACTGCGGCGCCCGCCGCACGGGCCCGGCGGGCCACCTCAGCGAGCAACTCACCGAGGGCCGCCGGTGCGGCTTCCGTCACCGCGCACTCGCGGACCTCGACGGCCTCGCCGACGTGCTGGGTCACGGTGTAGCCGACCGCCGTCCCCCCGTTGTCCTCGGCGATGAGCCATTCGGCGTCGGGGCCGTACCAGGCGGGCACGCGGTGGATCCAGTCGTCGGCCGTCCGCACCGCGGTGAGTGGGCGTGCGGCGTTGAATCCGGCGTGCAGTTCTGCCAGCCGCGGGGCGTCGGCCGGGGTGGCCGCACGGATGCGGAAGCGGGGCTCGGGTGGGCCAACAGTGGTGAGCGGGCCCTCGGTCCAGGAGGTGCGGAAGCCAGTCCAGCCCGAGCGCTCGTAGACCCCGGGAGTGGCCGTGAACAGCAGGGACCATGTGCAGGCCTCGGCGGTCATGGCCTCGGCGGCAATGGCGAGCAGTCGGCGAGCCAGGCCGTGGCCCCGTGCCTCGGGGCGGGTGGCGACATTGCCGATACCGCCCACCCGTTCGACCCGGCCGTGGGCGTCGCGGAGCTGCCGCGGCACGTAGCAGACGACGGCGTCGATCGTGTCGCCGCGCGCGGCCACGAAGGTCCGCCGGTGGCGGTCGGGGTCCAGGGCGTGCAGCGCCGGGAGGTGCGGGGCGTCGAAGCAGATCGCCCATAGCGCGTGCACGGCTGCCTCGTCGGCCGGGGCGAGGGTGCGCAAGGTGTGTGTCATCGCGTCAAATTTCCTTCTGTGCCGACCCGGTCACCAAAGGGTGGCCGAGCTGAGCGTCGTACGCCGCGTACGCGGCGGGGCAGGTGAAGCGCATCCGGTGCATCTGTTCGGCGAGCACACCGCCGTCCACGACGATCCGTGCACCGGTGAGGTACGCCCCGGCGTCCGGGGCGAGGAGCAGCAGCGCGCCCACGTTCTCGTCGGGCACCGAGCAGCAGCCGAGCGGAATACGCTCCCGGCAGGCCGTCTCGAACGCATCGCGGTCGAAGGGGAACGCGCCGTCGATCGGGGTCCGGACCGTGCCGAGTGCGAGGGTGTTGGCGGTGATGCCGTGCGGTGCGAGTTCGGCGGCGAGGGATGAGCGCCGCATCGACGACACCGGGCCACGGCGTACGGTCGCCGTGGCCCGGTGTCCGCGCGTGGGTGTCACCCACGCCTTGTCTGTTGAAGGCTCACCGCGTCGACGTATCCGGTCATGAGGTTCCACGCGGACGAGTACAGCGAGACGCGGACCGACGCCGTACCGGGCGGAGCTGTACCACTCGCCTGCGCGTCGATCCAGCGCCGCTGGTCCGCGCCGCGGAGCGGTGCGCTCGCCATCCGGCCGACCGGCTGGCCGGCCTTGTCGAGGAAGCTCAGCAGCAGCACCGAATCGTCGGTGCTTCCGTCCTCGATGTACACCTTGGCACGGGCCCGGTAGTACGCCCCCGCGGCAGCCGGCACCGGCTCACCGGTCAGCTCCGCCGACGCCTCGGGGCCGCTCCGGGCCGCATCGACGATCTTCATGCTGCGTCTGCCGGTGTACGCCCGGTCCTGGGAGAGAGCGAACAGGGTGCCACCGCCCTGCCACCCCGGGACGGCGCCGTCGTCCAGCGGCGCCGCCTCGAAGCCGGCGTTGTCGACGGCCACGGTGCGGGCCAGGCCGCGGCGCACCGGGATCATCCGCAGCCGGGACTCCGCCGCCTTGCCGAGGAAGTAGATGTTCTCGTGGCCGTCGGCGTCCCGGGCCAGGGTCATGAAGGCGACCTCCTCGTCGTAGTCGCCGAGTGTCACGTGGTCCATGGTCTTGGGGTCCACAACGGTGAGCTTGCCGGCCAGGGTGGTGTACAGCAGGCCGTCGGCGCCCCAGCGGAGGTAGACCGGCCGCCACATGCCGTAGTTCTTCACCTCGGGGTAGACGTTCTTGTACTTGACGACCCGGAGGGTGGCCGGGTCCATCGCGAACAGGAATCCGTCGGCCGCGCCCCACAGCAGGCCGTCGCGGCCGAAACCGAGACCGCTGATCATCTTCGGGCTGTCGAGGCCGGGGAGGTCGAGAGCGAACTCCTTGACCTTGCGTTCGCCGGCGACGTCCCAGACGAACATCTTGGCCTCGGACTCGGTGGCGTCGGTCCCCAGACCGCCGTGGACGGTGGTGGAGCCGTAGATCCGTCCGCCGCGCTGGGCGAGCCCGGCGACGCTCTGGTTGTGGACGATGTCGGGGTAGGTCTTCTTCCCCCCGTCGGCGGGGTCGTAGATGGTCAGCGCGCCGCCGAGTTTTCCGTAGTCGGGGATGGAGCCGATGAGCAGCTTGCCGTCGTGGGCCTTCATCACGTACGGCCGGTCCTGTCCGGAGCCGAGACGGAACTTCTCGGAGACGGCCGGGGCCGCCGCGTCCAGCTTCGCCGAGGAGATGATGCCTCCGGGGTAGATGCCGAAGTACATCGTGTCGCCCAGGCCCGCCATGCCCTCGGCCTGGCCCATCGGGAAGCGGGTGGTGCGGCCGGTGCGCGGGTCGAATCGGGACCCGGTGCCGCCGGGGTAGCCGCTCATGAACAGCGTGCCGTCCGGCGCCGCCTCCAGGTTGTGCAGCGGGTTCGGCGCGCCCTGCACCACCGAGGGCAGCGCCTTGCTCCGCCGTGACGCGATGTCGAAAGCGGTGATCGTGCCGCCCGACTGCAGGGTGACGAGCGAGGTCCCGGGGAGGTCCGGATCATCGAGCGGTATCCAGGCGGCACCGCGCAGCGAGGTACCGAAGGCGATTCCGGTCGAGCGGGACTCCAGCGTCGCCGTGTCGATCTCGTACAGCTCGCGGTTGTTGGCGACGTACACCTTCCCGTCCCGCGACTGAAGCTGGTTGAAGGAGAAGACCCCGGCGTCGGAAGGCGTGTTCTTGCCGACGGACTTGTCGCTCCACTTGCCGGCGCCGAGGTCGTAGAAGAGCAGCTTCATCTGCGGGTCGGCGAACTTGACGAACAGCCAGCCGTCGACGACCGCCATGTCGTAGGCGAAGGGCACCTTCTGGGGCTCCACTCCGAGGAGCGCCGGGACCTGGTCGGAGATCTTCGTCTTCGTACCGGTGGCGGTGTCGAGCCGGATGACGTCACCGACGGAGCCCACGCCCGCGTAGACGGCTCCGTCGTGGTAGGCCATGGAGCGCACGTACTGCTGGCCGGGCACCATCTGTCCGTAGTCGTGGAAGTCCTTGCTCCGCGGGTCGTATCTGAACACCTTGCCGTTGGGGAAGGTGCCGATCCAGACATTGCCCTCCGGGTCCGTGGTCATCGACCACAGCGACTTCTCGCCCGGAACGGTGCCGAGCTTGCGCACTTCCTTGTCGGCCGGGCTGTAGCTCCACAGCTCTCCCGTCTGGCCGCCGGTGATGGCGGCGATGTAGACGGTGCCGTCGGGGCCGATCGCATGCCGCCAGGACTGCTGCACACCGGGCAGCGTGAACGAGCGCAGCAGCCGGTTGTCCCGGATGTCGATGACGTTGAAGATCGCGTTCTCGGCGGAGACCGTCGCGTACATCGTGGGCCGGCCGTCCTCCGTGCCCACCACGGCGTCGTTGATGGAGACCGTTTCCTGCTGGACGCCGAGGTCGGCCTCGGGGCCGAACCACGTCCGGTCCAGTGCCGATCTACCGGTGCCGCCACCTCCCTGGGCTGCGGCCCAGGGAGCAGGACCCGCGACCAGAACGGTCAGGGCGAGCAGCAGGATGAGGAGTGGTCTAGGGCGTTCTCGGGGCACTGTGGTCCCTCCAGATTATGAGAGTCTTCCAAATAAGTGGGCGTTTTGTTCGCGGGCTTGAGCGACCTCAGCGTCCTCCTGACGCTTGACCATCGCAATATTTTCGTGGACTCTCTGATTAATCCCTACGGCTGAAACGACGTCAAGAGGAGTACATGGACGCATCCCGACCCGCCGGCGGTGACTTGGCGCAGCTGCGTCGGCTCAACGCGTTCGGCGCGCTGCAGGCGCTGAGAAGTGCAGGCGCGCCGGTGACGCTGACCGAGCTGGCCACGCTCACCGGTCTCTCCCGCGCCTCGGCGGAGGACCTCGCCACCGAGCTGACCGACCAGGGGTGGGCGGCCGAAGTCCCGCCCGCGCCCGGCGCGGTGGGGCGGCCGGCCCGCCGTTACCGGTTCCGGGCCGAGTCCGGTTACGTCTTCGGGCTGGACATCGGCGCCCACAGCGTCCTCGCCGTGCTCGCCGACCTCTGCGGCACGGTCGTCACCACGGCCCGCCGAACGGTGCCGCCGGACATCCGGCGCGCCGACCGGCTTGCCGTCATCGGCGACGTGATGACCGAGTGCCTGGACGACGCGGGAATCGGCGCCCACCGGATCTGGACGATCAGCGCCGGCACCACCGGCGTCGTCGGCCCGGAGGGAGACGTCGTACTCGCGGGAGCGGCCGCCGACTGGACCGGTGTACGGCTCGCCGAGCACCTGGACGAACACTGCGCCGGGGCGGTCCTGGTGGACAACGACACCCGGCTGGCCGCACTCGCCGAGCAACGCCTCGGTGCGGCACGGGACATCGAGGACGCCGTCTACATCCACGCCGGTCTCGGCCTCAGCGCGGCGCTGATCATCGGCGGCCGGGTGCACCGGGGATACGGCGGCGCGGCGGGCGAGATCGGCAGCTTCCCCGTCACCCCCTGGGCGACCGCCGCCACCCGCCTGGCGTGTTGTCCCGCCGTCCCGTCCGACGTACCCCCGCGGAACGCCGCCGCCCATGTGCTGGCCGCCGCCCGCCGGGGCGACACCGTCGCCGTGCGCGCCGTCGACCGCTACGCCAGCGACGTGGCCCTCGGCCTCGCGGCCATGGTGCTGACCGTCGACCCGCAACGGGTCGTGCTGGGTGGGGGACTGGCCCAGTCCGCCGACGTCCTGCTTCCCCGCCTTCGTAACCGTCTGGAGCCGCTGTGCATCCGGGTCCCCGATCTCCAGCCGTCCTCGCTCGGCGACGACCGGGTCGCCCTCGGCGCGATCTGGCGAGCCGTCGAGCACGTCGAGACGACGTATCTCGCGCACAACCGGCGGCCCACGGCGGCGCGCCCGTGAACGGCCGTTCCGGACCTCCCGTCATCGACCCCGGCAGCCCGTGTTCCGGATCGCAGAGACCACTGCGCGGTTCGCTTTCCGGCTTTCAGGCGCCCGGTACGCGCCGTATGCATCGGCAGCCGGCCCCTGTCAGCTCTCCGCACCCGGTATCCGTTGACGGCTCCGCGTCCAGGCATCGCCGCGGGAGACGCCTCCCGGCCCCACCGCACGCCTTGTCCGTCGCGTGCCTCCTCCTTCACCTCTAGGGAGCTCTTGGGAATGTCCATGCACCTTCCGATATCCGATCGGCCCGTCCGTGTGGCTCTCGTCGGCGCCGGCAACCGCGGCCTCACCTATGCCGCGTGGATCAAAGCCCACCCCGAACGCGCCCGCCTCGTGGCCGTGGCCGATCCCCGGCCGGCGGCCCGCGCCGCGGCCGGGGCGGAGCTCGAGTTCGACGACTGGCGGCCGCTAGTCGAGGGGGACGCCATCGCCGACGCCGTCATCGTCGCCACCCAGGACCGCAATCACGTCGAGCCCGTCCTGGCGCTGGCGCGGGCCGGGTACGCGATCCTCGCCGAGAAGCCACTGGCGCCCAGCGAGGCCGAGACCCGCACCCTCATCGAAGGCGTGGAGAAGTCGGGCGTACTCTTCGCCGTCTGCCATGTCCTGCGCTACACCCCCTACACCGACCTGGTGAAGGAGGTTGTCGGCTCGGGCGTGCTGGGCGAACTCGTCAGCGTCGAGCACCTGGAGCCCGTCGGCTGGTGGCACTACGCGCACTCCTACGTCCGCGGTCCGTGGCGCAGCGAGAAGGACTCCTCCCCGATGCTGCTCGCCAAGTCCTGCCACGACCTGGACTGGATCACGTACGTCATGGGCGGCCGGATCGAGCAGGTCTCCAGCTTCGGTGGGCTCAAGCACTTCCGGCCGGAGAACGCCCCGGCCGGATCCGCCGAGCGGTGTCTCGACTGCGTCGTCGAGTCCGGCTGCCCGTACAGCGCGCTGAAGCTGTACATGCCGACGCTGCGCGAGAAGGGCGCGGTCTGGCCGGTCACCCACGTCACGGACTCCACGGACGAGGCCGAGCTGCTGACCGCGCTGCGCGAAGGCCCGTACGGCCTGTGCGCCTACCGCGGCGACAACGACGTGGTCGACCACCAGGTCCTCGCCATGCAGCTGTCCGGCGGCATGACCGCGACGTTCACCATGGTCGCCTTCACCGAACAGACCGACCGCCAGACACGGATCTTCGGCTCGCACGGCTGGCTGCGCGGCGACGGCAAGCGCGTCACCGTCCACGACTTCCGCACCGACGAGGTCACCGTCCACGAGGTCGACACCAGCGGTTCCAACGCCGCCGAGGGGCACGGCGGCGGAGACACGGCGTTGGTTGATGCCTTCGTCCACGCCGTCGCCACCGGCGACCCGGCCGCGGTCCGCTCCGGCACCAAGGCCACGCTCGGTAGTCATCTGGCGGCGTTCGCCGCTGAACGTGCGCGGCACACCGGCACCGTCCAGACGGTGCCGGCCCGGTGACCCCCCACCGGATGCCGTCCCCCCTTCCCCGTCCCACCCTCACGTCCTCGGAGGACCCTCTCATGTCCCGTCTTCTCACCCGTCGTTCCAGAGTCCGTGCCGTTGCCGTCCCGGTCGTGGCCACCGCGCTGGCCGCCGGTGTGCTGGCCGGCTGTTCCAGCGGCGGCGACGACAACACCGTCACCATGTGGACCTACCCGGTCATCTTCGACGAGGCCAAGAACAAGGCCTACTGGGACGGCCTGATCAAGACGTTCGAGAAGGAGCACTCGGGCGTCAAGGTGAAGGTGGAGACCTTCCCCTGGGCCAACCGCGACACCGCCCTGGCCACCGCGATCGCCTCGGGCAAGGGCCCGGACGCGGTCTACCTGATCCCCGACCAGCTGCCGAAGTACGCCAAGAACATCGTCCCGGCCGACGAGTACATGCCCTCCGACGCCAAGTCCGACTACACCGACTTCGCGCTGAAGTCCGTCACGATCGACGGCAAGGCACTCGCCACCCCGATCCTGACCAGCGCCAATCCGCTGGTCTGCGACAAGCGGGTGTTCGCCGCCATCGGCGAGAAGAACTACCCCACGACCTGGGCGGACCTTCAGGCGCTGGGCCCGAAGCTGAAAGCGAAGGGCTACTACGCCACCAGCTTCTACGGCGACACCCAGCAGACCCTCAACATGACCTTCTACCCGCTGCTGTGGCAGGCGGGCGGCGACATCTTCTCCAAGGACGGCAAGAGCGTCACGTTCAACGACGCGGCCGGTGTCAGGGCGCTGACGTACCTGAAGAAGCTCGTCGACGGCGGCTACACCGACAAGGACCTGATCACCACCGCGCCCAAGCTGGAGCAGACCCCGGTCGCCAAGGGCAAGATCGCCTGCACCTGGCAGAACACCCCCACCGACGTGGAGCCGTTCTGGGGCAAGGAGAACATCGTCGTCCGGCCGCCGCTGAAGGACGCCGAGTCGGTCGGCTACGGCACGGTGGGCGCCCTGTCCATGCTGAAGGGCGCGGACAAGAAGAACACCGGCGACTGGCTGAACTTCGTCGCGGAGTCGAAGAACGCGGCCGGTCTGCAGAAGGAGGCGGGCTACTTCCCGGCCCGCACGTCCGGCGGCGACCTCTACCCGGGCGACGCGCTGCAGACGGCGGTCGGCGCCACCCTGCCGAGCATGACCGTCGGCCCGCTCCAGGACAAGTCCCGTGAGGTCCAGGGCGTCCTCGCCCCCGAGATCCAGGCCGCGCTGCTGGGCAAGAAGAGCCCGCAGGAGGCGCTGGACGCCGCGCAGAAGGCCGCGCAGGCGCTGCTCGGCCGCTGATACCCGGTGCGGGGCCCATTTCTGGCCGCACCCGGACCCCGGGCCCCACATCCTCCCTCCCTGGGGCGGTCTTGTCCGCCCCCGCCCTTTCCCCGCACCTCCCTCCTGGGGTGGTCTTGTCCGCCCCCGCCCTTTCCCCCGCACCGCAAGGAGATCCCCGTGGCAGTCGTCGCGGAACCCGCCCGCCGGGGCCGTCGCAGCGGGCCGCAGGCGCGCCGCGAGGCCCGGATCGGCCTGCTGTTCGTCCTCCCGTGTTTCCTGCTCTTCCTCGCCTTCCGGTTCGGTCCGGGCATCGCCGGTGTGCTGATGAGCTTCACCGACTACACCCTGACCGGCGGCGGCAGCTTCATCGGGCTGGACAACTTCACCCGCCTGTGGGACGACCCGCTGTTCTGGCAGGCACTGAAGGTCACCGTCCTGTACACCGTGCTCGCCGTGCCGGGCACACTCATCGCATCGGTGTCGCTGGCGCTGATCACCCGGCGCGCGTTCCGCGGCGCGAAGTTCTTCCGGTCGGTGTTCTTCCTCCCGGTCGTCACCTCGCTGGTGCTGGCCGCCACCGTCTTCGTGTGGATCTTCTCGACCGGCGGCCCGTGGCCGACACTGATGAGCATGTTCGGGATGTCCAAGGGCTCCTGGCTCTCCGACGACGTGCTGGTGCTGCCCGCACTGGCCATCGTCGGCATCTGGTCCCGCTTCGGATACGGCATGCTCATCCTGCTGGCCCGGATGCAGGACATCCCCCGCGAACTGGAAGAAGCCGCGCTCACCGACGGCGCCGGCGCCGTCCAGCGCTTCCGGCACATCGTGCTGCCCCAGCTCAAACCCGCCCTGTTCTTCCTCGCCGTGATCGAGACGACGGCCTCCTTCCAGGTCTTCGACGCCGTCTACACCATGACCGGCGGCGGCCCCGCCAACGCCAGCTACACGCTCGTCTTCCAGCTCTACGACGCGGGCTTCAAGTACTTCGACCTGGGCTACGCCTCCGCCATCGGGGTCGCGCTGTTCGCGCTGACCGTGGTGGTCGCACTGGTCCAGCGGCTCGTGATCGGGAAGGACCAGTGACCATGACCGCAGCACCCGCAGAGACCAAGACCCCTCCGCCGGCCAAGGCTCCCGCAACACCCGACCGGGCCGCGCGCCGGGCCGAACGACGACTGCGCAAACTCGCGGAGCAGGACACCGTCCCCTACGGCATGCGCCCCACCCGGGCCGGCCGGATCGGCCGCGCCGTCCTGCTGACCGTCGCCGCACTCGTCACGGTCTTCCCCTTCTACGCCATGGTCGTGCTCTCACTCAAGCCGTCCGCAGCGGTCGAGTTCCCCACCAGCCTCCTGCCATGGCCGCTCAGCGGCGAAGCGTACGACACCGTCCTCAACGCCCAGGACGTACCACGCTGGCTCCTCAACACCCTGCTCTACTCGATCATCTCCGTCATCGGCGTGCTCCTGCTCGCCTCACTCGCCGGCTACGCCTTCGCCAAGAAACGCTTCCCGGGCCGGGAAACGATGTTCTGGTCGTTCCTGTCGATGGTGATGGTCCCCTACCACGTCACGATGATCCCGACCTTCGCAATGATCGCGAAACTGGGCGGCGTCGACACCTACTGGGGCCTGATCCTGCCGACACTGGCCAACGCCCAGGCCGTCTTCCTCATGCGCCAGTTCATCCAGGGCCTGCCCGACGAACTCTTCGAAGCAGCCCGCCTCGACGGCTGCAACGAATGGCAGATCTTCTACCGGATCGTACTGCCACTGCTCAAACCGATCCTCGCCACACTCGGAGTCTTCGTCTTCCTGTGGCACTGGAACGACTTCCTGTGGCCCCTGGTCATCGGCCAGTCCACCGACATGCGCACCCTCACCGTCGGCATCGCCTCGCTCCAGCAGCAGAACGTGCCACTCAACGTCGTGCTCTCCGGCTCCGTCATCGCGTTCGTACCCATCTTCGCCGCATACATGGTGGGCCAGCGCTACTTCACCGAGGGCGTCACCGCGTCCGGAATCAAGGGATGACCCACACAATCATGTTCACCGATGAAGCCGCACTCGAAGAGCGGCTCGCCACCCCCTCCCCCGCACTCGTCACCGACCTCGCCCGCCTCGAAGGCGACCTCCTGATCCTCGGCGCCGGCGGCAAAATGGGCCCCAGCCTGTGCAGACTCGCCCGACGGGCGCTGGACACCGCGGGCCGCACGGACGTGACCGTGTACGCCGTCTCCCGCTGGTCCGACCCGGCCGCGGCACAACAACTGGAAGCCGCCGGCATCTCCACCGTCGCCTTCGACCTCATGGACCCGGCCGCCGACCTGGCCTCACTGCCCGACGCCGGAAACATCGTCTTCATGGTCGGCGCCAAATTCGGCTCCGCCGGCGCCCCCTCCCACGCCTGGGCCGTCAACGCCGCAATGCCCGACCGAGTGGCACACCGCTGGCCCCACGCCCGGATCGCCGCATTCTCCACCGGCAACGTCTACCCACTCGTACCAGTCTCCTCCGGCGGCTGCACCGAAAACGACCCCGTCGGCCCGGTCGGCGAATACGCCATGTCATGCCTCGGCCGCGAACGCATCTTCGCCCACGCCGCCCTCACCCGCGGCACCAAGGTCGCCAACATCCGCCTCAACTACGCAGTCGACCTGCGCTACGGCGTCCTCGCCGACATCGCCCACCGCGTACAGGCAGGCGAACCCGTCGACATCACCACCGGCCACGCCAACGTCGTCTGGCAGGGATACGCCAACGAAGTCGCCCTGCGATCCCTGCTCCACGCCACCGACAGCGAACCCTTCACCCTCAACCTCACCGGCCCCGAGACCGCATCCGTACGAC